>JAUIMC010000017.1 GCA_030433215.1 Alphaproteobacteria bacterium
CAACGAAGCGCCGGAACAGCTCGCGGAAGAACAATCCGAACCGCCTTCAGAGCTGTCTGAGGCGGCGAAAAACAGCGAACCGGCGACGCCGGAATCCATGCGCGCCGCCCGCGACCGGATGATTGCGCTTCTCGCAGAGGCCCGCAGTCAAGGCGTGGTGCAACTGAAAATCGACGATTCACGCCCCGTCGAACAAGAAGAAAACGAAACCGAAGCGCCCGCCCCTCAACCGGCGACCTCCGCCACGCAAGCGTCGCACACGCCTGAAACGTTTGACGCACCCCAAGCCAATGGCGCGCCGGAGCCGCTGACCCCGGCGGAGCTTCGCGAAGAACATAAACAGCAGGCCGCCGTCTGTGCCGATCCGACTCTGTTCAATGAACCGGAAGACGACGAAGGCGCGATCGATTTTTCCACCATCACGACCCTGCGTCAGAAATACGAACTGACGCTTGACGATGACGAGCGTCAGGATCTCGCCGCAACGCTTTCCCTCGCTTATATTCACATCGGCTTCTTCGAGGAAGCAAGCGCCGTCGCAACGCCGCTCGCCCGTGGCGGCGACGCGAATATGGCGATGGCGGGCGGCCTTTCCGACCTTGCCGCGGGCTCAAAAGCCCGCGCCATCCGCTTCCTCGCCCCCTATCGCAGTTGCGGTCCGTTCTTCGAGATGGCCTATGCGGCGGCGGCGCGGATTGACGACGACAATGTCGTTCCGATGCAGGAAAAACACCTTGCCGCCCTGAAACCTGTGGCGAAGGCCCTGCGCGCGCCGCTCGCGGAAAATCTAGGCCTAAATGCGCTTGAGCATGGCGACTTTGCTGTCGCCAAGGAATTCTACGAAATCGCCAAAGCCGCCCGCGACGGCGAAAGCAGCCCGGCGCTCGTCATTCTGGAAAACTCGCTCGCCCAGTCCGGCGCGAACGACCATGAAGACGGCGCCGCACAAGCAGACGCGAATGCACAAGCCGGACATGGGCCCGCCCCTTCTACAAGAGAAGAGCTGAAATCCATCGCGCAGAATCCCGGTCCCTTGCAGGCGCGCGCGCTCGCCATTCTGGCGGAAGATTATGAACAACGCGCCGACGACGCCTATGAGGGGCTGCTTGACGACATCGCCTCGCAGACTTCGCGCAAGAGCGCCTCGCTGTCCGAGGCGCGCGCCTCTTTCGCCGGCGCCAAGGCGCTCGTCAGCGCTGGCCGGCTGCGCGAAGGGATAACCGTCTTGAACGCGGCGGCCGACTCGGCGCCCGGCGCCCGTGACGCCAGCCGCGCCCTCGCCCGCTCCTTCATTCTGAAGGCGCTGATGGATGACGACGAGACCCGACTTGAGGCCGTCGCCGCCTATTTCCATAACCGCGATTTTCTCGACATTCCCGGCGACGGCGATCTCAATATCGCGGTCGCCCGTGAACTCGCCGCTTACGGCGCCAACGCTCTTGTGGACGAAGCGCTCTCAACGGCGCCCGCCGCCTGGCGCGCACAAGCCGACGCCATGAAGGCGCTGTCTCATCTGAACAGCGGCGACGCCCAGGGCGCGCTCGATATCGCCGCCCATGGCCAAATGAGCCCGGAACTCGGCATCGTGGCCGTGAAGGCCCATGAACGCAATAACGACCGGGCCGGCGCCGTCGCCGCCATCAAATCCGCCATGCGCAATGGCGCGGTGAATAAAGAATTCGCCAAGGCCGCCTGGCGCGCCGGCGACTGGCCGCTTGCGATCGAAGCCTTTGACATGGCGCCCGAGAAAGACCGCGATTCCGCCGCCGCCGCGCGCGCCGCCCTCGCCGCGCTGAATGGCGGCGCCAATGAACTTCCCGCCTCCATGCGCGAAACGCTTCAGAACAACCCGGACGCGCTCGCCGCCCTCGTCCATATGTTCAACACGGCGCCGGCGGTGAATGTGCGCGCTATCGACCTCTTGTCCGATTTTTCAGAAGGCGTCGCGAGGGAAAAGAATTTCATGGAATCCGGTCTTGCGCGGATCACTCTCAGCGCCGGAGGAGAAGGACGATGAGCAATACGGTTTACGTCGCGCTTTCTAAGCAAGCGGGCTTGTCGAAAGAACTGAACAGCGTTGCGAACAATATCGCCAACGCTAGCACCGCCGGCTATCGCCGCGAAGGCATGCTGTTCTCCGAATATGTCCGCGCCCTGGGCCCCGAAGACCGCAGCCTCTCCCAGGCCAATGTGGGCGGACATTATTTTGACGCAACGCAAGGCGCAGTGACCAAAACCGGCGGCTCGTTCGATGTCGCCATCGACGGCGAAGGCTATTTCCTCGTGGAAACGCCCTTCGGCGAGCGCCTCACCCGCCAGGGGAGCTTCATGCTCAATGCGGAAGGCCAGCTCGTCACCTCAGCCGGGCACGCCGTGCTCGGCGACGGCGGTTCGCCCATCGCCATCCCGCCAGAAGCGACCAGCATCACCATCGCCCAGGACGGCTCCATCGCCGCCGACGGCGCGCCGGTCGGCAAGCTCGGCCTTGTCACGGCGGACCCGACCGCGCTGTCGCGCGAAGGCGCCAATCTTTTGCGCGCTGAAGAATACGAACAGATGGAATCGCCGAAGCTCCGTCAGGGCTTCATTGAAGAATCGAACGTCAACGCCGTTCTGGAAATCTCCCGCCTCATCGAAGTGCAACGCGCCTATGAAATGGGCCAGCAGCTGATGAAAGATGAGGATGAACGGATTTCCAAAACCGTTGACGCGATGAGACGCCGTTAAAGGCGCGAGAGTAAGAAGGAGGCTACATCATGCAGGCTCTAAGGATTGCAGCGACAGGCATGGATGCGCAGCAAAAGCGCGTCGAGACCGTGTCCAACAATATCGCGAATATGAGCACGACCGCCTATGACACGCGGCGCGCGGAATTCGCCGATCTCCACTATCAGCAACTGCGCGCGCCCGGCGCGATATCGTCTTCCACCGGCCTCATCGCGCCAGCAGGCATCGAGATGGGCCTCGGCGTCAGGACATCGGCCATTTCGGTCAACCATTCGCAGGGTTCGCTGCGCCAGACCGGCGGCGATCTCGATCTCGCCATCGAAGGGCGCGGCTGGTTCGAAGTGACGCTGCCCTCCGGCGATCCCGCCTATACGCGGGACGGATCCTTCAAGAAGACCGGCGAAGGACTGCTCGTCAATTCGGAAGGCTATCCCCTCGCCGGCGACATCACGATTCCGCAGGATGCGCGCTCCATCACGATCAACGCCAATGGCGAAGTCTACGCCTATTTCGACGGCGAGACCGAAGGCCAGCAGGTCGGCAACATGCAGCTCACGATCTTTGTCAACGAAAAGGGTCTGGAAGCGCTCGGCGGCAATATGTTCCGGGAAACACAAGCCTCCGGCGCGCCGATCCCCGGCGAGCCCGGTCTCGACGGCCGCGGCGCCATCCGTCAGGGCTTCCTGGAAGAAAGCTCCGTGGACGTTGTCGCGCAGATTGCAGACCTCATTGAGGCCCAGCGCGGCTACGAGCTGAACTCGAAAGTGATCTCCGCAGCCGACCAGATGCTCGGCGCAACAACGCAACTCCGGTAATCTCATGAAACGCCTGTTTTCGTCCGCCGCACTTCTATCCGCCGCCGCTTTTTCCCTGACGGGCGTCGCCGGCGCGCAGGATCTTGCCGCTCTGGCGCCGACGCCGCCCAGCCAGTCCGCCGGGGCGGATCAGGACATGCCCATGATATCGGTCATGCCGGTCCCGCAAAAACCCGCCACCGTCAAGGCGGCGAACAATCTGCGCACTGGAACCGTGCTCCACGCCTCCGACCTCATCGTGGAAGGCGAGAACGACACTGCGCTCGATCTTTTTGTGGGCATGGAGCTCAAACGCGCCATCTATAAAGGCGCCAAGCTGCGGGCGAGCGATGTCGGCCCGCCCACAGCCGTCGAGCGCAACGCCATCGTCACGCTCGAATTCGTGCGCGGTCCCTTGAAAATGACCACCGAAGGCCGTGCGCTAGACGCCGGCGCGGTAGGCGAAACGGTCCGCATCATGAATCTCAATTCGAAAACCATTCTTACGGCGGTCATCATTGGCCCCAACAAGGCGGTCACAAAATGAACAGAAAACTTCTTCTTCTGACACTGCCGGTCCTCGCGGCGACAAGCGGTTGCATGTCGCGGCTCGACCATATGTTCACGCCCCCGCCCATGTCGCCCGTGGGCGACATGCGCGATCCGATGCCCCAGCCGGATCCGCGGCGCTATGACGTGCCGCCGAAACCGGTTCAGCCGACCGAAGCGAAAATCACCACCGCCTCGCTGTGGCGGTCAGGCCCCTCTTCGCTGTTCGGCGACCGCCGCGCGCGCTCGAAAGGCGATATCGTGACCGTCGTTATCGAGATCGACGAGGAAGCCGAGATCAAGAACTCCACCAGCCGGTCGCGCAGCTCCGCCGACGACATGGCGGTCTCCAACTTCTTCGGGCTTAATTCGCTCGCCGAAGACGTCTTGCCGAGAGGGGCGACCCTCGATCCTGCCATCGGGACGGACTCGTCGACCTCATCGAGCGGCGACGGCCAGATCAAGCGCGAGGAAAAGATCACGCTGCGCGTGGCGGCGACCGTCATCAACGAATTGCCGAACGGCCACCTCGCCATTACCGGCAGCCAGGAAATCCGCGTCAATTACGAGCTGCGCGAGCTTCTCGTCGCGGGGATTGTCCGGCCGGAAGACATCGCCCGGAACAACACCATCACTTATGACAAGATCGCCGATGCCCGCATCTCCTATGGCGGACGCGGACAGATCTCCGATCTGCAACGCGCGCGCTACGGTCAGCAGGTAATCGACCTTATCTCGCCGTTCTAGGAGGAGCTCCCCCGTGCTTCAGAAACTGCTTCCCGTGATCATCATTGTCGTCGCCGGCGCCGCTGGCGGCGGAGGCGGCTTTTTCGCCAAGACCATGATGTCGGGAAAGGCTTCCAACGCGGAAAGCAGCGCTCATGGCGAGGCGGATGACGGCCACGGTGAAAAGAAAGCCAAGAAAGGCGGTCATGGCGGGGAAGACGCCTCCAGCTCCACCTATATGAAATTCAGCCGCCAGTTCGTCGTGCCCGTCGTCCATAATGGCCGGCCAAAATCCATGGTCATTCTCGACATCAATATCGAAGTCGACAGCGGCGAAAGCGAGGGGGTTTACGCCCTTGAGCCGCGCCTGCGCGATGCGTTCCTCGCCCGTCTGATGGCCCTTTCCGGCGAAGGCATGCTGCCGCAAATGCTCGAAGACATGGACAAGCTTGAATATACGAAGATGGCTCTGCTTGATGAAAGCCGCAAGATCATGGGCGACGCCGCACTGGACGTTCTGATCCTCGATCTTGGCATTCAGAATTACTAGTCCCGATCGTCACCCATTCCTGACATGAAAAACGCCGCCTCGTAAGGGCGGCGTTTTTCATTCATGATGTCATGCTTGAAGCTTATTCTTTAAGACCGAGGCCGGCGATCTGACCAGGCCCGACATCGACGCCGCCATCGAGAATGATCGACGGTTCGTTTCCGTCAAGCCGCACTTCGCGCACGCCGCCGAAAGTGTTGGCGATTTCCTCGCCGACCACCTTGCCGTCCTTGTCATAGTAGATCGCCGTCACCCCATAGAGGCTCTTTGGCGCGGGTTCGCCGTCCACCATGCCGTCCCAGCCTTGCACCATGGAGCCGTTAAGCGAGGCAAACCGGGAGACCTCGTTTCCGAGCGGATCGGTAATAACGGTTTCCACGCTCCTTGCCTTTTCATTGCCCGCCAGGCGGTATTCGATCGGCTTGACGCCGTCGAAATAGGCTGGCGCGCCGGTCGCTTCGGCTTTCTTGCCGATCCAGCCGGCATATTTGTCGATGCCGTCGGCGACCATGGCCGACGCGATATTGTCGAGCTTGTTATTGGCGTTGACGAGCTGTTCGACGGAGCTGAACTGCGCGAGTTGCGCGACAAATTCGGTTGAGTCCGCCGGGTTGAGCGGGTCCTGGTTGCGCAATTGCGCTGTCAGAAGCTTGAGGAAGTTCTGGAAATCCGCCGCCTCGAGTGCGGGATTGCCGCCTTGCTGGCTGGCGCTGGCGGCGGCCGCTGCCGCGCCATTGCTCTGCTGCGTCTGTGTGAACGGTGATATGGTTGGCGCTGCCTGCATGGTGCGTTTCCCTTTACGATCTTTGGCGCTTACAGCCGCCTGTCGAGGCGGCCGAGCGCCGCCTGCGGCGCCGAGAGGGCGGCCATTTCCGGCGCCTCCGCTTCAGCAAGGCGGAAATTCACCGACTGTTCCGGCGTTTCATCCGCCATATTTTCATCGGCGCCCTTATCGGCGAAATGAAGGTCGAGACCATCAAATCCCTGCTCTTCCAGCGCGCGCTGGAGAACATCTGCATGGCGGCGCATGAGGTCGAGCGTTTCCGGCGTATCGGCGGAAATAACCGCGCGCACCATCTCCGCGCCGTCGCGGTCAAAACTGATTGTCACCCGCCCGAGCTCGGGCGGATCGAGACGCACTTCAAGGCGGCCGTCGCTCTGACGCGCCGCGACCGCCGCAACGATCTGGTCGCGCACGGGATTGATCTGGGGCGCACGGTCCGCACCCGCAGCAACGGCTTCAAGCTTTGTTGATGCAAGCCGGTCGAATTCAAGGCCGCCCTCGTCTCTCGTGACCGCCGAATGGCTCAGGGCTTCCGGCGAGGCATGATCGGCGATTGCAACCGTCGCATTAGCGTGGGGATTGAGATGAAGGCCAGGCGTCTTTGTGTTCTGGCCTGAAACCAGCAGGCGCCCCGGCGCGTCATCGCTCTTGCCGCGCGGCGTATCAAAAGATGGGTCAGCTTCCGGCGCGGCGTCTTCAGAAGAGCCTGCCCCGGGGGTCGCTGCTTTCGCAGCGCTGGCCACAGTCTGGCCGGGCGCAGCCATTTCTTGCCCTGGCGCGTTGGTCTTCGCGACAGACGCTTGCGCTGCAAATTCAACTTTCTGATCGCCGGGCGCCGTCCCGAAACCGGCCCGAGCGTCAGCAGACGCGTCCATAGCGGACGCCGCCGGAAGGCTTTTATCATTCGTAAGGGACGCCGGAACGTCGCCTGCGGCAGGCGCGTCAACCGGGGCCAGGTTTTGCCCTGCGAGCGCATTATTGGTTATCGGAGCGCCGGCAAGCGCTTCTGCATTCCCGATCAGATCCAGCGCGCCAGAACCATTTTCCGTTAGCGCAGCGCCGCCAGGCACGGATAGGTCACCCGTCTTTGCCTGCAAGGATTCCAGCGTCAGCGGCGCGCCTGAAAAAGGCGCAGGTGACCCGAGCAAATCCGCCGTTTCATCGCCGCCATCCGCAGTTTTTAACAGGCCGTCAATAAAGGAAAAGAAACCCTGACCGCCGGCTTCGGCTTTGTCCGGCCTATTGGCGAAAAGCGCATGAGCGCCAGTGGATTTATCACCTGCCGGCTTGCCGCCAAACAACGCTGATAAAATTGAAAGCGGAGCATTTTCCATAGCGCTTTCCTACATTTGATAACTTATTTTTTAGTTACGCGCTCTACTTTGCCTTAAATTTTTCCGATCCGGAGCGTCCAGATGGACATCGCCAATCTTACTCTCACGTTGAACCCGGCAACTGCCGGCAAGGTGCGCGATGCGTCAGCAACGCAAGCGGAGAAAGAAGAAACCCTGCGCAAGACGGCGCAGGAATTTGAGTCGGTTTTCATCGCTGAAATGCTGTCTCACGCCGGTTTCGACAAAGCGCTCTCTCAGGATTCCGGCTTTGGCGGCGAAGCCTTCTCCCGCATGCTGGTCGAAACCTATGCCGAGGGACTCGCCGAAAAAGGCGGCTTCGGCCTTGCCGATCAGATTTACCGTCAGTTGAAAGGCCAGCTCAAGTGACAAGCCCTGTCGATAAACTGAAAGCCATCATCGCGAACCTGAAAAAGCTGACGGATCAGGAAGAAGCGTTTATCGGCAAGCGCGCCTTCGAGCAGATTGCCGCCCTGACCTCTCAGAAAGAATCGCTGCTCGCAGAGTTTGACGACATCGTTCGCGAACTCGACGCTTCCGAACTCAGTGAACAGCTTATTGCCGAACTCGATGCAATTCGAAACAAGGCCGAGGAAAACGCCGCTATCCTGAAGGCGACGGCCCAAGGCGTGCGCGAAGCGCGCGCGCGCCTCAAGAAAATACGCGAAGCCGAATTCAATACCGGCGTCTACAGCGCCGACGGTGCGGCCCTGCGCAATCCGAACGCATCGACGATTACGACCAAGGCGTAATCTTTTACTTCTCAGTAAGCATACTTCTTAAATCCATATTATTCCAAGGCTCTTATTGTTGAGCCTATGCAACCGCGTGGTTGTTGCGGACATGCTTAAACGGCCTGCCGCGAGCTAAAACGGCTCATAAATTCCTGCAAAAATAAATTGCGGGGCTCCCGACAACTCCTTTGCGAGGTCGGACCGTTAAAAATAACGATCCAAATCGGAGTCTCTATCATGACGAATAGTCTTCTCACCAACACGTCCGCGATGATCGCGCTTCAGAACCTTCGTCAGGTCAACAAAGGCCTGAACATGGTCCAGGAGCAGATCTCGACCGGTAAAAAAGTCAACACCGCCAAAGACAACGCGGCGATCTTCGCGATCTCCACGGTCATGCAGTCGGATGTGAAAGGCTTTGAAGCCATCAACCAGTCGCTCAACCTCGGTTCCGCCGCTGTCGGCGTGGCGCGTGGCGCGGCTGAAAAAGTCGCTGAACTGCTCACAGAGATGAAAGGTCTCATCGTGGCGGCTCAGGAAGATAACGTCGACCGCACGAAGATCCAGACCGATATTTCGCAGCTGCGTGACCAGATCGACGGCATCGTCGATGCGGCGCAGTTCAACGGCCTGAACTTCCTCAAAGGCACGGAGTCCACTGACTTCCTCGCCTCGCTTGACCGCGACGCCAGCGGCGACGTGACGGCGAGCTCGATTTCCGTTGACGCCTACAGCCTTGAAACGACGGCCGGCACGGCTGTCGACGACAGCCTCGGCGCCGGCGCCACCGGCGCGAACGGCGACTTCAACAGCGCCGCTCAGCTTGTGGCCAATGGCAACGACTTCGCCCTCGACATCGACCAGGACTATGACCCGTCCGCGGGCGGCGATGTCTGGGAAGTCCGGATTGACGGCCGCAAATTCACCTATACCGCGCAGGTCGACGACGACCTCAACGATATCGGGACCGGCCTCAACAACCTGCTGACCGATGCGGGCTACACCACCAACCTGGTCGCCGGCACGGGCGGCTCGGCTGACGTCCAGCTCGACATCACCAACGACACCGGCGGCACCATCGCCGTTGAAGTCAATGTGACGGACGGCTCGGGCGGCGGTCTCGCCAACCTGAACACTCTTGATGTCTCCGACGCCGCCGGCGCTGCTGACGCGCTGGTCAAAATCGAAGGCCTCATTCAGGAATCGGTCGACGCCGCTGCTGAATTCGGTTCTTCCCAGAAGCGGATCGAAATTCAGAACGAATTCGTGACCAACCTCACGGACTCGCTGAAAACCGGTATCGGCGCCCTGACCGACGCTGACCTGGAAGCCGCCTCTGCCCGCCTGCAGTCCCTGCAGGTCCAGCAGCAGCTCGGCATTCAGGCGCTGTCGATCGCCAACGCCGCGCCGAATGCGATCCTCGGCCTGTTCCGTTAATCGGAACTGACGATCCTCATACCCCGCGAAGGTCTTCGGGCCTTCGCGGGTTTTTTTATGCGCTTGCTGACACCTTTTCGGGAAGCAGCCCCTGCGCGGCATAACCTCAAGCTGTTATAGAAGCCCCGCGCCTTATATTAACGAATAGTTGACTGCCGAGAGCACAGCGAAATCCAACCAGCTCCTGATCGCGACAAATTTTTGCGCCGTTAAGAGCTTATTATCCCTAACCGGATATTTAAAGATTGAATTTCCTGTTGCGATCCAACTCGGAGTCTAACAATGCCCAACAGTCTTCTTACAAACACATCCGCGATGATCGCGCTGCAGAACCTCCGCACGGTCAACAAAGGCCTGTCGATGGTCCAGGAACAGATTTCGACCGGCAAGAAAGTCGCCAACGCCAAGGACAACGCGGCGATCTTCGCGATCTCCACGGTCATGCAGTCCGACGTCAAAGGTTTTGAAGCGATTTCCCAATCGCTCAATCTCGGCGCCGCCTCGGTCGGCGTAGCACGCGGCGCTGCTGAAAAAATCACTGAGCTGCTGGTCGATATGAAAGGCCTCATCGTTGCGGCCCAGGAAGACAACATCGACCGCAATAAAATTCAGACGGATATCGGGCAATTGCGCGAGCAGATCGACGGCATCATCGAGTCGGCGCAGTTCAACGGCCTGAACTTCCTCAAAGGCACGGATTCCACCGACTTCCTCGCCTCGCTTGATCGCGACGCCAGCGGCAATGTGACGGCGAGCGCCATCACGGTCGATTCCTTCAGCCTCGAAACCACAGCCGGCGCAACCGTCGACAACAGCCTCGGCGCCGGCGCCACCGGCGTCAACGGCGACCAGAACAGCGCCGCCCAACTCGTCGCCAACGGCAACGACTTCGCCCTCGACATCGACCAGAACTATGACCCCTCCGCGGGCGGCGATGTCTGGGAAGTCCGCATTGACGGCCGTAAATTCACCTACACCGCCCAGGTCGACGACGACCTCAACGATGTGGGCGTTGGCCTCAACAACCTGCTGACCGATGCGGGCTACACCACGAACCTGGTCGCCGGCACCGGCGGGTCGGCTGATGTCCAGCTCGACATCACCAATGACAGCGGCGACACCATGGCGTTTGAAGTCAATGTGACGGACGGCACGGGCGGCGGTCTCGCCAACCTGAACACGCTTGACGTCACCGACGCCGCCGCCGCCGCCGATGCGCTGGTTAAAATCGAAGGCCTCATTCAGGAAGCGGTCGACGCCGCTGCTGAATTCGGTTCTTCCCAGAAGCGCGTCGAACTTCAGAACGAGTTTGTCACCAATCTGACAGACGCTTTGAAAACCGGCATTGGCGCCCTCACCGACGCTGATCTGGAAGCCGCCTCTGCCCGCCTGCAATCCCTGCAGGTCCAGCAGCAGCTCGGCATTCAGGCCCTGTCCATCGCCAACTCGTCTCCGAACGCGATCCTCGGCCTGTTCCAATAATAGACTGACGCCCCCTGTTAAGGCCTTCGGGCCTTTACAGGATTTTTAAGACTATAAAATAACGTGGAAAGTAACCACGAAAGGGGCTGTTAGGGATATGACCACGTCGGCGCTTGCACGGAACGCCTATCACCAATCTGCACGCTCAACGGCATCACCGCGTGAAGTTGAACGTCAGGTACTTTCAAAATTAACCACGGCCGTCGTCGTCGCCCAGAAGAACCGCGAGAGCGATCCTGCGGCTTTTGCTCGCGCGCTTGGTAAGAATCTCGAATTCTGGAATGTCGTCGCAGTCGACGTCGTAAGCGAAGGCAATCAATTGCCCGCAGAATTACGCTCTCAGCTATTCTATCTTTTTGAATTCACGCAGCACTATACGCGCAAGCTTCTGGCTGATGACGATCATTCGCTCGACGCCGAGCCCTTGATCGAAATCAACCAGAATATCATTCGCGGATTACAGGGTTTTGAGGCGGCTCCCGCATGACCGGTCTCGTCATAAAGCTGAAGCCGAACGAGAAGGTTCTCGTCAACGGCGTGCTCCTCCAGAATGGGGATCGCGCCGCACGCTTGCGCGTGCGCTCCAGCGATGTGTCGATCCTGCGCGCCCGCGACGCTATCCCGAAAGAAGAAGCCAATACGCCGCTCAAGCGCGTCTATTACATTGCCCAGCTGGCGCTTGCCGGCGAAGCCGATACTGAGCAGGCGGTCGATGAACTGGTGCAGGGCCTTAGCGTCCTGAAAGGCGTTTTTCCTGGCGAAGCGGGCGATGACGTCCTGCGCGCGCTGGACGCCGCGCAAGAAGGAAAGTTTTTCGTCGTCATGCGCGCCTTGAAGCGCCATTTTGAGTTCGAGGCGGCGCTGCTTCGACGCTCCCCCGCCATGGCCGAAGCGTTAGCGTCATGACCTTCAATCCAGCCATTCCGCTCGACGGTTACATCGGCTGGCGCGTTTTCCAGAAAAACGCGGACAAACAGTTTGAAATCTTCCAGAAGTCGCCGGAAATCGTCCGTAATATGGAGTATTTCCGCGAAAATATCGCGGAAGCGACGACCGCGGAAAAGCTCGTCAAAGACCGCAAGCTCTTAACGGTCGCGCTGGGGGCGTTCGGCCTCCAGGACGAACTCAACAAGAAAGCCTTCATTCAGAAAATTCTCGAAGAAGGCACGGACTTCAACGACTCCTTCGCCAACCGGCTTTCCGACCCGCGCTGGCGCGACTTTTCCAAGGCGTTCGGCTACGGCAATTTCACCGGTTCGCAAGTCGGCATCGAATCCTTCCGTGAGAAGGTCGCGAATGACTATCTTGAACGCTCTTTCGAAGTGAGCGTCGGCGAAGTGAACACCAATATGCGCCTTGCCATGAATTTCCGCCGGGAAATCTCACGCATCGCCGAAGGCGCCAATGTGGATGATGTTGGCTGGTTCCAGATCATGGGTCAGGAGCCCCTGCGCGCCGTCATGGAAGGCGCGCTCGGCCTGCCCTCCTCCATCGGCAGCGCCGACATCGACAAGCAGAAAGAGCTTTTCGAACGCAAGGCCGACCAGTTTTTCGGAAGCAAATCAGCCGCCGTTTTCAAGGACCCGGTGAAGGTCGAGGACGCGCTGCGCCGGTTCTTCCTGCAATCGGAAATCGCCAACGGCCCCAGCGCGTCAACGCCCGGTTTTGCGGCGCTGACCGTGCTGAGCGGCGGCGGGTCCGGCGGCGGCCTTTCCGGGGCCGGCATCGCGAATTTGTTGATTTCCAATCTGGGCTAGACGCTAAAGGCGTTCGCGCTGGCCGTGGTCGAGGGCTGTTTCTTGCCGCCCTGCACGATCGCCTGCAGACGCTGGAAGCTATCCTCCACGCCCATATCGGTCTTGCCGGCAATGAACTGGTCGAGCTTCGGCCAGATCTCGAGCGCCTTATCGATTTGCGGATCGGCGCCATGCGCATATAAGCCGGCGCGCACAATCGTTTCGGAGTCCTCATAGGCGCGCAGGATGGCGCGCGCATCGCGCAACAGGGCGTTTTCCTCTTCATTGGCCGCCTTCGGGAGCGAGCGCGACACGCTGCGCGAGACATCGATAGCCGGAAAGCGCCCGCGCTCGGCAATCTCGCGCTCAAGCACGATATGGCCATCGAGAATGCCGCGGATCATGTCCGCCACAGGCTCGTTATGATCGGATCCGGCGACCAGCACCGAAAAGACGGCCGTGATGTCGCCCTGGCCCTCTTCCCCCGGTCCCGACCGCTCCACAAGCGATGCAATGGTGCGGAAGGTCGAAGGAGGAAAGGCGTGCAAGGAAGGCGCTTCTCCAGCGGAGAGCGCGATTTCGCGGTGCGACTCGGCATAGCGGGTCAGGGAATCAAAAAGAAGCAGGACCTGTTTTCCCTGATCGCGGAAATATTCCGCCGTGGCCATGGCGAGATGGGCGCCGCGCTTCTTCGCCAGCGGCGACTGGTCCGCTGTCGATGCGATCACTACGGATTTCTCCCGGCCTTCAGGACCGAGCGTATCCTCGATAAAGGCGCGCACCTCCCGCCCCCGTTCGCCGATCATGGCGATCACTGCGACATCGCATTCGACGCCGTTGGCGATATCGCCGAGGAGCGAGGATTTGCCGACCCCGGAGCCGGCGAAAAGCCCGATGCGCTGGCCGCGGCAGATCGGCAGGAGCGTGTCCGTGACGCACAGCCCTGTCGACAGACGCCCGCCGAGCATTTTGCGTTTCGCCGCATTAGGCGCGGCGCGTTCCAAAGGCACTGAGGTTTCGCCAGGCTTCAGCGGCCCGTCGTCCATGGGCGCGCCGAAAGGATCGATAATCCGGCCGATCCAGGCCTCCGAGGGCAGCGCATAGCCGCCGCCGCGGTCGAGGACCGCCATGCTGCCAAGCGCGGCGCCGGCGAGCGAGCCGTAAGCGAAGGCCGTCACCAGCTCCCCGTCCATGGCGACGATCTTGGCGCGGACTTCCCGTCCGCCGCCGCCGGCGCGCTTGTTTGTCGCCCGCCGTTCCGTCGAGATCAGCACCGTATCGTCAAGCGAAGCGTAGCCCGCGAGACCGGCGATCTTGATCGACAGGCCGTCCGTCGCCGTGACGACGCCATAGCGGCGCGGTCCTGCGGTCTTAAGCAGTTGTTCAACTTTTGGCGGGGCCAGGGAATGGCTCATAAGAAAGACGCGCGCTCAAACGTGGTTAATTCTTCATTCAACATATCGGTGCATTTATCCCTTACCGCTGGTTAAGGCGAGGTATAAATGTTTAGCGATCTGAAAATGCTTCAAACGGCGTCTGCGCTGGCGCGCCATTCGGCCGAGCGTCATGCGCAGATTGCGGAGAACATCGCCAATGCCGATACGCCCGGCTTCAAGGCGAAAGACCTCGAGCCGTTTTCCGAAGCCTATGCGCGAACTGAACGCCAGACGGCGATGCAGGCGCCTGGGTCCAGCTTCGCGCAGAACGCTTTCAACGCCAAACGCATAACAATCGACGGCGTGACGTCGCCGGACGGCAACACTGTTTCTCTGGAAGACCAGGTGACGCGCTCCACTGCCGCCGTACGCAATCACGACACGGCGATCAGCATATACACGAAAGCGCTTTCCATGATGCGCACCGCCCTCGGCACGCGCGGGTAGGGAGAGAGATCATGAATCCTTTTGAGAAAATCACCGCCGCCGCGACATCCGGGATGCGCGCGCAGGCGCAGCGCCTCGAAGTCGTCAGCGAGAACATCGCCAATGTCGACACCCATGGCTACCGGCGCAAACAGGTGACTTTTGAAAATATCTATGACCGCGCCTCCGACGTGAATCGCGTCGAGGTGGGGCGCATGATGCTGGATCAGTCGCCTCAGGAAGAAATTTTCGACCCTCATCACCCCTTCGCCAATGAAAACGGTTATGTGGTGATGTCCAATGTCAACATGATGACCGAATTCGCCGACGCCCGCGAGGCGACGCGTTCTTACGACGCCGGCCTCGAGGTCTTTCGTCAGGCCCGCGACATGTATTCGTCGCTCCTCGACATTCTTAAATCTTAAAAGGGAGGCTTTTCATGAAACTGCCCGCTTTCCACGCCGCCCAGAGCTATAATCTCGCCAAGAGCGCGCTGAAAACCGACGGCTCGCCCGAAAAAGCCGGCGGCTCGGCCCCGAGCATCAAGGGCCTCGAAGACAATCCGGCTTTCAAGGCCGTGCACGAAGTCGCCGCGAGCGTCACCGAGGGCGAAAAAGCCGCCATGAATTACATGACCGGCTCAGCCGATCCGCATTCGGTTGTCGAAGCGCTCGCCCAGGCTGAACTCGCTGTTCAGACAGCCGTCACCGTGCGCGACAAAGTGGTCGAAGCCTATCAGGAACTGATCCGGATGCCGGTCTAAGGGGGCGCGTCGTGACCGAAGCCGAAATCACCGATATTTTCCGCCAGTTCATGTGGACCGCCGTCTGGATGGGCGCGCCGATGATCGGCGCCGCGCTTGTCGTCGGCATCGTTGTCGGCCTCTTCCAGGCGCTGACTTCCATTCAGGAACTGACGCTTACCTTCGCGCCGAAGCTTCTCTTCATGCTGCTGGTGTTCTGGCTCACCGCCGGACATATGGCGCAGCTTCTCGCCAATCTCTTCGACAATGTGGTTTTGCCCGCGATCGCCGGAACATAAGCGCACACCCCAGATAAAGTAAAAAGAGTTCCCAGATGGACAGCGCGCTCAAACTCAATCTCCCCGGCCAGACGACGGTGCTGCTCGCCGTCGGCCTCATGGCGATTATCGTCATGATGGTGCTGCCGGTTCCTTCCGTGGTTCTCGATATCGGGCTGACGCTATCCTTCGCCCTGGCGATCCTGATCTTCACGATGACGCTGTTCATCGAACGCCCGCTGGAATTCTCAGCCTTCCCGACGGTGCTGCTCGCCTCGCTGATGCTGCGCCTGTCGCTCAACGTCTCCTCGACCAAGCTGATCATCGGCGAAGGCCACACCGGCCCGGACGCCGCCGGCAAGGTGATTGAAGGCTTCGCCATGTTCATCATGGGCGGGAATATCTTTCTAGGCCTGGTGGTCTTCGGCGTTCTCCTGATCGTCAACTTCATGGTGATCACCAAGGGCGCGGGGCGTATGGCGGAAGTCGGCGCGCGTTTTGCTCTCGACGGCATGCCCGGCAAACAGCTCGCCATCGACTCCGATGTCGCCTCCGGGGCGATCAGCCATGAAGAAGCCAAGGAACGCCGCCGCATCGAGCAGGACGAGACGACCTTTTTCGGCTCCCTTGACGGCGCTTCGAAATTCGTCAAAGGCGACGCGATTGCGGGCCTTTTGATCACGCTCTTGAACCTTGTGGTCGGCCTCGGCATGGGCATCGGCGCCCACGGCATGAGCGCCGGCGACGCGGCGTCTACCTATTCGATCCTCACCGTCGGCGACGGCCTCGTCAGCCAGATTCCCGCCGTGATCATTTCCATCGCGGCTGCGCTCCTTCTCTCGAAGGGGGGCGTTGCAGGCTCCGCCGACAAGGCGATGCTGGCCCAGCTCGGCACCAATCCGCTGGCCATGGGCACGGTCGCCGTCATCATGGCCTTTTTTGCGTTCATGCCCGGCCTGCCCTTCCTGCCTTTTTTCATCGGCGCAAGCGGTTTCGCGGGCGCGGCCTATCTGATCCACAAGGACCAGGAAGAGAAAAAGAAAGCCGCGGAAATATCCCCGGCGCCGAAACCAAAAGAGACCCAGAAACAGCTCGGCGACGTTCTCGATGTCGACGAAATTCACGTCGAGTTTTCCGGCGACCTCATTCCTTTGGCGCTCGACAATGTCAACGGCCTCGAACCGCGCATCGTCAAGATCCGCCATTACATTGCTGCGGAATTCGGCTTCATCATTCCGCCGATCCGCCTTACCGACAATCTCGATCTCAAAGCCAACGAATATGTGGTCAAGATCCAGGGCGTCGCCGCAGCAAAGGGCAAGCTTTACCAGGACAAGGTGCTGGTGATCGTCGACGACCTCGCCAATCTGCCGATCCCCGGCGAGGATTGCGAAGAACCGGTCTATGGCGCGCCCGCGCGCTGGGTCGACCGTCACGCCCGGGATGACGCCATGGCGCTCGGCCATGCGGTCGTCGAACCGGCGGAAGTGGTCTCGACCCATCTTCTCGAAACCATCAAACAGAATTTCTCGCGCCTTGTGACGCGCCGCTCGGTTCAGCGCATTCTGGACGAGTTCGTGAAAAACTCCGATGCGGACCGCGCCGCCTCCAACCGCCGCCTGCTCGACGCTTTCGTGCCCGACAAGGCGCCGATCGAGTTCGTGCAGTCGGTCTTCCGCCTGCTGCTCGACGAACGTGTGCCGATCCGCAATCTGCCGGTCATGCTCGAGACCATCGCCGAAGGCAGGGGCATGTACAACTCCGCCGAAGAAGTCACAGAATTCGTCCGCCAGCGCGTTTCGCGCAACTTCGTGACGGGACTGCAAACCGAAGACGGGTCCCTGCCGCTGATCCAGATCGGCCTCGACTGGGAGGCGACTTTCGCTGAGCATGAAACCCAAAGCGCCGGCGGGAGCACGGATGTCGCCCTGCCCCCAGCCGAGTTCAACCGCCTCGCCCAGGCCGTTGTCGAACAGATCAACCAGGCGACGGCGCGCCAGCTTTATCCGGCGATCGTGACATCCGCCAAGCGGCGGCGCTTTATTCGCGCCGTCCTTCACGCGAAAAAAATCCGCAATCCCGTTCTCTCCTATGAAGAGATCGATACCGGCGCCAAGCCGGTGCTGGTCGGGACGGCCTGATCATGGACGCCCTGGCGTCCCTCTCGCCGCTTGTTGAGTCAGGCGCGCCAATGATCATTCTCATCGGCGCGGTATTCGCGCGGATTTCAGCCGTCGCTTTCTTGCTGCCGGGCCTTGGCGAACGCGTTGTCCCGGCGCGTGTGCGTCTTACGGCGGCCATCGCCATCGCCATGGTGCTGACGCCCATGGTTTTAAAACCGGGCATGCGCCCGCCTGAGGCCATCACTGACATTGCCGCTCTTTACGCCGCAGAATTAATGTGCGGCGCGGTCATCGGTTTCGCTTTACGGATGATGATCTTCATTCTCCAGATAGCCGGCGCCATCATTGCGCAAAGCGTGTCCCTGTCGCAGCTATTCGGCCCTACCATCGGCTTCGACTCCGAGTCCCCCTTTGCCGCAATTCTCGTGATGGCCGGCGTCGCCATCGCCGCCGCCTCGGGCCTTCACATTCACGTCGTTAGCGCGCTCGCCGACCTATACGAGACCCTGCCCTTCGGTCAGTTTCCCGGCGCCGCCGAAACCGGCGAGTGGGCCGCGACGCGCACCGGCGCAGCGCTCATGAAATCCCTCGCGCTTGCCTCGCCTTTTGTCATCCTCGGTTTTCTTTATTCTCTCGCGCTTGCCGCGGCGAGCCGCGCCATGCCGCAATTGATGGCGGCTTTCGTGGGCGCGCCCGCGATTACGCTGGCGGGCCTCGCGCTTTTCGCGGCCGCAGGACCGGTCATCCTTTTCGAATGGCTCGCATCGTTCCAGCGCGTGCTCTTTGACGTCTTTTCGGGGAGCTTATGAGCGAGAAACCCGAAGACAGCGGCCAGGAAAAGAGCCACGAACCGACCCAGTCGCGCATCGACAAGGCGCGGCGGGAAGGCGATGTCGCGCAGTCGAAGGAAGCGAACGCAGCCGCCTCTTATGTGGGCTTTTATCTTGCGCTTGCCGCCGCTTCCAGCGGCGCCGCCGCAGCCCTCGCCTTTCACTTGTCACAGCTTCTCGACCGCCCCGAAGCCTTCGCCAGGCAGGCCTTCGCCGGGGAAAGCTCAGCCTTCATCGCAAAGCTCACCGGCGTTGCGCTCGAAGCGGTCGCGCCCTTTCTGGTGCTGCCGGCGCTCGGCGTCCTTGCTTCGCTATTTGCGCAGCAGGCGATCGCCTTCGCGCCCTCAAAGATCAAACCGAAATTTTCACGCCTGTCGCTGGTCTCCAATGCGAAGAAAAAATACGGCCCCGACGGCCTCAGCGAATTCGCCAAAAGCGCGGCGAAACTGCTCGCCATCTGCATCATGTTCGGGGCGTTCTACGCCCACCGGTTCACAACGCTGCCGCTCGATGCGCGCTTTCCCGCGCAAGGGGTCCCGCAGGCGATCCTGCGCGAAGGCGTGATCTTCGCGGGCATGATCGTGCTCTTTTCGACTGCGATCGCCCTTGTCGATGTGCCCTGGTCGCGCCACCGCCACAATCAGAAGCTCAAAATGACGCTCGAAGAGCTGAAAAAGGAGACCAAGGAGCAGGAAGGCGATCCGGCCATGAAGCAGAACCGGCGCGAGCGCGGCCAGGCGATCGCCCGCAACCAGATGATGCGGGACGTGCCGGACGCCGACGTGGTGATCGTCAACCCGACCCACTACGCCGTGGCCCTGAAATGGGACCGCAAAGGCGGCGGGGCGCCGGTCTGCGTCGCCAAGGGCGTCGACGAACTGGCGCTCAAGATCCGCGAAATCGCAGCCGTTTCCGGCGTGCCGATCCGTTCCGACCCGCCGACGGCGCGCGCCATTCACGCGAGCGTCGAAATCGGCGATGAAATCCAGCGCGATCATTACGCCGCGGTCGCCGCCGCCATCCACTTTGCCGACGCCATGAGAAAGAAAGCGGGAAGCGATGGCCAAAAGCAAAGCTGAACAGATCGAAGAGCTAAAAAAGATCGCGAAAATCCGCGTCGATAAAGAACGCCACCAGCTGGCCGCCATGGGCGATGAGACGGCGCGGCTGGAAAGGGAGCGACAGGGCGTGCGCAAACAGATGCGCGAGCTCACCGCAGGTGACGAAACGAGCGCCGAAGCGCTGGTCAACGCCTATTCCTTTCTCGACACGCTCACGAGAAAAGAAAAACGCCTTGAAGCCGAGCGCCAGGAAGCTAGCGCGCGCACCGAGGCGCAAAGAGACAAGATCAAAACTGCGCTCGCTTCCAAAATCCGCATCGACGGATTGAATGAGAGCTAGTCCTGGGCAAAGGCTTTAAGCGCCTCGATATCTTTGTAACTTGTCCTGATATCCGTGCGGTTCGCCGCAAGGCGCATGTCGCGCAAAGTTTCCAGCGCCCGCATCAGGACCTGCAAGGGCGGTCCGCTCGCCGTCACCTGGGCCAGCTTTTCCTCGCCGAGCGCGGCGGACGGCTTTTCAATAAACGTCGTCACCAACCGGTCATGATGCTGCGCCGCCGTCTGTCCATGGAGACGGCAGACCTCCAAAAAGGCCGCGGCGTTGCGCTTGAACCAGGGCTCGTGCGAGGCGTTCGGCGCAATATCGAGAAACTGCGCCAACAGGCTGCGCCGGCGCATGCAGTCGCGCAAGGACGCCTGATCCTCCGGCGTCATGAACAGCATCTTGTCGACCAGAAGCTGCGCATAATAGGGATCGTTCGCCTGGCAAAGACCAAGCAGCAAGTCGATCTCGTTGATGCCGGAAAAATCGCCCGCATTGGCGCCGCGATATTCGTTCCGCCCCACGCGATAAGGCTTGTAATAAGGCCGCACGGAATAAAAGAACCGGTCCGTATCGAGCCGCTCGAAAAGCATCTCGTTATATTTCAGCACGTCTTTCAGCGCGTTCGCCGCATCTTCCAGCAGCGTGTGCGCCACTGGATGCGAGACGCCAAGCGGCAGGATGCGCGTCAGGGCGTCAGCGGCACGCATAAAGGAAAAAATCGAGCGCGTATTGTAGTCGAGAAAGAGATATTCGTCCTTCAGCGTCGTGAAGCTTTTCTGCAATCCGTCTTTCGCTGCATTGCGGGTCGCCAGATGGGCCGTCGCGAAACGCGGCGCCATGCCGATGGAGGCCGCGATATGCAGTCCGAGGGCCGAGGCTTCCGGAAAAGGCGACTTTTCTTCGCGGGCCGGATTGGTGAGCTCATGACGGCGCAGCGCGGCGAGATAAAGGCCAAGATCGCCGAGCAGGTCGAAGGCATTGTCAAAGCCCTCATCGGTGTTGCCTTCCGCTTGCAGCCGCACCACAAAGTCATGCCCCTCGTCGCGGATCCGGGCTTTGAGGGCGTCGCCGACGCCGTCCACATTCTCGCGCCGCTCCTGCGCGAAATAGAGGTTTTCAAGCTCCGTGTTCATCTCCACGAAACTTGAGCGAATCCAGTGTTCAAAGCTCTCGGAATTTACGCTCATCTCTACCCTTTAAATGAAAATCGGATCCGGGCGTTAAAGACCCTGAGTACAGAAAGGCGCTTGCCCCGTGAAGCCGGGCGACGCGCCAGAGCCGGAATTCCAGCGCCCGAATTATGCCGCAGTGCAGCGAACTTATATAGCCGCCGAAGCGGTTCTTTTGCTTGTTCCTGAAGGGACAGACCGTCATGATTTTGATAAGAATCAAATCTCTGAGCCCAAAACATGATGAGCTGAAAGCATGACAACAAAGCCGATGAACACCAGCTTTGAGGTGAACAGGGTTGCAACCGACGCGCCATGGCGCTGGCTCGCGGCAGGCTGGCGCGACATGTGGGCGGCGCCCGTACAGTCCTTGGGCTACGGGGTTTGCGTCGTCGGCGGCGGCATGATTATCGTGACGGCGCTCTGGCGGCTGAATCTGTCCTCGCTCATTCCGGTGGCGCTCGGCATATTCGCGATTGTCGGCCCGCTTCTGGCGCTTTGTCTTTACGAATTGAGCCGCCGCCTTGAGGCTGGCGAGCCCCCGGCGCTCCTGCCGGTCAAATTCGCGGGGCCCCGCTCGCCGATCCAGGTCGCTTATATCGGGTTCTTCCTCCTGTTCGCCGCGCTGGTCTGGCTGCGTGTGGCGATCATGCTCTACGCGCTCTTTTCATCGGCGAATTATGTTCCGGCCGCGGAATTTGCGAGCTTTGTCGTCTCCACGCCGGCCGGGATCTCCATGCTCGCCATCGGCACGGCTGTCGGCGGCGGCATCGCTTTTGCGATTTACACATTCACGGTCATTTCGATCCCCATGCTGATGCATGAGCGCACGGACGCGTTTACCGCCATCGCCGCCTGCATCAACGCCATCCGCACCTCCCCGGGGGCGATGATGCTCTGGGCTTGGCTGATCGCGGTTTTAACGGCGGCAGGCGTCGCGACCTTCTTCCTCGGCCTCGCCGTCATCTTCCCTCTGCTCGGTCACGCCACCTGGCACGCCTATCGGGATTTAAGACCTACGGTGTAGGGTCTTCTTCCTCTTCATCACTTTCTTCAAGGTCGTCATCGAGCAGGATGCGCGCCGCGGCGCCGTCCGGGTCGTCGAACTGGCCCGATTTCAGCGCCCATAAAAACGCCCCGAGCCCGGCGCCGCCCAACAGCAGCGCAATTGGCAGGAGGAAGAGGATCGCCGTCATGATTTGCGGCGCGCGCCCATGGAAAGACGCAGCGCATTCAGCGTCACGATGATCGACGAGCCCGACATGGCGATGGCGGCGATCAGCGGGGTCACATGCCCCAGCGCCGCCAGCGGGACGGCGCAGACATTGTAAAATGCGGCGAAGCCGAAATTTTCGAGCATGCGCCGGCGCGCGGCGCGCGCGACCATGACCGTTTCGGCGATCGGCGCCAGATTATCGCCCTGATAGACATAGTCCGCCGCCGCCTGGCTCGCATCGGCGGCGCTGCCCGGCGAAAAGGACGCATGGGCGCTTGCAAGCGAGGGCGCATCGTTCAACCCGTCGCCGACCATGGCGACCTTCACGCCCTTCTCCTTCAACGCGTCAAGCCGTTCGATCTTTTGCTGAGGCTTTAATCCCGCGCGCCATGTTTTGAGCCCAAGCCGCTGCGCAATAGACGCCGCCGCAGGCTGGCGATCGCCGGAAAGCATCTCCACTTCGAGACCGAGCTTTTCGAGATCGGCGATGCTCTCGCGCGCATCCTCGCGCAGGCGGTCTTCAAAGCGGAACCGCACCGGCGGCGCATCGCCGAGACGCAACCAGGTTTCCTGGGCGTCGTCCTCCGCTGCGGTTTCGGCGCCAACCCATGCGGCGCGGCCAAGGCGCGCCGGCGCGCCGTCAATGGTTCCTTCGATGCCAGCCCCGGCGGTTTCCACCGCATCCGGCGCGGGCTTGCCCGGTCCCGCCTCGGCGACGATCGCGCGCGCCAGCGGATGACGGCTGATCCGCGCAAGCGCGGCGGCGGCGTGCAACGCCTCGTCCGAAATCTCAGCGCGATTGGCGAGACGCGGCTTGCCATAGGTGAGCGTGCCGGTCTTGTCGAAGACGACGGCGTCGATTTCTGCAAGACGTTCGAGCGCGTCCCCGGATTTGACAAGCACGCCGGACCGGAAAAGCCGACCCGTCGCCACCACCTGCACCGCCGGCGCAGCGAGCCCGAGCGCGCAAGGGCAGGTGATAATGAGAACGGCGACGGCGTTCATCACCGACACGCGCAGCCCCGCCTCGGCGAGAAACATCCAGCCGAGAAAGGTCGCGAGCGCCAGGGAATGCACCACCGGCACATAGAGCGAGGCCGCCTTGTCGGCGAGCCGGATATAGCGGCTCTTCGACTGCTCGCCCGCTTCGATGAGGCGCGTTAAGTCCGCGACCAGGGAGGCGTCGACGTTTTTCGTCGCGCGCACGGTGAGCTTCGCGGTGAGATTGAGCACGCCGGAATAAAGAGACGTTCCTTCCTGCGCATGCACCGGCGCGCTTTCGCCGGAAACGAGCGACATATCGAGATTGGACGAGCCCTCCTCGATGACGCAATCCACCGGCGCCCGGTCGCCCGGCGCCAGCAACAAGCGGTCGCCCGGAACGATGTCGCGCGCCGCGACAGAAGTGAGCGTCCCGTCTTCATTGAGCCGGCTCGTGGTTGCAGCCTGCAAGGCGAGAAGATCGCGCGCCGCCGCCCGGGCGCGCAGGCGCAGGCGATGATCGAGATAACGCCCGATCAAGAGGAAGAAGAGCAGCATGACGGCGGCGTCGAAATAGGTATGCGGACCGCCTTTGAAGAATTCGAAGAGGCTCAAAGACAGCGCGAGCAGAACCGCCAGCGAAATCGGCACGTCCATATTGGCGTGCCCGGATTTCAGCGCCCGCAGCGCCGATGAAAAAAACGGCCGGCCCGCATAAAGCGCGGCGGGCACGGCGATCATCGCGGAAACCCAATGCATGAGCTCGCGCGTCGCGGGGCCCATCTCCCCGCCGCCGGCCCAGACCGAAACGGAGAGCAGCATGACATTGGCGGTCGCGAAACCGGCGACGGCGAGCGAGCGCAATAGCCGTCTGCCCTCGCGGTCGCTTTCCTGCTCGACTTTTTCGGGATCGAAGGGGGCGGCGCGATAGCCGATGGCGTCGAGCCGTTCGGCGATCTCCTTCGGCGCGAAGGCGCCGTCTTTCCAGACCAGCGACAACCGGCCCGTGGAGAGATTGAGCCGCGCCGACTGCATTTCCGGCAGGGCGTTCATAGCGCTTTCGATCTTGCGGATGCAGCCGGCGCATTTGGCGCCGAACACCGCGAGGTCAAGCCGTGCAAGACCATTCGACCGGCGGACAAAGGGCGCAGGATCAATGGAGACGCCGTGGGCGGGCGGCTCCAGCCCGCTCGGACATCCGATCTCCGTTTCCACTACCGCCGCCGTCATTTGAAGGTCAGTCTTTTCTCCAGAACAAAGCTTTCGCCCGTCTGCCCTTTGGCCGTGGCTTGAAGCCGCCAGACGCCGGGCGCAACGCCGTCGACTTGCGCGAGATAACGCCCGCCTCCTGTAGGCTCGAAGTCTACGGCCCGATCATGCTCTGCGTCCACCGGGCGGGCGAGCAAACCCTCCACGGCCAGCGTTGAAATCGGCGCTCCGGAAGAGGATCGGAAGGTCAGTTCGATCGCCGCTTTATCTCCCTGAAGGTCGAGCGTCGTCAATTCCGCCGTCCAGCCGAGCGCCGCCTGCTCGGCCCGCGCTTCAAGCGTGTCGTTATAAGCGATCCCCTGAACATAGGATTTCTTCTCCTGTTCGCCGGGGAAGCTTTTGACGGCGAGCGTGATGAAAATGCCGTTCGCAATAAAGACGGCCAGAAAAAAGCCGAGCAGCGAAAACAACACGAAGCGTCCCGTCACGCGAAAGCCGCTCATCATCGCCTCCCCGTCATGAAGCCGGTGGGGTTCTTCGCCGTCTCGCCGCCGGCGACATCTTCGACGGTGATCATCAGGTCTTCCTCGGCGCCCATCAGATCCGTCGGCGTCAGGGTAACAAAGAGCCGAAGCGACCGCACGGCGTCGCCTTCGGCGGTGATGGTGACGGCATTGCCAGCCGCCTCCTCGCCCACCGCTGAAACGTTCAGCCCTTCGGGCCCGTCGACCGTAATGCGGAAATCGCGCGCCATATTGTCCTTGTTGACGAGCTTCACCGTATAGGCGTTGCGCACGGAGCCATCGGACAGCATGACAAAAGGCGGCGTGCGGTCGCGCAGCACGTTCACTTCAAGGGTCGCGCGGCTCGACAGGCCAAAGGCGATCATCGCGCCGACCACGACAATGAGGGCGGCGTAAAGAATGGTGCGCACGCGCACCAGCGAAATGCTCGGCTGCTTGCCGGCGACGCGGCGCTCGATATTCTTGTCGGTGTCGTAACCGATAAGTCCCAGCGGCCGGTCCACCTTCTTCATGATGTCATCGCAAGCGTCGATGCAGAGCGCGCAGTTAATGCATTCAAGCTGCGCCCCGTCGCGAATGTCGATGCCCATGGGACAGGCGGCGACGCAGGCCTTGCAATCGACGCAATCGCCCCGCCCTTCCCAGCTTTCGTTTTTCTTGTGCGCGCCGCGCGGCTCGCCGCGATCGTATTTATAGGTGACCTGAAGCGTCTCATCATCGGTCAGCGCGGCCTGAATGCGCGGCCAGGGACACATATAGGTGCAGACCTGCTCGCGCATGGAGCCGGCGAGCATATAGGTCGTGAAGGTCAGAACGCCGATGAAAAGATAAGCCGAAGGCGGCGCCTCGCCGGTAAAAAGCTGCCGCAAAACGGTCGGCGCATCATGGAAATAGAATATCCACGCGCCGCCGGTGAGCGCGGCGATGAGCAGCCAAAGCGCGTGTTTCGAGGCTTTCTTTGCGATTTTCTCGACGTTCCACGGCGCCTTGTCGAGCTTCATCCGTTTGTTCCGGTCGCCCTCGATCATGCGCTCGACAGCGATGTAAAGATCCGTCCACACCGTTTGCGGGCAGGCGTAACCGCACCACACACGCCCGAAAAGCGCCGTCGCCAGAAACAGCGCCAGCGCCGCGAGGATCAAAAGACCGGTCAGAAAATAAAGCTCATCCGGCCAGATTTCGATGAAGAAGAAATAAAAGCGGCGGCCGGCGAAATCGACCAGCACCGCCTGATCGGGCTCGCCGGGGCCGCGCGCCCAGCGCACCCATGGCAGCAAATAATAGACGCCGAGCGTGGCGCAAAGCACGACCCATTTCAGCGCCCGGAACTTGCCGTGGACAAGCTTGGGATAGATCTGCTCTCGCGCCTTGTAGAGCGAGCGCTCAGCGGCGCTGTTGACGGGAGCGACATCAAGCCGCTCAACACCGTCCGCCGCCTTGCCTTGTTTTTCTATTGTCGTCGTCGACACCACTGACGCCTTTCGCCGACCTGTAAGAGAGCCGGCGGGCGGCGATTATTCGCCGCCCCCTAGGGAGTGAACATAGACCGCCAATGCCGCTATCTGTTCTTCGGACAAGCGATCAGACCATGCGGGCATAACCCCGCCGCGGCCCTGATAAAGCGTCTCCTGGATCGTTATCTTGTCGCCGCCATAGAGCCATATAGGGTCGGTAAGATTGGGGGCGCCCTGCGCCGGATCGCCGCGCCCTTCCGCGCCATGGCAGGTCGCGCATTGCTGAGCGAAAACCGGCGCGGCCCGCTCCACCGCAGCTTCATCCGCCTCGCGGCCGGAAAGCGCCGTGACATATTCAACAAGATCGCTGATCTGGTCGGCGGGCAAAAGCCCGTCGCGGCCGAAGGCCTGCATCATATTGAACCGCGTGTCGGCATGGCCCGAGCGGATGCCGTAACGGATTGTCTGCTGGATATCGCTGAGTGAACCGCCCCAGATCCAGGCGTCATCGACCAGGGCGGGATAGCCTGTGAACCCCTGCCCGCCGGCGCCGTGACAGGTCGCGCAGTTGTCGCCGAAAATCGATTCGCCTGCCTTCAGGGTGTATTGCAAAAGCTCCGGGTCGTTCTCGATCTCGCCGAGACTTTCGACGGCCAGAAGACGGCTCATCTGTTCGCTCCGCGCAGCGGCGAGCTCCGCCATGGAGGCCTCGACATTTGCGCGCTCGGTGTGATTGCGCACGCCTTTCAGATAACCGTTAATGCCCGGCCATGACGGCATGAACACCCAATAGATCACCGACCAGATGATGGAGATGTAGAACACAATCACCCACCAGCGCGGCAAAGGGTTGTTCAACTCCTTGATGCCGTCCCATTCATGACCGGTCGTTTCGACGCCGGTCGGCTGGTCAATCTCTTTTTCCGCCATTTTCGTCTTCCTCATCCTCGAGCGGGATGCGTTTGGCTTCGTCAAACTTCTTTTTGTTGCGCGGGTTGAGCGCGTAGATCAGCACCAGCGCGAAAGCGAGCACGAAGAGCAAAAGCCCCCAAGTCTGCGCGATTTTTGCGAGCGTTTCGTACATCGTCTCTATCTGTAGTTTTCTTCGGGCTCATAGGTCTCGAAATCGACCATGGTGCCAAGCACCTGAAGATAGGCGATGAGCGCATCCATCTCGGTGACATGACGCGGATCGCCGTCGAAATCGCGCACGACGGCGTTCGGATAGCGCGCGACAAAGCCGTCATAATCATCCGCGAACGGGTCGGTCTGAGTGCGGAAATCGCTCGCCGCGCTTTCGATCATCTCATCCGTATAGGGAACGCCCACCGTGCGGTTGGTTTTGAGCCAGCCTTCGGCGTCTTCGGCGTCCAGCACCTTGCCTTCGAGGAAGGCGTAAGGCGGCATCACCGATTCCGGCACGAGACTGCGCGGGTCGATCAGGTGCTGCTTGTGCCAGGCGTCGGAATATTTGCCCCCGACGCGCGCCAGATCGGGCCCGGAACGTTTCGAGCCCCACTGGAACGGATGGTCGTACATGCTCTCCGCAGCGAGGGAGTAATGGCCGTAGCGCTCCACCTCGTCGCGCAAGGGCCGCACCATCTGGCTGTGGCAGACATAGCAGCCCTCGCGCACATAGATGTTGCGCCCGGCGAGTTCGAGCGGCGTATAGGGCCGGACGCCCTTCACCTTCTCGATGGTCGATTCGAGATAGAAGAGCGGCGCGATCTCCACAATGCCGCCAATCGCGACGACGATGAGAATGGCGACGGTGAGAACGAGGCCGCGTTTTTCAAGAAATTCGTGACGGTCAAGCATCGTTTCTCTTCCTATTCAGCAGGGGCGAGCGCCGGGGACGGAGCGAATTCTTTTTCACGCACGTCGCCTTTCGCCGTCCGCCAGAGATTGTAAGCCATGATCAGAGCGCCCACGAGGAACAAAAGGCCTCCGGTCATCCTGATGATGTAATAGGGGTGCATGGCTTCAACGGTTTCAACGAAGGAATATTCGAGGAAGCCGAAGGCGTCATAGGCGCGCCACATCAACCCTTGCATGATCCCCGACACCCACATCGAGGTGATGTAGAGGAGGATGCCGATGGTCGAGACCCAGAAGTGCCATTCGACCAGCGCATTGGAATAGAGGCTCTTGCGCTTCCACAGCCAGGGCGTGAGGCAGTAGAGCGCGCCGAAAGAGATATAGCCGACCCAGCCGAGCGCGCCTGAGTGAACGTGGCCGATGGTCCAGTCGGTGTAGTGCGAAAGCGAGTTCACGGCGCGCACTGACATCAGCGGGCCTTCGAAGGTCGACATGCCGTAGAAGGCGACGGAGACGACCATCATCCGGAGCACCGGATCGGTCCGGAGTTTGTCCCAGGCGCCGGACAGGGTCATAAGGCCGTTGATCATCCCGCCCCAGGACGGCATCCACAGCATGATCGAGAAGGTCATACCCAGCGTCTGCGCCCATTCGGGCAGCGCCGTGTAATGCAAATGGTGCGGGCCGGCCCAGATATAGATGAAGATCAGCGCCCAGAAGTGGATGATCGACAACCGGTAGGAATAGACCGGCCGGTCCGCCTGTTTCGGGATGAAATAATACATGATGGCGAGGAAGCCGGCGGTAAGGAAGAAGCCCACCGCATTGTGCCCGTACCACCATTGGGTCAGCGCGTCCTGCACGCCGGCGAAGAGCGAATAGCTCTTCACGCCTGTCAGCGAGACCGGGATCGCCAGATTGTTGACGATGTGCAGCATCGCAATGGTCACGATGAAGGCGAGATAGAACCAGTTCGCCACATAGATGTGCGGTTCCTTGCGCTTGAGGAGCGTGCCGAGGAAAACCAGGAGATAAACCACCCAGACAAGGGTTAGCCAGAGATCGGCGTACCATTCCGGCTCTGCGTATTCCCGCGACTGGGTGACGCCCATGAGATAGCCGGTGGCTGCGATGACGATGAAAAGCTGATAGCCCCAGAACACGAACCACGGGGCCAGCCCGCCCCAGAGTTTCGCGCGGGAGGTGCGCTGCACCACATAGAAAGACGTGGCGATCAGAACGTTGCCGCCAAAGGCGAAAATCACCGCCGAGGTGTGCAACGGACGCAGACGCCCGAAATTGGTCCAGCCGAAATCGGAGAAATAGAAGATGTTGGGAAAGGCGAGCTGGGCGGCGATCACGACGCCCACAAGGAAACCCGCAAGCCCCCAGAAGACCGAAGCAAAGACCCCTGCCTTGACCACGCCGAACTCATAGCCCGTCGGGTCCGCCTTCGCGCCGGAAGAGACATGATGCACGAGCGCGAAACCACCGCCAACAAAAGCCGCGGCGAACATGAAGGCATGGGCGCTCATCAACGGATCGGCGGCGCGCGCCGCGACAAAGAGCGCAAGCAAAAGCCCGATGCCCAAAGCCGCAGCGATGAAAGGAATGTCCCCGCCGCCTGTTGTTGCGGTCGCGGCGCGGGGTGAGACTGAAGTCATGGCTGGCCTCTTGTTTCAATCATTGCGAGCTTTCTGACGAAGCCCGGTCTTTGCTGCTTGATATGGATCAAGACCAGGTCACAAATGGATGCAATGACGCGTTTGTCGCAGGCGAAACTGAACAATACTGACGTGACAGCCCATATCTTAAATCGGCTCTTATTCCTAGGCGCGAGCGCCGCGGTCGCTCTCAGCGCCGCCGCCCCTTACGCAGCGGCGGCTGGGGCGCCGGCGCTTTATCCGGTGTGCGCGAATGGGACAGTGATTCTGATGCCGTTTCCGGGCGGCGAAGAAAAGGACGAGCCCGCCAGGCGCAAGGCAGCCTGTCACGCCGCCTGTCTCGGCGAGCGGCCGCGCCTTCAGCGCCTTCACGCCAAGGCGCGGCGATCAGGTTCGCTCTGACGCGGCAGGCACAATCACCTCATGGCGGCTGAGCTCATCGAGCCGGCCTTCGCGCTTCAAGGCGGTCAGCGTGCGGCTGAGGGTTTCAAGGCGCAGCCCGAGATAGTCCGCAATGTCCTGACGCGGCATCGGCAAGGGCACGCGGCGTTTGCCCGGACCGGCGTCGACGCCGAGAGCCTTGTCGACAAGATAGATGAAGCTGATCACCCGCTCCTCGGCCGTCTTTTTGCCGAGCAGCACAATGTGATCCTGCGCCTTATGATATTCGGTCTGGCCGCGCGCGATCAGCCTGTCTTTGACGCCGGGCGCGTCGGCGGCGATGTCCTCGAGAAATTTGTGCGGGAAAAAACAGACGGTGCTCTCTTCGAGCGCTTCGGCTGAATAGGCGTTCGAGCCAGTGGCGCGGACCCCGGCGAAATCGCCCGGAAAAAGAAAGCCGGTCACCTGACGGCGCCCGTCCTCAAGAATTTTGGAAAGCCGGAAGCTGCCGTCGACCACGACATAAAGCGAATCATTCGGCTCGCCCTCGGCCATGATCGCCTTGCCCCGGTCCACATGGCGGCGGGCCATGGTCTTTTCTACTTGGGAAAATTCGCGGGGGCCGAGATCGGCGCAGATCGAATTCTCGCGCACGGTGCACAGATCGCAGGATTTGGGCCGCGCCGGCGCAGTGCACGCTTTTTCCACCATATCGAACCGCCTCATTCGCTCCTGCCCCAATTCTAATGGCAAGAGCCCGCGCTGACCAGCCGCCCGCGCGCCTAAACGGCGCGGGCCAGACTGGCTTTCAGGTCGGATTTACGAGGAAATTCATATGGATCAAGCGCCATAGCGACGCAGCGGGAAAGCGGGCGCGCGGCTGCGTCAATCTGCACGACATTGCCGCCCCAATAGATCAGACCATCCGCCTCCAGCGCCTCCAGCCGGATGCAGATCTGCCCCGCCTCCTCCGTGGACACCGCCGCCAGCACCGGCGCGATATTCGCCGAGCCTTTGCATAACAGGTCCTGGATGGCGCCCGCGATCGCGGTCTCCGCGGCGGTCAGTTCAACCCCCCGGGCGACCGGCAGAAGACCGGCGGCGAGATCATCGTAATAACCGGTCAGACTCTTTTCATTCTGCGCATAGAGCCCGTTGACGCTGGAAATCGCCGACGCGCCGAAGCCCAGCGTCGTCAGCGCCAGATCGTCGGTGAAGCCCTGGAAATTCCGGCGCAACCGCCCTTCCCGGTCGGCCACCGCCAACGCGTTGTCGGGCTTGGCGTAATGGTCGAAGCCGATGCGGCGATAGCCCGCCGCGATCAGCGCCTCATCGGCCTGCTCGGCCAGATCGGCCCGCAAATCCGCACCCGGAAGGCTGTCCGAATCGATAAGCCGCTGGCGCGGCAACGCGGCGGGCAGATGCGCATAGCCAAAGATCGAAACCCGGTCCGGGGCCAGCGCGATTGTCTTTTCAAGGCTGTCCCGGAAAGAAGCCAGCGTCTGTTTCGGCAGGCCATAGAGCAGGTCGAAGGAAATATCGTTGATGCCCGCCCGGCGCATCTCCCCCACGGCGCTCTCGATCATCTCGAAGCTCTGGACACGGTTGATCGCGAGCTGCACTTCGCGGTCGAAATCCTGAACCCCGAGACTCATGCGTTGAAAGCCGAGCGTGGCGAGACGGCTGATGTCGTCATCACGGATCAGCCGGGGATCGAGCTCGATGGCAAGGTTCGAGTCGTCCGTCAGCCCGAATTCGAGCTCGATCGCCTGAAGAATGTCAGCGATCTCGTCGACGAGAAGATAGTTCGGCGTGCCGCCTCCGAAATGGACGCTGCGCGGACGCCCCGCGCCGCCGAGCCGCCTGCCGACAAGGCTGATCTCCTTCGCGAGCGCGCATACATAGCGCAGGGCGCGGCCATAATCGTTTTCCACGCGCATATTGCAGCCGCAATACCAGCAAAGCTTCTTGCAGAACGGCACATGCACATAAAGAGAGAGCGGTTCGTAAAGCTCGACCGCCGAAAGGCGGTCGGCGTAATCCTCGCGCGACACCGACCTGTCAAAATGCAGCGCGGACGGATAACTCGTGTAACGGGGGGCGCGGGCGGCCAGATATTTTCGCCATTCGTTTTTCATAAGCCGCAATCTGCCGAAGCTTTCGAGGCGGATTCTGACTTAAATCAAAAGCCGGACCGCAAGGGTGGCGGTTTTTTTCTCAAAAAGTCTCTTTCACTTCCACGCTTGTGATCTGGATCAAATTTCGCAGTCGCAACAGGCGTAGCGGATGGTCATCAGATCAAACACGAAAGGGGAAGCGTCATGCTTCGTTTCTGCTCCGCCGCCGCCATCGCCGCCAGTGTTCTCGCCGCCGTTCCGGCGCAGGCCGAACAAGGCGATCTGTTGGTCCGTCTGCGCGGGATTGTCGTCGCGCCGACCGACGACGCCTCGGACGTCCTGCCGGGCTTCCCGGGCGGCTCCGTCAATGTTGAGAACGCCATCGTGCCGGAGCTCGACTTCACTTATTTCCTGACGAACAACATTGGTGCCGAGTTGATTCTCGCCACGAGCCCGCACGACATTGAAGGCACGGGCGTCCTCTCCGGCCTCGGCGAGGTGGCCGACACGATGGCGCTGCCGCCCACCCTCACCTTGCAGTATCACTTCAATCCGAACGGAAAGATCCGTCCCTATGCCGGCGTCGGCGTCAACTACACGATCTTTTATTCCGAAGACGCCAGCGACTCGCTGGTCGGCGCAGTCGGGGCGACGAATGTCGATCTCGATGACAGCTTCGGCGTCGCCTTCCAGGCCGGCGTTGATTTCGATCTCAATGAGAGATGGTTCATCAACGCCGACGTGAAATACATCCAGATCGACACCACCGCCACGCTGAACACCGGCGGCGCCATCAACACCGTCGATGTCGATCTCGATCCGATCGTCGCCGGCATCGGCGTCGGGATGCGTTTCTAGGGTTCCTCCCCCAGCCTGTGTGGGGTCCGCAACTCCCTCGGTTGCGGGCTTCATGCAGGCAAACCCCACCGGGAGCGCAACGCTTGACCAGGGTCAAATAAACATAAGCCGGGACTAGTAGTTTCAAGACGAGACAGGACTGGAGACAGATCATGCACGCAGAAAGACACGCTATTCCCGGAACGACTCCTTTCGACGGCGCCATGGCCCAGCGCGGCTATGAGTTGAACGCCATGTGCTACTCCTTCAACGACGCGGAAAACCGTAAAGCGTTCCTCGAGGACGAAGACGCCTATTGCGCGAAGTTCAACCTTACAGAGGACCAGCGCCGCGCCGTCGCGTCCCGCAACGTGCTCGCCATGATCGAAGCAGGCGGGAACATTTATTATCTCGCAAAGCTCGCCGGCATATTCGGCCTTTCCGTACAGGACGTGGGCGCCCAGCAAACAGGCATGAGCGTCGACGACTTCAAGGCGATGCTGCTCGCGGAAGGCATGGAGGCATAAATGGCTGAGATTTTAGGCGGCGTTTTCACGAGCCACGTCCCCGCAATCGGTGGCGCGATCGCCAAGGGACTTCAAAAAGACGACTATTGGCGCCCGTTCTTTGACGGCTTCCCGGCTATCAGCGAATGGCTGTCGGAGAAAAAGCCTGATATTGCGGTCGTCTTTTACAACGATCACGGTCTCAATTTCTTTCTCGACAAGATGCCGACATTCGCGGTCGGCGCGGCGCCCCAATATGACAACGCCGATGAAGGCTGGGGCCTGCCTGTCTGCCACTCCCTGCAAGGCGCGCCGGAATTTTCATGGCGCCTTATCGAACATCTGGTCGGCGCCGATTTCGACATTACGACCTGTCAGAAAATGCTCGTCGATCACGCGGTCATGGTGCCGTTCCAGCTTCTCTGGCCGAATGCAAAAGAATGGCCTGTTCGCGTCGTGCCGATCGCCATCAACACGGTGCAACATCCCCTGCCGAGCCCGCGCCGCTGCCTGGCGCTGGGACACGCCGTGCATGACGCTATTGAAAGATGGGATGGCGACGAGCGCGTGGTGGTCATCGGCACCGGCGGCCTTTCCCACCAGCTCGACGGAGAACGCGCTGGCTTTCTCAACAAGGATTACGACCGGTTCTGCCTCGACAGTCTGGGCCCGGAACCTGAAGCCCTGGTCGACGACACTTCGCTCGACATTATCGAAAAAGCTGGCAGCCAGGGCATTGAGATCCTGAACTGGATCGCGGCGCGCGGCGCCATCGGCGGGCGCGTCGTCGAAAAAAGCCGGAACTATCATATTCCCATCAGCAACACGGCGGCGGCGTCGCTGCTGCTTGAGCGCGCGTAACACGCTTTAGTCGGCGGCCTCGTTGAGGCCGCCGATATCGAGGACAGGCTCGGCGTCGAGAGACTCGGCGTCCAGGAGCGCGACGGTTCGCTCCAGCGCCGCGACCAGGAAAGCCTGTTCCCAGTCTTCAAGCTTTCCGAAACCGCGCTCAAAACGCTGCTGCAAGACGCTTGGCGCGTTTTCGAGTGTCGCCGCGCCTTCCTTCGTCAGGACGACATTGACGCGGCGCCGGTCGTTTTCATCGGGCATGCGCTTGACGAATTGTCGCCCTTCAAGCTTGTCGAGCAGCGCCGTCATGGTCGCCTGGCTGAGCGACAAATCCTTGGCGAGCGCGCCCGGCGCCGCCGCGCCGGATTTCGCCAGCACTTCCATCAAAATCAATTGCGAAGGCGTGAGGCCGCATTGCTTTGCAAGCTGGCGGGAACTGATCTCCGTTGCGCGCAGGATCTGCCGCAAAGCAATCAGGGCTTGGTCCAACCGGCTCGTCATGGATCCCGCTCACTAACCACAGGCTTAAAGAGCCCGGCGCCCCGTCCTATTCCGAAGACGGGCCGGCGAGTTCTTCCCTTAAGCCGCGATAGAGACTGACGCAACACGCCAGAAGAACGACTGTAAACGGCAGGCCGGTGGTGATGGCCCCCGCCTGAAGCGAGGTCAGCGCCGCCGCCCCGCCGCCCACAAGGAGCACGATGGCCACAAGCCCCTCCATGGTCGCCCAGAAAATACGCTGCGGCACCGGCGCATGAAGCTTGCCGCCGGCGGTGATGCTGTCGATGACGAGCGAGCCTGAGTCGGAAGAGGTTACGAAAAAGACGATCAGCAAGATGATGGCCACGAAGGACGAGATCTGATGCAGCGGCAGGTTTTCCAGCATCTGGAAGAGGACAAGCGAGACATCGGTGATGCCGTCCGGGAGGACGCCGACCCCCTCCTTGACCTGATCGATAGCGCTGACGCCGAAGGCGCTGAACCAGACCACTGCGACAATCACAGGCACTACCATCACGGCGATCAGGAACTCGCGAATGGTCCGCCCCCGCGAGACGCGCGCAATGAACATGCCCACGAAAGGCGACCAGGACACCCACCACGCCCAGTAGAAGATCGTCCAGCCATGGAACCACTCCGTGTCGTCGCGGCCGATCCAGTTGCTGAGACGCAGGCTGTCGAGCGGGTAAGTAATGGCGTTGACCGCGAAGCCTTTCAGAATGTGCAGCGTCGGCCCCGCGATGATCACGAACAGCAGCAACAGGATCGCCAACACGATGTTGATGTTGCTGAGAAAGCGCACGCCGCCGTCGAGCCCGCGCACGACGGAGAAAATCGCCATCGAGGTGATGCCCATGATGAGCACCACCTGCGTGCCGAGCCCGTTGTCGATTCCAAACAGAAATTGCAGGCCGCTCGCCGCCTGTTTCGCGCCAAGCCCCAGCGAGGTCGCCAGCCCGAACAGCGTCGCAACCACCGCCAGAAGGTCGATGATATGGCCGGGCCAGCCCCAGACGCGCTCGCCCAGAAGCGGATAAAAGGTGGACCTGATGGTGAGCGGCAGCCCCTTGTTGAACGTGAAAAAGGCGAGCGCCAGACCAATGACCGAATAGACGGCCCAAGGCGTGACGCCCCAATGGAATATGGTCGCGCTGAAGGCGAGCCGTTCCGCCGCCGGGGTCTGGGGCGCGACATCAAGGGGCGTGCCGAACCAGTCCGTGTAATAGGCTGTCGGCTCTGCGGAGCCGTAAAAGACCAGGCCGATCCCGACGCCCGCCGAGAACAGCATGGACAGCCAGGACAGCGTGCCGAATTCCGGCTTGGCGTCGGGACCGCCAAGACGGATCTTCCCAACCTTTGAAAAGCCGAGCAGCACGCAGAACAGGAAGAAGATGTTTGTCGAGACGACGAAGAACCAATCGAAATGCTGCAACGTCCAGTCACGCGCGCCGGTCAAAATTCCGCCCGCGCTTTCGGGAAAGATCAGGACGCTGCCGGCGAAACTGAGGATCAGCGCCGCGCTGATAAAGAAAACCGGATTGTGAATATCGAGACCCATGAACTCGATATTGTCCTGCCCGGTCTCATAGTCCGTCTCATAAACGGACTCCTCGGGCGCCAGCTGTTCAGGAAGCAGTTCTTCTTCGTTGCTCACGGGCGGCGCTCCGACAATAAAGCGCGGCAATCGGCGATCATGACGGCGCCGCTCAAATCCTTGCTCACTGAAAATCCCCTCGGAGGTTGGCGCTCGCTCCTGACCGCGCAAGCCTCCGGGCGCCGGGAGACGCTAGACGCGCGGAGCGCCGAGGCGCGACCCGCTTGGGCCCGGAGCATGATGAAGGGACGGTTATAGTGATTATTTAGAAGAACGAAACATGCCCTGCCCGAAAATTCTCAGACCATTATCAATATGCTGTTTTTAAAGGCTTATTTTAACACCCATCGGAATGCGGCGATTCTGCTCGATTTTTCGATTCGATTTCCGATGGATTGAGACGGTTCCTGTAATCATGCGCCGTATCAAAAACCATGCGGTCGCACCGCTTTCGTTGTCTGCTTGACGGCGCCCCGTTCGCTGCTACGTAGACGCGCATGTTTGCTGATACGAAACCCCTCCCGACCGATCCCATTCTAGGGCTGACGAAACTCTTTCAGGACGATCCCCGTCCGGAAAAGATCGACCTTGGCGTCGGCGTTTATCGCGATCTGAAAGGCGTCACGCCGGTCATGAAGGCCGTGGCGCAAGCGGAAGCGAATGTCATCGCCAAGCAGAGCACGAAAGCTTACACGCCCATGGACGGCGCGCCGGGGTTCGGTCCCGCCATTCTCGATCTCGTCTTCGGCAAGGACAGCGACATTCTTTCCGCAGGCCGCGCCGTAGCCGTGCAGGCGCCAGGCGGGTCCGGCGCGCTGCGCCTGGCGGGCGAGTTGGCGAACAGTCAGGGCGCCGCCAGCCTCACCCTCGGCGAGCCGACCTGGCCGAACCATGTGCCTCTCCTCTCCGCCGCCGGGCTAAAACTCAATTCCATCCCCTATTACGACCGGGATGCGCATGCGGTCGATTTCGAAGCGTTCAAAGCCGGCGTTGCAAAGCTCGGCCCGAAAGACGTTCTGCTGCTGCATGGCTGCTGCCATAATCCGACCGGCGCGGATCTTTCCACCGACCAGATCGACGAGATCGCGAAGATGGCGGCGGCGCAAGGCTTCCTGCCCCTGGTCGACACCGCGTATCACGGCTTTGCGACGGACCTCGACGCCGACGCCTATATGGTCCGCAAGTTTTCGGCCGAGCTGCCGGAAGTGCTGATCACCTATTCCTGCTCGAAGAATTTCGGCCTTTACCGCGAGCGCACGGGCGCGCTGATCTATGTCGGCCCCAAGACCGAGAACGCCCTCGCCGTGAAATCCCATGCGACGAGCCTCGCGCGGCGCAATTATTCGATGCCGCCCGCCCATGGCGGCGCGATTGTGGCCGAGGTCCTGGGCGATCCCGCACTGACGGCGCTATGGCGCGAGGAGCTTGCGGAAATGGCCGAGCGCGTCCGGGGCAATCGCCGGCTGCTTGCGAAAACCGGCGAAAAGTTCGGCCTCCATAACCAGCTCAGCTTTGTCGCGGATCAGGCGGGCATGTTTTCCCTGTTGCCGCTCACGGACGATCAGCTCCGCGCCATGCGCGATGACTATGGCGTCTATATTGTCGGCGGCGGGCGCATCAATCTGTGCGGCGTCAACGAATCCAATGTGGAGCATCTCGTGAGCTCCTTCAAAGCAGCGACGGCGTCCTGACCGCTTCGCGCGGGGGGGCATGCCGAGCCTCGCGCCGGGCATGCGTTTCTCGAGACCATAAAGACGCGATTTTAATGGTAGCGGGGGGCGGATTTGAACCGCCGACCTCAGGGTTATGAATCCTGCGCTCTCACCAACTGAGCTACCCCGCCACGGGGCCCGGCCGGGCGGTCGCCGCCCGCCGGGAGCGGAGGTCTATAGCGGGGCAGACGGGGCGCGGCAAGGCCCTATCGGCGTTTTAGCGGCCCATCGCCGCGACCAGCGCCGCAGCCCGTTCGGCGACGGCGAGCGAGGTGGTGAGGCCCGGCGATTCAAAGCCGTAAAGCCCGAGATAAAACGGAACGCCATGGCGCGCGGGATCGGAAAAAAGAAAATCGCCCTCTTCCCCCGGGCCTTTCAGTTTGGGCCGGATTCCGGCGTATCCCGGCTGAAGCTTGCCGGCGTCGATGTCGGGCCAGAACCGGCGCGCCGCCGCCGCGAAAGCCTCGCGGCGCGTTTCATCCACGGAATAGTCCGTGTTCGAATTAACAAATGAAATATCGGGTCCGAGCTTGCCCTGCCCGCCGAGATCGCGGGTGTAGTGAACGCCCTGGCTGTCGGCTTGCGGCAGGGGATAGATCAGCCGCGTGAACGGCGCCTTGCCGGCATAGGTGAAATACTGGCCCTTGCCGTATTTGAGATGCGGGATCGTGTCTTCGGGCACCCCCTCGATCGACCGGGCGACGCGATCCGACCAGAGCCCCGCGCAATTGACGAGCGTGCGCGCCTTCAATTTCATAGGATCGGCGCCGCCGACATCGATCTCGACGCCGTCGGCTTGAACGCGCCCGCCCGTGACGGGCGACGACAAGACCAGCACGCCGCCGGCGTTCTCGACCTCGCCAAGCAGCGCCAGCATCAGCCCGTGACTGTCGACGATGCCGGAGGACGGCGACAGGATCGCGCCGTAACAGGCGATCCCCGGCTCCAGCGCTTTCGCCTCTTTCGCGCCGATAATGTTCAGATCGTCGACGCCGTTCTTTTCAGCCCTGGCCTTCAGAGCAGCGAGCTTGTGGACGTCGTCGGGATTCGTAGCGACCAGCAGCTTGCCGCAACGGGCGTGATTGACATGATGCGCCGCACAGAAATCGTAGAGCATGTCGCGGCCCCTGACCGCGAGCGAAGCCCTGACGCCGCCGGGCTGGTATTGAATGCCGGCATGGATGACTTCGGAATTGCGCGAGGAGGTCTCCTCGCCGAAGGCCCCGTTCTTTTCGAGAATGATGACTTCGCGCCCTGCCCTGGCGAGGGCGCGGGCCGTAGCGAGGCCGATGACGCCTGCCCCGATGACGATGGCGTCAACGGTTTCGGCCATACGCCCCTAGTCCGTGGTGGCGACCCACTCCGGATCGTCCTGAACTTCGCGCTCCCACATCAGGAACTCGTAATAGCCGCAACGCTTTTGCGTCGGAAATTCGCGGCAGATTTTCATGCGGCCTTCATAGATGGTGCAATTGCGGGTTTCCTTGTCGAGGAACATGCACGACGTGACGTAATGTTCGTCATCGGTATGGCGAATGACCCGCGGATTTTCCTTGTCGCCCTTCTTGGTGAATTTCTTCTCGGCCTTTTCCACCGAGACGTCATGATATTTCGCCAGACGCTTGAGGTCTGCATTCGTCACCGGAATATGGGTGTAAGAACAGCAATAAGCCGTACATTTGATGCAGTCGTAAAGTTTCTTGGCCATGCAAAACGCCCCGCGGAAGTAACTCTAATCAATTCGGTAGTGAACGAAGTCGCTTAATGTTGCAACCTTATCATAGAGTTTACGCGCAGTTTCATTGCCATGCTCGGTGTGCCAGTAGACCCGCGAAAGCCCTCTGCGTTTGGCTTCGTCAGTAACGGCGGCGATGAGCGCGCGCCCGGCGCCGCCCCCGCGCGCGGCGCCGTCCACATATAAATCCTCGAGATAGCAATAGCCTGTCTCGGACCAGGTGGACGGATGCGGCATGGCGTGCACGAAGCCGATCACCGCGCCGTCCCGCTCCGCCACGAAGGCGAAATAAGGATCGCCGGCGAGCAGCGTTTGAAACAGCTTGTCGGCGTGCGCGGTCGGCAGGTCCTTGCCGTAAAAGTCGAGATAGGCGAGCCACAGGGCCCGCCACGCAGCCTCGTCAGCGGCCGCGAGCGGGCGTATGACGCTCATGCGGCGGCTTTCGTGGCGGCGATCCAGCCGCCGCCGAGAACGCGGGTGTGGCCCTCATCCGGGGAGTAGAAGACGCAGGCCTGTCCAGGCGCGACGCCTTCTTCGGGCTCGGCGAGATCCACCGCCCAGCCCGACGGACTGTCGTCATCCCAGACCAGCGTCGCGGGCGCGGGCGGGCGCGTGGAGCGAACTTTGACGGCGACCGGCGTTGCCGCTTTCGCCGCCGCCTCGCCTTCCCCGTCGCCGAGCCAGGTGACGTCTTTCAAGGCGATGCGCGAGACCATCAGCGCCTCGCGCGGGCCGACGATCACCTGCCGCTTGTCGGGATCGAGGCGCACCACATAAAGGGGATCGCCCGCCGCGACGCCGAGGCCGCGGCGCTGGCCCACCGTGTAATGGATGACGCCCTGATGGCGCGCGAGCACGGTCCCGTCCACATGCACGATCTCGCCGGGTTCGGCCGCGCCCGGGCGCAGGCGTTCGACGACGGAGGCGTATTTGCCTTCCGGCACGAAGCAGATGTCCTGGCTGTCGGGCTTGTCCGCGACGACGAGGCCGAGCTCGCCCGCAATGCGCCGCACTTCCGATTTCGGCATCTCGCCCAGGGGAAAGCGCAGATAGTCGAGCTGGTCTTTGGTGGTCGAGAACAGGAAATAGCTCTGGTCTTTGGACGCATCATAGGCGCGGCGCAGCTCCGGTCCGTCCGGCCCGTCGACGCGGCGAATGTAATGCCCGGTCGCCATGGCCGCGCCGCCGAGATCGCGCGCGGTTTCCAGAAGATCGCGGAACTTCACCCGCTCATTGCACCTGACGCACGGGATCGGCGTCGCGCCCGCAAGATAGGTGTCCGCGAAATCTTCCATCACCGCTTCGGAGAAGCGGCTTTCGTAATCGAGCACGTAATGGGGAAAGCCCATGGCTTCGGCGACCCGGCGCGCGTCCTGAATGTCCTGACCGGCGCAGCAGGCGCCTTTCTTCTGGATCGCGACGCCATGATCGTAGAGCTGCAAGGTGACGCCCACGACGTCATAGCCGGCGAGCTTGGCCAGCGCCGCGGTGACCGATGAATCGACCCCGCCCGACATGGCGACGATGACGCGCGCGCCTGCGGGCACGCCGAGGTCGATCCGGGGCGCGTCGATGGTCGTTATGTCGTTCAGGGCCGTCATTTCGGGCGGAACATAGGGAGGACATCGCCGGATGGCGAGTCCCCCGGGACCGGCCCCCAAGCGCGTGGAACAATTTGCGTCATCTGATTCCTGCGATCTGTCTCAATGGCGTCTTTCCTGGGTTTCGGGCGAGTTTGGCGCCTTTTACGTAAAATGTTTCACGGCGGATTTGGCTGGCATCTGGCAGGCATGATCTCGCAAGTCCGGCCCCAGCGGGAAGCATCATACCCCCGCCGGAACAGACGGGGATGCTTATCCACGCCTTTTGTTTCCGTGCTATCATGACCGGCGCCCGCCTGGCCGGGCGGGACCTCCATGAGCAGGGCCCGGCCCTTCAATTCCTCACCAAAAGATTAAGACCTGGGTAACCGGCGGCCTCTAACCTTTCCAATCGGTAAGGTAGCAAGGCGAGCCGAGAGCCATGGGACAGTCCCTCCGTACTTCAGCGACGCAGCGTCACCGCCCGCGCAAGCAGCGCCGTCAGGGGCCGCGCTATCTCGCCGCCTTCCTCGTCCTGTCGCTCGCCTGCGTCTCCACAGGGGCCGCCCAGCACATCCTGACGCCGCCGGAGACCGTGCACGAGGGCGTCGTCACCAGGGTGGTGGACGGCGACACGCTCTATATCAGCGGGCTCGACACCCGCATCCGCCTGTGGGGCCTCGACGCGCCGGAGCGCGGCCGCAAAGGCGGCCACCGCGCCACGCGGATGCTGCGGGAGATCGCCCATGGGCGTCACCTGACCTGCCGGGAAGTCGGCGTCGACCGTTATGACCGGGTCGTCGGCCAGTGCTTCCTGCCCGATGGCGGCGACGTTACGGCGCTGATGATCGAAAGCGGCGCCGCGCAGGAATATGTCCGCTATTCAGGCGGACATTATTCGAAACCGGCGATGGCGAGGGGCGGCTAAGGGGCCCGCTTTCAGGCGGCGCGCTTCAGCTTCAGGGCTGTCCAAACATCATCGAGCGCCTTGATCAGCGCATCCATGTGATCATCCGTATGCAGCGGCGTCGGCGTAAAGCGCAGACGCTCTGTGCCTTTCGGCACCGTCGGATAGTTGATCGGCTGGACGTAGATGTTGTGTTCTTCGAGGAGATAGTCGGAGACGCGTTTGCACTGCACCGGATCGCCGACTTTCACCGGCACGATGTGGCTCACCGATTCCATCACCGGCAGGCCTTCGTCGGCGAGGAGCTTCTTCAGGCGCGCCGCACGCTCCTGATGCTGCTCGCGCAAATGATTAGATTCTTTCAGCGTCTCGACGCTGGCGAGCGCGCCGGCGACCAGGACCGGCGACAGCGCCGTCGTGAAAATGAAGCCTGACGCATAGGAGCGGATGGCGTCGACAATATCGGCATTCGCGGCGATATAGCCGCCCATGACGCCGATCGCCTTGCCGAGCGTGCCTTCGATGATGTCGATCCGGTGCGCGACGCTGTCGCGTTCGGAAACGCCGCCGCCGCGCCGGCCGTAAAGGCCTACCGCGTGCACTTCATCGAGATAGGTGAAGGCGTTGTACTTTTCCGCGAGGTCGCAGATCTCTTTCATGGGGGCGATGTCGCCGTCCATGGAATAGACGGATTCAAAAGCGATCACCTTCGGGCGCTCGGGCGGCAGTTCCGCGAGCAGCTCTTCAAGATGTTCGAGATCGTTATGGCGCCAGATGCGCTTGATCGACCGGCCGCCGCGAATGCCCTCGATCATCGAAGCGTGGTTGAGCTCGTCGGAGAGGATCACGCAATCGGGCAGGATGCGCGAAATCGTCGACAGCGTCGCCTCGTTCGAGACATAGCCCGAGGTGAACAAAAGCGCGGCTTCCTTGCCGTGAAGATCGGCGAGCGCGGCTTCGAGCTGCATGTGATAATGGGTGGTGCCCGCAATGTTGCGCGTGCCGCCGGCGCCGGCGCCCACCTTCTCGAGGGCCTCTTCCATGGCGGCGATGACGGCCGGGTGCTGGCCCATGCCGAGATAGTCGTTGGAGCACCATACGGTGATCTCGCGCGGCTCTTGCTCGGCCTCGTTATGACCGCCGTAATAGAGCGCCGTCGGGAACGCGCCGCGCTTGCGTTTCAGATCAGCGAACACGCGGTAGCGGCCCTCTGCGCGGACCGCATCCACGGCCTGCCGGAATGCTTCGTTATAATCGACCATCACACCCGCCGGGATTGGCGCCCCCGCTCATCTTCAATCAGACACATAATCGAGTACCGCCCCTCAAGGCCAGAGCAAAGCCCCGGTCATGGACTGGACCGAACGCCGCATGGCCGGACCTTCGCACAGATGCGCAAACCCGCCCAAGTCCTTTCAAGATCAGACGTTTTCACCCGCAATACAATGCGTCACAGGGGCTTTTTGCATCGATAATAACGATCCGGCGTATCGCCGGAGACCCTGCCGCCGCCGGCGCATGCAAGGGGCGAAAAAGAAAACGCGCTTCCCGGAAGAAGCGCGTTTGCCCGCACCAACTGAGAATAATTCTCAATTACGAAGCTTACAGACGGTAGCGCACCTGATCGGCCCAGAAACGCTCGAGGCGCTGGAGGGTCTTGTTGGTGTCGTCGATGAGCTGGGTGTTGACGCCGCCCACCTGCTCCACCGAGGTGAGCTGACGCTCGAAGAGCTGGGTGATGGCGTCGCGGATTTCGAGGCCCATATCGGTCAGCGACACGCGCTTGGAGCGCCGGTCCGTATTGGACCGCTCGTCCTTGATATAGCCTTTTTCGACGAGCTGCTTGAGATTGTAGGAGACGTTGGAGCCGAGATAATGGCCGCGCGAGCGCAATTCGCCCGGGGTCAGCTCCGCATCGCCGATATTGTAGAGCAGCAGCGCCTGGACGGAGTTGATATCCGTCTGGCCAAGCCGCTCCAGCTCGTCCTTGATCACGTCGAGGAGCTGCCTGTGAAGCCGCTCCACCAGATGCAAAAGCTGGAGATAGCCGGTTTCCAGCGTCTCCGGGTCTCCGTCGACCTTGTTCGCGCTTTCGCCAATCACTTCTCGCATTGCCCCGTTGACCGTCATTATCCGCTCTCACTCAAACAAACCATTGGGTCCGGTATACGGAAGAGGTCTAAAAGCGCCGTTAAGCCGGAATCTTCAATTTGCAATCAAATTCTATTGAGGACAGTAATAGGCCCCTGATATGCCTAGCCAAAATCATAACGGATTATGAACAAAAGCATTTTCGCCCGTTTTCCGGCCCTCAGGCTGCGCCGCTCCCGGCGGGCGGAGTGGTCGCGCCGGCTGCACGCCGAGGCGCGGCTTTCGCCGGATGATTTTCTGTGGGCGATCATCCTTAAAGACGGGAAAAATATCCGCGAACCCGTGGCCTCGATGCCGGGGGTCCATCGCCTCTCTCCCGACGAAGCGGTCAGCGCCGCCCTCGAGGCCCGCGAGCTCGGCATTCCGGCGCTCGCCCTCTTCCCCTATACGGACGCCGCGGCGAGGACGCCCGGCGGCGAGGAAGCGGTCAATCCGGACAACCTCATGTGCCGGGCGGCGCGGGCCATCAAGGCTGAAGTCCCCGAGATCGGCCTGATGGCCGACGTCGCCCTCGATCCGTATACGGACCATGGCCATGACGGGCTGATGCGCGACGGCGAGATCCTCAATGACGAAACGGTCGAAATTCTGGTGCAGCAGTCGGTGGTCCAGGCCCGCGCCGGCTTCGACATCATCGCGCCGTCGGACATGATGGACGGGCGCGTCGGCGCCATCCGCGCCGGGCTCGACGAGGCCGGCTATTCCCATGTGATGATCATGGCCTATGCGGCGAAATACGCCTCGGCTTTCTATGGCCCCTATCGCGACGCCATCGGCTCGTCGGGCGTCCTCAAGGGCGACAAGCGCACCTATCAGATGGACCCGGCGAACACCGACGAAGCCTTGCGCGAAGTCGCCCTCGATCTCGCCGAAGGCGCCGACAGCGTCATGGTCAAGCCCGGCATGCCCTATCTCGACATTGTCTGGCGCGTGAAAGAGCAGTTCGCCGCGCCGACCTTCGTCTTCCAGGTCTCCGGCGAATATGCGCAGATCAAGGCCGCAAGCGAAAAGGGCTGGATCGACGGCGAGCGGGCAATGATGGAGTCCTTGCTCGCCTTCAAACGCGCCGGCGCCGACGGGATCATCACTTACTTTGCGGCGGAGGCGGCGCGGAGGCTAAACGCGTAACGATTTTATGCGCGATAATTTGTTCAGAATTTTCTACGATGGCAAATGGATCGGGTCGTCTGACCTCGAAAGAGGCGACCCACCTATGGGTGTTGCCCATGGGCGATTTTTCCCTGAGCCCTGCTATTTCGAAGTGCAGCATATTTTTCAGAAACTCTGGGAAGGCATTCAAGACCATCTGCAGGTAACGACCTTGCAGCCTTCAGGAGAAGTTCTCAAATCATCGGCGACAAGGATTGATGATCATCCAGAACTTGGCAACTCCGATATTGAAGTGTGTGTCATGGGGATCGATGCGGAACAATACAGTAGACTTTTTCCCGGCCATTGGGATGCCTACAACAACAGCTTTAAAAGCGAATAACTAAATCCCCCCATACCCGCCTTTCGGCCTTAGGGGCCTGCGCAAAAATCCGTAGACGGGCAAAAACGCAAGGGCCACGAGGGTCTTGATCGCGAAGTCGCCGATCATCCAGTTGAACCAGGGCACGCGCGAGCCCGAAAACACCCCCGGGAAATAGAGGAAGGCGTAAACCCCGTAGGCGAAAAGCGCGGCGTAGATGGGCGAACGCCACCACCGCCCGCCGCCCCGCGAAATGTCGTAAACGCTCGCCGCCATATATTGCGCGGCCATGGCGCTCGCCGTGAAAAAGATCGTGAAGCGAACGCCCGGCAGATCGCCGGCCTCGAGCGACGGCGCGAGGATCGACAGCTCCGCAAAGACCGCTGCGGCCGCGACGCCCCAGGAAGCGGTGACCGCGCGCGAGGCTTCGTCGCCGCCATACTTCCTCGCAAAGAGAATGACGAGCAGCGGCGCGAGCCCCATCAGGAAGCCGCCGACCGTGAGCCAGTTGGACGGCCGCGAGCGCACCGCGTCCCCGGCGAGCCAGTCGAAGGCGTGCAGCGGCATGTCGACGGTGAGGATCGCGGCGAGCAGCAGCGGCGTCAGAACGCCCGCCAGCGCCATCATGCGCATCAGCGAGCCGGCGAAATCGCCCGACTGGCGCGCCAGGCGCTCCATCGCCGTTTCGCGGGGGTTATGCTTTTCGACCGCGCCGTCCATTCGCCTGTTCCGGCTTTCCTTCTCTCCGGCGCAACCTAGCCGGAATCGCCGCCGCGCCTAGGCCCCGCCCTTTCCTTTCATAGCGCGCAACGCAGCGCGCCGGAAACTAAAGCCTTGGTCAGGCATGAATGTGTCAGGCATGAAAAAGGGCGGCCGAAGCCGCCCTTCAAAATACCGGATTGTGGAAAAAGCCCTAGGAGGCTTTCGCCAGCTTCTTTTTGAGCTTCAGCGCATTGGGCGCCAATTGCGCGTCGTCGGCTTTCGACAGGAAGATGTCGAGGCCGCCCACATGGTCCACCGTGCGCAGGGTCGAAGCGGCGATGCGGAACTTGAAGCCCTGGCCGAGCTTGTCCGAGTGCAGCGTCACATTGCACAGATTAGGCAGGAAGCGCCGCTTGGTCTTGTTGTTCGCGTGGGAGACATTGTTCCCAACTGTGGGGCCAACGCCCGTCAAATCACACCGCCGCGCCATGGGTCAAACCTTGCATTTCAGGGGCCCCGCGCCATATCTGGCGGCGTCCGCCCGTTTTTCCGGAAACCTTGAAAATGAGCCGCGGTCCATAACCGAGGCCCGGCGGGGCGTCAAGCGCTTTGCCGCCCCATTTGAGGCCCAGAATTGAGCCATTCCCGCCGACTCCCCTATAAATAGTCCCGTAATCGCCAAAAGCCCAGTTTCCCGTGCCCTTTCCCGCCTCTTCCGACAGACTTGCGCCGCCAGACGGCTCGCGGCTGTGCGCGGTGCTGGGCCCCACCAATACGGGCAAGACCCATTACGCCCTGGAGCGGATGCTGGCCCACAAATCGGGGATGATCGGCCTGCCGCTGCGGCTCCTCGCCCGGGAGATCTATGACCGGATCGTCGCGGCCCGGGGGCCCCAGGAAGTCGCTCTCGTCACCGGCGAGGAGAAAATCATCCCCCCGAGCGCCCGCTACTGGGTGGCGACGGTGGAGGCCATGCCGCTGGAGCGCCCGGTGGAATTCATGGCCATCGACGAAATCCAGCTCGCCGCCGACCCGGAACGGGGCCGGATCTTCACCTCGCGCCTGCTCCATGCCCGGGGCCGGTCGGAAACCCTGCTCCTCGGCTCGCATATCATGCGCCCGATCCTCAATCAGCTCTTCACCGGGATCGAATTTGTCTCGCGCGAGCGGCTTTCGCGGCTCACCTATGCCGGCCCGAAAAAAGTCACGCGCCTGCCCCGCCGCTCGGCCATCGTCGCCTTTTCCGCGGACACGGTTTACGCCACCGCCGAGCTGATCCGCCGCCAGCGCGGCGGCGCGGCGGTGGTGCTCGGCGCGCTCTCCCCGCGCACAAGAAACGCGCAGGCCGAGCTCTATCAGTCCGGCGAAGTCGACTTTCTTATTGCAACCGACGCCATCGGCATGGGTCTCAACATGGATATCGACCATGTGGCTTTCGCCGCGAGCCGCAAATTCGACGGGCGCCGGCCGCGCAATCTCACCCCGTCCGAACTTGCGCAGATCGCCGGACGCGCGGGCCGCCATGTGCGCGACGGCACGTTCGGCGTCACCGCCGATTGCCGCGATTTCGACGAAGATCTCGTCATGGCGATCGAGGATCACCAGTTCGATCCGGTGAAAGCCCTGATGTGGCGGTCGGAGCAGATCGATTTTTCATCGCTGCCCGCCCTCGTGCGCTCGCTCGACCGTCCGCCGCCGCGCGATATCTTCATGCGCTCGCGCCGCGAAGCCGACGAAGACGCGCTCACGCGTCTCGCCGCGCGCGAGGAAATTCGTGATCTCGCCAAGGGCGGCGCAGCGCTTGGCACATTATGGGACATCTGCCAGGTCCCGGATTTCCGCAAAGTCGGCGGCGACCAGCATGCGCGGCTTTTGGGCGACATCTATGAAATTTTGATGCGCGACGGACGCCTCTCCGACGACTGGCTTGCGCCCCGCATGGAGCGGCTGGACCGTACGGACGGCGACATTGACGCGCTTTCCGCACGCATCGCCCATATCAGGACATGGACCTATCTTTCGCATCGCGGCGCATGGATAGACCGCGCCCCTTATTGGCAAGAGCGCGCCCGCGCGATAGAAGACAAACTCTCGGATGCGCTGCACGAGAAGCTGACGCAACGATTTGTTGACCGGCGCACGACAACCTTGCTGAAGCGGCTGAAAGACGACGAACCGCTTCTGGCGGGCGTCACCGACGACGGAGAAGTGATTGTGGAAGGCCAATTCATCGGCCGGCTTTTAGGGTTCGAATTCATCGTCGACCCGCGCGCGTCCGGCGCCGAAGCGAAAAGCTTGCGGGCCGCGGGCGAAAAAGCGCTGAAACCCGTTCTCGCCGCGCGCGCCGCCGCGCTCGCCAACGCCGATGCGGGCGAGCTGCGTCTCGACGAGGATGGAACCGTATGGTGGCGTTCGGCGCCGGTGGGGCGTCTTGAAAAAGGCCCGGCGCCTTTGCGCCCCTCGCTCGCCATTCTCGGTCTTGCCGATGTGACGCCGAATTTGCGCGGCCGCGTCGAAGACCGTCTGAAAGATTTCGTCGCCGCGAAAATCGAAGGCCTGCTCGGTCCGCTGGTCGCGCTGCAGAACGCGGCGAACTCGGAAAGCGATGAAGGCCTGAAAGGGCTGACCAAGGGCGTCGCCTATCGCCTCGTTGAGAATTTCGGCGCCACCTCGCGCACGCAGTTCGGCGACGATTTAAAACAGATCGATCAGGAAGAACGCTCGAAGCTGAGAAAGATCGGCGTCCGGTTCGGCGAGTTCACGCTTTACATGCCCGCGATTTTAAAGCCGGCGCCGGCCTCGTTCCTGACCCTCCTGTGGGCGCTGTGGACCGAGCGCAAGCTTACAGACGTGCCGCCCCCGGCGGCGGGCCGCGTTTCGGTGATGATGAGCGAAAATCTTCCGCATGCCTATTATTACGCCGGCGGCTATCGCCCTTCCGGCGTGCGCGCCGTCCGCATCGACATGCTCGAAAGGCTGGCGGGCCTCATCCGCACCGCCCGCAATGAAGGCGGCCGCGACGGCTTTGAAGCCAATGCGCAGATGATGTCGCTGGTCGGGTGCTCCGGCGAGGATTTCGAGGCGATCCTCAGATCCCTCGGCTTCCGCAAGAATGTCGTCAAGCGCAAGGTCGAGCCCGCGAAACCGGAAGCGGAAGCAAAGCCCGCCGAGGATGCGGCGGCGCCCGGCGTTGAAACCGAAGCGACGTCTGCGGATGCGACCGCACCGCAGCCCCATGCAGGCGCCGAGACCGGCCTGCCTGACCCAGCGCCCGAGCCTGCGCCCGCAGCTGACGCGGCGCCGGAGGCGGCCCCCGCCGAAGCCGCGCCCGCTGAAACAGATGAGCGCCCTGCCGATGCCGCGCCAGTCGAGACCGTTATAGAAACGACGGCGGACGCCGCCGACGCGTCCGCCCCGCAACCCGCTCCTGCTGAGGCCGAAGCTTCCGCGCCCGCCGCATCGGCGCCGGAAGAAACCTCCGAAGAAATAGAAGTGACACTGTGGCGGCCCGCGCCGCGCCGGCCGAAACCGCAGCCCAATGCGAAACCCCGCCAGAAACGCGAAGGCGACCGCAACGCCAAAGCGGGCGAGGCGCGCGAAGGCGGCGGGCGGCCCGACCAACGCAAAGGCGGCAAGCCCGGCAAACCCAGACGCGACGGCCCGCGCCGCGACAAGGGCCGCAACAACAAGGGCGCGGTCTATTCCGCCGGGCCCCGGCGCGAGAAAAAAGCCGATCCGGATTCGCCCTTCGCGGTGCTCGCCGGCCTCAAGGCCGAGCTTTCCGGCGAAGAGAAAAAAGACGACAAGGCGAAACAGCACGAGAAGGCTGAATGACGGCTGCCGCCGCCGCCAGCGATCCGTCCCGCTCCGACAACGGCCAAGGACAGGAGAGCCAGCGACTGGATAAATGGCTGTGGCAGGCGCGGTTTTTCAAAACCCGCACCCTCGCCGCAAAATTCGTCAGCGACGGCAATGTGCGCGTCACCCGCGGCGAGACCACCACGCGCCTCGACAAGCCGAGCGCCGCCATTCGCCCCGGCGACGTGATCGTCTTTACACGGAGCGAACGCCTCAGGATCATTAATATTCTCGCCTGCGGCGCCCGGCGCGGCCCGGCGAGCGAAGCCCAGGGCCTTTACGAAGACCGTTCCCCGCCGCCGCCCCCGAAAGAGGAAAAGCGCGCCGCGCCTTTCGCCCGCGAAAAAGGCATGGGCCGGCCCACAAAGAAAGACCGGCGCGCGCTCGCGGCGCTCCGGTCGGACGATTGAAGGATTGACGATGTTAGACAAGCTGTTCGACCGGTTCAAAAGCGAGGCGCCGCAGGAAAGCGCCGATACGCGCCTTGAACTCGCCTTCGCCGCCCTCCTCGTCGAGGCCGCGCGCATCGACGAAGACTATAGCGACGCGGAGCGCGCCATCATCGACGGCGCCCTGAAGAAACGTTTCGGCCTCGCCGACGCCGAGGCCTCGGCCCTGCGCGACCGCGCCGAGTCGGAACAGGAAGACGCCTCGGACATTCATCGCTTCACCAAGATCGCCAAGGCGATGTCCCGTGAGGAAAAGCTAGAGCTCGTCGAGGAGCTGTGGGAGATCGCCCTCTCGGACGGCTCGCGCGATCCCTACGAAGAAACCCTGATCCGCCAAATCTGCGGCCTGATCTATGTGGACGACCAGGAATCGGGCGCGGCGCGGGCCCGGGTCGCGAGCCGGCTCGGCGGCTGACCGCCGGGACCCATCCTGGGCCGCAAGGTCAAGCCCCTGAAATTCAACCGTAAAACGCCCCGCCCCCTGGCCAGCGCGCAGCCGCGTTCTCAAGGGAAAATGAGAAGCCTTTCAGGAAAGCTCGCTTGCGTCCCTGCCGCGAGCAGGTAAGAAGGGCGAAAAAGCCTGTGAAGCAAGGAGCTCTCTTCCGATGACCTATGTGGTGACCGAAGCATGCATCAAGTGCAAATACACCGACTGCGTGGAGGTGTGCCCTGTCGACTGCTTCTATGAGGGCGAGAACATGCTGGTGATCCACCCGGACGAATGCATCGACTGCGGCGTCTGCGAGCCCGAATGCCCGGCCGAGGCGATCATTCCCGACACCGAATCGGGCGCGGACAAGTGGCTGGAGCTCAACACCAAATTCGCCGCCGCCTGGCCGAACATCACCCAGAAGATCGATCCCCTGCCCGGCGCTGACGACTGCGTCGAGGAAGAGGGAAAATACGACAAATATTTCAGCGAAAAGCCGGGCGAAGGCTCCTGAGGCCTTTCGCCCGCGAAGCCCCGTCCAGGGCATTCAAGCCCGTAGCGCAACTTGCAGTTTTGTGCTAATATTCTGGATGAATCTTGGATCGTTTTGCAGCGAAAGCGCTGAGCCGGAGCCTTCAAAAAATCACTTAACCGCCTGAAAATATTAAGCTTTCCGATCTTTTCCTCAGAAAGAACCGGTTGGCTTCATATTGGGATGAGCGATTTTCCAGGCATCCGGGCATGAACCGCCTCTCGCGCCCCGCAGGCACGATTCCCGATCTCGACCCGCCGGCTCCCCGCCGGCTTCACGTTTGGACAAGGTCAGTCATGGCGACGAAAGCAACGAAGAAGAAGGCGGCGGCCAAGAAGGCCCCCGCCAAGAAGACGGCCAAAAAGAAAGCCCCGGCCAAGAAGACGCCGGCCGCGAAAACATCGGCCAAGAAAGCCCCTGCGAAAAAGAAAGCGACAGTGAAAACCACCGCGACGAAAAAGCCCGCGAAGAAAAAGAGCGCGGCCAAATCGACGCCCGCCCGGAAAACAGTGAAGAAAGCGACCGCGAAAACATCGGCCAAGAAGGCCGCGCCGAAGAAAAAGACAACGGCCGCCAAGGCCGCCGCTCCGGCCCCGAAAAAAGAGAAAAAGGCCGCCAAACCGGCCGCCCCCAAGGCCGAGAAGAAAACGGCCAAGACTGCGGCGAAAAAAGCCGCCCCCGCCAAGGCCGCGGCCAAGACCAAGGCCGGCGCGAAGGCGGCCCCCGCACCCAAGCCCAAACCGGCGAATGTCGGTCAGGCGCCGCGCAAGACGCAGCTCGCCGCCTCGATCCCGACCCCGAGCACCGCGCCGCCGAAAGACGCCCCTCAGGCCGACGCCAAATCGTCCGAGAACAATCAGGCGTCGACCTCGGCCAAGCAGGATTTCAAGGTCAACGACAAGATCGTCTATCCCGCCCATGGCGTCGGCAAGATCACCAATCTCGAAAGGCAGCAGGTGGCCGGCGTCGCCATCGAGTTGTTCGTGATCGACTTCGATCAGGAAAAGATGAAGCTGCGCGTGCCCACGGGCAAGGCGAAGGCCGCCGGCATGCGTCCCCTCTCCGACGACAAGACGGTGAAGGACGCCATCGGCACGCTGAAAGGCCGCCCCCGGATCAAACGCACCATGTGGAGCCGGCGCGCCCAGGAATATGACGCGAAGATCAATTCCGGCGACATCAAGCTCGTCGCGGAAGTGGTGCGCGATCTCTATCGCGGCGAAGACCAGCCGGAACAGAGCTATTCCGAACGCCAGCTTTTCGAGGCCGCGCTCGACCGCATGGCCCGCGAAGTCGCCGCCGTGCGCAATGTCGATCTCGGCAAGGCCATTGAAGAGCTCGAAGGCGTTCTGAAGAAAAAAACCGCCGCCGCCACCGCCGCGGCGGCCAACGCAAGCTAGCGCTTCAAGCCGGGCGAAAAATCGACATCCGTTTTTTCGCCCGGCGGCTACTCCAACCGCTCAATCTGCAAGGGATGAACGAGATCGATCGACGGACCGTTGATCGCCTCGACGAGCCCGCGCACTCGGATGCGCGCGCCCTTCAGGGGTTCAAAATCGGAGCCTGCTTTCTTCCAGCGCCGGTATAGCCGGCTCGCCGCGCTGGCGGTGAAATCCTCGCGGAAGTCCTCCCCGAAATTGAGGTAAAAACGCGCCCCGTGAAGCTCGGCCTGAAGCGCCGTTCCCTCGATGAGGTGAAAAGCCCCGACCGCCCCCCAGGCGTTGTCTGCGTTGAACGTGCGATAGGCCGACAGCGCCCAGAGCCCGCGCCGTTCCCGGCGCGCTTCATCTTCCAGCGCCAGAAGCCGGCGGATCAAGTCATGATCTTCGGTCTGTGGTTCAACCCGCGCCGCGCCTGCTGCAATCAATTTGTCTTGCAGCGTGCCTTCCTCGCCAGAACGCCTTGCAACAACGCGCCGCACGCCCCACCGCGTCGGCGCCAGCACGTCTTCCACATCGAGCGCGCCGCTCAGCAAATCCTGCAAGGCGCGGCGCGACGCCTCGAAATGCGCGGGCGTTTCATCGCCGAGGGTGTAAAGCGGCGGCGCTATAATGTCGGCCAGCAGAAACTCCGCTTCGCCGCTCATGAAACGGGCGCCCGACAGCGCCTTCGGGTTTGAAATAAAAGTCTGCGCCTTCGCGCCGGAAAGACTCGCCGCCGCGCCTGCAAGGAAGGCGCGCCGTCTGAAGAACGGGCCCTTACCCGGCGACAACGCGCACCTTGGCGCGCGAGCGGCGCCCCGCTTCGTCGACGACGGTGACATCGTAAAAGCCCGCATGACCGGGCCGCCAGACGGCGCGCCCGCTCGTCGCCTCGGGCGTCACGGGCTCGCCATTGACATACCAGCGCCGCGCGCCCTCGCCGCCCCGCGCCGCAAGGGAAAAGCCGCGCTTCTCGGCGCCCAGATAAATCTCGACGCCGTTACGCGGAAAAATGATCTGCGGCGGCGCGGCTTCCTGGTCGCGCTCGAACCTGGCGAGCGCAATCGCCGGCGCTTCGTCTTCGAGGTCCTCGATATCGCCTTGCGTCGCGCCCTCGCCGGCCAGCATGTCGAAAACATCGAACAGCAAGGGCGCGGCGGTTTTGCGGCCCGTGGCGCCGGGGCGCGGCGCGCCATCCGCGCGCCCGACCCAGACGACGGCCGTGTACCCGCCGCCATGACCCGCCGCCCAGGCGTCGCGATAACCGTAAGAGGTCCCGGTCTTGAAGGCGACGCGCATCGCCTTGCGCGACAAGTCCGCGGGCGCGCGCCCCTCAAGCGCGGGCGCGCCGGCGAGGATCGAGGAAATGCGCGCGGCGGTTTTCGCCGAGAACAGGCGATAGGTGTCTTCCGGCGTTTTTTCGTCTCCGGCTTTCCAGACCAGCGGCGCGACTTCCCCGTCCGAGCCGAGCCCGGCATAAAGCGCCGCGATTTCCTGCGCCGTAACGCCGGCGCCGCCGAGCGCCAGCGCAAGGCCCGGCGCCTTGTCGGCCCGCGCCGGGGTTTTGAGATCGACGCCCGCGGCCCGCAACACCGACGCGAAACGCGCGGCGCCGACGCGGTCGAGGGCGCGCACGGCGGGAACGTTCAGGGAATGCTGCAAGGCTTCGCGCACATGAACCTCGCCGCGAAACGTATGATCGAAATTTTCCGGCGCGTAATCGCCGAAGGCGCGCGGCATGTCGTCGATCACCGTATCGGCGGACGCATAGCCCGCCTCGAAGGCGAGCCCGTAAATGAACGGCTTCAAGGTCGAGCCCGGCGAGCGCGTCGCGGCGGTGAGATCGATCCACCCGCCTTGCGCGTCGAGCCCCGAAGACCCGACGCTGGCGCGCACCGCACGGGTTTGATTGTCGATGATAATCAGCGCCGCCGTGGCGCCGTCATCGAAACCGCGCACATAATCGGCAAGCATTGTTTCCGCGCGCGCCTGCAAGGACGCATCAAGGCTAGAGGCGACAACGCCCGGCTTGTCGGTGAAGGCAAGATTTCGCGCCGCGTGATAGGCCATGCGCGGCAGGGGATGACGCGCCGACGGCAGGCGCGCCTCGGCGGCTTCCTCAGCGCGGCTTTCCTCCAGCGCGCCGGCCTCTGCGAGTTTTTGCAGAATCTCTTTTCGCGCCGCTTTCGCCGCGTCCGGTTTGAGGTCGGGCCTCCGCGCTTCCGGCGCCTGGGGCAGCGCGATCAAGAGCGCCTGTTCCGCGTCGGTGAGCCGCGTCGGCTCCTTGTCGAAATAAAGCCGCGAGGCGGCGCGCACGCCCTCGATATTGCCGCCATAGGGAGCGAGCGTGAGATACAGCTCTAGGATTTCCTTCTTGGAAAGCCGCCGCTCGATCTGCAAGGCGCGGATCATCTCGGCGAGCTTGGCGCCGAGGGTGCGTTCGCGCGGCTCGAGCAAGCGCGCCGTCTGCATGGTGATGGTCGAGGCGCCCGAGGTGATCTCGCCCGAGACGACCGAGGAAAATCCGGCGCGCATCACCGCCAGCGGATCGACGCCGGGATGGGCGTAGAAGCGCTTGTCTTCCACCGCGATGACGCGTTCGACAAAAGACGGATCGATGGTCTCGAGATCAGCCCTGAAGCGCCAGCGCCCTTCCGGCGTCGCGAAAGCGTGCAGCCATTCGCCGTTGCGGTCCGTCACTAAGGGCGAAAGATTTTCCGCGCGATTTAGCGGCGGCGGAAAGAGAAGATCGAGAGTGGCGGTAGCAATAACGAAGGCAAGAGCAACGAGCGAAAATCGCCGAAATAGCCGCCTTCCTCCCCCGCTTGCGGGGGAGGTGTCGCCAAAGGCGACGGAGGGGGTGTCGTGATCTTGGCCCAACCCCCTCCGTCCGCTGCGCGGACACCTCCCCCATAAATGGGGGAGGAAAAGAAGGAGACGGGGCAACACTGGTTACTCCGCCGCGGCGATGGAGACCGAGCCGGTCTCGGTGCGCGCGAAGTCGCCCGGCCGGTACATGTCCTCGATCACCGCGCCCGGCATCACGAACTCGCCCGGCGTCACGGCCCGCACCACATAGGCGAGCGTGAAGCGGTTGCCGCCATTGACGTCGACGGCGGCGACGAAACGGTCGTCGCGCGCCTCGGCGACTTTCGGATAGGAAAGCTCGCCGATCCATTTATAGGGGCCGTTATGATTGCGCCCGCCGGCGTCGCTCGGGTTGAGGACGGTCTCGATCTCGAGGCCCGCGGGCAGAAGATCGGCGATCACCGCCGGATGCAAACGCTGGTCCGTCGCCGCGCCGCTGATCACGACGACGAAGCGGTCGTTCTGGCGCGCCGTCGATAGATCCGCCGGACGGCCGTCGCGCGTGGCGATGCGCTTGGTCAGCGTGAAGCCCTGCGAGACCGCAGCCGGCGCTGAAGACGGCGAGCCCGTAACCGTCAGGGAGCGGAAGATCTGCCCCTCCCCGTCATTGCGGTAGGAAACGCCGTCTTCGATCTCCGCGAGTTGAGGCGAAAACGACGGCGCGGGCGGCAGGTCTTCGAGGCTTTCGCCGTTCACCGACAGCTCCACCGCGTCGGCGGTGCGAAGCAGCGCCTGCGCCGCAAGGAGCGTGAAGGCTTTCTCCTGCGTGTGCATGGCCTTCGGGTCTTTCATGTAGGTTTCGAGCTGCGCGACGAGGTCTTCGGTGCGGTCGTTCTCGCCGGTTTCCACCGCCAGCGCCACGAGGCCCGCCACATCCCGCAGGGCGCTCTGGTAATAATCGCCGCGATTGCTCCAGCCTGTCGCCGCCATCGCCTTGTCGAAAGCGCTTTCGGCGCGGGCCCGGTCGCCCATCATCGCAAGCGCCGCGCCGATCTGCGCGCGAGCCAGGGGGCTCGGCGTCTCGTCGAGCAACGCGTCGTGGAAATAGCGAAGGTCGGACAAGTCCGCTCTCCCCGCGCGCGCCAGCACGTAAAGCGCATAGGCAGCCGAGCGACGGCGCAGGAACTCGCGCGTGTCGTTGTTGCCCTGATATTCGGGGACATTCGTCTGGTAGCTCGCGAGATACCAGCGGTCGACGCGGGCGATGTCGGCAAGCGATGAATAGGCGCGGTCGAGCGCCGCCTGCGGCACGCCATAGCCTTCCGCCTTGGCGCGATAGAGGAAGTCGGTGACATAGGCGCCGAGCCAGGGCGAGGCCCAGCGGTCGCCGACGCGCCAGAGCCCGAAGGCGCCGTCGGGAGACTGGCGGTTCAAAAGCTCGTTCACCGCCTTCTGGACGCGCGGGCGCACGGAGCGCTCCGGCCCCTTGCCGATTTCCCCGCCGAGAACATCGACAAAGAGGAGCGGCATCGCCGAACTCGTGAGCTGTTCCGAGCAGCCATAGGGGTAGCGGTAGAGCGCATCCAAGAGCGGTCCCGGCTCGATGCCGTCGAGGCGCGAGAATGCGACCGTGACGTCCGCCGAGCCGTCCACATAAGGCTCGGTCACCGCGTCGGTGAGCTGGAAGGTCTCGCCGGGTTCGAGCGCGGCGGTCCTGACTTCGGTCACCGGGAAATAAGGCGTCCTCGACTGGATCGGATAGGAGCGCGAGACAGAAAAGCCGCCGGGCCCTTCAACGGCGAGATTGACGGCGCCGATGCCGACTTCGCCGGTCTCGAACGAGAAGGTCTGGGTTTCCTTTTGCCCTTGCGCGAGGGTGAAGGTCTGGTCCGTCGTAAGCTGGACCGGCCCCGCGCCCGTCAGCGAGACCTTATAGTCGCCCGCCTCGCCGTCGACATTGTCGATAAGGAGCGTCGCAGTCGCCGTGTCGCCGGGCGCGAGAAAGCGCGGCAAAGCGAGCTCCGCCGGCACCGCATCGCGCACGGTCAGGGGTTCGGAGGCGGCGCCGAGCTTGTCCTTCGACCAGGCGACGGCCATCAGGCGCAACTCGCCGTTGAAGTCCGGCACCTCAATGGGCACCGTCGCCTTGCCTGCGCTGTCGAGTTGGACGGGGCCGGTAAAGAGCGCAACCGATTTCGTCGGCACCACGGTGAGGCCTTCGCCGCCGAGCTGGTCGCCGCCGAAGCGCGCGGCCGCGCCGAGATTGGCGTGGAGGATGCGGCCGTAATCGTCACGCACGTCAACGCCGAGACGCTTCTTGCCGTAATAATACTCCACCGGATCGGGCGACGCGAATTTCGTGAGGCGCAAGATCCCCTCGTCCACCGCCGCGACGGTCATCATCACGGTCGATCCCGGCGCGGCGTTCGACACCGTCACGGGGAGGTCGAGCTGCTGGCGCGGGCGAAACACTTCCGGGTCGTCGATGGCGACGTCCAGTTTTCTCGCCGACATGTCGAATGGGACATGGGTCACCGCCATGGCGCGGCGCGGCACCGGCCGCTCGCCCGGATCGCGCGGCGTCACCACGGTCGCCATGACGTAAAAGCCTGCGCCCCAGCTCGGATCGGTGTTGACGATAATCTCGCGCCCGTCGGCGCCGACTTTCATGCGCTGGACGAGATGCACCTTGTCCGTGGCGATCACCACCGTCGCCTCGCCTTCATAGGGCGGGTTCAAGAAGAACCGTGCGCGCGAACCCGGCGTCACCTTGTCGTTCTGGAGCGTGATCGCCGCCTGGTCCGGCGAATCGGCGCCCGCTGCGTAAGAGCGCCAGCCCACATAAAAGCGGATGTCGCTTTTCGCCTTGCCGCCCGCCTGGGAGACGGTCAGGCGATAGGTGCCGGGATCGACGCGCTGATTGACGAGCTTGGCGAAGCTTTCAGGGCCGGTCGCGCCGCGCCCTTCCGTGACAAGGACGTCGCGATAGGACCGGCGCCAGCGCCACTGGCCGCCCTCGCGATACCAGTCGAACCAGTAATCCTCTTCCACAAGACGCCATTCGAGCTCGCCTTCCGCCGGCTGGCCGTCCCAGCCGAGCAGCACCGCGTCGATGGCGACTTCCTCGTCCTGGCCAAAGCTGCCGGAATCGTTGGCGAGCTTCAAACCCACATAATTATCCTCGGGGCGCACGGGGATGCGCGCCGATTCGCGCACCACGCGCCCGCCCGGCTCGACGACGCCGACCACGACGTCCGCGCGCATGGGCGCGCCGTAATTTGTCGGCGCCGAATCGGCGTTGACCGCGATACTGGCCTTGCCGTCGGCGTCGGTGGTCGTGTTGGGGAGTTTCAGAAAACGCTCGTCGAAACGCCCGTTCACCGGCCCGAAGCGATAGGCGGAAAAATCCGGAAACGGATTGGGATCGAGGCGAAGGCGCGCTTCCGCCTCCACCGCGAGGCCCGACGCCGGGGCGCCGTAAAGAAATCGGCTGTCGACGGAAAGTTCGCGCGTTTCGCCGGGGCGGATCGGGGTGTCCTCATCGCCCTCGAGCGTCACCTCGAGGCGCTGCGGCACGAAATCCTCGACGGAAAAACTTTCGCCGCCAACGGCGTTGTCGATGCCGTCCGCCTCGACCGAAATGCGCCACATGCCGCGCGCAGCGGATGCAGGCACGTCGTAGGAAAAGGAAAACCCGCCAATCTGAAGCGCGTCGATGCGGCGCTGGTCGGCCTCGGTGCCGTTGGGGCGATAGACCGTGACGGTCAGCGGCCGGTCCTCGACGGCGCGGCCGGCATCGTTGCGGACGAGCCCGGTCACATGCACCGTCTCGCCGGGCCGGTAGATGCCGCGGTCGAGATAGACGAAGGCGTCGACCTTTGACGGGGCCGAACGCCCGCCCACATCGCGGTCGGACAGATCGAGCGGCGCCCGCGTGAGATCGAGCGCGGCGTAGTCCTCCTGCGGCCCGTAAGCCATGAGCATGCGCGGCGTTAAGGGGTAATCGCCATTGACGGCTTCCTCCTCGAAACGCGCGCGCCCGTCCGCATTGGTGATGGCGGTCGCGAGAATATCGTTATTGGCGGCGATCAGGGTCAGCTCGACGCCGGCCATGGCCCGCGCCGTCGAGATCGAGCGCACGAAAACGTCGACGCCGTCGGCGCCGGAATAGGTCGTCAGCGCCATGTCGGTGAAAACGATCCAGCGCCAGGCCGACGCCGCGCGATTATCGTCCGCGCCAGGCGAGACGTCTTTCAGCCGGATAAAATAGGCGCCGGGCTGCAACTCCCCCAGCGCCGCACCGAGGGAAAACACCGTGGTCGCCGTCTCATTGCGCTCGGCCGGGGTCGCCAGCTCGCCCTTGAAGACCTCGACGCCCACATCCTGGCCGTCTTCCTGATCCCAGACATAGGAATACTGGCCCTCGCTGTTCGCCTCGCCAGCGACGATATTCTTGCGCGCCAGCGAACGGTCGGAAACGCGATAGACCGTGACCTCGACTTTTTCGACATTGACGGTCTCGATGCCGATGCCGTCCGCTTCGAGGCGCGGCAGGATCACCCCGTCCCCGGCGAAGCCCGCATAGGACGGCTTGTCGCCGAACGCGACCGTCACTTCGGCCGCGCGCTCGAGGCGCTCTCCTTTGGCAGAAGGCAGACCGGCGCGCAGGCGCACCGTGTAATCCTTGTCGAACTGAAGGCCGGAGAGGCAGAGCGAGGTTCCGTCGACCTCGATCGCGGCGCCGTCCGCGGGCGTCACCCGAACGAAATCGCCGTAATTGACCTCGCCGCCATCATCGAGCTCGCGGGTGAACTGGAGGCAGGCTTTGGGCGTCTCCGTCCCGGTGTCGAGGCGCAGCCGGCGATAGGCGAAGTCCTTGATGACATCTTCTTCGGGCCGCTCGGCGTTTTCGTCCCGACGCTCCTGGAACGGGCGGCGCGGCGTTTGTCCCTTGGTTTCGGCGGAGACCACGGGCTGGCCGTTGGGCGCCTCGCGCGAGCCCGAATCGGGGGCGATGGTCCGGCCCAGCAAAATCCCCAAGGCGAAGGCCGCCAGAAGCCCCCCCGCCGCCAACACACCTTGTCTGCGCGCAAACATATCGTCTCCCGCCTAACGCCCGCCTCCTGCCCGGCCGGCGATTCCGGCTCCGAGGACGCTGATTTTCGCCCGCAATTATGGCGGTTAATCAACTAAAGCAAAACGATTCAGCGACAATTTCGGGAAATTAAGGCGGGTCCGGCGGCGCGATCCGGTTTTGCCGCAGCGCGAAAACGGCTAGGCTCGCCCGGCTGTCCCCGTAGCTCAGCAGGATAGAGCACCAGATTCCTAATCTGGGGGCCACAGGTTCGAATCCTGTCGGGGACGCCATCTCTTTCTTCTCTCGGGCATCCTTCTCTCGGGCGTCGCAGCAAAGAAAAAGGCGAAGCCGTTTCCGGCCTCGCCCTTTCCCGCACTCACTGCATCGAGCTTTAGAAGGAAACTTCCACCCGACCGTAGTAATAGCCGCCCTGCCAGTCGACGATGGAGTCGGAGCGGTAGATGCGCCCGCAGCAGGTCTCGCCGATCATGCCCGGGTCCGGATAGTTATCCAGAATGTTCCGGGCGCCGATGGCGATCTTGTAGTGATCGAGGAAGGTGTAGCTGGCCTCCAGATCCAGAAGGAATTCCGAGCCGAAGTCCTGGACAACCGTAATCGGCGATCCATCGGAATTCGAATAGGAACCATAATAGCTGACCCGCGCGAGGCCGGTGAAGCCGCCGATATTGTGGATCGCGGTGAAAACGCCGCGCCAGTTGGGATCGCCGTTCAGAAGGTCGAACTGTTCCTCGACATTGAACAGCGCGTCGACGGGGCCGTCGAACTCTGTCTCGTTATAGTTTGCGGCAAGAGACAAAGAGGTCGACCCGGCGGCGCCGAAATCGAAATCGGTCGTGGCGACGATGTCGACGCCCTTGGTGACCGTGTCGAAGGCGTTCTGGAAGTAGAACACGCCGCCGATGGATTCGGCCCCGACAACGCCAGCGCCGGCGAGCGCAACATAGTTGTCATAGGCTACGCCCGCCATCGGATCGGTCGACACATCCTGCGTCGAGATGGCGTTGACGCGGTCTTCCAGCGCGATGCGGTAGAAGTCGATGGAAAGATCAATGCCGGCGAACGCCGCCGTGACGCCCGCCGTAATGTTTTTCGACGTTTCCGGCCGAAGCGGCTCGGCGCCGAGCGCCTGGGCGACGACCCCGCCCGCCGGGAACAGACCGGTCGCAACCGGGAAGCCGTTGGGCAGGCGCGTCGACACGTTGGTCGTGCCCTGCTGGCCCGGCGTCGGCGCGCGGAAGCCGGTGCCGTAGGAGCCGCGCACCGCCAGCCCTTCGATCAGCTCATAGCGCGTCGCGAATTTATAGACGAGCTGGCTGTCGAAGTCCGAATAGTTCTCGTAGCGGGCGGCCGCTTCGAAGAACAGGCTTTCTGTCACATCGGTGGTGACATCCACGTAAACGCCGTGGCTGTTGCGCTTGTACTTGCCGGAGAATTCGGGCGAGTAGCCCGGGAAGCCGTTCGAGCCGACGCCGATCACCGTAAAGACCGGATCATCCGGGTCCGTACAGTCAAGATCGGCGATGCCGGCGCCGGCCGCCGTCGGCCCCGTCATGCCGTCGCAGAAACCCCACGGATCTTCGAGCGCGTAAGGACCGTCGGCGTAAGAGGCGGGATCGCCTTCGACCAGCTCATAGCTCTCTTTCATGTAAGTGCCGCCGAAACCGATGGTCAGCGGGCCGGCGAACATGTCGAAATCGACGACCTGCACCAGATCCACCTGGAACTGGGTTTCCGAGTTGATGAGATCGCCCGGATAGAACTCTGTCGGCGTTGCGTCGCCAAGCGACGGGTTCACCGTGTTTTCGATGAAATACTCGATCTTGCTGGTGCCGTGACGGCCCGAGATGTCGTAGCTGAAGCCGCCGCCGAGATCGCCGCGGAAACCGCCGGCCGCGGACCAGTCGATGACGTCGCCGTGGAATTGCGGCGTGAAACCGCCCGGATAGATTTCGAGGAAGTTGTAGACCGAGCCATCTTCGAGCCGGATATCCTCGATCGTGCCGTTGCCGGGATAGCGATAGAAGAAGTTGCCGTCCGAAGTGCTGTCGGAATAGTTGCCGAAGGCGTAGAATTCGAGCGCGTCGGAGAAGGTGTAGCCGAGATTGACGAAGGACCGGAACGCTTCGGCGTTCGGGCGGCCCCAGGGCTGCACCACATCGCCGTCCGCCAGCGAGGCGTCTTCAACGCCCGCCGCAAAGTCCGGATTGGCGGCCGCATAAGTCGGAACGCAAAACCAGGACTCGCAATATTGTTCGTTGCGGAAGGTCTGGTCGGAATGGGAATATTCCAGCGAGATGTTGACGAAACCGTCCGCGCCGAGCCCGAAGCCGGCATTGCCCGCTAAGATATATTCGAAACCGTCGCCTTCGTAATACTGGCCGGTCTGGGCGGTTAGGGTGATCCCGTCCGCGGAATCTTTGAGGATGAAGTTGATGACGCCCGCGATGGCGTCAGAGCCGTATTGCGCGGCGGCGCCGTCGCGCAGGACTTCGACGCTTTTCAGCGCGACAGCCGGGATGGTGGCGATGTCGGGGCCTTGCGTGCCGGACCCGCCGATCGAAACCAGCGCGGCGCGGTGACGGCGTTTGGAGTTGACGAGAACCAGGGTTTTGTCCGTGGGCAGGCCGCGCAGCGACGCCGGCCGGATGAAGGTGGAGCCGTCGCTGATCGGCTGACGGGACAGGGTGTAGGACGGCACCAGCGTTTGCAGAATGTCGTTGGCGTCAGTGTAGGAAACGCCCTCCAGATCGCCTTCGTTGAAGACGTCGATCGGGACCGGCGAGTCCTGAACCGAGCGCGGCAGACCGCGCACGCCGGTGACGACGACTTCATCGTCGCTTGCCGCCGCTTCGTCTTGCGCCATAGCCGGCTGAACGGCGCACATGGCCGCCAGGCAAGCCGAAGCAGCCATATAGGATTTCAATGTCGTGAACGTTTTTGTCATGCGAGCCCCCGCTGAGCTTTTGTTTTAAAACCGCGGGCGTCGCCTCCCAAGAAACCGCCATATGCGCTGCCGCGCATTGGCCGTCTTATGCCGGATCTGCAACCGCCGTCCCCCGGTGCGGATGCAGCGCCGTTTATATATAGTCCCATACGGATCATTTGATCCGCATACGGCAGTGATTACAGGTGACTACAAAACATTTTGCACTGCAACAGTTTTTTGAAGGTTTTTTGATTTTCATGAGACGGTGGCGCCTTTGTCACACGACCGCCCCGCTCTTATGTCTTGTTGCGCACATTGGAAATGCCGACTCCAGACGAAAGAGCAAAAAATATCAAAGCCGCGCCCGGAGCGGCCATTCTCGTGCATGCTTTCTCCGGCGTACAGACAAGCGCTCTCTTTATACAAGAGTATATTCCGTATCAGGATCATTGAAAAAGCAGGGTGAACGGCAGGGTCCGCCACACGAGGCGCAAGAGTTTCACTCATGCAAACGCACGGGCCTCGCCGCGCGCTTAAATCAGCCGCCGAGCGCCGCCGGCATGGCGGCGACATAGCGTTTCAGATCGTCCAGCCGGCCCATGGAAACGCGCGACCAGCTCGGCAGCCCGTGATAGGCGCCGCGAATGTGAATGTCGCGACGCCGCATCTCGTCGCGGAAGGCGTTGGCGTCGTTCTTGACGTCAACGAAGACGAAATTGGTCTGCGAGGGCAGCGTTCTGAGGCCGAGCGATTGCGCCGCATCCACGACCATTTCGCGGCCTTCAATAATCTGGGATTTCGAGTCGGCGAGGAAAGCCTCGTCGTCATAGCTGGCGATCGCGGCGGCGAGCCCCGGCCCGCTGATCCAGGACATGATGTTGCTGCGGATGCGCGCGGTCAGGTCGGTGCGCGCCATCAGATAGCCGACGCGCAAGCCCGCCATGCCGTAAATCTTCGAGAAGGTGCGCGAAACGATGACGTTCTTGCCCTCGCGCACGAGATCGATCATCGAAGAGCCGTCGGGATCGGCGGTCAGCTCGTTATAGGCCTCGTCGATGAGCACCGTCGCGCGCCCCTCGACCTTGAGAATGAAGGCTCTGAGCTCCTCCGGGTCGAGCAGCATGCCGGTGGGATTGTTGGGGTTGGTGATGTGCACCAGGCTGACATTGTTCGTGACGATTTTTTCCAGCGCGTTGAGATCGATGCTGAGATCGCTCTTCATGGGCGCGGTGACGAGCTTCGCGCCCTGACGCTCCGCATAGCGCACGGTCGTGTCCCAGAACAGCGAGGGCGCCGCGATGGCCCCGCCGTCGCGCGTCCAGGACTGCGCCGCCGCGCAAAGCCCCTCGCCCGAGCCGGCGCTGATGGAGATGAAATCGCGCGGAATGCGGTTCTTTTCCGCAATCATGTCCACAAGATAAAGAAGCGAGCGGTCGGCGTAGAACGCGCCCTGCGCCGTTGCGGAACAGCCGGCGGCGACCGCCTTTTCACTCGGGCCGTAAGGATTTTCATTGCGCGACAGCAAGGCGACGCCCGGCGCCGGACCGAAGCCGGGAACGGCGTGATCAGCGGGCTCGCCGGTCTGCTGGGTGACCGTTTCAGGCTGCGCCCCGCGCGCCACACTCGGCGCCATCGCCGGCGAGAGGGCGGCGAGCGCCGCCGCGCCGACAAAGCGCCGCCGGGTCGGCCCTGAAGCGATCGGCTCCTTACTACTCATTCTTACGCCCCTCTTTTTGTTTTGCCTTCAGCGCGACCGCTCCCCAGACCGCACGCCTTTCGCTAGTCCAATGCGCCGCCATTATCAGCGTGGTCCTGCGGCGGTCCGTAATAAGACAGCCCCTCTTCGGGGGGCGCGCCGGACAGCGCCCGGTAATTGCGTTCGGAAACGGCGCTCTCGAAATGCTCCAGGGTCGCGGCCTCCGCAAGATAGGGCGTCTCCTGGGACGGCGCGGACATGCGCGCATTGTAGGCGTCAACGAACATCACACCTGTCGTAAACAGAAGATAGGTGGCGAAGACCCGCTTCAGGAGCGCCGGGTTCATCTTGTGCGCGACGAAGGCGCCCGCCGGCGCGGTCAGCGCCGTCATCGCCGTAATAGCGACAAGCCCGATGATGTTCACATAGCCGACGGAACCCGGGGGCAGTCCTTCAACGCCCTGGCCAATGATCATGAAGCCGATGGCGCCCGGAATGGCGATGATGAAACCGAACCCGGCGGCGGTCGCGATGGCGCTGTGGATCGACTTGCCGAACAGCGTCATCACCAGAATGGCGAAAGTGCCGCCGCCGATCCCCATGAGCGAGGCGAAGGAGCCCACGAACGTCGCGAGCGCCGCGCGCAGCCAGCCGGTCGGCATGGTGTCGGAAACCTTGATGGCGCCGGCTTTGCCGAACATCATGTAAAGGCCCATGATGAAGACGCCGATGGCGAAGATCAGGGTCAGCGATTTGCCGTCGACGGACTTCGCCAGCACAAGCCCGAGCAGCACCCCGAGCACGATCCACGGCGCCCAGGTCTTGAGGACCTCGAAATCGACCGCGCCGCGTTTTGCATGGGCCTGCACCGAACGCAGCGAGGTGACGATGATGGTGCCGAGCGACGTGCCGATCGCCACATGGGTCGTCACCGACGGATCGCCGCCGAGGACGGTGAAAATCGCATAAAGCGCCGGCACCACGACAAAGCCGCCGCCGATCCCGAAAATCCCGGCGGCGAACCCGGCGAACAGGCCGGCCGCCAGCATGGCGAGCAAGGTTGGAAGGAATTCAGCCCAGTCGATCGCAGCAAGCATCAGTGATGATCCCAAGCGCGCTCATGCGCCGCCAGACGAAACCGCCCCTGTGATGGGCAATGCCGGCAGACGCTGATCCGCAGTGTTAATCCGTACATATCTGTTCCGCATCCTGTGAAACGCCCCGGCGACATGGACGATCCACAGGCAATAGAGCCCGCACAACGAAGCTGCGCGTCAGTATGCAGACATTTCCTTCCTAGGGAGCGCGGCGCTTTTTATTATGGAACGACCGCTCCTGAAAAATTACAGCAGGAAATTTTCATATGCAAGGTCGCCGCCTTCCATGCGGCGGACAGACGCTTCCGGAGCGGGCGCCAACGAAAATGCAAACGAATATGTCCAAGGGCGCGCACATAATCTGCACGCGCCTGTTATTTTCCGCTCAATCTCCCCCTTCGCGCCCCGTGCCGGGCGCCGGAACGCCGGCCATGGATGCGCGCCCTCCCGAGGAAACAGAGAATCAGCTGCGGCGCCGGGGGCGGTTTTCACAAGGGGTCGGTGCGGCGGCCAAGGGTCCGCCGCGCGAAAAGACAGGAACGTTTTTGGTGCTGAACGACTTGCCGGCGCAAATCGCCGCATCATGACGAATTAGGAAGCGCCTGCCTATTGCGTGGTGAGCAGTCGCCGCGCCTCCTCACCCCCAAGGTCAAATAGAGCATTATTCCAAGCACAAGCTTGGTCCGGCCCCTAATGTCGCCGTTTTCTGCGCGCGCTTGCGTCCTTGCCCTTTGCGCCCCTCCTGAAACAGCAGCGCCATAGAGCCGAAGACGATTCCCGTCAGGGTGCGGACGGACTGGACCTGTTGCAGCCAAAACAACATTCGGCGCCGCTTTCGCGGCAAGAGCGCACAAAACGGGTGCAAAGCCGGCGACTCTGCGTTAAGCTTTAAAAAAGCCAATAACAATTCAGGGTTGGAAACGCCGCGCCGCAACTAAAGACGGGGACCTGTAGCCATACAGGGCGAGATGTGACGCCTGAATCCAGTCTTTCTTTCCTTATTCGCGACGCAGCCCGTGCGGCGCGCGCCTGCATTGGCTCTGCGAACCTCGATGTTCATGTCATTCGTAAGCTGAGCATGAAACAGCCAACTTCCGTCACCGAATAACCAATTCAAAGCAATGGAGATCCGCTCATGACCTTTCAAATTTCAAGACGCCTGATGCTGACCGGCGCCGTCGGGGCCTCGCTCGCCGGCACGGCCGCAAAGGCAGCCGCCCCGAAAGCGGAAGAAGCGGCTTTCCCGCCGGAAGTGCTGGCCCATGAACACGCCCTGCTCGGCCCGGATGACGGCGTGGCGCTTCTCGCGCGCAACGAAAACCCCTACGGGCCGTCAGAATCGGCGCTGAAAATGGTCGACTATGCGGGCAAGAAAGGCGCTTACTATCCCGGACAGGCCAATGTGGTGCTCGCCGAGATGATCGCCGACCGTCACGGCGTCGACCCCAAACAGATCGTCATCACCACCGGCTCGGGCGAAGCGCTTTCCGCCATCGCCGTCCTTTACGGCCCCAAGGGGCCGATCGTCGCGCCGCGCCTCTTCTGGGACACGACCGCGCTTTACGCGACGCGTCTCGGCATGGCCGAGATTTCACGCGTGCCGCTCAAGGACGATATGAGCGTCGACCTGGAAGGCATCGAAGCGGCGGTGACGGAAGAAACCGGCCTCGTGCAGCTCTGCAACCCGAACAACCCCACCGGCCTCGTCTCCGACTCGAAAACCTTCAAGACCGCCGTCAAGAACATGGCGAAGAAAACCACGGTTCTCGTCGACGAAGCCTATATGGAGCTCGCCGACGATCCGGACGGCAACACCTGCATGGATCTCGTCAAGAAAGGCCATGACGTCATCGTCTCGCGCACCTTCTCTAAGATCTACGGCATGGCCGGGCTTCGCGTCGGCTACACCATCTCGTCGGAAGAAACCGCCGAGAAAATCCGCGGCGCCGCCATGTCCTGGATCGCCGGCACCGGCCTCGCCTCGGCCATCGGCGCCTATAACGATCAAAAATTCCTGGACTTCTCCAAATCCAAGATTGTGGAAGCCCGTGACATGATCCTGACAAAAACCAAGGAGCTCGGCATGGAGGCCCTGCCCTCCCAGACGAACTTCGTTTATTTCAAGTCCGGCAAACCCGCGAACGAGCTTCAACAAGCGCTTGCGGCGAAAAACGTCCTGATCCGCGGTCAATATATGGACTATTCGGACTGGTCGCGCGTCTCCATGGGCAAACTCGAAGACGTCGAGCGCTTCTGCGCGCTGCTGCCCGAAGCCGCGAGCGTGTAATCGCACAAAAAACGCCCGGCCTTGCGGCCGGGCGCCGTCTCTCAACCCCGCATCGCGCCCAGGCGCTGCGGGGTTTTTCGTTGGGTCAACTAAACCCTTCGGTTTCGATATGCAGGACGCGCCCGCAATGGCGGCAATGCACGGCGTCCCGGTCATGGCGGCTCAGCCCGCAATCGGGACATTCATGATCGATCTTGTGGTCGGGCTCGATGATCGCGCGCAGGAGTTGCAGGAACAGCGTCAGGCCAAGCCCCATAATGACGATGGAAAGGAGCTTGCCCGCCTTGCCCTGCATCAGAATATCGCCATAGCCGGTGGTCGTCAGGGTCGTCATGGTGAAGTAGAGCGCATCGATATAGGAGTGGACGCCCGGATTGACGCCGACCTGCGTTGCGTAAACCAGCGCCGCCATGATGAACACGAAAACAATGAGATTGACGACCTTGTCGATCACCCGTTCATGACGCTGAAAAAACGGCGTCAGCAGTTTGACGCGTTTGACAAAAGTGAACGCGCGCACCGCCCGCACGGCGCGCAGGATCCGCAGAAAAGCGAAATTCGACACGAGCAGCGGTGCGAACATGGTGACGACCACCACCAGGTCGGCCCAGTTGAGCCAGTTGAGAACAAACCGGTGCTTGTGCCGGGCGATGTAAAACCGCGCGATCAGGTCCAGCGCGATGACGGCGCCGATGGTGAAGTCGATAGCCCCATGGGTTTTCCCGCGCTCGTCGAACGGCGCCCAGAGAAAATAGCTGATCGTCAGAAGGTCGAAGATCAACAACGCCCAGCGGAAACAGAACGGCGCGGTTCCGCGCCCCTCATAAAGCCAGAATAATAGCCGGTTCAGGCCCTTACGCGCATGATGGGCGTTTTCGCCGTCAGTCATCTGCTTTCACGAAACGCAGGAAATAGTTTTCTTCGAGCCCGGCGACCGCCTGCTCTTCGGCGAAGGCGAACCCGATATATTCGATCTCGGAAATCACCCCGGCGCGGCCGAACCGGACATGGGACTTTTCGGAAGGGCGTTCTTCGCCGGGCTTCAGATCGTAATCGATGAGGATCAGCGATCCGCCGGGCTTCAGGGCGCGATAGACGGATTTCATCACCCCCTCGCGGTCGCTGAAATAGTGATAGGTGTCCGCGATGAAGACCAGGTCCATGGCGTTATCGGGCAGCGTGACATCATCTTCGCGCCCGAGCACTGCGGTGATGTTGCCGAAACCGGAATCCTCCGCCCGGCGATTGATGAGGTCGAGAAAACGCGGCTCGATATCTTCCGCATAGATCCGGCCGGTCCCGCCCACCGCTTCGGCGAACAGCAGCGTGTAAAGTCCCGTGCCGGCGCCGATATCCGCGACCACGTCGCCTTCTTCAAGGCCGAGCGCCGCGACCACGGCGTCGCGTGCGGAGTACAGCTCCCGGCTGCCGACCTCCATGCGCTCCAGCCAGACATCGATATTCACGTCCTCTTGCGGCGCCGCCTCGGCCTCCTGGCTCACGTCCTGAGTGCGCTCGCCATTGCTTCCGGACGGAGAGCAGCCTGTCATGAATACAACCACGGAAAGCAAGATTAACGTGCTATTTTTCATGCCGTTCTATTTTCGTTTTGCTTTGGCTGATCGCCCGCGTTAGAGTCTTTATCAATAATACCCTGACCGTCAAACGACGGCGAATCGGGCGCTTTTGCCTGTTTTTGGCGCCATTAGCGCGTGCGGACAAGCCAAAAGGGACTTTCTTACGACGCAGTTGAGACCAGTCACGGCGTTTTAGCGACAAGGGACGCCCGCCCTCCGTCGCCCGCGCGCAGCTCCTGTAAGTCACATGACCTCTTCGTTTGACCTGAACTCCATTTCGATCGCCGTCCTCATTCCCTGCTATAATGAGGAGCTCGCCATCGGCAAGGTCGTTAACGATTTCCGCACCCACCTGCCGGGCGCGCGGATTTACGTTTACGACAACAATTCCACCGATAACACCAGGGAAGTCGCCGCGGCCGCGGGCGCCATCGTCAACACCGAACCGCAACAGGGCAAAGGCAATGTCGTCAGGCGCATGTTCAGCGATATCGACGCGGATGTTTACGTGCTGGTGGACGGCGACCACACCTATGAGGCCAAGGCGGCCCCGAAACTCGTGGAAACACTGGTCATGCAGTCGCTCGACATGGTGAACGCCCGCCGGATCGAAAGCGCGGACGCCGCCTATCGCCCCGGCCACCGTTTCGGCAACAAACTGCTGACCGGGCTTGTTGCGACGATTTTCGGAGAACGCATCCGCGACATGCTTTCCGGCTACAGAGCATTTTCAAAACGCTTCGTGAAAAGCTTTCCGGCGCTTTCGCGCGGCTTTGAAATCGAAACCGAACTGACCGTGCACGCGCTCGAGCTGCGCATGCCGATCACCGAGATCGACACGGATTACGCGGAGCGCCTGCCGGGCTCGACCAGCAAGCTCAACACCATCCGCGACGGCGTGCGCATCATGACGACCATATCGACGCTCGTGAAAGAGGAACGCCCCATTGCGTTCTTCTCCGCGATCACCGGCGTGTTGTTGCTGATTTCGGCGGTGCTGACCTATCCGATCGCGGTCGAATATTTTCAGACCGGGCTGGTCCCGCGCTTCCCGACGGTCATTCTCGTTTCGGCGATGGTCGTGGTCGCGCTCCTGTCGCTTGTCTGCGGGCTCATTCTCGACACGGTCACGCTCGGCCGGCGCGAAATCAAACGGCTCTTCTATCTGAGCCAGCCAAGCCTTGAGGCGCAAAGCGCGGCGCTTGGCGCACGCAGCCCCCGCATGCGCGAGCCAACGCCCACTTCATGAAAGCCCTTCTTACAAAAGAGCGCGTTCAGTTCCTGCGCTTTTGCATTGTCGGCGCCGTCGGTTTTGTGACTGACGGCGGCGTCTTATACGCCCTCGTCAAAGCCGGCTTTGATCCCTTTCTCGCGCGTTTCGCCTCCTTCCCCGCCGCGGTGACGGTGACCTGGTTCTTCAACCGGGTCTGGACCTTCGCCGCTCATGGCAATGGCGGCAGCGCTCACCGGCAATATCTCGGCTATTTCATCGTGCAGCTTGTCGGCGCGCTGGTGAACTACATCTTCTACGCCGCGACGCTGTCCTTCATGGAGCCGACAGCCGGAAACGCGCTGAAAGCGCTCGCGGTCGGCTCCGCCGTCGGCCTTATCGTCAATTATGGCGGCGCGAGACTGCTGGTCTTCCGGATGAAGAACGCGCAATGACACGCTTTGCTTTCTTCGCGCCGGGAAAAAGGGCCGGCGCCGTGGCGGCGGCGCTCTTCCTGCTCGGCTTCCTCGTTTATGTGCTGGTGTTTTTTCCCGGCTTCATGAGCAACGATTCCGCGCACCAGCTGCTCGAAGCGCGCCGCAACGATATTGGCGACTGGCATTCGCCTTTCATGACGGCCCTCTGGGGCGGACTGGACAGGCTCATTCCCGGCCCGGCGGGGCTGCTTCTTCTTCAATCGGCAATCCTGTGGGCGGGGATCTGGGGCGTATGGCGCGCCGGCTTGTCCGCAAGCGCTCCTTATGCCGGCGCTCTCCTTCTGTCGCTGTTGATGTTTTATCCTCCGGTTTCCGGCATCGCAGGCGTCATCTGGAAAGACATCTTGATGTGGGCGTTTCTGGTCTGCGCCATTGCCGCCGCGCGCGCGCTCGACGCGAACGCCCCGGCGGGCCCGCGCTTTCGATTGTATCTGGGCCTGCTCGCAGCCTTTTCATTGCTCGCTCTCCTGATGCGCATGAATGCGGTGTTTTTCATCACTGTGCTGTTCGCCTATATCGCCGCGCGCATCGCCTTGCGGGCGCCGCGCCCATCCCTCTTGCGCATCGCCATCTTTATCGCCGCAGCGATCCTGGCCGCCGGGCTGCTGCTCGCCGTTTCAATGAAAACCAACGCCCTGATCGCCAAACGCGCCGATACGCATCCGGTGTTGAGCGTCGTCCTGTTCGACATTTCCGGCGTCATCGCCAAGACCCCAGCGCCGGAGGCGCGCGAGGCTCTGTTCGATGAACTGCCCGGGACGTTCAAAGGCGACAGCACTGGCGCGCGGCTCGCCCGGACTTACGCCTCCATCGACTGGCAGCGGCCATTCAACGCCGATCCGCCGGGCCTTTACGGGCCGGTCCGGTTCGCCACGGACCGCGTCCCCGGCTTCAGCACGCTCAGCGATTCGGAACGCAGCGCCCTCCGCGCCCTGTGGGCCGAAGCGATTCTCGAGCGCCCCGGCGCCTATCTTCAGCATCGCGCCAACGCCTTCTGGTATGTGATTGGCGGGCCGCCGGCGCAATGGTCGCCGGTGTTCATGGACCCGGCCGGCTATTCCGAACCATTGCAGAAAATTCTGCCGCCATTCGCCGAACAAACGCCGCTGCAAAAGACCCTTCAGGGGATCTATCAGAAGCTGAGTTTCTTCGCGCCCTACAAACCCTGGTTCTATATGCTGCTCGCGGGAGCGCTCGTGATTTTCAATCTGGCGCGGGGCGATCTGTTCGTTTTCGACAACGCCCTCGCCACGGCCAGCCTTGCGCATATGGGCGGGCTGTTCTTTCTCGCCCCCTCGCCCGACTACCGTTATTCACATATCGCCGTCTTCACGACCGTTCTTGCGCTCGTGCTCGCAGCCAACCGGCTGGGTCTTTTGCACAAGGCCGAAGTCGGCGTCCGCCGGCTGATCGCCAGCGCCAAACGCAGCGCGGCGTCTTCAGCCTAGCTTCAGGGCGACATCCTTTTTGGCTTTGACGGGGGCCAGCCGCTGGCTGGCGTCGTTGAGGGCCGCGCCGTTAAGGCCGTGCGGCCCGGGTCCGCAGATCGGGACCTGCACTCCCGGAACACGTCCGCTTTCAGACTGGAACCCCAAAAAAAAGAGCCCGGCGGCCAAGGCCGCCGGGCTCTATTCATCTTTCATCTTCCGATGAGAGCCGGAGTTACGACTTTTTCCGGCGACGGGAAGTGAAGCCGAGGCCCGCGAGGCCGGTCAGCAGGAGCGGCAGAGCAGCCGGAACCGGAACCACGCCATCGGAGGGGAACCGGTCGGATTCTCTGGCGACGATGCCGCCGTCAACAAGCCCGAAGGTGGTGAAGGACTTGTCGCCCGCCACAACCCGGGTGAACGTCACATCGAATTCGAATGTGCGGTCGACCGAGCGGTCATAATCGCCCTTTGCGATGCCGCCATCGCAAATACCGGTATCGGCGGAAATGCAGGTCACGCTGAAATCGATTTCAGGCAAGCCGGCGCCGAGATCGCTGACGGTGACTTCTTCATATTCGGAGAAGCCGGCAGTGATGCCCGCCGTCACGTCCGCAACGATGGACTCCGGCGTTGCAGCACTCGAATAGGTGATTGCGCCGAGGTCCGCCATGTCGGCGGTGAAGGAGCCGCCGCCGAAGTCGAGCGACACAAGCGTAATGCCTTCCGCAGCAAGCGCTGCGATGACGTCGGCGTCAGGCGAACCTTTGGCCGAAGCGTCGGAGAAGGCGAAGATGAACCGGTTGGAGCCGGGACGCCATGAAGCGTTTTCCGCCACCAGTTCGATCGCGGTGTTGGACGATTCCGGGAAATCGCCGCCGCCATCGGGAACGCCGAGAGTAATCTCGTTAATCTCATCAATGACGCGCGCCTGGTCGGTCGTGACGTCCTGATTGATCACTCTGCCATTTTCCGGCCCGGCGGGCGGAAGATAAGCGCCTTCAGAGAACACGCCGACGCCGCCGGCGACGTCTGCGCCGAAGCTCGTGGTGATTGCAGTGAAGATGTCAGACGCGGCCGTTTTCGCCGCGTTGATGACGCCGCCCATGGAGCCCGAAGTGTCCATGAGGAAATAAGCGTCGATTGTCGCGTCGGTCGGCGAGCCTTCCTCGACAACAACTGTCTTGCGGATCGTGACGCTTTCACCGACAGCGAGATCTGCGGAGAAAGAGGTCGGATCGATAGTGTCGGCTGCGGCCGGAGTGACGAACAGCGCCCCAATAGCCACGGCCAAAGTCTTTAGCTTCCAGGTCATTTTACTCCCCCAGAGTTAAACGGACGACAGCCAAGCTTGGAGCTGTCCATCCCGCTAAAATCCAAACCAGCAAACGCCTCTGCGACGCTTGCCAAAATTACTGATGCTGGAGGAAAAAATTGCCTTTTAGTCACCTCCCCCATCGCCGCGAACTATAACCTAATGTTAATCTTCTTCAACAAGAGTTTTATTTTTTCAGCAGAACTTTAAGCGTCTTTGCAGTCCCCGGTTGAATGTGGAATCTCAATTCCCTCGCTGCGGGAAAAGCGTGTAATTTCCTAACGAGAGCCGCCCTATGGACGCATGCAGATGCTTGCCCATATAAGCTTTATGAGGGGTGCTGACAGCGTCGCACTTCTTATCAGTCTAAGGGGAGAGAATCAGTCGTGCCGCATATAAAGTTACAATATAACAAACCCCGCGTGCGTTGCCTCGGGGCCTGCCTGGCCATAGCCGCTCTGCAGTATTCAACAGCGCTTGCAGCGCCCCTCGAGCTGGCGCCGCAATCGGATGGCGTCGTCAAGCAGGTCCGCCCCAGCGCAATCGCCCTCGATCAACTGCTCTCATCGCCGGATCTCAGCCCGGAAATCCAGGGCGCCGTCCGTGACGATCTCGCCGCCGCCATCAAGGCGTTCGCCCAGGCGCGCTTCGAACTGGCGGAAAAGCTATCGCGCAAGGTGGTCGAGGCGGCGCCGAACGCTGGCGAAGGCTGGCACATTCTTGGCCTCGCCCTGGCCAATCTCGAACAATACGAACCGGCCCTTGAAGCGCTGGAAACGGCGAACGGCCTTTATCGCCGGAATCCAACGCTGTACGTCGTGCAGGGAGACATTCTGCGCCTTCTCGGCCGTGACGGCGAGGCGGCGAACGCCTACGCGTCAGCTATTGAGCGCGATCCTTCATTTTCCGCGGCTCACGAAAAAGCAGGCGACATGAAAATGAGCGCCGGCGACGCAGCCGCCGCCATCGCGGACTACCGCAAAGCGGTGGAAACATCCTCAGCCGGGGAGTTCGGTCCGCGCGGCAAGCTCGCCCGCGCTTACGCGGAAGCAGGCCGCTCCGAAGACGCCGTCAAGGAAATACAGACCTTCCTCCAAACGGCGCCGGACAGCGTTCCCGCCCATATCGCCCTTGCTCAAGCGCAGATTTCAGCGGGCGATACGGACCAGGCCATCGCGGCGTTGGAGCGGGCGGCGGAAATCACCCCCTCCAATCCGGTCCCTCTTCTTTCCCTCGCCGTCATCTATCGTGCAAACGGAGATCTGAAAGCAGAACGCGAAGCGCTCAACAAAGCGCTCGAGCGTAGCAATGACAACATTATGGCGCGCCGGCAGCTCGGCCTTCTCGATCTTAAAGAGAACAGAACCGACGCGGCGCTGAAAAATCTCAAAGCAGCCGAAGACCTCGCCCCCAAGAAGGATTTTGGCGCAAAGGCGGAACTGGCTGCGCTTTATATTGCGGATGACCGCGCAAAGGACGCCCTGAAGTTGCTGTCCTATTGGAAAGACGCGCCGGAGGATGCGCCCGAAGCCGCCCTGGCGGCGCTGGCGCAAGCCAACGCCGCTGCGGGCAATGAGGAAGAGGCAAAGCGTCTATTCCAGACCCGGATTAACAAAAGCGGGTCGCTGGAGGCGCATCTTGCTTATGCGAGATATCTCCGGGGCAATTTGGACTTCACCGGCGCCGAGCGCGTGCTGTCCAATGCCAGCGACGCCTACCCGGAAAGCGCCCTGCCCTGGCTCGAACTCGGGCGGGTCTACGGCGCCGAAACGCGCTATGACGCAGCGCTCGACGCTTTCAAATCGGGCCTGGAGAAAGCCCCGGACATGACCGAGCTTGACCGGGGAGCGCTTCTTGCGGAATTCCGCCTCGGCCAGATGGACGCCGCGCGCACGCGCGCAGCGCGTCTGGCGGCGCGGCCTGACGCGGGCGCCGGCGATTATATCTGGCTGGGCTCGATCGATGAAGCGCTGGGTCGCGAAAGCGACGCCGCCGCGTCCTATGAAGCCGCGCTGAAACTCGATCCCGACAACTGGGTGGCGGCCAACAACCTTTCCGTCTTGCTGCTCGACACAAATCCGTCCCGCAGTCTTGAGCTTGCAAAAACCGCTGCGGAGAAATCCGGCGGGCTTGCGGCCGCGCAAGATACGCTTGGCTGGGCGCATTTCACCAATGGCGGGCTGGGCGAAGCGCAATCGATTTTCGAAGCCCTTGCCGCCGCCAATCCGCAAGACGCGAAAACGCGCTACCGCCTGGGACGCGTCCTGCTTGAGCGCGGCCAGCAAAGCAAAGGCCGGGCGGCGATCGCGAAAGCTCTTGAACTGGATCCCGAGTTCAGCGAGGCCGAGACCGCGCGCACGCTCCTGAACGCAGACTGATTGTGGCCGCCGCTGCGAAACTTCGCAGCGGCGCGCACAAAACCGCCAGTCAGAATCAAAAAAACGCGCCGTGACGGTTAAGTCAGCGGCGCGTTTGTTCGGTTTCAGAAGGGTTTCAAAATCGTCTTGGCAGGCCTGGCGGCGACTTACTCTCCCACGCCTTGAGACGTAGTACCATCAGCGCTGAGGAGTTTAACGACCGAGTTCGGGATGGGATCGGGTGGGGGCTCCTCGCCATAACCACCAGGCCGGCGAAGACGATTTCGATGCGAGAGCGCTTCCCTTTTCAAGGAAACATCAAATGTGCAACCCGCTGCGCGAACAATCCGATTACGGACCGTTCGCCGCGCATGAGTTTAGGGCGTTCATGCACCCATCCGAAGATGACTGCATGAGGACAATCAAGCCAATCGAGCAATTAGTATCGGTAAGCTTCACGCATTGCTGCGCTTCCACACCCGACCTATCAACGTGGTGGTCTTCCACGGCTCTCAAGGGAATACTTGTTTTGAGGCCGGCTTCCCGCTTAGATGCCTTCAGCGGTTATCCGTTCAATACATAGCTACCCAGCTGCGCCGCTGGCGCGACGACTGGTCCACCAGAGGGGTGTCCATCCCGGTCCTCTCGTACTAAGGACAGCTC
>JAUIMC010000018.1 GCA_030433215.1 Alphaproteobacteria bacterium
CGGTGTATTTCGCGATGTCGAGGCCGGTCTTGAAACGGTTCTGAAGCTGCATCCGGGCGACCGATTCCGCGTCGATCCCGTTCCACTGGCCGTTTTGGGCTTCGATGATGCGGCTCGCCGCGCTCAGATTCTCCAGATAGGTCATCGGTCTATCCCTTTGATTCTCTTATGCTGTTTCACCAAAGCGGCGCATGTGGCGCCGCGATTGGCCCTGTAGATAGGCAGGATTTTCCGTCTTGTGCAGGCGCGAAAAAGTCTTATTGTCAATCTTTACAGATTTTTGCTGTAATGTTGTAAAGTTCTGACTTTGCGAGGTTGTCATGGCCAAGGCCGGAAATCGGGATCGCGCCGCTTTCATGGGCCCCCGCCTGCGCCGCTTGCGGCGGGAGATGGGGCTCACCCAGGCCGTGATGGCCGAGGATCTCGGCGTTTCCCCGTCTTACATTGCGCTGATGGAGCGAAACCAGCGGCCCATGACCGCCGACATGCTCCTGAAGCTCGCGCAGGTTTACGACCTCGATGTCGCCTCGCTCGCCGGCAATCGCGGCGCGGAGTTTTCCGCGCGGTTCGACGGCGTCATGCGCGACCCGCTGTTCGCCGATCTCGAGCTGTCGCCGATGGATGTGGAAGACGTCTCGCAATCCTATCCGGCCATGGCGGAAGCGGTTATTCGTCTGTACACCGCCTATCGCGACGGCCAGATGGCGCTCGCCGATCGCGGCGATGACGGGCAGGATGCGCCGGATCCTGTGGCCGAAGCGCGCCGGTTCCTGTCGGCGCGGCGAAACTCTTTCCCCTCGCTCGACGATCATGCGGAACGCATCGCCGGCGATATTGGCGACAATTTCACGGCTTATTTCAAGGAGCGCCATGAGCTCAATGTCCGGCGCCTGCCGCCGGATGTGATGATGGGCGCGGTGCGCCGTCTCGACCGCCATCGCAGCGAACTGGTGCTAGATGAAACCCTGGACAAGGCGAGCCAGACATTCCAGCTCGCGTTACAGATCGCTTATCTCGATATGCGTGAGACCATCGACGAGGCGCTGGCCGAAGGCGGCTTTACTTCCGACAACAGCGAACGGCTGGCGCGCCGGGCGCTGGCCAATTACGCCGCCGGGGCGCTGATGATGCCCTATCGCGCCTTCGTCAAAGCCGCCGAGCGCCGCAAATACGACATTGAAGCCTTGTCGCGCCAGTTCGGCGCCAGCTTCGAGCAAGTCTGTCATCGCCTCACGACCCTGCAAAAGCCGGGGCAGGAAGGGCTGCCGTTTTTCTTCATTCGCGTCGATGCGGCGGGCAATGTGTCGAAGCGGCTCGACGGCGCGGGCTTTCCCTTCGCGCGCCATGGCGGTTCGTGTCCCTTGTGGTCCTTGCATCAGGCGTTTCGCACGCCGCGAGAGATCATCACCGAATGGGTTGAACTGCCGGACGGCGAGAAATTCTTCACTATCGCGCGCACGGTCACGGCCGGCGGCGGCGCCTGGGGCGCGCCGCGCGTGGAACGCGCCATCGCGCTCGGCTGTGCGGAGAAACACGCCCATCGTCTTGTCTATACGCAAGGGATGGATGCTAAATCGGCAAAGCCGACGCCCATCGGCGTCGCCTGTCGCCTGTGTCACCGCATCGACTGCGCCGCACGCGCCGAACCGCCCATCGGCCGTAATGTCCTGCCTGACGATTACCGCCGCACGGTCGCGCCTTTCGGCTTTTCGGATCGGTGAGGGCGCACCAATAACGCGAAACGCATCCCGTAAAATTCATCAGAAATGATGAATTCCTGCCGGAAACCCGCATTCGGTGCGTAGTTATCCACGCGTCTGGCGGCGGGGTTACTATTCATCCGTCGCCGGACTGCGCCCATATCCGAGGCGGAAGAAAGCATCCGCATTCATAAAAGAGGTCCTGACGGCGGCTGTCTTCCGGGCGGTATAACGCGCCGGAAGAGGCTCTTTGACAATTGAATAAAGTGCGCGGGGCGGTTAGGTCGCCGCCTTGGCTTCCAGCCGGCGTTCGGTCAGGACGAACTCGGTGTAGCCGTTGGGCTGTTCCGCGCCCTTGAAGACGAGATCGCAGGCGCCCTTGAAGGCCGGGCCGTCGAAATCCGGCGCCATGGGCGTGTAATTCGGGTCGCCTTTGTTTTGCTTGTCGACCACGGCGGCCATGCGTTTCATGGCTTCCATGACCTGGTCTTCGGTGACGACGCCGTGCATCAGCCAGTTGGCGAGATGCTGGGAGGAAATGCGCAAGGTGGCGCGGTCTTCCATCAAGCCGACATCGTGAATGTCCGGCACTTTCGAACAGCCGACGCCGTGATCGACCCAGCGCACGACGTAGCCGAGAATGCCTTGCGCGTTGTTGTCGATCTCCTCGCGGATTTCGTCTTCGGAGAAGTTTGTCCCCCCGGCGAATGGCGGCGTCAGAAGTTTGTCGAGATCGCCGGTCGCCTGACCTTTCAGCTCGGCCTGGCGCTTGAAGACGTCGACTTCGTGATAATGCAGCGCGTGCAAGGTCGCCGCCGTCGGGGAGGGCGTCCAGGCGGTCGTCGCCCCGGCTTTCGGGTGGCCGATCTTCTGCTCCATCATCGCCGCCATCATGTCGGGCGCCGCCCACATGCCTTTGCCGATCTGCGCCTTGCCGGAAAGCCCGCAGGCAAGGCCGATGCCGACATTGCGCGCCTCGTAAGCCTTGATCCAGACGGAGTCTTTCACCGCGTTTTTGCGGATCACCGGGCCGCCGGCCATGATGGTGTGAATTTCATCGCCGGTACGGTCGAGGAAACCGGTATTGATGAAAACCAGCCGTTCGCGCGCGGCGTGAATGCACGCCCCGAGATTGGCGGAGGTGCGTTTTTCCTCGTCCATGACGCCGATTTTGAGGGTGTTCTTAGCGAGCCCCAGCATCTCCTCGACGCGGGTGAAGAGCTCCACGGCGAAGGCCACTTCATCCGGCCCATGCAGCTTCGGTTTCACGATATAGACCGAGCCCGCGCGTGAATTCAGGCGCTTGCCCTTCAGGTCGTGAAGCGCAATGAGCGAGGTCACCGCCGCGTCCATGAAGGTTTCGGGGATTTCCGCGCCGTCCGCATCGCGGATGACGCTCGTATACATATGGTGGCCGACATTGCGCACCAGCAGCATGGAGCGGCCGTGCAAGGCGAAGGACTTGCCGTCCGGCGCGGCGTAGTCCCGGTCGGCGTTGAGCGTGCGCGTCATTTTCGCGCCGTTTTTCTCGAATGTTTCTTCGAGATCGCCTTTCATCAAGCCGAGCCAGTTGCGGTAGACATTGACCTTGTCTTCCGCATCGACCGCCGCGACGGAATCCTCGCAGTCCATGATGGTGCTGATGGCGGACTCGACGATGACATCGGCGACCCCGGCCTTGTCGGTCTTGCCGATGGCGCTCGCCGGGTCGATAAGGATTTCCAGATGCAGGCCGTTGTTTTTCAGAAGAACGGCGTCGGGCTTGTCGGCCTTGCCGCGATAGCCGGCGAATTTCGACGGCTCTTTCAGCATCGTTGCGCCGTTTTCGGTCTCGATGACGAGCGCGCCATTATTGACGTGATAGCCGGTCGCATCGGCGTGAGAGCCTTTTTCCAGCGGCGCGGCGAGATCGAGCGCGGCGCGCGCGCGGGCGATCACCTTTTCGCCGCGCTTGGGATTATAGCCTTTGCCTTTTTCCGCGCCGTCCGCTTCGGAAATCGCGTCCGTGCCGTAAAGCGCGTCATAAAGAGAGCCCCAGCGGGCGTTGGCGGCGTTCAGGGCGTAGCGCGCATTGGAGACGGGCACGACAAGCTGCGGGCCGGCGACGGCGCGCAATTCCTCGTCGACATTGGCAGTCGAGATCTCGAACGGCGCCGGTTCGGGAACGAGATAACCGATTTCCTTGAGGAAAGCCGTATGCGCGCCGACATCGTAGTTTCCTTTGTTCGCGCGAAACCAGTCGTCGATTTTCGCCTGCCGCGCGTCCCGCGCGTCGAGCAGCGCGCGGTTGCGGGGCGCCAGATCGGCGACGATCTTTGCAAAATCCTGCCAGAAATCGCCGGCCAGGATTCCGGTTCCGGGCAAAGCCTCTTTCTCGATGAAAGCTTCAAGCAGCGGATCGATCGTTAATGGCGTGCGTGTGGTCATGTCCTTCCCCGGATGATGTCAGGCTCATCCCATATAGGTTCATGAGTGAAATGGAATAGGCAAATCGGATTTAAGCTGTTATTTCCCCTGACTGCCTGAAGCCGTGGAAATATAAAAACGAATTCGCTTATGACCGTCGAACGCATCGTTATCATTGGCGCCGGACAAGCCGGCGCGCAGGCCGCCGTCTCGCTCCGCCAGGGCGGCTACAAAGGCGTGATCACGATGATCGGCGCCGAAGCCGCGCCGCCTTATCAGCGCCCGCCCTTGTCGAAGGCTTATCTGAAAGGCGAGCTCGAAGAGCCGCGGCTTTATCTACGCCCCGCCGAATTTTACGAAGCCCAGAAGATCGATCTCCTGCTAGGCGACAGGGCTGTCGGCATCGACCGCAAGGCGAAAATTGTTGTCACCGATGAGGGGGAGACGTTCTCTTACGATGCGCTTCTTCTTGCGACCGGCGCGCCGCCGCGGCGGTTGAAAGCGCCCGGCGCCGATCTCGACGGCGTTCATTATCTGCGCACGCTTGCGGACTCCGAACGTTTGCGGCCCATGCTTTCAGCGCCGGGCCGGGTCATTATTGTCGGCGCCGGTTATATCGGGCTCGAAGTCGCCGCCGTGGCGCGAGCCCATGGGCGCGAGGTGACCGTGCTTGAAATGGCGCCGCGGGTGCTGGCGCGCGTCGCGAGCGAGCCGGTCTCGGAATTCTATCAGGCGCTGCACCGGGAGAAGGGCGTTGATCTGCGCCTCGGCGCGGCCTTTGAGGCGTTCGAGGGCGAACACCGCATTCACGCCGCGCGGCTCAAGGACGGCGAAGAGATCGAGTGCGTCGCTGCGCTGGTGGGCATCGGCGCCGCGCCGGAAACCAAACTCGCCGAAGAGGCGGGTCTTCTGGTGGAGAACGGCATTGTCGTCGACGAACAGGCGCGCACCATCGATCCGTCGATTTTCGCGGCGGGCGATTGCACGAACTTTCCCTCGCCCCGTTACGGAAGGCGCATGCGTCTTGAATCGGTGCCGAACGCCATCGAACAGGCGAAAGCGGCGGCGGCGAATATGATCGGCGGCGACGTGATTTACGATGCGCTGCCCTGGTTCTGGTCGGATCAGTATGACGTGAAGCTTCAGACCGTCGGGCTATGCGAAGGCTATGACGCGCTTGTGGTGCGCGGCGATCCGGATGCGAAAAAATTCGCCGTCTGGTATCTGAAAGACGGCAAGGGGCTCGCCGTCGACGCGATCAACGACCCGGCGTCTTTCGCCATGGGTAAAAAACTGATCACCGCCGGAACCGCGCTCGACGCCGCAAAGCTTGCCGATACGAGCGTCGATCTCAAAACGCTCGTTTAACCGTAAAGCACCTTGGGCAGCCAGGTTGCGATCTGCGGATAAAAGGCGAGCACGCCGAGCCCGATAATCTGGATCGCGATATAGGGCAGGGCGCCGCGATAGATGTCCATGGTCCGCACTTCCGGCGGGGCGACGCCGCGCAGATAGAACAGCGCGAAGCCGAATGGCGGCGTCAGGAACGACGTTTGCAGATTGATCGCCATCATCACCCCGAGCCATACCGGATCGAGCCCCATGGCGAGGAGCGGCGGGCCCACCAGCGGCACCACGACCAGCGTGATCTCGATGAAATCGAGAAAGAAGCCGAGGATGAACATCACGAACATGACCATGACCACGGCGCCGAACACGCCGCCCGGCGTCGCTTCGAGAGCGCGGTGCACCGTGTCGTCGCCGCCCAGCCCGCGAAACACCAGCGAGAAGAGCGCGGCGCCGATGAGGATCGTGAAGACCATGGTGGTGACGCGCGCGGTCTGATCGAAGATCGGCGCCAGCGCCTTTTCCCGGCGCAACTGGAACAGGCTCGCCACAAGCCCCCATGGCGTCAGCGCGAAGAGAATGAAGGCGATGACAATGCCGATATTTTCCATGTCCGATGCGTGCGCCCGCCCTAAACGCAGATCGAGAAGAGAGGTGATGACGAGAAGCCCGATAATCGCCGCGGCGGAAACCAGGACGGCTGGCCGGCCGGCCAGGAGCGCGCTCTTCGGCGCAAGGCGCATCCCTGCGATCAACAGCGCGCCGATAGCGCCGACGCTTGCCGCTTCCGTGGGCGTCGCCACCCCGGCGAGGATCGAGCCGAGCACCGCGACGATCAGAATAAGCGGCGGCGGCAGGGTTTTCATGGCGGCGAGCCAGACTTCGCCGCGCGAACCGAGCTCCGAGGCGGGAATGGCCGGCGCCATTTTCGGGCGAGTCAGCGCCACGATAATTTGCCAGAGCAGATAAAAGCCCACCAGCATCAACCCCGGAAACAACGCCCCGGCGAAGAGATGCCCGACCGACACCGTGTCCGGGGACATGATGCCCTGCTGCAATTGCGCGCGCTGATAGGCGTTGGAGATGACGTCGCCCAGAAGGATGAGCACGATCGATGGCGGAATGATCTGGCCGAGCGTGCCCGCCGCGGCGATGGAGCCGGACGCAAAGGCCGGATCGTATCCCCGGCGCAGCATGGTCGGTAGGCTGAGCAATCCCATGGTGACGACGGTGGCGCCGACAATGCCGGTGGAGGCGGCGAGGAGCGCGCCGACAATTGTCACCGACAGGCCGAGCCCGCCCGGCAGCGAGCCAAACAGTTTCGCCATTTCATCCAGGAGCTCTTCGGCGATCTTCGATTTCTCGAGAATGACGCCCATGAGAATGAACATCGGCACCGCGATCAACGTCGTGTTGGTGACGGCGCCGAAGACGCGCTGGGGAAACGGAATCAGATAGGAGATGTCAAAGACGCCGAAGGTCAGCCCCAGCACGGCGAAGACAAGCGCCGTGCCGGCGAGGCTGAACGCGACCGGAAAGCCAGCCATCAGGCAGGCGCACAAAGCCACAACCATGAGGATGTCGAGCCAGCCGGCGATGGTGCAGGCGCAAAAAGCGACATTGGCGATTTCGAATTCCATCAACCGCGCTCCTTCAATTGCGCGGCGGCGCGCCAGGCATTGACGAAGCCCGCCATCATCAACAAGACCGCGAAGGCGGGAATGAAGGATTTCAGGATAAACAGCGCCTGAATGCCCGAGGATTCATTGGAGCCTTCGCCCACGGCCCAGGAACGCGCCACGTAAGGCGAGGCGGTCCAGACCAGCAGCAGGCAGACGGGAAAGAGAAAGAGATAGGTGCCGGCGAGATCGACCAGCGCTTTGCGGCGCGGCGGCGCCTCGCGGTAAAAGATGTCGACGCGCACATGATCGTCAGTGAGGAGCGCGTAGCCTCCGGCAAGCAGGAACACCGCGCCGTGCATATAGGTGATCGATTCCTGCATGAAGATGAAATTGACGCCGAAGACATAGCGCAGGACGACGACGGCGAACTGAACCAGCGCCATGGCGAGCAGGATCCACATGACGAGGCGCCCGGTCGTGCGCGTCACGCCTTCGAAAAGGCTCGAGAGCCCTGCGGTCGCGCGCTGAAAGCCAGCCCCCGTGACGGCGATAAAGGTGAGTACGAAAAGCCCCAAAAACCAGAAGAGCTTTTGCGCCGACGGCGTGATCGCAAGGATCGGCGCCAGCCGTGCGAAAAGAACGCCGGCGGCGACAACCGCCAGGACGCTTGCCGCCCAGACAAAGAGCGGACGTTTGTCCGAAATGAGGAAGGCGAGCGGCAGGAAGAGGAGCGGGAACATGACGCCCGCCGCGATCCAGTTCAGTATATCCCCTGAAACATTCAGCATCTTAGAGGTCGAACGCTTTGCGGCGCGCGGCCATATAGGCTTCGTCCGAGATGCGGCTCCATTCCATGGAGCGCACGAGCGACTCCCGGAAGCTCTGATAGATGCGGTTCGTGATGTCGTCGGTCGCCGCGGCTTCCTCGAGCACGGTTTTGCTGGCCTCGGCGAGGGCGTCCATCACATCGGCCGGCATCTGACGCAGCTCAACGCCGTGTTCGTTGAGAAGCGTTTCGAGCGCGATGGCGTTGTGATGGGTGAACTCGGCGATAGAGATATTGTTGGCGCGCTGACAGGCGCCGATGACGATCGACTTTTCCGTCGCCGTGAAGCTGTTCCACAGATCGAGATTGATTCCGCAGGCGAGCTGCGAGCCAGGTTCGTGAAAGCCCGGCCAGTAATAATATTTCGCTTCCTGATAAAAGCCGAAGGCGAGATCGTTCCAGGGTCCCACCCATTCGGTGGCGTCGATGGCGCCGGATTGCAGCGAGGGATAGATCTCGCCGCCGGGGATCGCCACCGCAGAAGCGCCGATGCGGCGCAGGACTTCGCCGCCCAGCCCCGGCATGCGCATTTTGAGCCCGCGCATGTCTTCAATGGAATTGATTTCCTTCTTGAACCAGCCGCCGAGCTGGTGGCCGGAATTGCCCGCTGCGATCGGCTTGATGTTGAAGCGCGCGGAAAGCTCGTCCCAGAGCGGCTGGCCGCCGCCGAATTCCGTCCAGGCCATGATTTCCGGCAGCGTCATGCCGAAGGGAACGGCCGTGAAGAAATTAAAGCCCGGCGACTTGCCGACCCAGTAATATTCCGCGCCGTGATACATGTCTGCCGCGCCGTTTGAGACGGCGTCGAAACTTTCAAAGGCGCTGACAAGCTCGCCCGCCGCGAGCACGCGCACGGTCATCGCGCCGCCGGACATTTCGGTGATGAATTGCGCGACGCGCTCCGGCATGGTGCCGAGACCGGGAAAATCCTTCGGCCAGGTGGTCACCATTTTCAGTTCGCGCTGCGAGACCGATCCCGGCAGGACGGCGCCGCCGGCCGGAACCCCGCATTCGCATCCGGCCACGAGTCCCGCGGCGCCTAAAGCGCCGCCGGTGAGCAATTGTCTGCGTTTCATCATGAGGCTGAGGGCCCCTCCCTCCCATACTTCTTATTTTTAGTCTTTTGGTTGTTCGACGACTTCGATGTCCACGTCGGTTTCGCCGCTAGCGGCTTTCTCGCGCTGGCGCTCGGCGCGCCAGGCTTCGTAATCGGCTTCTTTCTGGGCGCGCGAGCGCGCCGCGCCGACGCCTTCGTCGACGGAGAGCGACGAGCCCGAGCCGTCATAGCCGCTCGAATAACACCGGTCCTCGACGGAATAGCAGCGCTGCATGCAGGCGGACCGGGCGGGCCCGTCATTGAGTGCGGCGCAGTCGGTCTGGCACTGATTGTGCTGGCCCGTGCAGCGGTCTTCGGCATAGCTGAAGGGCGCGGACGAACAGGCGCCGGTAAGCGCGGCCAGGGCGGCGGCGCCGGCAAGCATACGGATACTCACAGCTGAACTCCCTCTCACGAACAAACGCCCCGCCTCTTTCGCGGGAGGGACGGTACAATGACCCGCCCCGGGAAGCAAAGCGCCGGGGCGCGGCATCAATCCATTGCCATTCATGATGATGGGGCTGCGGAAAGCCTATTCCGCAGCGAGCGTCTGGCGGTCCATGCGGGTCCAGCCCGTGGGGCCAAGCATTTCCAGCGGCTGGAAGCTCTTTTTGTAGTCCATCTTGTCCGAGCCGTTCACCCAGTAGCCGAGATAGACGTAAGGCAGGTCGAGTTCGCGCGCGAAGGAAACATGATCGAGGATCATGAAGCGGCCGAGGCCGCGGGCGTCTTCTTCCGGATCGAAGAAGGAATAGACCATGGAGAGCCCGTCGGTGAGCCGGTCGGTGAGCGCCACGCCAATCAGGCGTTCGTCGCCGGTCGCGTCATCCTTGACGAGATATTCGATAATGACGGTGTCGACCGCGGTCTCTTCCACCATGGAGGCGTAGTCGAGGACGGTCATGTCCGCCATGCCGCCGTCGCCATGGCGTGCATCGAGATAGGCGCGCAACAAAGAGAACTGCTCGCCCGTGGCGCGCGGTCCGCGGATGCGGCGGATGACGTCGGCGTTGCGCGACAGGACGCGCCGGCGCGAGCGGGTCAGATGAAAATCATCGGCCACGATGCGCACGGGCACGCAGGCATTGCACGCCTCGCAGGCCGGCAGATAGATCAGGTTCTGAGACCGCCGGAAACCCCGCCGCGTCAGGAGCGCATTGGTGGAGGAGGCGCCGTCGCCGGTCAGATAGGAGAATATCTTACGCTCGCGGCGTCCCTTCAGATAGGGGCAAGGGGCCGGCGCTGTGATGTAGAACTCACCGCCCTCGAGTCCGAACCGCCGCGCGAAATCTTCGTTACTCATAATCTCCAACGTAAGGCGAAAACCTTAGCGGCCCATTAGCATATCCGCAACGAATCCGTTCTTTCCCAGCGTTCGGACCGGAAATCAAAACACACGCGGAGCGCGAGGCGAGAGCGCCGATCCGCGGCGGCGGCGATGAAGCCAGAGGTTTGTTTCCGGTCGAGCGCGGCGTCAAGGCCCGGACCCTAACGCTTGTTTGGACCTCGATCCACAGGCGGTTTTCATAGTTAACGGGAGCAGGCGTCAACCGGTCAGCCGAGCTCGAAATAAAAACCCGCCGCGATCGTATAGACAACCCAGAGGAGTACAATGAGCGGCCCGCCGACGACCATGAAGTCCCGGAACTTGTAATGGCCCGGGGTCATGACGAGGAGGTTGGTCTGGTAGGCGATGGGGGTGGCGAAGGAGCAGTTGGAGCCGAAAATGACGGTAAGCACCAGAATATGCTCGTCGATGCCGGCGATCTGCGCCGCCGCGACCGCCACCGGCGTGAACAAGACCGAGGTGGCGTTGTTCGACAGGAGATTGGTCATCACCGCGCACATGATGAAGAAGGCCGAGACGAGAACCACGGGGCTGAAATCGCCCGCCGCCTCGGCGAGCCCTTCGCCCAGGAAGGCGGCGCCGCCGGTGCGCTCCAGCGCGACGCCCATGGCCAGCGACGCCCCGATCAGGAGATAGATCCGCCGGTCGATGGCGCGCGCCGCCTGCCGCACATTGAGACAGCCGAAGGCCACCATGGCCGTGGCGCCGGCGATGGCCGAGACGGCGATCGGGGCGAGGCCGCTGGCGGTGGCCGCCACCACGCCCCCGAAGATCAGCGCCGCCACATTGGCGTTGCGCTGGTCGGGCAGGCCCTGCATCGACCATTCGAGCAACAGGATGTCCCGGTCCGAGCGCAGGCCGCGAATGTCCTTCAGATCCCCGAGGATCAAGAGCACGTCCCCGGCCTCGAGCCGGATGGTGTTCATCTGAGTCCGGATCATGCGGCTGCGCCGCTCGATGCCGAGGATGACGCAGTTGGTCTGGGCGTGAAAGCCGATCTGCGCCACTGACCGGCCGATAAGGCGCGAGCCGGGCGCCACGATAGCCTCGACCAGGGTGAGCTGCGTGGAGCGCTGGACCGAGCCGTCGATTTCGTCGGCGATGGAGGTCTCGGCCATCAGCCCTTCGAGCATGTCCGGGTTCGACTTCAGCAAGGAGGTGAGGGCGGAGCGGGTCGCCGCGACGATGACGACGTCGCCGGTGCGGAAGGCGAAGTCCTCGAAAGGCGGCAGGATCGCGCGCTCCCGGCGCTGCACCATGCGCACGGTGATGTCGGGGAGGTCGACGAAAAGGCCCGCCACCGGCCCCTTGCCGATCAGCGGGTGCCCGCGGGTCACCTCGATCTGGGCGATGAAATGCTTGCCCTCGCGTTCATTGCTCCAGGGCTGGCTTGGATTGTCCCGCTTGGGCAACAGCCAGCGCCCGGCGGTCGCCATATAGAGAATGCCCGTGCCGGCGAGCATCAGCCCCATGGGCGTCAGTTCGAAAAAGCCGATTTCGCCGCCCGTGGTCGCGCGATAGGATTGCGCCGCGAGGAGGTTGGTGGACGAGCCGATCAGCGTCGTCATGCCGCCGAGGATCGAGATATAGGAAAGCGGCATCATGAAGCGCGAGACGCGGATTTTGCTCTGCTGGGCGATGGCCGCCATGATCGGAATGAACATCACGACGACGGGCGTGTTGTTCAAAAAGGCGCTGATCATCATGATGAAGAGAAAGACCGCGCCCGTGACCAGCGTCGGCGCCTTTTCAAAGGCGCGCAATAAATATTGCGTCGGCAGTTCCAGGGTGCCCGCCTGGAACATGCCCTGGCCGATGATCAACAGGCCGAGAATGGCGAACAGGGCGGGGCTCGCGAAGCCGGAAAGGATCGTCTCCGTCGACAGGAGGTTTTCGCCGCCGCGCTCCATGGGCGCGATCAGGAAGAGAAGGAGCAGCGCCACGATCGCCCCGGCGGAGATAAGCTCCAGCGGGAAGCGGTCGAGCGTGTAGAACACGACCGTGACCGCAATGATCGCGAGCGTGGCCCACATTTGCCAAGGGGCTGCTGAAAAAACTTCCATCATGTCAGAGTGTCGTGACCCGGCCCTATTGTGAACCATTCATGCGCGGGAGGGTTCCCGGCTTTCATGCTGGCGCTTTGTATTTTCCAGATTTGGTGCTAACGCCACAAGTCCTAAATGTTTCAATATGTTGTGGGAAAGCCCCCATGGCGCTAGGTTAATGAATGACCGATAAATACAGACCCCTGAAGAACGCCTTCGGCCGTTTCGCTACCGGAATCGCCGTTGCGGCCTGTCGCGACGAGGCTGGGGCGATCAGCGCCTTGACGATCAATTCCTTCACTTCGGTCTCGCTGGAGCCGCCCCTGGTGTTGTGGTGCATCGAAAATCGCGCCTCATCCTACAGCGCCTTCATGGCGGCGGACTCCTACGCCGTGTCGATCCTGCGCGCCGATCAGCAGTCGGCTTCCCAGCGTTTTGCGCATTTCATGCCCGACGGGCCGAAGGAAGACGAGTTCGAAAACTGGGTCACGGGCGCGCCGGTGCTGAAAGAGCGCCTCGCGGCGTTCGACTGCCGGGTTTCCGCGCGCCATGAAGCCGGCGATCATGTCATCCTCGTCGGGGAGGTCGCGAAGTTCGACAGCGCCGAGGGCGCGCCGCTCATCTATTACGCCAGCAATTACATTCCGGGTACGGAGGAGAAATGACCAGAACTGCATTTTTGGGCCTTGGCGTCATGGGCTACCCGATGGCGGGGCATCTCGCCGGAAAAGGCTATGACGTTACGGTTTTCAACCGCACCAAGGCGAAAGCCGACAGCTGGGCGAAAGAGCATAAGGGAAAGGCCGCGGCGAGCCCGGCGGAAGCCGTGAAGGGCGCCGATCTCGTCTTTGCCTGCCTTGGCGATGATCCGGATGTGGAGGCGGTGGTCACGGCGGCCATGGACGGTCTGAAAAACGGATCCGTCTTTGTCGATCACACCACCGCCTCGCCGGCGCTGGCCCGGGCGCTTCACGCAAGTCTCGGAGAAAAAGGCGTCGGCTTTGTGGACGCGCCGGTCTCCGGCGGCCAAGCGGGCGCCGAAAACGGCAAGCTCGCCGTGATGTGCGGCGGCGATGAGCCTCATGTGGAAAGAGCCCGTCCCGCCATGGAGGCCTATTCCGCGCGCATCGTCCATATCGGTCCGGCGGGGCACGGCCAGCTGTGCAAATCCGTCAATCAGATCTGCATCGCGGGCGTGTTGCAGGGACTGTCAGAAGGCGTACATTTCGCCTCGAAAGCAGGGCTCGACATTGACGCCGTGCTGGAGGCGATTTCCGGCGGCGCCGCGCAGAGCTGGCAAATGGAAAACCGCGTCAAGACCATGGCCGCGGACGAGTTCGATTTCGGCTTTGCGGTGGACTGGATGCGCAAGGATCTGCGGATCGCCCTTGCCGAGGCCCGGGAAAACGGCTCGCGCCTGCCGGCGACCGCGCTGGTGGATCAGTTTTACGCCGACGTCCAGGCCATGGGCGGCGGGCGCTGGGACACGTCGAGCCTCGTCCGGCGCCTGAACAAGCCACGCTGAGCGAAATTAGGACGCTCGTCGACCGCGAACACAAGATTTCTGTTAACCATTTTGGTTCATGAAATGGAAAACCGGAGCGGACAGTTTCCGCCCCGTCGCCATAGGGCGTAATGAAATCAACGGACCGGCCAAGTCAGAAGCCGGGAAGGACAATCGGGGGCGGCTCGTAGAATGAAGGCGAAATTAACACTCAGCGCGGCGCCGCTTTCGGTTTTGGCGTTAATGGGACAGACCGGCGCGGCGTCTGCGTCGGCATTCGCGCTCAACACCCAAAGCGCGGAAAGTCTCGGCGCGGCGACGGCGGGCGCGCAAGCGACCCCCGGCGCCCCCGGCAACGCCTATTTCAACCCGGCCTCCATCGTCGGGGTCGAGGGGCTCGAAACCTCCTTCAGCACCGTCGCGGTGCTCAACGACACCTCCTACGAGAATGGCGAAGGCGCGCTTTTCGGAACCGTGCCTGTCTCCGGCGACACGTCCGGCGAAGCGGTGATCGGCGACGGCGTGTTCCCGGCGGGCGCTGTGGCGACCCGATTGAGCGAGCGTCTGTTTGCGGGCGTCGCCGTCTATGCGCCTTACGGCTTCAACACCTCTTATGAAGATACGTCCAACGTCCGTTACCACGGCACCTTTTCGCAGGTGGTTTCAGGCTCCATTACGCCGATTGTCGGCGTCGACCTCGGCGGCGGCTGGTCCGTCGCGGCGGGACCGCGCTTTCAATATGTGAGCATCGATAATGAAGGCGCCGTCGACGCGGCCGGCATTGAAGCGGCGAGCCTGATGACCGCCGCCGTGCCGGGCACGGACGATGTTTTCTACGAAATCGACGGCGACGACTGGGGCGTCGGCTATACAGTCGGCTTTCACGGCGCCATCGGCGAGCGCGTGACCATTGGCGGCGGGTTTTCCTCCAAGATCGAACATCGTGCGACCGGTTCGGCCGAATTCGATATCGCCGCCTCGACATCGGGGCAGACCCTGAACGCGCTGGCGGGCCTGTTTGCAGACACCGACGCCGTCAGCACGCTGTCGACTCCGGCGACGCTGCAATTCGGCGCGAAGATCGAGGCGACGCCGAAGACGCGCCTTCTTCTCTCGGCGGTGCAGACCCGCTGGAAATCGTTTGAAAGCCTGACGACCACATTCGAAAATCCCGCCCAGCCGGCGGAAGTCGTCACCCAGAACTGGCGCAACAGCTGGGCCGGCGCCGTCGGCGTTGAGCGCGATTTCGGGCCTGCGCAGACCATGCGTCTCGGCGTCATGTATGAAGAAGACCCCGCCAACCCCGATTATTCCTCGCCGCGCCTGCCTGGCGCGAGCCGGGTCTGGGTCGCCGCAGGCTATTCACGCAAGCTTTCGGAGCGCGCGGAACTTCATCTCGCCGCGTCTTACGTCTTCAACGACACTACGCCGCTAAACGAATCCGCGGCCTATCCTGAGAACCTCTTCCGCGGCTCTTACGCCGGCGATGTGGAGATCAGTTCCGTCGTGGCGGCGGTCGGCATCGACTGGAAGTTCTAAACCTTAAGCGGACTGCGCTCCGGCATTGCCGGGGGCGCGTCCCTGTGCGATTTTCCGGGCGGATTCAAGTTCTTGGAGCGCCCTCATGTCCGTCCTGCAAACCCCGAAACCCGCCTGGAAATCCGACGATCTCGACCTCTTCGAGGATGAGGTCAGCAAGTTTTTCACCCGCGAACTGGCGCCCCATGTGGAGAGCTGGCGCGAGCAGGGCAAAGTCGACCGCTGGGCCTGGGAGAAGGCGGGCGAGGCCGGGCTCTTGTGCATGTCGATGCCCGAGGAATATGGCGGGGCCGGCGGCACTTTCGCCCATGAACAGATTTTCCTCGAGCAGCAATGCCACGCGGGCGTCGAAGGGTTCGGCGCCGGGCTCCATAACTGCATCGTCGCGCCCTATATCCTGCATTACGGCACCGAAGAACAAAAGAAGCGCTGGCTGCCGAAAATGGCGACCGGCGAGCTGATCGGCGCCATTGCGATGACCGAGCCGGGCACAGGCTCGGACCTTCAGGCGGTGCGCACAACCGCCATTAAAGAAGGCAATCAATATGTGATGAACGGCTCCAAGACCTTCATCACCAACGGCCAGACCGCGAACCTCATTATTGTCGTGTCAAAAACCGATCCGTCCGAAGGCGCGAAGGGCGTATCGCTGATGGTCGTCGAAACCGATGACGCCGACGGCTTCGAGCGCGGGCGCAATCTCAAGAAACTCGGTAACAAGGCGCAGGACACCTCCGAGCTCTTTTTCAACGACGTGAAAATTCCCACGGAAAACCTTCTCGGCACGGATGAAGGGCAGGGGTTCTTCCAGTTGATGGAACAATTGCCCCAGGAACGCCACCAGATCGCGGTGGGGGCCATGGCGCAAATCGAGCGCGCCCTGAAACTCACCATCGATTATGTCAAGGAGCGCGAGGCTTTTGGCCGCCCGGTCCTGAAATTCCAGAACACGCAATTTGTGCTGGCGGAATGCAAGGCGAAAGCGACCATGGCGCGGGTCTTTGTCGACTCTTGCACCCAGCAGCTGATCGAGGGCAAGCTCGACGCCGCGACCGCGTCCATGGCGAAAATGCTGCTTACGGATCTTTGCGGCGAGATCGTCGATGAATGCCTCCAGCTTTTCGGCGGCTATGGCTATATGGACGAATATCCCATCAGCCGGATCTACGCGGACTGCCGCGTCGAGCGCATCTATGGCGGCACCAACGAGATCATGAAGCTCCTGATCGCGCGCACATTATAGACGCCATGCGGCTCCGCCCGGCGCGCGTCGACGATATTGCGATGTTGAAGCGGTGGGATGAAAAGCCCCATGTCGCCTCCGCAGGCGGCGATGGTGGCTGGTATGACTGGGACCGGGAAATCCCGCGCGAGGCGGACTGGGGCGAACTCCTGATCGCCGAAGAGGACGGCCGCCCGGTTGGCGTTCTCGAAATCATCGATCCTGCGAGAGAGCCGACCCGCTATTGGGGCGATGTCGGGGAGAGCTTGCGCGCCATCGACATCTGGATCGGCGAGGAAGCGGACCTTGGCCGCGGCCTCGGGACCCAAATGATGCGCGCGGCGCTGGCGCGGTGTTTTGCGGCGCCGGACGTCAAGGCCGTGCTCATCGACCCGCTGGAAAGCAACGCCGGCGCTCGGCGGTTCTATGAGCGGGTCGGCTTTCATTTTGTCGAAGCCAGGGTTTTTGGGACGGACCCTTGCGTGGTCTACCGGCTGGACCGGGCCGATTTCGAGGCGCTTGCGGGACGATCCTGAATCGGCGCTTAGCTTCCCCATGGAAACCGCCCAGATCTTCGCCGCGCTCAATGTGATCGGCCTGTTCGTCTTTGCGATTTCGGGCGCGCTGACGGCGCTCCGGAACGACATGGACGTGTTCGGCGTCGCCATGATCGCCTTTGTGACGGGCGTCGGCGGCGGTACGATCCGCGATGTCCTGCTCGGCTCCTTTCCGGTCTGGTGGATCGCCGCGCCGTCGGCGGTTTTTATCTGTCTTGGCGGCGCGGTCATCGCCACTCTGGCGCAGCCCTTGATCGACTCGCGCCTGAAAGCGCTGATCTGGGCCGACGCCATGGGGCTCGCGGTCTTTTCGGTGCTCGGCGCGCAGGCGGCGCTGGCCGCAGACGCGCCGGCGGTGATCGCGATTTTCATGGGCGCGGTCACCGCAACCTTCGGCGGCGTCGTCCGCGACGTTCTCCTGAACGAGCCGCCGCTGATCCTGAAGCAGGATATTTACGCGACGGCGGCGCTGATCGGGGCGGGGGTCTTTGTGGGGCTGGGCGCGGTCGGCCTTCCGGAAAGCCTTGTCGCCGTGATTGCGGCGCTGACGACTTTCGCCATCCGCGCTGCGGCGATCATCTTCAACATTCCGTCGCCGAAATACGCCCGTCCGAGAAAGAGCGAACTTTAGTCCGCTTTCGCCAGAAGCGCGGCGATCTCGTCCTTCAGCGCCACGCGCTTTTTGCGCAGTTCTTCTTCGCGTTCCTCGCTCGCCGCCTCGACCCGGGTCTCCAGCCGGTGAATCTCCCGGTTAACGTCGTGATAGGCCTCGGCAATCTTTGAGAAATGCGCGTCTGATTCCTTGAGCTTGTGGATAAGCGCGGCGTGCTCCGGAAATTCTTCGGCGATTTCGTGAGGCGTGTGGGTCATAAGGCGGCTCCTGTCTGTTAGAGCGAGAATGCCATAAAAGGCGCGGCGGGTTTTGACATCCGTCAAATATGCCCCGTTTCCAGACGGGTTTGAGGCTTGCGTGAGGGCGGAAATCCGTTATTTAAGGCGTCCCATCGTATGGGGCGCGGGTATAGCTCAGTGGTAGAGCCGCAGCCTTCCAAGCTGAAGATGCGGGTTCGATTCCCGCTACCCGCTCCAAATTTCCTTTATGGGTCCGGCGTTTCCCCGGTTTTGCGCCGCGTTTTGCGGTTGCCAAGGCTCGAGGGCGCCTGTTTAGTGCGCCCTGGTCTCAAGGACCCTCGTGCGGACGTGGCGGAACCGGTAGACGCAACAGACTTAAAATCTGTCGGGAGCAATCCCGTGGGGGTTCAAGTCCCCCCGTCCGCACCAAGTTTGCTTTCCGCCGTCAGCGCGCGCTTGCTGTCTTTCGCCCGGCCTCTTCAGTCTGCGTGCCCGCAGCGGGCCGGTCTTCAAAAAGCCCGTTGAAACGCAGCCGCGCGACAAAGCCTTTTCCCGGCGCGCTTTCAAAGCCGAGCGTTCCGTCATGGAGAGCGGCGTATCGCGAGGCCAGGTAAAGGCCGAGACCGGCCCCTTCATGGGCGCGGTTGAGAGAGCCGTCGGCCTGGAAGAAGGCTTCGGTCAGTTTCGGCAGGACGGCCGCATCGACGCCGGGGCCGTTGTCCTCGACTTCAATGAGAAGGTCGGGGCCCGCCATCAACGCCCGCAAGGTAATTTGCGCGCCCTCGCCGGCGAATTTGAGCGCGTTGCCCACAAGGTAAGACATAATGTCCTTGAATACGGCGACATCGATCTCGACGTCCGGCATGCCGTCCTGAATTTCCATGGTGACATCGGCGTTGCGCCGTTCTGTCTCACGGCCAAACGCCGAGATGACATGTTCGAACAGTTCCGCAATCGACGCCTCGCCTTTGAAGAGTTCGTAATCGCCGGCATCCAGCTTGGCGATGCTCAGCATATTGTTGACGACCCGAAGCAGCCTTTGTCCGCTTTCGTGGATGTTTTGGGAATATTCCTTGTATTCCGGCGCAGCGTGCGCGCCAAAGGCTTCCGTCTTCAGAATATCAGCAAAACCGAGAATGCCGTTCAGGGGCGTGCGCAGCTCGTGACTCATATTGGAGATGAGCTGGGTTTTCATCTTGTCGGCGGCGATCGCGGAGTCCTTGGCTTCGCGTTCGGCTTCCTCGATGCGTTTGCGCGCGGAGACGTCGCGCATGGTGTAAACCACAAGCTCATTGGCGGAGAGGGTCCCGCCGCCCTTAGAATTCTGCGCGGATATGATGCGCCGGTTTGCCGTAACTTCGAGGGTGGCGCTGTCGTCTGGTGTCTTGAATTCAAATTGAACGATTTTCTGACGGCCCTTGCCTTGCGAGGCGAGGGAGGGGAAGCCGGCGACAAGATCGCAGATGTCGATCCTTTGCCCCTCTTTCCGGTCGATATGCAGAAGTTCTTTCGCCCGTTTGTTGCAGAGTTCGACAGCGCCCGACCCGTCGGTGACGATGACGCCATCCGCATTGTCGCGAATGACAATGCCGGCGAGTTCCTGAACGCGCATTGAAGCGGTTCTCTGGCGAATGATCTGGCGCGCGCGGTAGTTCAGGAGCGAGCCGGCGACATAGAGGATGGCGAGGATTTGCGCGGCGAGCGCAAACCCCACGTCGAAACTGACAGGCGCGATCGCCTGGACGCCGGAGGGAACTGCGAGCAGGGTGAGAAACAGCGAAATATGCTGAACGGCGAGGGCGGAGACCGTCCTTTGGGTCGCATTGCGGCTGAGCCAGATCAGGATCAGGGCGGCGAGCAAAATGGAAAGCGCGGGATGGGTGCGTTCTAGCGCCCGGCCCTGAACGAGGCTTTCATAGCTGAGCGCGTGCAACATGACCCCGGATGTCACGCCAAGCACCGGCGCCGCGAATTCGTCGCCGAGCTCCAGCGCCGTGGCGCCGATCATGATGTTCTTGCCGCTGACGGTTTCCGGTGAAAAGTTTCCGTTGAGCACATCATGAAAAGAAAGCCGTTCGATTTCTTCGGCGTCAATGCTGAAATCGATGTAGAATGTTTCGTGCTGATCGGCGGGAATGCCGGCGAGGACGCCCGCCAGAGACGTCCGGTAGGCGTCTTCGTCTTCAATGGCGCGCCAGCCGCGGCGCAACATCCCGTTCTTTTCGGCCGTCAGCGTAACGCTCGCGACGATGCTGTGATTCAGGAATTTTTCGTTTGGCGGCGTCTTGATGAGCTCTGCATCTTTGCCGCGCGAGGACCATTGCCAGAAAACAGGCAGCACGACCTGGCCTGGCCGGCGCTCCAGAGCGGCGGCGAAGGCGTCGTCGTTTTCAGTATCCGAAAGGGAGGAGAAATCGACATCGAAGGCGATCAGCGCGGCGCCGGCGTCTTCAAGGTTGCGGACGGCGCGGGCGTAGCGTTCGCGCGGCCAGGGCCAGCGGCCTTCCTCGCGGATGCTTTCGGGATCGATTTCGACCAGCACCAGCGTGTCGGTCGGCGCGCGCTCGATCAGGCGGAAGCGCGCATCCATGAGAGCATTGTTGACGGGCTCGATCAGGCCGAAACCGGCGAGCGCCATCAATATCAGAAAAAGCCCCGCAGGCGGACCGAATGATCCGGCCGCGCCGAGAAGGCGCGGCCAAAATCCTTCGCCGTAATGTTTGCCGGATTTCGCCATGTCGGTGCTTGCTGAGTTTCCCTCAGCGGACCGTAACGCAGGAAGCGTTAAGATTTAGAAGGCGAAGCAGTCATAATGGGCGTTATTGCTGGCTGCCGCGGCCGCCAAGTCTGAGACCAAGCCCCAGGCCGCCGACATTGATATCGACGCCGGCTCCGCCGTCGCCGCTATTGCCGAGGTCGACGCCTGCGTCCACGCCGCCGCCCACATTGACGCCGGCATCCACGCCGCCGCCGCCGACATTGGCGTTGACGTCGACTCCGCCGCCGCCGCCGCCGCCAACATTGGCGTTGACATCGACCCCGCCGCCATTGCCGCCGCCGACATTGACGTCTGCGCCGACGCCGCCATTGCCATTGCCGCCGCCGACATCGACGCTGGCGCCGACGCCGCCATTACCGTTGCCATTGCCGCCGCCGACATCGACGCTGGCGCCGACGCCGCCATTGCCGTTGCCATTGCCGCCGCCAACATTGACGTTGGCGCCAACGCCGCCATTGCCATTGCCGTTGCCGCCGCCGACATTGACTCCGGCGCTCACGCCGCCATTGCCGAAGCCCGCGCCATTATTAGGGTTGCCTCCCGCATTGCCGTTGCCAAATCCGGCGCCGTTATTCCCGGCATTGGCGATCGCCGCCATGGCTCTCGGATTGGCGTTGGTCGCCTGGCGCGTATTGTTGGCCTCGAAGACAGGCGAGTTGCTTTCGCGCATCATGGATCCTCTGGCGCCCGGCGTGACCGGAGCGTCATCCCGGACAAGGCCGTCGCTGAGATTCGCGTAATCGAGCGGCTCGACGCCGATATCCGCGGGGATCATCATCAGCCCTGCGCGTTTGCCGCCTTCGGCCGGTTCGATCTTGGTCGGGGCCGGCGTTGCATCGTCATTCGCGCCGCTTTCCGGCTGCATGAAAGTATGATCCGCGACCGAAACCTGGACGGTTTCCCCGCCCGGCACCAGGACGGCGTTGTTGCTGTTGACCGGCGTCACTTCAACAAGACCTTCAGCCACATGCACCGCATGGCTGTTGGTTCCGGCGGTGACGGTAAAGGTCGTGCCTTTCACGACGGCCGCGATGACCGGCGTTTCCACCCGAAAATGTTGTTTTTCTCTTTTGTCGACCTTGAACATCAGCGTGCCGAGATCCTGGAGGATCCGGGTCATGCCTTCTTCCTCGACGGCGGGCAGGGACATGCGGCTGTTCGGGCCGACCACAATGGTCTGCTCGCCGCGCGCCAGCACGGCGCGGCCGTCCATTCCCGTCGAAAGAATTGATCCGCCACGGAGCGTCTCGCCGGTCGAGACGAGCTGTACGCCGGCCATGGTTTGCGAAATGCGGACAGCGCCGGAGGTTTCCACCACCCGCCAGCCGCCATTGTCGGCGTAGGCCGCTGTAAGGAACACGACCAAGCTGGCCGCGACAGCCAAGATATGCGTATGCAACTTCACAGTCTGCCTCCAAACAGGGGTAGATCCAGTCTCCGCCTGAATTAACTTGAGCGTTTTATTGAATGTCGGAGATTTCAAACTTATTAAAATTGATTACGCCTAGGTTAACAGCGCATTCACCGTAAACAGACCATTATCTTTATTCGTCCATAGAGGACCGATAATGGGGGTATGTGCCGTGCGCCGCAGATCCGGTCCGCATGCATGCGCCTGGATTGGTATAAGAATGCGCCGTCTGTCTGTTTTCTCCGTAGTCGCCGTTTTTTGCGCAGCCTTTGCCGCAGCAAGGGCGCAGACTCCTGAAAATGTCGAGGAGCGGCTTCCGGCGCCTTTTCCGGCGCAAGGCGAGGATGAAAAAGACCCGGCGTATCTCGACCGGTTGCGCCCCGGCCCGTCCGCCCCCGTGGAGGCGGAGGACAGGTTAGACCGCTTTGTGCTTACGGCCGTCACGATCACGGGCGCAAAAGCCATTCCCGCCGAAGATTTCGCGCCGCTCTATGACAGCCTTCTCGCGACCTATGTGACCGTTGAAGACGTGGCGGTGCTCGCGGATGCAGTTACGGCCATGTATCGCAAAAAGGGATATTTCCTGTCCCGCGCGATCGTTCCGGCGCAGAACCCGGCAAGCGGCGTTCTGAAAATTCAGATTGTCGAAGGCTATATCGCGGAGGTGGCGTTCGAGGGCGGCGCGCCGCAAAGCATTCGCGACCGCTTCGCCAAAGTAATGAAGGAGCGCCCGCTGCGGCTCTCGACGCTTGAACGCACGCTCTCGCTAATCGGCGATCTGCCCGGCGTTAGCGTGGCGTCCTCACAAGTCGAACCGGAACTCGACGACTATGCGCGTCATCGCCTGGTCCTCAAAATCGAACAGGACCGTATAGAAGGCAGCCTATACGCGGATAATCGCGGCACAAAGGACGCAGGGCCCCTGCAAGCCTATGCCAGCCTTTCCGCCAACTCGACGCTGGTCGCCGGCGATCAGATCAGCGGCGGCGTTTTCTTTACGCCGGCCTCGCCGAAAGAACTGGTGCTTGCCCAGATTGCGTATTCAACGCCGATCGGCGGCGGCGGTCTCAGTCTCGATGTGAACGCGCTAACGTCGTCCTTCGAAGCCGGGGGCCCGCGCGCCGCGGAAGAGGTGGAAAGCCGCACCCAGCGGGTGAGCGTCGGCGTTTCCTATCCGGTCATCCGCAAGCGCAAGCTGGCGCTTGTGACGACCGCCGGCATCCAGGGCCGCGATTTTGAGGAAGAGCGACTGGGCGTGGCGCGCTTTAAAGACAAGATCCGCTCGGTCTATGCGTCGGTCACGCTTCGCAAGGCGCATCTGAACGGCCTGACCTCCATCACGACCGGCGCGACGCGCGGCCTCGATATTCTCAACGCCTCTTCGAGCGATCTGCCGTCGCGGCCGGATGCGCGCGTTGAATTCACGAAGTTCAATGCCGAGATCGGGCGGCTTCAGAATATTATCGGCAATGTTAGCGCTTATGCCTCCGTCGCCGGCCAGTATTCGCTTGACCCGCTCTTTGCGTCGGAAGAGTTCTCGCTTGGCGGCGCCCGTTATGGGCGGGCCTATGACTATAGCGAGTTCAAGGGCGAGCACGGCGTCGCCGCCAATGTCGAACTGCGCTATGGCGGCTCGGCCGTGGCGGCGTTTTTGAATTCCTACCAGTTCTACGGATTCTATGATTACGGCGCGGTCTGGAATGACAATGTGCCGCCGGAGTTTGAGAAGCTGGATCTGTCATCTGCGGGCGGAGGCTTGCGTCTCAATTTCAGCAACGACCTTCAGTTTAACGCGGAGCTGGCCAAGCCCCTCGACGGCGCGCCGTTTACGCAAGGCGATCAGGCCTGGCGCGGATTTTTCAATCTGTCGAAAACATTTTAACCGGCGCGCGGGGCGCAATGTCGGCCCCTTATCATCACTGCATGAACCACAAGGCGGCGAGGATAAACACCGCCAGCAGCGCCGTTTGCGCCGTCAAAGCGAGCAATGGTTTGGGACCGACAGCGGCGAAGGCGCGCAGCGAGGTTTTAACGCCGAGCGCCGAAACCGCCGTCAGCAACGCCCATTGAGACAGGGCGCTAAAGGACTCGCGCGCCGGGCCCTTGATCACGCCGAGGCTGTTCAACGCCACGAGACCGGCGAAAGCCAGAAGGAACCACGGAATCAAGGGCGGCTTCTTTGCGTTCGGGTCATGAGACCCGCGGAAGATCATTCCCAATATGACGATCACCGGCAGCAGGCAGGACACGCGCAGCAGCTTGACGACGGCGCCGGTTTCGCCGGCGGCGTCCGAGACCGTGTAGCCGGCGCCGATCACTTGCGCCACGTCATGAACGGTGGCCCCGATGAAGACGCCGGCCTTCTTGTCGTCGAGACCAATGGCCGAAGCAATGACCGGATACAAAACCATCGCCACGGTGCTGAGCGTTGTCACGCCCGCCACCGTCAGGATCGTGTTGCGTTCGGACTCTGCTTTGCGCGGCAGCACCGAAGCGATGGCGAGCGCCGCAGAGGCGCCGCAGATCGCGACGGCGCCCGCCGAGAGAATGGCGTGATCGCGCGGCAGACCGAACAGTCTGGCGACAAGCGTTCCGGCGATCAGGGCGACCGCGACGCCGGCGATCACAAGCGCGAATGTTTGCGCGCCAAGGCCCCCGATCTCGGCAAAGGTGATGCGCACCCCGAGAAGCGCCACCCCGAGCCGAAGCACGAATTGCGAGGCGGCGGCGATGCCGGCCGCCATTTTTTCATTTTCCGAAAGATGGTTGAAGGCCATGCCGATCAGCAACGCGAAAAGCATGGCCGGGCCGCCATGATGTTCCGACAGATAGGTCGCGGCGGCGGCGATGACGCCGGCAAGCAACAGCCCCGGTGCCAGGTCGAGGGCGTGATCGGCGGTTTTACGGAGGCGAACGCTCGCAGGGGAGATGATCGCTTCCATGCTCATGATTCTTACAGCCTGCCCTCGAAGAAGAGCGCTCACTGGATATCGGGCCGTTTTTCGGTCTGGCCTTGGCCTGCGCTCTGATAGAGACCGCTTACTGGTCTCAAAGGGGCGTGCGCCATTATTATCTATTCAAGCCTCGCATCAGATGGCTGCATATCTCCGCCTTATGCGCTGACGCCTGATCGGACGGCGCCGATTGCGCCGGCATGAATTGCTTTCATGGATTGGCCGACAAGTTTCGTATGTCCCGCTGCCGCGATATGGCTAAGCTTTCGGCGAGAATCTGGCGTTTGGGGGCATGTTTTGCGCACCGTTTGGATGCGTGCGTTTGCGTGCGCGGCCCGCTTCGCCAGCCCCCATGGGCAGCTCCGGAGTAGACATGTTTTTGAAGAATGCCTGGTATGTCGCTGCGCGCAGCGAGGAGGTCAACCGGGGCCTGTTGAAACGCACCATGCTGAAAGAGGACATCGTCCTTTATCGAACCGAAGCCGGCTTGCCTGTCGCGCTGGAAAACGCCTGTCCGCACCGCAAGCTGCCGCTTTCCATGGGCTGCCTGAAAGGCGACGCCGTGGAGTGCGGATATCATGGCCTGATGTTTGATCCTTCGGGAAAGTGCGTGGCCGCGCCGACCCAGGAGCGCATTCCGCCGTCGGCGCGCGTTAAGAGCTACCCTGCGGAAGAGCGATACGGCCTTGTCTGGGTCTGGATGGGAGATCCGGCGCAGGCGGATGCAAGCAGCATTTATCAGGTGGAAAATTACGGGAAAGCCGGTTGGGGACGGACCGATGGCGGCGTGCTCGATATCAAATGCCACTATCTTTACATCACCGACAATCTCCTCGACCCCTCTCACGTCGCCTGGGTGCACAAGACGTCATTCTTCGCTCCCGGCACGGAGGGCACGCCGCTTGAAACGGACCTCTATGAGGACGGGCTGGTGGTGTCGCGCTGGATCTATAACCAGACCCCGCCGGATTTCTACGCGCCTTTGCTGAAATTCAAGGGCAACTGCGACCGCTTGCAGCACTATGAAGTGCGCACGCCGTCGATCGCCGTCAACAAGTCGATTTTCACCCCGCCCGGCGGCGGCGGCGATGTCAACAACTTGCCTGAGCAGTCCTATGTCATGGTTTCGTATAATTTCATGACGCCGGTCGATGAAAACCACACGCGTTATTATTGGTTCCAGCACCGCAATACCGATCCAGATGACGAAGCGCTGTCGGCGCGCATTCACACAGGCGCGGTGATGGCCTTTAACGAAGACCGTGTGGTGCTCGAGGCTGTGCATAGGGGCATGGCCGAAAAGACGACTGACAATTTCAATCTCGGTCTCGATGCAGGAGCGTTGCGTTTCCGGATGCTGCTCGACAAGATGATCGATGCGGAATGTTCCGCCGCCAGTCCCGCGCCTGCACGCCGCGCCTGACGCAGCAGGGTTTGTTTAGATTCAGCGGCCGGCAAGGCGCCGGCGCAAGGAGACATGATGTCGGCCTGGGTGAAAATGATCGAGGACAAGGATGCGACGGGCCTCGTCAAGGAAATATACGACCTTGCGCGGACGCCTCATGGCACGGTCGATAATGTGATGCGCTGCTGTTCGTTGCGGCCGAAAGCGATTCAGGGGCACATGGCGCTTTACAAGAGCGTTCTTCATAATCCCGACAATGTCCTGCCATTCTGGTTTCTTGAGGTCGTCGCGTCCTATACGAGCATCTGCAACAAGTGCGAATACAGCCTCACCCATCATTTCATGAATGTGCGCCGGCTGCTCGACGACGAAGAACGGGCCGATGCGATTTACGCCGCGCTCTCGGCGCGCGCGCCGGAACAGGTCTTTGCCGGCAAGGAGCTGGCGCTGCTGCGCTATACGGAACGCCTTACCCTGCATGTGGCTGATATGGCTGAAGCCGACATCGCCGCCCTGCGCGAGGCGGGATGCGATGACGGCGAGATTGTCGAGGTCAATCAGGTCGTCGCCTATTTCAACTACTCAAACAGAACCCTGAACGGGCTTGGCGTGACCACCGAGGGGGATGTTCTCGGCTATTATGTGAAGAAAGACGCTGCTTCATCCTGAAACGGCGCCCGGTTTTCACCGCCGCCGCCGTTAGCCCATGGCCCCGGCGTGACTGATCCCTCGAAACCATGTCAGGATGGGACCGGCGGTCTTGCCCCGCCCGGGTGCGGCGTTGGCGGTTTTGGGGTTTCAGTATGAATGTTCAAAAGAGTTTGCGGCTGGTCCATCACTGGCTGTCGGTCATTGTCGGGCTGCCGCTGCTGGTCATGATCGGCGCGGGCGTCGTTCTCATGTTGAAAAAGGATGTGTCCTGGATCCAGCCGCCGACCATCAGCGGCAGCGCGCCGGATATGATCCCCGCCGCTTCCTTCGATGCGCTTTTCGCCGCCGCCCAAAGCGTCGAGGCGGCCGGCATTGAAGACTGGAGCGATCTCGATCGCGTCGATCTGAAGCCGGACAAGGGCGTCGTGAAATTCGTCTCCCATAACCGCTGGGAAGTGCAGGTCGACACCGCGACGGGAGAGGTGTTGCAGGCTTCGTATCGCCGCTCCGACCTGTTTGAAGCGATCCATGACGGGTCGTTCTTTTCCGACGGCGTCAAATATTTCCTGTTTCTGCCGAGCGGCGTCGCCCTGTTCGTGCTGTGGGCGACGGGAATCTATCTCTTCGTGGACATGCAAATGAAACAGCACCGCAAAAGGCGGCGGAAGGCGGTCTCGGCCGGGCCGCGGGCCGCCGAAAACGCGTAGCGGGCCTTGGGGCGCGATTTTTACGGTAGCGGGCAGGGCGTGCAATTTGTGCGTCCTTCCTTGCGCGTCTCATAAATATGGCTCATACTATTTTGCGGTGATTTTTCTCCAGTAAGCGCCGGATGATTATCTTTTTGCGGCGCACAAGTATGATGTGTTCTCATGCTCGATCCTATCCCTCCGACATCCGTTTTGCGCGCTTTCGAGGCGGCCGTGCGGTTCAAGAACTTTTCCAAGGCCGCCGATCATCTCGGGGTCAGCCAGAGCGCCATCAGCCACGCGATCAAGGATCTGGAAATCATCGTCGGCAAAAAGCTGTTTACCAGAAACGCCAGACGCACGGCGCCGACGGCGGACGCCATTCTGCTATGCGAAGCGGTCCGCAACGGCTTCAAGCAGATCCATGAAGCGGTGCAGGAGTGCCGGGCGACGCAGAACGCCAATGAACTGGTGGTGAGCTGCTTTCCCGGCTTCGCCGTCAAATGGCTGTTTCCCAAGCTCATCAACTTTGACACGGAACATCCGGGCATCGCCGTGTCGCTGAAAACCCTGGTGGGCGCGCGCAAAGTCGCGGAAGACGAAGCGGACATCGCGATCGACTATGTGTCGAAAGGCAGTGTTGTCTATAGTGCGGAGATGCTGGCCGAGGAACATCTGATCCCGGTGTGCAGTCCGGAATATCTCCAGAATAACGGACCGCTCGAAACGCCCGGGGATCTTCACCGCCATGCGCTTCTCTGCGACGAGGTCAATGCGCCTGAAGGCGTGCAGACCTTGTGGACGCACTGGCTTGAAAGCGTCGGCGTGCCGTCCTCGATTCTCGCGACGCGGCGCACTTTCGGCCAGTCGAACATGGTCATTCAGGCGGCGGTCGAAGGGCGCGGCGTGGCGCTGGGCAGAACCATGCTGATCGCAGAGGACCTCCAGCAAAAACGGCTCGTGGCGCCGTTCGGGCCCGCTGTGCCGTCGCCTTACGGCTATTATCTGGTCGCGGCGGGCGGCGATCGCAAAGCCGAGAATGTCGCGGCCTTCAAGTCATGGATCGCCAAAGAGGCGAACAAGACCGTCACGGAGCATAACCGGTTTCTGGAAAAGGTTTTGGAACTCCAACCCGCCTGACGCAGGGCGCCGGCGGGCCCGCGGATCAAGCCTCGTCGAGGCCGATATTGCGCGTCGGATTGGAGAACAACTCCCGCGTTCCGGGATATTTTTCCATGAGCGCGCGAACCTCGGGCGATTGCGCGAAGACGAGCTCTCCCTTCCGCCAGAGATCGACGCCGTCAACGGAAATGGTCGGATCAAAAACCGAGATGCAGATTTCGCCGGGCGGAAAGTCGCCGCAGGTGTGAAAATGCAGATAGCGCGGATTGCCGAACACCGTGCCGCTCCAGCGCATAAGGTCTTCCGCCGCGCGTCCTGCAAATTCGTTGACCGGGTGAAAGCCGGCATGCCACGAATGCACGATATTGCCGGCGATGCCGTATTTGTCGGCGACGTATTTATAGTGCTGCTTGATCTTTTCGACTTCTTTCCGGTCGCCTTCAAAGTCGGTGATGACGCCTTGTTCGACATGGGCGTAGACGGCGCCGTCGATGAAGAGGCTATAGGGCTCGTAAAAGCGCGAGCCCGTGCCGCAAAGCCATTTCGTCAGCGCGATGCGGCCGGAAAATGAATTCGCCGGGACGGGCCGGAAGACGGACATGGGAAAGCGCTTCACGGTCACGTCGTCGTCTTCGTCGGCGTTTCCGGTTTTCGGCGGCGCGCCTTTGAGGTAGGTGCCGGCCGGGCACACGACAGTGATTTCCTCGGCGGCCCAGACCCGTTCGTTGATGATGTCCTTCAGGGCGACGAAGAAGCGGTAGTCGGCTGAACAGAACGGGGAGGCGAAGGCTTTTTCGTCGAGCGCGTAACACATGGTGGCGGCGCCCTCCCGATTCGACGCGGAAAACCGGACCTGATCGCCGAGGCGGGCCAGGAACAAGGTATGCTCCGCCTCGTTCATCAGCGTTTCGATATGGGCGGGCAGGCGGACGGCTTCTTCCAGGAACGGGGCGTGCGCGGTCTTCACCTGAACGCCGTTCCGCCGGGCGTGGTCGGCGACATAATCCGCCAGTGATTGCGAGTAATAATCGTCCCTGTCTTGCTCGGAGATAATGGCCAGGGTTTCGCCTGCGCTGGCGCCAATACAGTTGAAGAGAAGGTTGTCCAACCCGGCCGTAAGCGAATTGGTTTTATTCATGGGCGCTATATTAGCCACAAAACTATTCCGTCCGATATTCACCCGCCGCGAGGGTGACTGCACCGGGCGGCAAGGCGGTAAGCACGAGGAGCGTAAGTGTAGGAGTCTCCCCGCGGCGATGATCCGGAAAGAGCAGGCTGCAAACTGAACGGGAGCGTCGGCTGATGGCGCGGGATGATGATCGCCGCGCCGCATGGGCCCCCTCATTTGAGCAAGTCACTTTCGGCCTTCATCATTCATGAATGGGGCGACGCCAAGTATCCTTTCTTGGTCATACATTTCGCCAATCGGATTCATGCTTAAACCGCAAAGGCGGCGCTTTGCGGGGCTCTGCGCGCGCGCCTTTTCATATGGAAGAATGCGGAAAAGTCGCTCAACTCGCACGGTCCGGGATGTATGAATCCTTCTCGCGCGTCGCATGAGCATTTGTGGATGGAGTGGCGCCGGGGCTGACACTATCGTTCAGGCTAGCGTTCGCCTGTGCGGCCATAGCGGCCGTCCGAAAACCAACGCACGTCAGATGCGTGAAAAATGCGAGCGCGAGGGGTCAGATTCGCCAAAGAACTTGCGGCCAGTGTGACAATTGGAGGGGCTAATGAACTACTCTATGAAGGCGTTTAACTCTCGCCTCATGATGTGCGGCGCATCTTTGGCGCTGGCGATGGCGACCACCAGCGCAGTCGCGCAGGACGGCGCGGCGGAGGACGACGAAGCCGACAGGATTATCGTGACGGGATCGCGTGTTCTTCAGGACCCGCTGGAGGCGCGGGCGCCGGTCCAGACCTTCACCTATGAAGATTTCGAGAATTCGGGCGAAGCCAGCTTTGGCGATTACCTGCAACGGATCCCGGCCAACGGCTCGGCGATCAACCGCACCAACAACACCTCGGGCAATGTCGGCGGCCCCGGCGACGGCTCCGGCCTGGGCGCCGGCGCGCTTGAAATCGACCTGCGCTATCTCCAGGCCAAGCGGACGCTTGTGCTTGTGGACGGCCGGCGCTGGGTCCGGAACTCGTCGGCGAGCGGCGTCGGCGGGTCGGTCGACCTGAACACCATTCCCCAAAGCGCGATCGGCTCCGTTGAGGTGCTGCTCGACGGCGCGTCGACGATTTACGGCTCGGACGCCATCGGCGGCGTCGTCAACATCAAGACGCGCACCGACTATGACGGCTTCAAGGCTTCCGCCTATTACGGCGCCTTCGAGCAGGGCGACGGCGAGAGCCAGGTCTATGACGTCTCCTGGGGCGCGGAATCCGAGCGCGGCCGGATCTTCGCCTCGATCAACCTCATTGACCTCAACGGCGTATCCTCCGCCGACCGCGATATCACGGAATATGCGATCCCGGGCTATGAAGGCGGTCTCAGCAGCAACACGCCCCAGGGCGTCTACCTGTTCACCAATCCCGACGGCGTCTTCAACTACATCACCTTGAATGACGGCGTGACGAATACCGGGCGCAGCAATGGCGGCCTGCCGGCATACAATCCGCTGATGCCCGACAGCGGCGACTTCCATTCTTTCGGAACGCCCGACCGCTATAACTGGCAGCCGCAGAACTCGGCCCTGAATCCCAGCGATCGCGTGAGCGCGCTGGTCAAGGGCGAGTACGACGTGACGGACATGATTACGGCTAAATTCATGGCCGCGTTCACCAACCGCAAGTCGCGCAGCCAGGCCGCGACCGAGCCGCTCAATTTCGGCACCGGGTCGAGCCCCTATCTCATCAACATCTTCATTCCCGCTGATCAGGAATATAACCCCTTCGGCTTCGATATCGGCATGGGGCCGGGCCAGACCAATGTGCGGGGCTTCCTGCGCCCGCTGGAAGTCGGCCCGCGCATCTTCGAACAGAATGTGGATACTTGGCATATTTACGGCGGTCTCGAAGGCGAGTTCGCGCTCGGCGAGACCGACTGGTTCTGGGACGTCAATGCAGGCTGGTTCCAGAGCAACGCCACCCAGTTCAAGTATAACGGCTTCAACGCCCGCAACCTTGCGGTCGGCGCCGGTCCCGCCGAGGACTGCGAAGCCACGCCGGGCTGCGTTCCCGTCAACCTTTTCGGCGGCGCGGGCGGCCTGACGCCCGAGATGATCGAATTCGTCACCTACACTCAGAAGGACAACAGCCAGCAGGAAATCATGGACTTCAGCGCCAACATTTCCGGCTCGGCCTTCAGCCTTCCGGGCGGGCCTGTGGGCATCGCCGCGGGCGTCGAATATCGCGAAGAGTCCGGCTTCTTTTCGCCCGATGAACGGGTGATCAGCGAAGAAACCGCAGTCAGCGCCGCAACGCCAACAAACGGCAAGTTCGAGGCCCTTGAGGTCTACGGCGAAGTCGTGGCGCCGGTGCATGAGCAGTTCGACGTGATCAGCTCGGTGCGGGTGTCGGATTACTCGCAGTTCTCCACGAACACGGTCTACAGCGCCGGCTTCAAAGCGACGCCTTTCGACACTTTGACGCTTCGGGGCAACTATTCGAAAGGCTTCCGGGCGCCGAATATCGGCGAACTATTCAACACGGTGATCGAGAACGAGACCCAGGTGAACGACGCCTGCTCGGGCGCCACGGGCGAGATCGCCGCGAACTGCGCCACGCTCGGCGTGCCCGCCGGCTTCATGGCGATGCTGCCCTTCTATCCCGTCACCAGCGGCGGCAATGAAAATCTCGAGCCGGAGAAGTCGCGCAACTATACCGCAGGCTTCACCTGGGACGCGTCGGATCTCATGAATCTCGATCGTCTGGTGCTCGACTTCAACTACTACAACATCAAGATCGAGGACGCCGTAAACGTGCCGATCGCCGATGTCGTGGTCTCTCAATGCGCCTCGACGCTTGACGCCAAATATTGCGATCTCGTGACGCGCGATCCGACCACCGGCGAAATCACCGGCGTCGACATCCGCACCAACAATATCGACGGCGTTTCCACAAGCGGTCTCGATGCGTCCTTGAGCTTCTCGACGCCGGAACTTTCCTTCGGTCAAATTCACGTCGATTGGGTGAGCAACTACCTCCTCAAATACACGGAAACGGAAACCCGGGCGGATGGCGAGATCGTCAAGACCTCGCGCGAAGGCACCGAAATGGGCGAAGTCGGCCGCGGCTTCCCCGAATTCAAGTCGGTGCTCACGACCCGGCTCGACACCGGTCCGTTCTCGGCCGGCGCCACGGTCAGCTATATCAGCGAACTTGACGAACGCTGCGGCGGGCTGACGGCGAGCTTCTACTTCCTGCCGGGCGTGCTCGACCTTTGCGACAATCCGGGCCCTCCGGGCGGACCGGAAGGCACCAACACCATTGCGGATCGCATCTATCTCGATCTGCAGGCCTCATACCGCTTCGGCTTCAATGAAGACGACAATATGAGCATCGCCGTCGGCGTCCAGAACGTTACGGACAATGATCCGCCGGTTTGCCGCTCCTGCCGCATCAGCGGCTTCAACGGACAGCTCTACCGCTTCCCGGGCCGTTTCCTTTACGCCCGTCTGTCAGTTGATCTGAACTAACCGTTCAGTGCGTATGCGTAACCCAAGCTGAACCGGCCGGCGCCCTCTCCGGGAGAGGGCGCCGGTCCGTTTTAGCCTCCGGCGGCGCATTGATGTTTTTGCAGATTTGTAATCGAATAGAAGCGTCGGCATGCACGGGAGACTCCCACTTCAAGCGTAGGCCGGCCCTCTCAAGACGGGCGAAGAGAATGAGGCATAGCGGTCCGGGGGCGAAAGCGGCCCTGTTTTCAAGCGGTGCAAGCGCTGCGTGCATGACGGCAAGACGAGTAGCGCTCCGCGGGCGCGTTAGCCGTCAACGTGAATGCACATGAGCGCGGATAAGACCCGCCTTCCTTCGTTCGGCGCCTCCCTCGCAACGGTTGCGGGCGTTGTCGTCATTATCGCCGGCGGCATCGTGCTGCTCAAAGCTGAGATGCACGCGCTTCTCTTTCTGGCGATCATTTTCGCAAGCGCCGTCGCCTATGCGGTCGGCCGCAACACCGGCGAGCTTCTGGACGGCGTGCGCAGCACGATCGACCGGGCGACGCCGGCGCTTATGATCTTCATTCTGATCGGAACCATCGTCGCCTCCTGGATGCAGGCGGGGACCATTCCGGCGCTGATCTATTACGGTCTCGGCATGACCAACGCGCAGCTTTTCCTGCCGGCCGGTCTTCTTTTGACCAGCGCCATGTCGCTTGCGACCGGCACCTCGTGGGGCACGGTCGCGACGGCGGGGATCGCCCTGATGGGCATCGGCGCGGGGCTCGGCCTGCCGCCCGGCGTCGTCGCTGGGATGATCGTCTCCGGCGCCGTCTTCGGCGACAAGCTTTCGCCGGTCTCCGACACCACCAATCTGGCGGCGGCCTCGGCGGAAACCGATCTGCGCTCGCATATCGTCGCCATGCTCTACACGACCGCGCCCGCTTATCTTATCAGCTTTGTTCTGTTCACGGCTCTCAGCCTGCATCTCGCCTCGGGCGCCACGGTCGATCACGCTCAGATCGATTTGATCCAGGGAACGCTCGACGAGCGGTTCAATCTCAATCCGCTGGTGCTGGCGCCCATGGTTCTGCTTTTGGTGTTGATGATCCTGAAGGTCGACGCCATCCCGGCGATGGTCCTTGCAACGCTTGCCGGCATGATCTTCTCCCTTGGCGTGCAGGGAACGAGCTTCGTCGAGGCGCTTGTGGCCCTGAGCGAAGGCTATACCGAGGAGACAGGTGTCGAGATCGTGGACGTCATTATCCTGCGCGGCGGCATCCAGAGCATGATGTGGACCTTCTCGCTCGCCTTTCTGGCGCTGTGTCTCGGCGGCGTTCTGGAGAAGGCGGGGTTCCTGACGGTGCTGGTCGAGCGGGCCATCGCCGCGACGCGCTCGGCCGCCAATCTGGTGACGCTCACCATCGGATCGACCTTCGCGACCAATGCGCTCATGGGCGAAAACTACATGTCGATCATTCTCAACGGCGCCATGTACCGGCAGGCTTTCGACAAGGCCGGCCTTCAGCGCCGGATGTTGAGCCGCACGCTGGAGGAGGGGGGCACGCAGACCGCGGGCCTTATCCCGTGGTCTACGACGGGCGCTTTCTTCGCCGGTTCGCTCGGCGTTGCGACGACGTCCTATCTGCCTTACGCCTTTTTGAATTACCTCAATCCGCTCTTGTCGATCGGGCTAGCCTATCTCGGGATTTTCGTCCTGCGCGCAGGCGCGCAAGCCGTGCGGCCGCCGGAGCCGTCATCGTAACGAGTATTTAGAGCGTCATGAGTTTCGGAGTTGCAGTCGCTTTTCTGTTCGCCCCCCTCGCTGCCGAAGCGCCCTTCGATCAGGACCCGCAGCTCGAAACCATCTTCGTCACGGCGCCCGCGCGCGAACCCCTGGGCCCCATTTCGGAAACCCATCACAGTCTGAACGAAGCGCGCATTGAGTCCTTTGGGGCCGCCTCGTCGGCGGAGATCGTGCGGCGATTGCCCTCGGCGCAGATCGGCGCGAATTCGCGCGGCGAAACCCTAGTCAATCTCAGAAGCGCCGGCGAGCGCCAGGTCATGGTTTTCTTTGACGGTGCGCCGCTCAACACGCCGTGGGACAATCGCCTCGACCTTGACGTCATTCCGTCTTCGGTCGTGCGCCGCGCCGTTTCCTCCGTCGGGCCCCTGTCGCCGCAATATGGCGTCAACGCGCTCGGCGCCATCGCGCTCTTCCCCCATGAATGGGCGCCGGGCGATCCGTCCCTCGAAGCGACCTTCAAGGGCGGAACCGGCGGACAATATGGCGGCGACGCGCGCGTCGGCGCTGCTGCGGGCGAATGGTCGTTTCTCGGCGCCGGCGGCTATTATCATCGCGACGGGCTGCCGCTCTCCGGCAAGGCGGCGCTGCCTTACAGCCAGGACGACGGCGATCTGCGCACCAATACCGATCTCCGGCGGGTGAATGGCCTCGCGCGCGTATCACGCGCGCTTGACGCCGGTGAAATCAACATGACCGTGCTTTTCTCCGACGTAGAAAGCGGCGTAGCGCCTGAAGGCCATTTGGAAGAGGACGCGCGCTTCTGGCGTTACCCGGATACGCAGATGATGCAGGGCATCCTCGGCGGCGTCTATGACCTTAGCCCCGCGCAGGAGGTGACCGTCTCTGTCTGGGCGCAACGCTACAGCCAGGCCATCGACAGCTATGAGGGCGCCGGTTACGCCTTGGTCGACGAGCGGGAAGAAGGCGTCGACACGACTTTCGGCGCCCGCGGGATCTGGCGCGGCGGCTGGGGCAAGATGCTCTACACGGTGTCCGCTTCTGCGGCAGAGGCTAAACACGAACAAATTATATTCGGCTTTGAGGACGGCGCGCCGCCGGATATGGCCCCGCCCGAAGAAATCTTCAGCCAGCGCACAGCAAGCATCGGCGCCGAAGCCGAGCGCTATTTCACGGAAAAATTCAGTGGACAGATCAGCGTCGGCCTTGATTATGTGGACTATGTGAAGACCGGCGGGCGTCCCGGCGCGCCTGACTATAAAGAACCCGTGGCGCGCGCCGCGCTCGCTTATCAGGTGACGGAAAGTTTGCGCTTTCGCGCCGCGGCGGGGCGCCGCTCGCGCATGCCGACCATGCGCGAACTTTTCAGCACGGCGCTCGACCGTTTCCTCATCAATCCGGACCTCAAGGCCGAAACAATTTCAACGCTTGAAGCGGGCGCTGACTTCAGCAAGGACGGATGGCGGCTTTCGGCCATCGCCTTCGCGCAGGATGTGAAGGATACGATCGACCAGCGCCGCGTTGACGGACTGCGCCAGCGCGTCAATCTCGAGGGCTCCCGGGTGGTCGGGATTGAACTTGCCGGCGCCGCCGAGCTTGGCGAGGTCTGGACCGTCTCCGGCGCGCTCACAGCGGCCCGCATCCGGCGCAAGACGGCGCCGGGCGAGGCGACGGATCATATCGCCGAGCGCCCGGCCGTTCTCGCCAATCTTTCTGTGCGCCGCCGTTTTTCCAGCGGGGCGTCGCTCGGGGCTGAAATCGAGTACAGGGGCCGCGCTTATTCGCCGGACGAGGCGGGCTTTTTCGTTCCCCTGGAGACCTCGACCCAGCTTAATCTGTCGGCGAGCCTGCCCGTCGGGCGCAGCGCCGAGCTTTATCTCAATGCGGATAATATAACAGACGCGCTGGTCGAACCGCAGATCGGGTTGCCGGGGCCGGGGCGGACGCTGCGGGGCGGCATTCGCATCGCGCTCCCATGACCGGCCGTATGACGAATAACATGAAGGTAGCTGCATATGCGCATGAGCCATATTGAATGGCGGGCCCCGCAGGCGCGCTTTACTTTTTTGGATGTCCGGGCGTTTTTTCGTAGACGCCGGGAGGGTCGGCAGGCGCCGCCCGCAACGGAAGCCATTATCTGGTGCGGGTGGCGCCGAACGATATGATGACACAATCTACCGAATCCGGATGGCTTTGGCGCCGCGCGCTTCTCGCGGTTCTCCTCTCCCTGTCGGTTGTTCTTCAAATCATGATTGGCGCCGCGCGCGCCGAACCCCAGCGCGCGACGCTCGGGACCGCCGAACTCATCGCTGAGCAAGCCTCGCTTCCCGCCGATGGCGGCGCGGTGACGCTCGGCCTGGCGCTCGAGCCCGACGAGGGCTGGCATCTGTACTGGCGCAATCCCGGCGATGCGGGGCTGGCGCCGACTGTGGACTGGGACCTGCCCGAAGGCTTCGAGATTTCCGACTTCCAGTTCCCGGCGCCACATCTCATTCCGTTCGGTCCGCTCAACACCTATGGCTTTGAAGAACCCGTCCTGCTGCTGGCGACGATGACGGCGCCGGCGGGCTTAAGCGCCGGCGATGAAATCACGATCACCGGCAAGGCCGACTGGGTCGTTTGCGATCATTCGGTATGCACGCCGGACAAGGCGACGGTCTCCCTGACGCTCGGGGTTGCTGACGGCGCGCCGGGCGCTTCTGCCTCGGCGGCGCGGTTCGAGACGGCCCGCGCAAAGCTTCCGCAACAGCCCGACTGGCCGGCGCGGATGTATATGGACGACGGCGCCGTCGTTTTCGAAATCGATACGCCGGAAGAGGTGGAGATCGCGCCCGGCGCCTATCTCTTCCCCGCGGTCGACGAGGTCGTGCGCTACGATTCGCAATCGCTTTCCTACCGTCCGGGCGGCGTCGCCGTCACCATGAACGCGCATCCGAAAGCGGACCGTCAGCAGGCTGTTCCGGTTCTCCTGAAATATGAAGACGCGTCGGGCGATGAACATGCGGTCCTGCTGACGGCGCAGAAAACCGCCGGCGCGCCGGCGGGCGCGAGCGAAACCTCGTTTATGAAAGCTGCGCCGGTGGAAGTCGGCGGGCCGTCTCTCTTGTCGGCGCTTGTCTTTGCGTTTCTCGGCGGTCTTGTTCTCAATCTGATGCCTTGCGTGTTTCCGGTGTTGAGCGCGAAAGCCCTCAGCGTCGTTCAGCTTTCCTCCATGGACCGCAAGTCGGCGCAGGAAAGCGGGCTTTTATATACGGCGGGCGTGCTCCTCGCCTTTCTCGCCATCGGCGGATTTCTGGTCGCCTTGCGCAGCGGCGGCGAGGCTGTCGGCTGGGGCTTTCAAATGCAGTCGCCGGTGTTCAACGCCGCGCTCGGGCTGTTGATGCTGGCGATCGGGCTCAATCTTTTCGGCGTCATCGAAGTCGGGACCAGCGTCATGGGGCTAGGGCAGGGGCTGACCGAAGGCGGCGAGCGCAAGGCGGCGTTTTTCACCGGCCTGCTCGCGGTTCTCGTGGCGACGCCTTGCACGGCGCCGTTCATGGCGGGCGCGCTCGGCTATGCTCTGGCGCAACCGGCCTTTGTGGCGATTTCGGTTTTCGCCTTGCTCGGGCTGGGGCTCGCCTTTCCTTATCTTCTTTTATGCTTTGTGCCGTCGATCGGCTGCGCCCTGCCGAGGCCGGGCGCGTGGATGAACACCTTCAAGCAGGTGCTCGCCTTTCCGATGCTGGCGACGAGCATCTGGCTGTTCTGGGTGGTCGGCCGCCAGGCGGGCGTCAACGGCATGGCGATCGCGCTCGGCGCGGCGCTTGCGCTCGGCTTTGCGCTCTGGGCTTGGGGCAAGAGCGTTTCGGCCAAACGCATCTGGGGCTGGCGCGCCGCCGCCGCCGCCGGGCTTGTGGTCTCCATCGGCGCGGCCATGCAGATCGGCGGCGCCGTTGCGCCGAAACAGGGCGGACAAATCGCTTCGGCGGAAAGTCTCGGCGGGCTCGAGGTCGAACCCTTCACGCCGGAACGCGTCGCGAATTACGTGGCGGCGGGAGAGCCGGTCTTTCTTTATTTCTCCGCGGACTGGTGCGTTACCTGCAAGGTCAATGAACGCGTCGCGCTCGCCTCCGCCGCTGTCGGCAAGGCTTTCGCCGATAAAGACATTAAAGTCATCAAGGCGGACTGGACGACGCAGGACCCGCTGATCACCGACTGGCTCGCGCGCTACGACCGCGCCGGGGTGCCGCTTTATGTTTACGTTCCGTCGGGTGAAACGCTGACGACCGCGACGATCCTGCCGCAGGCGCTGACGCCGTCCATCGTCGTCTCCGCCATCGCCGCCGCTGATGCGCGCGCGCCCGGCAAAAATGTTGAGAAACCACCGACGAAGACGGCGCCGGAAGCGGCGCCCGCCACGGATAACTGGTCGGTGATGCAAAGCTTTAACGCGCGCGACGAAGCATGGCGCAAGCAACAGGCCGAGATGACCTTTGCGGATGTTTCCGATGAGGAGCGCACGCGGCTTCTTGCCGAGGAGCTCGGGCCGCGTCCCGACGGCGCCGCAAAGGCAGTCACAGCCGCGCTCTCTGTTCTTGAAGAGGGCGAAAGCGATGCGAAAACGGCCGAAGCCGCCGCCTTTATCCTGAAGAATGCGCGCCATCCCGATGCGCCGGTATCGGAAGGTGCTCTTTTGAAAACCGTTGGCGTACTTTCCGACCGCCTGACGGCGCATGAACGCCTGCCCGAACTTCTCTACTGGCTCGATCTCGCCGCCGAACCGGGCCGCCATGATGCGGTCAGAGAGTTTTATGCGGACATAGCGGACAATGGCGAGGGCGCCTACCACAAGGCGCTCGGCGCTTACTACGCCGCGGCGCGTCTTGTGCGCAGCGCAAACCTGCCGGGCGTCGACAGGGATGAAGCCGAACGCCGCCGCGTGCAAGGGCTCGCCTATCTCGATGAGATCGGCGAGGATGTCGGCGATGAAAAAGTCTGGCGCTACAAGGTCGATGACGAAGACCTCTATCTCTTCCCGCTGCAATCGCTGGCGCTGGTCAAGGAAGAGCTTCAATTCGTTATCGCGCAGGCTGATAAAGGCAGCGTCTTCGACCGCATCGCCGGGCTCGACCTCGAGGGTGAGAACCGGACGCTCGAACCCTATCGCGGCAAGGTCGTGCTGATCGAATTCTGGGCGACCTGGTGCGGTTCGTGCCGGGCCGAGCTGCCGAAACTGCGCGCGCTTGACGCCGAGTTGGCCGATGCGCCCTTCGAACTGGTGGGGCTCAGCATCGACAAGGATCTCCAGACGGTCCGCGATTATCGCGCGGAGCGTCCCATGGACTGGACGCTGCTCCATATCGGCGGCGACAGCGCATTATGGAATGACTGGACGGTACGCGGGACGCCGACCTATGTCCTCCTCGATGAGGACGGCGTGGTGCGCGCCCGCAGCCGCGATCTTGACGGCGCCTTGCGCCGCCAGATCGACGATCTGATCAAAAGCAGCTCGTAAAGAACGCTGCGGCAAATGTTTTTTCGCCTTGGCCTCAGGCTTGCGCGCAAGGGCCGGGTCGGCAATCAATAACGCTTAGTCGCGTGCAGGGGTCTTGATCATGAAAACGCTTCGCCAAATTTCGCGGGTCCAGAAAGCGGCCGCGCTCGTCCTTTCCCTGTTCGCCCTGATGGCCTGCGCCGACCCTGCGGTTTCAAGCGCTGAACCGGCGGAGGATAGTCTCCTCGACATCATGCAATGGCGCGAGGTCGGGCCCTATCGCGGCGGGCGCGTCACCGCCGTCGCGGGCGTGCCGGAGGATCCCATGGTCTACTACATGGGCGCGACCGGCGGCGGCGTCTGGAAGACCGTCGATGCGGGCATCAACTGGACCAATATTTCCGACGGCTTTTTCAATGTCGGCACCATCGGCGCGATCACGGTCGCCGATTCCGATCCCAATGTGATTTATGTGGGCACGGGCGAGAAATCAATCCGCGGCGTCACGACGAGCCATGGCGACGGTGTTTATAAATCCGTGGACGCCGGCAAAACATGGGCGCATATCGGCCTGCCGCGCGCCGGACAGATCGCGCGCATCAAGATCCATCCGACAAATCCCGACCTCGTCTATGTTGCGGTTCAGGGGCAGATCTGGGGCCCCAATCCCGAACGCGGCGTCTATCGCAGCAAGGATGGGGGCGCGACCTGGGAGCTTGTCCTGAAAGTCGACGCCAATACCGGCGCCGCCGATGTACGCTTCGACCCGACCAATCCGCGCGTTCTTTACGCCACCATGTGGGAGCATGGCCGCAAGCCCTGGACCATCCATTCCGGCGGCTATGCCGGCGGCGTCTTCAAGTCGACCGACAGCGGCGACAGCTGGGAAAAGCTCGGCGGCGGGCTGCCCGAGCATATCGGCAAGGTCGGCGTCGATGTGTCAGCGACCAATCCGAACCGTGTTTACGCCATTGTTGAGGCGGGCAAGGGTGAAGGCGGGCTTTACCGCAGCGACGATGCGGGCGCCTCATGGCGCCTGATGAACGGCTCGCGCATCCTCTGGGGCCGGTCGTGGTATTACATGCATATTTCCGCCGACCCTCAAGACGAAAATGTCGTCTATGTGCTGAACGCGCCGATGATGAAATCCATCGACGGCGGCAAGAGTTTCACGCGCATCTATACGCCGCATCTCGATCACCACGATCACTGGATCAATCCCAATGACAGCCAGATCATGATCAACGGCAATGACGGCGGCGCGGCGGTGACCTTTGACGGCGGCAAGTCATGGTCGAGCATCATGAACCAGCCGACGGCGCAGATTTATCGCCTCGCGACGGACAATCTCTTTCCTTACCGGATCTATTCGGGCCAGCAGGACAACAACAGCCTCGCCATCGCCAGCGAGACTTTCGACGGCGGCATCGGCCATGACGATTACCATCAGGTCGGCGGCGGCGAGAGCGCGCATTTCACCTTCGATCCCGACAATCCGGAACTCGTTTACGGCACCAGCGTCAACGGCACGCTGACGGAATATAATGCGAACAACCAAAAAGTCCGCCGCATCATTCCCTATCCCTATTACAATTTCGGCTACAATCCGAGCGAGCTGCGTTATCGGACCAACTGGAACGCGCCGGTCGCCGTCTCGCCGCAGGACCCATCCGTCATCTATTACGGCGCGCAATATCTGCTTCAAACGAAAGACCGCGGCGCGACGTTTCAGGAGATCAGCCCCGATCTCACCAAGAACGAAACAGAAAGACAGGGTCCGGGCGGCGGGCCTTTTACGGTGGAGAACTACGGCGGCGAGACCTATGGCACGATCCTGACGATTACGCCGTCGCCGCACGCCTATGGCGAGGTCTGGGTCGGCAGCGATGACGGGCTCATTCATGTGACGCGCGATGACGGTGAAAACTGGGAGAACGTCACGCCGGGCGATCTGAAAGGCGCGCTGGTCAACGCCATCGACGTCAGCCCCCATGAACCCGGCACGGCTTATGTCGCTGTCACCGGCTACAAGCTGAACGACTTCCGCCCTTATATCTATAAGCTGACCGATTACGGCGCGAAGTGGAAACGCATCGACAAGGACCTGCCCCAGGACAATTTCATCCGCGTGGTGCGCGAGGACCCGGAACGCAAGGGACTTCTCTATGCGGGCGGCGAGGGCGGTCTTTATATTTCCGTCGATGACGGCGCCAATTGGCAAAGTTTCAACCAGAATCTGCCCATCGTGCCCATCACCGATCTGGCGCTGCGCCAGGGCGATCTTGTCGCGGCGACGCAAGGGCGCGGCATCTGGATTCTCGACGACCTCACGCCCTTGCGCGCTATGGACTCGCCGCGCGCGGATAAACCGCTGGAAGTCTTCGCGATGGCGCCCGTTGAAATGATCCCGCCCGGCTATGGCGGCGGCGCCCATGAAGGGTCGAACCCAGTCAGGGGCGTGCCGATCAAATATTACATTCGCGACGACAAGGATGCGCCGATCACGATTGAGATCAGCGACGCCGAGGGCAATCTCGTGCGCCGTTATAATGACGGGCCCGGCGACTTCGAGCGCTGCATTCTCGGGAATATGGATCCGCGCTCGCCGTTCCAGGTGAGTTATCCGGGCGCAAAGAAAGGCGCCAATCTCTGGGTATGGGACATGCAGCGCGAAGGGCTCGACTGCATCGACGGCATCTTCGTCTTCGAAGGCTTTGACGGGGTCACCGTTTCGCCGGGCGAGTATGAGATTAAAGTCACCCATGGCGACGCGGTCGAAACTGTCATGGTGACGCTCGAGCCGGACCGCCGGAGCGAAGCGACGCCGCAGCAATTCGCCGAGCTTGAAGAGAACGAAGCGCTGCTGACCGGGCTCGCCAATGAAATCTTCAATACGCTCGATGGCGCCCGCGACGAACGGGACGATCTAAAGCGCCTGCTCGCAGATTATCCCGGCGACCCCTCGTTGCAGGAGACGGGACAGCGCGCTATCGACCGCATCAACGAGTGGGAAAAACAGGTCTATCAGACCGAATACCAGACCTATGAAGATGTGGGCCATGTGCCGGGCCGGATGATCAAGAAGGTCATGCACATCCTGAGCTCCATCGACTATGACGGCCCGCCGGTGACCGCCGCGTCGAAGCAGCGCGTTGAGGAGTTGCAAGCCGACTGGGCGCAATTGAAAGCCGGGATCGAAGAGATCAGGACGAGCGATATCGCGGCGGTGAATGAAGCCTTGCGCGGGAAGGATGCGGCTTTCGTCGCGCCGCCGCAAAGGGCGGACTAGCCGGGCTGTCGGCCGTGAAGCTGATGGACTAGTTTATTGGCCGCTTTGCTATTTCTTTTCCGCGAGATAGCTCACTGATCCGCGCATGTAATAATAAGCAGCGATCTTGCCCGAGGCGTCGCGCAGGAATTTCACGCGGTATGGAGGGCCTGTCTCCACCATGTAGAGGTCAGGCCTGACAGGGAGGAGCGTTGTTCCGTCAAGGCGGAGAGCGCCGTCTTCAAGGGTCATGGCATGATCGGTGCGGCCGGCGCCATAGACGCCGACATATGGCGGCAGATCATTTGGCGGCGGGGACGATGCGGCTTCGCCGAGAGCCAGCCAGCGTTGCATGATTTCGGTTTCCAGGTAGACGACGTCATCCTCGCGCTCGCCGCTGACCTGATTGCTCAACAGGGCTGTGACGAGATCGAGCTCGGGATAAAGCCAGGCGACTGCGGTGAAGCCGTTGAACAGGCCGGCATGGCCGACGCGCTTTTGGCCGTTAAGGTCGTCAAGAAAGAGGCCGAGGCCGTAAGGGACTGCATAGCGGCCTTTGACGAGCGTTGCGGTCTGCATCTGGCGCAGGCTGTCGGCGCTGATGACTTCGCCCTGGTGCAGCGCGCGCACCCAGCGGGCGAGATCTTTCACATTCATGCATAAAGCGCCGGCGGAATAGGGGATGGACACGCTCAACATCCCGTTATTGGCGATGCCTTCCGGAGATGTCACATAACCATTCGCCCGGTGCGGGACGATTTGCGTTTTGGCGCACAGGCCGGCGCTGCGCATGGTCAACGGTTTGAAAATCCGTTTTTCCAAAAAGCGGTCATAGGGCATGCCTGAAGCACGCGAAACGATGACGCCCGCAAGGTAATAGCCGGAGTTGGAATAGACGAACCCCTCGCCGGGTGAGAAATCACGGGGCTCTTTCATAAAGAGCGCCATCATGTCCTCTTCGGAGAGATCGTGACGGAAAGTCTGTGTCCACAAAGGCGCCGATGGCGGCGCGATGGACGTGTAGTTGCGCACGCCGGAGGTATGGTTGAGCAATTGCCGGATTGTGGCGCCGGAGAGTTCCGCGGCGTATTCCGGGATATACACGGCCGCCGGATCGTCGAGGCGAAGGGCGCCGTCCTCGGCAAGCATGAGAATCGCCGCCGCGGTGAACTGCTTTGTTATCGATCCGATATGATAGACCGTCTCGGCTGACGCGGGGACGCCAAGTTCCAGATTGGCCTCGCCCACGCTTGCGCTGACTGTTTCCCCATCTTTCATCAGCGCGAAAAATGTATAGCTGGGCGAGGGCGCGTTAGAAGTCTTGGCGGAAAGAACCGCCTCTGCCGCATCATTGAGATCAGAATTGAGATTGGGCGCGCCGGCGCATCCGCCCGCGGCAAGCAGGGCTGCGGCGAGCCCGACAAGGCAAATAGGAACCTTCATGATAAAAATTGACTTCATATTCATTTATATGTCAATTCTTCAGCGATTTTTGAGTTCGGTCGGGCGCGTCGCTTCGGCGCCCTTGGCTCGATGACAGGAGCGAACGGTGAGGGCTATGCGCATAGCAGCGGCGGTATTAACCGGAGCGTTGTTCTCTCTTGGGGACGCTCTTGCGGCGCCGCCTGAGCGCGCACTCATGGCTTTTAACGAGTTCGCGGAAGCGACCGGCGCGCCGGGCGTATCAATCACCGTGGTCGAAAACGGCGAGATTGTCTGGGATCAGGCGACAGGCATGTCGGACCTTGAGCAAGGCTCGCCGATGACCACCGGGACCCTGATGCGCATCGGTTCGATTTCCAAAACCATGACGGCTGTGGCGGCCATGCGAATGGCGTCACAGGGGCTGATCGATCTCGACGAACCGGTTTCTGATTATCTGAAAGACTATAAAGGCCCCGCGCGAAAATCGAGCCTGCGTCAACTGGCGTCGCATACAGGGTGCGTGCGCGGCTATCGCGAAGGCGAGGGGATTGTCTATACGCATTATGAAAGCGCGCGCGAAGCGCTGACGCTTTTCGAGAGCGATCCGCTGGAATGCTCTCCGGGCGAAGAGTTCATCTATTCAAGTTATGGATTCACCTTGCTGAGCGCCGTCATGGCGGAAGTTGAGAAAACCTCGTTCTATGATGTCATGCAGACGGAAGTCTGGGAGTCGGCTGGCCTGACGCAGACAGATTTCGATGATGTCTTTCGCATTATAAAAGGCCGGGCGCGGTTTTATGAGACGGATGATAAAGGCGCTCTTGTGAATGCCCCATATAATGACAGCAGCTATAAATACGCCGGCGCCGGCATGTTGTCCTCGACACGCGACATGGCGCATTTTGGCGCCGCCCTGCTCGATGGCGATTTGCTGGCCGCAGATGAACAGCGGGACTTGTTCACCGCCCAACAGTTGACCGGCGGCGGGCGCACCGCCTACGGGCTTGGCTGGTATGTAGACTTTGAAAAGTTTCTGGCCGACCGGCGCGATAAAATTCCAGCACCCCTCTATGAAAGCCTGATGCGCCAGGTCGAGGGACGGCGCATTGTCTGGCATTCCGGCACCATGGAGGGGGCGGTCGCGATTTTGATGATGGAGCCGGAAAAGGGCCGCGTGCTGGCGCTCGCCATGAACAAGGGCGGGGTCGAAAAAGAGGCCATCGTCGCCGCGCTTGGCCTCATGACCCTCCTTGATCCGGCCTTCCGCTAACGAGCTTTTAGGGCAACCCGCCGGCCAGATTCGGTATCGTCGAATAAAATATTGAAACTGACCTCAGATTTTGATATGACAAGCCCAAGGCGGATCAACACGCCCAATCCGCGCCGCATGCGCCAAAGCGCGATCGAGGCGCCGCTTATCCAGTAGGGGATTTGAAATGAGCAAGTCTGCAAACGAAATGTCTCTCAAGGCGGCGCTCGCCCTTGGCGCGGCGGCGCTTTGCGCGCCGTCGGTCGTGGCCGCGGCGCAGGCCGGCGAAGGGCCGGGCGCTAGCGCCCGCGACGAGATCATCGTTAGCGCCCGCCGCCGCGACGAAGCCATTGGCGATACGCCGCTCGCTGTCTCGGCGTTCGGCGAAGACATAATGGAAGCCGGCGCGCTGGATGAGATCGGGGATATCGTTGCGCTAAGCCCGAATGTCAGCTTTGAACCGGGCGGCGATTTCGTCAGCTCCAACATCGCCATACGCGGCGTCAGTCGCGAGCGCTCCACCGAGGAGCCGGGCGTCGGCGTTTATCGTGACGGCGTTTATGTTGGCGGTCCGGTCACGACGCTGTCCGATCTATACGATCTTGAGCGGATCGAAGTGCTGCGCGGGCCGCAGGCGGGGCTTTACGGCCGGAACGCCGTCGGCGGCGCGCTCAACATCATTACGGCGCGTCCGCAATTCGAAAATTCGGCGCACATCGATATCCGGGCGGAGACGAAGGGCCGCCAGGAGGTTGTCGGCATGGTTAATTACGCCCTGTCTGACAAAGCCGCCGCTCGCCTCAGCGCCAAGTTCGTCAATCAGGACAAGGGCTTTGTTCGCAACGCCTTTCTCCATGAAGAGCTTGATGCGAAGGAGAATGTGTCGGCGCGCGGGCGTTTTCTGTGGCAACCGACAGACGACCTTGAACTGTTATGGACCGCAGCCTATCGCAAGGACGAGGGGCAAACCCCTGGCGTTTACGGCGTGACCTCCGACCCGCGCCAGCTCATGTTCAACACCGAAACGCCTTTTGAGTCGGAAGAGTACCAGCTCTATCAGGAACTCAACTGGACCCTCGGCGCCGGCACGCTCACCAACATTCTCAGCTACCGGAATATCGAAGTATTCCAGCAGGACGACACCGATTTTTCGAGCGCCTATCTTCAGACCTCGACGCGCGACATATCGCTTGAGAACTTCTTCGGCGAGTTGCGTTACGCTTCAAACAGCGAAGAACGCTTCCGCTATCTCCTTGGCGTGACCGCTCTGAAAGAAGATTCCTTCTACGATACGGACTTCCTGATTTCCGTCGGCGTTCCCGGACTTGGCGGGTTTTTCCCGCCGGATAATGGCGGTCTTGTCGGGGATAATCTCGACAGCGTCCTGTTCGATCTCGACAATGATCAGGAGCTGTTTTCGATCGCGGCCTTTGCGGAAGTGTCGTATGACCTGACGGACAGGCTGACCGTCGATGCAAGTCTTCGCTACACTCGTGACAAGCGCGATGTGGTCTTCGATCAGATGACTCCGGGATGCACCGCCTGCATATTCATCGTCGGGCGTTCGCTTGATTATTCCGTCGCGACCGATCCCGTTTTTAGCAACTGGTCGCCGTCGGGAACGCTCAGCTACAAGGCGACGGACGACGTTCTTGTTTATGCAAGCGTGTCCACCGGCTTCAAGGCGGGCGGCATTAACGAAGGCGCCAGTCGCCCTGAATATCTTCCCTTCGACAGCGAAACCTCTCTCAGCATCGAAGGCGGCGTGAAAGCCGGTTTGGGCGACAGCGCGCAGCTTGCGCTCGCCGGCTTCTGGCAACGCCGCAAGGATGCGCTGATCTCTGTCGACGAATCCGTTCTCGACCCGAGCTTTCCGGCGGGCGTGAACGGACTTGGCATTAACGCAGGCCGCATCGAGTCGCTCGGTTTTGAGGCGGAGCTTTCCGCAAATCCCCTTGAGGGGCTTCAGTTCAACGCCGCTTACGGTTATCTGGACGCGACTTATGACGAGTTCGTCGTGCCGCTTCCGGGCGGCGGCGAGGTCGATTATTCCGGCAATCAGGTTCCGCGCAGCTTCAAGCAGAGCTTCAGTCTCAATTCGCTTTATACGGCGCCGATCAATGACTGGCTCTCATTGTACGGCTATGCGAGTTACAGCAGCGCCTGGGACGGGTTTCAGGATAACGCGAATGCGATCGCTTCGGACAAGCCGGAACTGTTGAACCTGCGTCTTGGCTTTGAGGGCGAGTCCTGGCGGGTGAGCGGTTACGTCAATAACCTGCAGGACAACCGCTACATCACCTATCAGATCGGCGGGTTTGTCCAGCGCGCGCCCGGCCGTGTTTGGGGCGGCCGCATCGAGAAGAGCTTCTAGGCTCTTCCCGTAGGAGCGGACGCCGGCGCCATGAGAAATATCGTCCCGCCTTATCTCGTTTTTCTGGGAGACGAAGAACGGATGCTGCTGGCCAAGACCGGCGTTGGCGTCGTTCACTGGGCGCCGGAACGCTGCCTTGGCCAGTTCCGCCTATCCGAAGAGGCTTTCGATCTCGGCTTGCCGGATCTGACCCCGGAAGAGGCGGCGGCGCGGGGCGTCAAGTCCCTGGTGATCGGCGTCGCCAATATCGGCGGCGCCATATCGCCCTCATGGCGGGCGGTTTTTGAACGCGCGCTTGGCGCCGGGCTTGATATTGTCTCCGGCATGCATGAACGGCTTTGCGATGATGAAGCGCTTGTGCGTTGCGCAAAGGAAAGCGGAAGCCGTCTGATAGATTTGCGGGACCCGCCTGAAAATCTACCTATAGGAACCGGCAAAAAACGCGCCGGCCGGCGCGTTTTGACGGTCGGCACGGACTGCGCTGTGGGCAAGAAATATACGGCGCTTTCCGTGTGGCGCGAACTGGTCGCCCGGGGCGAGGATGCAGACTTTTGCGCCACGGGACAGACAGGCGTCGTGATTTCCGGAAAGGGATTCGCCATCGACAGCGTCGTCAGCGATTTCATCGCGGGCGCAGCGGAAATGCTCGCGCCGGAAAACGATCCCTCCCATTGGGACGTGATCGAAGGGCAGGGGTCGCTTTTTCATCCCGCTTATGCCGGGGTGTCGCTGGGGCTTCTCCACGGGGCCCAGCCCGAAGCGATTATTCTCTGCCATGAAGCCGGACGGGAACGCCTTGGCTTTTTCGACGACTTTAAAACGCCCGATTTGCGCACCGCCATTGATCGCCATCTTGAGGCCGCGCAACTGACGAGCCCCCGGGTTCGCTGCGCTGGCGTCAGCCTGAACACGCAATCCATGGATGAAGAGGCGGCTCGCGCCTATTGCAAAGCCCTCTCCGCGGAACTCTCCTTGCCGGCGACCGATCCGGTCCGGTTCGGGGCGGCGGCGCTTGTCGATACCTTGCTGGAATTCGGGGTATAGCGATGAGCGATGTTTTTCAAGGTCAGACGGCTCTTGTCACTGGCGGCGCGCGGGGAATTGGCTACGCCATTGCCTGCCGGCTCGCCGGCGCCGGGGCGAAGCTTGTGCTTGCCGATCGCGACGTCGAGCAATTGGAGGCGGCGCACAAAAGCCTAAGCGAGAAGGGCGCGTCGGTTCTTTGCGTTCCGCTCGATGTGGCGGATAGTCGGCAATGCGACGTTGCAACAGCGGCGGCGGCGGAATTCGGCGACGGTCGTCTCGACATCTTGATCCACAGCGCCGGCGTCGGCATGGAGCGGCCTTTCCTCGACACCAGCGATGAAGAGTGGAAGCGCATGATCGACATTGACCTGTCCGGCGCATTTTATTGCTGCCGCGCGGCCGGGCGGGTGATGCGGGATGCAGGCTATGGCCGCATCGTTAATATCGCCTCGACGGCGGGAGTCGCCGGCGGCGACGGCAGGGCCGCCTATGGCGCGGCGAAGGGCGGCGTCATCATGCTGACCCGCGTACTCGCGGTCGAGCTCGCTGTCAGCGGCGTTACGGTAAATGCGCTGGCGCCGGGCGCGATCGAGACAGAGCTTGTGGCCAGGATGCATAGCGAAACAACCCGCCGCGTCTATAAACGCGCCATTCCGGCTGACCGATACGGGACGCCGGACGAAGTAGCGGCGGCCGCTGTTTTTCTCGCCAGTCCGGATGCGGCCTATGTCAACGGACATGTTCTCGCGGTCGATGGCGGCTTTCTTGCGGCGGGCGTCCTGCACAAAGACTGAGCGCCCGGAGCTGAACTTTCGGCCGGGAGGCGGTGATTTGGGGTGGCGTGGCCCTGCGGCGGCGTTTATATCAGCTATATGAATGTTGCCTCAGTTTCTGAAAAGCCGGCGCGCGCAGAGCCTGCGAGCTTTGTGGAAGCGCTTGCCTTGCGGCTTGAAGAGAACCCTCCGGGCCGGAAGGGCGAGCGCACGCGTGAACGAATCAAGCTGGCGACGGCGAGAATGCTGGAGCAGCTCGGATATCACGCCATGCGCGTTCTCGACATCACGCAGGAAGCGGGCATCGCAGACGGGTCGTTTTACGTTTACTTCAAGGACAAGAGCGAAGCCGCGCTCGCCGTTCTCTCGGAATTCGTGGAGTTCATCCCGCCGGGGCCTACGGTCGGCAATGCAGGCCGCACCGCCTTTGAGACCATTCGTGAAACGAATTGCCGCTTTATCCGGTTGTCGCGCGCCAATGCGGGGCTGATGCGCTGCATGCTTCAGGTCGTAGACGAGCATCCGGATTATTCTGCGCTTGTGCAGAAGGTGAACCGCGACTGGTATATGCGCGTGTCGCGGAGCGTGATCCGCCATTACCCGGAAGGCGCAGTGGACAAAGACTCCATGCTGCTGATGGTCTATGCGCTGGGCTCGATGATGGACGAACTGATCCGCCGTCTCGTGATCTATCCCGATGAGAACCTGATCAAGCTGACCGCGCGCATCGTGCCGACGGACAAGGCGCTGGCGGATGCCTTAAGCCTAATCTGGTACCGGGCGCTCTATCCGAGCGCCGAGACGCCGAAGAGCCTGCGCGGCGCGGCGGCGAAACTTGCACAGCTCAGCAACGCGCAGCCTGTCGCCTAAGCGGCGTTTGCGCGCCACACAGTAGGGTAGAGCGGGCCGGAAAACGGTTCCCCGTCTTTCAGATCGGGTTTTGTCGTGGGGATCGCCACTTCGCCCTGAGGTTCGCGATAGCGCGCATCGTCGCCAAGCCAGCGTGTGGAAAGAACGCGGCGCCGTCCGGCGCGCGCATTGCCGGGCGCGCCATGCACGATCATCGCCTGAAAGATGAGACAGTCGCCGGGTTCGACATCCCAGCCCAGGATTTCGTATTCGTCGCGCGCCGCTTCGATATCCGGGAGTTCCGGAAGGCCGGTCCCTTCATAAGGACTGCCGTCAGCGAAGTGAGCCGGATTGAACGCCTGTCCCCATTTGTGGCTGCCGGCCACGAACTCCAGGGCCACCTCTTTCGGCGCCTCGTCCACCGGTAACCAGATGGAGCAGACCTGCCGTCCGCTCACGGCCCAATAGGGCTGGTCCTGATGCCATGGCGTTCTTTCCTGGGAGCCGGGTTCTTTCACGAGCAGTTGGTCGTAAAGAAAAGTAACCGCGCTTGCGCCCATGATCTGGCCGGCGAGTTCGGCGGCCGGAGAGGAGAGCACGAATTTCTTGAAGCCCGGCGAGCGCGTCCACATGTCGAGATCGCCGAAGAAAAGCTCCGCGCCTTTCGGGCCGTATCTTTCCGCATGCGGCCCCGGGTTTTCCAGCGCCTCATCGACGGCTTCCTCGATCAGGGCGAGCCAGAAGGGATCGAATGCGCCGCGAAGAATGCAGACGCCGTTTTTTTCGTAATCGGCGCGCGCCTGTTCGATGCTGCTCATGGCTTCACTCCCTGCCTATTGTTTTTGATAAGAAAAAGCGCCGCCCAGATAGTCGACCGTCATGAGAGCGGAACCGTTTTCGCTGGCGAGGTCGAAAGAGAAAAGCATCTCGTCGTCATGCGCTGCGTGGAAGGTCATCGCCTGCATCCGCACCAGCGGGATCGCCGGGCCCGGAGCATCCGTCCCGCCGAAACGAACGGCAAGCCCACCGTCTTGTTCGATGACCCCGATGAGGTCGATGCCGATGCGCATGCGGCCGACTGCGTAGTCGCCGGCAAGGTTTGCGACTTCAGCGTCCGTCAGCGGTTCGTCAGTCGGCGCCGGACGCGGCGCATCGAAGACGATGCGGGCGATTTTCTGTTCAAGCCCGACAGCGGACGGCGCGACGTCTCTGGTGTTGGCGAGGACAACGATCGATACGTCGTCATCGGGATAATAGGCCATGTAGCCGGAAAAACCGTCAATATCGCCTGCATGAGCGATTTTCCGGCGCCCTTCCCAGTCCCGTATCACCAGCGCGCCCAGCGCATATTGATTGACTTCGCCGTCATTGAAGCTTTTTTGCGTGTAGAGCGTGTCGCGCACCGCATCGCCAAGGGCGTTCTTGCGATGAACCTGGTCGAGATAGCGCTGAACGTCTTCCACAGTCGAAGCGAGCGCGCCGGCCGAGAAGGGAACCGTCGGGTCCAGCAAGGGCGCGTTCTCAAATCCGTTTTGTGTGAGCTTATATCCTTCCGCACGCCCCGGAATGACCGTCTCAGGATGGTTGTAATAGGTGCGCTTCAGATCAAACGGCGTTAGCACCGTCTTTTTCAGGTAGTCTTCGTACGTCTCGCCGGTGATGTTTTCGATGATAAGGCCGAGGAGAAAAGTTCCGGAATTGGAGTAGCTGAAAGCCTCTCCGGGCTCGAACATCAGATCCTTCGTCTCGAACATGTCGCGCATTTCCCGGCGCGTGAAATGTTTGCGGCTGCCATGGGGAAAGCCGGGGAGGGCGTTGTAGTTCACAAGGCCGGAACTGTGATTCATCAGCGTCCATAGGGGCGCGTCTTTTGCCGGGCCTTCGTAGTCGGAAAGATAGGCGCCGGCCGGTTTATCGAGATCAACTTTACCTTCGGCGGCCAGTTTTGCGATGGCGATGGCGGTGAAGGATTTCGTCAGCGAACCGATGGCGAAAACGGTGTCCGGGGAGGCGGGCGTTTGCTGTTCGAGATCGGCGGTGCCTGACGCACCCGAATAGATCACCTCATCGCCTCTTCTGACGGAAACGGCGATGGCGGGGTAGGGGGCGCTTTCCTGTGTCTGTGTCACCAGCGCTTCAATGGCGCTTGTGTGATTATCGGCAGACGCCGAGGCGCACCCTGTCAGCAGGGCGAGCGAAAGGGCGGCGATCTTGGTCGTTTTAAAAAACATCGGTTTACTCCCGCCTGCGCGTTATTCGGCCAGCTTGTTGTAGGATTTCAGGATTTCCTGGAGACGCTTTTCCGGCAGGCCGTAGACGTGTCCGCCGCGTCCGCCTTCCATGTCCTCGCCAGCGACGAGCGCGTTAATGATGGCTTCTTCGGTGGCGTCGACGACGGCGGTGAACAGCGGGTCTAGCGCTTCATTGGGAATGCTGGCGTAGATATTGGGTTCGCTTGCCCCGAGACTCACCTTGTTGGCGGTTGAAAAGGCCAGAAAGATATCGCCTGAAAGGCTGTCGCCCTGTCCGCCGGTGCGGCCCATGCCGATCGCCGCGCGCCGGGCGAGACGTTTCAATTGGCTCGGCAAAAGCGGCGCATCGGTTGCGACGAGGATGATGATCGAGCCGTCTCTTTCGCTGTCCGCCTTGGGCGGGCGGACAGGCTGTAGATCGGTGACGACCTTGCCGACCTCGACGCCGTCGACGATCAGTTGCTCGCGATTGCCGTGGTTCGCCTGCACAAGAACGCCGACGGTGAACGCCGTTTCTTCGCCGTAGCGTGCGATCCGCGAGGACGTGCCGATACCGCCTTTGAAGTGATAGGAAACCATGCCGGTTCCGCCGCCGACAGCCCCTTCCGCCACGGAGCCGGAGGTGGCGCTGTTCAACGCCTGAACGACATGTTTCGGCTGTAACGGCATGGACCAAGCGTCGTTCAGGCCGCCGTCATAGGTTTCGCCCACCACCGGCAGAACGCGGCTGAATTTGACGTCGTCATTGTCTTTGAAATGATCTTTGGTCCATTCGAGCACGCCGTCCCGCGCCGCGCCGACGCCGAGCGTCCCGGTCAGGGTCACCGGTCCGAAAAACGCGCCGAATTCTTCGATGAAGTGCGCGCCCGTCATCTCGCCCGTGCCGTTAAAAGCGAAATAACCGGCGCTGACGCCTTCAGTTGCATCCTTGCCGAGCGGAAAGACGCCGGTGACGCCGGTGCGCGCCCGGCCCTTGTTCAGCGTCATCTGACCGACTTCGACGCCGTCGACATCGGTGATGGCGTTATACCGGCCCGGTTCGCCGTCAAACTGAACGCCAAGATTGCGCGCGCGTTCTGCGCTCAAACAGGCGCTGGCGGAAAGCAGCGCGGCGGCGGCGGCGAAGACGGTCGCCAAGGGTTTTATGAATGCGCGTGCGTGCATCGGCTAGATTCCTTTATGGAGTGACGGCTGGGGCGCGCCGGTAAAGGCGCTGACGGCGAGACTCTTGCGTGGCAGTTTGAAAGTCAATAAATGAAGATGACCTCAAAATCAATAAGGTCAAGCAGACGCTTTGGCGGGATAGCGAAGATGCGCGTATTCATTGGCGGCATAAGAACCGAAACAAACACCTTTGCGACAAGACTAACGGGGGACGAGGATTTTCGGAAGGGCGATGTCACCAGCGCGTCCTCGCCTCATGTCGATCCCGGTTTGCATCCGGGTTATGCAGGATTTCTGGCTGCGGCGGAAAAAGCAAAGTGGCGTGTCGCTAGGGGAGCGGTCGCTTACGCCGTTCCGGGCGGCCCGGTTGAGCAGGCGGTCTATGAGCGGTTGAAGAATACGCTGCTTGAAGAACTTCGTGCGGCGGGTCCTTGCGACATGGCGTTATTGGACCTTCATGGCGCCATGGTCGCCGAGCGTTGCGACGATTGCGAAGGCGAGATCTTGAGCGCCTACCGGGACATTCTGGGGGACAAAGCGGTAATCGGCGCGCTTCTTGATCCCCACGCCGTTGTCACTCGGGAAATGGTTCAGGCGGCCGACATTCTGCATGCTTATAAGGAATATCCGCATACGGATGTGACGGAGCGCGCAGAAGAACTCTTCGAACGTTGCGCCATGATGGCGATTTCCGGGGCGCGGCCGAAACCCGCCATCGCCGAGTGCGGCTTGATCGGCGGTTTTCCGACCGTGGAAGAGCCCATGAAAGGCTTCGTGCGCTGGATGAAAGACATGGAACGCCGGCCTGGCGTTCTCTCCGTTTCCCTGATTCAGAGCTTTCCCTGGTGCGATGTCCCAGCGGCAGGGGCCAAGCTGCTTGTATACGCCGATGACGGTAAAACGGCGGAAATGCTTGCGAGAGAAGGAGGGGAGCGCTTTCGCGCGATATTCGAAGAGGCGGTGATGAAGCCGCTCGATTGCGAGGCGGCGGCGCGCATTGTCAGCGCCAACCCTCAAAAACGCTACATTCTTGCGGATGTTTCGGACAATCCCGGCGGCGGGGCGACTGGCGACGCCACGCATCTGCTGCGCGCGCTGATTTCTGAGGGGGTGAGCAATATCGGCGTCGGTCTTCTATATGACCCGGAGACGCTTGAAGCGGCATGGCGCGCAGGCGTAGGCGGCATTGAGGAATTTTGTCTGGGCGGCAAACAGTCACGCTATTCGGGCGCGTCCATTGTTGCGCCGGGTGTTGTAAAAGCGCTTGCCGATAATGACGGCGAGGGCGGTCGCGGCGCCGTGGGCGGCCCGTCTTCAGGACCGCTTGCCCTGATCTCAACGAAATTTGGCGAGATTGTTGTCGGTCGGGAGCGCCGGCAGGCCCTGTCGCCATCCTTGTTCACGGCGCTTGGCGCGAATCCGCACGATTATCGCGTCCTAGTTTTGAAATCCTCCGCGCATTTTCGCGCCGCTTATGCTGACTTTGATCACGAAATACTGGAAGCAGGGTCCCCGACGGCGATGAATACAGATCTCGCGGCGCTTCCTTTCTGCAAGATAAGACGGCCAGTCTGGCCGCTGGATCCGTTGCCGCCGCTGGCGCTTTGGAAGGAGTAGAACCCTGTGTTTGCGGTTTGAGCCTTAATTGGTGCGCGGCCGCACGAAGGGCGTGTCCGAAAACCGTCACATAAAAGTTGAAACTGACCTCATAATTGGTTATAAGAAGGATGGGCGCGCTGGCCGCGCCTTTTCGCGTCACGTACGCAGCGAGGAGGGGATATCCATATGCGCACGCCTAAAGCTATTGAAAATAACCGGTTAAAGCCCGCCCTTTTGGGAACGGCTTCAGCTCTCGTCTTCGCCATGTCGGGGGCGTCAGCGCCGGCCTTCGCACAAGACGTGATTGTCGTTACCGCGCAAAAGCGCGAGCAATCCATCCTCGATGTGCCTGCGGCGGTCAGTGCGGTTTCGGCGGAACAGCTTGAAAACGCCGGCGTGAGCCGGCTTGAGGATCTCGCCTCCAGCTTCCCGAACGTTTATCTCAATACGGATAACTCCCTGCGCACCACCACGATCACCATTCGGGGCATTTCCTCGAATCCGAACAATCCGGGCGTAGATCAGGGCGTTGGCGTGTTCGTGGACGGCGTTTATCAAAGCCGTCCGACGACGATCAACACGAATGTATATGATCTTGAACGTGTCGAGGTGATCCGGGGTCCTCAGGGCGCGTTGTACGGCAAAAACACGATCGCCGGCGCGGTGAATCTGATTTCCAAACTGCCGGGCGATGAAAGCGGCGTCGAAGGCGCGGTCAATATCGGCAATTACGATGCGCTCAGCCTGTTCGGAGCCGCCGACATCGTGTTGAACGACGCCGTGAAAGCGCGGTTTTCCGTCTCCTCGCAGCGCCGTGACGGCTTCACGGAAAACGCCGTCACCGGAAGCGATCTCGATGACGTCGATGCCTTGAGCGCGCGGTTTGCAGTTGTGCTTCAGCCGACCGATGCGCTGCGCCTGATCTGGCGCGGCGATATGGCGGAAGACCGCTCCAATATGGGCTCTTCTGAAATTCTGAATAACGGCGTGCTGGCGGGATCGCCGTTGGCCGATGCCGCCCCCGCCGACCGCATTGTCGTCAATGACTATGACACGGTGCAGGATCGCGATCTCTGGGGCACGTCGCTACAGGCCGATTTGACGCTTGGCGCTGGCGTTCTGACGTCGCTCACCGCCTATCGCGACTATCAATGGTATAACGCGGCTGACAATGACTTCACGGCGTTGAACCAGCTTCGCTCCGGCATCGGCGAAGACCAGCACCAGATATCCCAAGAGCTGCGATTTACCTCGAATGTGGGCGAAAGTTTCGATTATCTGTTTGGCGGTTATTTCCTGAAGGAAGAGCTTTCGACGGTATCGAATGCGGTGATCGGGCCGGATCTCGGCCTTTATGCGGCGGAAACGCCGGTCGATATTTTCGCTGATCTCGAAACCACAAGCTACGCTGTCTTCGCGCAAGGCAACTACCGCTTTAATGATCAGTTCGGCGTCACGGCGGCCATTCGGTGGTCGAAAGACGAAAAGGAAGTGACGCATTCTTCAATCGGCGACCCGTTCGGCGCCTTGCTGCCAACCTCGCCCGAGCGTCTCGTCTCCCGCGAGGATTCCGAATGGACCCCCTCAGTGAGCCTTAACTGGACGCCGACGGAGGATGCGCTTGTCTATGCATCCTATTCGCGCGGCTACAAGTCGGGCGGCTACAACGCGTTTTCCATCACGCCGACGGATGACGCGGAATATGACCCTGAGTTCGTCAATAATTACGAAATCGGAGCCAAATCGTCCTTCGCCGACGGCGCGGTCTATGTCTCCGCCGCGGCGTTCCTCCTCAAATACAGCGACCTTCAGGTCAATCAGCTCGTCAATGTTGGCGGCGTGCCGACATTCACGACTTCGAATGCCGCCAAAGCCGAAAGCTGGGGCCTGGAGTTCGAAGGAAGCTGGCGGCCCGTAGACACAGTGCGTCTCGGTCTCGCCTATGGCTATCTCAATGGCGAGTTCGACGACTTCCAGAACGCAACCTCGAGCGGCGATGACTATTCAGGCAACAAGCTGACCGAGGCGCCGGCGCACACCTTGTCACTCAATGGCGACTTCCGTCAGCCGCTGACGGGCGCCATAGATCTCGTCGCCCACGCAGACATGTCCTATCGCAGCAAGCTTTATTTCAACCCTGCGAACAATCCGGACTACGTTCAGGACGGCGTCGCGTTGGCGAATATGCGGGCGGGCTTCGCCGCTACTGACGATAGCTGGAGCGTGGTCATGTGGGTGCGCAATCTCACTGACAAGGACTATGCGGTCAGCCGCAGCGCTGGCGTCATCATTCCGGGCCAGCAGATTCAGTCGCTCGGCGCGCCGCGTACATGGGGGGTTGAACTGCGCGGGCGCTTCTAGCCCGTCCGGTTGCACCCTTATGTTGAAGCCCGCCGCCGTCCTTGTCTTGCTCGCCGCATCCTTTCTCGGGGTCGGTCTTGCTTATGTCATCGGCGCGGCGGGCGTCGCGGGATTTTTCGCGTTCGGCGCAGAGCCATTCCTGGCGGCGTTGCCGCGCCGCGCTTTCTCGCAGCTTGACGTTTTCGCGCTGATGGCGATGCCTTTGTTCATATTGGTCGGAGAGTTGATGAACAGGGGCGGCATATCGCGCGCCCTCATCGATCTCGCCACCGTTTTTGTCGGGCGCGCCCGGGGCGGCCTCGGTCATGTAAATATTGCAAGCAGCGTTTTCTTCGCCGGCGTGTCGGGCTCGGCCATGGCGGACGCCGCGGCCCTGTCCTCGACGCTCGTTCCGGCAATGAAAGAAAAAGGCTATTCCGGCGCTTATGCCGGCGCCGTGACGGCTGCGTCTTCTATCATCGGGCCGCTCATCCCGCCGAGCATTATCCTGATTTTTTACGGCGCGATCATGAATGTCGACGTCGCGGCCCTGTTCGCCGGCGCTATCGTGCCGGGCTTGTTGTTGAGCTTTGTCCTGTTTCTTATGAATGCTTTTTTTGCGCGCATTCATGATCATCCGACCCTTGGAGAGCGTCCGCCCTTGCTTAAAACGGTTCGCCGCGCGGGGCTGGCCCTTATGCTGCCGATCATCATTATTGGCGGTATTGTCTTCGGCATTGTGACGCCGACGGAAGCGGGGGCGCTCGCCGTCATCGCAGCGTTTATCGCCATCGCCGCCTATGGCGCTCTCGATTGGCGCACGGTTAAAGGCGCGATATTCGGCGCGACGCTGTTCACCGGGTCGATCTTCGCGATTATGTTCGCTGCGGCGTCGGTAAACTTTCTGGCTGCGCTTGCAGGCGCGCCGGACGCGCTCGCCGGCTGGTTGGCGGCGAAAGATTTCGGGCTCAACCAATATCTCGCGGTCCTGACGGTTGTGTTCATCCTGACCGGGATGGTTCTCGATACGCAAATTGCGCTCATTCTCCTGGCTCCCGTGCTCGTGCCGGCGGCGTATCCGCTCGGCGCGGACCCGGTGCATCTCGGCGTTGTCGTCTGTTTTACAATGACGCTCGGGCTTATCACTCCGCCGCTGGGCGGCGTCGTTCTGGTCGTGGCGGCGGCGACGCGCGAATCCTATTGGGGGCTGATGCGCGCGCTTATCCCCTTTATCCTGGCCGAATTTCTATTGCTCATAGTTCTGCTCTACACGCCTGGGCTTGTTCTGGCGCTGCCGAAGGGACTTGGATTGATATGAGCATGCGCCTTGATCGCAGAATGCTGGTGTCCGGTGCGATGATGGCCGGCGCGATCGCCGCCTGCGGCGACGTTTCCGCCGGACGGCCGCGGGCGGCGCTTGCCGGCGCGCCGAATCCGCAAGCGAACGGCGTGTGGATATGGATGCGCGCTTGCCTGGAGGCGCTGGAAAAAGCCGGCGTCGCCATGCAGTTGAGCGCCAACGCCGCGCTTGGCCGCGAGGAGGACCGGACGGAAATGACCGGCCTTGGTCTTGTGCAGCTTAACGACGCCAGCATCAGCGAAGCGACAGCCTTGAGCGATCTTTATGTCATTGCGCAATTGCCGTTTCTCTTTGACGATCTCGGACATTTCGACCGTTTGATTTCGAATGAGGATTTCCTGGCGGAGGTGAACGCCGATTTGCGCAAGGCGGGGCTTCGCCTCGTTGATGCAGCCTTTCTTGGCGGCATGAGCGGTCTGTTCACGGCGCGCCGGCCCGTTCGGCAGTTAAGCGACATGAAAGGCTTGCGCCTTCGCGCCATGGATCGCCAGGATCTTTTCCTGATCGAAGCCTTCGGCGCATCAGGCGTACAAGTCGCCTGGGAGGAAACGCCGCAGGCGCTTCAGACAGGCATTGCCTCTGGCTATCTGAACCCTCCGCTGGCGCCGGTCTTGTTCGGTCACGGCGCTTATCTGCGTTATTTCACAGACATGCGCGTCACGCCGGCGCACCGCCTGATCTTTGTCTCTTTGAAATGGCTCCACAGCCTCGAGGATGATAGGCGCGCCGCTGTCGAAGCGGCCTTCCTTGCGGGGCGCAAGGCGAACCGCGAATGGGCGCAAGCGCGCCTTGAAAGCGATCTTGCGAGCCTTGCGGAACTGGATACCGAAACCGTGCCGCTTAGCGTCGAGGCGCGAGCAGAGTTCAAGGCGGCCGCACGAGCCGCCTATCCGGATTATGCGCCGGCGGCGATCGTTGAAAAGGCCTTCGCCTTAACGAAGGAGGCGTCGTCATGATGAAGGCGACCGTCTTTTTGAGGCGTCTCAGCGACCATATCAACATTGCCGTCTTGTGGGCGGGCGCTGGTTTCATGTGTCTCATGGTGTTGCTGGTCGCCATTCAGATCGTGGCGCGATACGCCTTGCAGGATGCGCCGGCCTGGACGGAGGAGGGCGCGCGCTACGCCATGGTGTGGAGCGCGATGCTCGCCGCGACAAGCTCGTTTCACGGAAAACTTGATCCGGCGCTTGTGACGATTGGAGCTTCTGCTTCTGTATTGATGCAGAGTTGCGCGCGTATAGCGCGTTTTGTCTGCGTGGCCGTTTTCTGCGGCGCGTTGCTGTACTATTCGCCGGGCATGATTGCGCGCTCGGCGTTACGGGAGACGCAAACTCTCGGGTTTAATCTCGCTTTCGTGACGGCGGTCGTGCCGATTTTCGCCGCCATTGTCCTGTTTCACGCCTTTGTACAGTTGATTGATTGGAATGCAGCCGAGAGTCTTGCGGAGCGTGAAGAGTGAGTATCGTATCGGATATTGTCTTGCCTGCTGCGCTTGCGCTGATCATGTTCGGCATGGGCCTGTCTCTTGGCGTGCGGGATTTCACCCGTTTCCTTAATCGCCCGGGGCCGGTCGCCGCCGCCCTGGTCAGCATACTTTTGATCCTGCCGGCGGCGGCGTTTGGCGTGGCGAGCATATTCAATCTGCCGCCGGTCCTGGCGGTCGGTCTGATTCTGGTCGGGACCTGTCCCGGCGGCACTTTTTCAAATTTGCTGACGCATTATGCGCGCGGAGACCTCGCCCTGTCGGTGACGCTGACAGCGATTGCAAGCTTTTGCGTGATTTTCTCCATGCCGTTGATCGTTGAGTTTGCATTGGCGCACTTTCTTGGAGAAGAGCGTGAGATCGCCTTGCCGGTGCTCGATGCAATGCAACGCATATTTCTACTAACGCTCTGTCCCGTTGCTGTGGGTATGATGTTGAAGAAAGCAAAACCCGCTTTTGCGATGGCGGTCGCCGATCCGGTGAAAAACATCGCCGGCGTGCTCATCGTCGCGGTCTTCTTTTATATCATCTATGAAGAGCGGGAGACTTTTGCACTGGCGATCGCGCAAATTGCCTTGCCGGTGCTGGTTTTGAACCTTCTGTCCGTCTCCGTTGGAACCGCAATCGGGTTTCTTTCCCGTAGCAATGTCGCTGAGCGCCGCGCGATGACGCTTGAGCATACGATCAAGCAGGAGGGGCTTGGCATTTTCATCGCCCTTACTTTGCTCAGCAGAAATGAAATGGTTTTGCCGCTGATGCTGAATTCCCTTGTCGGGCTTTTTGTCGGCGGGGCTATCGCCGCTGTTGCGAACCTGCGTAAACAAGAGACGCCTTATGCAGTCTGATCTGGATCCCTACACGCCGCCGCCGCGTCTTGAACGGATCAGCGATTATCCGTCATATTACATGGCGCAGACGCCGAACGCGGAAGCGTTGTCCGGTGCAGGCGGGGCGTATAATTACGCGCAATTCTCCTCGCCTGTGGACAAAGCGGCGCGAGCCATGATTGCTCGTGGCGTTTGCAAAGGCGACGTGGTTGCGACCCTGTCGCCGCCGCGGTCGGAATTTTTCATCTTGTTTCTCGCCGCGGCGCGCATCGGCGCCATATGGCTTGGGCTTAACCCCCGCGCCACGCAGCGCGAACTTGCCCACATTCTTGAAGACGCAAGCCCTGCGCTTTTATTTACGATCGCAAGCTTCCAGAACCGGGATTACCTAGACGAACTGGGCGCCCTTGGCGTTAGCGGTTCGCGTATAATCTCTTTTGGCGAGACGGGGGCGACAAATTACGATTCGTTTCTAGCCGCGGGTGATAGCGTGTCTGGGGAGGCGTTTCGGGCCGCCCTTGAGGACGTGTCGGAGGGCGACCCCGCCCTTATCGTTTACACCTCAGGCACCACCGGCGCACCGAAAGGCGCGCTGCTGTCTCATGGCGGCATCGTGCGCAGCTTCCATATGCAGCACCAGATGGCGCGCCTCGATAATATCCGTATTTTGAATAATCTGCCGATCAATCACATTGGCAGCGTCGGAGACGTCTCCTGCTATGCGTTGATCGATGGCGGCATGATCCACTTCATGGAGCATTTCGATCCTGCTGGGTCGCTGCGCGCCATTGATGAAAATACCTTGACCGTTTGGGGACAAGTGCCGGTGCAGTTTCGTCACTCCCTCGATAGTGACGCCTTTGGGAGGGCCGATCTGTCTTCCTTGCGATTGATATTCTGGAGCGGCGGCGTTGCGCCTTTGGGGCTTGTGGAGGAGCTGAAAGCATTGGCGCCGCGCCTGGTGAATGCTTACGGCATGACCGAGGCGACGAGTAACGTGGCCTACACGCCAATGGGCGCTGACAGCCGCACGCTGTCTGAAACCGCAGGCAAAGCGGCGCCCGATTGTGAAATCAAAATTGCAGGCGATGAAGGGCAGGATGCGCCGTTCGGGACGGAAGGTGAAATCTGCGTGCGATGCGATCATCTCATGCTCGGCTACCTTCATCGCGAGGAGGCGACCCGTGAAACGATTGACGCTGAGGGCTGGCTTCGCACCGGGGATGTCGGGACATTGTCGGAAGACGGCTATCTCCGCCTGACTGGCCGGAAAAAAGAAATGTTCAAATCCGGCGGGTACAATGTCTATCCGCGCGAGATCGAACAGGTGCTTGAAGCAATGCCGGCTGTCGGCGCAGCGGTTGTGGTGGGCGCGCCGCATCCGGTCTACGGAGAATGCGGTGTGGCCTATGTCGTTGCAAGGCACGGCGAGGTTGTCGACGAAGCCGCGTTGCGCGCGCACTGTCAGCGCAATCTTGCAAATTACAAGACGCCCAAGGTGTTTCGATTGAAAGACGCGTTGCCGATGCTCGCCATCGGGAAGACCGACAAGACAGCGTTGCGCAAAGATGCGGTCAACGCATTTTCAAATTTATAATTGAGGCGGTTTTATGGATGAAGTTATCACAGAGCTTGAAGGGCCTGTCGCCCGCGTTACGCTCAATCGCCCGGAGGCTTTGAATGCGATAAACGCCGCGCTTTTGAGTTCCCTGGCGGATGCGCTCGAGAAGGTGAACGATAATCCTGGCATACGCGTCGTTATCCTGTCCGGACGAGGACGCGCCTTTTGTGCGGGCGATGATCTAAAGGAGCTGAAGGACAATACAACGTCCCGCGACGCTTATGCCGGGCTCGTGGCGCGTTTGCAGGACATTTCCCGCGCCATCATGTTCAGCGACAAGGCCTATATTGCGGCGGTCCATGGCTGGGCGGTCGGCGGCGGGCTGTCATGGGCGTTGAACGCCGATTTTACAATTCTGGAAAAATCCACGCGCGCCTTTTTTCCGGAATTGCAGCTGGGCCTGTATGTCAGCGGCGGCGTGTCGGCGTTGTTGCCCGCCTTGGCCGGGCGCCGGCGCGCGATGACCCTTTTCGCGACAGGAGAGCGTTTTTCCGCGGACGAGGCCTTGTCCATGGGCGTTGCGTCAGAGGTCGTGGAGGATGGGTCGGGTATGAAGCGCGCTGATGAATTGAGCGCTTCCCTGCTGGCGATTTCGCCTGATTTACTGGTCTCGCTCAAACGAGCGACCCTAAAGGTCGATAGAGATGGTCTTGAAGAAGCGCTCAAAGCAGAGCAGGCGAGCCTGGCCGAAGCCATCATGAATTTTGATCACGCCAAGGATACGATCCTCCCCTGTAAATAATACATGCCGGCAACGAGTAAGCTGGCGCTTTCCTGACGCCCCTGGATATGAGTCTCGTCCCTGAAGCGGCGCCGCCCGCTTTCGGGGGCGAAAACGACGCAAAGATGCGCGAATTTGTGCACATTGATATAGATGTGCATAAGGTCGGCTTTGCTTTGATGGGCGATTGGGAAAATGCCGGAAAAGCAAGCCTATAAGTTCTGCGTCGCGCCAATGATGAACGGTACAGACTAAGCAAAAACTTCAATGCTTTACGAGGCGGCATCTGCAGTATGTGTACACACAGAAGAGTTTGCTGCTGCGGAGATTTTACGGGATTTGCTCGGCTGCGGTCTGAAACGCTTGATGCGATTTCTTACTGCCGCCCGCTAGGAAGACTTATTCTGTGGAGATGAAGGCCCGGTCAAAGCGCCATTGAGTCGATGACTAATTTCCTGAGGTCCGTTCGAAGTTCAGCAAGGATGTCGCTATAGGCTGGATCGTCGATGAGGTTGTTATCTTCATAGGGGTCGGCGTTGAGATCATAGAGTTCGTCCGCTGTTTCAAAACGCAGCCATTTTATGAACTTGAAATTGCGTTTGAGGACGACCCGGTAGTCCATCGCCACGGTCCACGGGATAGGAATTTCGTGACTGTAATATTCAACGAGTGTCGATGGGCGGATTGCTTTCGTTTCGCCACGCAGCAGCGGGCCGAAGGATTTTCCCTGAACGTGACGCGGAATGGGAATATTCGCCGTCTCAAGCGCTGTTGGTGCGAAATCAACGGAACTGACGAACGCGTCAATGCGCGCGCCCGGCGCTGCCCACACGGGATAACGCACGAGAAGCGGCATACGGACCGCCTCTTCATAAGGCAGGCGGCGCTCTACGGTCAGTCCATGCTCACCGTAAAAATAGCCATTGTCGCTGGTGAAGATGATGATCGTGTCATCGAGCAGGCCTTGTGCGCTGAGCGTCTCCGTAAGCGCGCCAAGCCCCTCGTCAACGGCGAGAAGCATTTCGGCGCGCCGGCGGATCTCGTCTTCGGCCACATCCGGCTCGACCATCCCGCCGACAGCGCGTTTCACTTCGTCTGAATTTTTTATGTCGTAAGCCTGCGCCAGAACAAATTTTTCTTCGGCGTCATGGGGGGTAAAGCCGTGATTGGGCCGACGTGCGACGGTCTTGCCGTTATAGCGGCCGCGATGGCGCGGGGCCGGCACGAAGCCGGAGTTTTCCGACGAGATCGAGCCGTCGTCGTTCTGCGTGATGTCGGGGTGAACGGCCTTGTGGCCGATATAGAGGAAAAACGGTTTTTTCCGATTCTTTTTTACGAAAGACAATGCGCGATCGGTCAGAAGGTCCGTCATGTAGCCCTCGGCTTCGCGCAGCTTGCCATTCTCATAGAGCACGGGATTGATCGAACGGCCTTGTCCCTCAAAGCTTACCCAATAGTCGTAACCGGGGCGGGGGCTTGGGTCGTTGCCCATATGCCATTTGCCGATATGAGCTGTTTCATATCCGGTGCGTTGTAGGTCGATGGCGAAGAGGTCGAGCATGTGAGAAGCGCGGTTGCGCGCCGTATTATCAATAATGCCATGGCGCGAAGCGTATTGGCCCGTGAGTATGCTTGCGCGGTTTGGCGAACAGAGCGGCGTTGCATGATAAGCGCGGGTGAAAGTCGCGCCTTCTACACCCAGGCGGTCAATATTCGGCGTTTCAATATAAGGATGTCCGCCTGCGCCGAATTCGTCGAAACGCATATCGTCAACGACAATCATCACGATATTCGGCGCTCGCGTCTTGGCGATAGCCGGGCCGCCGACGCCTGCGGCCAGCGGCAAGGCTGATGCGGTTTGCACAAACCGTCTGCGGGTTTGCTGCGGCGCCATAAGAGGGTTTTTTGACTTTGCCATCTGGACTCCCAACATAATTCACATGTTAAATACTTTTGTGAGGAGGGGCAAGGCGTCTGAGCCTGTCCGGAAAAAGAGGAAAGACGGGCTTGGATATGATCAAAAGCATATTGCTTTCAACGGCGGCGGTTCTGGCCGTCTCCTGCGCGCCGGACAGCGACGCCGACGGATCTGCCAAATCAGGTTCCGCACCCACACATGGAGCGGAAGCAGATAGTCCCGAGGCGAGTGAATCCGCACGGCTCAATGCCTGGTTTGATGAGAAATACGACGCCGAACTTGACCGTTCGCCGATGGCGAAGACCGCTCGCGGCGTTATTGATGAGGATTACGGCAAGTGGGCCGATAATTCGCCTGAATTTGAGGAGGCGCGGTACAAGCGATCTCAAGATGCGCTTACCGAAATGAAAACCAATTTTGACTATGACAAACTTGACGCGCAGACGAAACTCTCATGGCGGTTATTCGAAAACATGAAGGAGCGCGAACGCTCATCATATAAATATCGAGAATATACCTATACGTTTAACCAGATTTTCGGCCAGCAAACACAGGCGCCGACTTTCCTCATCAGCCAGCATCACGTCTCCGAGCCGGCGCATGCGGAGGCCTATATCAGCCGACTTGAAGGCATGGGCGATTATCTTCTTCAGGCTTTAGAGAACGAGAAACGCCGCTTCGCCATGGGGATTTATCCGCCGGCCTTCGTTTATGACAGCGTATTGCAGTCTATCGACACGCTTCTCTCTGGCGCGCCTTTTGACGAATCTGCAATGCATTCCGCCTTGTGGGACGATTTTGTCACGAAGACTAACGCGCTCGATATTCCCGAGGCCAGCAAGGAAGAGCTGAAGGCCCGTGCACGCGCTGCGCTCGTCGATATTGTAAAACCCGCTTATTCTGAGATCCGTGAAGTGATCGAAGCGGAAAGGGCCGAGGCGGGCGATGATCAAGGCGCGTGGAAGCTCCCCGACGGCGAAGGCTATTATGCGTATCGCCTTGAAAACATGACCACGACCACCTTGTTGCCGGAGGAAATCCACCAGATCGGTCTCGCCGAGACCGCGCGTATTGTTGGTGAAATGCGTGCGCTCGCACATAAGGTGGGCTTTAACGGCACGCTCAAGGAATTCGTTGCGTCGCTAAGTGAAATGCCGGAGATGGGCTACCCGGATACCGAAGAGGGCAAGGCCGCTTATCTAGCCGATGCGACGGCGATCATAGACAATATCCGCAGCCGTCTGGACGAACTCTTCATTACGAAGCCGAAAGCGCAGATCGAAGTGCGCGCAGTCGAAGCGTTCCGCGAAAAATCGGCCGCCGGCGCTTTTTACGCGCCTGGCGCGGTTGACGGATCGCGGCCCGGCGTTTTCTACGTCAATCTTGGCGATATGAGGGGCGTCTCCAAATATTCCATGGAGGCGCTTGCATATCATGAAGGTATTCCGGGACATCACATGCAAATATCGATCGCTCAAGAGCTTGAGGGCGTCCCGAAGTTTCGTAAAACCGCCCAATATACGGCCTATCATGAAGGATGGGCGCTTTATGCGGAGCAGCCTCCGAAAGAGATAGGGCTTTATAGCGATCCATATTCGGATTTCGGCCGCTTGAGGATGGAGCTTCTGCGCGCCGTGCGGCTCGTTGTCGATACCGGCATTCACTACAAACATTGGACTGTTGACGACGCGTTGGCGTGGATGGAGGAGAACACACCCAATAGCGGCGGTCGTGGCGGGCTTGAGCGCTATGTCGTGATGCCGGGTCAGGCGACCGCCTATATGATCGGCATGTTGAAGATCAAGGAGCTTCGCGACCGGGCGGAGGATGTGCTCGGTGAGGAGTTTGATCTCCGCGAGTTTCACGATGTCATTCTCAGGAATGGCCCCGTGCCGCTGAGCATTCTTGAAGAGTTGGTGAACGACTGGATCGAAGAAAAGAAAGCGTCTTGAGCCAGGGGCTTTTATCTGCTCGCGGCGGAATATTGGTTCCGCCGCCGTTTGTATAATGCCGAAGACCGCCTGATTGGAGGCAAAGTGGAAGAGATCGGCGCCTTCGCTCATTCCATGTGGTTACGGAAGTCGACATCGCTTTCGGCGGCGAGGTAAGTGAGGATCGCCCATGTCGCGACCGAGCGGCGGATATCCTGCGGGTCGACTTTGTCCAGCGTGTCGTCGGCGCCATGATGGACATCGAAATAATCAGTGAGATCAGCGCGCACGGAGACCAGAGGCACATCTTTAAGACGATTCACGTCGACGCCGCCATAGGAAGAGGGTTCTTTTGAGACGCTGGTTCCAAGTGGTTTGATAAGCGCGGTAAAAGTCCTGCCGAAAGCCGCCGAGGCGGCGGTTCCGGGCAGTTTGATTTCCTGAACATAGGCCGCGCCGGAATCGCTTTCCGAAGCCAAGATGTAAGCTCCGCGTTCGTCATCATGAGCCTTAGCGTAGGCTCTGCCGCTAAAGCCGCCGAATTCCTCGGCGCCGAATATGACGACCCGGATGGTTCTTCTGGGCGCGCCGAATGTTTCTTTGATGAGCCGCGCCGCGCTCATGACGATGGCGACGCCGGAGGCGTTGTCGAGCGCGCCCGGGGTCGTGCCCCAGCTGTCGATATGCGCGCCGATGAGGACGATTTCCTCCGGTTTTTCGCTGCCCGTAATGTCGGCGACGACATTTTGCGATGTCAGTTCGCTGTCGCCGGCTAGGGGAGAAAGCTCGAGCCGAAGGCGGACCGGCCCGCCTCTTTGCGCCATGCGCTCAAGCAGTTCGGCGTCGGGCGGGGCGAGGGCGGCGCCGGGAATTTTCGGCGCGTCCTCCGGATAATAAAGCGCGCCCGTATGCGGTTCGCGCGTGATGGCGGTTGAAAGCGAGCGCATCAGGAAGGCGACTGCCCCGCGCTTGGCCGCCTCCGCCGCGCCGGTGGCGCGGATCCGGCCCATGGAGAAATAGCCGTCGCCCGTATCGTATTTGGGCATGGGTTGCGTCACGACGGCGATTTTGCCGTCAAGCGCGCCTGCTGGTGCGGCAAGCATCTCTTCAAAGGTTTTAAAGAGCGCTATTTCCGCCTCAAGACCGCCTTCCGGCGTGGCGACGGAGCCGCCGAGCGTCGTGACGACAAGCTCTTGAGGATAGGGTGCGGTGACCGCGGCGGCGTCCGAGCCGTGAAACCATTTGCGCACGGGAAAGCTTTCAATAGAAACCTTGTCGAATCCCATCGCCTTGAATTCGTCAGCCGCCCAGTGCGAGGCCCGTTTCAGGTTGGCCCCGCCGGCAGGGCGCGGACCGAACTCCGTCACGATGGTTTCCGTTAACGCATAAGCGCCTTCATCCTGAAGCGCTGCGTCCCTCAAGGCCGTCGCGTTCTCAACAAGGTTCTGATCGTCCGGCGGAGCGGCAATGACGCCGCCGTGACTGGAGACGGTAAACGCCAAGGCGGCGGCGAGCTTCTTGAAGGGCATCTCGGTCTCAATTTTCGCTGTCTTTGGGCAGGGGGAGGATCTTGACGGAATCCATGGGTCGCGGACGTGCGTCTTCTTCCGTCAGCGGAATATAGTCCGAACGCGGATATTGTTCGCCGCGCTTGACCACCAGAGTCACGCTTTTGAGGTTGGTGACGTCCTTTGTCGGGTTTTGGGAGACGAACACCATATTTGCAAGCTTGCCGGCCTCGATGGTTCCCATCTCCTCTTCCTCGCCGAGGACCTTGGCGCCGATAAGCGTTGCGGATTTGATGATGTCTAGAGGTTTCATCCCGGTGTCCTGGAGGAGTTCCATTTCCGTGTGAACGGAAAGATAAGGCTCCTGCCAGGGGGTGAAGCCGTCGGTACCCGTCGCGATGTCAACGCCGGCGCGATAGGCTTGCAGGGTCAGCGCCTGCGTCAGTTCATAAGTGCAGCGGGGCGTATATTCCTCGCCGTTTTGCGGACGGGCGCCGGCGGGCCGTTCCCGTGGACGGTAAACATAAAGGGTCGGATCAAGGATCGTCCCTTTTGAGGACATCTTCTCGTAAAGCGCCGCAACCGCCGGGTTATCGCCATCGACGAAATCTTCCGTAGGAATTGGATAATTTCCGCGGTCCGGGTAGGTGGTAGGGCGTTTGTCGAAGGCCTGGTAAGCGATGTCGCAGGCATGGGAAAGCACATCGACCCCGGCATCGACGGCTTCTTCCGGTGTGGTCGGAAAAATCATCGAATGGGACCAGGATTGAGTGCCTTGTTTGTGCGCTTCCTCGGTCAGCGCTTTGACAAGATGCGCCGGCAGGTTCGCGTAGATCTTGATGCCGGAGGCGGAGGTGCCGCGCGCCATGGCGATGGCCAGCGGAATGTCGGTCTCGTCCGTAACCGCCTGCATCCACGGCACTTGCCCCGCATAGCCGCCGGAAGACGAAGCCTGGGTGCGGGGGTCTTCGTAGAAACTGGGCCCCGCCATCATGACCGCATAATAGATGTCCGGGGAGGGGATCTCATTAAGGCGCGCCGCCCGTGCGATTTCGCTCAAAAGGCGGAGGTCGTCGGCCGGATCGCGCACCGCCGTGACGCCGCCATAGAGCTCGCGGCGCATCATGGCTTCCGTATAGCTCGCCTTAGGCGGAGTGTTCATGTGTTCATGGACATTTATCAGTCCGGGAAGAACATATTGGCCGGACATGTCCACGATCTCCGCGCCTTCAGGCGGCGTGAACCCGCGTTCGCGCTCAACGGCGACGATCTTTTCGCCCTTGACGACGATGGCCAAGCCCTTGCGCGGTTTTGCGCCCGTGCCGTCGATCATCTCAGCGCCGGTGAAAACGGTGACCTTAACTTCGGAAGTCTCGTCCGCAGCGAAGCCGGCCCCGGCGAACAACGCGGCGATGATTCCAAACAAAACTAATTTGATGCGCATGAGCATTCCCTTTGTGCTGCGAGAACATGCGGCCATGACGGTGGATGATAGAGCGGGCTATTGCGTTATCGAGTCTGACCGTGGTAGCGTACTGATTAACACGTTAATTAATAAGCTGCGAGGTGTCAATAAGGCGCTGGTAACCTAAGCAACGCGGATACGGCGCCGCTTTGCAGTCTCAATATGTGAGGGAAGTCGTTATGGCCGGCAGTTTGTATTCCAGTCTTTGCACGATCATGGCCGTCGTTGCGGCGGCTGCATTAGCGCCGTTAAGCGTCGCTGCTCAGCAGACGGATGAGCCGCCCCTCATTCTCCTTCATGCGGGCGCGCTTCTCTCGGAGCCCGGCAAAAAACCGCTTCGCGAGCAAACGATCATTGTCGAAAAAGACAAAGTCGTCGCAGTCGAAAGCGGTTATGTTGACGAAAGCGTGTTTCCGGATCGCAATGTTCGCATCGTTGATCTGAAAGACGATTTCGTGCTGCCCGGCCTCATGGATCTGCATCAGCATATTGGGAGCAACGCGGTCGCGGGCGGGCGTATCGATGATGACGAACTGCCACTGCATACGGCTAGCCATTTGCGCGCGCTCCTTTCGTGGGGCTTTACGACGGTGCGCGACGCTGGCGGCGAGGTCGGTTTCGCCGTTCGCCCTGCCGTGGAAAAAGGCGTGATTCCGGGGCCGCGGCTTTATCTTGCCGGTAATATTGTGGCGCGCACCGGCGGCCACGGGGCTGGCTGTGACAGCGTTGAAACGTGCCGAATCACGGTCCGCGAGCACATTCAGCAAGGGGCGGACGTGATCAAGATTTCCGCTTCCGGGGGCGTGCGCCAGGATACGGGTGTGAAGGACGCGCCGACGCAGTTCTTCCCTGATGAGCTGCAAACAGTCGTCGACACAGCGAACCAGGCGCTGCGTCCCGTCATGGCGCATGCGCACAGCACCAAGGCGATCAATGACGCGCTGAAAGCCGGTGTGAAGACGATCGAACACGGCACCTATCTCGATGATGAATCGATCCGCCTTTTCAAAAGGAACGACGCGGTCTTCGTGCCGACCGCCGCGGTGTCGAAATTTGGCGTGGATATCATTAGCCGCAATCGCGCCCGCTATAGTGACGAGGACTGGGAGCGCATTCTCGAAATATCCGCCCTCATGCATGATACGCCAGCGCGGGCCTATAAAGCGGGCGTGAAGCTCGGGACGGGAACGGATCTCGGTATCGGCCCGGTGAGCCCGCTTCTTGAACTCAAGGTCTTTGTTGAGAACGGCATTCCCGAAAACGAAGCGATTAAGGCGGCGACGATTAACAGTGCGGAAGCGATCGGCATCGCCGACAAGGCCGGCAAGATCGCGCCGGGATATTGGGCCGACATTATCGCCGTCAAGGGCGATCCACTGTCGGACATTAATGCGCTTGAGGAAACAGTGTTCGTGATGAAGGGCGGCGTCGCCTATCGCAGCCGTTTGTCGGATATCGTTGCTCTCGGCGATCTGCATTGGGCCGGGAAAGACCAGCTTTGGGTCAGCGAATAAAGGCGTCTTGGTTTTCGCGGGCCGGGTTTATCTGACCCGTTCGACCCTGAACGGCGCGCCGGCGCCTTCAATGGTCATCCAGTATCCGCCGAAAGAAGATTCTTCGATCTCGACTTCTAAGGATTCGCCGTTCTTGATGCGAACGCGTTTTGTGTCGAGCTGGCGCCAGACTTGTCCGTTCTCAAGTTCAACGGCGATTTTGCCGGAATTGAGTCGCTGATGGCGGCTCAAGGTTGAAAGAAGTCTGGGCTTTTCCGCTTTTTTCGGCGCGCCGTCTGCATCAGATTTCGCTTTTTCCGCCGCGGATTGATATTTGCCGGCGGGCGTGGTGAGTGGATCGGGCGCGCGCGCGGTCATTGTCGCAGCGGGTTGCGCTTGTGGCGCGGGCTTCGCCGCCGTTGGCGCAGGTTTCACACTGGCGATGGGAGCGGCGGAAGCCGATGTCGCCGCTTGCGAAGCTTCCGGTTCGCGCCTGGCCAGCGAGTCGTAACAGGCAAGCCTTGTCAGCTTGTCCGCAACGCTCACGCACTCGCTGACATCGACGAGCTGTGCCTGGGCAGGATGAAAAGCGAAGGCGGCCGCCGGAGCCATCGCGGCGAGTAGCGCGACCTTGCGTGCGTGACGCTTTCCTTTGGAATTAAATCGGTTTGTGTTCATTTTCCCGCCCTCCATGGCTGGACAGGGACATTAATAAACATGTTAAATAATATCCGGCGCAAACGCAAGACGCCCAACTTAGCGCAGGATAGCCATGAAATCGATCCTTAAAAACACGACCGTCCTTGTAGTGACCGCTTCCCTGGGAATGACTGCGATGTGGTATCCGGCTTTCGCCGTTGCACAGGAGAGCGCCGCCGCGGAAGCCGCGCAAACGGAAACCGAGCGGCTGAACGCCTGGTTCGAAGCGAAACATAAAGAGCATCTTGAACGATCTCCCATGGCGAAAACCGCGCGGGGAATAATCGGCGAGGATTACGGCCGCTGGGACGATAATTCTCCGGAGCGCGAACAAGAAGACTATGAACGTTCGCAAGCTGAATTGACGGAAATGATATCGTCATTCGACTATGATCGTCTCGATGACGAAGGTAAACTTTCCTGGCGGCTTTTCGAATACAGGAAAGAACAGGAGCGGGCGCGCTGGCCATATCGGGACTATCTTTACATCTTCAATCAGATTTTCGGCCTGCATGTGACGGCGCCAACGTTCCTCATCAACCAGCATCGCATAAGTACAGAAGCCCATGCCGAGGCCTATATCGAGCGGCTGAACGGCTTTGGGGCTTATCTCGATCAGGGCGCGGCGCGCGCCAAGGCAGCTTACGAAAAAGGCATCGCGCCGCCCCGTTTCGTTTATGATTATGTGATGGACGATATTGACGGTATGCTGGAAGCCGCTCCATTCGTGAAATCAGATGTGAAGACGCCGCTCTGGGAGGACTTCCTCAAAAAGACAGAAGCGCTCGACCTGCCGGACAAGCGTAAAAAGGAACTAGAAGGGCAGGCACGTAAGGCTTTACTTGAAGGCATTTATCCGGCCTACCAGCGGCTTCAGGACCAACTGGCGCGCGAGCGTGAAAGCGCGACGGATGACGCCGGTGTCTGGAAATTTCCGGACGGCGCTAAATTCTATGCGTACCGGCTTCAGAACATGACCACCACGGACATGTCGCCCGATAAAATTCATGAACTGGGCCTCAGCGAGACCAAGCGCATTCACGATGAAATGCGTGAGATCATGCGAAAAACAAATTTTGAAGGCGATCTGAGCGATTTCTTCAACTTTATGCGCACCGATGAACGGTTCCGTTATCCGGACTCAGATGAAGGGCGCGAGCAATATCTCGAAGACGCAACGGCGATCATAGATGAGATTGAGGGCCGCCTCGACGAGCTTTTCATCACTCTGCCGAAAGCGCCACTGGAGGTTCGCGCGGTCGAGAAATTTCGCGAAAAAACCGCCGCGGGCGCCTTTTATTCCGCAGCGAGCCGCGACGGGTCGCGGCCCGGCGTTTACTACATCAATCTTTACGACATGAAATCAGTGACCAAATACGGCATGAAGGCGCTCGCCTATCACGAGGGCCTGCCGGGCCATCACATGCAGATTTCCATCGCGCAGGAACTGGACGATATTCCTGAGTTTCGCAAATCTGGCGGTATTTCGGCCTATTCTGAGGGCTGGGGGCTTTATTCCGAATGGCTGCCAAAAGAGCTGGGTCTTTACAAAAATCCTTATGAGGATTTCGGCCGGCTGTCGCTTGAAATGCTGCGGGCCGGGCGTCTTGTGGTCGATACGGGCCTTCATCACAAGAAATGGACGGTGGAGGAAGCGACCGACTGGCTCGTCGCGAACACGCCGGTGCCACGCGATGCGGCGCGGCGCGCCATCGAACGCTATGTGGTGATGCCGGGTCAGGCGACGTCCTATAAGGTGGGCATGCTCAAGATTCAGGAATTGCGCGCCAGGGCCGAGAAGGCGCTTGGCGACGATTTCGACTTGCGTAAGTTCCACGATCTCGTCTTGCGGTCGGGCGCCGTGCCGCTCGACATGCTCGAAGACATCGTTGACAATTGGATCGAGAAGGGCGGCGCGTAAACAAGCGCCGCCTACCGCTACAAAAAGGGCCGCATTTTCGATGCGGCCCTTTTTCATGATTTGCTGGGGTTTCAGGTGCCGGCCTGGGCGGCGCGCCGTTCTTCGGCTTCCGCAAAGGCGGCGCGGTATTCCTTCAGCCCCAGCCACAATGTCACGAAAGTCAGAGGGCCGAGGATCGCCGTCGTCACCGACAGGGAATAACGCAGCGCATTGTCGTCATGAAAGACGAAGTCCGTGAGCGTGGCGGGAAGTAGCGGCCCGAGAGAAACACCGAGAATGCCGACCGCGAAAAGGAAGATCGCGCCCATCTGGCCGCGGATCTGGTTCGGCGCCACGAGCTGTATCGCAGAAGGAATCAGGACCGGCGTCAGGGCGACGAAGAACTTGATGGGGAAGAGGAGCGCCGCCATAAGGTAAGGCGTCGGCATCAAGGGCATCAAGGTCGCGGGAATGGTGATGGCGATAGCGCCGAAAGCCGTCAGACGCAGACACGCGTCGTTGACGCCTCTGTCCAGGAGGCGGCCCGAATACCAGCCCGCAAGAAGAAGCCCGATCGGTCCGCCGATCAGCGATGATGCACCGTTGACCATGCCCGATTGCGCCGGCGACCAATCCCATGTCCGGATGAACAGCTCCGGATACCAGGTGTCCGTATAGGTGGTGACGGAATAAAGAGAGGCGCCCAGAAAGAGTGAGACGGACATCCAGCGATAGCGGTTTATGTAGGAAAACACTTCGCCGATCTTGATGTCTTTGCCGCTTGCCGTC
>JAUIMC010000031.1 GCA_030433215.1 Alphaproteobacteria bacterium
ATCGATCTCGACGCCGTTGTCAGAAAAGCGGCAGCCAAACGCGCCAAAATGATGAAAGACGAGCCGCAGCCTGACGCCGGCCCGTCCCTGGAACCGGCAAGCGACGAACACGCCTCCCCCTTCGCGCCCGAACCCGCCTCCGAAGCGGAAACGGAAGAAGACGAAAACCAGAAATATGACGCCGACAAAGTCTTCGCCGATTTCGGCGGCGACGACAGCGAGGACGACGACAAGGAATAGGCGCATCAGCGCCTGAGCGCGCTGTCTTACGCCTTTTTCTTCTTGGAGCCGCTGGCGTGCGCGGCGAGCTTGCCGCCGTCCACATAGACGGTCTGGCCGGTGACGTAAGACGCTGCGTCGCTGGCGAGAAAGAAAACCACCTCCGCGACTTCGTCCGGATCGCCGATGCGCTTTAAGGGCGTCGTTTCGCGCTCCCGGTCGCGCTCGCTCTCCTCCATGTCGCCCTTGATGGCGCCGACGCCCACGAGATTGGCCCGGACGCCGTAAGGCGACATGGCGATGGCGACGGCCTTGGTGAGCTGATGCAGCCCCCCTTGCGACGCGGCGAAGGCGACCTGCTCGGCCGCCGCCGTCACCGCCTGCACCGACCCGATATTGACGATGGCGCCGGGCGTCGCGTTGCTTCCTTCCTCGTCCAGGCGTTTCACGAACTGTTTCGCCACCGCCTGGTTGATGAGAAAGGCGCCGCGCAGATTGGCCGCGACGACGCGATCGAAATCGTCTTCGCTCGTCTCTAGGAAAGGCGCGGTGAAATGCGCCATCACCGTATGGGCGAGGACGTCGATCCGGCCATAGGCGTCGAGCGCCTCGGCGATGATGTTGTGAACGTGGAGCCGCTTCGTCACTTCCGCATGGACAAACGCAGCTTCGCCGCCGGCGCTGTTGATCTCCTCCGCGAATTTCTGGCCGGCCTCTTCATTCGGGTCCGCCAGTAAAAGCCGGTCGCCATTGGCGGCGAAACGGCGGGCGCAGGCGGCGCCGACGCCGTGCGCCGCGTCGGTGACGATTACAGTGCGTTGGGGCATGTCATCACTTCCAAAAAAATCAAGCGGCGCACGTCCGCGTGCGCCGCCCTATCGTTGCAGACACATCATGCGAGACGTCCAAAGTCAAACACGCCGCCTCGATTTCCGTTGCCTGTGGTTCAGACTAAATTTTCAGTTCAACTCGCCATTTTGGTCTGTGTTCGGAGTTCCTCAAGCTGATCCTTGATTTTCAATTTCTGGCGCTTCAGCTCCACCACGCGAAGGTCATCGAAACCCGGAGCTTTTGTTTCAGCGGCAATCGCCGCCTCCAGCTCCTGGTGCCGCTGGTTGAGCGTTTCCATGTGAGCCTTTATCGCCATAATTGGCCTCCTATGTTGGTGGTTGCGCTGCATTTAAGCATGGAAAAGCGGCTTTTGTCACGGATTCTTCAGGCCCGCCGGGGCGCGGTTTTTGTTGGCGGAGCATTCACCATTGGTTTATGAATTAAGCGCCAAGATATTGAGTTCGCTATGAAAACGACCCGCAAACTGGTTATCGGCGTAACGGGCGCGTCCGGCGCGGTTTACGCCCGGCGCACGCTCGAAGCCTTGCGCGAGACGGATGTGGAAACCCACCTCGTCCTGAGCCGGGCGAGCGAGATGACGATTCGCTACGAGCTTGGCGCGTCGGCGGCCGATTTCGCAGAACTCGCCGATTACCGCTATGCTGTCGGGGATGTGGGCGCGCCGATTTCTTCCGGGTCTTTCAAAACAATCGGCATGCTGATCGCTCCGTGTTCGGTGCGCACCATGTCGGAAATCGCGACCGGCGTGACGTCCTCGCTTCTGACGCGCGCCGCCGACGTGACCTTGAAAGAACAGCGCAAGCTCGTGCTCATGACGCGAGAAACGCCGTTTCATCTCGGGCACCTTCGCACCATGACCGCGCTTGCGGAAATGGGCGCGGTGATCGCCCCGCCGCTGCCGGCCTTCTACGCCGAGCCGCAAAGCGTCGACGATCTTGTAGACCAGTCGGTCGGCCGCACGCTCGACCTCTTCGACATCGAAACGCCGCTCGTCAAACGCTGGGGCGAAGACCTTGAAAAGGGAAAACGCCCGAAATGAGCACGGTTATATGAGCAAAGTTCAGGGCAACGCCTTCTGGCAATGGTCGAACGGCGCCTATGAAATGCCCGGCGCCCAGAACCGCCTGATCTATATGCAGGACGATTTCGGTTTCGACGTGAATCTCACCTTATGGTGCTGCTGGCGTGCGAGCGAAGGCGAGACCCTCACGAAAGAGACGCTCAAGGAAGCCGAAAAGGCCGTGACCGCCTGGTCGGACGGGGTGATCGAACCCTTGCGCGAAGCCCGCCGCAACGCCAAAGACGGCCCGCCCGCGCTTTACGAACAGATCAAAGCCGCCGAACTTGAAGCCGAGCATCGCGAACAGGATATTCTTTACGGTCTTTCGCGCCCCGGCGGCGCCATCGGCCGCGAAGACATGCTCGACGCCGCCAAAAACAATCTCGCTCTTTATGCAAGCCTTATCGACGCGCCGCGGCGCAGCGGATTTTCAACCACATTGCTTCGCGACCTGATCGAGCATATTTTTGACGCCGCCGCCGCGGGCAAAAAAAGCTGAGAAAAACGAGAATAAACATGACCCACGGCGAGCCGCCGGAAGACGGGCCTGGCGAAGGACCGGATGAGACTATCGAAGAAACCAGCAAGCGCGTCAGGATCGATGCGCTGCTGCAGGCCGGCGAGCGGTTCTGCGCGCGCGGTTTCGCGGCCAAGGACAATGACTTCAACGGCGCCAATGACGAAGCCCTCGCGATCCGCCTCGCCGCGCTCGAGCAGGAGCATCGCGATCTCGACGCGGCGATCACCTCGCTCGAAATCAACTCGCCTTATGAAAGGCTGACCATTGCGCGGCTGAAAAAGAAAAAACTGGCGCTGAAGGACATGATCCAGGAGGTCAAGGACTCGATGCTCCCGGACATTATCGCGTAAGGGCGCCGCGCCGCCCGCTTATGTATTCACGACTCGATAGGCCGCATTATACATGCTGGTGACGGCTTGAGAGACATGGGTCAGCCAGCGGAAGACGGCGTTGAGGTCTACTGTCTTGTTCGCCTGGGCCGCAGGAATCTCCCTGTCGAAAACGCGGCGCATCACCGCGATGGCCGATTCGAACTGCGTGTAGAACGCTTCGATCAGCCGGCGGTCCGCGACTTTCATCGTGTTCAGTTTGGCGCGGTATTGCTGATAGGTCGCGGTCTGAAAAAAATGGCCAAAATCGCTGTAATGCTCATCCATGCGGCCAAGGAAAGTGAGGATCATGCTGAGGCTTGCGTTGGCATAGCGCGCCGCCGCCTCTTCATTGCCGGCCTTGATAGCCTCATCCAGCGCGCTTGCCGCCTGAACGAAGTTTGAGGAGAACGCGGCGAGCTCCGTAGAGACGAGCCCGGTGAACTCGAACTTCTTCTCCATGTCGAAAAGAATGTCCGGACTGCACTCCTCGACCCGTTTCAAAAGCTTCGATTCAAACTGGATGCGGATCCAGTTCTTCGACTTCTGCGCAACGCTGATCGCCGCATTCAGCGCTTCTTGCGGAATCCCGACATCGTAAAGCGCGACCAGCCGGTCCGGGTCGTTGGCGAAAAGTTTTGACCGCGTCAGATGATCATTCGGCTCTTCGGCGTAGAACTGAGCCGGCTCTTGCAACGCGCCGCTTATGAAACTCAATGACGCGTCTTTTGTCTTGCCCCTAAACACCATCAATCCCCTGCATACCCTACCGCGATCTAGCCGATCGCCGCGCATTGAACAGCCCGGACTGCGCCTGCGCAAGCCATAGGGGCAAGGGCGGCTTGACGCCTCCGGTCTCGATGCTGGGATTAGGACAGCGCGACTCTCCGTCAGGAGAGCTTCGCCTAACGGTTTTCCTTGAGCGATTTTTGCGCATACATCGCCGAATCGGCGCGCGCCATGGCCTCGTCGGCGGAAAGCCCCTTGGCGATCTCCACGACGCCGCAGGAAATATCCGCGGCGAAATCGCCGTCCTTCCAGGGCACGAGCGTCGAGGCGACGGCGTGCTGAAGCTGCTGGGCCTTCATCTCGGCGAGCTGCTGGTCGGCCTGGGTCAGGATCACGCCGAACTCGTCGCCGCCGAGCCGTCCGACGGCGTCGGACTGGCGCACATTCGCCGACAACACGGTCGCGACATGACCGAGCGCCGCGTCGCCGGCGCCGTGCCCCTTGGCGTCGTTGATCTTTTTCAGGTCATTGAGGTCCACGAAAATCAGGCTGGCCTTCATGCCGTAGCGGTCGATCAGCCCGAGCGTGCGGTCGAGCTCGCGCACGAAAGCGCGGCGGTTGAAGGTGTCGAGCATGGGATCGCTGTCGGCGAGGCGCTCAAGCTCGGTGATGCGCTCCTGCGACCAGGACAGCTGATCGCGCAGGCTTTGCACCTCCTGCATCAGCGAGGTCAGCGCCTCGCGCACCCGCGGCGTCAGATCCGCCTCGGCGATACCGGCAAGCGTGACCTGACCGGCGGGCTCGGCGCTGCTGTTGGCGGCGGCCGGCGCCGCACCCCCGACGCCGCGTTTGCGATCAAGACGGGCGCTGCTTGCGGATTTCGGTGATTCGCCAATCTTCATACCACCCTCCAAGCATGACCGGCGGCCTTTGTTCCTGCCAGTTTAATCACGCTCTCCCCTTCACCCTGTTTATCGTGCTTGGGCGCATGCCGCCAGTAAGCGCGATTCGTGCGTCTTTGCGCAAATTCCGCCTCCCAAGCTTGCCTGAGAAAGGGTTAACCGCTCCCTGTCGCTTCGGCGCAAGGAGCGCTCGCTTCACCGAAAGGCCACCGATCCCCCCTTGTGACAAACGTCGCTGAGGCCCAATTTCCATGAGCGGATAAGGCCGCGCCTAGAAGTCCCCTTCAAACGCGCTGCCTGCTCCCGCGTCCGGTGAGAGGAGGCGTCGGCTCTCGCGCCCCCGTCTTAGGCTGACGTCTCCTCGTCCGGCTCCCTGTTTGGGCGCGCCTCGCTTGCGCCCCGCATCTCCCCTGCTATAAGCGCCGCTTTCCAGGGCGGGAGGCAGCCATGAGCGGCGCGCAAAACTCATCTCCTCAGGTCGGCGTCATCATGGGCTCGCGCTCGGACTGGCCGGTGATGGCCAAGGCCTGCGAGATGCTGGACGCGCTCGGCGTCGCCTATGAGACCAAGGTGGTCTCCGCCCACCGCACGCCGGACCGGCTTTACGAGTACGCCTCCGGCGCCAAGGCCCGGGGCCTCAAAGTCATCATCGCCGGCGCCGGCGGCGCGGCGCATCTGCCGGGCATGACGGCGTCCATGACCCCGCTGCCGGTGATCGGCGTGCCGGTCCAGTCGAAGGCGCTGAAAGGCCTCGACAGCCTCCTCTCCATTGTCCAGATGCCGGCGGGCGTGCCCGTGGCGACCGTCGCCATCGGCGAGGCGGGCGCGGCGAACGCCGGGCTTCTCGCGGCGGCGATGCTCGCGACCGGCGATGACAAGCTCGCCGGGCGCCTCGACAAATGGCGCGCGGCGCAAACGGACGCCGTCGCCGAAAGCGTGGAAGACTAGCGCGATATGATCGTCGAGCCGAACGGAACCATTGGCGTTCTCGGCGGCGGCCAGCTTGGGCGCATGCTGGCGACGGCTGCGGCCGAGATCGGCCTTAAAACGCATATTCTGTGCCCGGACGATCGCGCCCCCGCCTATGACGTCTCGTCGGCGCACACGGTCGCCGGCTATCTCGACGAACACGCCCTTGAAAAGTTCGCAAAGTCTGTCGACGTCATCACCTATGAATTCGAAAACGTGCCGGTCGAAGCGGTCGAATTCCTGACCGGGCTCGGCGCCGTGGTGCGCCCCGGCGCGAAAGCGCTCGAAACCGCGCAGGACCGGCTCGTCGAAAAGGAATTCGCGCGCGGGATCGGAGCGCAAACCGCAGCCTTTCATCCCGTCGACGATCTCGCCTCCCTGAAAGAAGGGCTGAAACAGGTCGGCCGCCCGGCGATCCTCAAGACCCGCCGCCTCGGCTATGACGGCAAGGGCCAGACCCGCATCACGACCGAAGACAGCGACCTGTCGGGCGCCTATGACAAGGCCGTCGCCTTCGCCTGGGACGAGGTCGGCGCCGCCCCCTCTATCCTCGAAGGCTTCGTGCCCTTCACGCGCGAGATTTCGATCATCGGCGCGCGCGGGAGCGACGGCGACATCAGACTCTATGACCCCGCCGAGAACGTCCACAAGAGCGGCATCCTGAAGACCTCCACCGTCCCCGCCGCGGTCAGCGAAAAAACGGCCGAAAAGGCGCGCGCTGTGACGCGCAAGATGCTCGAAGCGCTCGATTATGTCGGCGTCATCGGCGTCGAGTTTTTCGTCCTTGAAAGCGGTGATGTGATCGTCAACGAATACGCCCCGCGCGTTCACAATTCCGGCCACTGGACGCAAGACGGCTGCGCAATCTCGCAATTCGAACAGCATATCCGCGCCGTCGCCGGCTGGCCGCTGGGCGATCCTGTGCGCCATTCCAACGCCGTGATGGAAAATCTTATCGGCGATGACGTCGATCAATGGCGCGCGCTCGCCGGCGAAGCCAATGCGTGCGTTCATCTTTACGGCAAACGCGAAGCGCGGGCCGGCCGCAAGATGGGCCATGTAACGCGCATCACGAAAAAAAGCTGACGCATCCCGCCAGCGTCTTCGACGCCACACTCTGAACAAATTCCGGGCGCAATGTGTTTCATGCTGGGCCGGAGGCGAGACAAGCCGCGTCAACCGAGGTTACGCGAGGAAGGCTGTACGCCATGCCCGCCGCCGATCCCATTCCTTTCTACCCAACGCCTTCGCCCGCCCGCAAAGGCCCCTCGCCTTACCCGCGCGCGGCGGACGCGTTGCGACGCTTCATTCAGGGCGCAGGCGCGGTGCTGCTCGTGTTTTTCGGCGCCAACACCATGACCGGCGCCAAATCAGGCGGCGCCATCCCGGCCGAACCCGTGGCTTATGATTTCACCTCGGTCGAAGGCCTGTTGCAGACCATGACGGCGAGCCAGATCGCCGGCCCCGCGCAGATCAGCGCCGCCCTGTTTCTTTTCTTCGCCGCCGGCCAGAGCGCGGCGCGAATTCTGGGGCTCGGCGCCGCCGCCCTCGCCGTTTTCTTTTACATGCAAGGGGTCACCGTGCCGGAGGTCATGACTTTCGGCGGCAAGGTCGCGCGCCATGCGGGCGATGTGCTCGGCGCGCTCATGGCGAGCGCGCAATAGACGAGGCGATGGATTTCGCCGCGCCCTTGGGTTTATAACGCAATCCATCGACCGGTTTCTTCCGGTCCCGCCCGGCGAAGGACAAAGACATGGCCCATCACAAACGCAAAGGACCGAAATCCTCCCGCGCGGGCTGCCTTTTGTGCAAGCCGCACAAGCGTCAGGGCGCGCCGGTGAAAATACGCGAAAAGGTCAGCACGCTGCGCAAGCGCATGAGCGCCGCGCACAAACTCGCCGAAGCGGCGGCAAGACCCTAGTTCTGAAGCACAGGCAGGGGATCGAGCCCTAAAAGGCGGCGCTGTTCGTCGATGCTCGCCACCATTTTCAGACGCAGCGCCTGGTAGCGCTGATCGGCGGCCATCGGCTCTATCTGGTCCATAGCCCGGACGGTGAAAAGGCCGACGCCGCCCCGGCGCTCAAAAGCGTTCTGAAGAAACGCCATGGCCTTGTCCGTCTCGCCATGGAGCCCATGCCAGCGCGCATCTTCGAAATCCCAGTTTGGCGACGCGGCGCCGCCGGCGCGTGCAATATCGATGGCGGTTCGCCAGCGCGCCATGACTTTTTGCGCGCCGCCCTCGTCGCCGGTCTCGTACAAGGCATGCGCGACGTCCCCGAAAGGCGGCAGCAGGGCGGAAAAGCCGGAATAGAGCGCCTTTTCGAACGCCGCCACGTCGCGCCATGTGTCGCGATAATAGTCTGCCAGCGCCTCGTATTCCCCAGCTATGTTCAGGGCGGCGATATAGTCGATCTGCGCCTGATAATAATCCGGCGAGCGGTCGAGCAGCTCTTTCGACAAGGCGACGGCTTCGCCTGTCTTCCCTTCAGTGACCAGGATAGCCGGCTCAATGTAATCAATATCAAATTTGCGGGCGTTCGCCGTGTCGCCGAGACTGAGATAGCCATAGGCGAGCCCGGCGGCGCTATTGGTGTTTGGCGCCATCGCATAAGCGCGCTCACCGATGATCAGCCCTCTGGCGAATTCTCCTGTCGCCCCCAGCAAGGTGGACTCCCCGCCAAGGGTGGTGGCCGTGCCCGGCGCGATTTCCTTAACGCGCGCCACCACCTGACGGGCGCGCTCCATATCCCCGATATTGGTAAGATGGAGGATCGCGTTGTTGACGCCGGGCGGATAAAGCGGGTCGATCTGGAAAAGCGCCCATTGCTCTTCGGCGATGTCGCGATAGCGGCCATTGGCGCCGAGCGCCAGCGACAGCCAGTTGCGCGCATCGAGATAGTTGGGATTGATTTCGACCGCCCGCTGCAAAGATGCAATCGACCTGCCGGGCTCTCCCTTGTCGAGATAGATCAGTCCGCGCACGGCATGGGCTTCGGCGAGATCGGGATCCAGCTCCAGCGCCTTGTCGGCGTATTCCGTGGCCGCCACAATCGCCTGCGCCGCCGGCTTCGTTCCGTAGGCGCCGGGCGCGTCGGACAGAAGCGACTCCACCATGGAGCGCAGCGCATAGGCGGGCGCATAATCCGGATCGATCTCGATCGCCTGGTCGAGCAGCTTTTCGGCCTCTTCCATGCGGTCCGGAAGGCGGCTCGCCACCATCGGCTTGGCTTTGAGATAAAGGGAATAAGCGTCGACATCTCCGCGCACGATGGCCGGCGCCGCGGCCTTCCCGCCATCGGCGAACTGCGTTTGCATTTCGCTCAGGATCGCCGCCGCGATTTCATCCTGCACGTCGAAAATATTCGTCAGCTTGCGGTCATAGGTCTCCGACCACAGATGAAAGCCGTCATCGGCCTTGATGAGCTGCGCGGTGATGCGCACCATATCGCCGGACTTGCGAACCGAACCTTCGAGAATATGCGCCACGCCGAGCACCTTGCCGATCTCGCGCAGGTCCTCGTTGCGGCCCTTGAACGCGAAAGACGAGGTGCGCCCTGCGACTTTCATTTCCTTGGCCTGCGCCAGCACGTTGAGGAGTTCTTCGGAAATCCCGTCGGCGAAATATTCCTGATCGCCATCGGGCGAGAGATCCACGAAAGGCAGAACCGCGATGGAAGAGTCCGCGACCGCCACGCCGTTCGCCGCCGTCGCGCCGCCCGGTTTGCTGAGCGTCTGCCAGCCGACCAGCAGGGCGACGAGCGCCAGCCCGCCGAGAATGGCGAAGTCGAGCTTGCGGCCGGTCTTGGTGGAAATGCTTTCGCCCGGCGCCACGGCCGCCGTCGGCTTCACCCCTTCGGGCGTCATTTCAAACGCCCAGGCCATAACCATGGTGATCGGAAACCCGACGGCGAGAAACGCGACCACGACGCCGTCGAACCAGGCCGGCAGCGACAGGGCGCCTTCAAGCGCCGCCGACACCTGCACCAGGAGCCAGGCGACCACCGCATAGACGCCGGCGACCCGGAAGATATTCCGTCTTCGAAGCTCGTTGAAAAGGTTCGACACGCCGCCCCCGGTCATAAGTCCGGCGAATCATACCACAGCCCGCGGGGCGAGGCGAATGGCGCCGCGCTTGAGGCGCGCGGCCGGGCTTTCGCGATCAGACCTTGCCGGGCGTCCAGCCCGGGGGATCGCTCGCCGGGAAGCTCTCCTCGAGGGCTTCATCGACTTCATCCTCGTCCCAGGTCTCGTCGTCTTTCGCCGCCTTGTCCCCGCCCGGATAGCGAAGCTTCGCCAGCCATTCTAGCGGTTTCGCCGGGTCGATATTCAGATCCCGGAGCTTTCCCTTGGCTTTTTCGATCTGCATGACGTTGTCGATGCGCGCGGCGAGGAAAGCCTCGGTCGAGGCTTCGTCCTCGCTGTCGTCGCCAAGCCAGTGGGTCAGGGTCGAGAGCCAGACGCCGGTGAGGATCCCGCGTTTCGAATAGAAATTGAAATCGGCGGACTTGTCGCCCAGCCCGCGCCAGATCGCATCCGCTGTCTTCCAGGAAAGCTCGGCGGCGAGCGGCGCATTGAGCGGCAGCGCCAGGGTCGCCGCGGCGCGCCGGGCCGCCTCCTTGTGGGGCCTCAGCGCCGCCAGCCGGGCCCTGACGGCAAAGGCGACCTTTTCGCGAATCTTGAGGCTATCGAAATCAGGCCCCGCCATCTGGGCGGTCATGGTTTCGTCCGCCTCCATGGACCAGGCCCGCAGCGCATCCGCCGCGCCCCGGGGGAAAGCGGCGGCGCGCACATGCGGGGAGGCCCCGGCGTCCTTCGCGGCGGCGGCGAGCGCCGCATCGGTCCAGCCCTCGAACGCCGCCCGGGCCAGCATCGCCTTCAGGATCGCGCGGCCTTCCGCGTCGAATCCGCCGGCTTTTTCGCCATTTTCGGGGTTTTCGGCGGATTTGCGGGGCTCTGACATGAGGCGGACCTCCTTTAAAGGCGGGGCATGGGGCCTATGTAGACAATCCATAGGGGTTTTGGTATAGGCCCGCATCCCTCGCCCCTGCAGGAAACAGGCGGAATGAGGGCTGGCACGTTTTTCTTGCGTCGCGGCGGCCCCCGTGGCGCTTTTGTTTTCAAAGGAGGCGAAAGGCTTTGGTCCAGATTTTTGTCCGCGACAATAATGTCGAGCAAGCCCTTAAGGCGCTGAAGAAGAAGATGCAGCGCGAAGGGACGTTCCGGGAAATGAAGCGCCGGAAATTCTACGAAAAGCCGTCCGAGAAAAAGGCCCGCCAAAAGGCGGAGGCCGTCCGTCGCGCCCGCAAGCTGGTGCGCAAGCGGATGCAGCGCGAAGGCGCGATCTAAGCTATTTGTAAGCTTAGACGAGGCTTTTGTTTTCCGGGTTTTGAGGCATAATCCGCCCCTCGCCGGAAACTTTATCAGGAGCTTATATGCGCGTCCTCGCCCTCATTCTTGCTTTCGGGTTCTTCCTGTCGGCTTGCGAAACCATCAAGGGCGTCGGCCGCGATATCGAGAACACCGGCGAAGCCATCGACGACGCGCTTGACGATTAACGCGCCTCAACCACGAAAAAGACCCACGAGCCGGCCGCTTTCCTCGCGCGCCGGCTTTTGTGTGGCGCCGATGCCGCAGTTTTTCTCCTTGCGGCGAATCGGCCCTTAAATCACAAAAAAAACAGCGAATTGGCCCCATTCTCGCCGGATTGGCCCCTAGCTTTGACTGGCGCGGGGACTTGCCCCGGATAAAATAGGCGGGAACACTCGGACGGAATCGCTGTTTAGCCTGCGGGATGGGAACTGCAATGCGGGGACAGACAACCTTGAAGAACCGATCGACACGGGCCGCTCTGGCGGCAGGCGCCGCGGCCTTTGCGCTCGCACTTGCGGCGACGCCACCCGCGGCGGCGCAAGACCAGATCGACGACCCCCAGCTCAGCCCGATGCTGTTCGGCCCCACTGAAAAAGAAAAGCGAGAAAAAGAGCGTCTGGAACGCGAAGCGCAAGAGCAGGCGCTGGAAGACGCGCTCGGC
>JAUIMC010000019.1 GCA_030433215.1 Alphaproteobacteria bacterium
CGCATGGGGCGGATCGCTTCGATCTCGCCGGGCGTGCGGCCGAGCATTTCCTTGGCTTCGTTGCCCACGGCGCGAACGATCTTGCGTCCGCCGCGCGTTTCGATGGCGACCACCGACGGCTCGTTGAGGACGATTCCCCGCCCTTTGACGTAAACAAGCGTGTTGGCCGTGCCGAGGTCGATGGCCATGTCCGCGGAAAGCATGCCGAACAGTGTGGAGAGCATTGGGCTGGTCCTATGCGTGGGTGCTGAATGTCACCGACGGTCTTATCCTTAATGCGTTCCTAAATCGTCAACATAGCCCGAAATTCCGGCTTTTTTCCGGGCGGACGCGGCATGCGCAGATTTACGCTTTAACAGGATTCTCAAGGCGGCGACGGGTTTCTTAATAAACATTTTCACGCCTCCTGAGGCGGCGATAAAGCCAGCGCATCAGCAGGAGAAAGCCCAGCCAGGCGACAATGACAAGGCCGATCAGCGCGAGATTGCGCGGATCGCGGCTCATGAAAAAGTCGAGCAGCCCGTCCATCTCCGCCTGAAAGGCCTCGGGCTCGGGGAAAAAGGCGGCGAGCAGCGCGATGACGGCGATTTTCGGGATAATCCCGGCGCCCGTTCCGACCCAGAATTTCCACATGGGGATATGGGCCGCGCCTGCCGCGGCGTTGACCACGATAAACGGCGCGGAGGGCACCACGCGCACCAGGCCGGAGGCGACAATGCCGTGGCGGCCGATGAAATCCATGGTGCGCTGCACCCTTTCCGCGCCGAAGCGGCGCACCCAGCGCCCGCCGAGAAAATGCCCGAGCCCGAAGGTCAGCGTGGCGCTCGCCATGGTGGCGATCCAGGAATAGGTCGCGCCGTTCCAGGGCCCGAAAACGATGACGGTCGCGGTGATCAGGGCGACCTGCGGAAAGCCGGTCAGCGCCAGAAAGACGAAGATGGAGATTACGCCGAGCACCGCCCAGCGCGATTCCGCCGCTTCCATGATGAGCTGGCGCAATTCACCGTCTTCATTGAGGTCGAACCATTGCTGGCCGAAAGCCAGCATCAGGAGGACGAAAATCAGGAGGACGACGGACACCGCCAGCGAGGTGACCGCCTTGGCGTCCATGGAGGTTAAAAAGCGCCCTAACCGGCGCAGGAACTCGACCATACCCTTATTCGGTCCCGCCTCACGCTGACCCGGGCGCTGCGCTGATCCGCTGCGATGGCCGCCCGGCGCGCCCGACCCTTCCGGCCCGGCGCTCGATTGTCCCCGGAAAGACCGCCGTCCACCCCCGGGCCGGTCCGATATGCTGCGTGATTTAATAACGTCCGGCCCCTTCAAATGCAATCGCGGCGCGCGCGCCCGAAGCCTCGGCGCGACCCGTTTCAGGGCGTTTCCGCCGTCTCGGGCGCAGGGTTGGTGTTGCCGATATCCGCAACAAATTTCCAGCCGCCGCCAGCCTCTTTTCGCCAGACGGAGAGATATTTGCCGTGCTCTGCGACGGGTCCGGCCTCCCCTTGCGCCGTGAAGACGAACCGGCCCCAGGTGAAGCCGAAATCGCCGGCTTCGGACGCCATGCCCTCGACCGGCGCCCAGCTCAGCTCGGCCCCTTCCGGCCAGGCGGCGAACCGGGCGATCAGCGCCTCGCGCCCCGCATAAGGCTGGGCCCTGTCGGGAAACATGCGCACGTCTTCGGCGGCGTAAGCCGCGAAAGCTGCGGGAACGCCCTCAGTCTTCGCCATGTCGGCAAAGGCGGCGTCGGCCGCCATCATCTCATCCACGGGCCCCGCCAGAACCGGGCCGGCGCAGAGCGCGGCAAGCGCAAGGCCGCAAGCAAATATCTTCATTCAATCTCTCCCTATCTGCATGAATGCAGCGCCCCTGCGAGACATCATGAGCCTATGCGGGGCCGCCCGCCAGCTGTTCCTCGATCGCCATGACCGCGGCGTCGGCGTTTTCCGCGCGCGGCCAGTCCGCCATCTGATTGCGCAGCCAGGTGAGCTGGCGCTTGGCGTAGCGGCGTGTGTTCTGCTGAAGGCGCGCCAGCGCCTCCTCGCGGCTCGTCTCGCCCGCGAGCAGCGCCGCGATTTCCGCCACGCCCAGCGCCTTCATCACCGGCAGAGCCGGATCGAGCCCGCGCGCAAGAAGAGCCCGCGCCTCTTCGACAGCGCCCTCCTCCAGCATCGCCGCCGCGCGGGCGTCGCAGCGCGCATAGAGAGCCTCCCGCGCCGGCTCGATCACCACGCGCGCATCGGCGCCGCCGATCAGCGGAACCGGCACCTCGGCCTGAAACTGCGAGATCGGCTTTCCTGTGACCGCGAAGACCTCCCAGGCGCGCTTCAGGCGCTGGGCGTCGCCTTCGGGCAGGCGCGCCATGGCGGGGTCCTGCGCGATGACTTCCTTGCGGAAGGCTGCGGGCCCCAGTTCGGCCCAGCGCGCCGCCGCTTTCTCGCGGATCTCCGGCGGCGCTTCGGGGATGGGCGACAGCCCCTCCTCAAGCGCGCGGAAATAAAGCCCGGTGCCGCCCGCGACGACCGCAACACGCCCCTCGCCCCGGATCTCGGCGATGGCGTCCGCGGCGAGCCGCGCCCAACGCCCGGCGGAACAGCGCTCGGCCCCGTCGAGAACGCCGTAAAGACGGTGCGGCGCCGCCGCTTCGTCCCCGGCTGAGGGGCGCGCCGTCAAGATCCGCAAATCGCGATAAACCTGCATGGCGTCGGCGTTGACGATGGTCCCGCCCAGTTTTTGGGCCAACGCCAGCGCCGCCGCCGACTTGCCCGAAGCGGTCGGCCCTGCAATAAGGACGATCCCCGCCCGCGTCATGGAGTCGTCCGTACCCGTATGAGTTTCGTCATTTCCGTTATCGCCGATCCGGCCAATCCGGCCATTACGCAACCGCTTCTCGACCGCATCCGTGAAACGGTCAAGGGCGGCGCCGTGCAGGCCCTGTCTGAGGGCGCCGCCTACGACATTTACGCGCCGGAATTGCCCGAAAATGCGCGGGACGTCTTCGCCATCGGCCGCGAGGAAAAGGTCGACGTGAATATCGTGCCAGAGCGGGGCCGGCGCAAGAAACTGCTGATCGCAGATATGGATTCGACGATCATCCAGCAGGAATGCATCGACGAGCTCGCGGAATACGCCGGCAAGCGCGCGGAGATTTCCGCAATCACCGAACGCGCCATGCGCGGCGAGCTTGATTTCGAAGGCGCCCTCAAAGAACGCGTCGCCATGCTGAAGGGGCTTCCCGAAAGCGTGCTCCAGCAGACCTTCGACAAGCGCATCACCATGACGCCGGGCGCGGAAACGCTCGTCAAAACCATGAACGAAGCGGGCGCGGCGACAGCGCTCGTCTCCGGCGGGTTCACCTTCTTCACCGCCCGCGTGGCCCTGCGCGCCGGCTTCAAGACCAACCAGGCGAACGAGCTCCTGCTTGAAGACGGCGTCCTGTCAGGGCGCGTGCGCGAGCCCATTCTCGGGCGCGCCGCAAAGGAAGAGGCGCTCGTCAGGCTGGCGGAGGAAAACGGGATCGACCCCGCCGACGCCATGGCCGTGGGCGACGGCGCCAATGATCTTTCCATGCTGGACCGGTCAGGGCTCGGCGTCGCCTTTCGCGCCAAGCCGGCGGTGGCGAAAGCCGCGCGCGCGCGCATCCACTACGGCGACCTGACGGCGCTGCTTTATCTGCAAGGCTTCAAGGACGAAGAATTCGTACGCTGACGACTTACGGCCGCAGCGACTCGTAGAACAGAAGATCGCCGCGCTGGACGTAGATCTGCACCGGCCCGCTGTTCAGATTGCGCAGCTTGCCGAGCTTGTCCACCGCCGCGGAGGGCCGCGTCACCCGCTCCCAGCCGATCTCGAGAATGACGTCGCCCGGTTGCAGGACGATGGCCGCGTCGCTGTCGGGATCGACGGCGGTCACCACGACCCCTTGCACGGTCGCCGGCAGGCCATAGGCTTGGCGGATGTCCTCTGTCGGCTCCTGAAGGGTGAGCCCGGAGCCTTTGGCCGCATTGGCCGGCAGGACGCCGCCGGACGTGGCGGACGCCAGCATGCGGGTTTCGCGGCGGTCGATGCGCACCTGAACGGTCATGCGCCGCCCGTCGCGCAGGATTTCCATGGGCACGGTGGTGCCGATGGGCGTATCCGCAACCTCGCGCGTCAGATCGCGCACGCTCGCAATGTCGCGGCGGTTGAACTGAAGGATCACGTCATTGGGCTCGAGGCCCGCATCGGCGGCGGGGCTGTTCGGCCGCACCACGGTGACGACCGCGCCCTTGGGCGTGCGCAGCTCGAGATTGGCGGCGAGCTCCGGGGTCACGTCGTCGATGGAGACGCCGAGCCAGCCGCGGCGCGTTTCGCCGAATTCCAGCAATTGCGTGACGACGGTTTCCGCCAGATCGGCCGGCACCGCAAAGCCGACGCCAACCGAACCGCCGGTCTGGGAATAGATCGCCGTGTTGACGCCGACAACCGTGCCGTTCAGATCGAACAGCGGCCCGCCGGAATTGCCGCGGTTGATGGCGGCGTCGGTCTGGATGTAGTCGTCATACTGGCCGGAATTGATGTCGCGGTTGCGCGCGGAAACGATGCCCACCGTCACCGTGCCGCCAAGGCCGAAGGGATTGCCGATGGCGATCACCCAGTCGCCGACCCGCGCCGTGTCGGAATTGCCGAAATCCACATGAGGATACTTGCCGGGGCTGTCGAGTTGCAGGACGGCGAGATCGGTTTCGCGGTCGCGGCCCTTGACGGTCGCTGAAATCTCGCGCCCGTCGGACAGCGTCACCGTGATTTCCTCGGCATTGTCGATGACATGGTTGTTGGTCACCACGACGCCCGAGGGGTCGATGATGAAGCCGGAGCCGAGGGACACGGCGGGCCGGTCGAATTTGCGCTGCAAGGGCGCAAGCTCTCCGGTCGCCTGGCCCGTGCGCGAGCGCTGGGCGGAGGAGATGTTCACCACCGCCGGGGTCAGATCCTCCGCCAGATCGGCGAAACTCTCCGGCGCCCCGCGCGCGGCGGCCGTTTGCAAGCCCGCCGCGCCGATCGCGCCCGCCGCGGTCAACGCCGCCAAAAGCCCCCGAAACGTTGAACGAACCTTACCCGTGTGCGCCATAAATCGCCTCTATGTTCCCCGGCACAAAACCCTATCGGCGACAGGTTAACGCAAAGCCGCGCCCCCGCAAATGCTTAGGCGAAAGGCCATGCGCGAACGCGCCGCCGGGGCGGCGCCTTACCGGCGCTCGCCTTGCAAGTTGTTGAAGTAGCGGAAGAATTCACTCTCCGGCGACAACAGGATGGTGGTCTGCCCGTCTTCAAGCGCCTCTTCGTACGCCAGAAGAGAGCGGTAGAAGGCGAAGAATTCCGGGTCCTTGCCATAGGCTGACGCGAAGATGGCGTTGCGCTGCGCGTCGGCGGCGCCGCGAATCTTCTGCGCTTCTTCCTCGGCCTCGGCCTTGATCTCGATCACCTGGCGGTCCGCCTGGGCGCGGATCTGGTTCGCCCGTTCGTTGCCTTCCGAGCGGTATTGCTGGGCGAGCTGCCGGCGTTCGGCGATCATCCGCTGGAAGACCGCTTCAGAGTTGGTCTGCGGCAGGTCGGCCCGGCGGATTTTGACGTCGATGATTTCAACGCCAAGGGGGCGCGCCGACGTCGTCAGTTGCTCCTGGATCTGCGCCATCAGTTCGCTGCGGCGCTCGGAGATGATTTCATCCACCGTGACGGAACCCAGAACGGCGCGGATCGCATCCTCGAGGATCGACCCGAGACGTCTTTCGCCCTGCTCTTCCGTGCTCACGCGTTGGTAAAAGAGCAGCGGATCGGTGATCATGTAGCGCGCGAAGGCGTCGACGATAAGCCGCTCCTGATTGCGCGCAATGATCTCGGTCGGCTCCTGGTCGAGATTGCGGTTGCGCTGGTCGATATAGCGGACGTTCTCGATGAACGGCGCTTTGAAACGCAGGCCAGCTTCCGTGTACTGATTTTTCGGCTCGCCGAACCGGAACACGAGAGCGGAGTGCGTTTCCGGAACGATGAACGCCGAATTGAAGAGAACGACGAGCAGAGCGACGATGGCGACGCCCAGAACGGGAAGAGATAATTTACTCATTAGTTGCTTCCTCCCTGCTGGCCGCGGCGAACCTGATCAAGGGGCAGATAAGGCACGACGCCGGAACCGGCGCCCTCTTCCACGATGATCTTGTCCATGTCGCCGAGCACGCGCTCGACGGTTTCGAGATACATGCGCTGGCGCGTGACTTCCGGCGCATTCGCATATTCGGCGTAGATTTCGTTGAACCGGGCGGCCTGACCGCGGGCGTCCGCAGTGCGTTCGGCCGCATAGGCGCCGGCCTCCTCGAGAATGCGCTGCGCCTGGCCGCGCGCTTCCGGCACGACCTGGTTCGTATATTGGCGCGCCTGCTGGATGACCGTCGCCTGGTTCTGTTCGGCGGCCTGCACGTCGCGGAACGCCTCGTTGACTTCATCGGTCGGCGGCTCGGCAAGCGTCAGGTTAACGCGGCTGATCTCGATCCCCGCATCATAGGCGTCGAGCGCAGACTGCATCAGCTCCCGGCTGTCCTGGGCGACTTCCGCACGGCCCTCGGTCTGAACATAATCGAGCGTGTTGCGGCCGACGACTTCGCGCATCGCCGCTTCGCTGATCATGCGCACGAGAATTTCAGGGTTGTCGATATTGAACATGTATTTCGCGACGCCGGGCAATTGATCGCCCTCTTCGGCGACACGCTCGGACTTGATCTTCCACTGCACGATGAACGCAACATCGACAATGTTCTTGTCGCCGGTGAGCATGAGGCCTTCCGGCATGCCGGGGCTGCGCCGCCCGCTCGTGGCCGGAATCGACATTTCATTCTGGGTTTCAACCCGCTCCTTGCGCGCATTCTGGATCGGCGTCGGCAGATGCCAGTGAAGGCCCGGACCGGTGACGCTCTGATATTTCCCGAAGGTCGTCACCACCGCGAGTTCTTCTGTTTCGACCTGATAAAAGCCACTGATCACCCAGAGGAAAACAAGCGCGGCGCCGACCAGCCCGCCGGTCGCGCCGGTGAATTGAAAGCCGCCGCCTCCGCCGCCGCGACCGCCCCCGCCGCCGCGGGGAAAGGCGCGCTTCAGGCGCTGGCGCGAGGCCTGGAGCAGATCTTCAAGATCGGGGGGCTCGCCGCCGCCCCGGCCGCCGCCATTATTGGGACCGCCATTGCCGCGGGGGGGCTGTCCCCAGGGACCGCGGCCCCCGCCGCGATTGCCGGAATTGTCTTGCCAGGGCATTCAAGCCTCTCTCTCGTGAAAATCTTGCGCCGCGCGCATTTGTCTGACGCCGGCGCCGGTGGAAGAACCTTGCTGGGCCCGTATATATGTTACCGAATCCGTCCGGCGCAACGCGCCCGTGACGCTTTTTTGAAGGATTTCAAGGGCCAAAAGTGACCGACAGCCTGATCATGCGCGTGCGAGCCGCGCTTTCCGCCATCAAGGACCCCGCGAGCGGGCGCAACATCGTGGCCGCCGGCGCGGTGCGCGGGCTTTCCGCGGACGACGCGGGCGTCGTGCGCTTCATGCTGGAAGTCCCGGATGGGGACAGGGCCCGAGCCGAGGCCATGCTCGAGGCGGCGAAAAAAGCGGCCGGAGCGGTCTCCGGGGTCGCCAGCGTCAGCGCCGTGGCCACCGCGCACAATGCGGGCGGCGCGTCCGCTCCGGCGGGCGGCGGACGCCCCGCCCCGCAGCAGGCCCAGAGCGCCCATGAAAACCCCTTCGGCCTCAAGAAAGACAAGCCGCGGATCGAGGCAGCGGGCGAGGCTCTCGACCGGGTAAAATCGGTGGTGGTGATCGCGTCCGGCAAGGGCGGGGTCGGCAAGTCCACCATCGCCGCCAATCTCGCCGTGGCGCTCGCCAAACAGGGCCTCAAGGTCGGGCTGCTCGACGCCGATATTTACGGGCCCTCCGTGCCGACCCTTTTCGGGATCACCGACAAGCCGTCGATGCGCGACAACAAGATCATGCCCATGGAAGCCCATGGTGTGAAGCTGATGTCCATCGGCTTTCTGATCGACCCGGAACAGGCGGTCGCCTGGCGCGGGCCCATGGTCATGGGCGCGGTGCGCCAGCTCATCAGCGACGTCGACTGGGGCGAGCTCGACATCCTGCTCATCGACACCCCGCCCGGCACCGGCGACACGCATATTTCGCTGATCCAGACCAAGCGCCTGTCGGGCGCGGTCATCGTCTCGACCCCGCAGGAAATGGCGCTCGCGGACATGCGCCGCGGCGTTCACCTGTTCCGCCAGACCGAAACCCCGGTGATCGGCGTCATCGAGAACATGGCCTGGCTCGAAACGCCCGATGGCGCGCGGCAATATCTTTTCGGCGAAGGCGGCGCGCGCAAGGCCGCCGAAAAACTGGGCGCGCCGTTTCTCGGCGCCGCGCCGCTCTATCCGGACCTGCGCGAAGCCTCGGATGCGGGCCTGCCGCTGGCCGCAGGAGCCCATCCGTCTGCGGAGGTTTTCGCAGCGCTCGCGAAAAAGATCGCGGACGCCGCGCTCAAGGATTAGTTGGTCGCCGGATTGCTGCTGCTTGTATGATCGTGCACGATACGCCAGGCGCCGCCGTCGCGGCGCATGACCAGCGAAAAGACGCCGCTTGAGACGCCATCGGCGCGGGCGAGACTGAAGCGGCCGGTGGCGACGGCGACATCGTCGGTCACCATTTTCACGTCGACATTTTCAAAGCCGAGGCGGCCGAGCCCTTCGCCGCCCGCATAACGCTCGCGATAGCGTTTCATGGTCGCGTCCCAGCCCTTGGTGATGTTGACGCCGGACACGAATTTCAGATTATCGCTCTTCCAGTAGCCGTCCATGAAGCCGGTGAGATCGCCGTCATTCCAGGCGGCAGCCTGCGCCATCAGGCTCGCATGGATGACCTCGCGCGGGGTGCGCAGCGGCTTGTCGGCGCTCGCGGTTTTCGCCGGCGAAGCGGCGGGCGCCGGCTCGGGCGCAGGGGCCGGTGCGGCGGCGGGTTCAGGCGCAGGTTGAGGCGCAGCTTGAGGCGCCGGCGTTTCCTGGGCCGACGCCGTCGTGACGGGCGTCGCCGCTTTCGGCGAAGGCGTTTCGGGTTCGGCGCCGGTCAGGCGGCCCATGGAATCGGGTTGCGCCGGACCCGGCGTTGTTTCGGCCTGGCTGGCCACGAGCTGCGCCGGTTCGCCGGAGGCGTTTTCAAGCCCCGGCTGGGCGAGGATCTGGCTCATTTCCTCTTCGAGCGCTTCGGCCTCTTCATCTTCTTTTTCGGCCATGGCGACGAGCGCGGGTTCTTTTTGTTCGGCGGTCATGGGTGCGGGCGCGGGCGCCATCGCCGTCTCGTCGGGACCGCTTTCGTCGTCGACAGCGGGCTCTTCGGCAGGCGCCGGCGCGGCGGGCGCGGAAGCGGGCTGCACGGGCGTCGCCGGGCGCTTGCTTTCAACGACATAATCCGACGCCGGCGCCGCGGCCGTATCCGCGCGCAGGGCCGGCGCCGAGGCTGAACAGGAAAATCCGGCCGAGGCGAGGTTATCCACCAGCTCCTGGGCTTTTTTCGCGCAGAAGGCGTCGGAATTGTCGGCGTGATAGGGAACCGAAACATTGTCGGCCCCGCGCGTGTAACGCACGTCGCAGCTTTCGCCGACATTGCCGGGCGCCACGACTTCGATGATCCGCGAATCGCCGCCCCGCGCGCAGGTGGTTTTCGTCTCCGCCCCTTGCGCCGCGCCGGCGGCGAAAAACGCCGCGCCGATCGCGATGGCTGAAACCGCTTGTTTCATCATCCCCTCCTCCGTTCTCTCCTTCATGGAAGCGCTGGTTCAAGGCGCCGGCGAAAGCTTAACGCAGAAGCCGCGCCGGCAAGAGCCGCAAGCGCTTGAATGATTAACATAGTCCCCAATCCTTAAACGCGGGGTCGCCAAAATCGCTAAAAATCAGCGCTCTTTGGGCGGGATTCCGCCCTTTCGGTCGAGAATGAAAAATTCGCAAGCATGCTCGTTTTTCTCGTTTTTCGGGGCTTCCCCGGCCTTGGTTTCCTTCCATTCGGCCGAATCGAGCACTGGGAACAGGACGTCGCCTTCCACATCCGCATCGACGCGCGTGAGGTAAATCCGGTGCGTGCGGGGCAGCAGCTGGGAAAAGATCTCCGCGCCGCCTATGACGCTCACCTCCTCGGCCCCGCGCTTGTCCGCCAGGGAATGCGCGAGCTTCACGGCGCCCTCGAGGCTGCGGGCGATGAAGACGCTTTCAGCGGCGAAATCCGGGGAGCGCGTGACCACGATATTGTCGCGGCGGGGAAGCGCCTTGCCGATGGAGTCGTAGGTCTTGCGGCCCATGAGCACCGGCTTGTCCACCGTCACCGACTTGAACCATTTCAGATCGTCGGAAATCCGCCAGGGCAGATCGTTGTCCGAACCGATGACGCCGTTGCGCGCCACCGCCACGACCATGACGAGACGCGCGCTCATGACGCGGCTCGCGCAAGATCGGCGAGCCCCTCGCCGGCAAGGCGATAAACGGTCCATTCGTCCATGGGCGCGGCGCCGAGAGATTTGTAAAAGGCGATGGAAGGCGCGTTCCAGTCGAGCACCGACCATTCAAGGCGCCCGCAATCGTTCTCGACCGCAATGCGCGCCAGTTCCGCGAGCAGCGCCTTGCCTGCCCCGGCGCCGCGGCAACTCTCTTTGACATAGAGGTCTTCGAGATAAATCCCGTGCTTGCCGAGAAAGGTCGAGAAGTTGAAAAAATACAGCGCAAAGCCAACCGGCGCGCCGTCCTGTTCGGCGATCAGCGCGAAGACTTTCGGATTGTCGCAAAAGAGCGTGCGCGCAAGCTGGTCCGGCGTCGCGACCGCTTCATGGGCGAGCTTTTCATACTCCGCGAGCTCTTTGATGAAGCCGAGAATAAGCGCCTCGTCGCCCCTGCCCGCGTTTCTGACCGAAACGCTCATACCGCCACCGGTGCCTTGATATGGGGCTGGGCCTCATAATCCTCGAAGGCGAAGTCCTCGAAGGAAAACCCGAAAATATCTTTGACGCGGGGGTTCATCACGAGACGAGGGAGCTTGCCGGGCTTGCGCGTCAGTTGCTCGCGCGCCTGGTCCACATGGTTCGCGTAAAGATGCGCATCGCCGAGCGTGTGAACGAAATCGCCGGGCTCGAGATCGCAGACCTGCGCGACCATGGCGGTCAAAAGCGCATAAGAGGCGATGTTGAACGGCACGCCGAGAAAGACGTCGCCCGAGCGCTGATAAAGCTGGCAGGAAAGCCGCCCGTCCGCGACGAAAAACTGGAACAGGCAGTGACAGGGCGCCAGCGCCATCTTGTCGAGATCGGCGGGGTTCCAGGCGCTGACCACGAGCCGGCGCGAAGCGGGATTGGTCTTGATCTCATCAATGACCCAGCTGATCTGGTCGATGGCGCGCCCGTCCGGCGCCGCCCAGGAGCGCCATTGCCGTCCATAGACAGGACCGAGATCGCCCTTCTCGTCCGCCCACTCGTCCCAGATCGAAACCCCGTGTTTCTTGAGGTAAGCAGTGTTGGTGTCGCCGGCGAGAAACCACAATAATTCGTGCACGATGGATTTCGTGTGCAGCTTCTTCGTGGTCAGCAGCGGAAAGCCCTCGGCGAGATCGAACCGCATCTGATGGCCGAACACGGCGCGCGTGCCGACGCCGGTGCGGTCGAGGCGTTTGTCGCCCGCTTCGAGGACGCGGGCCAGCAATTCCAGATATTGTTTCATGGCCGTTACCTTCGCGAAAAGGATTGGCGCTTTTGAGCGATTCGCGCCAGCGCTTTCCCGGAAAGTTTTCCCCATGGGCGCAGGGATGCGCGGCCTCTGAGCCGCGGCCATCAAGCCTGCGGGCGCCGAGCACCCCGACCCGTCGCTTACGCGGCCGGCTCGATCGCCTTTTCGGCTTTTTCGATCAGGTGAAGTTTGCGGTTGGGGCCGTTATAGTCCTCGACGCCCTGCGCAATGGCGTAACAGGCGAGCCGCACCGAACGCGGGATCTTGACCTTCTCGCCGTCGCGCTCGCCTTTTTCGTAATACTGGATCATGCGGCGCTTGAGGCCGAGCAGATTCGCTGCGTCCTTTTGGGACAGGCCCAGCGTCTTTCGCCACTTCTTGAAATCGCCCGCTTCCATCGCCGCCGCCCTGAAGCCTGGAACCCTGATCACACCGGCGCACATAATGCATGGATGTTACAGAATCTTGACATCCTTGCATTTTTTGTCGGCCCAAAAGCCGCACTCTTTAAATTTTCACCCTTCGCGCCTATATTCAGTCTGCTCGCGCAAGCGGGCTATGGCGATAAATGACGCGTGTAATAACCGTATCGGACCCGGGGGCGGTACCCGGCGGCTCCACCAAAACCCCTCTCCCCCATTCGGGCCGGGAGGCTTCGGCGGGGCCGAAATAGGATCGACGAGCGTCTAAAGACGATGTTTTCGCCCGGTTTGCCTCCGTTATTTGGCTAAAACTGAATAGTTGCCAACGACAACTACTCGGAAGAACTCGCTCTCGCTGCGTAACGCGGCTGAGCAGTTCGCTCTTTAAAGTCCTAGCCCTTTTCCAAGGCTAGGCGGGGCTCCCCCGGCGCCTGGCAACAGAAGCCGGGGACTTTATTTCCCGAGACATATCAAGTGACACTCCCCTCAGGCGCCGGGGAGTCTTAAGAAATGCGCCCATTCGGGCGCGAGGAGCACCTTGCAACAGAAGCTCCCACTTTAAATTTCCTTGAAAATCAGGCGCTCTCGAGTTCTCAGGTTCGCGCCTTACGGCGCTGGGCGGCGCCCCGGCGGCTTGTCCGCCTTCGCGGACGGAGCGCCAGAAGCCGGGGACTTTATTTCCCTCAAAACCAGCCATTTGCTCGTCGTCCAGGCGCCGGGGATTCTTGAGTTTGCGCGCCTTCGCGCGCGGGAGCACTTTTCTGATTGTCCGCCTTCGCGGACGGGGCAACAGAAGCTCCCACTTTAATTTCCTTGAAAATCAGGCGCTCTCGAGATCCCGCACTCGCGGCCTGGCCGCAGCCGCAAGGCGGGCTTTCGGAACCCGGCGGCGGGTTTGCCCGTTCCACCGCGAAGGCCATGCGCCCGCCGAAAGCCCTGCTTCTGGCCTCTTGGGCGCAAGCCCGCTACAACTGCGCCGGACAGGAGACCAGAAGGGCGGACCCCAAAGTGAGTGAAGACGTCGAACTCGATTACAATGAGCTCTTTCAGGAAGCGCAGAAAAGAGCCTACCGCCTTCTCATGCGCGACGTTCTGGAGATCGTCGCGGAGCTCGGCGACGCGCCGGGCGAGCATCATTTCTTCATCGAATTCCTCACCGAGGCGCCGGGCGTCGTCATCCCCGACTATCTGAAAGAGCAATATCCCGAGCGCATGACCATCGTCCTCCAGCACCAGTTCGAGGATCTCAGCATCGACGAAAACAAGCTCGGCGTGACCTTGTGGTTCAAGGGCAAGGAGGCGCGCCTCGAGGTGCCCTTCGACGCCGTCACCCAGTTCGCCGATCCGAGCGCCCAGTTCGGTGTCAGCTTCGATGCGACGCTCCCCGAGGAAGCGGCGGAAGCCGCTGAACCCGAAGCCGCCGCCGAGCCGGAAGCCGAAGAAGACGCGGCGGAAGAGCACAAGGGCGAAGGCGCGGATATCGTCAGCCTCGATTCCTTCCGGAAGAAATAGCGGTCCGGCGTCGCCGGCGGCGCTTGCCTTGGGACCCCGCGCGGTTTTAAACCCGGGCCCGAAACAGTCCCCTCCTTCTTCCGCATCCGCCGAAAGACCAGACCCCATGACCAAGACCCGCACCGAATCCGACAGCTTCGGCAAGCTGAAAGTCCCCGCCGACAAATATTACGGCGCGCAGTCCGCGCGCTCGCTGATCAACTTCCCCATCGGCGAAGAAACCATGCCCGCGCCGCTGATCCGCGCCCTCGGCGTCGTCAAGCTGTCCGCCGTGCGCACCAACATGAAGCTGAAATCGATCCCGGCGAAAACCGGCAAGGCGATCGAGAAAGCCGCGCTGGAAGTCGCGGAAGGCAAGCTCAACGACCATTTCCCGCTGTCGGTCTGGCAGACGGGATCGGGCACCCAGTCCAACATGAACACCAATGAAGTGATCGCCAACCGCGCCATCGAAATTCTCGGCGGCGAGATCGGCTCGAAAGATCCGGTGCACCCGAACGATCACGTCAATATGAGCCAGTCGTCGAACGACACTTTCCCGACGGCGATGCACATCGCGGCGGCCGAAGAGATCAACCACACGCTGATCCCGGCGCTCGAGCATCTCCACGAAGCGCTCGCCGCGAAACAGAAAGCCTTCGCCAAGATCATCAAGATCGGCCGCACCCACCTTCAGGACGCAACGCCGGTGACGCTCGGCCAGGAATTTTCCGGCTATGCGGCGATGGTGAAAAACGGCATCAAGCGCGCCAAGGGCGTGTTGCCTGCGCTTTATGCGCTGGCGCAGGGCGGCACCGCGGTCGGCACCGGCGTCAACTCCAAGAAAGATTTCGCCAAGACTTTCGCCGGGGAAGTCGCGACCTATACGAAGCTTCCCTTCGTCACGGCGCCGAACAAGTTCGAAGCGCTCGCGACGCACGACGCCATGGTCGAGGCGCATGGCGCATTGAACGAAATCGCAGTGAGCCTGTTCAAGATCGCCAATGATGTCCGGCTTCTGGGCTCCGGCCCGCGCTCCGGCCTCGGCGAAATCTCGCTGCCGGAAAACGAGCCCGGCTCCTCGATCATGCCGGGCAAGGTGAACCCGACCCAGTGCGAGGCCATGACCATGGTCTGCGCGCAGGTGATGGGCAACAACACCACGGTAAGCTTCGCGGGCAGCCAGGGCCACTTTGAACTCAACGTCTTCAAGCCCGTCATCGCCTATGACACGCTGCAATCGATCCGCCTCCTCGCAGACGCCTCCGTCTCTTTCACCGACAAATGCGTCACAGGCATCGAAGCGAATGAGACGCGCATCAAATCGCTGATGGAGCAGTCCTTGATGCTGGTGACGGCGCTGGCGCCGGAGATCGGCTATGACAACGCCACCAAGATCGCCAAGACGGCGCACAAGAACGGCACAACCCTGAAGGAAGAAGCGGTCGCTCTCGGCTTCGTCAGCGCCGAGGACTATGACCGGATCGTCCGGCCGGAAAACATGATCGGCCCGAAATAACCGGCGATTCCAAGGGGTTGGGCGCCAGCGCGCCGCGCATCGGCGCCCGTCCCCGCTTGGACCGGTTCTTGCCTTTAGATCGCCAGAGGCTTTTTCTCGCCTGACGCATTTTGGGACAAGGACCCTGATTTCATGGCCGACAAACCTTCCGACAGCCAGCTCCGGCTCCTGCTCGCGCAATTTCTGTTCGCGCATAATGTGGACATCGAGACGCTCTACAACGCGCTCGGCGCGGACCTTTCCAGCGCCGATTCCGAAGCGGTCTCGCACATGGCGGGCATTATCGACGGCGTGACGCTAGCCACGGCGAAGATCCGCGCCCACGGCATCGACAACTGGGCCAAGAGTTAATTCAGGGACTGGGGATTAGGGAAAAGGGATTAGGCGAGATATATTCTTCCCGATCCCTAGTCCCTAATCCCTTTTCCCTGTTTTATGCGCAAGCGATCCATCACGCTGAAAGGCCACCGCACCAGCATCGCGCTGGAGCCGGAATTCTGGACCGCGCTCGACGCCTTCGCCGCCGCTGACAAGCGCACCCTGCCCGCCCTCATCGACTCCATCGACAGGAACCGTCTGAAGCAGACGCCGCCGCCGGGCCTCGCCTCGGCGATCCGCGTTTATGTGTTGAAGCGCGCGCAAGGCGGCGCGTAGGGCTTTCGCTTCGCCTTTTACGGAAAAGCCCCGCAGCAGTTCAGGCGGGCGCCGTTCATGATAGCACGGAAATGAAAGGCGGGGATAACCGTCCACGGGTTTTCCGGCGGGGGTAATATGTCCCCCTGTGAAGTCGTGAAGACGCAAACCCCAGAGCCGAATTTGCCTGATACAAGTCTTTCCACCGGCGACTCGCCACGCTTCAAGCGTGGCGTCCATTCTTTTATCCGTGCGGAAATCACAAGCTGCGGGAGCTGGTCCCCACGCGTAAAGCGTGGGGAGTCGCAGACGGTCGGGTCAGCGCAAAACAGAACGCTGTTCGCCGTGGAACAATTTACGCAAATGGCGCCAAACTTCGCTGAAAGCCAGGGAATACGCCGTTTAAAGAAACCGCGAAAACAGACTTACGCAAAATGTTTCACGCAAGGGCGGCGTCTAGCCGGCGGCATGCGAGGCCACATTGATCGACGGGCGCCCGAGGACGATCTGCGCATAGGAGCGCGTCACTTCATCCGCGTAACCGCGCATCATCGGACGCACCTGATCGAATTTCTGAACGCCGGCGGCGCGCGCGATCAGGGAGCCGAAGCGGCGGCGCACCGGCGCACGCATGGGATCGCTCCAGCCCGCAAGCGCGCGCACAAGCTGCAGGCGCGCCCAGAAGGCCCGGGCGTTGGCGATCGCCTGCGCCGTTTCCTCGGACACAAGGCCGGAGCGCGCCATGGCTTCAAGGGCTTCGCCCGGCGCCTTTTCCTGCACGAAAGGATGGGCCGAGGCGTGTTTGTAAATCAGCGTCGAGATCACCAGCTCCACATCGGCGCGCCCGCCTTCGAGCCGGTCGATGTCCCAGTCGGACGAGGCTTTCTCGCGGCGCATGCGCTGGGCCCGCGCGCGGTCAAGATCGCGGAAGAGAATGTCGGCGCGCCGCGCCCCGGCGACAGCGCCGCGCAAAGCGTCGCGCGCGCATTCGGCGGACGCGTCGTCGCCCGCCACAACGCGCCCGCGGGCGAGCATGATCTGTTCGTGGGCCACGGCCTCGGACTGTACATACCCCTTGAAGGCCGCGACTTCCGGCGCAATCGGGCCGCCGACGCCGCCGGGACGGTGCGTCGCATCCGGCGTGATCGCGAAGACGCCCTCGCCGAGCGTGCCGAGCGCTTCAAGATAACGGTGAACGAACGCCTCGCCGGCGTCGCCGGTTTCGCCCGTGGAGATAAAGCCGAGATGCGTGGCCGCGCCCGGCAGATGCGGGCCGTCGGACTCGAAAAGATGCATGGCGATCTTGCCGGCGGCGGTTTTTTCCGCGCCGTTCGCTTCCTGACGCGTAATGTCAAAAACATTCGTCAGGGTGCGGACGTGGATCTCCTCGAACGCTTCAACCGCGGCGTCAAAACTCGTCGCGCCCGTGGCCGCGCCATAAGCGATCCGGGCCATCAGTTCCTTGCGCCACTGGGAAAGGTCGGCAAGCGCCGTCTTGCCTTTCGCCGGCGGCGGGGTGTGACGGCTCAGCCATTCCTTGCCGTTTTGCGGGGTTTCCGCACCCGTAGGCTCAAAGAACACTTCCGCGGCTTCTACAGACTGGACGAGCGGCTCCACAATAGGGCCGAACGAGCCGAACGCGTCCACAAGTCCGTCGCGCTGCGGCGCGTCTTCCCCGCCCACAAGCGAGAAGACATCGCGGTCCTTGCCGGCGACGCCGAGAAGCTGGTCGAACAGGCGCACCGCGTCGTTGGGATGCTGGGTCTCGCCGAACGCCGTGAGAAGCCCCGGCGCGCAGGCCGAAAAGCGTCTTTCGCTGGACCAGGCTTCTGCGCGCTGGGCCCAGTTGTCGACGGCGGCGGAAAGGCTCGCGCCGTTCAGGAAGCCAAGATCTTCGAGCTTGTCCGCGTCGCCTTCCTCGGCATTGGCGGCGCTGCGGTAAAGGGCGATTTCCTCCTGCGGGCCCGTCGCGAGACGGCGCAGCGTGTTCGCCGCATCGGTGCGCGCGCCCTGAAGCGCCGCATCGAGATCCTTGTAGTCGCAAAAGCCGCAAAGCAGGGCAAGCGCGCGCTGTTCGTCCTCGCGCTCGACGCCAGAGACCGCCGCGCCCTTCATCATCTGAAGGCGCGACACGGTGATATGGGCGAGCTCGTCGCCGGAAACGAGACGCCGGGCGGCGTCTTTCGCAAGCGTGCGCGAGCGCGGCGCGGTGTCGAAAATCTCGCGCGCCGAAGCGGTGCGGAACACCGGACGCAGCCCGCCGATGGCGAGCCGGCAAAGACCCGCGACGCGGCGGAACGGCCCGCGCGGATCGTTGTCTGTCTGTTCGACGAAATTGCGCAGCGCCTCGACGGAAATGGGATTGTCCGTCCACACCATTTGTTCGATGTCTTCAAGGAAGGCGCCGCCGGCGGCCCGGTCGCCCGCAACGATGCGCGCCGAGCCCAGCCACATTTTCAAGGCATCCGCCTGCGGTCCGTCCGCCGTCGTCTTGACGCGCGCGGCGCTATCCGCATAGCCGGCGCCGCCGACGCCGGAACCGAGCGGCGTTTTCAGCGCATAAAGCAGATATTCCCCGGGCTTGCCTTCAAAGGCCTCGCGGATCTCGGCGCCGATGCGCACGAAAATCCTGTCGGCGCCGCGGGCCGTCGGCCCGCCGAACGCCTTTTCGTCATAAAGGACAATCATTTCGAGCGGCCCGTAAGGCGAAAGGTCTTCATGGGCGAAATCGCCGCCCGCAACCACAAAGACGCCTTTCAGGAAATTATCCTTGTCCTCGACCGTCAGTTCGCCGCGTTTCACCGCCGCGCGCACCAGCCAGCGAAGGGCGGTCTCGACCATGCGCTCGGCGAAATCGACGCGCGCCGCGGTCGCGTCCGAAACGTTCCACTGGCCGCTCATCTCCGCGATGGCGACGGCGACATCGACGCGGTTCTTCAACGGCGCCAGCGCCGCATGAAGCGCGTCCGGCCCGCCGACGCCGCGATCGAGCGCCGTCAGATCCCGCGCCGCCTCGGCGAGCACCGGCGAGGCGCCCTCGATGAGTGCGGTCGCGGCCGCATCGGGATGGGTCATGCAAAGTTCTGCGAGACGGCGGGTCGCGCCGAAAACGCGCAGCATCAAAAGCCGGCGGTCGGGCTGATCGAGCGGCGCGCCCGGATCGCCGCCCATGGCCTCGGCCACCGCCCTGCGCCAGCGCTCAAGAGCCGCCGGGGCCCGCGCGGGATCGATCTTGTCGGCCGTGTTGCTGCATGCTGCTTGCGTCGTCGGCGCCGCCATAGCCTTCCCCGTCCCAGAAACTGATGGAAGGCAGATCATGCCAAGGCAGGGTGAATGCGACGTTAAACAATTCATGAGATTTAGACTTCCCGATGAATGCTGATATGAACGCTGTCCTTAACCTTTCGGCCTTTTGATGACGCGGAACGTCGCCCGCATTCTGATCGCCCTTCGCAAGCTGCGCCGTGCTCTGCAGCCCTTCGACGCCTTGCGCGTATGGGTCTGCGCGGTGCTGATCGGCGCCGCCGCCGCCTATGGGGTGATCGGCTTCCGCTACGCCATCGACGCCGTCTCCCAGCTCTCCTTCGGGGAGACGGAGGCAAGCATGCTGAGCGGCGCGGTTTCCTTGAGCCCCTGGCGGGCCTGGGCGGCGCCAGTGATCGGCGGGCTCGTCGTCTCGGCCATCCTCTATCTCGCCGACCGCTTCAAATGGCTCGCCGAAGGCCGGGCCCAGGGCGTCGCCGAAGTGATCGAGGCCCGGGCGGTCTCCGGCGGACATGTCTCGCTCAGGACCGGCATCGCCTCCGCCGCGGTCTCCATCGTCTCCCTCGGCGCGGGCGCCAGCGCCGGCCGCGAAGGCCCAGCCGTCCATCTCGGCGCAACCATTGCCTCGCGCATCAACCGGCGGCTCGGCTTCGACGCCAAACAGCGGCGCGCGCTGCTCGGCTGCGGCGCGGCGGCGGCGGTGTCGGCGAGCTTTAACGCGCCGATCGCCGGCGTTCTCTTTGCGCTCGAAGTCATTCTCGGCAATTACGCGCTGTCGGTCTTCGGGCCCATCGCAGCGGCCAGCGTTTCCGCCGCCATCATCACGCGCATCCATCTCGGCGACTTTCCGGCTTTCGCGCCGCCGGAATACGGCGCCGTCGCCACCGTCGACGTGCCGCTCGCTGCGCTGCTTGGGATTTTCTGCGGCCTTGTCGCTTCCGGATTCCTTCTGTTTACGGAGAAACTCACCGTAGAGCTGCGCGAAATCGCCCAGCGCCGTCACATTTCCTATTTGCTGCTGCCGCCGCTTGGCGGCGTCATTGTCGGCTTTATCGGGATTTTCTATCCGGAAGTCTTCGGGGTCGGGTATGAAGCGGTGACGAAAGCGCTGAACGGCGAATATGCGCTGCACATGCTGGTCATCCTCGTCCTGATGAAAGGCGCGGCGACAGCGGTCACGCTCTCCTGCCGGTTCGGCGGCGGGGTGTTTTCGCCAGGGCTCGTCATCGGCGCCTTTGCGGGGGCCGCGTTCGGCGCCGGGCTTGCCCAGCTCTTCCCAGGCATGACCGCCAATCCGATCTATTACGCCATGATCGGCATGGGCGCGGTCTCGGGCGCCATTCTCGGCGCGCCGATTTCCACAACGCTCATCGTCTTCGAGCTGACCGGGGAATACGGCATCACCATCTCGCTGATGGTCGCCGTCGCCATCGCTACGCTGATCACGCAATGGCTCTGTGGAAAATCGTTTTTCCACTGGCAGCTTTCGCGCCGCGGCTACGATCTTTCCGAAGGCCCGCAAGGCATTATTTTAAAAACCATCCGTGTGCGGGAAGTGATGGAGAAAATGCCGCCGGGCTCGCCGCTCCCGGAGAACGCGGAACGGCTTGAAACGCGCCAGTCGCTCGGCGACGCCCTCGCGAAACTCAATGAAGCCGAAGAACACGGCCTGCCCGTAGTCGACGCCGACGATCGCGACCAGATCGTCGGGTATCTCTCGCGCGTCAAAGCGCTCGCCGCCTATAACCGCGCGCTCATTGAAGACAATATCGAGCACCACACCTGACGCGTCAGTAGCGCGCGAACGCCATCGCCGCGAACAAACGCAACCGCTTGCGCGCCGGGAACGCCTTGCCGCCGGATTTGAGATAGGCCGGCGTCAAGGACAGATGCAAAAGAGCCGGCGACACACCGGACGGCGCACGCGATAAGGCCTGCGCATTTTCCTTGTAGAGCGCGCCCGCACGTTTGCGCGCCGCCTCTGCGAGATTGGGCGCGAGGGCGCGCCCCTCTCGCGCCAGCGCAAACGCCGTCCCGGCCTGCGCCGCAGCGCCCGCAAGGCTTTCATCCCCGCCCGCCAGTTTCACAGCCAGGGCGTCGAACCCGCCTTCCGCCGCCTTGAGCCAGTCTTGGAGTTCTCCTGGCGATGAGAACGCCTCGCCGTAAAGCGGACGCGCCGCCGCATCGATCAGCGCTTCGATATCGCCAGCATAGGCCGGCGCGGCCAGCCCCGACCCGGCGATGGCCTCCACTACAGGATGAGCCCGGGGCGTTTTTCCCTGCCTGATCTCTTCTATGGCCTCGCGCCACCATTGCAGGCGGATCTCGCCAAGCGGCGGCTCGCTCACCGCGCCCGGGATGCGGCGCAACTCAATCTGAAACGCGCAGAGCGCCGTCAGCGACAGGCGCAATGACTGCGCGGCATATTGTAACGCAAGCCAGCGATCCTCATCGCTGCGGCGAGCGAGATCGGAACAATAGCCTTGAGATTGTGTTGGCGGAATGGTCATAGAGGCGTGTGATACCAGAAACATCCGTCAAGTCGAAAGCTGACGGCGCTGCCTGCAAAATCGTGGGACATATCCCGCCGAAAAGTTTGTCCGCAAGACTTGCCGAGTTTCAATCGGCGCTTATTTTGAACCCGAGGCAAGAAGAGGCGTATTAATGGCTATCGAACTACCTGACCTACCATACAGCAAGAGCGCGCTGTCGCCGCATATCTCGGAAGACACGCTCAACTTTCACCATGACAAGCACCATGCGGCTTATGTCGACAAGACCAACGCTGCGATCAAGGGAACCGAACTTGACGACGTCTCAATCGAGGAGATCGTCAAAGCAGCGGCCAAGAAAGGCGATCAGGGTCTTTTCAACAACGCTGCACAGACATGGAATCATACGTTCTACTGGAAATCCATGAGCCCAAAAGGCGGCGGCAAGCCCACAGGCGACATCGCAAAAGCGATTGACGAAGCTTTCGGCGGGTATGACGGCTTTAAAGACGCCTTCGCCGACGCCGGCGCCACGCAGTTCGGCTCCGGCTGGGCCTGGCTCGTCGCGAAAGGCGGCAAGCTGGAAGTCAGGAAAACCCTGAACGCCGAAACGCCGCTGACCGAGGCTGGCGTCACCCCGCTCCTCACGATGGATGTCTGGGAACACGCCTATTATCTCGACTATCAGAACAAGCGGCCGGATTATATCGCGACCTTCCTCGACAAGCTCGTCAACTGGGACTTCGCGAATGAGAACCTCTCGAAGGCTTAAAAACCAGAGCAGACTCAATTGAAAAAGCCGCCGGTTTTCCGGCGGCTTTTTTTGTCCGTGTGATACAAGCCGGCTTACGCCCCGGCGGGAACGGCTTTCGACCAGTCGCGCTTCACATCCGTCGCCAAGAGGAATGGCGAGGCGACAAAGACCGACGAATAAGTGCCGATGATGACGCCCCAGATCATGGCGAGGGTGAAACCGCGCAGGACTTCCCCGCCGAAGACGGCCAGCGCGGCGAGCGCCAGCATGGTCGTGCCGGATGTCATGATGGTGCGGCTCAGCGTGTCGTTGATCGACAGATCGATCAGATCAGCCAGGGGCTTTTGCTTGAACTTGCGCAGGTTCTCCCGAACGCGGTCGTAAACGACCACCGTGTCATTCATGGAGTAACCGACAATGGTCAGGATCGCGGCGATGATCGCAAGATTGAACTCGAGCCGCGTCACCGCAAAGACGCCGAGCGTGATGATAACATCATGAACGAGCGCGATTATTGCGCCAATGGAAAACTGCCACTCGAAGCGCAGCCAGATATAGATCAGCATCATGCCGATAGCGAGCGCCACCGCGAGCGCACCTTTTTGAATCAGTTCGCCGGAAACGGTCGGCCCGACAACATCAATCTTGCGGAACTCGACGCCGTCGCCCAGCAATTCGCGCATGGCGTCCTGCACGGCCGCAGAAGCCTGTTGCTGCGCTGTCTCGTCATTGCCTTCATCGCTTTCAGCCGCTTCCTGCTGCGAGATGCGGATAAGAACGGCTTCATCGGATCCGGCGAAATCCTGAATCCTTTGAACATCGGGACTGCCAAGTCCCAGATCGGAAACGGCCGAGCGCACGGCGCCAAGATCGATCGGTTCGTCATCGGCGACCTCGATGGTGACGCCGCCGCGAAAATCGACGCCGAAATTGAGGCCCAGCGTGAACAGCGCGCCCAGCGAGGCAACCACCAGCAACGCCGAAAAAGCGAGCGCCGCGAAACGCATGCGCGTGAAACCGATATGAGTCTGGTCCGGGACTAATTTGAGCAGCATCGGTTCGCCCTTCAGAGTTTCAGTTCTTTCGGCCGCTTCGCCAGGAGATAAGATCCTGCGAAAAGCCGCGTCAGCACGTAAGCGGTGAAGACGGAGGTGACGACGCCAACGGCCAGCGTAATCGCAAAGCCGCGCACCGGCCCGGCGCCCAGCTGGAACATGATCAGCGCCGCAAGGAAAGTGGTGATGTTGGCGTCGATGATCGCCGAGCGCGCCTTGTCGTAACCAACCTCCGCCGCCTTGATCGGCGACTTGCCCGCGAGCATTTCCTCGCGAATGCGCTCGAAAATAAGAACGTTGGCGTCAACCGCCATGCCGATCGTCAGAACGATGCCGGCGATGCCCGGCAAGGTGAGCGTCGAGCCCATGAGCGACAACAGACCCGCGATCAGAATGACGTTCGCGATAAGCGCGATGTCGGCGTAAACGCCGAAGCGGCCATAGCTAATGATCATGTAGAGGATCACCGCCACGAAACCGATAATCAGCGCTTTGGCGCCGGCTTCGACCGAATCCTGGCCGAGCTGGGCGCCGACCGAACGCTGTTCGATGGTTTCAAGTTCGGCGGGCAACGCGCCGGAGCGAATCAGCAAGGCGGTCTCCGCTGCTTCCTGCGCGGTAAAATCGCCCGTGATGCGGCCCGACCCGTTCGGGATCGCCGACTGGATCGTCGGCGCCGAGATGATTTCATTATCGAGCACGATGGCGAACATGGAGCCGATATTTTCAGTCGTGTAATCGCGGAAGCGACGCGCGCCGCGATTGTCGAACTGGAAATTGATCTGAAAGCCGCCGCCATCCGCATTCGGCGTCGCCGACGCGGTGTTCACCATGTCGCCGGTGATCTGGGGGTCCTCGACCAGCACAAGACCCGGCCCGCTGGTCCCCGCCAGCGCGGCGAAGGGAACGAGCATGCGGCCCGGCGGCACAAGTCCAGCCGCGGCGTCGGCAATGCTGATCGACTGATCGACTTCATGAAAGCTCAGCTGACCGGTGCGGTTGATGAGCTCTTTCAAAGCTTCGGGATCGTTATCGCCCGGCACCTGCACAACGATGCGATCAAGGCCTTGGGGCGCGATCAGCACTTCCTTGTTGCCGGCCGGATCGATCCGGCGCCGGACGACTTCAATGGAATCGCGCACCGCTTCATTCGCATAAAAGCGCTGCGCTTCCTCCGTCATGGCGACTTCGATGCGCGGACCGTCGACCGTCACCGTGTAGCCGCGCAAACCGAGGCCCAACGCGCCGCCGACCCCGCCACGGGTCAGCTCGCGAACCCGCTCTTCCGCCGCCTCGGCTTCGGAGGGATCGGCGATGAGCAAGGAGATCGCGCCGGCTTCCTCATTATAGGACAGGCTTTCGATCGAGATCCGCTCGCGGTTCGCCGCGCTGCTCGGACGCATTTCCCGCCGGATGTCGCCCATCATCGCGCGCATCCGGTCGTCGATCACCTTTTGCGTGTCGACGCTGAGGAGAAGGTGCGAGCCGCCCTGGAGGTCGAGACCAAGATTGATCGTCCCCTTGGGCATGAAACCCGGCAGGCTCTCGCGCGCTTGCTCGGAAAGCAGGTTGGGCGCCGCAAAGAGCGCTCCGAGCAGAACCAAGAGAGCGACGCCGGCGGTTTGGAATTTTGAAAACTGAAGCATGGGATCAGCCCGGAAGCTGCGCGCGGCGCGCGCCGGTTTTTATTTTTTATCCTGATCGTTGGCGGGCGGCTGCGGCTTGGTGCGCACGTCGGAGAGCGTCGACTTCACGACCTTCACGGTCACATTGTCCGCGAGCTCGACCATAACCTCCTCGCCTTCGAGGACCTTGGTGACCTTGCCGACGATGCCGCCGGCGGTCACCACGACGTCGCCGCGGCGGACATTGGAGACCATTTCCTGGTGCTTCTTGCGCGCATTCATCTGCGGCCGGATGAGCAGGAAATAAAAGATCACGAACATCAAGACGAGCGGCACGAACTGCATCAGCGGGTTCGGCGCGGCGGCGTCGGCGGCCTGCGCGTAAGCGGGCGAAAAGAACATCGGCAGAAAACTCCCTCGGGAAGCGAAAGGCCGGAATGCGAGGGAGATGAGCCGCTTAGCCCGCCCCGCCCATACGGCCAAGTCCGCGGGATATATAGCGATCCACCCTCCGGTTGCAATGCGCCCGTCTCACGATGAGATTGTGAGTGAGCGCTTACTTGACAAGACATCAGAGCCGGCCTATATGTGAGTGAACGCTCACTATTGTGTATTTTCAGCCTGCCGAAGAGACGCGGCAGGCAAGACGCCACACAACGCAGGAGAGACCCATGCAGGCGGAAGAGACGAAGGACGCCGGCGTCACCGCCGCCCCGGGAACCACCAAGGCCCGGATCGAGCGCGCGGCGCTGCGGCTGTTCTGCGCGCGCGGGACCGACGCCGTGACGACCCGGGAAATCGCCGCGGCCAGCGGCGTCTCCGAGGGCGCGCTTTACCGCCATTACCCGAGCAAGGACGCGCTCAGTGAAACCATGTTCTTCGCCATCCATGAGCGCCTCGCCGCGGAGGTCGCGGCAGCGGCCGCCGACGGCGCGGATACGATCGAGGACAAGGCGCGCGCCATCGTCGCCGCCTATGCGCGCATCGCCGACCAGGACTGGACGCTTTTCTCCTATCACCTGCTGACGACCCATCGCTTTCTTCCCTATGCGGACAAGGCGGCGCACAAACGCGAAACCAATCCTGTCGCCATCGTCGAAACGGTCATCGCCGACGCCATGAAAAACGGCGCGCTGCCCAAGGGCGAGCCTGCCCTCAAGGCCGCCGCTGCGCTCGGCGTCGTCCTGCAAACAGCGCTTCACAAGATCTACGGCCGCGTCGAAGGCGATCTTCGGGACCATGAAGACGCCCTCGCCCGCGCCGTCATCGCCGTCCTGCAATCCTGAGAGGCTTGTCATGATGATTGTCCTGCGTTCCTTCCTGTTTCAGGCCGCCTACTGGCTGACCTCGATCTTTTTCACGCTGGGGGCGGTTCCGCTGCTCCTGCTTCCGAGCCGCAAGCCGCTGATGTTGTGGATCCTCGGCTATACGCGCAGCATGTGTTTCTGGATGCGCGTGCTGGCCGGCGTGCGCATCCGCGTCGCCGGCAAGGAAAGGCTGCCCGACGGCCCCTGCATCATCGCCGCGAAACACCAGAGCTGGGGCGACGGCTTTTTGATGTTCTCCCAGTTTTACGATCTCGCTTTCGTCACCGGCGATCACCTTGAGGACTTTCCGCTGGTCGGCGGCATCCTGAAAAAGATGGGCGCCATCGTCGTCGACAATTGCGGCGGCGCCTATGCGCGGGCGCGGCTCGTGGACAGGGATCTTGAAACGGCGCGCGCGCAGAACCGCCGCATCCTGATCTATCCCGAAGGCGCCCTCGCCCCTGTGGGCCAGCAATATCGCTACAAGAAAGGCGTCTTTCATATGTACGAGGCCTATGGCTGCGCCGTGGCGCCGGTCGCCACCAATCTCGGCCTGCGCTGGCCGCAGCAAAGCTGGCGCCTGACGCCCGGCGAGGCGGTGATCGAATTCCTCGACCCGATTGAACCGGGGCTCGACAAGGAGACCTTCATGGCGCGGCTTGAAGCGGCGATCGAACGGCGCTCCATTGAACTTCTGGGCGAGGAAACCCCGGACGGCGTCGATATCGGCGCCCTTCTCCCCGACCCGCGGAGCCAGGCCAGGTGACCCTTTCCGAAACGAGAACCCCCTCGAAAACGCCGCTTTTCTTCCAGCGGCGTTTTCTGCCTATGTGGACGGCGCTTTCCTTCGGCACCTTCGCGGACAACACGCTGCGCCAGGCGCTGCTGATCGGCATTCCCGCAGGGCTCATTTCCGTGCCGTTCTTTCCGGACCCGGATGACGCCATCCCGCTGATCGGCGCCTTGTTGCCGGCGGCAATCCTGCTTTTTTCCTCCGTGTCGGGACAATTGGCGGACAAATACGAAACCTCGATGATGTTCCGGCGCACGAAAACCGCCGAACTCGTCCTGATGCTGACGGCGGGCGCGGCCTTCGCTTTCGGCTGGGGCGGGCTCGCCATCGCCATGCTGTTCGCCATGGGCGCGCAATCGGCTTTCTTCTCGCCGGTGCGCGTCGCCGCCATGCCGAAATATCTCGCCATGGACGAACTGGTGCGCGGCAATGGTCTGTGCAACGCCGGGCTCTTCACGTTCATCCTCCTCGGCTATCTCTTCGGCGGCGTTCTGATCGCCGCGCCGGGCGGCGGCGCGCTTGTGGGCGCAACGCTGGTCGGCGCGTCGGCCGCCGGCCTCGCCGCCGCGTGGTTCGCGCCGCACGCGGCCGCCAACGCGCCGGATTTGAAACTGAGCTTCAACGGCTTCGAACAGACCGCGCTGATGTTCCGCCACGCCTTCAGGGCCCGGGGCGTCGCGCCGCCGCTTCTCGGGGCGGCGACATTCTATTTCCTCTCCACCGCCATCACCGTCGTCATTCCGCTTTACGGCCGCGACGCGCTTCACGCCTCGCCGCTGGTCTGGGCGGCGCTCAACGGCTTTTTCGCCATCGGCGCGGGCGCCGGCGCGATTACCGCCGCGAGCCTTTCAAAAAGGCGCTCCGGCCTCGGCGCGGCGTCTTTCGCAATCACCGCCGCCGGCCTTGTGAGCATCGCCGTCTATTTCCTGACGCCCCTCGCCGCGGGAACGCCGGAAGCGCCGCTGACGCTGCAAGGGCTGTTTGCGTCCGGCGGCGGGCTGGCGCTGGTCGGCGCGCTCATTCTCACCTCGGCCCTCTCCGGCGTTTACATCGCGCCCCTCCAGGCGGCGATGCAGCGCCGGGCCCCGCGCGAAACGCGCGCGCGCATCATGGCGGCCGCCGCCTTCGCCTATGCGGCTTTCGCCATCCCCGGCTCGCTGTCGGTGCTCGCCGTCACCCGCACTGGCGCGGACCCGCGCCTCGCCTTCATCGCCGCCGGGGCGGTCATGCTGGCCATCGGCGCGGTGATGCTGCACCGCCGGAGAACCCTCGCCGACGGGCTTTACGACGAGATGCTGGCCGCGCGCCCCGCCCCGCTGGACGGAGCGTGACGCCGGGACTGCTTCCCCCCTCGGAGGCTGCGTGATATTCACCTTCCCTTAACCTTCCCGCCGGCCCGGGGCGTTTTTGGGCCGCCGCCGGGAACAAAACGGCGGAAGCATCTGTTTTCCGGAGGCCTTTGGCCGATCCGGTTAACGGGACGGCAAGGACGGGACGGTATTTTCCACAGCCTATGGAACTGACCTTCGCCATTATCGCGATCTGCCTGGTCTTCGGATTCATCGCGGCGCTCGCCTCCTTCCGGCCCGGCCTGATCCCCGAGATTGGCTCGAGCCTCAGGCAGACCGAGACGGTGAAGAAGTTTTCGCCGCGCAACACGCTGTTCATCATCGGTCCCGGCGCCAACCATCCCGCCTGCAAGATGCAGCGCCGGCTGTTGAAGCCGGCCATCGCGGCGCTGATCCGCGAGGACGTCTCGGTGATGGAAGTCTATGGCGAGGCGACGCCGCGCCAGAACGGCGAGCCCATGGACTGGCTCGACCCGGCGCTGCTCCGTCACGCCCTGAACGCCGAAGGCGGGTTCTTCGTCATTTATGTGGACGACGACGGCAAGACGGTGTTCCGCAGCGAGGCGCCCATCGTGACCTCGGACATTCTGAGCCGCGCCGGCCTCGACATCGCCGCGCCGTCGCGCAATGGCGGATCGCGCAAGAACGCGATCCTGAAAAAACTCCGCGCCGCCTGACCCTCGCGCGCCCGGCCCCGCAAATCGCGCACGCGCCGTGAAACAATTTACGTCATTCTTTTTTCTCGATCTCTTCAAATGGCGTATTCCCTGGCTTTCAGCGAAGTTTGGCGCCTTTTGCGTCAATTGTTCCACGGCGGACGGCGTTCTGTTTTGCGCTGACCCGACCGTCTGCGACTCCCCACGCTTTACGCATGGGGACCAGCTCCCGCAGCTTGTTGTCGCCGCACGGATAAAAGGATGGACGCCACGGTCGAGCCGTGGCGAGTCGCCGATAGAAAGCCTCGTATCAGACAAATTCCGCTCTGGGTTGCGGCGTTCAGTTCTTCACCGGGAGCATATTACCCCCGCAGCGAACCCCCGTGGATAGTTATCCACGCCTTTTCTTTCCGTGCTATCATGAACGGCGCCCGCCTGTCCGGGTGCGGAGCATCAGGCGGGGTCAGGCTGCCTAGCCTTTGCGCGGCCGGCCGATGGAATAATAGTCGATCCCGGCTTCGGCCATTTCCTCGGGCCGGTAGATGTTGCGCAGATCGACCATCACCGGCGCCTTCATCAAGGACTTCGCCCGTTCCAGATCGAGCGCCCGGAACTCATCCCATTCGGTGACGATGACGACGGCGTCGGCGCCGTCGAGCGTCTTATAGGTCCCGTCCATATAGTCGACGTCTTTCAACAGACCCGCGGCCTCGCGCATCCCGGCGGGATCGAAGGCGCGCACATGCGCGCCCGCCGCCTGCAATGCCGGAATGATGTCGAGCGACGGCGCATCGCGCATATCATCCGTGTTCGGCTTAAAGGTCAGACCGAGGACGGCGACCGTCTTGCCCTCGAGACCGCCGCCGCAGGCCTCGATAACGCGCTGCGCCATCTTCTTCTTGCGGGCGTCGTTGATCTCGACCACCGCCTCGACGATCTTGGTGGGCGAATTATGGACCTGCGCCGTGCGCACGAGCGCCAGCGTATCTTTCGGAAAGCACGAGCCGCCATAGCCCGGCCCCGCATGCAGGAACTTCGATCCGATGCGTCCGTCGAGCCCGATGCCTTTCGCCACTTCCTGAACATTGGCGCCGACTTTTTCGCAAAGATCCGCCATCTCGTTGATGAAGGTGATCTTGGTCGCAAGGAAGGCGTTGGAGGCGTATTTGATCAGCTCCGACGTCGCCCGGTTGGTGAAGACGATGGGCGTTTCGTTGAGATAGAGGGGCCGGTAAAGCTCGCGCATGACTTTCTGCGCGCGCTGGTCCTCGGCCCCGACCACCACCCGGTCTGGGCGCTTGAAATCCTCGATCGCCGCGCCTTCGCGCAGAAATTCGGGATTGGAGACGACGGAAAAGTCCGCATCGGGGCGCGCCCTGCGGATGATCTCCTCGACTTCCGTGCCGGTGCCCACGGGCACGGTGGATTTGGTGACGATCACCGTATAGCCGTCCATGACGGCGGCGATTTCCTCGGCGGCCTTGTAGACATAGGAAAGGTCGGCGAAACCGTCGCCGCGGCGCGAGGGCGTGCCCACCGCGATGAAGACCGCGTCGGCTTTCGGCGTCGAGGCGGCGAGATCGAGGCTGAAGGAAAGCCGCCCGGCCTTCACATTCTCCGCCACGAGCGCCTCGAGGCCCGGCTCGTAAATCGGGATCTCGCCCTTTTCGAGCTTGTCGATTTTCGACCGGTCCTTGTCGACGCAGACGACCTCATGGCCGAAATCCGCGAAACAGGCGCCGGAAACGAGTCCGACATAGCCGGTGCCGATCATGGTGACGCGCATGGCGGGAATCCTACTGTCAAATCTCGCGTCTCAAGCGGCGCGGCGGCGGAAATGAAGGCCGTCAAGACGCATCGCTCACGGCCCGGGGTCTTAAACGGCGTTTTGGGGAAACACCACTGCTTTGACGGTCAAAAACAGGATTTTTATATCAAACCACAGCGACCAGTTGTCGACATAATCGAGGTCGTAGCGCACCCGCTCCTCCATCTGTTCGTTTTCGGACGTCTCGCCGCGATAGCCGTTGACCTGGGCCCAGCCGGTGATGCCCGGCTTCACCTTGTGGCGGCCGGAATAGTTCTCGATGGTGCGCGCATATTGGTGGTTGTGGGCGAGCGCGTGGGGGCGCGGCCCCACAAGCGACATCTCGCCCTTGATCACGTTGAAGAGCTGCGGCAGCTCGTCGAGACTGTAACGCCGCAGGAAGCCGCCAAGCGGGGTGATGCGGGCGTCGCCGGGCTTGGCCTGCGTGATCACGTCGCCGTCTTCGGCGACGGTCATGGTGCGGAACTTGTAGACCTTGAAGACGGCGTTGTTGAAGCCGTGGCGCTTCTGCGCGAACAGGACCGGGCCCTTGCCCTGGAGCTTGATCGCGACGGCGATGGCCAGCATCAGCGGCGACAGGGCGACCAGCGCGATGGATGCGAGAATGTAATCCTCAAGCCGCTTGATGACGCTGCCCCAGCCTTCCAGCGGGCGGCGGTACAGCGACAGGACCCGCACCCCGCCGACGCGGGAGATCGCCCCGCCGAGATGGTCGAGCCAGTGAATATTCGAACAGATCGCGATCGAGACCGGCAGGATGGAAAGCCGGCGCACCAGCATCTGCATTTCTTCGGCCGAGGCGCGCGGGGTCGCGATCACGACATCGTCGATCTCGCCATGGCGCGCGGCGAAGACGAGATCGTTGAAATCGCCCTTGACGGTGAGGCCCGCGCCTTGGCTGTCGCCCGCATCGGCGAGCCCGGCGTCGTAGATGCCGTCGACGATGATGCCGGTCGGCGAGGCGTTTGCGCGCTCGACGAATTTCACCCCGAGCGCCGTGGCGCCGAGCACCGCCACGCGGCGGGCGAAAACGCCGCCGTCCCGGCTCATCTTGCGCACGAAGGCGTTCGCCGACAGGCGCACGGCGATCACCGAGGAGACGGCCGTCACCGACCAGACGGCAAGCCAGACGCGGGAAAAGTTCTCCGAGATCTTCAGCGCGAAGCCGAAGGCCAAAAGCCCCAGCAGCACCAGCGCCCAGCGCGAAATGATGGCGCGCGCGGAATGTTCGGCGCCCGTGACCTGATCGAAATCGTAATAGCCGTCGCGGCGCATCAGCGCCGTCAGCCCCGTGGCGCTCATGATCCCGGCGGCGGCGTAATACTGAATGTCGAATTCCGACCCCAGGTAGTAAACATGATAGACATAGGCGACGAGCACCGCCGTCAGAATGACCACGATGAAGTCGATGAACTGGACGATATCGCCGAACAGCGCGCGCGCCATGGGGCCGCGATGGCGAACCCCGTCGCTGGAGAAATTATCGGCGCCCGTGCTGTGATCGGCGCCGGTGCTGAGCCGCTGCTCCCCCATTTTAGAAATTGCTCCCACTCGTTAGAGGCCAGTTCCCCGGCGGACCGTTCTGCGCCGTGAAACGGCGGGGAATGAAGCGGCCCGATGTTTGAATGTCAATTGATCAAGGATAAGGCTAATTTACGTCAAAAAGGTTACCTGTGCCATGTCGAAACAGTTTGCGTCTTTCTACGTGAGCTGGCGGGACGCCAAGGCGCGCCCGCTCGGCCTTTTCGCCGACGAGCGCGACTATGGCCGGGCCGCCGCCGCCGCGCTTCAGGCGCGTCTTAACCAGTTGGCGGACGAAGGCTGGATCATTCAGGAAATTCTCCCCGCCCCCGGTCTTACGCCGCGGCAGACCGCCGCCTTCACCATTGTCGCCTTCCGCTAGATCATCGCCTTCAGCAGAGCCTTCCCCCTCTTGCGGATTCAGCGCTAACCCCGCCACCATAGCAGAAGTTCCCTTCCCGCCCGAGACGGGCGGCGCCCCTCGCGGCGTTACAAACGCGAAAGGAACCGGCATCCCCCGCGGATTTGCATTTCCCGCGCGGACCGTGCACATCGCCGTTTGTCCTGTCCCGCCTTCGACGCCATGGAGTTCAAATGAGCGATCATCATTTTACAGACGAAACGCTGACGCAAACGCTGTGCGCTCTTGCGCTTGAGGCCGGCGCGGCGGCCATGGCGGTTTACGCCCGGGATTTCGAGACCGAAATCAAGGCGGATTCCTCGCCCGTCACGGAAGCGGACGAACTCGGCGAAAAGATCATTCTCGAAGGACTGGCGGCTTTCGCGCCGGACGTGCCCGTGCTGGCGGAGGAGAGCGCGTCGGCCGGCAGGATTCCCGACCCGCTGGGCGATCTCTTCTTCCTCGTCGACCCGCTCGACGGCACCAAGGAATTCATCAAGAAGACCGGCGAATTTACCGTCAATATCGCGCTCATCGAACAGGGCCGGCCGGTCGCGGGCGTCGTCTATGCGCCGGCGGCGGACCGGCTTTATTACGGCGGCCGCGGCGGCGCGTGGAAAGCTGAAATCGTCGACGGCGTCATCGGCGCGCGCGACATCATCCGTGTCCGGACTGCGCCGGCGGAGGGACTTGTCGCCGTCGCCAGCCGCTCTCACCGCTCGCCCGAGACCGACGCCTATCTGAAGACGCTGGAGGTGAGCGACTTCACCGCCGCCGGCTCATCCCTGAAATTCTGCCTCGTGGCGGAGGGCGCGGCGGACGTCTATCCGCGCTTCGGGCGCACCATGGAATGGGACACGGGCGCAGGCCAGGCGGTGCTGGAAGCCGCCGGCGGACGGGTTGTCGTCCACCCGGAAGGCGATCCCCTGACTTACGGCAAGAAGGCGCGCGGCTTCGACAATCCGCATTTCATCGCCTGGGGCGCGCTATAGAGCCTTTTCAAGCGAAGCGGTTTCGTTCAAAGCATCCGCTTCGAACCGCATGAAGAAAATGCGATAATATCAAAAAAGCTCAGCGATAGTCGGTGGCCGTCGCCGGGAAAAGACCCGCCGGGGCCGACGCGTCCCGGCGCATCCAGATTTCCCAGAGCGCGGTGCGCTCGACCAGCTTGAACTGGGTGTAGAGCAGCGCTTCGGTCCGCCCTTTGGCCGCCGTCGTCTTGGGGTCCATGTCAAGGCGCGGCACGAAAACGACGCTCGCGGCATTCGCGGCTGCGGGACCGTCGGCCCGGCAGTCCCGCTTTTCCGCAAGAACGCAGGCCGTATCGGCGCCGGTGAGAAACGCCACATCGAGGCCTTGCGCGGCGATCTTGCGCGCGCGCGCCGCCGCTTCGAGCAGCATGGCGGACTGGTCCACCGGGGTCAGCGCGAAAAACTCCCGCGCCTCGGGCGTCGAGAAGCGGCCCTCTTCCACCCATTTCGCAATGGTCGGCCCGCCCGGCTGCACGAGGGCGAGCTCGCTGCGGATATTGGCCGGCGCTTCCTTCGCCGCCTGGTGTTGCAGGGAGAACTGCCCGGCCGCGTGAACCGCAACGGCGCCGGTCCAGAACAGCGACAGCGCGGCCGCGGTCAGGGCCGTCGCCACGCTCGCCCGGTCATGATCGCGGAAAAGCCCGTCGTAAAAAGGCGAGGACACGGAGAAACAGGCAAGCGCCGCCGCAAACGCAAAGACCGGCAGGGCGTTCGCCCCGGCAAGCTTCGCCGCGATCACGCCGGCGGCCAACAGGGCCGCCGCCGCCGCCCAGTTTTTCCAGTGGGCGCGCCCGCCGAAAACCGCGCTTGAAAGAATGACCATCAGCGCGCCATAGGCGGCGCCGCCAAGCCCCATGGCGCTTTCCCCGCCTTTGAACAGCGCCTCAACACTCAACATCTGCGGCGCGGCGCTCGCCCGCGCGAGATTGATCCCCGGCGCCAGGATTTCCATGAGCCCGGCGGCGAGCGCGAAAGCGATAAGAACGCTTGCATAGCGCCACAAGCCGGCGGCGCCGGTGAGAAACGGACAGGCCGACAAGAGAATGAAACCGATCAGCGCGAAGACAGGATTGAGCAGCCACAAGGCGGCGAGCATCAGCCCCGCCAGCGCGCCTTCCGCCCGCGCCCGGCCCGGACTGTCTTCGGCGGACGCCGTCAGGAAGGAAAGGCTGCAAACGAGAAAGATCGCAAGCCCGAGCTCCGGCGCGCCGGAAAACGGCGCGGCGACGAAACCGGCAAGCGCGGCGGCCGCAAGGGTCGCGAACACCGCCGGAAAACGGGTGACGGCCGTGAACGCAAAAGCATAAAGAACGAGCGCCGCGCCGATCGCCTTCGCGACGAGATGCACGCGCCCCGGAGCGTCGACGAACACATCGCCCGCCACCAGCAACAGAAGATGGAACGGCGCGTCCTGCGCCGCGAGATCCGCCTCGCCCGCCATCACGGCCCGCGCCTCCGCGACCGGTCCGATCATGTCGACCGTCGGCGAGAGGCTGAGCAGCGCTGGCGACATCAAGGCCGCAAGCAGGAACAGCGAAGCCGCGCCGATCGACCACAAAAACACCCAGCCCGGCTCGCGCCAGGCGAAAAGGCGCATGGCCGCTGAGCGCGCTCTCGGCGCTCCGGCGCGCCAGGCGCATTCCGGCTGAGACTTGTCCTCGGCGGCGGTTGTATTCATTTGAGACACCTTTGCGGCCATCCTTCAGGGGCGTCCCGCCCGAAGCAGGACGCCGAAACCGGCATTGCAAGCCGCCTGCCGATCGCTCGCCTTAAACGGGAATTTCGGAAAAAGAAGCCGCGATTCCGGCTATGCCCCGTCGGCGGCGCTGCTATGGTCGGCGCCCATGCGCACCCTGTTCCATATGCCGCTCGACCCCGCCTCGCGGGCGATCCGCCTCGCCATGGCGGAAAAAGGCCTGCCCGCGCAGCTCGTGGAAAAACGTCCCTGGGACGACGGGGACGGAACGCTCGCCTCCGTTAACCCCGCCGGCGCCGTGCCGGTGCTGATCGACGAACCGCCGACCGGCGGCGAGATCGCGGTTTCGCCGGCGAGCGCCATCATCGAATATCTCGAAGAGGCCTATACGAGCGAGCCGCTGCTGCCCTCGACCTCGGCGGGACGCGCCGAAACGCGGCGCCTGTGCGCCTGGTTTCTCGACAAGTTCGAAGCGGAAGTGAGCGTCTTCACCTTGCGCGAGCGGGTCGACAAAAGGCTGATGCGCCGCGGCCAGCCCGACTATGAACTCCTGAAAGCCGGCGCCGACGCGCTGGCCTGGCATCTCGATTACGCCGCCTGGCTTCTCGATCAGCGCCACTGGCTGGCGGGCGAAAAAATGACCGCCGCCGATATCGCCGCCGCCGCGCAATTGTCGGCGCTCGACTATATCGATTTCGTGCCCTGGGAAAAATTCCCGCCGGTCAAGGACTGGTATGCGCGCCTGAAATCGCGGCCCGCCATGCGCCCGATCCTCCGCGACCGCATCGACGGCCTGCCGCCGCCGGCTCATTACGACAATCCGGATTTTTAATGGCTGTGACGGCGGAAGATCTCGCCGCCCGCATCCGCGCGCTGGCCGGCGAGTGCGGTTTCGAGGCGGTCGGCTTTGCGCCCGCCGCGCTGCCGGAAAGCTTTCGCGAAAGGCTGATGCGGTTTCTGGCCCTCGGCCGCCATGGCGAGATGGGCTGGCTCGAGGCGCGCGCCGGCGAACGCGCGCATCCGCAGTCGCTCTGGCAGGACGCGAAATCCGTGATCATGCTCGGCATGAATTACGGGCCGGACAGCAACCCCATGGCGGCGCTCGACAACAAGACCGCCGGCGTCGTTTCCGTCTACGCCCAACATCGCGACTATCATGACGTCGTCAAAAAACGCCTGAAGCGCGTCGCCCGCGCCATCGCGGAAGAGACAGGCGCTGAGGTCAAAGTCTTCGTGGATACGGCGCCGGTGATGGAAAAACCCCTCGCCGCGCGCGCCGGGATCGGCTGGCAGGGAAAACACACCAATCTCGTCTCGCGCGACTTCGGCTCCTGGCTGTTTCTCGGGGCGATCTTTACGACGCTCGAGCTCGGCGCCGACGACGCCGAAAGCGATCATTGCGGCTCGTGCAGCAACTGCCTCGACATCTGTCCGACGGACGCCTTCCCCGCGCCCTATCAGCTCGATGCGACGCGGTGCATTTCCTATCTCACCATCGAACATCAAGGTCCGATCCCGCGCGAATTCAGGGAGGCCATGGGCAACCGCATCTATGGCTGCGACGACTGCCTCGCCGTGTGTCCGTGGAACAAATTCGCGCAAAAGGCCGCCGAAACCGCCTTCCACGCCAGGGAGGATTTGCGCGCGCCGTCTTTGGACGAACTTGCCGCGCTTGACGACGCCGCGTTCCGGGCGAAATTTTCCGGCTCGCCCATCAAGCGCACGGGGCGCAACCGGTTCGTGCGCAACGTGCTGATCGCCATCGGCAATTCCGGCGATGACAGTCTCGCCGCCTGCGCGAAAGAGTTGCTGGAAGATGAAAGCCCGCTGGTGCGCGGCGCCGCGATCTGGGCGCTCGCCCGGTTGCGGCCCGAGGAGGTTCCGGCCGCGCGCGCGCATTATGTCGACCGCGAAGCCGATCCGGACGTCAAGGCCGAGTGGGAAGCCGCCGGTTAGACTTCGACCGTGACGTGGCCCTTGTCGAACATGCCGTTGTCGTCCTCGACCCAGTACCAGAACTCGTCCGTGCCCGAGAAATTCGGATCCGGCGCATAGGTCACGGTGCCGTCGTCATTCAGGAAAACCTGACCATGGGTCGGCTGGATGATGCCGTCGACGCGCGTGCCGTCGCCATCGGGGTCGAAATCGTTCGCCAGGACGTCGATGATGACTTTCTCTTCAACGCCGGGCGCGGTTGCAAAGTCGTCGCCGGCGACCGGCGCGTTGCTGTCGCGATCGAGAATGCCGTTGAAGACCGGCGTGACGTCCTCGCCCCACACGGTGAGGCTTTTCTCCCAGGTCACGAAGTGCGACATCTTTTCGACTTCGCCCGTCAGACGGTCGCTGAAATATTGTTCGACCTGGGTGACGATGGTGCCGTCGGGCAACTGCCAGTAGCCTTCGACAGGCACCGCGCCCCGGACAGACAGGAAGCTGATCTTGTCGGGGTCCCAGGTCGGCGACACCGGCGCCTCGCCGAGGCTGTCGGTTTTCGTGCCGCTCAGGATGAAATAATCCCCGCCCGTGTCGGGCACCTCCCAGATGCCGTCATAATCCGTATCCAGCACCAGCTCGCCGCCATGAATGTCGGCGCTGGACAGGATGGTGTCTTGCGACGGATCGTAGGTCGGCATGTCAACGCCGTTGTTCTGGAACTCGACGTCGATGAAGAAGTAATTCCACTCATCCGTAAAGGTCGCATCCATGCCGGTGCGGTCCTTGGAGTAATAGATGCCTTCGGAGAAGCCGTCGACGATGGCGCCGTTCACGACCGTATCGAACACCGAATTCTGGAACTCGATGCCGCGGTGACCGAGCACGCCGCCGCCCTTGCCGGAAGAGGCGAGCACGTCGATGTTTTCAAGCGTGTAGTGACCCGTATATTGGAGTTGCAGGCCGTTCGAGACTTCCCAGGCGGTGAAGTCCTTCAGCACCGTGCGGTCGTCATGATGCTGTTTCGAGTTCGACTTGACGACCTGCGCGCCGAGATGAACCGCGATCGCCTCGTTTCCTTCGAACTGCGAGATCGAGGGCAGCGAGATGCGCACCGTATCCGCATAATGAAGGGTTTCGGGAAGATCGGCGTTCTCGGTCAGCACATGGATCGTCTGGCCGGCGCCGCGGGTCATGTAGACAAAGCCCTGCCCGCCCGGCGAACCCGCCGCGACGTTATCGATCGCATCCACAAGGCGGCCCTGGAACCAGAAATTGACGCCGGTCCGCGCCAGGTCGAAGGCGATGACGTCTTCATGGAATTTCGTGCCGCCCGCCGTGCCGACGGTCTTGATGGAAATGTTGTGCACCCAGCGTCCGATTTCATTGCCGGTCTCGGCGACAAAGCCCGCGCCCCAGGTGTTGTAGGCTGCGTTGTCCGCGAGGATCGCATTGGAATCGTGGTGGACATACCCCCAGCCCGGAGATCCCCAGACGGAGTTGCCCACAATCATCGCCGGATTGTCGGCGTCGTCGACGCCGACGCGATGCAGGTGCAGCGCATAGCGCGCTTTGATGTTGGAATCGCTTTCGACGTTATCGAGCGATTCCACATCGACCGCGCGTTGCGATTTGTCGGTCCGGCCAAGATCCGCGAATTCGGCGTAACGCACATCGATGGTGTCCGACATCATGAACATCACATGACCGCGCTGATGGGCGGGCAGATCGTCGGCGTTTTCGGTCTGGACGCGAATATTGCGCGTATAGTTCGCCACATAGGCCTTGAGATCGGAGCGCGCGCCTTCATGGTCATATTCCAGCGGCCGGTCGAAATGGATCACATTGCCGCTGATGCCGGTGATGACCAGCTCTTCGTCTTCGGTTTCGCTGAAGGTCGGCTCGCCGCTGGTGTGGCCGGTGGATTCGGTAAGATGCGTGCCGGTCAAGACCAGCGTGTCGCCGACGCGCCAGCCCTCGGGAACGCTTTCCAGGGTGATCGAGGTGTCTCCGGCCATGGGATCGGCCGCCACTTTCAGGAACGTGTCCTTGTAGGCGCCGTGAATTTCGACTTCGCCGTTGCTGATGATGCCGCGGGAGACAAGCGACGTGTCCCACTCGACGTCGATCGGCCCGTTATCGGCGATCTGGATGACCGTCTGGACATTCGCGTTCACAGGATTGTCGGCGGTGCCGATGGTCAGGCGTCCCGTGGGCGCGACGACCAGCGTGTCGACTTCCATGAAAGTGTCCTGGTCGGTCGCGAAATCCAGCGTGCCGTCAACGCGAACCGTGAACAGGGAGACAGGGCTTTCGCCGTCATACAGAACTTCGATCCCGTCCGGGATCAGCACGCGCGCGCCTTCGCCGGGAATTTCGCCGCCAGCCCAGGTATTGGGATCGAACCACGATCCGTTGTTGACGGCGACGTGAGTCGACTCGCTGACCGGCACCAGCTCCATGACGGCCATGTGCATGCCATGAACGCCGTGATCCATGCCGCCATGATCCATCATCGGACCGACATGCAGCTCCACGCCCGCCTGGCTGAGATTGCCGTTGCTGTCGCGAACCTCGTAAAAGAAATTCGCCACGCCCTGATAATCGAGATCCGGCGTGAACTGGACGAGCCCGTCGATCAGCGTGACCTCGCCATGGGTCGCGCCGAAAACGCGCACAATCTCCAGCGTCGTCCCATCCGCCTTGCGGTCATTGGCCAGCAGGTCGTTCGGCGAAATGAACAGTTCGGAATTGGTGTCGGCGTGAAAGCCGGTGTCATGCTCGGCTTCCACGGAGGCCGGCGGCGCGACCGGCGCGCCGGTTCCGCCGGGCGCGGGCGGCGGAGCGCCGTCCGGATCGGCGAGCGCGCCGTCTTCCCCGCCCAGCGTCAGGCAGCCTTCCGTCGCCAGGAGCGGCGCCAGGAGACCGGCCTGGGAGAGCCGTTGTTTGATGTTAGGCTTGCCTGCGCCACGGCGATGACGTTTCTTCGCCGTACGCAACAGCCCATGATTTGCTGCATCCACAAGATCCGTAAAATCGCCGGCGAATCGGGACTCTCGGAAACCAGGATCGACACTCATAGCGGGTCCTATATGCAAACAAAACTGACGCAACGAAAGCGCCACCCTAGCGGAGCTTGGGCAAAAGCTTCATTGACCGTTTTGTTAGAATTGAATTCTTTTTGGGGAATTCACTGGGGTATGGAGAGCATTACCCAGAGTTAATCGCTAACATAGGGAACTCTGTGTTTTTCGATTTCGGCCTGAGTAATAACGCCGATTCTCTTAACAATCGTTTCTTCCCGGTTAATCCCGGCACGTCGTAACGCGCACTCATGCGCATTGATTGCGCGAATCGATTATCCGTTTTCTCCGCCCGAATCACCTTGCGCATCGCCGCGGGTCGGCGTCCAGGATTTCGCGCTCTTGCGTCCGCGCGCGCCGAACACGGACGCTTTCGACGCCGCCAGCGCGAACAGCCCGCCGAGTGATTCGGACGGCAGCGCCTCGCGTCCGAAACGCCGCCAGCCCGCGACGATCGCCGCCGCCGCGATCACAAGCGCAATGAGCGACAAACCGAAAAGACTCCACGCGCCCGCGGCGACGCCCGCCACAAATCCGGCGGCGCCAAGCGCAAGCAACGCCGCGACGAAAACCGTCAGTGGCGGGATCATCAGATCAAGCGCGGCGCCGATTTGCGCGGGTCTTCCTTTCGCCACGCCCTCAACAAACGCCGCCAGGCCGGCGCGCGCGGAAAAGCGCAGGGAGCCGATAGACCAGCGCGCGGCCTGACGCGTCAGCGCCGCCTCTTGCGCGGGAAACTCGCTGGTGACAAGCGCGTCGCTGACAAGCATGGGCGGCGCGCCGTTGCGGATAAGAGTCATGGTCAGCGCGAGGTCTTCGACAATTTCGCCAGAGGCAAGATCAAGCTCCGCAAGCGCACGCCATGGCGCGGCGAAGCCCGCGCCCGTGAAACGCGTCACGTCAAAAAGTTTCTGCAACCCGCGCATGCGCGCATTGTTCATGAAAGCCCAGGCGAATTCCGAAGCCTTAAGACGCGGTCCGGCTCCCGCCGGCGCTTTCATCAGGTACAGCGCTTGCGCGGGCCGGTCCGCAGCCTGCGCCGCGGCCGCAACGCGCTGCAAGGCGCCCGGCGCGAAAAAGCAGTCCGCATCAGTGAAAACCACCATCGGCGGCGGCGAGCGCCGCAAATGATCGAGCGCGAATTGAAGCGCATAGCCCTTGCCGCGCCGCGAGAGATCGTTGCGTTCGAGAACCTCGGCGCCGGCGGCGCGCGCAATGTCGGCGGTCTGGTCGGCGCAATTGTCGGCGACGACCAGCATCCGGTCTTCGGGGCGCAACCCGGCGCGCACATTTTCAAGCACCGGCGCGATCGTTCCGGCTTCATTATGGGCTGGAATAACGACCACAAACGCCGGCGCCGCAGCGCCCGCGGGAAGGTCTTCACCCCCGCCTTTTTCTTCCTGCGCGCGCGCGCCCAGAGCGGCGGCGATTTCAAGCGCCAGGAAAAACGACAGCGCCAACCCCGCAAGGACGAACGGCGCGAGCAACAGATGGATCAGCAAAGTCATCGCGCCGGACGGTCGCCGCCGAACCAGAAGCGCAACACGCCGAGCGCTTCGGGAAACCGCCCCAGCACCGCGCCGAACGCTTCGCCCCAGGACGCCATCCGGAACGGCCCGCGCGCCAGAAGACTCGCAAGTATTTTGAGGGCGTATAGACCGGCGCCGGCGGCGAGCACGCCTGCGGCCACCAGCGGCGCCTGCATCATCGGAGCGAGACGCGACGCGACCAAGGCGCCGAGACCGGCGGAGGCGAGAATGAGAATAGGCAGGACAAGCCCCCAGAGAATTGCGCTGAAGGTGCGCGCGACGCCGTGCCGCTCGGGCGGACCGCCATGCAGCGACATGGCGTAGGCGTTGTCGAAACCGCGCAGGATTGAGCGCGCCCACCAGCCGCGCCGGACGCGCTGGGCGTTCACGGCCATATCCGCTTCGAGCCGCCAGATATGAGACCCGCGGCGGCGCTGACGGATGCAAAGATCGTCCATCTCACAAGAGAGAAGATCGCCGCGAAATCCGCCGGCCGCCTCGAAGGCGTCGGCCCGCACAAAGGCGCCGGCGCCGACAACGGTGACGATTTCGCCCGCCGCATCGCGCAGGCGCTGTTCGGCGAGCGTCGGGAAAGACAACAGCTCCCCCTTGCCGTTGCGCATCCGCCCGTCAATGACGGCGACTTCCGGCCGGCGCTGCATGAAATTTTCCGCCGCTGTCAGCCAGTCCGGATCGAGCGCCGCGCCGGCCTCGATAAACTGGACGTAATCGATATCCGGGACGAGCTTCTTCAATTGCCTGTAGCCGGCGTTTTTCGCGCGGCCGCCGGTGACCAGCCCCTTGCCCGACTCGACAATTTCAGCGCCCGCCTTGCGCGCTTCGGCCGCCGCGTCGTTCATGGGCGCCATGGGCACGAACACCGCCGCGCGCCCCTCCCCGACGGACCGCAGCGATGCTTCCGGCGAGACCCGCGGATCGACGCCGATGACGACAACGCCGGTAACCGGCGGCGACGCGGGCTGAGGTGAAGCGGACTCGGGCGCGGCGGCGAACGCCGCCGGACGATGCGGCTCGGACCGCCCCGCCGGCGCCTCATAGGCGTGCGGCTCATAGTCGGGTTCATAGGCCGGCGCGGACGGCGCAAAGGCTTCCGGCGCAGAGAGATCGTTCGTCGCCGGCATCAGCCGCGCCCTGACATCGGCGCGCACGCCCGCGCGTCTTTCCTCGGGCGTCGCGGCGGGCGCATAGCCGTCATAACCGTCCCCGCCCCGCGACGGTCCCGGCAGGCGTTCCGAACGGCCTTGCTCCGCGACGAACGCATCCGGTCCGTCCTCGCGGTCTTCGTTGGACGCAATCGGCGGCACGCTCGGCTCGTTGGCGGCGATGCCGAAAACGCCATAGGCTTTCTTGTCGCGCACGACGCTGCGGATCGTCTCGACGCCGACGACGAGGTCTTCCGCGGAAAACGCATAGACAAGCGCCGTGTCGGCGATGATGTTGATGACGCGCGGCACGCCGCGAGACTGTTCCGCAATCTGATCAATCGCGCGCTCGGTGAACACCCGGCGCCGGCAGCCGGCGATCGACAGGCGCGTCTCGATATAAGAGTGAACTTCATCGCGGCTGAGCGGCGTTAAGTGAAAATCAGAGCCGATGCGCTGGGAAAGCTGCACGAGCTCAGGCCGGTTGAGAACATCTTTCAGCTCCGGCTGGCCGACCAGGATCAATTGCAGGAGCTGGTCCTTGCCGGCGTTGATATTGGAAAGGAGGCGCAGCTCTTCCAGCATGTCCATGGACAGGTTCTGCGCTTCGTCGATAATCAGGACGACGCGCTTGCCCTTGGCGTATTCGCTGATGAAAAAGCTCTGGAGCTGGGAGAACAGGGCGACGTGATTGCCCTCGGTGAAAGGCTGGCCGAAGCCCATCAGCACCCAGCTCAGAAGGTCGCCGCGCCCCTCCTGGATGTTGGAGAGGAGCGCGACCGTATGGGTGTCGGAAAGCTGATCGAGCAGCCGGTGGATAAGGGTGGTCTTGCCGCACCCGACCTCGCCGGTGATCACCGAGATCCCGGCATAGTTCAGGACGCCGTATTCCAGCATGGCGTAGGCGAGCCGGTGGGTCCGCCCCCAATAAAGGAAGGACGGATCCGGCTGAATTGAAAACGGTTTTTCCGCTAGGCCGAAAAACTGCTCATACATTCGTTCAACGCGTCCAATCGGCGCGGGCGGCGCTACATCGTAAACGGACTATTCCGCGCCTTCTGGCCGCTACAACCGGTCTAACAGCGTCCGCACTTCGTTGACAAACGAGAAATCCGGCCCGCCGACGGAAAGCGCTCTTTCGAGCGTCGTCCGGGCCGCCGCCGTCTCGCCTGCCGCCGCCTGCGCGGCGCCAAGATGATAGAGGATTTCGGCGTTGTCTTCGGCGCCGGCCGCCGCCTCGATAAGATAGCCCAGCGCTTCGTCGTAATTGCCCGCGCGGTAATGGGCCCAACCGACCGTATCGCGGAAATAGGGATTGTTCAGGTCATCGATGACCTCGGCGATTTCAAGAGCCCTGGCGACGCTCGCCTCGTCCTGACGCAGATCGCTCGACAGGCTGACGAAATTGTTGGCGATGATGCGGTCGTTCGGGCGAACCTTGATGAGCTCGGCGTAAAGGTCGAGCGCTTCCTCGCGCTTGCCTTGCGAGAGGAGCACGTCCGCCTTGTAAACCCTGAGAGCGGCGTTGTCGGGCGCCGCGTCAAGGCCGCGCTCGATCAGCGCCGCGGCCCTGTCCTGTTCTCCGCGGCCGAGATAGGTCCGGTAGAGAATTTCATAAGCCTGGGCGCGGCCGGGATTGGCCTCGGTGGCCTTCAGCAGCGTCTCTTCGGCTTTTTGCTCCTGCTCCTGGGCGCTGTAGACCCGGGCCAGCAGGATGAGCGCGGGATAATTGTCCGCATCCGTCTCCAGCATCCGGACGAGCATGGCTTCGGCTTCGTCCTCGCGGCCCTCGCGGATATAGGCGTTGACCAGCGCCGCCAGCGGCTGGGTGTCGAGCGGCTCGTCGGCCTGGCGCTCGTTCAGCGTGTCGATGACGCTGTTATAGTCTTCAAGACCGACATAGGCCGCAGCCTTGAGGTTGGAGGCGAAGTCCTCCTCGCCGCCGGAGCGCTCCATCATCTCGCCGACTTCCTCTGCGCCGCGCCAATCCTGCCGCGAAAGGCGGATCGAGGCGAGCAGCTTGAGATTGTCCATGTCGGCTTCATGCGCGGAAAGCGAGTCGAGAAGGACGTCTTCCGCGCGGTCCGGATTCTGCTGACGCAGAAGGAACCTGGCGAAATGGTTCGCCACGCCCGGATCTCTGTTGCTGTTTTCGAAAGCCTTGGCGAGTTCGGCCTGGGCGAAGGCCGTGTTGCCTTGCGCCTCGAAGGCGGCCGACATCAGCACATTCGCCTGGTAGGTGTCCGGGCTGTTGTCGAGCGCGGTGCGCAGATTGACGATCGCCTGATCATACTCCTCGGCTTCAACCTGGAACGCCGCGCGGCGCAGCAGCGACTGGGTGTTGCGGTCGTCGGCTTCGAGAATCTCGTCGGTGAGCACGCGCGCGCCGTCCTTGTCGCCGGCCGCCATGAGCACGCTGGCGAGCTTGTTCTTGGCGCGCAGGGAGACGTCGATGTCGTCGCTGCCGGCGAGGTCATCGAGAAGCTGCCGCGCCTTTTCGGGCGTCTCCTCGCCAAGGTAAAAATCGACCAGCGCGAATTTGAGATCCACATTCTCCTGATCGTTATCGATATAGTCCTGAAGCTTGGCTTCGGCGGCGGCGGATCCCTCGCCGGCCTTGATGACGCGGACCACGTCCATCTTGACCTCGAGATTGCCGGGTTCTTTTTCGGCCACCGCCTCGAGCTGTTCGCGCGCGTCGGCGAATTCCTGGCGGCGGATCAGCTCGCCGGCGTAAACCCGGCGATAGGCGGTCTGCTCCGGAAAGAGATCGATCATCCGGGCATAGGCGTCGCGCACATCATCGGTGCGGCCGAGGCTCTGAAGAACATAGATGCGCAACAGTTGCAGCATCGCCAGTTGCGGATTGATGTCGAGCGCCGCGTCAAGCTCGGAAAGCGCCGCCTGGCGCTCATTGTCCGACATGAGATCCGTGACGACGACGGTCACCGCTTCGGGATGGGCGGGCTCTTCGGCCAGCACCTCGCGCGCCAGCTCAACCGCCTGGGCGTTGTCGCCGATTTTCAAAAGCACGCCCGACTTGAGCGCCTTGGCGTCGAGACTATCGGGCGCAAGTGCGAGGGCCTTTTCGGCTTCTTCCAGCGCCGTCGTCTCGTCGCTGCCGATCAGGTAGATCTTGCCGATCTTCACATGCGCGTCGACTTGATTGGGATCGAGACGCAGCACGCGCTGGAGATAGCCGAACATGCCCTGGAAGTCCTGGCGCTGCTCGGCGATCTCGGCGAGCCCGAGCAAGGCGGGGACGTTTTCTTCGTCGATCTTCAGAACATTTTGATACTGGATATAGGCTCTCGTGAGATCGCCTTCCTCCAGATATTCGCCGGCTTCCTGCGAATAACGTTCAACCTTTTGCTCCGGCGACGCGCAGGCCGCGCTCAAAGCCAGGAGAGAGACGGCCGCCAGCCGCGAAACCCGCGAGCGTCGCGCCGCACTTGTGAACGTTTTTGTTGATGCCGTCATGTTCTCCACCCTTTTCCTCAAGAACCGTTGATGTGCCACTAATGCGGCCCCGTTACAATGAAATCCTGTTTTAAACCACCGCCTTACGGGCGGATGCAGCGTCTGCGCGGGAGACCGCGGCAGGCTGCGCAGCGGCGTAGCGCATGGCGTTCGCGGCAAGCAGCGCGCTCACGCGCCGGCTCGCTCCGGCGATGCGAATTTCCGCCCCGTGACGGCCGAGATGCTTTTCCAACATCAAAAGCTGTCCCAAAAAGGCGCGGTCGACGCCGCCCGCCGCGCTGAAATCCAGCCGCACAGGCATGGCGCGGGCGGCGGCGGCGCGAAACGCGTCGCGCACGGGCCCGAGCTGCTGGCGTCCGAGATCTCCGGAGAGCCGGATCACGGTTTCCGCCGGCGCCGCTTCAAGATCGGCCCTCGCCTCGCCAGCGGCGGCGGCGATCCGCCCGCGGCCGAGCTGCGGCGCCAGGCCGGTCAGGGCCAGCCGCAGGAGACCGAGCCCGTCTTTATAATACCGCTTCCACAAGGACGGCTCTTCCTTGATGCGCCACAGCCATTCGAGTCCGGCCTTGGCGACCCATTGCGGCGCGCGGACGACGCCGCCCGCCGTGAAATCAACAACGGCGCCCAGATGCGCGATCACCGGCGCTGAAAGCCGCTCGCGATTGTGGTCGATCCAGGCCTGCCCCTTGGCCGCGCCGAGCGCGACGACGACAAAATCGGCGTCGGCCGCGTTGATCTCGTCGATCACCGCGTCGGCACTCATGGTCTCCACATCGCCGAAACCGGGATTGATCCAGCCGACGGATTCAACGCCGCCGCGCTCCCGGTTGAGCGCGTCATGCGCCGCTTCCGCCGCGCCGTCGCGCCCGCCGAAGAAAAACACTTTCAGACGCCGGCCCGCAAATCCCGGCCGGCGGCGCAGGGTTTCAAAAAGATCGGAGCCCGCGACGCGCGAGGGCACGGGCACGCCCAGCAGTTTCGCCATGACGACCAGCGGGGCGCCGTCCGCGAGGCTCAGATCGGCGTTCAGAATTTCGCGCCGGGCCGCGGGGTCGTTCATGGCGCGAACCAGAAAATTCACATTCGGCGTCACGAAGGAGAGCGGCCGGCCGCTGCGCGCGGCGTCGTCGATCTCCGCGACGGCGCGGGTGATGTCGGCAGCGTCGACGGCCAGGCCCATGAGGCACCACACGTCGCGATCGAAATCGTCCCGGCGCAGGGGCGCGACGGCGCCCGCGCCCGCCGGCGTGTCAAACCGGGGCTCTTGAGGGGCGAGAGGGTCCGTCATACTCATTAAAATGCCGCTTTCCGTCAGTAACCAGTTAAGAGCGTCTCGGTTCGAAACCCGTTGCAGGGTAAACCCCCCGATGCGCTTTCAAGCAGCGTCTTCTCAGCAAGGGACAGGCCAAATTCACGCTTTGCGTGTTCTGCAGGCTTTATTTACCCCGGCAGCCCCCGAAAACGCGGGCCGGCGGCCGGAAAAGGGCGTTCTGGCCGGGCCCGGCCGCCCGCCGGAACGAAATTTCGCACAAAAATCGGTTAAGGTTAAAGCCCCGGCGCATTCCTAACGAACCCACGCCAATTTTATCCTTTGAGGCCTTTACTTCCGGGGCCCCAGACGCGAATGATCTGCGGCGCCGATTTTGCTCTTATACAGCAGCAGACCGGCCAATCCGCGCAGGGAGAACGCGGAAGGCGCATCAACAAACCGCCTTCAGATCAGCAGGAAACATCCGTCCGATATGTCCGACACCAGCACCGCCCAGACCATCCAAACTGGCGCAGGCCCTTCCGGCGCAGGTTTCAATCCGCGACCGCTTTACCTGGTCGCCGCGCTCGCCGCCGTCGCCGCCTTCGCTTTTTGGGGCGGCATTGAAAACCTCTTCAAGCGCTGGGGCGAACAGCAGGAGCTGAGCCACGGCTATTTCCTGCCGGTGATTGCGGGCTGGATGATCTGGGCCCGGCGCGAGGCCCTGCGCGGCAGCCTCGGCAAGCCCGTCCTGCTCGGCGTCGCCGGGGTCGCGGTGTCCGCCATCGTTCTCGTCCTGTCCGAGCTGACCGTCACCTCGCTGATGATCTTTCAGCATCTTGCGATGATCCTGTTGTTTTCGTCGCTAGCGCTGGCCCTCGGCGGATGGCGGGTGTTCTGGCTGACGCTGCTGCCCATCGGCTTCATGCTGTTCATGGTGCCGCCGCCTTACTGGGTGATCACGGTGCTGTCGCAGCAGTTCCAGCTATGGTCTTCGCAGCTCGGCGTCGCGATGATCGAGCTCTTGGGAATTCCGGTTTTCCTGTCCGGCAACATCATCGACCTCGGCGATTACAAGCTTCAGGTCGCGGAAGCCTGTTCGGGCCTTCGATATCTGTTTCCATTTTTGAGCCTCGGCTTTCTGGCCGCCTATCTTTTCCAGGCGCCGCTGTGGCAGCGGGCGATCGTGTTCCTGTCGACGATCCCCATCACCATCGTCATGAACAGCTTCCGGATCGCGGTGACGGGCCTCCTCGTCCAGCGCTTCGGCCCCGAGCATGCGGAAGGCTTCATCCACATGTTCGAAGGCTGGGTGGTGTTCATTCTCTGTCTTGCCCTGCTGTTCGGCGTGATCGCGCTGATGGCCCGGATTTCCGGCAACAAATCATTCACGGATCTCCTCGGCCTGCCCGATATCGAGCCGCGCAGCGACGCCGGCGTCTGGACCAAAGACCGCTTCATGCTGCATGCGGGCGTTTCGATCGCGCTTCTCGCGGCGGCCGGCGCCTATGTGCATTTCGGCATTTCCAACATTCTGCGCGTGCCCGACCGGGTCGATCTCGCGGGCCTGCCTTACGAGCTCGAAGGCTGGCGGAACGACGTCCAGCATGTGGACAGCGCCACGGTCGACGTCCTTGGCGCGGACGACTATCTCATCACCAACCTCACCAGCCCGGAAAAAGAGCAGTTCAACCTCTATATCGCCTATCTGGACATGCAGCGGCACGGCCATAGCTGGCACTCGCCGCGCCAGTGCATTCCCGGCGGCGGCTGGCAGATCGTCGACCACAAGGTTCAGCCGGTCACGCTCGAGGACGGATCGCGCTTCCACTATAATCGCATTGTCATCGAAAACCGCGGCGCGCGGCAGTTGCTCTATTACTGGTACGACCAGCGCAGCCGCCGGATCGCCAACGAGTTCGTCATGAAGGCGCTGCTGATCTTCGACGCCGTGCGCCTTCGCCGCACGGACGGGGCGATGATCCGCATCATGACGCCGGTCAGCCAGAACGAGACCATGGAGACCGCGGACGCTCGCCTTCTCGGCTTCATGAACAAGATCGATCCGATGCTCGATCCTTACGTGCCGCCCGCGGACGCGCCCGCGACACGCGCTTTCGACCCGAACGATTACGATTAAGGCCCCCGGGCGCAGGGCGCGGGCGGCCCGCAAGGGCCCCGCCCCCGCGACACGAAATCGCCCGGGCGCCTTATTTCTCGCCCCTTCCTGTTCTAAACTCTTGCCGCGCGGCGGAAATCCCTTGCTGCGACCTTTCGGCTGGCCCTTGCGAAAACGGCGCAGGTCTTGCAACTGGAGGGGGTCGGCGCCATCCGGGGCCGAAGGAATGCGAAAGACCGCCGGACCGGGGCGGCGGGCCGTCCCGGATAGACACGGCTCGACAGGCTCGGCGCCGGAAACCGGACCCAGAAAACGGATACAGGGACCATGGGTGAAGAATTCTCGATCGAAGACGCGCTGATCATTCTGCGGCGGCGTTTCCTGTCTTTCCTGCTGCCGGTGCTGGTTCTCGCGCCCCTGGGCGTGATCGCGGTCATGCTGCTGCCGGCGAAATACACCGCCCAGGGCACGATCCTTGTGGAATCCCAGCAAATCCCCACGGACCTCGTCCGCTCGACGGTCAACGCCTACGCCCAGGAGCGGATTTCGACCATTCGCCAGCGGGTGATGACCCGCAACCGCCTTCTGGAAGTGGCGGACGAATACGATCTCTTCCCCCGCTCGCTCGGCCTGTCGGAAAGCGAGCGCGCGGCCCTGATGCGCGAAAGGCTGCGGGTTAACGTGATCACCGCGTCCGGCCGCAGCAACCGCAGTCGCGACGGCACCATCGCGTTCACCGTCTCCTATACGGACCGCGAGGCGCGCAACGCGTTTCTCGTCGCCAACAAATTCATGACGCTTTTCCTGGATGAAGATGTGCGCTCGCGTACGGCGGGGGCCTCCAACACGACCGAGTTTTTCGAAAAGGAAGCCGGGCGCCTGCGCAATGCGGTCGCCGAAATGGAAGCACGGGTCGCTGAATACAAGCAACAGAACAGCGAGGCGCTTCCCGAGCATCTGAACATGCACCTGACCATGCTCGACCGCGCGCGCAACGCCCTCAACAGCGCGGAATCCTCGATCTCGCAGCTCGAGGAAGAACGCCGCTTCCTTGAAACGCAACTGATCAGCGGCGCCAGCGGCGACAGCAGCATGTCGGCGGAAATGGCGCGTCTCGAAGCCGAGCTGGCGCGCCTGCGCGCCACCTATCGCGACAATTACCCGGCCGTCGTCGCCAAGCGCGAAGAGATCGCGTCGATCAAGGCGCGCATGGCGCCGAGCACCGAGATCCAGCGCCTGCGCGAAAGTCTTGTCGCCGCCGAAGACGAACTGACCAAAGCGGAACGGGCCGAAACGCCGGACCCGGAAGCGATCGCCGCCGCCGAGGCCGACGTCGAGGCGGCGCGCAACGCGCTGAGCGAGCGCATCACCGAGGAAACCCGCAAAGGCGCCTCGGACCTTTCCGGCGTTCAGATCGAAGGACGCATTGCGGTGATCGACAATCGCATCAAAATGCTGAACAAGCAGACCGTCGAGTCGATGGAGCAGATCGCCGACCTCGAGCAACGCATTTCGCGCACGCCCGAAGTCGAGCGCGGCATCGCCAGCCTCAGCCGGGATTACGACAATCTGTTCCAGGAATACCAGGACGTTCTGGCGAAACAGCAGGATGCGCAGCTTGCCGAAAACCTCGAGGAAAATCAGCAGGCGGAGAAATTCTCGATCCTCGAACCGGCGCTGCAACCGGACAAACCCTCAAGCCCGGACCGGGCGAAACTGACCGTCCTGGCGATTTTCGCGGCGCTCGGCGCCGGCGGGGCCGCGGCGCTCGGCATGGAGCTGTTGCAGGCCAAGCTGCGCGGCCGCACGCATCTGACGGGCATTATCGAAACGCAGCCGATCGCCGTCATTCCCTATATCCACAGCGAAGCGGACAAGGAAAAACCCTGGCGCCGCTTCTTCGGCTCCGTCACCGGCAAGCTGTTCCGCCGACGCACAAAGCTGGCGCCGCCGGAACCGGAGCCCGCGCTATGAACTGTTTGACAAGGAACCCGGGGTAAAGCGTTCTCATGGATCGTATTCGCAACGCGGTCACCCGCGCCCGCCAGAAAAGAGAAGGCCATCGCCCCGACGCGCCGTCGGTCGAGACGGCCGTTGCGCCTGCGCAGCCGGGCCCCGAGCCCGCAAAATACCGGGCCGGCGCCGGCGCCCCGGCGGCCCGCGCCGTCCGCGCGCCGGCGCCCGCCGTCAGCGACGATCTCGGTCTTCCCGAGGTCGAATGCGATCTCGAACATTTCGCCCGCAACCGCATCATCGCCAATGAACAGGATCCGGTCCTCAACGCCTACCGGGTGTTGCGCACGCGCATCCTGCAACGGATGGACGCGGAAGGCTGGAGAACCATGGCGGTCGTCTCGCCGGGCTCCGGCGCCGGCAAGACCGTGACCGCGATCAATCTGGCGATCGCGCTCAGCACCAAGGCCGGTTCGCGCGCCACGCTCATCGATCTCGATTTTTACCGGCCCAGCGTCGCCCGCTATCTTGGCATCAAGAACGCGCCCTCGGTGCTCGATTTCTTCGAAGGCAAATGCAGCTTCCGCGACGTCGCCGTGCGGCCCGGCCTGTCCGACGTCATCCTGGCGGCCAATGAGCGGGTCACGCGCCGGGGCGCCGAACATCTGACCTCTTCGCGCGCGGATGAAATGATCGATACGGCCGTCAACGAGTTCGACTCGCGCGCGGTGATTTTCGACATGTCGCCGCTGCTTGGATGCGACGACACCCTCGCCTTTCTGCCGAAGGTCGATTGCGTTCTCGTGGTCGCCGCCAGCGGCGAGACGCGCACCCAGGAACTGAAGGAAGCCAAGCGCATCCTCGGCAAGTCCAATATTATCGGCACGGTGCTCAACAAGGCGCCCTCCGCCTTCATGCCGAACCAGTATTACTGACGCCGAGGGCGGGCTCTGCGCCCGCCCGCGCTTGCATCCGTCGCCGAAAAGCGTTGCCGAAAAGCTGCAAATGACAGCTATTTTCGGCCTTTGCGCTTGAAGGCGTACTGTAAACTCACCAGTATAAACGCCCGTGAAGACTTTCTTCACTGAATGGCTTTTAACGTCCCATTATCCATCTTAACCCAGAGCCGGCATCCATGAACGTCCCCCAGTCCGTCAAGCTCGCCGGCGTCATTGTCGCGCTCATCGTTCTTTACTTCTTGGTGAAGGGGCTGTTCGGCGGCGCGCCCTCCTCCGAGGAGGCGCAGGCCGCCGCGCCGGAAGAGTTTACCGTCATCTACCAAACCGTCTCGCCCCGCGACTGGCGCGATGAAGTCACCGTGCGCGGACGCACCGAGGCCGACCGCAAGGTGATCGTCAGGGCCGAGACCAGCGGCGCCGTCGCCGAAACGCCCGCCGAACTCGGCGCGCTCGTTTCCACGGGCGAGGTGTTGTGCCGGCTCAATGTGGACGCGCGCCAGGCCCAGCTCGCCGAAGCCCGCGCCGCGCGCGCCAAGGCGAAGCTCGATTATGACGCGGCCGTGAAACTGAGCGAGGACGGCTTCCGCTCTGAAACCGCCGTCGCCTCCGCGAAAGCGGTGCTCGATCAGGCGGCGGCGCAGCTCGAGCGCGCTCGCACCGAACTGGCGAAAACCGAAATCAAAGCGCCCTTCGACGGCGTTTTCGACGAACGCCATGTTGAACTCGGCGACTTCATGAATGTGGGCGACCCTTGCGCCACCGTCATTCAGCGCTCGCCTTTCCTCGTCGTCGGCGCAGTTTCGGAACGCGACGTCGCGAAAATCAGGAAAGGCGACCGCGGCCGCGCGCGCCTCGCCACCGGCGAAAGCATCGACGGCGTCGTCCGCTTCGTGGCGACCAGCGCCGAGCCCGCGACCCGCACCTTCGATGTGGAGCTTGAAGTGCCGAACGAGGACGGGACCTTGCGCGACGGCGTCACCGCCGAATTCACGGTTTTCGCAGAGGAGCGCAGCGCCCACCGCACGCCCCGGGCCGCGCTCGTTCTCAACGACGAAGGCGATATCGGCTTGAGAACCCTCGATGAGGGGAATATCGTCCGTTTCAAGCCGGTGCGGCTGATCGGCGAAACGCCGTCAGGGGTTTGGGTCGCCGGCCTTTCCGGCGACGTGCGGGTGATCACCAGCGGCCAGCTTTACGTGAATGAAGGCCAGGAGGTCGCCGCCGTCGAAGCTGACGAGGCTGACTCATGACCTCGATTATCGACGCCGCCTTTTCGCGCACCCGCGTCGTCATGACGGCGCTGGTCGTCATGGTGTTTTTCGGCCTCGTCGCCTACCAGACCATCCCGCGCGAGGGCGACCCGGACGTGCCCGTGCCGTTTGTGGGCGTCACCATTCCCCTGCCCGGCATTTCGCCCGAAGACGGCGAGCGCCTGCTGCTCCGGCCCACCGAACTCGAACTGCAAAATGTCGAGGGCCTGAAACAGATGGACGCCTTCGCCTATGACAGCGCGGCGCAGTTCATTCTCGAATTTCAGCCCACCGTCGACATCGACCAGGCGGTGCTCGACGTGCGCGAGGCGGTCGACCGCGCCAAGTCGGAATACCCCGACGACGCCGAAGAACCGCTGATCCAGGAATTCAACGCCCAGACGCAGTTTCCGATCCTGACCACGATCATTTACGGCGACGCGCCGGAGCGCTCGCTGATCCAGATCGCGCAGCGTCTAGAGGACAAGCTTGAAAGCATCTCCGGGGTTCTCGAAGCGCGGCTCACCGGCGCGCGCGAGGAGTTGCTTGAGGTCATCGTCGATCCGGAAACGCTCGAGTCCTACGGGCTCACCGAATTCGAGGTCCTCAACGCCGTCACCTCCAACAACCAGCTCGTGACCGCCGGCTCCGTCGATGTCGGCGACGGGCGCTTCACGGTGAAGGCACCGGGCCTCGTGCGCAATGCGCAGGACCTCGCGGCGACCCCGGTCAGGGTCAGCGGCGAGAATGTCCTCACCATCGGCGACGTCGCGTCCGTGCGGCGGACCTTCAAGGACCGCGAAGGCTACGCCATCTTCAACGGCGACCTCGCCATCGGCGTCGAAATTTCCAAGCGCTCCGGTTTCAACATCGTCGAGACCATCGAGGAAGCGCGGCGCGTCATCGAAGAGGATGCGCAAAGCTGGCCGGCGACGATCCGCTATGAGTTCATCAGCGACCAGTCCACCTTCGTCAAAGACAGCCTCGAAGGCCTCACCGCCTCGGTGATGACCGCAGTGCTGCTTGTCATGATCGTGGTGGTCGCGGCGCTGGGCCTCCGATCGGCGCTGATGGTCGGCATCGCCATTCCCTCAACCTTCCTGATGGGTTTCCTCCTGCTCGCCGTCTCCGGCTACACGCTCAACATGATGGTGATGTTCGGCCTCATCCTCGCGGTCGGCATGCTGGTCGACGGCGCCATCGTCATCGTCGAATACGCCGACCGGCGCATGGCCGAAGGCGCGGCCCGGCGCGAGGCCTATCTCGAAGCGTCAAAACGCATGTTCTGGCCGGTCATCACCTCGACGGCGACGACGCTGGCCGCCTTCGTGCCGTTCCTGTTCTGGAAGGACACGGTGGGCGAGTTCATGAAATTCCTGCCGCTCACCCTGATCTTCATTCTGCTCTCATCGCTTCTGGTGGCGCTGATTTTCCTGCCCGTCATCGGCACGCTGTTCGCCATTCCCGACTGGGCGAAGAAGAAGTTCAAGCTCAAGGGCAAGACGGAGAAGCCGGAAAAGAAATACGAGGTCGACGAGATCGATCCGACGACCCTCGACGGGCCCATCGCCAGCTATTCGAAAGTGCTGAAGCAACTCGTCCGGCGCCCGCTCATGGTGATGGCCGCGGCCGCGGGCGTGATGTTCATCTGCATTTCGTCCTTCATGGCCGCAGCGCCGGAAGTCGAGTTCTTCATCCGCAATGACGACGACCAGATGAACGTGCTGGTGCTGGCGCGGGGCAACCTGTCGGCGGATCAGCGCATCGAGATCGTCAAGGATGTCGCGACGCGCGTCGAAGACCATCCGGCGATCAAGCATATCTATCTCCAGACCGGCTCGGAGCTCGCCCGCGGCAATGACATGCCCGTGGAGACCATCGGCCAGGTCGGCATCACGCTGGTCGACTACACCAAGCGGGAGCATTCCTTTGTGGTGCTCGACGAGCTGCGCGAGATGGTGCGGGGCGTGCCCGGCGTTCATGTGGAAGTGCGCCAGCGCGCGCCCGGCCCCGATGTCGGCAAGGATGCGCAGCTGGAAATTTCCTCTCCGGATTTCGAGGCCATGGTCGCCGCCGCGAAAAAGACGCGCGCCTTCATGGACGGGGCGACGATCGAAATCGACGGCCGCGAAGTCCAGGCCTATATGGACCAGGAAGACACGCTGCCGCTTCCCGGCATCGAATGGGAAGTCGAAATCGACCGCGCGCTCGCAGGGCGCTACGGGCTTTCCGTGCAGCAGGCGGGCGCGGTGCTGCAATTCGTGACCGACGGCCTTCTCGTCGACAAATACCGCCCCCAGGACGCCGACGACGAAGTCGACATCCGCGTGCGCTATCCGGAAGAAAACCGCAATATCTTCGCGCTCGATCAGGTGCGCGTGCAAACGCCCCAGGGCTCCGTGCCGCTGTCGAATTTCGTCACCGTCGCGCCGAAACAGCAGGTCGACCGGATCACGCGCCGCGACGGCTCGCGCATCATCGAGGTCAAGGCGAACGGCAACACCAATGTCGAAGGCCATACGGTGAGCCAGGACCGCGCCATCGATCTGTTGAAGGACTGGCTCGAAAGCGGCGCGCTCGGCGACGACGTCACCTGGGTGATGCGCGGCGCCGACGAGGAAACCGCCGCTGCTGCGAGCTTCTTCCAGAACGCCATGCTGGCGGCGCTGTTCATGATCGCGATGATCCTGCTCCTCGAGTTCAACAGCTTCTATCACGCGGCGCTGACGCTGAGCGCGGTGATCCTCTCGGTCTTCGGCGTGCTCTTGTCCATCGCCATCACCGGCCAGTACATTTCCGTGATCATGACCGGCACCGGCATTGTCGCGCTGGCCGGCATCGTCGTGAACAACAACATCGTCCTGATCGACACCTATCAATATCTAAGGCGCAAGGGCCTCGGCGTTGAAGACGCCGTGGTGCGCACGGCCGCGCAGCGCGTCCGCCCGGTTCTCCTGACGACGGCGACGACCATTCTCGGCCTTTTGCCCATGGTGTTCGAGATCAATGTAGATTTCGGCGCGGGCACCGTCACGCACGGCTCCACGACCTCGGACTGGTGGGTGCTCTTGTCCTCCGCCGTCGTTTACGGACTGGCTTTCTCGACCGTGCTGACGCTGATCCTCACGCCGGTGATGCTCGCCGCGCCGACCGTCTTGCGCAACCGCATTCCAGGCGCCGCCGGCTGGGTGAAACGGAAAATTTCCCGCGGCAAAGGCGGGATGAAACCCGACGACAGGCCCCGGATCGATACGGACGTTCCGCGCGCCGCGGAATAAACCGCCGTCCGCCTGTAAAAATAACGCTTCCGGACTGTCAACAACCCCGTCTTCACGTCTTTGTTCGATGGCGGGGGGTTGATCCACAGCGTCTCTTGTTGCCTTTTCGCCCGAACCCCGAAACTTCAACGTCAGGGCGCGATAATGATTTTAGATTCAAATTCCGTCGGATTTGGCGCGCAAATTCGCCAGTCCCCCTTTTTCGATGCGACGCGCCGCTGGGGCGCGACAGGGTTCTCCGTTTACAATCACATGTATCTACCTCGCAGCTACGGCGATGCGGAGGAGAATTTCTGGAATCTCGTTGAGCGCGCCATTCTCTGCGACGTCGCGGCGGAACGCCAGGTCGAGATCACCGGACCGGACGCGGCGGCGTTCACGCAGCTGCTGACGCCGCGCAATCTTTCAAAGTGCAAGGTCGGCCAGTGCAAATATGTTTTCCTGACGACCGAGGAAGGCGGCGTCATCAACGACCCGGTGCTGTTGCGTCTCGGTGAAAATCATTTCTGGTTGTCGCTCGCCGACAGCGACGGATTGCTGTGGGCGAAGGGCGTCGCCGCTTATGCCGGGCTGAATGTCGAGATCAGGGAGCCCGACGTTTCGCCGCTGCAATTACAAGGGCCGCGCTCCCTCGACATCATGAAGGCCCTGTTCGGCGACGATATCGAGACGCTCAAATATTACTGGCTGATCGAAACCGAGCTCGACGGCATTCCCCTCGTCGTATCGCGCACCGGCTGGTCGAGCGAACGCGGCTACGAGATCTATCTCAGGGATCACCGCATGGGCGACAAGCTGTGGGAGATGATCATGGCCGCCGGCGAGCCCTTCGGCCTGAAGCCCGGCCACACCTCGACGATCCGGCGGATCGAAGGCGCCATGCTCTCCTATCACGCCGACATGGACATCGAGACCAACCCCTTCGAACTAGGCCTCGACCGTCTCGTGGATCTTGACATGGATGCGCCCTTCATCGGCAAGGACGCCCTGAAAGCCATCAAAGCCAAAGGGGTCTCGCGGCGGCTCGCCGGCTTCGAGATCGGCGGCGCGCCGCTGGCTCGGCCCAATGAGAAACACTGGCCCCTGACCGCGAAGGGCGAAACGCTCGGCAAAATCACCTCTGCCGTTTATTCGCCGCGCCTTGAAAAGAACATCGCGCTCGGCATGGTCAGGACGGATCACAGCGCGGAAGGCGCGGCGCTGACGGTTTTGTGCGACGGGGACGAGCGGCCCGCGACGGTCGTCGAAAAACCGTTCTACGATCCCAAAAAGAAAATCGCGAGCGCGTAAGGCCTCAGCGCTCTAATTGGCGTCTTCCTCGGCGGGCGCGTCGTCGGTTTCCTCGCCCGACTCCGGCACGTCGAAAATCTGACCTGGATAGATGAGGTCCGGATTGCGGATCTGCGCCGCATTCGCCGCATAGATGACGGTGTATTGCGCGCCCTGGCCATAGGCGCGGCGCGCAATGCGCCACAGGCTGTTGCCGGGCTGGACGATCACCTTGCCGTCGCGCAACACGATCTGTTCCGGCCGCGCCCGCTCAAAGGGAAGCTCGATGGCGTATTCGGGCCGGCCCTCCTCATCGAGCTGGATCGCCAGAAGCTGATAGACGCCGGGCTCGATCTGCACCTCCGGCGCGAGGCGCCAGCGCCCGTTCTCATCCGCAGGGGTGCGGCCGATAAGCTGGCGGTTGATGTAAAGTTCGACGATCCGGCCGGGCGTCGCGCGCCCGGAAAAGATCACCGCGCCCGTATCGTCATAGTCGATGACGTCGAGCGACAGGGGGCCAAGGCCTTCAGGGCGTTCGCGCGGCTCCTGCAGCACTTCCGTGGCGCCGCCCGGCGTGGTTCTGAGGACCAGCGGCAGATCGCCCTCGCGCTCCGGCACATAGATGACGATGGTGTCTTCGGAGCGGACCGTCACCCCGTCTTCGGTCTCCATGGAAAGGCTGAGCTCCACGGGGCCGGCGTCGAGCGGCGTATCGGTGGCGATCACCCAGCTGCCGTCCGCCTCCGCGGGAAGCTTCGCAAGCTCTTCATCATTGGCGTATATGGTGACTTCCGAGCCGGGCTTGGCGCGCCCGGCGATGACGGCGTAGCCCGAGCGGTCGACCCGCACGATGTCGAAGCTCGGCAAGGCGGCTTCGGCGGGGATTTCCTCGGCCGGCTCCGCGGCGCCGGGGTCGCTCGGCGCGGCTGTTTCTTCGGCGGGGGTTTCTTCTTCGATGATCTTGAAGCGCTCGGCCGCTTTCCAGCCGATGAAACCGAGAACGATCAGTAAGAGGACAATGATGACGATGCGCACAAGAACCGCTCCTTAACGCTTTTCAGGAAGCTTTATATGCACTTTACCCAACTGGAAATCCGCGTACAATGCCACCCCAACAACAAGAAACGTGTAAGATTATGAAATCATTATGTGTTTACTGCGGCTCGCGGCCCGGAAACGACCCCGCTTTTAAAGAAGCCGCCATTCAGACCGGTCAGGAAGCAGCCCGCCGCGGCTGCCGCATCGTCTATGGCGGCGGCAAGCTCGGCCTCATGGGCGCCACCGCCGGCGCCGCGCGCGACTCGGGCGGCAAGGTTTTCGGCGTCATCCCGGATTTTCTGGTCGAGCTCGAGGGCGTCCTTGAGGGCGTCGATCACAAGATCGTCGACAACATGCATGAGCGCAAAATGCTGATGTATGAGGAGTCGGACGCGTTCCTCACCCTGCCCGGCGGCATCGGCACGCTCGAAGAGCTCGTCGAGGTTCTGTCCTGGGCGCGGCTCGGCCTTCACAAAAAGCCGATCATCGTCCTCGACATCAACGGCTTCTGGTCGCCGCTGCGCGAGCTCATCAACCACTTCGTGGAAAAAGAACTCGCCGACAAGCTGCTGATCGATGATCTGATCTTCGTCGACAGTGTCGAAGCGGTGTTCGAGACGGCGGAAAAGCGCATGTTGCGCGCCCGCGCATAAAACGCTTAGGCGCGTTCGCCGTTGAGGCGCGCGCGCGCTTTCTCCGATCCGATCAGCGGAAACAGCGCGGCCATTTCCGGTCCGCGCTGGCGGCCCGTGAGCGCAAGCCGCAAGGGCATGAAAAGGGACTTGCCCTTGGCGCCGGTCTTTTCCTTCACCGCATTGGTGAACGCCGTCCAGCTATCCGCATCGAGCTGATCGGGAACCAGCGCGGCGGCGGCTTTGGCGAAGTCCGGATCCTCGATCATGGGATCGACCGCGCCGTCGACCACCTCGATCCACTCGGCAGCGTCTTTGAGCCGCGTGATATTGCCTTTCACCGCCTCCCAAAGCGCCTCGGAAACGCCCAGCGGTTCAAGCCGGTCCGCGACCGCGTCGTAAGGCGTTTCATGGAGTATCTTGGCGTTCAGCGCCTCGAGCTCGGCCATGTCGAAGCGCGCCGGGGCGCGGCCCACGCGGTCGAAGTCGAAACTGTCGGCGAGCGCCTGAAGATCGGTCTGCGGCAGCACCGGATCGGCGGTGCCGAGCTTGGCGAGAAGGCTGGTGATCGCCGCCGGTTCAAGCCCGTCCTCGCGCATCGCCTCGATCGAGAGCGAGCCGAGCCGTTTCGACAGCCCTTCGCCGTCGGCGCCGACCAGAAGCGAGTGATGCGCGAATTGCGGCGGCTCGCCGCCCAGCGCCTTCATCAGCTCGATCTGCACGCCTGTATTGGTGACGTGATCCTCGCCGCGCATCACATGGGTGATGTTCGAATCGATATCGTCGACGCAACTCGGCAGGGTGTAAAGATACATGCCGTCTTCACGGATCAGCACGGGGTCGGAAACGCTCGCCGTGTCGACGGTCGTCTCGCCGCGAATGAGGTCGTCCCATTTCACCTGGCCCTGGGAAAGCTTGAAGCGCCAATGGGGCTTCCTGCCTTCCGCTTCGAAAGCCGCGATCTGGTCTTCGGTGAGGGCCAGCGCCGCGCGGTCGTAAACCGGCGGCAGGCCCCGGGCGCGCTGGATCTTGCGCTTGCGGTCCAGCTCTTCGGCGGTTTCGTAACAGGGATAGAGAAGCCCCGCCTCCTTCAGCTTTTCCACCGCCGCGTCATAGCTTGAAAACCGCGCGGACTGGCTGAAGGTCTCGTCGTAAGTCAGGCCCAGCCAGGCGAGGTCGGCGCGGATGCCGTCTTCAAAGGCCTTGGTGGAGCGCTCGAGGTCGGTGTCGTCGATCCGGAGAACGAAAATTCCGCCGGATTTGCGGGCGAAAAGCCAGTTCCAGAGAGCGGCGCGCACATTGCCCACATGGATTTTTCCGGTGGGGGACGGCGCAAAACGGACTTTGACGGTCATGGGGCTTCCAGCATTCGAGAAAGCGACGCCTTAGCCCTTCCCCGAACGCCGGTCAAACGGGCCCGGCGGGGGCCCGCCCGCCGTTAAGGAGGCTGGCCTCCTTCTTGAAACAACGGGGCCAGACAGCACCCATCGCCAAGCCAAGGAGTTCATACAGTGTTGCGCCTTAAAACAGTTTTCGCCGGGCTCGCCGGCCTCGCCGCCGCCATGGCCCTGCCCAGCGCCGCCAGCGCCGCGACCGTTTCAGTCCGGGACAATCCGGACAATGGCGGCTCGGTCTTCGCTTCCAGCCTCGGCCGCTCCGTCTCAATCCAGCATGACGGGTCGAACCGCACCGTCCAGGCGGGCGCGTTCTCCCTGCAATTCGACGAGGGCGCCGGCTGGACCGATTTCGTCACCTTCTGCCTTCAGCTGTCGGAATATCTGTCGCTGCCGAAAGATCATGAACGCGTCGCGGGCGCCGATTATTTCGCCTCCGCTGACGACCGTCAGGCGCTCGGCATTCTTTACGGCAATCTCCTGACCGGTGATCACGCCCTCAAAAACGCCAACACCGCCGCCGCCGCCCAGGCGGTGATCTGGGAAATCGTCGAAGACGGCGCGACCTCTTTCGACCTCTCCGCCGGCGACTTTAAACTCTTCACGGCGGATGTCCTTTCCGAAGCCCAGAGCCTGTGGGCGCTGATCATCTCCGGCGACTATGTCGCGAGCGCGTTCGACGTCTTCCATGCGCGCGGCACGCAGGATCTCATCACTTCGGCCGTGCCGATCCCGGGCGCCCTGCCGCTGCTTCTGTCGGGCATTGCAGGCCTCGGTTTTGCGAGCCGCAAGCAGCGCAGCCGCGTAATCGCCTAACACCGTCTTTCGTGGGGGATGGAGAAGGCCGGGTTCGCCCGGCCTTTTCTTTTATGCCGGCTAAAGCCAGGTGTCAGTGAACGCCATCGCCGCCACGAAAGCCGAAAAGATCGCGTAAACAAAGAACCCGTAAGCGAACAGCATGACCGGCATCCATGATGCGCGATAACGGTAGAGCGCATAGGCCAGGAATACGGACTGCGCCGCCAGAAAGCCGACCAGCAAGGGCGTCGCTGCATCGCCGCCCGCCTTGCCGCGAAAGAGCCCGGCGATAAAGACCATGAGAAGACTGGCCGCGGGCGAGAACAGCAAAAGATAAAGCTGCGGACGCCCCTGGCGCAGCCACAAAAAGACGCCGCACAACAAGGCCAGGACGCCGGTGAACGGAATGACGAGGAGCCATTCCCCGCTCGGTTTCACGAACATCATGAAAAACGCCTGGCAGAACCAGAGCAACGTCGTCAGCATCAGTCCCAGCGCGTCGATCATGATCGCTCAGCCTTTGCCTTGCCCGGCCAGGAACCCATCCAGCAGCTCGAAAAAGCGCGGCTGGAATTTCGTTGTCGCATGAATCCGATGGGGCGCGCCATCCAGAACCACAGCTTCGGCGCCGGGATTGGCCGCAAGGAACCGCTTTTCGTGGCCGTCTAGCATGCCCGCGCCCAGGGACGGATCGGCGCAGAGAACTTTCGCGGGGACTTTCAGCGGGCGGTCGCCGTCGAAGCTTTCAAACACCGCCGTCGATTGCGCCGGGCCCCAGCAGGCAGGGTCCTGACGCATCAGCGCCGAGGCGGCGCTCAACAGATGCCGCGCCGAGACATGATCGGCCTGCGTGCCGCCCTGCGGCGCCGGCGCGGCCCCGGCAACCCGCAGATATTCGCCGAGCCCGGCGCCCGCCGCGTGCATCTGCGTCAATGATTTCTGGACGGCGGCGAAAGGTTTGGCGTTGCCGGACTTCTCGAAGGCCCCCGCCTCGCCGAAATAATAAGGCGGGTCTTCCAAGAACAGCGCCTTCAAATAGTCATGCGGGGCTTGCGCAAGCGAAGCCGCCGCGACGGCGCCGAGGGAATGGCTGACGATAATCGTCGGCCTGCGAATGAAGTCGAGCATCGCCGCCGCGTCGGACGCATAATCCTCAACGAGATAGGACGCCGCGCGGTCCGAGTGGCCGTGCCCCCGGAAATCGAGCGTCCAGACGTGATAGCGGTCTTCATAACGGCGCGCGGCCTCTTCCCAGGTGTCGCGCGCGCCCGCAATGCCGTGCAGGAACAGAACATCCGGCGCGCCTTCGGGGCCGTAGACGGATGCCGTCAGACTGAGATCGCCGTTCCTGATGGTGAGATCGGTCATGACGCGTTTGTTGCTCCTCGAGCTATCCGGCTGATCTTTCTGTGTTAGGCTCTCGCCCATGAAACACACGAGACGCACGCTCTTGCAAGGCGCCGCCGCCCTCACCGCGCCGTCTTTCGCCGCAAGCGCCGCCGCCAAAAGGCCCGCCGGCGCCGCCAGTGACGACGAAGCCTATTGGCGCGACATCGCAAAAGCCTATGACGTCAAGAAAGACGTCATCAATCTCGAAAACGGCTATTGGGGCGTCATGGCGCGGCCCGTCGCCGAGCGCTATCTGGAAAATGTGAAGCGCGTCAATCACGACAATTCCTATTTTGCGCGCCGCTCATGGCGCGAGGAGCATAGCGCCGTCCTCGCGCAGCTTGCGGCGGCGCTCGGCGCCGAAGAGGAAGAAATCGCCATCACCCGCGGCGCGACCGAAGCGCTGAAGGGTCTCATCGCCGGTTACAACAAGCTCGAGCCCGGCGAGGCGGTGATGTATGCCGATCTCGATTATCCCGAAATGATCGCAATGATGGACTGGCGCGCCGCAAAAAGCGAATGCGCGGTCGTGAAAGTCGCGATCCCCGAACCCTCCACCCATGACGGGCTTGTCGCTTTCTATAAGAAGGCGCTGGAAGACAATCCGTCGGTGAAGCTCCTCCTCCTCACCCATATCAGCAACCGCACGGGGCTTGCGATTCCGGTGAAGGAGATCGTCGCCATGGCGCGCGGACGCGGCGTCGACTGCATCGTCGACGCCGCACATTCATGGGGCCAGATGGATTTCAACGCCGACGACATCGGCGCGGATTTTGTCGGCTACAATCTTCACAAATGGATCGGCGCGCCAATCGGCGCCGGCATGATCTATATCCGCAAAGGGCGTCTCGCCGACATCAGCCCCGATCCGGGCGCGCCTGACTACGATCAGGACAGCGTCGCGGGCCGCATTCACACGGGCACGGTGGATTTCGCCGCCATTTTAACATTGCCCGAAGCGCTGAAATTCCATCTCGATGTGGGGCCGGCGGCGAAGGCCGCGCGCTTTTCCTATCTGAGGAATCTCTGGGTCGAGCCGGTGCGCGGCCTCGCGCGCGTCGACGCCCTGTCGCCGGACGATCCGCGCCTCCACGCCGGCATCACGTCCTTCCGGCTGGCGGGCAAGACGACGCCGGAGGAAAACGCCGCGATCGCCAAACGCCTCCTCGACGAGTTCAACATCTTCACCGTCCACCGCGTCGGCGTTGCGGCCGGGTCTTGCGTGCGCGTCACCCCGGCGCTTTACAATACGCCGGAGGATTCATTAGCGCTGGCGAAGGCGTTGAAGGCGGTGAGCGGTTAGAGAAGCCTTCTTTTCAACCGATCTAGCTGCGCCTCTATAAGGTCCATGCGTAGTACAAAAAAGTTAAAACGCTCGTAGAGCGGGACAAGTAATTGATGCAACACTTCCGCAAGGTTATCTCTGACTTGCGCTAAAGAAGCCTCGCCAGTCATTATCACCTCCGGCGTGTGGCTAGTATATTCTCCGTAAACTGTTCTAAAGCCGGTAAAGCTTGCGAGAGACCGCCCCTCTAAGCCTGTAAACCTAATGAAAATTGCAACTGCTTCCACATCGCCCACATGTTCAGCCACTCGCGAAGCAAATAGTAGTCCTTCAGCAACACGCCAAATCGGTATGGTAATGTCCAACGCTGTTCCTGCCGGCACGAAAAGCCCTGGAGCATCTTCCGAAAAACCTCGAATAGTATATAGATCGCCTTCTTGAGATGCTCGCCAGAAATCACAGACAGATGGCTCACGAAAACCATCGTGCCCAGGCACTGGTCTCCCTACCCACGCCTCTATATAATTCTCGTGTGGATATGGGGCCCATTCTGGCGTTCCCATATCAAGAAAAGGCGTCCAGCCAGTTAGCTTGATCCTGCGGGCATGATTTAAGTTCTCTCGAAGATCTCCTAGACCATTCATGCGGTTAGCTCCGATTAGAGAGAAGCCCATTTCGTAATACCCGTTTGAAAGCCGAGCTGGATCATCGTTAGGCAAGTCTTCAACAAGAGCTTGCCATCTTTCCCGCCCAGCATCGCAAAAAGCTCGCAATTTTTCTTGCTCACCAGCGGGTACATTTTCCAATAAAGCCTTCCCAGAAACGATTGAGCGAATTGCCTCAAGCATATCCTCACGTCCTGCGCGAATACATCTATCTATCAGTGTACGCCATTCCTCACCCGTTTGAGGCTCCTCGCTGCGTGGGCCTGGCTTTCGAATGTAACACCGATTTTGAGAAATAATGTTTGGAAGATCACGCCTCGACATCACCGGCGCAGATAGGCCACCCGGAACCGAAATAATTACATGGCTAAAGTTGGAAACTGGATGCCTAACATTGTAAACTTCACAATGAAATTCTGGGCTTGAAAACCTGCGGATAGCTGAGTTTACGAGATCTTGCGTTACTTCTGGTATCTCTACAGGCTTTTCCACAGATGTGAGCGCCCCATCAACTTCATCAAATCCAATAATTAGAAACCCGCCCCCATGGTTCGCGAGAGCTATTGCCGCTTTTGCGACGATAGCTTTGCCTTCATTCTCAGTTAAATTAAGCCAAGCCTTATATTCTGTCCCCAAATCTTCTCTAGGTTCGGTGAGCAGAGGTCTCAGCTCTTGAATTGAAGGCATCTTACCTCCTTTGACATATCGCCATCATCAGTCCTACCGATCCCGCCAGCCATTGGTGATCGGATAGCGGCGGTCGCGGCCGAAATTGACCGCCGCGACTTTCGGGCCCGGCGGCGCCTGGCGGCGTTTATATTCCGCGACATATAAGAGATGCTCGACGCGGCGCACCTCCTTTTCGTCATAGCCTTTGGCGACGATGTCTTTGACCGCCATCTGCTTTTCCACCAGCATTTCGAGGATCGGGTCGAGCACCTCGTAAGCGGGAAGCGAGTCCTCGTCCTTCTGGTCCTCGCGCAGCTCCGCCGAGGGGGGCTTGGTGATGATCCGTTCGGGAATGACTTCGCCCTTGGGCCCTTTCAGCTCCGCCGCATGATGCGCATTGCGCCAGCGGCAGAGCGCGAAGACCTCGAGCTTGTAGAGATCTTTCAGCGGATTGAAGCCGCCATTCATGTCGCCATAGAGCGTTGCATAGCCGACGGACATTTCCGACTTGTTGCCGGTGGTCAGCACCATGTCGCCGAACTTGTTCGACAGCGCCATGAGGATGACGCCGCGCAGGCGCGACTGGATGTTCTCTTCCGTCACGTCCTTCGCGAGATTGTCGAAGGCCGGCGCCAGCATGGCGTCGAACGCCTCGACGCCGGGTTCGATGGGAATGCTGCGATAGACAACGCCCAAGGCTTTCGCACAAGCTTCCGCATCCTCAAGGCTTTCCTTAGAGGTATAGCGCGAGGGCATCATCACGCAGTGAACTGCGTCAGCGCCTAAAGCATCAACGGCGATGGCGGCGGTGAGCGCGGAATCGACGCCGCCGGAAAGGCCGATGACGACGCCCTTGAAGCGGTTCTTGGTGACGTAATCGCGCACGGCCATGGTGACCGCGCGATAGATCATCTCTTCTTTCTCAACCCATTCGGCTTGCGGGCCTTCGAGACAGGCCCAGCCAGCAGCGTCTTTCTTCCAGCGGGTGAGCGCGAGCGCCTCTTCGAATTGCGGCATGCGGTATTGCATGACGCCCGCCGAATCCATGACGAAGCCGGCGCCCTCGAACAGAACCTCGTCCTGGCCCGCAAGCTGGTTGACGAAAATGAGCGGCTTGTCGGTGGAGGCTACGCGCGCGCGCGCCGCCATGGCGCGTTCTTCAAGCGCGGTTTTGCGGAAGGGCGAGCCGTGGGGGACAATGAAAATCTCGGCGCCGTTCGCGGCCAGCGCTTCGGCGGCGCCGGGCAGCCACATATCCTCGCAGATCATCAGGCCAAGCTTCACGCCCTTGAACTCGGTCGGCTCGGGATAATACGGCGCCGGGGTGAATACGCGCGGCTCGTCGAAGACGCCGTAATTCGGCAGCCGCACCTTGAAGCGCTTCGCGGCGATCTCGCCGTCGTTGAGAAGAAAGGCGCCGTTATAGAGCGCGTCGCCCTCTTTCCAGGGCGCGCCGACGATCATCGCCGGACCCCCGTCCGCCGTTTCCGCCGCCAGCCGCTCCACCGCATGCATGCAGGCGCGCTGGAAAGACGGCCTCAAGACCAGATCCTCGGGCGGGTAGCCGGCGACCACCAGCTCGCAATAGACGACGAGATCGGCGCCCGCGTCCGCCGCTTCGCGCCGCGCCGCCAGAATGCGCTCCTCATTGCCGTCGATATCGCCGACGACGGGCGCGATCTGGGCGATGGCGATGGAAAGGCTCTCGGTCATAGGTCCCATTTATGCTCTTTTTGAGCAAATGTGAAGCGCCCGCCTCTGCGGGCCTTGCTGGCTAGCCAGCAGGCTCATTCTCGGCCGCGTCTTCAATAGCGTGCATATCCTCGTCGGAAAGCCCGAAATGATGCCCGATCTCATGGACCAGCACATGCGTGACAAGGTCTTCCAAGCCGATCCCCTCCTCCACGGCTTCCAGGAGGATCGCGCGGCGATAAAGATGGACATGGTTCGGCGGCGCATCCTCCGCCTCGCCGAAAGGCACGCCCTCGAAGAGACCCGACAGCTCCAGGGGATCGGCGATCCCCATCTCGCGCAGGATTTCCGGCTCGGCTTCTTCGGCGACATGGATCACCACATTGCCGCAGAGCGCGCGGAACTCAGCCGGCAGGCGCCCATAAGCGGCGCGGGCCATGGCGTCGAAACGGTCGAGATCGGGCTCCGTCACGACGCCTCGGGGTCGCCGACCGCGTCATAGACAGCTTTCAGGAGCGGCGCCACGGCCTCCATGGCGGAGCGCCCGCGGGTCATGCCGGTTCTGACGACCACCATGCGCTTGTCGGGAATGATGAAGACATACTGCCCCTCATGGCCCGAGAAGAAATACATCTCTTCAGGGACGCCGGGAAAAAACCGCGGACGGGTCTCGCCTTCCAGATTGAGCCAGAATTGCGCCCCATACTGATTATCCGATGCGGCGGCCGGGGTTTTCACGTAATCGGCCCAGCCTTCGGGCAGCAAACGCTCGCCATTCCAGACGCCGTCCTGGAGATAAAGCTGGCCGAGGCGCGCCCAGTCGCGCGCCGTCGCATAGACGAAAGACGAGCCGATGAAATTGCCCGCCGCATCGGGTTCGAGCACGATGCTCGCCGCGCCGAGAGGCTTAAAAAGCACCTCGCGGGCGAAGGCGTGAAGCGTCACGCCTTGATCCGCCAGCACGTCGCTCAAGGTGCGCGCGATGAGATTGGTCGTGCCGCTCGAATAATACCAGACCTCGCCCGGCGCATGCTCGACGGGCATGCGCGCGGCAAAGCCCCCGGCGTCGCCCTTCTCGAACAGCATGCGGTTCACATCGGAACGCGGCTTGTCATACGCCTCTTCAAAAGCGAGACCGGACTGCATGCGCAGGAGATCGTCCCATGTGATGGCCGCCTTGTCCTCGTCGCCTTCCCATTCGGGAACCGGCGCCGGGTCCTCGACATCGAGAAAATCACGGCGCGCGGCCGCGCCGACCAGCGTCGCGGTGACGCTCTTCGCCATGGACCAGGCGAGAAAGCCTGTCTCCTCATCGAAGCCGTCCGCGTAACGCTCTTCGACGATCTTGCCGTCCACCGCAATGAGAACGGCGCGATGGTTCGCTTCGTTGTTCTCGAAGGCTTGCGTCAGCGCGAAATCGAGCGCGCCGTAATCGATGCGATGGATCGCCTTGCCGGAAACCGGCGGCGCCTCGGGCCAGGGCTCGGCGGCGAAGCCCGCCGGCGCCGGCGGCAGCGGCGCCACCCGCCCGGCGTTCGCCAGCGTGCAGCCATAGCCGTCGCGATAAACCGCGCGGGCGCGGCCCAGCCCCAGCGGTCCGCGCGCGCGGACGGTTTTCGCCTCGGCGTCATATCTGACCCGGATCTGTTTCATGACCTCGGGCATGCCCTCGAACTCGCCGCTGAGGACCCGGCCGGGCCCGCGTCCGGCGGCGAAGACTTCCGAACAGGCGATCTTGGCCTTGTAGCCGGCGCCGATGCGGATCATGCGGTCGGCCTGAACGCCGGCGAAAACGAGCCCGAGCGCCGCCGCCGCGCCCAGTCCCACGAAAAATTTGTGCTGGTTCTTCCATTCGGTCATGGGCCCGCAGCCTAGCCGAGCCGGATGCGACGCGATAGCGCCCAAAACATCCGCTTTCATGGACGCGGTTATGTGGACGGCCCCCGGCTTTTGCGCTACTCGGAGGCGCAAATTCGGAGGCCTTTCATGAAGAAAATTCGCAAGGACGCGGCCGAAGCCCTGGACGGGCTCCTATTCGACGGCATGACCATCATGGCCGGCGGGTTCGGCCTTTGCGGCATCCCTGAAAATCTCATCCTCGCCCTGCGCGATTCCGGCGTCAAAGACCTGACGATCATCTCGAACAACGCCGGCGTCGACGATTTCGGCCTCGGCCTCCTTCTCCACACCCGCCAGATCAAGAAAATGGTCTCTTCTTATGTGGGCGAGAACAAGGAATTCGAACGGCAATATCTCTCCGGCGAGCTGGAGCTCGAATTCAACCCGCAGGGCACGCTCGCCGAGCGCTGCCGCGCCGGGGGCGCCGGCATTCCCGCCTTCTATACAAAGACCGGCGTCGGCACGCTGATCGCCGAAGGCAAGGAGCACAAGGAGTTCAACGGCGAGACCTACATCATGGAGACTGGCCTTGTCGCGGATCTTTCGCTCGTCAAAGCTTGGAAAGCCGATCCGGAGGGCAACCTCCTCTACCGCAAGACCGCCCGCAATTTTAACCCGATGATGGCGACCGCCGGCAAGACGACCGTCGCCGAAGTCGAGGAGATGGTCGCGCTCGGGGAACTCGATCCCGACTGCATTCACACGCCGGGCATTTTCGTGCAGCGCATCATTCAGGGCGAACATGAAAAACGCGTCGAGCAGCGGACCGTCCGTCAACGGGAGAACGCATAATGAGCCAG
>JAUIMC010000020.1 GCA_030433215.1 Alphaproteobacteria bacterium
ACGACATAAAGATCGGAAACCCCGGCGCCGGAGATGAAGGCTTTCGAGCCGTTCAGCACATACTCGTCGCCGTCCTTCACCGCCTTGGTCTTGAGCGCCGCCGCGTCAGAGCCCGAGCCCGGCTCGGTGAGGCAATAGCTCGCCACCATCTCCATGGAAGTCAGTTTCGGGCAGTATTTCTGGCGCAGTTCTTCCGACGCGAAGCGGTCGATCATCCAGGAACACATATTGTGGATGGAAATATAGGCCGCTGTCGCCGTGCATCCGGCGGAAAGCGCCTCGAAGATGATCGCCGCGTCGAGACGGCCGAGCGCCGAACCGCCCACATCCTCGCGCGTATAGATTCCGGCTAGCCCGAGCTCAGCCGACTTCTTGATGACGTCCACGGGGAAATGCTTCTGCTCGTCCCATTCCGCCGCGTGGGGCGCCAGTTCGTCTTCTGCAAAGCGACGCGCCATTTCCTGAATGGCTTCCTGTTCGTCGGACAGGGCGAAATCCATTTACGACTGCTCCTCTTCTTTTTTTTGTTCTGTTTCGTGCTCTTCTTTTTCGTAGGGCGTGCCTTCAAAACCCGGCATGTCCGGCATGGGATGATCCATTTCCTTGGACAGCGGCGTCATCACGCCTTCATGCTTGCGCCGGTGATTGAGCCAGCGGAACAGGATGTAGGCGACGAGCAGCACGATCGCGACCGCCGGCATCCAGACCACCGCTTCTTCCCCGGCGACAGCGCCGATGGTGTGAAACAGGGTGAAGACAACGGCGATGTAGAGCGACGCCGTAAAAACCAGGGTCAACACATATTTCGGGTAATAGGCCTTGAAGAAGCCAGCGGCGATATAGGTGGGGATGCGCGTGCCCGGGACGAACCGCGCCGTCAGCATAGTTTGCAGGAATTCCTTGCGGATGAGATCGCCCGCCACCGAAACGCCGGGTTTTTCCGCAAAGCGGTGCGCCCAGTCGTAACGCCGGGCGAGCCGGCCCATCCAGTATTTCCAGGCGTCCGATGCGACAAGCCCGCACAGGATGGCGATAATCAGGAACGGCGTCGGCGCCACCTTCGCCAGCGACGCGGCGGCGGCGAGGATGACCCCGAAATCTTCCTGCAGGAAGGGCGAAAAGAAGAGAACGGCGAAAAGCACCCAGACGCTCATCGTGCCGATATCAGAGACTTCAATGCCAAACACCCTGCCAACGCTCCTCATGCTTGCGAGCTCCCTTGCGGCGGCTCGTCCACAAGGTCGTAATAGCAGCCCTTGTCGTCGACAAATATGTGCTGGGTCAACTTCAGCGGCGGATTACCGTGGATGGCGCCCGCCCCCACGGAAATCATTTCCCCGGCGGGACCGGCCTCAGCCCGGCGCCAGAACAGGGCCGAGCCGCAATCCCGGCAAAAGCCCCGGCTGGCGGCGTCCGAGGACCGGAACCAGCCGACCCGGTCCTCGCCGGTCACGAAAGAGAGCCCGGCGCGCGGGCCCTTCACCACGGCCCAGTAATGCCCGCTCCAGCGCCGGCATTGCCCGCAATGACAGGCTGTGACGGCGAGGTCGTCGGTCTCAAAGTCGAATTCGACCGCGCCGCACAGGCAGCTTCCGTGAAGAACCGTCATTCAGTCCTCTTTCGCCGCCGCCTCAATCCATCGTGGGAATGACAAATTCCGAGCCCTGGACGTCTTCGGGCCAGCGCTGGGTGATGGTCTTGATCTTGGTCCAGAACCGGACGCCTTCCGGTCCGTGCTGGTTGGTGTCGCCGAAGCCGGAGCGCTTCCAGCCGCCGAAGGTATGATAGGCGACCGGCACCGGGATCGGCACATTGATGCCGACCATGCCCACATTGACCTTCGCCGCGAACTCGCGGGCCGCAGCGCCGTTGCGGGTAAAGATCGCGACGCCGTTGCCATATTGGTGGTTGGACGGGAGCGCCGTCGCCTCCTCGAAGTTTTTGGCGCGCACGATCTGCAAGACCGGGCCGAAGATTTCATCGATATAGGATTTATGATTGGGCTTGGCCTTGTCGAGCAGCGTGCCGCCCATGAAGAAGCCGTTCTCATAGCCCTGAAGCTTGAACTCACGGCCATCAACGAGCAGCTCCTGGCCTTCGTCAACCGCCATCTGGATGTAATTGGAAACGCGCTCCTTGTGGGCGGCCGTTACAAGCGGGCCGAGGTCGGAATCTTCAGACATCGACGGGCCGATGCGAAGCGCCTCGACCTTGGGCTTGAGCATGGCGATCAGTTCTTCAGCCGTGCCCTCGCCCACCGGCACCGCCACCGGCGTCGCCATGCAGCGCTCGCCGGCCGACCCGAAGGCCGAGCCGATGAGATTGTTGACGGCGTTTTCCATGTCCGCATCGGGCAGGATGACCATGTGGTTCTTGGCGCCGCCGAAGGCCTGCACGCGTTTGCCGTGTTTGGCGCCTTCCGCGTAGATGTAATTGGCGATGTCCGACGAACCGACGAAGGAGATCGCCTTGACCCGCGGCTCCTGTAGAAGCGCGTCCACGGACTCCTTGTCGCCATTGACGACGTTCAAGATCCCTTCCGGCGCGCCGGCCTCCATCATCAGCTCGGCAAGACGCAAGGGACAGGAGGGGTCGCGCTCGGACGGCTTGTTGATGAAGGCGTTTCCGCAGGCGATCGCGACGCCGAACATCCACATGGGGATCATGGCCGGGAAGTTGAACGGCGTGATGCCCGCGACGACGCCCAGCGGCTGGCGCATGGAATAGACGTCAATGCCGGGACCGGCGGCTTCGGTGTATTCGCCCTTTTGCAGATGCGGAATGCCGCAGGCGAACTCGATGACTTCAAGCCCGCGCTGCACGTCGCCGCGCGCGTCGGGCAGAATTTTGCCGTGCTCGTTGGAAATCAGCTTCGCCAGATTGTCCATGTCCTTTTCGACAAGCTCTTTGAACTTGAAGAGGACCCGCGCCCGGCGCTGGGGATTGGTCGCCGCCCAGGCGGGAAACGCCTTTTCCGCCGCATCCACCGCCTTCACGACTTCCGCGACGCTCGCCAGCGAGACCTGCGCCTGAACCTCGCCCGTGGACGGGTTGAAAATGTCCGACACGCGACCGCTCGCGCCCTCAACATGCTTGCCGCTGATGAAATGTCCGTGGGTCGTCATGAAATGCCTCGCCTGTTTGTATTGCTTTTCCGGGAACATGGCGACAAAATTGCGAAAAGTGAATTGCAATATTGCAAAGCACGCTTGCAGGCGGCGACAGGCTGACCATGATCCAGTGGGACGATCTCAGATTTTTCATCGCCGCCGCCCGGAGCGGGTCCTTTACAGACGCCGCGCGGCTTGCCGGCGCTGATGTGGCGACGGTCAGCCGCCGGGTTGCGCGGCTTGAAACCGCGCTCAAGGCGACGCTCTTCGTGCGCTCCTCCTCAGGCCTGAAGCTGACAGCGATCGGCCGAACCATCCTCGAAGACAGCGAAGGCATCGAGGCGCTGGTGGCCAGGGTTCGAACGCCCGCCGCCCAAACCCAGATCGCCGGCACGGTGCGAATCAGCGTCTCGGAGGGCTTCGGCGGAGAAATTCTGGCCCCGGCCCTGCCCTTGCTTCTGAAGGACGCCCCCGGCCTCAATATCGAGCTTGCCGCCAATGCCGGCTTTCTATCGCCTTCGACTCGCGAGGTGGACATCGCGGTGACCTTGAGCGCACCGAATGACTCCCGCCTGATTGTCGAGCCGCTGACCGAATATCGGCTCGGTCTTTTCGCGGCGCCGTCCTATCTGGAACGGTGCGGGCGCCCCCGTCGCATTGCTGATCTCCTGTCGCACCAGATCGTCGGCTATATCGAAGACCTCGTCTATTCGCAGGAGTTGCGTTATCTCGACGAAATTCACCCCGATCTGAAAACGACCGTTTCCAGCACATCTATTCACGCCCAACGCGCGATCCTTAAAAATGGCGGCGGCGTCGGCGTGCTGCCGTTCTTTCTGTCTGCAGGGCTGGAACAGCTTTTTCCGCAGCGGATTTCGCTGACACGAAAATTCTGGATTTCAACGCACAGGGACGTCGCCGAAACCGCGCGCATCAAGTTCATTCACGCCGCGCTGAGAAAAATCGTCACTGAGAAAGCATCGATGCTGACGCAGCCTTAGTCTGAAGGCTTTGACAAAAGCTAGATCGTCGCGTCGAGCGCCTCGATGAGCTTTGCGACTTCCGCTTCGCTTGTGTAGTGAACGAAGCTGACCCGAAGCGCGCCATGGGCAGGGTCGACCCCTTGCGCCTCAAGGCAGCGAAGACCGTAAAAGCTGCCGCCCCCGGCCATGATCCCGAGCGGCGCCAGCTTCGCGGCGACCGCAGCGCCCGGCTCTTCCAGCACGGCGGCGATGGTGGGGGCGCGATTTTCCGCCTCGCGCGGTCCCAAAAGGCGCACGGAATTCTTCTCCGCGAGATAATCGAGCAAGGGCTGCGCGAGCGCGATCTCATGGCCGCGCATCTTGTCGTGAACAGCCTTCGCGCGCGCGGTCGCGGACGCCCCGGCGCCGCCATGATGCGCGTAAAGCGCGTCCACATAATCGGCCATGCCGGCGGCGGCGGCGACTTGCGCGTGATCGGGGCCGGCCGGCGTGAAGCGCTTGTAGAGCGTATCGGCGTTGAAGAAATGCGCCTGGTTCGGCAGCTTCTCGCCCAGCGCGCGGCGGATGACCATCACCCCCTGATGGGGGCCGTAGGTTTTGTAGGCCGAGAAAAGATAGATATCGGCGCCCAGCTCTTCGACGTCCGGAAACCCATGAGGCGCATAGCTGACCCCGTCGACACAGATGACCGCCCCCGCCTCATGGGCCAGCGCGGCGATTTCCGCCACCGGATTGATCTCCGCGACAATGTTCGAGCAGTGGGGAAAGCAGACGAGCTTCACTCTGTCGTCGAGCAGCGCCCGCAGGCCGTCCAGCGGAAGATGCCCTGTCTCGGGATCGAGCTTCCATTCGCGGATCTCGACGCCTCTCTCCGCCAGCCGCCGCCAAGGGCCGGAATTGGCTTCATGGTCCTGGTCCGTGACGATGATTGCATCGCCGGGCGCCAGATACTCGCCGAAGGCGTGCGCCAGCACGTAGGTGTTCTGGGTGGTCGAGGGCCCGAAACTCACCTCGTCGGTGTCGACATTCAGCATCGCGGCCATGCGGCGCCGGGCTTCGTCCATTTCCTCGCCGCCAAGACGCGAGGCGTCATAGGGCCCGTAAGGCTGGACCTTTCGCGCGCGGTAAAACCGCGTCAGCCGGTCGATCACCTGCTTGCAGGCGTAAGACCCGCCGGCGTTCTCGAAAAAAGCCTGCCCCTTCAGGGACGGTTCTGAAAAAGCGGGAAACTGGCTGCGGACGAAATCGAGATCGAGCGGCATACGGGGCCTCGCGGAGTGATGCGGGGGCCACCCTTAGCGTCTCATCGCGCCGTTGCAAGGACGCCGTCAGGCTATTCCACGAGCCTCAGGCCGGGATCGACCTCGGCGGCGAGCCGTCCGTTCGCGGCGCCGATGATATGCGTGACGTTGACGCCGTCTTCGGCCAAGGGCGCCGTCACGGACCGGAACAGGATCCGGCGCCCGTCGCACAGGGTCAGGGCGTCGTCGCGGAAATGCGGCGCCTCGGAAGCGACGGCCGCATAGATGTCCGTCGTCGCCTTGTCGAGCAGCGTCACGGTCCAGTCCGCCTCGCCGCTCAGATGCACGTCCGAGAGCTTGGCGAGACAATGTCCGAGATAGATGAAATAGGGAAAGCCGATGCTCTTTTCGAGATCGACGGCGAAGACCCAGTTCCAGTCGTCGCCGAGACTGGACTCCTGCATCGCCTGCCAACTTGGAAACTGCCCGCGCGCCGCGCGCGCCCAGGCGTCCACCAGTCTGCGGGTCAGCCGGCGGTCCGCCGCCGGCGCCGCCATTTCACCCCCGAAAAGCTCCGCTACGTCGCTCAGCATCGCCGCCCCGTTTGCTAGTTACAGAACAGACTATGACAGGTTCGTAAGCTGATGATTTTTTGCATAGGGCAAATTTAGGTCAAATTTGCACGGAATCGCAGCTAACCATCACTGATTACAGCATGCGGCCCTTGGCGGCCCCGAAAATATGACTGACGCTATCGCCGGTTTCGGAGACCGGCAGGAGGATGCTGCGAAACGCGACGCGGCGCCCGTTGTCGAGTTTCTTGATGTCGGAATACTCCACGGGATGCCGGTTCAGCGCCGCTTCATCCATCTTGGACATGGCGGCGTCGAGCAATGTCTTTTCCCGGCGCGGATCGCCCATCGGATAGGCCGAGGAAAAACGCGCGATCTCGTCGCCCATATAAATGAAATAGGGAAAGATATCCGACAGCCGCAGATCGATCGCGAAACAATAGGGGCGGTCGGGCCCGAGATTAAGCTCCTCGACCTGGCGCAGACTTGGCAGGCGGTCGCGGGCGATTCGCGCCCATTTGTTTTTGACGCGCTCGGTCAACCGCCGCTCGGTCATTCTGCGCTCTGCGGTCTTGACCGGATTCTCCAAAACGTCGCTTTTCATTTTCTGCCCGCCCGCTCCCTGCAACTTTTGCGGGAAGAGTGGCGGCAAGACATGAAGAAGCTATGTCCGCACGAACGGGGTTTTTTCCTAAATTTGAAGCTATTGCGCGCGAATCGCGGGCCGGGCGGGACCGCCGGGAAAGGGGGTGACGCTCCGCCCGGGCGGCCCTATAAGGAGCGCCCAAAGCGTGAAGAAGGGGTAAATCATGAATCCAGGCTGGACCGCAGTCGCCATCATCGCGGCCTTTATTATCGCATTCGCCCTCCTGAATGTTATCGAAAAAGGCCGGCCCGACTAAGCCGCTTTACAGCGCCGCCCTTTTTCGGCCCGCCGGACGCCCCGATAACAATCCAGGAGTTTCATGGTCCCGGAGATCGCCTCTCAGGTCGCCTTCGTCATTTTCGGCCTCGCTATCCTGCTGGTCGCCGGCGACCTTCTTGTCCGCGGCGCCGTCAGCCTTGCGGCGGCGCTGAAAATTCCGGCGCTCATCGTCAGCCTGACCATTGTCGCCTTCGGCACCTCCGCCCCGGAGCTGGTTGTGACCGTGCAGGCCGTGATGTCCGGCAATGACGGCATCGCGCTCGGCAATATCATCGGCTCGAACATCGCCAATATCTTTCTCGTCCTCGGCGTGCCGGCGCTCATCTATCCGGTGGCGACTCATGTCCAGGGCCTGCGCCGACATGCGGTGATCATGCTGATCGCCACGGCGGCCTTCCTATTCGCCGCTTACGGGCCCGGAGAGATCGGCTTTCGCACAGGCGCCGCGTTGTTCGCCGGCATCGTGATCTATGTCGCCTATATGTGGATCCGCGCGGCGACCGGAAACGCAGAAACCTCGATCCTCGACGAGGTGGAGGAATATCAGGACGCCGCAGGGATCAATATGAAGACCCTGGCCTTCCTCGCGGGAGGTCTTGTGGGCCTGCCGCTGGGGGCGCATCTCCTCGTTTATAACGGCGCCAATCTCGCCGCCTATCTCGGCGTGCGCGAGGAGCTGATCGGCCTCACCATCGTCGCTTTCGGCACCTCCCTGCCCGAACTCGCCACGGTGTTCGCCGCCGCCCTGCACAAGAAATCGGATGTCGCCATCGGCGGGGTTGTGGGCTCGAACATCTTCAATCTTCTGGCGGTCGGCGGCGCAGCGGGCCTTGCGGGCACGGCCGTCTTTGACGACGCGTCCCGCGCCCTCGACCTGCCCGTGATGGCGTTCGCCGCCATCGTGCTGGCGGCTTTCGTCCTGACCCGCAGAAACATCGGCCGTCTCACCGGCCTCCTGTTCACGGCGGGCTATATTGGCTTTATCCTCCTCCTCGCACAGAACGCAGGAGCCTTTTAAATCATGACGGCGGACAAGCCGGGCGCCGCGCTCGTCACCGGCGCAGGCAAACGCATCGGCCGCGCGCTCGCGCTGACGCTGGCGGAAGCCGGCCATGACGTGGCGGTGCATTACAACGCCTCGAAAGACGGCGCCGACGAGGTGGTCTCGCTGATCGAAGCGAAAGGCCGCAAGGCCGTCGCGCTCAGCGCTGATCTGTCGAAAGAGGAAGACACGCGCATGCTGACGGCGCGCGCCGCTGATGCGCTCGGCCCGCTGTCGGTTCTCGTCAATTCAGCCTCGGTCTTCGAGCATGACGACATAGAAAGCATGACCCGCGAGAGCTGGGACCTTCACATGCAGGTCAATACGCGCGCCCCCGTCAAACTGGCGCAGGATTTCGCCGCCCAGGCGCCAAGGGACAGCCTGATCGTCAATCTGATCGACCAGCGCGTCCTCAAGCTGACGCCGCAATTCCTCTCCTATACGGCCTCGAAATCGGCGCTCTACACCCTGACCAAAACCCTCGCGCAAGGGCTCGGCGCCAAGGGCGTGCGCGTCAATGCTATTGGTCCGGGTCCCACCCTGAAGAACCCCCGCCAGTCCGATGACGACTGGGCCCGCCAGAACGAAGCGACGGTGCTTGGTTACGGCGCCGAACCCGACGATATATGCGGGGCGCTTCTTTATCTGTTGTCAGCGCGTTCTGTCACAGGACAGATGATCGCCGTCGACGGAGGGCAACATCTGGCCTGGCGCACCCAGGACGTGCTGGTGCAGGAATAGCCCCGAACAGCCTTTAAGCAGCTCATGAGCAAGCGACCCAAAACCCCGACCGAGATCACGCCCCTGCCCCGCAGCGAGACGGCGCCGCAGCGTCGGGTTTTCGTGCGCGGGCTAGTGCTCGACGCCTATATCGGCGCCTATGAAAGCGAACAGGGTGTCACCCAGCCGATCCGGATCGACTTCGAAGCCGACGTGATCGAGCCCGCCAATCCGGTGAGCGACAGCCTCGACGACATCGTCTGCTATGACGCCATGACGCAAGGGATCAAGGCGATCATCGCCGAGGGGCATATCAAGCTTGTCGAAACGCTCGCCGAGCGCATCGCCGATCTCGTTCTGTCGCACCCGATGGTGATTTCCGTGATGGTGCGCATCGTCAAGCCCCACGCTATTTCCGAAGCGGACGCGGCGGGCGTCGAGATCTTCCGCACAAAGAGATAAAGTCAGGCCGCGCTTTCAGCGAAAGCCAGCTCCCGCGCGCTCGCCCGCGACAGCGCCCAGACGACGCCGCCGACGCCGAAGAAAACGGCGCCGCCCGCCAGCAGCGAGAAAACCACGAACGCCGCGCCGGACCCGCCGGGCGAAATGACCGAATAGGCCGGGTCCGCCGGGTTGACGTAAACCGTAACAGCCTCGCCCGGACGCGGCTCCAGCCTTGGCGCCGTCATGAACCAGCCGACGAAATTGCGCCGGCGGGTCGATTCATAGCTGCGCCCGTCATGGGAATAGACATAGCGCAGGGCGCCGCCATCACCGTCTAGACGGCTCAAGACGATGCCCTCGGCGGCCGGCCAGGCGAGGCTCGCCCGCGCCCGCGCATAATCGTGAACCACAAAACCGCCCCCGGCGACGCCCAGCACCGCCATCGCCGTGAAGAAAATCAACACGATCGAAAGATCCGACTTGGTTTTCAGCTCAGGGGGCATTTGACCTCAACGCCGCGCGCCATTAGCTCATGGTCTGCTGTAAACCCGGATTGTGAACACCCGGTTAACCATTTCGACATGAGCCCAGAAGCCCCCGACGTCCAAGACAAGCCCGTGCTCGCCGGCGCGGCGCTGATCGCTGACGAGGTCAAGCGCCTGCCCGCTAAGCCGGGCGTCTACCGCATGTATGGCGCGAAGGGCGAAGTCCTCTATGTGGGCAAGGCCAAGAGCCTGAAAGGCCGGGTCTCGTCCTATGCGCAAGGGCGCGGCCATTCGAACCGCATCCTCAGAATGATCGGCGAGACGCGGGCCATGGAGTTCGTCGTCACCGCGACGGAAACCGAGGCGCTGCTGCTCGAAGCCAATCTCATCAAGCAACTGAAGCCGCGCTACAATGTCATCCTGCGCGACGACAAATCCTTTCCGTTCATCCTTGTCGCCGAAGACCATGAGGCGCCGCAGATCCTGAAACATCGCGGCGCGCAGAAACGCCCCGGCGCCTATTACGGCCCTTTCGCTTCCGCCGGGGCCGTGAACCGCACGCTCAACACGCTGCAAAAAGCCTTTCTCCTGCGCTCATGTTCCGACAGCGTCTATGAAGGCCGGACACGGCCCTGCCTGTTGCACCAGATCAAGCGCTGTTCGGCGCCCTGCGTCGGGCTGGTGAGCCCGGATGAATACAAGGAGCTTGTGGCGGAGGCCAAAGCCTTCCTTTCCGGCGAAAGCGCCAGCGTTCAGAAAACGCTGTCGAAACAGATGGAGACGGCGTCCGCCGATCTCGATTTCGAAACCGCCGCCGCCTTGCGGGACCGCATCCGCGCGCTTTCCTATATTCAGGGCGCGCAGGACATCAATCCCGGCGGCGTTTCCGAGGCGGATGTCTTCGCCATTCATTCCGAGGGCGGACAGTCCTGCGTGCAGGTGTTCTTCTTCCGCGCCGGCCAGAACTGGGGCAATCACGCCTATTTCCCGAAGCACGACAAGGAAGACGAACCGCCGGCGGTGCTCGATGCGTTCATTGCGCAGTTCTACGATAGCCGCGAGCCGCCGCCCTCGATCCTTACCAGCGTCGCGCCGCCGCAGGGCGATCTTCTCGCCGAAGCGCTGACCATCAAGGCGGGCCGCAAGGTGACGATCCTGACGCCGCAGCGGGGCGAAAAGCGCGATCTCGTCAAGGCCGCGGAAATGAACGCGCGCGAGTCCCTGTCGCGGCGCATGGCGGAGTCCGCGAGCCAGCAAAAGAGCCTGCGCCAGCTCGCCGAGGTTCTGGGGCTCGAGGCGCCGCCGCAGCGCATCGAGGTCTATGACAACTCGCATATTCAAGGGTCGAACGCCGTCGGCGCGATGATCGTCGCGGGACCGGAAGGCTTCGTCAAAAACCAGTACCGCAAATTCAACATCAAGACCGAAAGCCTCGCGCCCGGCGACGATTTCGGCATGATGCGCGAGGTGCTGACGCGGCGCTTCGCGCGGATGCTGAAAGACGAAGACGCCGAGCGGCCCGATCTCGTCATTATCGACGGCGGCAAGGGCCAGCTTTCCGCGGCGCTCGACGCCATGAAGGAGACGGGGCTCGACCCGGAAGCTGAAGGCGTCACGATCATCGGCGTCGCCAAGGGCCGGCGCGAAAACGAGGCGGGCGAGAAGCGCATCGACCGCACGGCCGGCGCCACCGGCGAACAGGTGGTCATGCAGGGCCGCGAGCCCTTCACCCTGCCCCCGCGCGATCCGGGCCTGTTCGTCTTACAGCGCCTGCGCGACGAGGCGCACCGTTTCGCCATCGGCGCGCACCGGGCGAAGCGCAAGAAAGCCATCGCCGCCAATCCGCTCGACGGCGTCGCCGGGATCGGCGCGAAGCGAAAACGCGCCCTGCTCCATCATTTCGGCTCAGCCAAGGAAATCGCCCGCGCCAAACCCGCCGACCTTGAAGCGGTCGAGGGCGTCTCCGCCGCCCTGGCGCAGAAGATCTACGACTATTTCCACGGCGGGTGAGGCTCAAAACGGTCCGGCGGCGGGCACACCAAGCAGCGCCTGCGCCTGTGAGGACAGGTCAAAGCCGATGGTCTTGTCGAAAAACAGCAGCGCCGCCGCGACCAGCACCGCCCAGAGAATGCTGGCGAGCGATCCGATCAGGAAATATTCGGCGTTAAGCTGCGTATCGAGCTCCTTGTAGCGCGCCACGGTTTTGAGGGCGACGACGCCGGCGATGATCTCCCACCGCGCGAAGACGACGCCGAGGATAATCAACAGGCGCTCCAGGACGCCGATGATCCGGCCCGCCGCAATTCTTTGTTCCGACTCGCTCTGCGCGCCCGCCCCCTCGCCCGGAACGGCCGGCGGCAAGGGCGGCGCGCTGTTGAGCAGCAGCCGGCAGAACAGGTTTCCGCCCTGCCACAGCAGCGGAAAGAAAAGCAGGTAGACCACAATGAGGAGAAGGTCAGTCCACATTCATTTCGTTCCCTCGCCGTCCAGATGCGCCAGCACGGCCCCGATGCTTTCAAGCTGGCGCTCATAAAGCGGCATGTTCGCGGCGTTCATCACCTTATAGACGTTCCGGGTCGAAACGCCGAACGCTTCCGCGAGATCCGCATATGATTTTTCTTCATCCGCGAATGAAGCAGCCACATAGTCAAGCTGCGTATCCGTCCAGTCCGTCTCGATCGCCGTCATCGTATAGCCGAACGTATCGAGCGCGCGCTCCAGCAGCGGGGCGTCTTCGCAGACGAAACGGTAGGCGCTCGGGTCCTGTTTGTCGCTCAGCCGCTCGCGCGCTTTGGTGAGGCCCGGCCCCATCATGTTCCACGCCTCTTTTTTATTGATCTTCGTCTCCACCGCGCCGTTGCCGAGGACGAAACGGCAGGCGACGCCTTGCGCGAGAAAATGAAGCCGCATCCCGTGCGCGATGCGAAAGCCGGCGGCGAGGTCCTTGACGAGCCCTTGAAACTCGTCGCCCAGGGTGATGGTGAGCGGCGACACGATCTCTTTGGCGCGCGTCTTGTTGAACGCCCTGACGCCAGCGTTGAATGTCTTGTGGAGCGCGTCGGGCTCTTCATAGGCCCCGCTGGCGACAATGTCGCCCATCAGAACCGCCGGATTTTTCCTGTCTCTCGGAGCCATGTGGATAGCCTCGTCCATGCGTGCGTATTGAACTATATAAGGGTCAATTCACAGAATTGAACTAAAAATGGTTCAAAATAGTAAATTGACCCATTTTCAGGTCAAAATCGGGCTTTTCCGCTCCTAACACCCCCGGGGTTATTTCCACAAGGAATGATGCAATCACCGGCGCTAAGTGCTAGGGGTGGCCACGCCTCGGCCGCATGGTGCTGTTCCCGGGCTAACCCCGAAAGGAACGCCCGGCATGGCCTCCAACACCGCCAGCAAGGCTTATCGCCAGATCGACGCCAAGGCGGCGCGCGCCGAACACGAAAAGGAAAAGCGCGACGCCCAGAAAAAGACCGCGCGCCTGCGGGAGTTGCGTCTCGCCAAGGAGGCCGAGGAGCGTGAGGCTGAAGCGCTGAAGCCGAAAAAACCCGCAAAAGCGCCGAAAAGACGCGGCCTGCCCGACTTTGTCCGGGAAAACGAACCGCAGTCTTAAGGACGCGCCTAATCGTTAAGGTTTTCCGTTTACGGACTCATTTCGCAGCGCAGCAGGATTTTCCTTGCTTTTACAAACGCGCTGCTCATATAAGCCCTCAGCAGCGCGTGTAAGCGGAAAAGTCCGCAATGCTGCTTTTTCAATCCCAATAGAGCGCCTGACACGCGGGTTCTCCTGAACCCGAAGAGCGTTTTCGCGCGAGTCCCGCTCACGCCGGGCGCAGAAAGATTATTTTGACCAGTTTCTCCGAATTCGGCCTTTCAAAGCCGATCCTCGCCGCCATTGCGCGCGAGAAACACACGAACGCCACGCCGATCCAGGCGGAGGCGATCCCTCATCTTCTTAAAGGCCGCGACCTTCTCGGCATCGCCCAGACCGGCACCGGCAAGACGGCGGCCTTTGCGCTGCCGATCCTGCAACATCTTGCCAATGACCGCCGCCGCCTCAATCCGCGCGAATGCCGCGTGGTCGTGCTGGCGCCGACCCGCGAGCTCGCCTTGCAGGTGCGCGAGCGCTTCGACGCTTATGGCGCCGCCCAGGGGCTGACCACCGCCCTCGTGATCGGCGGCGTCGCTTTCGGCAAGCAGCGCGCCATGCTGAACCGCGGCGCCGATATTGTCGTCGCGACGCCCGGCCGCCTGATCGACATGGTCGATAAAGGCGCGCTCAAACTTTCCGCCGTCGACCATTTCGTGCTCGACGAAGTCGACCAGATGCTCGATCTCGGCTTCATTCACGCGATCCGCTCAATCGCTGCGAAACTTCCCGAGAAGCGCCAGAACATCTTCTTCTCCGCGACCATGCCGCCCGCCATCGCCAAACTGGCCGGCAGCCTTCTGAACAATCCGGCGCGGGTTGAAATCGCTGCGGCGAAACCGCTGAAGATCGACCAGAGCGTCATGTTCATCGAAAAGCCGGCAAAACCGGAGGCGCTGATCGACATCGTCAAGAAGCCGGAATTCGCCCGCGGTCTCGTCTTCACCCGCACCAAGCACGGCGCCGACAAGCTCGTGCGCAAGCTGAACGCGGCCGGCGCGCCGGCCCACGCCATTCACGGCAACCGGTCTCAAGGCCAGCGCGAAAAAGCGCTGAACGCCTTCCGCAGCGGCAAGACGCGCATTCTCGTCGCCACCGACATCGCCGCGCGCGGCATCGACGTGCGCGACGTCACCCATGTGGTGAATTACGATCTGCCCAACACGCCGGAAACCTATACGCACCGCATCGGCCGCACCGGCCGCGCGGGCGCGACCGGCATCGCCGTCTCCTTCTGTTCCGGCGAAGAGCGCCCCTTCCTGCGCGCTATCGAAAAGCTGACGCGCCAGTCCATGGCGGTGATCGGCGACAAGCCCGCAGACCTGGCGAGACCCGCCAATGAAAACCGCTCGGCGCCGAACGAAGGACGGCCGAGGCGCAGAAGGAAAAAGCCTGCGTCCCGGCCCGAACAAAACGGCGCCGGCAAGCAAGCCGTAAGCCAAGGCGAAGCGAGACCGGACCGCGCCAAGCGGCGCCGTCACCGGGGCGCGCCGGGACGCAAACCGGCTCGCCAGGCCGGATGACGCTGACCCGTCCCGGGATGAACCACGCGGGGTAAACCGCCCCCAAAGCTTCGCATCGCCGCCGCGTTTCCGCCTTAGTCTCACGCTTATGTGAAAAGCACGAGGCTAGGCGGGCGCGAATTTTTTACGGCGGCATGATGAAGGCGATTTTCAAAGATCCGCGGCACTACCAGATCGCAGCGTTGTCGACGCTGCTCGCCTTCGGCGTCACCACCCGCGCCTTTGAAATATCCCCGCTCCAGATCGGCGCGATCCTCGCGACCGCGCTCGGGGTTCAGTTTCTCGGCTCCTTCATGTCGGCCATCCGGTTCGAGCCGCGCAGCGCCATCATCACCACGCTGTCGCTGTCGCTGCTCTTGCGCGCCGACGCGCTGGCGCCGCTGATGATCGCCGCCGCCATCGCCATCGGGTCGAAATTCACCCTGCGGCTCTACGGCAAGCACATCTTCAATCCGGCCAACGCCGGCATCGTCGCCATGCTGATCCTGTCGCAGACGGCTATGCCCGGCGCGGCCTGGACAACGCCCGGCCAATGGGGCACGGCGCTCTGGCTCGCCGCCGCACTCGCGGGCGCCGGCCTCTTCGTCACCTATCGCGCGACGCGGCTCGACGTGCCGCTGATCTTTCTCGGCGCCTATGCGGCGCTCATCGTCGCCCGCGCGCTCTGGCTCGGCGATCCCCTGGCGATCCCCATGCTGCGTTTGCAGAATGGCGCGCTTGTGCTCTTTGCTTTCTTCATGATCTCCGATCCGAAGACGACGCCCGACGGCGCCGTCGCCCGTGCGGTCTTCGCCGCCGGCGCCGCGCTTATCGCGTACGTTCTCGGTTACCACTTCTACATTACGGACGGGATTTTCTACGCGCTCGCCCTCATGTGCGTCATCCGCCCGGCCATCGAAGCCTTCGATCCGGCGCCTCATTACAGATGGGGCGATCCGGTCTCGCGCCTGCGCCCCGTCAAACGCCTGCCCTTTTCACGCCCGCACCCCATGCCCGCCGAATAACGGAGAGAGAGTTCATGCGCCGTTCCTTCAAGAAAACCCTTTTCGCCGCCGTCTCCGGAGCCGCCGCCCTGACGCTAACCGGCGGGGCCATCGCCTTTTGCGGCTTTTACGTCGCCAAGGCTGACACCAAACTCTTCAACAAAGCCTCGAAGGTCGCGATCATGCGCGACGGCGACCGCACGGTCATCACCATGGCCAACGACTTCCAGGGCGACCTCAAGGAATTCGCCATTGTCATCCCCGTGCCGGTGGTGCTGGAGGAAGGCCAGATCCACGTCACCGAAAGCGCCATTCTCGATCATCTCGACGCCTATACGGCGCCGCGTCTTGTCGAATATTTCGATGAAGATCCCTGCCAGATGTATTTTCGCGACAGACTTGCCATGGCCGCCCCGACAGCGGTCATGGAAGAAGCGGAGGATGAAACGCGCGCCTTCAATCTGGGCGTCACCATCGAAGCCGAATACACGGTCGGGGAATATGACATCCAGATTCTTTCCGCCGATCAGTCGGACGGACTTGCCGCCTGGCTCACCGAAAATGGCTACAAGCTGCCGGAAGGCGCGGAAGGAACGCTCGGCAGCTATATCAAGCAGGGCACAAAATTTTTCGTCGCCAAGGTCAATCTCGAAGAACAAGCGCAAACGGGCCTAAAATATCTGCGCCCCTTACAGATCGCTTTCGAGTCGCCGAAATTCGTGCTGCCGATCCGGCTCGGCACCGTCAACGCCGACGGCAAGCAGGAGCTTTTCGTGTTCGGCCTGACGCGCTCCGGCCGCATCGAAACCACGAATTACCGCACCGTGAAACTCCCCACCGGCATGGACGTGCCACTTTACGTCAAGGACGAGTTCGGGGCGTTCTATAAATCCATGTTCGCCGAACAGGTGGAAAAAGAAAACGAGCGCGCCGTCTTCCTCGAATATGCCTGGGACATGGCCTGGTGCGATCCTTGCGCGGCCGATCCCTTGTCGCAAGAGCAATTGCGCGAGCTCGGGGTCTACTGGCTTGACGGCGCAAATACCGGCGCCCTGCCCCGCCGCCCGGCGCCCGGCGGCGCCCAGGACGTGTTCGTCACGCGCCTTCACGTTTCCTATGACGCGGAACACTTCCCCGAAGACCTGATCTTCAAGGAAACCGGCGACCGCTCGAACTTTCAGGGCCGTTATGTCCTGCGCCATCCCTATCAGGGCGACGCGACCTGCGACGCGGCGGACGCCTATCGCGCCGAACTGCCCAAGCGCTTCGAAAAGGAAGCGCAGACCCTCGCCAATCTCACGGGCTGGGACATTGACGACATCCGCGGCAAGATGAATGCGAGCGACCAGAGCTTCACCCCGCCCGAGCCGGAATCGTGGTGGAAGCGCCTCTGGGGCGGCGACAAGAAAGAAGGCTGAGCCGCCAAGGCTGGCCACCCGCCGCGGCGCGGCCTATCCTGCCGGCCATGGCCAATCTCATCACGCTCGCGCGCATGGCGCTTGTCATTCCGTTTGTCTTTGCGTTTCTGGCGAATGCGCCCTGGAACATGACCGTCGCGCTGATCATTTTCATCATCGCCGCCGCCACCGATTTTCTTGACGGCTATGTCGCGCGCGCGCGAGGCGAAATTTCCGCGCTCGGCGCCGCGCTCGATCCCCTCGCCGACAAGCTACTGATCGCCGCCGCGCTGATCTTGCTGGTGCGAAACGGCGTCGTCACCGGCGCCGGCGTGGTCGCGGTCATCATCATCATTCTGCGCGAGCTTTTCGTCAGCGGTCTGCGCGAAGCCATGAGCGCCCATGACGCGAAACTGCCCGTAACGGTGCTCGCAAAATGGAAGACCACGGCGCAGCTGATCGCCGCGGGCCTGCTTCTCGCCGCGGCGCCCACAGGGATCGCCGGCGCGTCCCTGCGCCCGGTGGCGAGCGCTTTCCTGTGGATCGCCACGGTTCTTACCTTTTGGACCGGCGCGGAGTATGCTCTTCGCGCCATGCCCTTGCTGCGGACACAACGACCTTGACCGCCCAGCCCAGCATCGAAGAAGAAACGCAGCATCTTCTCATCATCGACGATGACGATCGCATCCGCACGCTCCTGAAGCGCTATCTCAGCGAGAACGGGTTCCGCACCTCCGTCGCCTGCAACGCCAAGGAAGCGCGCGCCCTGATGGCGTCTGTGGATTTCGATCTTCTCATCCTCGACGTGATGATGCCGGGTGAAACCGGGTTCGAACTGACAAAGGCCGTGCGCGCCGCCTCCAACGTGCCGATCCTGCTCCTGACAGCGCGCGGACTGCCCGAAGACCGAATCGAGGGCCTTGAGATGGGCGCCGACGATTATCTCTCGAAACCGTTCGAGCCGCGCGAGCTATTGCTGCGGGTCAATTCGCTCCTGAGGCGCGCGCGCCCGGCCCACACGGAAAAACGCGAAGTCTGCTTCGGCGCCTGCACCTTTTCGCTGGGCCGCGGCGAATTGCGCAAGAGCGGCGACCTCATTCGCCTTACCGCCGGCGAAGCCTCGCTCCTGAAGGCGCTGGCGCAAAAACCGCGCGAAGCGATCAGCCGCGAAGCGCTCGCCGAACAGACTGCGGCGGGCATGGAGCGCTCCGTCGACGTACAGGTGACGCGGCTCAGAAAGAAGATCGAGGAAGATCCGCGCGCGCCGATCTACCTTCAGACCGTGCGCGGCGTCGGCTACGCGCTGATGACGGATTAGCGCGCCATGCTGCGGCGCTATTTTCCAAAAAGCCTTTATGCGCGCGTGGCGCTGATCGTGATCCTGCCGATTTTCATGACGCAGGCGCTCGTCACCTACATATTTTTCGCGCGCCACTGGGACCATGTCAGCGCCAACCTGTCTGAAAGCGTCGCCGGCCAGGTCGTCATGGTGAAGCGGCTCTATGAGGAAGCAGACACATTGGCGGAGCGCGACGAGATCGCCGCCATGGCCTTCAACGACCTCAATATGCGCGTCACCTATGACGAGGACGCGGAGATCCCCGCCGCCAATCTTCTTGCGCGCTTCAATGTCTATAACGCGACCCTGAACCGGCGCCTGCGCAGCGCGCTCGACGCGCCTTACTGGCTCAACACGCAAAGCTGGCCCCACGACGTTGAAATCCGCGTCGCCATGGATGACGGCGCGCTCGTCTTTTTCGCCCGCCGCGACCGCGTCTTCGCCACGACCGGCCGCATCTTCCTGTTCTGGCTGGTGGGCACCTCGGTGCTGCTCGGCATTGTCGCGATCATTTTCATGCGCAACCAGGTGCGCTCGATCCTGCGCCTCGCCGAAGCGGCGGCGGCGTTCGGCCGGGGGCGCGACGCGCCGGACTATCGCCCCACCGGCGCCACGGAAGTCCGGAAAGCCGGCTACGCCTTCATCGCCATGCGCGAGCGCATCAAGCGCCATCTGGAGCAAAGAACGGCGATGCTCGCCGGGATCAGTCACGATCTTCGAACGCCGCTCACCCGCATCAAGCTCGCCCTCGCCATGCAGGAAGACAGCGAAGACATCGAGGCGATCCGCAACGACGTCGTCGAGATGGAGCGCATGATCAAGGCCTATCTCGATTTCGCCCGCAATGAGGCGGCCGATGAAGACCCTGAAGTTTTCCGGCTTTCGGAATTGATCGAGGAGATCGCCGCAGACGCCAAGCGCGGCGGCGGCGAGGTGTCGGTCTCGGCCCCCGCCTCCATTATGATCGAGGCCCGGCGCAGCGCGCTGAAACGCGCCGTCGGCAATCTCGTCAACAACAGCCTGCGCTACGCCGATCATGTGTGGATCTCGGCGCGCCGCTCCGACCGCTATATCGAAATCACGGTCGAGGATGACGGGCCGGGCATCGACCCGGCGCGTTACGAAGACGTGTTCAAGCCGTTTATCCGTCTCGACGAGGCCCGTAACCAGAACGAGGAAAGCGGCGTCGGCATGGGGCTGACCATTGTGCGCGACGTGGCGCGCGCTCATGGCGGGGACACGACGCTCGAAAGATCCGACAAGGGCGGCCTCAAGGCGACCATGCGCCTGCCGGTCTGAGCTTTTCCGAAATGCCTAGCTTGTCAGTTCGCTTGCGCGCTTCGCCGCCGCGGCGACGGCGGCTTCGACGAGCCTGCGCATGGCGTCGCCCTCGCCGTCGAAGACGTTGAGCGCCGCTTCCGTCGTGCCCCCGGGAGACGTCACCGCCTTGCGCAGCTCGGCCGCCGTGCGCGTTTCGGACGCCACCAGCGCGCCGGCGCCGACCAGCGTTGCGCGCGCGAGCGCGGCGGCGGCGTCCTTGTCGAGACCCAGCTTGGCGCCCGCTTCGCCGAGCGCCTCGGTCAGCAGGAAATAATAAGCGGGACCGGAGCCGGAAATTGCGGTGACGAAGTCGATCTCCTGTTCCTTGCGCACCCAGACGACTTCGCCCGCCGCGCTCATCAGCGCTTCGGCGATATCGCGGCCCTTTTCTTCCACCGCATCCGGCGCATAGAGGCCGGAAACGCCCTTGCCGATGGCAGCGGGCAGGTTCGGCATCGTCCGCACGATCCGAGCGGCGCCGGCCAGCGCCTTGGAGATCCCCTCAACGCTTTTGCCGGCCATGACGGAAATGGCGACGGCGTCTTTCGCCAGCCCGGCATAAGACGGCAAGACGTCATTGGCGACTTGCGGCTTCACCGCGATCAGCATGGCGTCGAACGGCCCGTCGCCTTTGTTGACGGCGATCCCGTGCTCATCACACAGGGCTTTCATCGCGTCATTGATGTTGGGATCGAAAACGGCGGAGCGCGCGGGGTCGATCGTCCCCGCGGCGAGCCAGCCCTTCAGGAGCGCACCGCCCATTGAGCCCGCCCCAATGAGGGCCACGGAAAGGGCGGCGGATTGTTTCTCGGTCATGAAGTGGCCCTCGCGGCTCTGCTGGCGTTCACCAAACCCATAGAGCCTGCGCGCCCGCGTTTAAAGGCGCAATCCGGCGATTCATAATTCGATTTGGGTAAGCGAGACGCAAGGCCGTCCGCGATCAGGCGTTGCCGGCCGTCTCAAACAGCGAGGCCCGGAGCGCCTCGTCCGGCTTCTTGCCGCCCCAGATGAGAAAGTTGAAGGCGGGATAGAAACGGTCCACCGCTTCGCTCGCCGCGCGGATCAGCGCCTCGCCCTGCATGGAGTCGAGCCCGCCTTCCGCGGTCAGGAGCGCGGCGTTGCGGTAAACGATGGAATGATCCTCCGCCCACAGATCGAAATGCCCGATCCACAAACGCTCGTTCACCATCACGACGAGACGGCTCGCTTCATCGACACGGCCCGCCGGCGCCTTGAGGTCGAGCGGCGCGCCCATCTGCAAGGTCGCGAGTTCGGGCCGCCAGGTGAACCACAGCCCGATGTCGCGCCACACGCCCGGCAGCATGACATGAAGCTCGTATTCACCCGCGCGCTCCATCTCGAATTCGAGACCCGCCGCAGCGGCTTCGAGCGCTTTCAGCGGATTGGCGATCTGTTTCGGTTTGCGGATCAGCTCGATGGACATCGGCGCCCCTTTTCCCTGTCAAATTCTCGATATGGGCGACTGATGCCAACCGCTCACAACCAGCATGACGCTGCGATTCGGGACGCCGACAAATGATTCGATTGTAATGGTTTTCCCAAACCCTTGGGGAGATTAGCGATTCTCGAGCGCTTCGATTCGCGCCTTCAGCGCTTCGTTCTCCTCGCGCGCGAGCCGGGCCATTTCCTTGACCGCTTCGAACTCGTCGCGCCCGACGATTTCCATATCGGCGAGAAGCCCCTGAAGCCTGCTGCGCATGACGGTCTCCGCCTCGCGCCGCACGCCGTCGGCGGCGCCTGCCGCTTCGGTCATAATCTTGGCGATTTCGTCGAAAAAAGCGCTCTGGGTCTGCATGGCCGGCTCCTTGTGTGACACCCAATATAGGAGCAACAGGTGCGGGGCGACAGGGGCTTCAAAGCGCGCTATTGAGACGCACATATCGAGCCAGGGCCTGAAAAAGAATGACCGTCCCCTATCCCGAAATCGATCCCGTTCTCGTCAGCATCGGCCCGCTTGCCCTGCGCTGGTATTCGCTGGCCTATATCGGCGGGCTGGCCGTGGGATGGTGGTATCTGACCGACCTCATCAAGAAAAAGCCCCTCTGGCCGCAATCGGGCCCGCCGCTGGACCGGCGGCTTCTTGACGACGTCATTTTCTGGGTAGCGATCGGGGTCATGGCCGGGGGCCGGCTCGGCTATCTCCTGTTCTACGAACCGCAGCTCATCATTGCGCCCTGGGAAAAGCTGTTCGGCGTCGTGCCGTTTCCGCCGGCGCTGATGACCTGGAACGGCGGCATGTCGTTTCACGGCGGGCTCATCGGCGTGGCGCTTGTGGGTATTTTCTTCGCGCGCAAGCACAAGCTCAACATGCTCTCGCTCGGCGACATGTTCGCCTGCGCGGCGCCCATCGGCCTTTTCTTCGGACGCATCGCGAACTTCATCAACGCCGAACTTTACGGACGGCCCTGGGACGGACCCTGGGCGATGGTGTTTCCAACCGATCCGCAACAGGTTCCGCGCCATCCGAGCCAGCTTTATGAAGCCGCCCTCGAGGGGATCGCGATCTTTGCACTCCTGTTTTTCGCGACGCGCAAATTCGGGCTGCTGAAGCGCCCCGGCGCGAGCATGGGGCTGTTCCTGGCGGGCTACGCGGTCTCGCGCATCATCGTTGAAAATTTCCGCGAACCCGATGCGCATATGCCTGATTTTCCGCTCGGCCTCACCATGGGCATGATGCTCTCCCTGCCCATGCTCGCCTTCGGCCTGTGGCTGGTCTGGCGCACGAGAAACGCCGCCACAGCCCCGGCGTCGCAGAAGGCGGACTCGCAGAAGACAGACTCGCAAAAGGCTGGGGCATGACCGAAGAGGCGCCGGAAAAGACGCCGCTGGAAGAACGCCTGATCGACCTCATCAAGCTGAAAGGGCCGATCACCATTGCGGACTACATGACCGACGCGCTCGGCCATCCTCATGACGGCTATTACATGCAGGCCTCGCCCATCGGGGCGCAGGGCGACTTCACAACCGCGCCGGAGATCAGCCAGGTCTTTGGCGAGCTCCTCGGTCTGTGGCTGGTGGAATCCTGGAACCAGATGGGCGCGCCCGGCGATTTCAATCTCGTCGAATTCGGGCCCGGCCGCGGCGTCCTGATGGAAGACGCACTGCGCGCCGCGCGGGTGCGTCCCGCTTTCGCCAAGGCGGCGCAGCTCTGGCTCCTCGAAAGCTCCGGGCGGATGCGCCTAGAGCAGCAAAAGCGCCTCAAGACGACCGAAGCCAAACCGTTATGGGCGGATGAATACGCCGACATTCCGCCGGCGCCGTCCCTTATTATCGCCAATGAATTTTTCGACTGCCTGCCGATCCGCCAGTTCGAGCGCATCAAGTCGGGCTGGCGCGAACGGCTCGTGGGGATCGACGACAAGGGTGACGGTCTCGCTTTCAAGCTTGGGCGCACGCCGCCGCCCGCCGACTACAACCTGCCCGACCTGTCGGAAACCGAAGAAGGCGACATCTTTGAAATTTCATTCGAAGCAAAGAAATTCATCGCCGACATCTGCGCGACACTGAAAGACCAGGGGGGCTACGCGCTGATCATCGATTACGGCCATATGGAACGCGGTTTCGGCGACACGTTTCAGGCGGTGAAAGATCACAAATACTGGCCGCCGCTCGCCTCGCCGGGCCGCGCCGATCTCACCGCCCATGTGGATTTCGAACTGCTCGCGACCGCCGCCATCGAGGCCGGCGTGACGGCGCACGGGCCGGTGACGCAAGGGCGCTTTCTCGACCGGCTGGGGCTGCCCTTGCGCGTCGAGGCCCTGTGCAAGGGACTCGATCAGAAAAAAGCCGACGAGATCCGCGCCGGCGCGGCGCGAATCGCCTCGCCCGCCTCCATGGGCGAGATCTTCAAGGTCATATGCCTTGCCGCCCCCGGCCTGCCGGCGCCGGCGGGGTTCGAGACATGAGCGCGTCCGATTCCCGGACCCCGCCCTTCATGGTCTCGCCGCTCCTGGACCAGCCCGGCCTTGCCCATGGCTTTTTCAGCCGCGACGGCGGCGTTTCCGTCCCGCCCTATGCAACGCTCAACACCGGCCCCGGCTCCGACGACCGCCCGGACGCTGTCGCCGAAAACCGCCGCCGCTGCGCGCTCGCCCTCGGCGTTGCGCCGAACCGGCTCCTCACCGGCTATCAGGTTCACTCGCCCGATGTCCGCCTTGTCGAGGCGCCGTGGGAAAACGGCCCGGAAAAAGTCGACGGGCTCGTCACCAAGACCCCCGGGCTCGCCCTCGGCGTTCTCGCCGCCGACTGCATGCCCTTTCTGTTCGCAGACGCTGAGGCCGAAATCGTGGGATCGGCCCATGCGGGCTGGCGCGGCGCCCTCGCCGGGGTTCTCGAAAACACTGTCGCCGCGATGATCAAGCTGGGCGCCCGCCCCGAACGCATCCGCGCCGCTGCGGGGCCCTGCCTGCGCCAGCCCAATTTCGAGGTCGGCCTCGACCTTCTCGAAGCGTTCACCAAGAAGCACCCTGCCGCGGAACGCTTTTTCGCGCCCGGCGCGAGCCCCGACAAGCGCCAGCTCGACCTTGTGGGATTCGGGCGCTGGCGGCTCGAAGAATCAGGCGTGACGAAAATCGACGATATCGGGCTTTGCACCCTCGAGGCGCCGGACAGATTTTTCAGCTACCGCGCCATGCGCCGCCGCGGGGAAGCCGATTACGGCCGCAATCTCTCGGCGATAGCGCTAAAACCCGCCTGAGGACAAAAACGGCCCGAATCCGGGTTGCGCAATCGTCAAGAAAGCGTCATGAAACGCCCGCTTGCGGGGCCACCAAGGGGATTTGATTTCATGAAACTGATCGCCGGAAATTCCAACCGACGGTTAAGCGCAGCGATAGCGCGCAAGCTTTCCTCATCTTTGGCGAAAGCCGAAATCAAGACCTTCAAAGACGGCGAAGTCTTTGTCGAAATTCAGGAGAATGTGCGCGGCGAGGATGTCTTCGTCATCCAGTCGACCTCCTACCCCGCCAATGACAATCTCATGGAGCTGCTGATCACGATGGACGCGCTGAGCCGCGCCTCGGCCAGCCGCATCACCGCCGTCATCCCGTATTTCGGCTATGCAAGGCAGGACCGCAAAGCCGGCCCCAGAACGCCGATCTCCGCCAAGCTCGTCGCCAACCTGATCACCACCGCCGGCGCCGATCGGGTGCTGACGGTCGATCTCCACGCCGGACAGATCCAGGGCTTTTTCGACATCCCCACCGACAATCTTTACGCAGTGAAGGAATTCGAGAAACGCATTCGCGAACTGGAAAACGGCAGCCTCGACGATCTCATCGTGGTCTCGCCCGATGTCGGCGGCGTGGTGCGCGCCCGCGCGCTCGCCAAACGCCTCGACGACCGCCCGCTCGCCATCGTCGACAAACGCCGCGAAGGCCCGGGCCAGTCCGAAGTGATGAACATCATCGGCGAGGTCAAAGGCGGGCATTGCGTGATCTTCGACGACATCGTCGATTCCGGCGGCACGCTGTGCAACGCCGCGCAGGCGCTGATGGACAAGGGCGCGAAATCGGTCACCGCCTGCATCACGCATGGCGTTCTTTCCGACCACGCCGAAGAGCGGATCATGAAATCCGAAGCCCTGAACCGGCTGCTCATCACCGATTCCATCGAGGCGCGCCAGGAAGTCGCCGACTGCCCGAAAATCGAGCAGGTCGAGATTTCAAAACTCCTGGCCGAAGCGATCCGCCGCATCGCCAACGAAGAATCCGTGTCGAGCCTCTTCGACTAAAATTTCTGTCGCGTTTTCTTAACCCGGATCTTTCCCACCGGGCTCCCACAATTCGATACGGTTGCCTTCCGGATCGAACAGATGCGCGAAGCGTCCGTTAGGCGCATCTTCCGGATAATCTTCAACCTCGATGCCGGCGGCGCGCAATTGCGCCTTCATGGCGTCGAGATCCTTCACCCGGAAATTGATCATCCACTGGTTTTTCATGTCGCCGAAATAGGTCGTGTCTTCCTGGAACGGCGCGAACACAACCGTGCCCGCGCTGGTGCGCCAGGGCGGCGTATCGTAATCGCCCGGAACGCGGGTTACGCCGAGATGATCTTCATACCATTTAGCGAGCATTTCCGGGTCTTTCGCCCGGAAGAAGATCCCGCCGACGCCATCGACTTTTTCCATGACCGCTCTCCCTTGTCGGAAAGGGCATCATGGAGCGTGATAACGCGCGAGCGCAATAGCCGAGGGAATCGCGTCAGCCCCGGCCCTTGGTCTTGGTCTTGCCGAATTTGGCGTTCTTTTCGATGAAATCGATGAGCTGTCCGGCGACGTCGATGCCGGTGGCTTTCTCCATGCCTTCCAGGCCGGGCGAGGAATTGACCTCCATCACCACCGGCCCGTGATTGGAGCGCAGCATGTCGACGCCGCAGAAATTGAGCCCCATGGCCTTCGCCGCGCCGACGGCGGTCGCGCGCTCCTGCGGCGTGATCTTCACGCGCGAGGCGGAGCCGCCGCGGTGAATGTTGGAGCGGAAATCGCCTTCCTTGCCTTTGCGCTTCATGGAAGCGACGACCTTGTCGCCGAGGACGATGCAGCGCACGTCCTCGCCGCCCGCTTCCTTGATGAATTCCTGCACGAGGATGTTCGTGTTGACGCCGCCGAAGGCCTGGATGATCGACTCGGCGCCTTTTTGGGTTTCCCCGAGAACGACGCCGATGCCTTGCGTGCCTTCGAGCAGCTTGATGATGACGGGCGCGCCGCCGATCAAATCGAGAATCTCGTCAGCCCGGCTGGTCCGGTGCGCGAATACCGTCACCGGCAGGCCGATGCCGCGCCGCGCCAGCAATTGCAGCGAGCGCAGCTTGTCGCGCGAGCGCGAAATGGCGACGGACTCGTTCACCGGATAAACGCCCATCATTTCAAGCTGGCGCAGAACCGCCGTGCCGTAAAAGGTGACCGAGGCGCCGATGCGCGGAATGACCGCGTCAAACAGCGGCAGGTCCTCGCCGGCATAGCGCACGGACGGACGCAGCGAGGTGATGTTGATATAGCAGCGCAAATGATCCACGACGTCGATCTCGTGCCCGCGCTCCTCCGCCGCCTCGACGATGCGTTTGTGAGAATAGAGATTCGCGTTGCGGCACATGAGTGCGAGTTTCATGAAGCGCCTTCCTTCAGTCCTGCCGGCTCTGCAAATATGACGCTCCGGGATCGATCAAGAATTTCCGCCGTAGCGCGTCGCGCCCCAGCAAGAGGCGGAAGCCCATGGCGTCCCGGTTCGTAAGAGTCAACTCGATTTTCCAGGTCCTGTCTCCAAGACGCAAACGCGTTTCGATAACATATCGTTCCTCCTCTTGACCATTGGAGGAACGGATGGTTCGGCGATCCGCAATCGGAGCGCGGCAGAATATCTCGGGATATTTTCGCCGCTGCACCGGGTGCAGGTAAAACTCCACATGCTCCTCGCCGTCAATCATGGTTTCACGAATATGAAAAGCGTGAATGGCCGAGGATTTGGCGCCGGTGTCTATCTTTGCATTGATGTTCTCGACCTCGAAATCCGGAAAATCAACCCATTCGCGCCAGCCGATGCACGGCTTTCTTTTTCTGGGCTTCTTATTTTTTTCCTGTGTCGCCAATGTCACGCTAGAGCGCTCCTGCTTCTCGCCATTCGGCGATCAGCCTGTCATCGACGCCAATCTCGGAAAGAATTTCTTCCGTATGCTGACCTACGCCAGGGATCGCGCCGGGGTCGGGCGGCGCAGCGCCGTCAAAACGGGGCGCCGCCGCGGCCTGCAAGACGCCATCGATCTCACGCAAGGCGCCGCGCGCAGCCATGTGCGGGTGCGTCGCCGCTTCCGACAGCGCCAGCACGGGCGCGAAACACACATCCGTTCCCTCAAGCAGCGCCGTCCATTCATCGCGGGTTTTGGTCTTGAACAAGGCGGCGAACCGTTCTTTCAGCGACGGCCATTTCGATGTGTCATATTGCGCGGCGAAATCGGCGTCCCCGGCAAGCCCCAGTTTTTCGAGAAGCGCCGCGTAGAATTTCGGCTCCAGCGGACCGATGGAGACCCACCCGCCGTCTTTGCATTCATAGACGTCGTAAAAGGGCGCGCCGTCGAGCATGCTCTGTCCACGTTGATCGGGCATGCCGCCCGCCGCGCGCAGCGAATAGAGAAGGTTCATCATGTGGGCCGAGCCATCGACGATGGCGGCGTCGACCACCGTTCCCTCGCCGGTCTCGCGCGCGCGCATGACGCCCGCGAGAATCCCGACCGCGAGATAAAGCGCGCCGCCGCCCACATCGCCCACAAGCGTCGGCGGGGGGACCGGGCGCTCGCCCTCGCCGCCGGCGTACCAGGCTGCGCCGGAAAGCGCGGCGTAATTCAGATCGTGCCCGGCGGCGGCGCTGAGCGGGCCGGTCTGGCCCCATCCCGTCAGCCGTCCATAGACCAGCTTTTTATTGCGCGCGCGGGCGACCTCCGGTCCGAGGCCGAGCCGTTCCATGACTCCGGGCCGCATGCCTTCGATCAGCGCGTCGGCGCCCGCAACGATGTCGAGCGCGATGTTCTTCGCCTGCTCGTTTTTCAGATCGAGCGCGATGGACCGCTTGCCGCGCTTGTAGATCGCTGCCTTGCCCGCCTCGGCGGCGCCTTTGCGTTCGATCAGGATCACATCGGCGCCGAGATCGGCGAGCAGCATGCCGCAGAACGGCCCCGGCCCGAGCCCTTCGAATTCAACAATCCTGACGCCGGAAAGCACGCTCATCCTCAACCTTTTGCGGGGCGCGGCGCGGCGGCGCCGGCGCTTGCCCTCGTCATGCCTTTATTCTCTGGAAAAACAAAGAGTAAGATCGGCTATTCCGCCGCGTGAATATGGCGCCGTCCGGCCTCGTCGGAAAGCCGGCCGCCCGCAAAGACGAAGCCTTCGACCCCGGGCACATAGAGCATGTTGGTGAGCCGGCCTGAGAACGCCAGATACTCGCCGTCTTCGCCGCCGCGCATGCAGACATGGGGCAGCGCGATCACCTCGCCGAGCTGCGAGAGCGCTTTTTCACCGACCGCCCGGAACTGCGGCATGTCGTCGGGATGAACGATCTGCTTGGTTGTCATGCCCAAAAGCAAGGCTGCCGGGACGCCGAACGCCTTTTCCGCCGAAGGGCTGGCATAGATCACCTTGCCTTCCGGCGAAAAGATCAGCGTGATGTCGAGAGACGACTCGACAAGCGCGCGAAAGCGCTGCTCGGCAGTGTTGGCGTCGTCGACCCTGCGGCGCAGGACGGAAAGAAGTTTCTCGTTTTTGGTGTGCAACAGGATCGAGCGGTCGATCATCCGCTGCGTCACCAGGGCAAGGTACGCCGTCGCGATTCCGTAAAACGCGACCGCCGCCGCGATCAGCAGGCCATTAGGGGTCGCCATCAAGGCGTATGTCACGGCAAGCGGCGCCAGCGCGGGAATGTTGAACGCCAGAACGGCCCGCCATGAGGCGCCGGCCGAGACGATCGCCGCCGCCGTCATGCCGGCGATCACGAAGGGAAGGAAGGCGTGATCGATTGCGCCGTGTACGGCGAATATGGGCGCGAGCGCGCCCCAGACCATGCCGTTGAGGCCCATGAACAGAATATGCAGCTTTGCGAAATTCGAGAGGTTGCGCGCGCCGACGCCGCCCACGCGGTAGCGCAGCCACAACCCGGCGCGCAATGCCGCGATGGCGAGCACCGCGCCGGCCCAGACGAAGAGGACGTTCTGCTCCACATCGCGCCAGGCGATCCCGACGGTGATCAGCGCATTCAGGGCGCTGGCGAACACCGCAACCGGCGCCCCGCGAAACAGAAGCGCCGCCCGCTCGACCTTGATCTTGACCGCTTCGACCTGCGTCAGGCCCTTCAATCGGGCCTTGCGGCTAGGAACTTTAGAAATTGCGGTCTGCAACTCCGCAATCATAAGCTCTCCTGTGTTCCCCCGCTCGGCTTTGGAAATATACCGCAGGATCGTCTCAAACCAAAAGTTGGAGACGCCCCCTCCGGCGATGATTTTCCACAGGCCCCGAACAACGCCCTAATTTAAAGGTTCGCCGGCGGAATCGCCAGAGGGCGTGGATGAGGGAAACCGCCCGGTGCAGGCGTTTTGCGGCGCCGCAAACAGGCTTTTCGCCGCGTCGCGCAAAAGAATTTGGCCGCCCGGGGGCAAAGGGGTAAAGAGCCTTCGCAACCGCATATGGGAACTCAACGAGATGCCGGCCTTCCAGTCTTCCGCCGCCTTAAAGCGCGTCAAACCCTCCCCGACCCTCGCCGCCACCCAGATGGCCCGGGACCTCAAGGCCGCCGGCCGGGATGTCATTTCTCTCGGCGCCGGCGAACCGGATTTCGACACGCCGGACTTCGTCAAGGAAGCCGCGATCCAGGCGATCCGCGAGGGCAAGACGAAATATACGAATGTCGACGGCATTCCCGAACTGAAACAGGCGATCGTCGCCAAGTTCAAACGCGACAACGACCTCAATTACACAACGAGCCAGGTCAACGTCGCGCCGGGCGGCAAGGCGGTGCTCTACAACGCGCTTGTGGCCACGCTCAATCCCGGCGACGAAGTCATCATTCCGGCGCCCTACTGGGTTTCCTATCCGGACATGACGCTGCTCGCCGGCGGCGAGCCGGTGATCGCGCCGACCACGCTGGAGAACGGATTCAAACTGACGCCGGAAGATCTTGAGCGCGCCATCACGCCGAAAACCCGCTGGCTGATCTTCAACTCGCCGTCGAACCCGACGGGCGCCGCCTACACCCGCGATGAAATCAAGGCGCTCACCGATGTCCTCATGCGCCACCCCCATGTCTGGATCATGGCGGACGATATGTATGAGCACATCGTCTATGACGACTTTGTCTTCACCACGATCGCGCAGGTCGAACCCGCCCTTTACGAGCGCACGCTGACTGTCAACGGCGCCTCGAAAGCCTACGCCATGACGGGCTGGCGCCTTGGTTACGCCGGCGGCCCCGAGCCGCTGATCAAGGCCATGGCGAAAGTGATGTCGCAATCGACCTCCAACCCCTGTTCGATCACGCAATATGCCTGCGTGGCCGCACTCAACGGCGACCAGAGCTTCCTTCAGGAACGCAACGCCGCCTTCAAGGCGCGCCGCGACCTCGTCGTCGAGATGCTGAACCAGGCGGAGGGGATTACCTGCGCAAAGCCGGAGGGCGCGTTTTATGTCTACCCGTCCTGCGCCGGGACCATCGGCAAGACGACGCCGTCCGGCGTGAAAATCGAAACCGACGAAGATTTCACCCGCGAGCTGATACAGGCCGAGGGCGTCTCGGCGGTGTTCGGCTCGGCGTTCGGGCTCGCCCCGTTCTTCCGGGCCTCCTACGCCGCGTCAATCGAGGACATGCGGGAAGCCTGCACCCGGATTCAGCGCTTCTGCGCAGGGTTAAAATAGGCTTTTGACGGCTCGCAAGGCCCAAGGAGTTCCATCGATAAATCCGAACAATCAAACTGATATTATCAATTTGATTGTTCTCCCGCTCGTCCCTATGTACTAGCTAAGCAACAAAGGAGAGACCCCATGGTGAAAGTCGACATTGGCATAGCAGAGAACGCGCGCAATTCCGTCGCTGAAGCGCTCAATGCGACGCTCGCCGACACTTATGCGCTGTATATGAAAACCCACGCCTATCACTGGAACGTGACGGGGCCGCAGTTCAATACGCTCCATGTCATGTTTGAGGAGCAATATCGCGAGATGTGGGAAGCGCTGGACGAGATCGCTGAACGCGTGCGCGCGCTGGGCGTCTACGCCCCGACGAGCGGCAAACAGTTCGCCGAACTGTCAGCGCTCGACAATGCGGACACGACGCCGCCCAAATCCGACGTCATGATCAAGAACCTTCTCGCCGACCACGAGACGCTGATCAAACGCGCGCGCGAAGGTCTCGAAACGGCGGAAGAAGCCGGCGACGCGGCGAGCGCGGACCTTCTGACGGTGCGCATCCAGACGCACGAAAAGACCGCCTGGATGCTGCGTTCTCTCGCCGAGTAAGATTTCTTTTCAATCCTCAACTGGATTGCGCTCAGGGCTGGCTTCATCGCCAGCCCTTTTTATTTCATGGAATCATTAGTTTACGGACAATCGGAAAGATTTTCCGCGAAAAACCCTTATCTGTGCTTAGGGCCACACAGTCTTGTTAAGTAAGTCTACAGTTGGTACGATGCTTGTGTGTTTAAGGACGGGGGACGCCTTGAAGACGCCATTCAAAATATTCGCATCTATCGCATTCATTGCGCCCTTGCTGGCTGCGCCAGCCTCGGCCGCCGTGCAAACATTGGCCCATGGGCGCATCGATTACAGCGTCACCGTCCACGACCTGCCCGACGATGTGAGCGCAGCGATTGTCGGGCCGTCATTTTCCATTAATGACGGCGACGAAAACGACTATTCCGTGGATGACGTCTTCGCCCCGACAACAAGCGGTTACTTCGAAGCGCAGGCTCGGTCTTCATACTCGACCCTGGCTTTCGATGTCAGCACTATCGGCGCGAACGTGTTATATGGCTTTACGAATACGTCGTCCGAAGAACGCACGGTGAGCATTACCGCTTCCGCGAGCTCTCAGGCTCATTTCGATCTGGAAGGCCCGCCTGTCCCCCACCCAAGCACATATGGCGGCGGCGTGGTGGCGGGCATTACGAGTTTCTTCTTTGGAACGAGTTTTAGCGGCGCGGCTGACGATTTCGAGACCGTATCGTCTACGGACTTTCATCTCGTGGACGTGCTCGATGCGCCCTGGGTTGAAACAGCCTCTTTTGACGACATGGTTTCTCTTTCAATTATTCTCGAGCCATACGAAATTCTGGCTCTCTCGATTTACACGGAGATTACAGCCACCGCTTTGACCGACGGGCGGACCATCGCGCCAATTCCGGGCGCCGTGTGGCTGTTCGGAACGGCGATGGGCGCGTTCGCTTTTTACCGCCGCCGCCCCGGCAAATGCGTCCCCCGAATGTCCGGGAACGCTCCGAAATTGTAAGAGAATTACGTCGCGCCTAGGCGACCTCGACGACGCCGACCCCTGCGAATTCGACGGCCGCTGAAAATCGGGGGTCCCGGGCGACCTCTTTCCAGCACGCATTCATGTCGTCGGAAAAATTGATGTCGTCCAGGACGACAAGAGAGCCTTTTTTCACCCGCTTCATGACAATGGCCAACTGGCTGTTCACAAAGTCGCTCGTGTGAATGGCGTCGATCAGGCACAGGTCGATGGTCTCGCCGGCCTCGTCGAGAACGCCCACATGATCCTCAAAGGCGCCGATCGTCGATATGAAACGGTTGCTGACGGATTTCAGGTTCTCCCGCGCGACCGCGGCCCATATTTCATTGGGATCGAAAGTGTAAAGCGTTCCGCGCCCATTGGCCTCCAGCCCGGCCAGCCAATACATGCCCGACACGCCGAACGCCGTTCCGAACTCCACAACGCAATCGGGTTTGCCGGTCTCGACCAGCCAGAGAAAAAAGCGGCCCACCTGCTGATTGGTGCGCACCTGCTCCGAAGAGCGCTTGGCGCCCGGACCTACGGAGCCCGGATAGTTCTCGAGCTTCTCGTATCCTTCCCACAGGGGCATCGCGCCCTGGCGCTCCGTCGCCAGCGCGCGCTCTTCTATTTTCTCGATCAGCGAATTTTGCGAGCCGCCGCCCAGCCGGAAGCGCGAGACGCCTTCAAGCTGTGAACCGGGCTCGGCGCGAAGGAGCTTGGGTTTCGTTAAATGATTTGAGATCCGGCTCTTTACGGCTCCGGGAAGCAACTTCCTGGCGAGATCCCGAATTGCGTTCATCGCCCCCTCAGAACCGCAACACAATACATGCTCATTATTCTGAATGGATTTAAGCTGACCTGTCAATCAGCGCCGGTTTCAGGCAAATCTTCAGTCAACGTCCAGCAGGGCCCGCAAAACAGGGCGTGTCGTCCTCTTGATCGCAAAAGAAACAGACGTCAGGCGGGATCGCAGCTTGAAATGGTGCCCCCAGTCCGACTCGAACGAACGACCTACTGATTACAAATCAGTTGCTCTACCAGCTGAGCTATAGGGGCTTTTGACGCAGGGGATACCGGATTGGACGCCGCCTGACTAGAGGGTATAGAAAAGCCCTCGATTTTTCCGGAGCGCCCGCATGATCCGCCTTTTCGCCCTCTTCGCCGCCCTCCTTCTCGCCGCCTGCGGCGACAGCGGAGGCGACGCCGGCGGCGCCCCGGCGAGCGCAGCAGACAGCGGAACCGCCGCGCCGGCGGCCGAGACCGAAGCGACGCCGGCGGAGCGCGGCCGCGTGGTCTTCAATGAATGCGGCATCTGCCACGCGGCGCAACAGGACGCCCCCAAGGGCCTCGGCCCCAACCTCTTCGGCGTCGTGGGGCGCGAGGCGGGAACGCTTGAAGGATTCGCCTATTCCCAGGCGATGAAAAACGCCGGCATCGTCTGGAGCGAGGAAACCCTCGACGCCTTCCTTGAAAATCCGCTGCAATATGTGCGCGGCAACCGCATGGCCTATGCGGGCCTGCGCAACGAGCAGCGACGCGCTGACCTCATCGCCTATCTGATGACGTTGCAGCCGGACGCGGATTAAACGTCGTACCCGGGATTGATCCTGTTCAGCCTGCGGAGCAATCCGGGCCAGGCGAGATTGTCGCCGAGGCCGGGAATGAAGGCGGGCGATCCCTGCATCATCACCTTGGCGCTCATTTCCGGCGTTTCCTCGCGCGGCGGCTTTAAGTCCGATTGCGCCAGGATCTGCGCCTTGCAGGCCTGCTCGAGGAAATACATGCGCAGGAACGCCGTCGCGCAATTGGCGCCGACAGTCAGCGTGCCGTGATTGCGCAGGATCATGAAATGATGCGCGCCCATATCGGCGACAAGGCGTTCGCGTTCATCGAGATCCGTCGCGACGCCTTCATAATCGTGATAGGCGACATCGTCATGGACGATCATGGCGAACTGGGTGTAGCGCCTCAGCCCGTCCTGCTGCGCTGACACGGCGACGCCGTAAGGCGAATGGATATGCAGGACCGCATGCGCATCGTCGCGCGCCATATGCAGCGCCGAGTGAATCGTAAAGCCCGCCGGGTTCGAGAAATACGGCGTCTCGCAGGCGACCTGTCCGTCCACATCGACCTTGATCAGCGCAGACGCCGTCATTTCGTCAAAGAGAACGCCGTAAGGATTGATCAGGAATCGCGCCTTGCCGTCCTCATCATGGCAGCGCGCCGAGAAATGCGTGAAGATGAGGTCTGTCATGCCGTAGATGGCGGCCAGCCGGTAGGTCGCCGCGAGATCGCAGCGCAGGCGCCACTCTGCGTCGCTAACCTTGCCCTTCAGCGACGGCAGGCTCAGCGGGTCGGGGATGTTAAAGCCGGGCTCCATATCGACGCCCGGCGCCGCTTTTACTTCCGCTGCGCTCATAATCCTGTCTCCTCGCCTGTCTTTCGGAGCAGCTTATAAGATGAGACGGCGCGGCGCCATGATCTGTGTCAGTTGAGGTCGCGCGCGAGGCGGAAGCCGGAGAACTGCCAGCGCGCCTCGGGAGGAAAGAAATTGCGGTAGCTGGCGCGCATGTGGCCGGCCGGCGTCGCTGCGGAGCCGCCTTTCAGCACCATCTGTCCGGACATGAATTTGCCGTTATATTCCCCGACGGCCCCGTCGGCGACCGCGAAGCCCGGATAAGGCAGATAAGCGCTCGCCGTCCATTCCCAGACATCGCCGAAAAGCTGCAACAGCTCGTCGCCCTTCGGCTGCGGCGCCGGTCCCGGCGAGCGCGGGGCGCCCGCTTCCATGAAGCGCCCCCCGAGCGGAAACAGCGAGGCCGCCGCCTCCCATTCGAATTCGGTCGGCAGGCGCGCCTCGGCCCAGCTAGCATAGGCCGCCGCTTCATAATGGCTTACGTGACAAACCGGGGCGTGCGGATCAATCGCGCGCTCGCCGAACAGCGAATATTGCCGCCATTCGCCGTCGACTTTTCGCCAGTACAGCGGCGCGCGCCAGCCTTCGCGCCGGACCTTCTCCCAGCCGTCGGAAAGCCAGTGATCCGGCGTGTCGTAGGCGCCGTCCTCGATAAACTCGATATATTCCGCATTCGTCACCGGCCGCGTCGCCAGTTCAAAGGGATGAAGATAGGTCTTGTGCCGCGGGCCTTCATTATCGAAGGCAAACCCGCCGCCCGGCCAGCCGATGTCGCAGACGCCGCCTTCCATCCGACGCCAGTTCACGGCCGGCGCGGCGCCGCCCTCGCCCGCGCGCGCGTCCTCATATATGACGGGCTTCAGGGCGTTGTAGGACATGGCGTGCTGAAGGTCGGTGACCAGCAATTCCTGATGCTGCTCCTCATGGGCGCAGCCGAGCGTCACCAGCGCCGCCACGGCGGCCAGCGCGTCGTCGTCGGCCTTTTCCAGAAACGCCGTCAACGCCTCGTTCACATGCGCGCGGTAGGAATAAACATCGTCCAGGGACGGGCGGGAAACGAGCCCCCGGATCGGGCGGGGATGCATCTCGCCGATCTGGTTGTAATAGGAATTGAACAGGAAGCCGAATTCCGGGTGAAAAGACCGATAGCCGGCGGCGTGAGGCTGAAGAATGAAGGTTTCGAAAAACCAGCTCGTATGGGCGAGATTCCATTTCACCGGCGAGGCCGCCTCCATGGACTGGAGCATGCAGTCCTCGGGGCTCAAGGGCCGCGCGAGCGCCTCGCTGGCGGCCCTGACGCGCGCGAAAGTTTGGACTATACTCGCGGCTGAATGGTAAGCGGGCTGATCAAGGGGCATAAGCGTCAATGAAGATTTTCGGCAGCCAAAGGGAGGACCGCATCATAACCCGAACCCGTGGGGAGGATGCAACGTTCCCGGCCGCCGAAAAAGACCGGCGCATGAGCGCAAGCGACATGAAACTTTGTTTTATTGCGAGTGAAAAGCAGGACGCTCAGGACACCCTGAAAGAGCTGGAAAAACGCTACGGCAACACGCCTGCGGAAGACTGCGACGTGATCGTCGCCATTGGCGGCGACGGCCACATGCTGGATGTCTTGCGCGCGCATATGCAAGACGGCCGGCCGGTTTACGGTTTCAATCGCGGCACGGTCGGCTTCATGATGAATGACGCAGATGTGACCGGCCTCAAGGAGCGCATAGCCGCCGCAGAAGCGACGGTTATCTATCCGCTTGTCATGAAAGCCACGACCATCGACGGGCGCGTCGAAACGGCGACAGCCATCAATGAGGTCTCGCTGTTCCGCGAAACCCGGCAATCCGCGCGGATCCGCATTTCGGTCAACGGCAAGGTGCGCATGGAAACGCTGACCTGCGACGGCGTCCTCCTGGCGACGCCCGCCGGCTCCACAGCCTACAACCTCTCCGCGCATGGGCCGATCCTGCCGATCAGCGCGCATATGCTGGCCCTGACGCCAATCAGCGCGTTCCGGCCCCGGCGCTGGCGCGGCGCCCTCCTGCCCCATGACGCCATCGTCACTTTCGAGGCGCTGGAAAGCGAAAAGCGCCCGGTCTCGGGCGTCGCCGACAATCAGGAAGTGCGCGACGTCGCGAAGGTCGAAGCCTGGGAGAATCGCGATATGGCCATGACGCTCCTGTTCGATCACGGTCGATCTCTCGACGAGCGCATCCTGAGCGAACAATTCGATTATTGAGACCCCGGCGCGGCCGGAGCCGGGCCCTTTATCCCAAAGGGTTAACTAGTAGTTTACCTTGCCCCCTGAATCGAAGCAGGGTGGCTTGGAGCAATACTCTCCGGCTCCGTTCAGCGAGAATTAACCCGCGCCAAGGATTATGGACGGAATGTTAATTCGGGGGGTCGCGGCCTTATGGCTGACGGAAGGGCATAGGGATGGGCGCACAGGCAGTTCGGCTTTCTAACGTCGACATTGACAATGCCTTGAAGAACAAGGACTTCGAAGTCCTTTTTCAGCCGATCTTTGACCTCGGCAACGGCGCCCTTGCGCGCGTTGAAACCTTCGTGCGCTGGCGCCATCCCCGGCTCGGCCTGTTGCCGCCGGGCGCCTTTATCTCGTTTTTCGAAAGCCAGGGCCGGATGAGCGAGCTCACCCGCTATGTCCTCGGCAACGCCCTTGGGGCCTATATCGACTGGCGCGGCCCCTGGCCGCCGGGCCTGTCGGTCAATCTGGCGCTGTCGGATCTCAGCGACGACGCCTTCACATCCCACTTTACGAAGCTCCTCCGGGATTACGACTTCCCGCCGGATCTCGTGACGCTGGAATGCCCGATGCCGCCCGTCGACATGCCTGTCGAGGTCGCGGCGGGCCATTTCGAGCGGCTTTCCAAAACCGGCGCCCGGCTCGCCATCGAAGTGCGCGGGCGCACCAATGACCTTTTGCGTTCGCTCGACCCTTTTCCTTTCGACGAGATCAAGACCGGCGGCTCGGCGATCCTCAGATTTGCGCGCACCGTGCGCGGTCCCGGCCTGTCCGCCATCGCCGACCTGCTCGACGTCGCCAGCAAGTCCAACGCCGCCATCACCGCGGTCGGCGTCGAAGACCAGGCGTCGCTGTCGGCGCTGCGCGGCCTAGGCTTCACGGCGGCGCAAGGCAACCATCTCGGCAAGGTCGGCGACCTCAAGGATTTCCGCCCGCAGCGCATCAATGAAGTGCGCGAACTGCTCAGCCTCGATCCCTTGAGTTCGGAAAGCATCGTCGCCCTGTTCCGTACTGAAGCGCCGGCCGTTCAGACTCCCGAGGAGAGCGCCGGGAAGCAGGATGACGATAACGAAGACGCGCTGATCGAAAGACTGAACGAACGCGCCGCGCAATTCGAGGACGCCGGCGCCGCCGAAGCGGAGAAACCGGCGGAAGACGGAGCCGAACCCGCACCGGAAGCACCGGCGGGCGAAGCGCAGGAGACAGCTGAGGACCCCGAAGCCGACAAAAAAGCGCGCGCCCGGGAAAAGGCCAAGGCTCTCGCGCTGGCCAAGCGCGCCAAGGCGCGCGCCGCGCGCAAGACCGCCGCTATCGAACGCGCCAAGGCGAAAGCGGCTTCCCAACCGGACGAGGAAACGGAAAACGCCGATGCGCTCTCAGAGGACGCGCCTCAAGAGGAAACCTCCTCGGGCGCGCCGCCGCCTCGTGAGATGCAGGAACGGCTGAACGCGGCTTTCAAGACGGAAGACGACAAAGCGCGCGCCGGCGCCGCTGCAACGAACGAGCCGGAAGAAACGGCTCCAGCCGAAGACGCCCCGCAAACAGAGGACGGCTCGCCGTTCATCATCACCCGTGACGAGATTACCGAAGGCGCCGCCGCCATTGCGGCCGGCGCGGCGGACGCCCAGCAAACGACGATCGAACGCGCCATGGCGGCGCAGGCTTACCCGCATGAAGAAAAATCGGCGTCCGTAAAGCTCCAGGTGGGCCCGTCGGGCGCCTATTTCCAGCCCGGCATCCGCGTCGGCGCGGCCGCCCTGCCCGGAGAGCCGGAAACGCCCGTTGAATCGGCGCCGACTTTTGCGCGTCTCGACACCGCCGAGACCGCGCCCGCCGCACAGGAAGAAACGCCGCTGGCGGCGAAACCGAAACCCTCGCCGCAGCTCCAGACGCCAGCGCCAGAAGCGGACGAAACCCTCGGCGATCTCCATGCGGACGAGACCGATACGGAACAACCGGCCGCGCTCGCGCACCGGCGCAAGCCGTTCCTCAAACGCACGATCATTCCGCTTTCCGGTTATTTCTGGCCGCGAAGCTGGCGGCGCGCCTGGAAGCGCCGGGCGGCGGAGCGTGAAGCCCGCCGCGCCGAGCGTGAACACGACGCCTCGCAACCGCAAGCAGCGGAATAAACGCCTAAACGCCCTTCGCCCATGTTCCGTGAAATCCCGCCGGCACGCGCTGCGGCAGGCTCACCCTTGCAACCGGAGTCGCGCTCAAATTCCGCGCATCGATCACAAGCGCTTCGGACTTGCCGTTCCTGTCGGCCGTGAAAGTGACGAGCCAGCCGTCATCTTCCTCCGTTGCGCCAATACGTGATGCGAAAGCCGGCTCCGAGCCGTAAACGCCTTCAGGGAAATCGTGGCGTTCCGACGCGCCGGTTTCGAGATCGTATTTCATTAGCCCCGAAAACCGCTGTTCGATGCAGTCGTCGAAAACGACGTGATAGGAATAGCGCGTTTTCCGTCCGGCATAGTCGTTGTTGACGACAGGAAACTCCGACAGCGCGTCGTCGATCTGTTCCTCGCGTCCCTCGCCGGTTTTCATGTTCATGCGCCAGTGGAAAGGCTGCGCGCGCAGCGCCAGAACATCCGCCATCGCCGCATATGGCCCGTAAGCGGGATCCGGTTTCAGCCCGTTCGGAACCATCTTGCAGGCGGCCATGACAACCTCGTCGCCTTCCTCCCAGCTATTGATGACGTGATAGACGTAACAGGTCGGAAACTCGAACCACTTGGGCTCACCGCCTTTCCGGGGCACGACGCCGAAGCGCGTCGGCTGGTCCGCCACATGAATTTGCCAGAGACGGTTGCGGATCGCCTGTTCGGAAAAAATCACCGGCAGATCGTGCAGAATGACGTAGTTTTCCGTCATGCCCATATCGTGCGGCAGGCGCGGCCCCGGCAATGCGATCTCCTGAAATGTCGTGAGGTCGCCCTGCGCCGAGACGACGCCCGTCCACATTTTCGGCTCGTAAAGCGCATAGTCGAAGAAAACGAGCTCGCGGGTTTCGGGATCGGTTTTCGAATGCGCCGACATATTGCGCGGCAGCGCGCCGCCGAAATTTTCCGCGCCGATGGTTTCCAGCGTTTCCAGATCCACCGCGACCGGCTGGCCGGAGATATACCAGAGCGCCAGCAATTTGCCGTTATGGACGATGACGTCGGTGTTTGCGGTGTCGCGATAATTCACCGAGCGCCCCGGCGCATCGCGGGAGGCTTCGAAAATCCCGCCAAGGGGAGAGCCTCCATTCAACTCGAAGTCTTCTGTGCGCACATAGCGGTTGCGGTAGCGCGCCTTGCCATTCTCGAACCAGATCCCGTGGATCATGCCGTCGCCGTCAAACCAGTGATGCATGCCTTGCGGCGGCGCGGCGGGGTTCGGCCCGTTGCGGAAATAGGCGCCGTGAAGCTCGCGCGGAATCTCGCCTATGACCGGCAGGTCTTCAGCGTTCGCTTCGTCCGCGACCGGCGCATAAAGGCCGCGCAGATAGGGGTTGAAGTCGTTGAGGGCGTTCCCGGCCATTTTCTTCTCCATTATGGGGCCAATGTAACGCATTAGGCAGTCAGGCAAACCACTATCGGCAGCAATGTTCAGTCGGATGGTTTCCTGCGCCGCCGCCAGGCGTTGCGCGCAACAAGGGCGAACGCGAGGAGCGTGATCGGCGTGAAAAGCGGAACCATGTTGAGCGCCACCCAGTCTGGGACAAAAAGATCCGAGACATGTCCGCTCGTCCCGGCCTGCCGGCGGGCATAAAGCTGCAAAGGACAATCGCCGCGAAAAATGGCGAGACAGAAAATCTCGAGCGCCAGGATGACAAGCGCGATATTGAGCCAGCGGCCGTGCCGATCGGCAATGCCGCAATAAAGAATGTAGAACACCGCGCCCGCATTGATCAGCGCGATAAGCGTGTGGACGAGCTTCAGCCAGAACAGGTCCATCGGCGCCAGTCCTTTAGGGGGCGGTCCTCCAGCACAGGGGCCGCGCTCTCGCGGTCGCAGGGCCAGGACAGCGCAAATCTATCGGGAATGAGGCAGGCGCGCCACCCGGCCATGATGCGGCCATCCATGCTAGGCGGCTTTTTTCCGGTTTCTCTCGATCAGCCGGCGCTCAATCGTCTCAAACAACGCATCGATGATAACCGGCTTGGGCAGGACGTCATCCATGCCCGCTTCCTTGTATCGCGCAAGATCTTCCGCCTGCACGGCCGTCGTCAGGGCGATGATCGGAACGGATGAAAAGTCGCGGCCGCAATTGCGGATTTCGCGCGTGGCGGTCAAGCCATCCAGAACCGGCATCTGGATATCCATGAACACAAGATCGCATTTTCTCTTGGAAATGATCTTCACCGCCTCAAGCCCGTTGGCCGCCGTCTCCACCGAGCCGACATGGCCCTGTTCGAGCAGCTCCTTCATGATCATGAGATTGAGCTCATCGTCATCGACCACGAGAATTCTCTTGTTCGCCAATAAGGGCCCGACCCGCTCGACGGGTTTTTGATGCGGCTCTTCCTTTTCCCCTTCCGGCGCCGGCGCGGTTTCCACCGGCACGATAAGCCGGAACGCGACGCCGTTGCCGAAGGAGCTTTTTACGGTGAGCCCGCCGCCCATTTTCCAGGCCAGCATGCGCGCCAGCATCAGCGCCAGACGCCGGCCTTCGGTATCCATCATCTCCGCCGTGAACTCGTATTTGTCAGGGCTGAAATAGGCTTCGGTCATGTATTGATCCATGCCGGCGCTCGTATCCTTGATGACGGCGATCAGGTTGCCGCTTTTCTCCTTGCCGGCGCCTGAAAAATCGAAAGCGACGCTGACGGCGCCGGATTCGGTTTGCTTGATGCACTGCGACAGAATGGTGGAGATGCATTGAACATAGCGCATCTGGTCCATCTCGAGATGCCAGTGAGACAGTTTTCGAAAATCGAAACTCAGCGCCAGGCCTTTTTTGCGCGCGCGGTTGGCGAAGCGGCGCTCAAGCAAGGCCACGGTCTTTTTGAAATTGACCTTGGAGATTTCGATCTTCAGCCGGTCCGCCTGAAGATCGAGAATGTCCAGAATGTCCATCAAGGCGCCGCGAAGATTGTAGGAGCCTTCATTCAGAACACCCAGCAGTTCTCTCTGCTTATCCGTAAGGCCCATCTTCTGAAAGTCGAGCGCCTGCAGGGAGCCGACGATCTGGTTCAGCGGCGCGCGCAATTGCTGAGCGGAGGCCGAGAGAAACGCATTGTTCTCCGCAAGGCGCGCCGCAAGCTTTTTCCTGTATCGAAAACCGCTCAAGCCCCAGGCCGCCGCGGCGCCCGCGGCAAACAAGAAAACAGAGAAAACAACGCCGAAGATCGACACGAACTGCTCCTGTTTTCTCCCCCGTGAGCTCCCCTCTGATTATTTCCGGCGCCGGGATGCTGTCCCCGGCCTGACCAGCCTAGTAGCGCCACCCCTCTCAAAGAATGAAAATTATCGGTAAATTTTAACAATCCGCCCTGGCCAAGCGCTGAGCATGCTTTCCCGTTCTGGCTCGCAGCCGGCTTTCGACCGTCTTTCCCGGCGCTTAGCGGACGGCGGGCTCCAGAAGTTTGAACGCGCCCGCCCCGGCGTCCATCTCCACAAGCCCCCCGACCGGCACGGTGAACTGGTCGGGCATGTGGCCGATAAAGGCGCCGAGATAGGCCGGGACGCCAAGCCGCCCGAGATGATGCGTCAGGACTTCGGTGAGCGTGAAGCCGCCATACTCGCTGCCCGGATCGCAGTCGGTGCACTGACCGACAATGACCCCGGCGAGATTTTTCAGAACGCCGGCCTGGCTGAGCTGGGTCAGCATGCGGTCGACGCGATAGATCGCCTCGTCGATATCCTCGATGAACAAGATCGCGCCGTCGAAACCGGGCAGGTAGGGCGTGCCGGCGAGCGCCGTCATGACGGTGAGATTGCCGCCGAGAAGCCGCCCGCGCGCGACGCCTTCGGTGATCGTCTGGGTGCGCCATTTGCGCTGGACGAGCCGGTCCTCGTCGGCGAGCGGATTGACATAGTCCGGCGTCGCCGCATCAAAGAGAAGCGGCTTGAAGGTTTCGAGCGAGCGCTCGCCCCAGGCCGAAATTCCGACAGGCCCGTGAAAGGTCACCAAGCCGGTCTTCGCATGGATGGCGAGATGCAGCGCGGTGATGTCGCTGTAACCGATCAGCGCTTTCGGGTTTTTGCCGATCATCTCGAAATCGAGGAAAGGCAGCACGCGGGCCGAGCCCCAGCCGCCGCGCACGCTCATGATCGCATCGACGCTCCGGTCACGGAACATGGCGTTGACGCCTTCGCCGCGCGCCTTGTCGTCGCCGGCGAAATAGCCGTCCCGGTCCAGAATGTTCGGCGCGCGTTTCGCCTTGAGGCCGAGCGCCGCCATCGCCTCTTCGATGAGCGTGATGGAGAACGGTTCCCAGCTCGCCGAGGCCGGTTCAATGAGGCCAACCGTGTCGCCTTCCTTCAGGCGCGGCGCGAGCAAGGTCGCCGGTCCGGCGGCGCGGCCGGAAGGCAGTCCCATGGCGATGGCGGCGCCCGCCGCCGCTGAAATCATCTGTCTCCGGTCCATGCCTGTCCCCTTGTTTTCCCGCCGCAGTGCAACACCAATTCTCCCCATGTCCGCCGCCTTGCATCAAGAGGCAAAATAGCGGAGAAGCGGCATGCGAACAGAACAAGAACCTGAGAGCGGCCTTGGCGCGACCATCCGACACCTATGTCTGCCAGTCCTGCGGCGCGGTCTATTCGAAATGGGCCGGGCGCTGCGAGGCTTGCGGCGAATGGAACACCATCGAACTGGAAGCCTCGGAATCCGGCCCGCCGGGCAGCCTGTCCGGCGGCGGGGGCGGCGGCTCGAAATCAAAAGCCAAGAAGCTCGATTTCACCTCGCTCGCGGGCGAGGCCAAGGAAGCGCCCCGGCTCCTCACCGGCAATAACGAATTCGACCGCGCCTGCGGCGGCGGCCTCGTGCCCGGCTCGGCGCTCTTGATCGGCGGCGATCCCGGCGTCGGCAAGTCGACCTTGTTGCTCCAGATCGCCTCCGGCCTCGCCAAAGGCGGCAGCAGCGTCGCCTATATCTCCGGCGAGGAGGCGACGGCGCAGATCCGGCTGCGCGCCAAGCGCCTCGGCGTCGAGGACACGCCCGTCAATCTCGCCTCCGCGACGTCGCTCCGCGACATTCTCGCCAGCCTCAAGACGGAAAAGCCGGACGCGGTGATCATCGATTCGATCCAGACGCTGTGGTCCGACGCGCTGCCGGCCGCGCCCGGCACGGTGACGCAGGTGCGCGCCTGCGCGCAGGAACTCGTCAGGTTCGCCAAATCCACGGGCGCGATCCTGTTGCTCGTGGGCCATGTCACCAAGGACGGCCAGATCGCGGGACCGCGCGTCGTCGAACACATGGTCGACGCGGTGATGTATTTCGAAAGCGAACAGGGCCGCGACTTCCGCATCCTGCGCGCGGTCAAGAACCGGTTCGGCGCCGCGCATGAAATCGGCGTCTTCGAAATGGCCGGCGACGGACTTCGCGAAGTCGCCAACCCCTCGGAGCTGTTCCTGACCGGCGGCGACGCCTCCGTTTCGGGCGCCGCCGTCTTCGCCGGGATCGAAGGAACCCGGCCCGTTCTCATTGAAATCCAGGCGCTTGTCTCGCCCTCCTCGCTCGCCGCGCCAAGGCGGGCCGTGGTCGGCTGGGACGGGGCGCGGCTCTCCATGCTGCTCGCCGTGCTCGATGCGCGGGCCGGTCTCGATTTTGGCCGGCATGATGTTTTCCTTAACGTCGCCGGGGGCCTCAGGATCGCCGAACCGGCGGCCGATCTCGCCGCCGCCGCGGCGCTGTGCTCCTCGCTTTTCGACGCGCCGCTGCCGCGCGACCGCGTGGTCTTCGGCGAGGTGGCGCTCTCCGGCGCGGTGCGGCCCGTCAACCAGACCGAGGCCCGCCTTAAAGAAGCCAAAAAGCTGGGCTTTTCAGGAGCCCTCGCGCCAGCCGGCGCCCAAAGCGGGACGCTGAAGGTGGTCGAGGCGGAGACCCTGGCCGACCTGGTTCAATGGGCGCGCAGCGCCTGAGCTTTCGCCCGCAGTTTTTGGAGCAAAGTCGGGACCTTAGCGGTTGAGAAAAATCCCTGGCGCGGCTATTGAATTGGCCGGGGGAAAATGAGCGACTCGCCCTAGTGTTTCGGGGCGGTGATAGGCGGGTTCAGTAATGTTTGATCTCCTGTTTTTCGTGGTCGTCGGGCTGTCGACGGCCTTTGCCGTGTTGCGCGGAGGGCTCAGGGAATTATCGACCTTGCTCGCGCTCGCTGTCGCCGGCGGCCTCACCCTTCTGCTGATTGAACCCATGCTCGCCGTAACGGGCCAGGCGGGCAGCTTTATCGGAACGGCCATTATCGCGGCGCTGTTGATCGGCGCCTTTTTTGTGCTCGCTCATATCGGTTTTCACATCGGCCTCAAGCGCGTGCCCCTGACCGGCCGCGCCGCCCTCGCCGACCGGATCGGCGGCGGCGTTTTCGGCTTCCTGCGCGGGCTCGTCCTGATCGGCCTCGCCTATCTCGGCTATTCCTACTATCTCGACGAAGCCAAGCAGCCCGAGGAAGTCAGAACCGCCATGACCCGGCCCGTCGCCGCCGGCATGGCGCACTGGTTCGAAAGCTTCACGCCCGAGACCGCCGACCTTGATGCGCCGGTCCCCGCTTCCCAGATGAGCGGCGAGGAAGACGCGGCCGTCAGCGGTTATGACCGCGGCGACCGCAACGGCATGAACGAGATCGTCACCACGGTGACCACCACCGATCCGGCGATCGAGACCTCAGCGCCCGGCGCCGAAAACGCCGAGGACACAGAATCCGAAGACGACGATCCCATCGCGGACATCCTGAACGAGGAAGACCCAGAATGACTTTGTCCATTGAGGACTTCGGCGACGCTTCTCTCCCCCTCATCGAGCGCGCCGCCCTGCTCCTCAAGACTGACGGCCCGGCGTTCAAATCCCGCCAGGCCGAGCTTGAGGCGATTGTCGGAAAACCGAAGCTGATCGAGGAATGCGGCGTCTTCGGAGTCATCGGCACCAATGACGCCGCCGCGCTCACCGCCCTCGGCCTGCACGCACTCCAGCACCGCGGCCAGGAAGCGGCGGGCATCGCCAGCTTCGACGGCCAGCATTTTCACAATGAACGCTTCCTTGGCCTCGTCTCCGAAAACTTCTCTGACAAGGAGACTCTCGGGCGCCTGAAAGGCGAAGCCGCCATCGGCCATACGCGCTACTCGACACAGGGCGATACGGTGCTGCGCAACGTCCAGCCGCTTTACGCCGATCTCGACCAGACCGGCATCGCCATCGCCCATAACGGCAATCTGACGAATTCCAAGACGCTGCGCGCCGACCTTGTCCGGCGCGGCTGCATCTTCCAGTCCACCTCGGACTCGGAAATCTTCCTGCAACTCACCGCGCGCTCGCAATATCTGTCGGTCGTCGACAAACTGATCGAGGGCCTGAAACAGGTGGAAGGCGCCTACGCGCTCACGGTCCTCACCCCGGAAGGGCTGATCGGCGCGCGCGACCCCGTCGGCATCCGCCCGCTCATTCTCGGCGATCTCAAAGGCGCGCCGATCCTCGCCTCGGAAACCTGCGCTCTCGACATTATCGGCGCGAAATTCGTGCGCGACATCAAGCCGGGCGAAGTCGTCATCTGCAAGGCGGACGGCTCCATCGAAAGCCGCCGGATCGCGCCGGAACAGGCGCAGGCGCGTCCCTGCATTTTCGAACTCATCTATTTCGCCAAGCCGAACTCCATCGTCGACGGGCAAAGCGTTTACGGGCTCAGGAAACGTCTTGGCGAACGCCTGGCCAAGGAAGCCCCTTGCGAAGCCGATCTCGTCTCGCCGATCCCGGACTCCGGCGTGCCCGCCGCCATCGGCTATGCGCAGAAGACGGGTCTTCCCTATGAGATGGCCCTGATCCGGAGCCATCATATCGGGCGCACCTTCATCGAGCCGGAGCAGAAAATCCGCGAGGCGGGCGTCGCGCGCAAGCATTCGCCGAACCGCGGCCTGATCGAGGGCAAGCGCGTCGTCCTCATCGACGATTCCATCGTGCGCGGCACCACCTCGAGCAAGATCGCCGAGATGATGTACAATGCGGGCGCGAAGGAAGTGCATATGCGCATCGCCTGCCCGCCGATCATTCATCCGGATTTCTACGGCATCAACACGCCGTCCTATGAGGAGCTTCTGGCAGTAGAGCGCTCGGTCGAGGAAATGCGCGAGATGCTCGGCGTCCACAGCCTCGCCTTCCTGTCCCTCGACGGACTCTACAAGGCGTTCCGCAAGGGCAAGCGCGACAGCGACGCGCCCGCCTTCACCGATCACTGCTTCACCGGCGATTACCCGACGAAGCTCACCGACCGCGACGCCGAAGCGCGCAACGCCATGGTCACCCAGCTTTCCTTCCTCGCGGAAACAAGTTAGGCTATAGACTAACTATTGAGATGGAATGGGAGGAGCGCCCTATGGCGCGGGTCTCCTTCACGGATAATTTGCAAAAGCACCTGCCCTGCCCGCCCACAAGCGCGCCGGGCGAGACCGTGCGCGCCGTCATGGACGCGGTGTTCGAGGAGAACGCGCCCTTGCGCGGCTACATTCTTGACGATCAGGACCGCCTCAGAAAACACGTCAACATCTTCGTCAATGACGAGGCGGTTTCCGACCGCGTCGCCCTCAGCGATCCGGTTGCGGAAAATGACCGCGTCTTCGTCTTTCAGGCGCTATCGGGGGGATAAGCCATGACCGATGTTTTTTATGTCGCGAGCCGCAAGGGACTTTTCACCTACCGCCGCAACGGCGCGGACTGGAAAACCGCCGAGCCCGCCTTTCTCGGCGAGCCTGTAAGCGCGGTTCTAAAGGATAAACGCGACGGCGCCGTCTATGCGGCGCTCAATCTGGGGCATTTCGGCTGCAAGCTGCACCGCTCCGACGATGACGGCGCGACGTGGAAAGAGCTGGCGCCGCCCGCTTTTGCAAAAGCCGAGGACGGCGCCGAAGACGCGCCGTCGCTCGCTCTCATCTGGACGCTTGAGACCGGCGGCGCGGACGAGCCCGGCGTTATCTACGCAGGCGTCATTCCCGGCGCGCTCTTTCGCAGCGAGGATCGCGGCGAGAGCTGGACGCTGATGGAGGGGCTCTGGAACCGCGAAGAGCGCAAGGGCTGGTTCGGCGGCGGCTATGACAAGCCGGGCGTTCATTCGGTTCTGGTCGACCCGCGCAATTCAAAGAAACTCATCCTCGGCATTTCCTGCGGCGGCGTCTGGAAGTCAGACGACCGCGGCGAGACCTGGCGGCTTTGCGGCGAGGGTTTGCGCTCCGACTATATGCCGCCCGATCAGGCGCAGGATCTCAACACCCAGGACCCGCATCGCCTCGCCATGTGCGCGGCCGCCCCCGACACGATCTGGTGCCAGCACCATAACGGGATCTTTCTCTCCCGCGACGGCGGCGAGAGCTTTGTGGAATTCAAGGATGTGAAACCCGCCGTCTTCGGTTTCGCGGTCGCCGTTCATCCGGGCGCGCCCGAGACCGCCTGGCTGGTGCCGGGCGTAAAGGACGAATTTCGCGTGCCGGTCGACGGCAGGCTTGTGGTCAACAAGACAACGAACGGCGGCAAAAGCTTTTCGCCGCAATCGAACGGCCTGCCCGCCGAGCCGAGCTACGATCTCATTTACCGGCACGCCCTCGACGTCGATGAAACCGGCGCGCGCCTCGTCATGGGATCGACAACCGGCAATCTCTGGGCGAGCGACGACGGCGGCGACAACTGGCGGCAGTTGAGTGCTTACCTGCCGCCGATTGCACAGGTCGCTTTCGGCTGAGCGGCGTCAATTTCCCCTTGCCTTTGCGCATGGCTGGCGGCAAATCCGAAGTCTGAATTCTTTTCACGGGAAACGGAATGCGTCGCGTCATGCGGTCATCGGGCGATCTCATCGCCGACCGCCGGTATCAATATGGAATGGCGTTCGCCGAAGAAGGCGACTTCCGCGCCGCAGCCGATCTTTTTGAACAGGCGCTGGAGCGCGCGCCCGGCTGGGCCGATGCGTGGATGGCGCTGGGCCGCGCGCGCCGCGAGGCACGCGACCCCGCCGGCGCCGGCGAAGCTTATCGCGAAGCTTTGCGTCACGACCCGGACGACGCCCTCGGCGCCGGTCTCGAACTCTCGCGCCTCGACGCCAGCGTCGCCGTCGACGCCGCGCCCCTCGCCTATGTGAAGGGACTGTTCAACGCCTATGCCGAGGATTTCGACAAGGCGCTGGTGGAGCGTCTCGCCTATGCGACGCCGCAAAAACTCGGCCTCATGATTGAGACGGCGGGCGGCGTAGGCCCCCTCCATTTCAGGCGCGTCCTCGATCTTGGATGCGGCACGGGGCTTGCCGGCGAAGCCATTGTCGCCAACACCGGCTGGCTCGAAGGCGTCGATATCGCCGACTCCATGATCGACGCTGCGCGCAGCAAAGGCGTTTACGACTCGCTTGCCTGCGCCGACATCCTGTCCTTTCTGGGCGGCACGCAACACCGCTACGATCTCGTCATCGCCGCCGACGTCTTCATCTATTTCGGCGACCTGTCGCACCTTTTCGCGGCTATTTCAGGAAAGCTAGCGCCCGGCGGGCTCTTCGCTTTCTCTGTAGAACGCTCGCTGGAAACCGATGTGGCGTTACGCGACTCCCTGCGCTTCGCCCATTCGGCGCCTTATGTGCGAAAGGCGCTGAACAGCGCCGGGCTGGAGCTTGCCAACATAGAAGCGGGAACGCTGCGCAAGGATCGCGGCGAGGATATTGAAGGCCTGCTCGTTGTGGCGAAGAAACCGCTCGAAGCGGCGAAAGGTCTTCTGCAAGACGCCAATCAGAACCTAACGGCGCCTGCTTCTAAGCTCAATTGAAACCGCTCATCCCCGCGAAGGCGGGGATCCAGAAACTACAGAGCCATCCTTGAATTCATGGATCCCCGCCTTCGCGGGGATGAGCGGAATATACAGGTCTAAAGATCCTTTAGCCGCGCCAGCGCCGCGTCAAGCTTTTCAAGCTGTTCGACGTAACCAGCGCGCCGGGTATGCTGTTCCTCGACGACTTCCGCGGGCGCCTTTTCGACGAACTTCTTGTTGGCGAGCTTCTTGTCGATCCCGGCGATTTCCTTTTCCGCCTTGTCCTTTTCCTTGGCGAGGCGGGCTTTTTCCGCAGCGATGTCGATGAAATCGGCAACCAGCAGCGCGGCGACCGCGCCGCCATGGACGATCTGCACCGCGCCTTTCGGCGCCGCATCGGCGGTCGAGATATCGGATAGGCGCGCAAGCCGCATCAGCACGTCTTCATGGGCGGCAAGTTTCGCCTTGTCGTCGGCGCTCGCGCCAACGAACACCAGCGGAATTTTCGCGGCGACCGGCACGTTCATTTCCTGACGCACCGAGCGCACGCCGGAAATGAGATCGACGACCCAGCTCATTTCTTCAGCTGCGGCGTCGTTTTTCAACGCCTTGTCGAAGGACGGCCACGCGCTGAGCATCAGCGCCTCGCGGTCCGCAAAGGAGTTCCAGATTTCTTCCGTCACGAACGGCATGAAGGGATGGAGTAGCTGCAAGATGCGATCGAGCGCCCAGGCCGCCGCCGCGCGCGTTTCGGTTTTTTCCGCGCCGTCAGGCCCTTGCATCACGGGCTTGGCGAGTTCCAAATACCAGTCGCAAAAGACGCTCCAGATGAACCGGTAGATCGCGCCCGCCGCATCGTTGAAGCGATAAGCCTCGATCTCGCGCGTCACATCCGCCGCGCATTGATTGGCTTCGTGGATGATCCACTGGTTGAGCGTCAGCGTCGCTTTCGCCGGGTCGAAATCGGGGTCCGGCTTGCATTCGTTCATCTCGCAAAAGCGCGCGGCGTTCCACAGCTTGGTGGAGAAATTGCGGTAGCCTTCGACGCGCGATTCGGAAAGCCGGATATTGCGTCCCTGCGCGGCCTGCGCGGCGAGCGTGAAGCGCAGCGCATCGGCGCCGAACTTGTCGATCAGGACGAGCGGGTCGATCACGTTGCCTTTCGACTTCGACATCTTCGCTCCGTGCTCGTCGAGCACCAGCGCATGGATATAGACCGTGTGGAAGGGCACGTCCTTCATGAAATGGACGCCCTGCATCATCATCCGCGCCACCCAGAAGAAGATGATGTCGAAGGCGGTGACGAGCACGCTCGTCGGATAGTGCTTTTTGAGTTCGGACGTGTCTTCCGGCCAGCCGAGCGTCGAGAACGGCCACAGCGCCGAGGAGAACCAGGTGTCGAGCACGTCCTCGTCCTGAACGAGCAGCGGCGCGCCGTCATGCTCGTGCCGGCGCATGTCGTTGATCTCTTCCAGCGAATAGCCTTCGGCGGTGTATTTCTGGATCGCTTCTTTCGTCGCCTCGTCCTCGTTTTCGGCGACGAAGACATGGCCGTCCGGCCCGTACCAGGCGGGAATGCGATGACCCCACCAGAGCTGGCGCGAGATGCACCAGGGCTCGATATTCTTCATCCACTGATAATAGGTCTTGGTCCAGTTTTCCGGGACGAACTTGGTCTTGCCGGTCTCGACCGCATGGATCGCGGGCTTGGCGAGCGTTTCGGCGTCCACATACCACTGGTCGGTGAGCATGGGCTCGATGACGACGCCGGAGCGGTCGCCAAAGGGCTGCATGATCTTCTTGTCTTCGACCTTGATCAGGAGCCCGCGCTCCTTGATGTCCTGAACCACCGCTTCGCGCGCTTCATAGCGGTCCATGCCGCGATAGCGCTCGGGGATGTAATCGTCCTCAAGCATCACCGCCTTCGTGTCGAACAGCGGATACATCGGAATGTCGTTGCGGCGCGCGACGCCATAATCGTTGAAGTCGTGGGCGCCGGTAATCTTCACCGCGCCGGAGCCGAAATCCGGATCCGGATAGTCGTCGGTGATGATCGGGATGTAGCGATCAGCGAGCGGCAGCAGGCATTTCTTGCCGACGATAGGCGCATAGCGCTTGTCGCTCGGATGGACGGCCACCGCGCCGTCGCCGAGCATCGTCTCGGGGCGCGTCGTTGCGATGGAAATATAGTCGCGCGTCTCCCACTCCGTCGGCTCGCCTTCCTCGTCATAGGCGATCGGAAATTCGTAGGTCTCGCCGTTTTCCAGCGGATATTTGAAATGCCAGAAATGGCCGTCGACTTCCTTGTTCTCAACCTCGAGATCGGAAATCGCGGTTTCGAATTTCGGGTCCCAGTTCACCAATCGCTTGTCGCGATAAATGAGGCCTTCCTTGTAGAGCTGGACGAAGACCGTCATCACCGCCTGGACCATCTGGTCGTCGGCGGAGCCGTCCTCGCCCATGGTGAAGCGCTCGCGCGACCAGTCGCAGGAGGCGCCGAGGCGTTTCAGCTGATTGATGATCTGGCCGCCCGATTCATGGCGCCATTTCCAGACGCGCTCGACAAAGGCCTCGCGGCCCATGGAGCGCCGGTCCTGATTGGCGCCGTCCGCGGCGAGCTGGCGCTCCACCACCATCTGCGTCGCAATGCCGGCGTGATCGGTGCCCGGCTGCCAGAGCACGGATTTCCCGCGCATGCGCTCGAAGCGGCAGAGAATATCCTGAAGCGTATTGTTGAGCGCATGGCCCATATGCAGCGAGCCCGTGACGTTCGGCGGCGGGATCACGATGGTGAAGGGCTCGCCCTCGCCTGAGGGCTTAAACGCGCCGGACGCCTCCCAGGCCTGATACAGGCGGGCTTCGGCGTCCTTGAAATCGAAGGTCTTCTCTAAGGCTTTTTCAGGCGTCTTTTCGGACATGGGGTGTCATTCTCGCGGCTTGGAGGCTCGGGTTTATCCGGCGGCGCGGAAATGCTCAACCTTCCCCGAAAGGCTTTGGCGGGGAGATTACGCCGCGGGGACGGCCAGCCCCGTTTCATGGGCGGCGAAGGCCCACATATCGGCGTATTCCTCGATGATCTTGTCCGTGGGCTTGCCCGCCCCATGGCCCGCCCGGGTCTCGATCCGGATCAGATGGGGCCTGTCGCCGATCCCGGCGGCCTGAAGCGCGGCCGCATATTTGAACGAATGGCCGGGCACCACCCGGTCGTCGGTGTCCGCCGTGGTCACCAGGATCGCCGGGTAATCCTCGCCGGAACGGATATTGTGATAGGGCGAATAGGCGTGGAGGGTGCGGAAATCCTCCTCCTTCGCCGGGTCGCCGTAGTCGTCGGTCCAGAACCGGCCCGCCGTGAACTGGTTGAAGCGCAGCATGTCCATCACCCCGACCGCGGGCAGGCCCGCCGCGAAGAGATCGGGGCGCTGGTTGATGACAGCGCCCACGAGAAGCCCGCCATTGGAGCCGCCGAGAATCGCGAGCTTGTCTTTGGTCGTGACCCCCTCGCCGATCAGATACTCGCCAGCGGCAATAAAGTCGTCGAAGACGTTCTGCTTTTTGTGAAGCCGTCCGGCGTCGTGCCAATCCTTGCCGTATTCCCCGCCGCCGCGAAGATTGGCGAGCGCATAGACCCCGCCCATCTCCATCCACTGCAAGCGCGTCACCGAAAAGCCCGGCGTCAGCGACACATTAAACCCGCCATAACCGTAAAGCAGCGCCGGCGCGCCCTTCGACAGATCGAGGCCTTTCCTGTGCGCGAGGAACATCGGAATCTTCGTTCCGTCTTTCGACGGATAGAACACCTGGCGGACTTCGTAATCCTCCGGGTCGAACGGCGCTTCCGGTTCACGGAACACCAACTGCGCGCCCGTGGCGATGTCATAGCGATAGAGCGTCGGCGGATGGTTGAAGCTTTCGAAGCTGTAAAAGGTTTCCGCATCGTCCGGCTCGCCGCTGAATCCCATGGCCGTGCCGAGCCCCGGCAGATGAACCTCGCCCAGCGGCGCGCCGTCGAGCGCGTAGAGCCGCACGGCGGATTTCACATCTTCCATGTAGTTCGCAAAGATCCGGCCGCCGACAATCGTAACGCCGGAAAGAACGCCCTCGGCCTCCGGGACGACTTCCGTCCACTGCGCGCCTTGCGAAGCAGGCTTCGCCAGCGTCGAGAGCACCTTGCCGCGGGGCGCATTCTCGTCGCTGAAGAAGAAATGCCGACCCTCCGCCGTCGCGATATAGGAATAATCATGGGCAAAGCCGGTGACGAGGTCGACCGGCTCGGCGCCCGGATGTTCAAGATCGATCAGCACCAGTTCATAACGCGAATCCGTGCCTTTCCAGACAGTGACAATCAGAGTGGAGCCATCGCTTGAAACTTCCGCGGCGAATCCCTGATCAGGCTCATCGGGACGCGCATAAATGTGCGTGTCCTTATCCTGCCCATCGCCGATCTTATGGAAATACACCGCCTGCCCGAGATTGAGGCTCTGAAAGGCTTCGCCTTCTTTCGGCTCGGGATAGCGCGAATAGTAAAACCCAGACCCGTCCTTCGCCCAGGAAACGCCGGAGAACTTCACCCACTCCAGCGCATCGTCGAGCACCGCGCCGGTTCCCGCATCGGCGACCCGCACCGTGCGCCAGTCGGAGCCGCCGTCCTGCACCATAAAGGCGACGCGCGAGCCGTCCGGAGACGGATAATAAGCGGCGAGCGCCGTTGCGCCGTCTTCGGACCAGGTGTTGGGATCGAGCAGCACACGCGGGCCTTCATTGTCGTCCTGGGCGAACAGCACGAACTGGTTTTGAAGCCCGTCATTATGGCCGTAGAAAATGCGCCCGCCCTTCTGCGACGGCAGGGAGAATTTCTCGAAATCCCAGAGCGCTTTCAGGCGTTTTTCGATCCGCTCGCGCCCCGGCAGGTTCTTCAGATACCCGAAGGCGAGATCGTTCTGCGCCGCGACCCAATTCGCCACCTCTTCGTCTTCGCGCACGTCGTTCTCGAGCCAGCGATAAGGATCGGCGACGGGAACGCCGAAATAGTCGTCGGTGTGATCGGTTTTTCTGGTTTCCGGATAATTCGGCTTCGTCATCGCCAGCCTTCCTTCACGCTACGGTCTCCGCGTTGCTTAGCGCAGCGCGCGGCAAAAGAAAAAGCCGGCCTTTCGCGCCAAGGCCGGCTTTGTTGTCCTGAATGAAAGCTGAACTCAGCTGCGGCGCCGGCGCGCCACCCGCTGAACCTCTTCCTCGACCTTCTCCTCGACAATCGACGGGAGATTGGCGTCGAGCCATTCCTTCACCATGGGCCGCAGCATCTCGGTGACGATGTCTTCGAGCGTGCGCCCCGGTCCTTCGGAAACCCGGACCGATTGCGAAAGCGTGGTGAAGGCCTTGGACGCCGCCGCCGCGGTCGTCTGGTCAAGAATGTCGTCGTTTTCGATTTCATCTTGCATCGTAGCCGCCATGGTTTTCTTCGCCCCTTCGACATCTTCGCTTCGGGTCTCGGGCTGAGCCGCAGCCGGGGCCGAGCCCGCAAAGGGGGCTGCAGGCGCGTCCGGTTGGGGCGCAGGGGTGGGTTCGTGAGGGTGCGCCGCGGCAGCCGGCTTTTCAGCAGCTTCCTGATTGCCGGAAGGCGCCGGCGCGGCCGGCTTCAGGGTCAGTTCCGGCTTGGCCGCCGCCGCAGAAGGCGGGGCCGCGGCAGGCTTCGGCTGGTCGTCCTCATCCTCGGAAATGATCCGGCGGATCGAGGCGAGAATTTCTTCCATACTCGGTTCGGGCTGGGCGTTGTCCATCGACCTGGGGTCCCTCTGGCGGGCCAAATTGGAAAATTGGCGCTTCGCGCCTCATCTCCCGCCGTTTTCAGGCGCTTCGCGGCTCTAATCAAGGCCTAGCGCGCCTGAAGATTAATCCTGATAGAGCTCGGCGGCCACCGCCTCAAGCTCCTCCGCCGAAAGCCCCGCCGCCTCAGGCGTCAGCATGCCGATGGCGGCAAGCAGCCCGAAGGCCGCGGTCTGGGCGTCCCGCTGGGCGCTGACCAGCGTGACCTCCGCATTCAGCATTTCCTGCTCCGCATTCAACACGTCAAGGGTGGTGCGCGTTCCGACCCGCTCCTCCTGACGAACCCCCTCGAGGGCCAATGTGTTCGCCTCGACCGAGGCGGCCGCGGAGCGCATCACGGCGCGGGCGGCGTAAAGCCTTTCCCAGGCCGAAACGGTTTGCGCCTCCACCGCGCGCTGGGCCTCGTCCACCTTCGAGCGGTCGCTCGAATGCAGCGCCTTGGCTTCGCGCACCCGGGAGAAATTCAGCCCGCCGAGAAAGATCGGCATCGACGCCCGCGCGCCGAAGCTGAACTCCTCGCTGTTGTCGACGAAAAAGCTCGGCTCTTCCGCATACTGATAGCTGGCGGTCAGCGACACCGACGGCAGGAATGTGCCTCTGGCGATATTCACCTGCCGGCGCGAGACTTCGGCCTGCTGGCGTGCAGCGATCAAGGGCGGCGCGAACTGTTCGGCGATCGCCTGCGCGTCTTCGAGCGTATCGGGCAGGTCGGGCAGGCTTTCCACCGCCTCAAGATCGCCGGGCAGCTGGCCTACAAGTTCAGCATAGGCGGAACGCGCAATGGCGAGATCGCCTTGCGCCGAGGAAAGATTCGCCCGCGCCTGGGCAAGCCGCGCATCGGCCTGCGAAACATCAGTGCGCGTCAGTTCGCCGACGTCGAAACGAGCCTGCGCCATTTCCTGCTGGCGCTCAAGCACGGCGACATTGCTTTTGCTGAGCTCGAAGACATCCATATTGCGCTGGACGTTGAAATAGGCGGCGGCAACATCATAGAGCACCTGCTGCTCTGTCGCCACGAGTTGGGCGCCCCCGGCGCGGATGCGCGCGCCCGCCTGTTTGATGGCGTTGTAATTGCGAAAGCCGGTAAAAACCGGCTGTTCGGCGCTGACGCCCCCGGTCAGTGTGTCGAGCTTGCTGCTGGTCGATCCGCCAAAGGCCGTGGACGTGGTCTCGTTGTCGACCTTCTGATAACTCGCTGAGGCCTCGACTTGTGGCAGCGCGCCGGCCCAGGCCTGCGCCTTGGCCTCGCGGGTGGCGCGCAGCCGGGCGCGTTCGGCGCGAATGGTGGGATTGGTCTGATAAGCGAGCGCCAGCGCGTCATCGAGGCTCTCGCCCGCCGCGGGCGCGCCCGTACCGGTCGCCGCCAGCAAAGCCAGAAGGGAAACACAGACTCGCAAAACCAACGCTCCTTGCCGCCATAAAAGCGGGCTTCGGCTTTCCTTGGGGCGCAAGGTCTAATCTGCGCCTTCACCGGCTTTCTTCAAGGCGATTCCGCAGCTTGCAGCGTGAATTTACGGTTAAAACACGAAAGTTTTTTCCGCTGCGAAGCTTGGCAGCACGTTTTTCACCGAGGCGTCGAATTTCTCCGTGCAGCCAAAAGCGTCGCCGGCGCGCCAATAGATGACGCCGCGCGAGACGCCGTTTCTGCGCTGAATCGCCGCGAGCCGGCCGCCGTCCTTCAACTGCGCGAGAAGCTCTTCAGGCCGTTTCTCGATAACGCCGTCGATGAAGATGAGGTCGTAAGGGCCCTGATCGGCTGCGCCTTTGGCGTTGTCGGCGTTCAGGACAGCGGCGTTGCTGACGCCCAGCCTGGTCAGGTTTTCCTGGGCGGCGGCGGCCAGCGCCTCATCGCCCTCGACCGCCACAACCATGTCGACGAGACGGGCGAGAACAGCCGTCGAGTAGCCTGTCCCGGCGGCGACCGCGAGACAGAGATCCCCGGCGGCAGGCTCTGCGGCGTCGATCAGCTTGGCGAAATCCCGGACCGTCATCAAAGCCCGGCCGGGGGCGTAGACGAGCTCGCGCTCCACATAAGCCTGATCGCGCAGCTCGCCCGGCAAGAATGTTTCCCGGGGGATCGTCTCGAGCGCCGTCTGAAGGCGCAGATCCGTGACGTCATTGGTGCGCACCTGGCTCGCCACCATTCTGCGCCGCGCCGCTTTGAAATCCATGGGAAAGCCTCAATTCATCAGAACTTGCCGGAGCGGCATACATCCGGCCGCCGCGGCTGGCAACGCGCCAAAAAGCGCAATTCCCGCACCGCGCGGGAAACATAGCCGAAAACAGGCTTTGACCGCACCGGCGCCGCGCGCTATGAGGTCGGCCCTTCGAGACCGGCGCCTGCCACCGCCGTGTCTTTTCTCAAGGAAGGCCACGTGGCGGAGTGGTGACGCAGCGGCCTGCAAAGCCGTGTACGCCGGTTCGATTCCGGCCGTGGCCTCCAAAACACACCCGCTCCCTCTTTTTTTCGATTTTCGCCGTGTTTTCGGCGATTTACAGGCTTATCTATTCATTAAAATTTTAACTCCCCGTGTTTTCAAAGAGTTAGGAAAAGGCCGCGTCAGCGCCGTTCGCCGCATCCATAGAACCGCCCGCCGCTTCACGCTTGCGGTTCCTGCGAACAAACGACAAGTACGAGGCGCTGGCTCGTTAAAGGGTCATGCAACAAGGGTTTCAGGAGTGAATTTTATGCGAATCGGGGGCGTAGCGCTGGCGGCATTGATGACTGCATCTTGCGCAAGCGTAGATCAGGAACTGCTGGACGCGAAACTGCCGGAGGCGCCTGCCGCCTGGACGGCGGATGAGGCTGTTTCCGACGCGCCCACGGGCGACTGGGTCGCCGCTTTCGACGATGCGACCCTGCGTTCGCTGATCAGCGAAGCCATGGTCCACAACAACAATCTGCTCGCCGCCGCCGCCAATCTCGAACAGGCCCGCGCCGGCGCGCGCATCACCCTGTCGAACCAGCTTCCCACCGCCGGCGCCAATTTCAACGCCCAGCGCAGCGCCATCGTCACCGACCCGACCACGGCCGCGCAGGCCGGCGGCAGCGCAGGCAGCGGCTCCAGACGCATTTATATCAACAATTTCTCTCTCGGCGGCCAGTTGAGCTGGGAGCTCGACATCTGGGGACGTCTCACCGACGAAACCCGCGCTTCCTACAAGCAGGCGAAAGCCGCCTATGCCGATCTTCATGGCGCGCAGCTCTCTATCGCCGGACGCGTCGCCCAGGCCTGGTTCTCGCTGATCGAGGCGCGCCAGCAGCGCGAACTCGCCGAACGCGACACCGAGGCGCGCGAACGCAATCTGCGCGTCACCGAGCGCCGCTATGAGCGCGGCGTCTCCTCCAGTCTCGACGTGCGCCTCTCCCGCTCCGCCCTCGGATCGAGCCGGGCCAATCTCGCGCTGCGCCAGCGTCTCGAGCAGGAAGCCTCGCGCGCCCTCGAAGTGCTGCTCGGCCGTTATCCGGCGGCCGAACTCGAAGCCGCCGCGGCGCTGCCCGATCTGCCGCCGCTCGCCGGCGCCGGCGCCCCGGGCGATATTCTCGCGCGCCGTCCCGATCTCGTAGCCGCCGAAGCGCGTATGGAAGCCGCCGGTCTTCAGGCCCGCGCCGCGCGCAAGCAGTTCCTGCCGCAGCTCACCCTGTCCTCGCGCGCCGGCACCTCCGGTCCGGACTTCTCCGATCTCATCGACCCCCAGCGTCTCGCCGGAAACATCGCCGGCGGCCTCTTCCAGCCGCTGTTCCAGGGCGGACGGATTCTCGCCAACTCAAAACGCGCGCGCGCCGCCGCCGAGGCGTCGCTTTACGACTATGTGCAAACCGTTCTTGCCGCCTATCAGGAAGCAGAGAACGCCATCGCCGCCGAAACGCTTCTCGCGCTGCGCGAAGAAGCCTTGCGTCTCGCCTATGAAGAAGCCGCCGCCGCCGAAGAACTTACCGAGCGTCGCTATTCCAGCGGCGCCGCCACCATTTTCAACCTGCTGGATGCGCAGACCCGCCGGATTTCCGCTGAAAGCTCCTATATCCAGGCCCAGCAGCAGCGCGTTTCCAATCGCGTGCAACTCTATCTCGCCATTGGCGGCGACTTTCTGACGGAAGCAAGACTGGCGGCCCTGCAACTGGACACAGGAGAGTAAGGACGCCTCATGTTCCGGAAATTCGCCACCATATTCGGCACGCTGGGCATCTTCGCCGTCTTCGGGCTGTTCGTCGGCGTCATTTTCATGATGCGCCCGCAGCTCGACCGCGAAGAACCGAACCTTGCGCCGCCTTCGGTGTTCTTCACCGTCGCCAATCCGCAATCGGTAACGCTTGACGTCTCCGCGCAGGGCGAAGTGCGCCCGCGCACGGACATCAATCTGACGGCGCAGGTCGCAGGCCGGGTCACAAGCACGGCGGACAATTTCGTCAATGGCGGCGCCTTCGATGAAGGCGACACGCTGATCAAGATCGAGGACTCCGATTATCGCGCCGCCGCGGCCGCCGCCAAGGCGCGCGTCGCCCAGGCCGAACAGACCTTGCGCCTTGAAGAAGCCGAAGCCGACCTCGCCCGCCGCGATTACGAAGAACTCGATCTCGATCCCGACAGCGATCCTTCGGAACTGACCTTGCGCATTCCCCAGCTCGCCCAGGCGCGGGCGAATTTCGAGGCGGCGCAGGCCGAATATGACGCCGCGCGCCTCAATCTCGAACGCACCGCCATCCGCGCGCCGTTCAAGGGCCGCGTGCGCGAACGCATCGCCGGCGTCGGCCAGTATGTTTCACCGGGCGCGCAACTCGGCCGGATCTTCTCGACCGACATCGCCGAAATCCGTCTCGCCCTCACCGATAACGATCTCGCCAAGCTCGGCTTGCCGCTCGCTTTCTCGGAAACCGACCAGGAGCCGGGCCCGCGGGTCAGCATGACCGCCACGATCGCCGGCAAACTCCATGTATGGGAGGGCCGGATCGCCCGCACCGAAGGCGCCATCGACGCCGCCACCCGGCAGGTGATCGCCATCGCCGTCGTGGACGATCCTTACGGCGACGGCGCCGCCGCTGACGGCACGCCGCTCGCCATGGGTCTTTACGTGGACGCGGTGATCATCGGCAAGCCTTACGAGAACGCCATCGTCCTGCCGCGCGCCGCGCTTTATGGCCGCGACACCGTCTACGCGATCAGCGCCGACGACACGCTCGTCGCACGCAAGGTCAACGTCGTCTCCACGAGCCGCGACACGATTACAATCTCCAGCGGCGTCGAAGCCGGCGCGCGCATCGTCATCTCTCCCCTGCGCGGCGCAGAAAACGGAGACAAGGTGAGCCCCGCCGATCCGCTTGAAGGAACGCCCGGCGCCGAAACCTCCGACGAGCCGTCCCCGAGCGCGCGCGCGACGGCGCAGAACGTGACGTCGGGAGACTAGCGCCATGAACGGTCTGATCGCATGGTGGGCGAGAAATTCGGTTGCGGCCAATCTGTTGATGGTGACCTGCATCATTGCAGGCCTTATCGCCTTCACGAAAATGGAGCGCGAGGTTTTCCCCTCAGGCTCGTTCAACGGCGCCACGATCTCGGTCGCCTGGCCCGGCGCCTCGCCGCAGGAAGTCGAGGAACAAATCATCCTGCGCATCGAGGAAGCGATTGCGGATATCGACGGCCTTGAGCATATCGATTCAACAGCGCGCGAAGGCGTCGCCACGGTCAATGCGGAAGGCGCGGATACGATCGATCCGACCTTGTTCCTCAATGAGATCAAGAACCGCGTCGACGGCATCTCAACCCTGCCCCAGGACGCTTTCCCGCCGATTATTCAGCAATGGCGCAGCCAGAGCCCGACGCAGTTCATCGCCATCTATGGCGACCTCGAACCGCGCGAGCTTTATCGCCTCGGCCGGGATCTGCGCGATGAACTTGCGCAGATTCCGGACGGCTCGCCGCTCGTCGACACCTGGGGCATCCGGAACGAGGAGGTCTCGATCGAGGTCTCAGAGGAGGCGCTGCGCCGCTACGGGCTGACTTTTGACGATGTCGCAGCCGCCATTCGCGGCTCGTCGCTCAACCTCGCCGGCGGACAGGTGCGCACCGACACCGGCAATATCCAGCTTGCAACCCGCAATCTCGCCGATACGGAGCAAGAGTTCGAAGACATCATCGTGCGCCAGCGTCCTGACGGGTCGACCATCAGGGTGCGCGACATCGCCAATGTCGTGGACGGTTTCGAGGATTCAAAGTCCATCCGCGAAATGAACGGCAAGCCGGCGGTCAACCTCGCCGTACAGGCGCCGGAAACCTTGAACATCGTCACGCTGTCGAAGGCCGTGGACGCCTGGCTGGAAGAGAAAAATAAGGAGCTCGAAGGCAAGGCGGAGCTCTATATCTGGTTCGACTTCGCCGATCTCTATTTCGAGCGGGTCAATCTCGTCGCCTCGAACGCCCTTATCGGCCTCGGCCTCGTGATGATCGTCCTGGTTCTGTTCCTGCGCCCGGTCGTGGCCTTCTGGGTGACAGTCGGCATCGCCATATCCTTCGCGGGCGCCTTCATCTTTTTGCCGGCGGTCGGCGTCTCCCTCAACATGCTTTCGCTCTTCGCCTTCCTTCTCGTGATCGGCGTCGTCGTCGATGACGCGATCATTGTCGGCGAAGCCATCCACAACGAGGTCGAAGCGGGCGGCAAGGGCGTCAACGCCGCGACAGTCGCAACGCAGCTTGTCGCCAAGCCGGTGCTCTTTGCGGTTCTGACAACGATGATCACCTTCCTGCCCTGGGTGCTCTTGTCCGGCGGCGTCACCCAGTTCACGAAGCATATCAGCTACACCATCATCTTTGCGCTGGCTTTCTCGCTGATCGAATCCTTCCTGATCCTGCCGTCTCACCTTGCGCATATGAAACCGCAGAACAAGGATGGCGTTTATTACCGCCTGCAACGGTTCTTTGCAGAAGGCCTGATGACCGTCGCCGACACGGTTTATCGCCCGATCGTCAAGACCGCGCTCAAATTCCGCTATTTCACGGTCGCCGTTTTTGTCGGCGCGTTCATGATCGCCGTGGCGTTGCTGGCGTCGGGCTGGATCGCCTTTAAGTTCCAGCCCGAAGTACAAGGCACGTTCCTGTCGCTGACGGTGCGCATGCCGGACGGCTCGCCCTGGGCGCGCTCCGAACAGGTTCTTGAGGAAATCGAACGGGCGGCGGATGAACTCAAAGCCGAGCTCGACACTCCCGAATTTGAGTTTGTGAAAGCCGTCTATGTCGGCGCCGACGAACAAAACATCGACGCCTATGTCACCATTGTCGAGGCTGACGAACGCCGCCAGTCGACCAAGGAAATTGCGGAGCTTTTCCGCGAGAAGCTCGGCGATATTCCAGATGCGGAAGAAGTCACCATTGGCTATACGATCAATGAAGGCGGGCCCGACCTTTCCTTTGGCATCGAGGCCGACAATCTTGATGAATTGCGCCTCGGGGTTCTCGACCTGCAAAACTTCCTGCGCACCCTGTCCGACACCTATGATGTCAGAAACGATCTCCAGTCCGTCACGCCAGAGCTGCAGGTCGTGTTAAAGCCGGGCGCGGAACGCTTCGGCCTCACCCTCGCTGATGTTTCCCGCCAGATCCGGCAGGCTTTTTACGGCGAAGAAGTGCAGCGCCTGCCCCGCGGGGGCCAGGATGTGCGCGTTATGGTGCGCTATCCGAAATCCGATCGGGAATCGCTGACGACCATTGAAAGCATGCGCATTCGCACGCCGGACGGACGCGAGGTGCCCCTCACCGCCGTCGCCGACGCCAATTTCGCGCCCAGCTTCAAACGCATCGACCGGCGCGATCGCCAGCGCTCGGCCCGGGTCACGGCCGAACTGCGCGAAGGCGCCGACCGCGAGGCGGTGATGAAAATCTATCGCGATGAATTCGCGCCGGAATTCCAGCAGCGCCATCCCGGCGTTTCACTTGTCGAACGCGGCGACGCCGAAGAACAGGAGGAGTTCATCGGCGAATGGGCGGTGCTTCAGATCTTCGCCTTCTTCGCCATGTATGTGCTGCTCGCCATCGCTTTCGGCTCTTACTTTCAACCGTTGCTCGTGATGTCAGCGATCCCCTTCGGTTTCATGGGCGCGGCCTTCGGCCATTTCCTGTTCGGCCTCGACTTCGCCCTCTTCTCCTTCTTCGGCATCGCCGCGGCGGCGGGCGTCGTTGTCAACGACAACCTCGTCCTCATCGACTATGTGAACCGGCTGCGCGACGAAGGCGAAGGCGCGATCTCGGCGCTGGTCAAGGCCGGCGTCGGGCGTTTCCGCCCGATCCTGCTCACCTCGCTGACGACCTTTGTCGGGCTCCTGCCGATCATGTTCGAGCGCTCGACCTCGGCGCAGTTCCTGATGCCGACCGTCGTCTCTCTTGCTTTCGGGGTGTTCTTCGCAACCTTCGTGACGTTGCTCTTCGTGCCGGCCATGTATGCGGTCGGGGCGGACATATCGCGCTTTTATCGCTGGGCCTGGACCGGACAGAAACAGCCGCCCGTGGGCCACGGCGCCTCGGAGCAATCGGATTTCGGCGAATCGCACGAAGGTCACGTCCAGAGCGTCAGCGGCCGGCGCAATCCCCTCTGGGACCCGGCCGAATAAGACCCGCGCCGTTTGGCGTTTATGGAAGACGAGGAAATCCGCCGTTTCGAGGCCCTGCGCCGTTAACCATATGTTAAGAACTTGATGAGACCTTAATCCCTGTCTTCTCCCGAGAAGATACCCCACCATACCCCACGACAGTGAGTACCGGCCGCGTTTCCCCCAAACGCGGCCGTCTCGCTATTAGGGACGGCGATCCGGGCTCGGAGGATCTCAGCCCGCCGTTTGCGGCTCCTGGGCGCCGCCGGCTTCTCTTTCGGTAATGATTCGATTCGACAGCTCCCAGTCCACGGGACGGTCGACATCGATCGGTCCTTCGGCGAAAGGCATCAGGACAGGCGCCGTGCTGACGCCAATGCCGCGCGACAAGGTCCGCAGAACCGTGCGCAAGGTGAACATCCGGCTGCGATAGAGCAAAAACGCGAAGAGGCCGAACGCGCCGATAAGCCGTCTCGGTTTCTTGCCGAACTGCCCGCCCGATTTGAACACTTGCGCGCCCTCGACGCCCTTCGGCGTTAGGAGCGCGTAGAGATTGCAGGAAGAAAAGGCGCCGTCGCGGAAACGGTGAAAGGCGCGGTTGCCGTCCGGGTATTTTTCGAGGACGTAATCGGCGGGCGTCAGGCCGACCGCCACGTCCTCGGTCATTCCTTCGAGCGCATCGCAGAAGAACGCGAACATCTCGGCGGTGTGCAGCGCGTTGTCGCCGGTCGTAATGACGAGCGGCAGCATGTCAGGAGTCGCGACCGCGGCGACGCTGGAGGCGATATTGTCCTGGCTCGGCGTGTAGGTAATGGTCTCCGCGCCGGGAAGACCGGCAAGAATCGCCTTGGCTTCTTCGATGCTGCCCTCTTCGATAACGACAATGGCGCGCTTCGCGCGGCCGGACTCGAGCACGGCGCCGACCACCCGGCGGAGCATCGGCTGCCCGGCGATGTCGATAAAGCATTTGTGCGAAACGCCTCCCGCCTGCGCCAGCGGGTCAAGATTGCCGCGGCTCGCAGCAAGGACGAGCGCGGTGCAGCGTGGTTCAGTCATGGCCGTCTTTCCCTCTTATTATTCTTCCTTAGTTCAGGAAGGGGCCTTTTATCGCTTCTGTAAGCGGCGCAACAGATGGCAATTCGGCAAATTCAGCAAGAGCGCGGCTGAGGCTTTCGATCCGGTCCGGCGCAAGGAATCCGGCGGCGCAGCCGTCGAGTTTCGCCCAGTGCTGGTCCAGCGTGAACGGCGCGGCGAGGCTGCCCGCGGGCATCGCCACGGCGGTTTGAAAGACCCGCCCATCCTGAAGGACGATTTCGACTTCGGTTGGAAACTCGCCCTCGGCCTTGTCTACGGGATGGCGATGAACGCGCGGCAGGAAAGCGCGGATATCCGCTCGCCCCACCGCGGCGTCGGTAAAATCCTGCAAGGTCGCGGCGCCGGTCAGCAACGCTACGGCGACGCCATATTCAAGCGAGAATTTGGCCTGAAGGCCGTCCTGCGGGTTCATGTGCATCAGATTATTGAGATGCGTCACCGGCGCGCGGACATGAACCGCCTCCACCTGGTCCGGCGTGAAGTCGTTCTCCTGCATCAGCGTCAGAACGCCGTCCATGGCGCGATGGGCGCTGCCGCAATTCGGGAAGCGCTTCACCTTGAGGCCGCTGGACAGAAGAAGCAGCGGCTCCCCGATCGCCTCGGTTTCAAAACGCAAAGTCTGGCCATGCTCCACATGCGTGAGCCCGTCGCGAAGGCGCTCATAATCGGGGCCGACCATCAGGCGGTTCATCCCCGTCGGACCGTCAAGCGTGTCGCGGCCCGCATCGACGCCGGCGCGCGCGAGGCTCGCCGCCATCACGCCGGCCTTCGCCGCAAGACCTGCGTGAAGCGGCTTGGTCATGGTGCCGAACTGCGACATGAACCCGCCGGCCATGCTGGTCGCCATGGAAATCGCATTGGCGGCGCTGTCGGCGTCGAGCTTCAGGAGCCGCGCACAGGCGGCGGCGGCGCCGACGGCGCCGATCGTCGCGGTCGCGTGCCAGCCGCGATTGCGATGGACGGGATTCACGCCCTGCCCGACCCGGCCAAGAATCTGGAGCCCGGCAATATAGGCGTCGAGACAGGCGCGGCCCGGCGCGCCTTCGCTTTCGCCGAGCGCAAGAATCGCCGGCGCCAGAACCGCCGTCGCGTGAGCCTTCGCCGGGTCGAAATTGTCGTCGAAATCGAGCGCATGGGCGGCCGCGCCGTTGACCAGCGCCGCCCAGGGCGGGGCGAGGCAAGCCCCCTGCCCGATGGCGGTCGAAGGCCCTGCGCCCCAGGGCGCCACCGTCTGAAAAGCCAGCTGGGTCACTGGCTCCGCGGCGCCGGGAATCGAGACAGAAAGGACGTCGATAAACGCCCGGCGCGCCGCCTCAATAGCCGCTTCAGGCCAAGCGTCAGGCGTCTCGGCGATCCACTCGCCATATGCAAGAACAGGATTGTGCGACATTCGGCGAAGATAGGCGCGGCCGCGCGCGATGGAAAGCGCGCTTCATCGCCCCGGCCCGCCCCTCAGGGCGGCAAAAAACCGGCCTCGCGAGGCAAAAGGGTGTAGATTCAGCGCGGCGGCTTTGCTATAGGCCGCCTCTCACGGGCGTTCCCCGATAGCTCAGTTGGTAGAGCAGCTGACTGTTAATCAGCGGGTCACTGGTTCGAGTCCAGTTCGGGGAGCCATTTTTCAAAACGAGCCGAATCGCCCATTTTCGATGCCGAGGCTTGCGCTGCAATCATTGCCGTTTCTGCAAGAGAATCAAAAGGTTGCTTGAATTCTGCGTTCAATTCTCCGTGCGCCCAGGTGCAGTTCGAAAGTAAGAAATTCAGCATCCTCGACTTCTCTTTTGCCGACTGTTTTTCGAACAGGCGATGGGCGTCCTTCGCCAATTTCAAAAGTTCGATACCCTCGTCCATGTAGGAATCGTCAGCCATTTCATGACGCTCGATGTCCTTCGCACAACGCGCCTGCTCGTCGCGCCACTGGGTCCGCATTCGGTCATAAAACTCTTCTGACACCCGCCCGTCGAGCTTATCGATATACATGGCGTCAATTCGCTGCTGCAGCCGATTTCGCTCTTTCTCAAGCCTGGCGATGGCCTCGGCATGCTCGCGCTTCTCGTCGGCGCAGCTGTCTTTCAGCGCCCGGCTGACCCACTCAAAAACGTCATCATCGAATCGGAGCTTACGCAAAAATGAAGTGAATTTCTCTTCCAACACTTCTTCACGCGTATAGGGCTCGCCGCATTTTCCCTTAAACCCAGTGCAATGATAGTAGACGTATTTTTTCTTTTTCAGCTCTCCGACCATGGCGCAGCCGCAATGGCCGCAAGTGATCAACCCGGTAAAGGCGAAGTCATGCGCAGATGATCCCCGCAGCTTGGATGTGTTTCTTCCATCCAATACGCCCTGGACGCGCGACCATAATTCATTCGTTACGAGTGGCTCATGGCTGCCCTGATATCGCTTCCCTTTCCAATCGAACTCGCCCGTATAAATTCGGTTGCGGAGAATTTTATGAATGGTGCTGTTGGTTACAGGTTGGCCGCTCTTCCGAAACGTCAACCCGTGAGAGCGTGCTTTAACGCCAAGCTGCCGAAGTGAGTAACGGCCCGTTGCATACCATTCAAACATTTTGGCAATGAGCGGTCCAGCGACGGGATCGACTTCGATTATCTTCTTCCCATTCGGTCCGTCGGTATTGTGATAGCCCAGCGGAGCGCAGGACGGCCAAATCCCCTGTTCCGCCTTTTCCAGCATTCCTTTCCGGGTTTCCTCCGAAAGATTGTCGATGTAATTCTTGGCCATCAAAACTTTGATGCCGTGCATGAATTTTTCGGACGACCGCGAGTCGTAGGAAAGAACCGTTCCCTCTTTTACGAAATGGATCTCGACGTCCAAATCATCGACGGTCACCCAATCCTTTAGATTCCGATAAAGGCGGTCCGTTTTCTCGACCAACAATACGCGCACGGTCGGATGGCGACGCAGATAAGTCATCATTTTGTCGAAATGCGTGCGGCCGCTTTTCTTGGCCGTTTCAACATCGACAAATTCTTCAGCCACGCGGATACCGTTTATCGCCGCGTATTCGCTTAAGAGCTTCAACTGGGCGGGAATCGAAAACCCTTCTTTTTCCTGCTCTTTAGAGGAAACGCGTGCATAAACTACGGCGCGCGGCGCAGTTTGCTGCTTTGATTGAGTTTTTCCCCAGTTTCGAGAGGCCATGGGTCCGTCCGTTCAGCTTCACGAGAAATATAGATTCTCTAGCATCATTCGGGCTCGGTGCGAATGGCTTGTTCCTAAAATGTTCGACGAATCAAATTTGGGAAAATTGCGGGCCAATCAATCGGTTGGCCGCAAATAGAACCGAACGCGCTTCATTGAAGGACCGCGCATTTTCTAATTGCGTTTCGAATGTCCTGCTTGCGCCTTCTGTTCCGCAATTTTCCATTCTCGGAGAATCCGAAAAAAGCCAACGGCGTTATCGACGATCTCCCTGGCGTCTTCCTGTGTCAGCCTGCGGGCGTAGTGCGGCTGCCATTCATCCAATGTTCTACGAATCAATTCCGGCTTAGGAAATTTACGAGTCCGAGGAAGGGGTGAGCAGTTGGCGCCTCCCAAACCTGAATTAAGCAACTGCCGTCTTGGAGTTTTCATCGATCTACGCCACCTTACCAACTTAAAATTTATCGATTGCGAGTCCAAACCAGAGCTCCGGTCCCGTCGTCCGCATTCTCAAAAAAAGCCGCGCGGACGGGAGCCGCAAAGCTCGGATCATCGAGTTCAACGCTGAGAAACGACTTCTTGTCCTCGCCGAAGCTGTTCGAACGCCAGGCGGCGCCAAGCTCCGCGCCACCGGCGATAATT
>JAUIMC010000002.1 GCA_030433215.1 Alphaproteobacteria bacterium
ACGAGCTGCCGCCGGGCGTCATGAAAATGGTCAAGGTCTTCGTCGCCGTGAAGCGCAAGCTTCAGCCGGGCGACAAGATGGCCGGCCGTCACGGCAACAAGGGCGTCATCTCCAAGATCTCGCCCATGGAAGACATGCCGTTCCTCGAAGACGGAACGCCGGTGGATATCGTTCTGAACCCGCTGGGCGTGCCGTCGCGCATGAATGTGGGCCAGATCCTCGAAACCCACCTTGGCTGGGCGTGCCGCGGTCTCGGCCGCCAGATCGACCAGATGCTCGAGGCGTGGGAAACGGGCGAAAAGACCCGCGAAGACCTCATCGCCCAGTTGAAGAACGTCTATGGCGAGGAGCAGGTTCTGCCGCGCTCCAACGAGGAGCTGAAAGAGCTTGCTGCGAACCTGAAGCGCGGCGTGCCGGCGGCGACGCCGGTCTTCGACGGCGCGCGCGAAGCCGAGATCGTCGACATGCTGACCAAAGCCGGCCTCGAGCAGTCGGGGCAGGTGACGCTCTTCGACGGCCGCACCGGCGACGAGTTCAAGCGCAAGGTGACCGTGGGCTACAAGTATCTCTTGAAGCTCCACCACCTGGTCGACGACAAGATCCACGCGCGCTCGATCGGCCCGTACTCGCTCGTCACGCAGCAGCCGCTCGGCGGCAAGGCCCAGTTCGGCGGGCAGCGTTTCGGCGAGATGGAAGTCTGGGCGCTCGAAGCTTACGGCGCGGCCTATACGCTCCAGGAAATGCTCACCGTGAAGTCGGACGACGTCGCCGGCCGCACGAAAGTCTACGAAGCCATCGTCCGCGGCGACGATAGCTTCGAAGCGGGCATTCCGGAAAGCTTCAACGTGCTCGTGAAGGAAATGCGTTCGCTCGGCCTCAATGTCGAGCTCCAGAACGGGTGACGCGGTTTTCGCGTTTCCCGTTCCGTTTTTGAATAAAGTTGCGGGGCTTGTCTCCCGCCCCGAAAGTTAAGAGGCGCTCATGTCACAGGAACTCTTGAACGTATTCAATCCGGCGGCGCCGGCGCAGACGTTCAACAAGATCCGCATTTCCCTCGCGAGCCCGGAGAAAATCCTCTCCTGGTCGTTCGGCGAGATCAAGAAGCCTGAAACCATCAACTATCGCACCTTCAAGCCGGAGCGGGACGGGCTCTTCTGCGCCCGCATCTTCGGCCCGACGAAGGACTACGAATGCTTGTGCGGCAAGTACAAGCGGATGAAGTACAAAGGCATCGTTTGCGAGAAGTGCGGCGTTGAAGTGACGCTGACCAAGGTTCGCCGCGAGCGCATGGGCCATATCGAGCTCGCCGCGCCGGTCGCGCATATCTGGTTCCTGAAATCGCTGCCGTCCCGTATTTCGTTGATGCTCGACATGACGTTGAAGGATGTGGAGCGCGTGCTCTACTTCGAGCAGCACATCGTCATCGAGCCGGGCCTCACGAACCTCACGCCGAACCAGCTTCTGACCGAAGAAGAATATCTTCAGGCCCAGGAAGAATTCGGCGAGGACTCGTTCACCGCCGGCATCGGCGCCGAGGCGATCCGCGAGATCTTGACCAATATCGACATGGAAGCTGAGACCGAAAAGCTTCGCGTCGAGATCACCGAGTCGACCTCCGAGCTTAAAACCAAGAAGCTTGCGAAACGCCTCAAGCTGATCACGGCCTTCCTCGAATCCGGCAACCGCCCGGAATGGATGATCATGACGGTCGTGCCGGTGATCCCGCCGGAACTGCGCCCGCTCGTCCCGCTCGACGGCGGCCGTTTCGCGACGTCCGACCTCAACGATCTTTATCGCCGGGTCATCAACCGCAACAACCGCCTGAAGCGCCTCATCGAGCTGCGTGCGCCGGACATCATCGTGCGCAACGAAAAGCGCATGCTGCAAGAGTCTGTCGATGCGCTGTTTGACAATGGCCGTCGCGGCCGCGTCATCACGGGCACCAACAAGCGCCCGCTGAAGTCGCTCTCCGACATGCTGAAAGGCAAGCAGGGCCGCTTCCGCCAGAACCTCCTCGGCAAGCGCGTCGACTATTCCGGCCGCTCGGTCATCGTTGTGGGTCCGGAACTCAAGCTCCATGAGTGCGGCCTGCCGAAAAAGATGGCGCTCGAGCTCTTCAAGCCGTTCATCTATTCGCGTCTCGACGCCAAGGGCCTTTCCGCCACCGTCAAGCAGGCGAAGAAGCTTGTCGAAAAAGAGCGTCCGGAAGTCTGGGACATTCTCGATGAGGTGATCCGCGAGCACCCGGTTCTGTTGAACCGCGCGCCGACGCTGCACCGTCTCGGCATTCAGGCCTTCGAGCCGAAACTGATCGAAGGCAAGGCGATTCAGCTGCACCCGCTCGTGTGTACGGCGTTCAACGCCGACTTCGACGGCGACCAGATGGCGGTTCACGTCCCGCTGTCGCTGGAAGCCCAGCTTGAAGCGCGCGTCCTGATGATGTCGACGAACAACATCCTGTCGCCCGCCAACGGCAAGCCGATCATCGTGCCGTCCCAGGACATCGTTCTCGGTCTTTATTACATCACTATGGATAAAGAGGGCGAGCCGGGCGAGGGCAAGGTCTTCGGTTCTATCCAGGAAATCGAACACGCGCTCGATGCGGGCGTCGTGACCATGCACAGCAAGATCAAGGCGCGCTGGGAAGGCGTCAACGAGAAGGGCGAGGAGATCTGCGAACTCGTCGACACGACGCCGGGCCGCATGAAGGTCGCCCAGGTCCTGCCGATGAACTCCAATGTGCCGTTCGACGTGGTGAACCAGCTTCTCACCAAGAAGACGATCCAGGGCCTGATCGACATCGTCTACCGCCATTGCGGTCAGAAAAAGACGGTGATCTTCGCCGACCACATCATGGATCTCGGCTTTAAAGAAGCCTGCAAGGCCGGCATTTCCTTCGGCAAGGACGACGTCGTTATTCCGGAAGCCAAGAAAGGGCTGGTTGACGAAACCCGCTCCCAGGTTTCCGAGTTCGAACAGCAATACGCCGAAGGCCTCATCACGCGCGGCGAGAAATACAACAAGGTCATCGACGCCTGGGCGAAGTGCACCGACAAGATCGCCGATGCGATGATGGAGGAAATCTCCGAAACCAAATATGAGGAAGGCACGGGCCGTCAGCTTGAGCCGAACTCGATCTACATGATGTCGCATTCAGGCGCGCGCGGGTCGCCGACCCAGATGCGTCAGCTCGGCGCCATGCGCGGCCTGATGGCCAAGCCGTCGGGCGAGATCATCGAGACGCCGATTACCTCGAACTTCAAGGAAGGCCTCACCGTGCTCGAGTACTTCAACTCGACCCACGGCGCCCGGAAGGGTCTTGCGGACACCGCCTTGAAAACGGCGAACTCCGGCTATCTCACCCGCCGCCTTGTCGACGTCGCGCAGGACTGCATCGTGCGCGAAATCGACTGCGGCACGACAAACGGCATCACCATGGAAGCCGTGGTTCAGTCGGGCGAGATCGTCGTTCCCCTGTCGCAGATCATTCTCGGCCGGACGCTACTTGAAGACGTCAAGCATCCCGAAACCGGTGAGCTTCTCGGCAAGGCCAATGACGAGCTCGACGAGGCGCAGTCCGAAGAGATCGAAGGTTCAGGCCTTCAGAAAATCCGTGTGCGGTCGGTCCTGACTTGCGACTCCAAGGTCGGCGTCTGCGCCAAGTGCTATGGCCGCGACCTGGCGCGCGGCTGCCCGGTCAATATCGGCGAGAGCGTCGGCGTCATCGCGGCGCAGTCCATCGGCGAACCAGGCACGCAGCTCACCATGCGGACCTTCCACGTGGGCGGCACGGCCCAGGTCGGCGACACCTCGTTCATCGAGGCGAGCCATGAAGGCCATGTCAAACTCGAGGGCGGCAGCGTGCTGAAAGACTCCCAGGGCGATCTTATCGTCATGGGCCGCAACACGCTGGTCAAGATTCTCGACAGCGACGGCAAGGAGCATGCGTCCTACAAGATCTCCTACGGCGCCAAGCTGCGCGCCGGCGACGGCGACAAGGTCACGCGCGGCCAGCGTCTCGCCGACTGGGATCCCTACACCATGCCGATCCTTACCGAGGTGGCGGGCAAGATTAAGTTCGAAGACCTCCAGGAAGGTTTCTCCATGCAGGTCGTCGCCGACGAGGCGACCGGCATTGCGAGCCGCGTCGTCACCGACTGGCGGGCGAACCCGCGCGCGGCGGACCTGAAACCGGCGATCGCCATTGTCGACGACAAGGGCGAGCCCCTGAAGCTCTCCACCGGCGGCGAGGCCCGTTATCAGCTTCCCGTGGATGCGGTTCTCTCGGTCGAGGACGGCGAAGACATCCATCCGGGCGACGCCCTGGCGCGTATCCCGACGGAAGGCGCCAAGACGCGCGACATCACCGGCGGTCTGCCGCGGGTGGCGGAACTCTTCGAAGCGCGCCGGCCGAAAGATCACGCGATCATCGCCGATGTCGACGGCCGCGTGGAATTCGGCCGCGACTACAAGAACAAGCGCCGCATTCGGATCATCCCGAGCGATCATGAAAAAGAGCCTTCCGATTATCTCGTCCCCAAAGGCCGCCACATCGCGGTTCAGGACGGCGATTTCATCGCCAAGGGCGAATATCTGATGGACGGCAACCCGGCGCCGCACGACATTCTGGCGATCATGGGGATCGAGGCGCTGGCCGACTTCCTCATCGACGAGATCCAGGAAGTCTACCGTCTCCAGGGCGTGCCGATTAACGACAAGCACATCGAGGTGATCGTTCGCCAGATGCTGCAAAAGGTCGAAATCACCGATCCGGGCGAGTCGCTGTTCCTCAAGGAAGAGCAGATCGACAAGCTCGAATTCGAGGAGACCAACGCCAAGCTCGAAGATCAGGGCAAGAAGCCGGCGCAGGCCGTGCCGGTTCTGCTCGGGATCACCAAGGCGTCGCTCCAGACCCGGTCCTTCATCTCGGCCGCCTCCTTCCAGGAGACGACCCGCGTCCTCACCGACGCCGCCGTCAACGGCAAGGTGGATACGCTCGAAGGCCTGAAAGAAAACGTCATTGTCGGCCGGCTGATCCCGGCGGGCACCGGCGGCGCCATGTCGAAGCACCAGGTCGAGGCCGAACGCCGCGACGAGACGCTGCTCGAAGAGCGTCAGAAACGCGCCGGGGTCTCCGATGCGCCGGCGCTGGAAGCGCCGTCCGTGGAGGAGCAGCCCGAAGCGGAGCCGGCGAGCCAGGACGCCGCCGAATAAGCGGTCGGCGATAAAGCCTCTTTAAAAGGCGGGACGGCTTGGCCGTGCCGCCTTTTTTCGTTGAAGGCTCCCGGATTTCTCTAGGCGCTTGCGGTCCCGCCGCCGGCGACGATGGCGCGATAGAGCTGCGAGCCCCAGGCCCGCGAGCGGTCGTAAAGGATGGCCGAGGCGGCGAGGGCGCCGGCGGACAGCCGCCGATAGGCGCCTTCGTCTTCGATCACCCCGGCAAGGGCGGCGGTAAGCGCCTCGGTCGAATCCGCCTTGAACACCACGCAGCCGTCCTTCAACAGCTCCCGGGCGGGGACCGCCGTGCTCATGACCGAGGGCGCGCCCTGGACCGCCGCCTCAAAGCACACAAAGGCGAGGCCCTCATTGAAGACGGAATGGGTCGGGCAGACCAGAAGGTCGGCCTCCTTGATGGCGGCTTTCACCTGGGCCTTGTCGAGATGGCCCGGCGCGCTGACCGCGCCGGAAAGCCCGCGCCGCTCGATTTCGGCGCGCAGGGCCTCGAGGGCGCCGCCGCCCCCGGCATAGACGAGGCGCAAATCGGGGTGGGCCTTGCTGAGGGCCGAATAGGCGTCGAGAAGGTCGAAAACCCCTTTGTTTGTCTCCAGCCTGCCGAGAAAGAGCAGCTTTCGGGCGGGGCCGGCGCGCGTCGACGCCTCTACGGCCTTCTCCGCCTGCTGGGGCACGGCGACAAAGCTCGGGAGATCCGCCCGGGACAGGGCCTTTAACTGTCTTTCGCACTCATGGGAGGTGCAAACCGCTGCGTCCACGGAGCGGACGGCGAAGCGGTAGCCGGCATTGGCCAGTTTCTGGCGCAGGCTGAGATTTTCCGCGCCCATGGCCCAGCGGGTATTGTGGACCGTCAGGATCAGCCGGTCCGCGGCGCGCTTCACGAGGGGCAGATATTGCCAGTCGAAATCGCTGGCGACGACGGCGACATGCGGCTTGAAGGGGGCGAGCGCCTTCAGGCAGGCCTGGGCGTAGCGATAGCGGCTCGCATAATAGGCGGGCGCGCCTTCCCCCGGCCGGTGGCCAATATTCACGAAGCTGTAGCGGCCGTCCGTGATGGTCGGCGCGCCCTCGGCGGAATGGGTGATCAGGATGCCTTCGCAGCCGGCGGCCTCGCAGAATTCGTAGAACTGGGTGGAATAGGTGACGCTCGGCACCCGCGGGTCGTGCTGGCCCTGGCGCCAGTGCCGGAAGGTGCCGTAGACGTCGCCGGGACCGGGCAGATAGGCGATTCGCGGCGTTTCGTCGGGCCCAAGGCCCAGCGATTCGCGCAAACGCGCGCCGGCGTCCTCCGGAACGGACAGAATCGGCTCTTCAAAAACGGTCATAGGCTGGCTCCGGCGCAAGGGGGAGGGCGCGATCGGCGACGGTTCCCCATAAGGCGGTTTGCGTTTGCGTCTCTATAGGCGCAAGATGCGTCTATTGCGCACGCGAATATGCAAGAAAACGCCCAGTTTTCGCCTCTTCGCGCCGCCGGTTCGTCCATGAGGCGAAAAACCGCCCGGCTTGAGTGAAAAATCTTAAATCCGTATTGACCCCCGCGATTCGCAACGCTATGTCTCGCGCCGCTGAATGGCTGGCCGTCAGCTCTTTTCCCCCGGAAAAGACCCTGAAACGCAGCCGCTTTTAGCTGATGACAGTGCCAGGTTTTTTGAGCGGCGTTCCGCCTGACGGGGCTCCGCTCGTTTGCGTCATGGACGATTGCGTTCATGCCGCGTTCGAATTTTAGGGTCTCCGCCCGCGAAACGCGAAGGCCAAGCCCGGAGAGACGGAAACGGATGCCGACGATACAACAATTGATCCGCAAGCCGCGGAAACCGAAGCGCCAGATTAACAAGGTGCCGGCGCTTGAGGGCAATCCTCAAAAGCGCGGCGTGTGCACGCGCGTTTACACGACGACGCCGAAGAAGCCGAACTCGGCGCTTCGGAAAGTCGCGAAAATCCGTCTGACCAACGGTTACGAAGTCATCGGCTACATCCCGGGCGAAGGCCACAATCTTCAGGAGCACTCGGTTGTTCTGATCCGCGGCGGCCGCGTGAAAGACCTTCCGGGCGTTCGCTATCACATCGTGCGCGGCGTTCTCGACACGCAAGGCGTGAAAGACCGCAAACAGCGCCGTTCGAAATACGGCGCCAAGCGTCCGAAGTAAGGAATTAAGAGATGTCACGTCGTCACCGCGCAGACAAACGCATCGTTCATCCGGACCCGAAATTCGGCGACAAGGCCGTTTCGAAGTTCATGAATTACGTCATGGTCGACGGCAAAAAGCCGGCGGCCGAAAAGATCGTCTATGGCGCTTTCGACAAGATCGAACAGAAACTGCGCCGTCCGCCGGTGGAGCTCTTCAAGGAAGCGCTCGACAATGTGACGCCGGCGATCGAAGTTCGCTCCCGCCGGGTCGGCGGCGCGACCTATCAGGTGCCGGTTGAGGTCCGTCCGGACCGCAAGATGGCGCTGGCCATGCGCTGGATCATCGCCGCGGCCCGGTCGCGCAACGAGACCACCATGGTCGACAAGCTTTCGAATGAGCTGATGGACGCCGCCCAGAACCGGGGCGCGGCCGTCAAGAAACGCGAAGACACGCACCGGATGGCTGAAGCCAACCGGGCCTTCTCGCACTATCGCTGGTAACCGAGAATTCACACGAGTTAAGGGCCGTCAGTCATGACCCGCACGCACAAAATTGAGGACTATCGGAACTTCGGCATCATGGCCCACATCGATGCGGGCAAGACGACGACGACCGAGCGCGTCCTTTATTACACCGGCAAGTCCCACAAGATCGGCGAAGTCCATGACGGCGCCGCGACGATGGACTGGATGGAGCAGGAGCAGGAGCGGGGGATCACCATCACCTCGGCTGCGACGACCTGCGCCTGGAAAGACAAGCGCCTCAACATCATCGACACCCCGGGCCACGTTGACTTCACCATCGAAGTCGAGCGCAGCTTGCGCGTGCTCGACGGCGCGGTCGCGCTTCTCGACGCCAACGCCGGCGTTGAGCCGCAGACCGAAACCGTCTGGCGCCAGGGCGACAAATATCAGGTTCCGCGCATCTTCTTCATCAACAAGATGGATAAGCTCGGCGCCGACTTCTATTATTCCGTCGACACCATTCACAAACGCCTCGCCGCCAAGACGGTGATCCTTCAGCTCCCCGTGGGCGCTGAAAGCGACTTCAAGGGCGTTGTCGACCTGATCTCCATGAAGGCCATCATCTGGGAAGAAGAAGGCCTCGGCGCCGCTTTCCATGAAGAAGAAATCCCGGCCGATCTCGTCGAGCGGGCGAAAGAATACCGCGAGAAAATGGTCGAGACCGTCGTCGAAATCGACGAAGAGGCGATGGAAGCCTATCTCGAAGGCAATGAGCCGGACGTGGCGACCCTGAAGCGCCTGATCCGTCAAGGCACCTGCAAGGTGGAATTCCACCCGGTGCTGTGCGGCTCTGCGTTCAAGAACAAGGGCGTCCAGCCGATGCTTGACGCGGTTGTCGACTATCTGCCGTCGCCGGTCGAAGTGAAGCCGATCAAGGGCGTCCTGCCGGACAGCGAAGAAGAAGTGGTGCGCAAATCGTCTGACGACGAGCCGCTCTCCATGCTCGCCTTCAAGGTGATGAACGACCCGTTCGTGGGCTCGCTCACCTTCTGCCGCATCTATTCGGGCAAGCTTGAGGCTGGCTCCCAGGTGCTGAACACGGTGAAAGGCAAGAAAGAACGCGCTGGCCGGATGCTGCAAATGCACTCCAACAGCCGCGAAGAAATCAAAGAGGCCTATGCCGGCGACATCATCGCCATTGTCGGCCTCAAGGACACGACCACGGGCGACACGCTTTGCGATCCGGCGAAGCCGGTCATTCTTGAGCGCATGGAATTCCCCGAGCCGGTCATCGAGATCGCGGTCGAGCCGAAAACCAAGGCCGACCAGGAGAAGATGGGCCTCGCGCTCCAGCGTCTCGCTGCCGAAGACCCGTCCTTCCGCGTCTCCACCGACGAAGAGTCCGGCCAGACCATCATCAAGGGCATGGGCGAATTGCACCTCGACATTCTCGTCGACCGCATGAAGCGCGAGTTCAAGGTCGAGGCCAATATCGGCGCGCCGCAGGTGGCCTATCGCGAAACGATCACCAAAGAAGCGGACATCGACTACACCCACAAGAAACAGTCCGGCGGTTCGGGCCAGTTCGCGCGCATCAAGTTCCGCGTCATTCCGCAGGAGCCGGGCACGGGCTATTCTTTCGAAAGCCAGATCGTCGGCGGCTCCATTCCGAAGGAATACATTCCCGGCGTCGAGAAGGGCATCAACTCAATCCGCGACACCGGCCTTCTGGTTGGCTTCCCGATCCTCGACTTCAAGGTCGAGCTTTACGACGGCGCCTTCCACGATGTTGACTCCTCGGTGCTCGCGTTCGAAATCGCGTCGCGCGCTGCGTTCCGCGAGAACAAGCCGGCGCTGGGCCTTGCGCTCCTCGAGCCGGTCATGAAGGTCGAGGTCGTGACCCCGGAAGAATACACCGGCACGGTCATCGGCGATCTCAACTCGCGGCGCGGGCAGATCCAGGATCAGGAAATGCGCGGCAACGCCAACGTGGTGCACGCCATGGTGCCGCTCGCCAACATGTTTGGCTATGTGAATAATCTTCGCTCGGCGACCCAGGGTCGCGCTCAGTACACGATGCAATTCGACCATTATGAGCGCGTGCCGAAAGCGGTTGAGGACGAAGTTAAGGCGAAGCTGGCAGGCTAGCCAAGAAGCGAAGGCGCCCGCCAGAAAGCAAGACCGGGCGATCAGGTTTAACGACAGACGTCAAGAAGACGGAGAGAAGTGAAATGTCGAAAGCAAAGTTTGAACGTAATAAGCCGCACGCCAACATTGGCACCATTGGTCACGTCGACCACGGCAAAACGACCCTGACGGCTGCGATCACCAAATATTTCGGTGACTTCCAGGCCTATGACCAGATCGACGCGGCGCCGGAAGAAAAAGCGCGCGGCATCACCATCTCCACGGCGCACGTCGAGTATGAGACGGAAAACCGTCACTACGCTCACGTCGACTGCCCCGGCCACGCCGACTATGTGAAAAACATGATCACCGGCGCTGCGCAGATGGACGGCGCGATCCTCGTTGTGAACGCCGCTGACGGCCCGATGCCGCAGACCCGCGAGCACATTCTTCTCGCCCGCCAGGTCGGCGTGCCGGCGATCGTCGTCTTCCTCAACAAAGTCGACCAGGTCGACGACGAAGAGCTTCTCGAGCTCGTCGAGATGGAAGTTCGCGAACTGCTGTCTTCTTACGAATTCCCGGGCGACGATATTCCGATCATCAAAGGCTCGGCGCTTGCCGCCATGGAAGGCCGCGATCCGGAAATCGGCGAGAACGCCATTAAAGAACTCATGGCCGCCGTCGACGAATACATCCCGACCCCGGACCGTCCGGTTGACCAGCCGTTCCTCCTGCCGATCGAAGACGTGTTCTCGATCTCCGGCCGCGGCACCGTCGTGACCGGCCGTGTCGAGCGCGGCGTCGTGAATGTCGGCGACGAACTCGAAATCGTCGGCATCAAGGACACCAAGAAAACCACCTGCACGGGCGTTGAAATGTTCCGCAAGCTGCTTGATCGCGGCGAAGCCGGCGACAATGTCGGCGTTCTTCTCCGCGGCATCGAGCGTGAAGCGGTTGAGCGCGGCCAGGTTCTCTGCAAGCCGGGCTCCGTGACCCCGCACACGAAATTCGTGGCCGAAGCCTACATCCTGACGAAGGAAGAAGGCGGCCGTCACACCCCGTTCTTCACCAACTACCGTCCGCAGTTCTATTTCCGCACGACCGACGTGACCGGCGTCGTGACGCTGAAAGAAGGCACGGAAATGGTGATGCCGGGCGACAACGTGGAAGTGAATGTCGAACTGATCGTGCCGATCGCCATGGAAGAGAAGCTTCGCTTCGCTATCCGTGAAGGCGGCCGCACCGTCGGCGCCGGCATCGTCTCGAAGATCATCGAGTAGCGAGTGAGAAATAGCGCGGACCGGTTTGTCGCCGGTCCGCGCTTTCGACTCCGGAATTAGGATCCGGATTTTAAAAAGAGCGAAGCGTAGACCCGAAAGCAAAGCGACCGAAAAATGCAACAGAATATCCGCATCAGACTGAAAGCGTTTGATCATCGCGTGCTCGACGCTTCGACGCAGGAAATCGTCAATACGGCGAAACGCACGGGCGCGAATGTGCGCGGGCCGATCCCGCTGCCGACACGCATCGAGCGTTATACGGTCAACCGGTCGCCGCATATCGACAAGAAAAGCCGTGAGCAGTTCGAAATGCGCACTCACAAGCGCATGCTCGACATCGTCGATCCGACTCCGCAAACGGTTGATGCGCTGATGAAACTCGACCTCTCGGCTGGCGTCGACGTCGAAATCAAGCTTGGCGCTTAAGGAGCACTTGAAATGCGCACGGGATTAATTGCGAAAAAGGTCGGGATGACCCGCATCTTTACCGAAGGCGGCGACCATCTGCCGGTGACGGTGATGCAGCTCGATTCCTGCCAGGTGGTTGGGCAGCGCACCGCCGACAAGAATGGCTATACGGCTGTTCAGCTCGGCGCCGGCAAGAAGAAAGCCAAGCGCGCCACCAAGGCCGAGCGCGGCCAGTTCGCGAAAGCCAATGTGGAGCCGAAAGCCAAAGTGGCCGAGTTTCGCGTGTCGGAAGACAACATGATCAATGTCGGCGAAGAGATCACCGCCGATCATTATTTCGAAGGCCAGTTCGTCGACGTCACCGGCACCTCGATCGGCAAGGGCTTCGCCGGCGCCATGAAGCGCTGGAACTTCGGCGGCCTTCGCGCCACGCACGGCGTGTCGATCTCGCACCGAGCGCACGGCTCCACGGGCCAGTGCCAGGATCCAGGCAAGGTCTTCAAAGGCAAGAAGATGGCCGGCCATTACGGCGCCGCGCGGGTGACGACGCAGAACCTGCAGGTCGTCAAAACCGATGCGGAACGCGGCCTTCTGCTGATCAAAGGCGCCGTGCCGGGCCCGAAAGGCGGCTGGGTGCTGATCAAGGACGCGGTGAAAAAGCCGACGCCCGAGAATGTCATTCTGCCGGCGGCGCTGAAATCCGCGGCTGAAGAAGCCAAGCGCCAGGCTGAAGAAGCCGCTGCTGCTGCGGCGGCGGAAGAAGAAGCGGCCGCGGCCGCGCAGCGCGAGGAAGAGCTCGCGCAACAGCGCGCCGCGCTTGAAGAGCAAGATTCCGGAGCCGGCGCTGAAGGCGTCGATGAAGCCTCCGACGAAGAGAAGAAGGAAGGGGACGAATAATGAAAACCGACGTCCTCAGCATGGATAACAAGAAGGCCGGGTCCATCGATCTCGATGACGCGATCTTCGGTCTCGAGCCGCGTGCGGACATTCTGCACCGCTGCGTCGTCTATCAGCTCGCCAAGCGCCAGCAGGGCACGCACAAGGCGAAAGAGCGCGGCGAAGTCAAAATGACGTCCAAAAAATGGGGTCGTCAAAAAGGCGGCGGCGGCGCCCGTCACGGCAACCGCGCGGCTCCGCAATTCCGCGGCGGCGGCAAGGCTCACGGCCCGCGTCCGCGCAGCCATGAAATCGGCCTGCCGAAAAAGGTCCGCCGTCTGGCGCTGAAGCACGCGCTTTCCGCCAAGGCCGCCGAAGGCTCGCTGATCGTCATTGACGAGGCGAAGCTGAAGGAAGCCAAGACCAAGTCGCTGATCGAGGCTTTCGCGAAGCTGAATATCGAGAACGCGCTGATCGTCGACGCGTCGGTTGACGAGAATTTCGGCCTTGCGACGCGCAACCTGTCGAGCATCGACATGCTGCCGGTCATCGGCGCGAATGTTTACGACATCCTGCGCAAGGACAAGCTGGTCCTCACGAAAGCAGCCGTTGAAGGCCTGGAGGCTCGACTCAAATGAGCAAGAAACAAGGGACGACGGCCGCCGAGGCCCATTACAACACCCTGATTTCGCCGGTGATCACCGAGAAATCGACGATTGCCGCCGAGCACAATCAGGTCGTGTTCCAGACCCCGATCACGGCGACCAAGCCGGAGATCAAGGAAGCCGTTGAGGCGCTGTTCAAGGTGAAAGTGAAAGCCGTGAACACTTTGCGCGTCAAAGGTAAGAACAAGCAGTTTCGTGGACGCCCCTATACGCGCTCCACGGTGAAAAAAGCGATCGTGACCCTTGAAGAAGGCCACACGATCGACGTGACGACCGGACTTTAAGGCGGACTGAAAAATGGCTTTGAGAAAATTCAAACCGACGACGCCGGGCCGCCGCCAGCTTGTGCTGGTGGACAAGAGCGAGCTCTGGAAAGGCAAGCCCGTCAAAGGGCTGACCGAAGGCTTGTCGGAGAGCGCAGGGCGCAACAATACGGGCCGCATCACCGTGCGCCGCCGCGGCGGGGGCGTGAAGAAATCCTATCGCCTGGTCGATTTCAAACGCGCGAAGTTTGACATCGAAGCAAAGGTCGAGCGCCTCGAATACGACCCGAACCGCACGGCGTTCATCGCGCTTGTGAAATATCTCGACGGCGAGCAGGCCTATATCCTCGCGCCGCAGCGCCTGAAAGCGGGCGACAAGGTGATCGCCGGCGAAAAGGTCGACGTGAAGCCCGGCAACGCGATGAAGCTGAAGTCGATCCCGGTGGGTACGATCATCCACAATGTGGAGCTGAAGCCCGGCAAGGGCGGTCAGATCGCCCGCTCCGCCGGTTCCTACGCCCAGCTCGTCGGTCGCGACGCCGGCATGGCGCAGGTGCGCATGCAGTCGGGCGAGGTTCGTCTCGTGTCCGGCCAGTGCATGGCGACCATCGGCGCGGTGTCGAACCCGGATCACATGAACCAGTCCGCCGGCAAGGCCGGGCGCAACCGCTACAAGGGCAAGCGTCCTTCGGTGCGCGGCGTCGTGATGAACCCGGTCGACCACCCCCATGGCGGCGGCGAAGGCCGCACCTCGGGCGGCCGCCACCCGGTGACCCCTTGGGGCAAGCCGACCAAGGGCGCCAAGACCCGCAAGAACAAAGCAACTGACAAATTCATTCTGCGCTCGCGTCACGCGCGCAAGAAGAAATAGGCCGGAGTTAATACGACATGCCACGTTCAGTCTGGAAAGGCCCGTTCGTCGACCGCTATCTCCTGAAGAAAGCGGAAGAGAGCCAGGAGGGCAAACACAAAGGCGGGATCAAATCCTGGTCGCGCCGTTCGACCATCCTGCCGCAGTTCGTCGGGCTGACGTTCAACGTCTACAACGGCCAGAAATTCATCCCCGTTCACGTCACCGAGGACATGGTCGGGCACAAATTCGGCGAATTCTCTCCGTCGCGGACCTATTACGGTCACGGCGCGGACAAGAAGGCGAAGAGGAAATAGTCATGGGGCAGAAGAAAAATCCCCGGCGCGTCGGCGAAGGCGCTGCGATGGCCAAGGGCCGTCTCATCCGCACCTCGCCGCAGAAGCTGAACCTCGTTGCGCAGCTCATCCGCGGCATGCCCGTTGAGAAAGCGCTCGCGGAGCTGACCTTCTCGCGCAAGCGCATCTCCCAGAACGTTAAGAAGGTTCTGGAAAGCGCGATCGCCAACGCCGAGAACAACCATGATCTCGACATCGACTCGCTCGTCGTCGATCAGGCGTTTGTCGGCAAGAACATGGTCATGAAGCGCTGGAAAGCCCGCGCGCGCGGCCGCGTAGGCAGAATTCAAAAACCGTTTTCGGAAATCACCATTGTCGTGAAAGAAGTCGAGGAGGCCGCTTAATGGGCCAGAAAGTCAATCCGATCGGTCTGCGCCTCGGGATCAACCGCACCTGGGACTCGCGCTGGTTTGCCGGCAAAGCCGCCTATGGCGACTTGCTGCATGAAGACCTGCGCATCCGTAAATATCTCGAAAAGCGCCTGCAGCAGGCCGGCGTCTCGCGCATCGTCATCGAGCGTCCGCACAAAAAGTGCCGGGTGACGATCTACACCGCGCGGCCGGGCGTCGTGATCGGCAAGAAAGGCGCCGATATCGAGAAGCTGCGCCAGGAGCTGTCGAAGCTGTCTTCGTCGGAAACGGTGTTGAACATCGTCGAGATCCGCAAGCCGGAAATCGACGCGACGCTGGTCGCCGAAAACATCGCGCAGCAGCTTGAGCGCCGGGTCGCATTCCGCCGCGCCATGAAACGCGCCATGCAGACCGCCCAGCGCATGGGCGGCCTCGGCATCCGCGTCAACGTTTCGGGCCGTCTCGGCGGTGCGGAGATCGCGCGCATGGAATGGTACCGCGAAGGCCGCGTGCCGCTGCACACGCTTCGCGCCGACATCGATTACGGCGTCGCGACCGCCCAGACGACCTACGGCGCCATCGGCGTGAAGGTCTGGATCTTCAAGGGCGAGATCATGGAACACGACCCGATGGGTCAGGAAAAACGGTTGATCGAAGCCCAGACGGGCAGCGTCGGTCACCAGCGCAACAGTTAAGTCGCGCGAAGGAAAGGTTTTGGAGGCGTCTTAAGCATGCTGCAGCCAAAGAGAACAAAATTCCGCAAGATGCACAAAGGCCGCATCAAGGGCGCCGCCAAAGGCGGGACGGACCTCAATTTCGGGTCGCACGGCCTGAAGGCGATGGAGCCGGAGCGGGTCACCGCGCGTCAGATCGAGGCGACGCGCCGTGCGATCACCCGCGCCATGAAGCGTCAGGGCCGTGTGTGGATCCGCATCTTCCCGGACGTGCCGGTCTCGAAGAAGCCGACCGAAGTCCGCATGGGCAAGGGCAAGGGCTCCGTCGAATTCTGGGCGGCCAAGGTGAAGCCGGGCCGCATCATGTTCGAACTCGACGGCGTGTCGGACGAAGTCGCACGCGAAGCGCTCGCGCTGGGCGCCGCGAAGCTGCCGGTGAAAACGCGCATCGTGACGCGGATCGGCGAGTAAGGAGCAGTTGAGATGAACGCGACCGAAGCCCGCGACATGACCCCGGACGAGTTGAAGGACCGGCTTCTTCAGCTCCGCAAGGAACAGTTCAACCTGCGCTTCCAGAAAGCGTCGGGCCAGCTTGAGAAAACCGCGCGCATTTCCGAAGTGCGCAAGGACATTGCGCGGATCAAAACCATCCTCGGCGAAAATCCCGAGCGAACTAAGGAATAAGAGGCGACCCTATGCCAAAGCGCATTCTTCAAGGCTCCGTGGTGAGCGACAAGGGCGACAAGACGGTGATCGTGAACGTCGAACGTTTCTTCACGCATCCGCTGTTGAAAAAGACGGTTCGCCGGTCGAACCGTTTCCACGCTCATGACGCTTCCAATGAATACAAGGTCGGCGATCTTGTGCGGATTCAGGAATGCGCCCCGAAGTCGAAACTGAAGCGATGGGAAGTCATCGGCGCAGGGACAAAAGGTTAAGCCCGTCCGCTCTGGTCTTCGGACAAACGGAGCGGCCGGAAAGAGTGAAGCGGGGCCAGTGAAGGCCCATCAGGAGGATCACCCATGATCCAGATGCAAACAAATTTGGACGTCGCCGACAATTCCGGCGCCAAGCGCGTTCAGTGCATCAAGGTGCTCGGCGGCGCGAAACGCAAATACGCCGGCGTCGGCGACATTATCGTCGTCTCCGTCAAGGAAGCGATTCCGCGCGGGCGCGTGAAAAAAGGCCAGGTCATGAAGGCCGTGGTCGTCAGGACGGCGAAGGACATCAAGCGCCGCGACGGATCGGTGATCCGTTTCGACCGCAATGCGGCTGTTCTGATCAACAATAACAAAGAGCCGATCGGCACGCGTATTTTCGGGCCGGTGACGCGCGAACTGCGCGCCTCCAAGCACATGAAGATCGTGTCGCTCGCGCCGGAGGTCCTCTAAAATGGCTGCGAAGATCAAAAAAGGCGACAAGGTCATCGTTCTGGCCGGCCGCGACCGCGGCGCGGAAGGCGAAGTGATTGAAGTTATGCCGAAAGCCGACCGTGTGGTCGTGCGCGGCGTCAACCTGATCAAGAAGCACCAGAAGCAAACGCAGACGGAGCAGGGCGGCATCCTTTCCAAGGAAGCGCCGCTGCACATCTCCAATGTCGCCCTGAAGGATCCGTCCTCCGGCAAGGCGACCCGCGTCGGCTTCAAGGTCGAAGATGGAAAGAAAGTCCGCGTCGCAAAAGCGTCCGGTGAGGTTATCGATGGCTGAAGCAACTGCATATGAACCGCGCCTGAAGGCGCTTTACCGCGAAGTCATCCGCACCAAGCTGAACGAGAAGTTCAGCTATGCGAACCCGATGATGATGCCCTCGATCGAGAAGGTCGTCATCAATATGGGCGTCGGCGACGCCGTCAACGACCGCAAGGCCGTCGACGCGGCCGTCGCGGACCTGACGCTGATTTCCGGCCAGAAGCCGGTCATCACCAAGGCCAAGAAATCCATCGCCGGCTTCAAGCTGCGCGAAGGGATGGCCGTGGGCGCGAAAGTGACCCTGCGCAAAGACCGCATGTACGAGTTTCTCGACCGCCTCATCACCATCGCGCTGCCGCGCGTGCGTGACTTCCGCGGCCTTAACGGCAAGAGCTTTGACGGGCGCGGCAATTACGCGATGGGCCTGAAAGAACACATCGTCTTTCCTGAGATCGAATACGACAAGGTCGACAAGATCCGGGGCATGGACATCATCGTTTGCACTACGGCGCGCAATGACGACGAAGCGCGCGAGCTGTTGCGGGAATTCAACTTCCCGTTCCGGAAATAGGAAAGGCTTTAGGCAAGGTCCGCGGAGCCCCGCGGAAACCGGCTTGAGAAGGAGAAGACATGGCGAAGAAATCAATGGTCGAGCGCGATCTCAAACGCCGCCGCTTGGCGAAAAAGTTTGAGTCCAAGCGCAACCGGCTGAAAGCGATCATCAAGGATCAGGAACAGCCTGGCGAAGAACGCTTCATGGCGGCGCTCAAGCTCGCCGAGATCCCGCGCAACGCGTCGCCGACGCGCATCCGCAACCGGTGCCAGGTGTCGGGCCGGCCGCGCGGCTACTACCGCAAGCTGAAGATGTCGCGCATTGCGCTGCGTCAGTTGGGTTCGGCCGGGAAAATCCCCGGTCTCGTGAAATCGAGCTGGTAAGGGAGCCTTAAAAGCAATGGCTATCAATGATCCTATCGGCGATTTGATCACTCGTATCCGCAACGCGCAGCTGCGCCGGCATTCGATCATGTCCGTGCCGGCTTCGAAACTGCGCGGCTGGGTGCTCGACGTTCTTGAGACGGAAGGCTACATCCGCGGCTATGCGCGCATCGAAAAAGACGGCGAAAAGCCGAGCTTTGAAGTTGAGCTCAAATATTACGAAGGCGCGCCGGTGATCCAGAAGATCAAGCGGATTTCCAAGCCGGGCCGCCGGGTCTATTCGTCCGTCCGCGATTTGCCGTCCGTGCGCAACGGCCTCGGCATTTCCATCGTCTCGACGCCGAAAGGCGTCATGTCCGACGCAGCAGCGCGCGACGCCAATGTCGGCGGCGAAGTGCTCTGTGAAGTGTATTAAAGGCTGGGAGTAGATACATGTCCCGCATTGGCAAAAGATCGATCCCCGTGCCGAGCGGCGTCACCGTCAACGTTGACGGTCAGACGGTCAGCGCGAAGGGCCCCAAAGGCGAACTGAAATTCGTCGTCAACGATCTGTGCACGGTCGCGTTCGAAGACGACGCAGTAACGGTCAAGCCCGTCAACAACACCAAGCCGGCGCGGTCGCTGTGGGGCATGAGCCGCACGCAGATCGCCAATATGTTCGAAGGGGTTTCGAACGAGTTCACGAAAACCCTCGAGCTCGTCGGCGTTGGCTACCGCGCGCAGATGAAGGGCACGGCCCTCAACCTGGCGCTCGGCTACAGCCACGAGATCGATTATCCGGCGCCGGACGGCGTCAAGATCGCGACGCCGAAGCCGACGGAAATCGTGCTTACCGGCATCGACAAACAGAAGGTCGGACAGGCCGCCGCCGAAATCCGCGGCATGCGTCCGCCGGAGCCTTACAAAGGCAAGGGCGTCAAATATTCCGACGAATATATCTTCCGCAAGGAAGGCAAGAAGAAGTAACGCTTCGCAAGAGGATATCGGGCAATGGCCGATCTTAAGAGAAAACAGCACATCTCCCGGGCGGGGCGCACGCGCAAGAAGATCCAGTCCGTGTCGACGGATCGTCCGCGCCTGTCGGTCTACCGTTCGGCGAAAAACATTTCGGCGCAGATCATCGACGACAAGGTCGGCAAGACGCTCGTCTCCGCCACGTCGCTCGAGAAAGAATTCGGCAAGGGCTCCGACAAGGACGCCGCGGCGAAAGTCGGCAAGGCGATCGCCGAGCGTGCGGTCCAGGCCGGGGTCAAGAATGTCGTGTTCGATCGCGGCGGGTATATGTATCACGGCCGGGTGAAAGCGCTTGCGGACGCCGCGCGCGAAGCCGGTCTTAATTTCTAAGGAGCATTTGGTATGGCGCGTGAAGAAGGACGTGGACGCGGCGGACGCGGTCAGGGCAGAGGCCGCGGCGAACGCGAAGAACGCGATGAATTCGTCGACAAGCTGGTCGCCATCAACCGCGTGGCGAAGGTTGTGAAGGGCGGCAAGAATTTCGGTTTCGCGGCGCTCGTCGTCGTCGGCGACCAGAAAGGCCGCGTCGGCTTCGGCAAGGGCAAGGCCCGCGAAGTGCCTGAGGCGATCCGCAAGGCGACCCAGGAAGCCAAGCGCAATCTCGTGCGCGTGCCGCTGCGCGAAGGCCGCACGCTGCACCATGACGCCCATGGCCGTTGGGGCGCGGGCAAGGTTCTCCTGCGTTCGGCCCCTCCGGGCACCGGCATCATCGCCGGCGGTCCGATGCGCGCGATCTTCGAGACCCTCGGCGTCCAGGACGTCGTGGCGAAGTCGGTCGGCACGTCGAACCCCTACAACATGGTGCGCGCCACGGTGGACGCCCTGAAAAACCAGACCAGCCCGCGCAACATGGCGTCGAAGCGCGGCAAGAAGGTCTCCGACATTCTCGGCGGTCGCGGCCGCGGCGCTGACGCCGCCGACGCGGCGTAAGGGAGCCCCTCATGGCGAAGAAAATGCTCAAAGTCCGCCAGACCGGCAGCGCAGTGCGCCGCCCCCAGGATCAGCGCGCGACGCTTATCGGTCTCGGCCTCAACAAGATCGGCCGCGAGCGCGAGCTTGAGGACACGCCCGCAGTGCGCGGCATGATCCGCAAGGTCTCGCACATGGTGGAGATCGTCGACGAGAAATAAGCGAACGGACCGGTCCGTTCATAACGCGCCCCTTAAGGCGCAATCAGGCGAGGCGGCGCTTCATGGAAAACGCCGTCGAAAGTCGAGGTGAAAAATGAAACTCAACGAACTTTCCGACAATAAAGGCGCGCGCAAATCGCGCATTCGCGTTGGCCGCGGCATCGGCTCCGGCAAGGGCAAGACCGGCGGGCGCGGCGTCAAAGGCCAGAAATCACGGTCGGGCGTGACCGGCATCCGCCATTATGAAGGCGGCCAGATGCCGCTTTACATGCGCCTCCCGAAGCGCGGCTTCAAAAAGCCGAACCGCGAATCCTATGTCGAGGTCAATGTCGGCCGCCTCCAGGCCGCCGTCGACGCCGGCAAGCTCGATGCGGGCGCCACCATCAACGCTGACGCGCTCGTGGAAGCGGGCGTTATCCGCCGCGCCAAGGGCGGCGTGCGGTTGCTCGGCGTCGGCGAGTTGAAATCCAAACTGACCCTTGAAGTCGCTCATGCCTCGGCCGGCGCCAAAGCCGCTGTCGAGAAGGCGGGCGGCTCGGTGACCGTCGCGTCATCGGCGGAATAGGGCCGGATGAGGCCGTTTCGGCCCTTCAAGGGTTGCGGACCCCTTCCGCAGCCGCCACATGGCTTCCATTCGCGCCGGATGGGGCCGGCAGGGGCCATGAAGGGCAAGCTGAGCAGGTGACAGGCAAATGACTTCCGCAGCCGAACAGTTCGCGTCGAACATCAATTTTTCGTCTTTTGCGAAAGCGGAAGAGCTGAAGAAGCGCCTGCTGTTCACGCTGGGCGCGCTTATCGTCTATCGTCTCGGCACCTTCGTGCCGATCCCTGGCGTCGATCCGGAGGCCTTCGCGCAAGGCTTCCAGAGCCAGCAGGGCGGTCTTCTCGGCACGCTGAACATCTTCGCCGGCGGCGCCGTGGAGCGGATGGCGATCTTCGCCCTCAACATCATGCCCTACATTTCGGCGTCGATCATCATGCAGCTCATGGCCGCGGTGATCCCCTCGCTTGAGAAGATCAAGAAAGAGGGCGAGCAGGGCCGGCGCCAGATCAACCAGTACACCCGCTATCTGACGGTGTTCCTGGCGACCATGCAGGGCTATTTCATCGCCGTCAGCCTTCAGAGCCAGGCCGGCACGGTGCTTAATCCCGGGCCGTTCTTCCTGTTCACGACCACCATCACGCTGGTCGGCGGGGTCATGTTCCTGTTGTGGCTCGGCGAGCAGATCACCGCGCGCGGCGTCGGCAACGGCGTTTCGCTGATTATCTTCGCCGGCATCATCGCCGAGCTGCCGCGGGCCATCGCGGCGCTGCTCGATCAGGGCCGGGCCGGCGGCGGCGTCGGCGGCGGGGCCATCCTCATCATCGCCGCGCTGGCGCTGGCGCTCATCGCCTTCGTTGTCTTCATGGAGCGCTCCCAGCGCCGGGTTCTGGTCCAGTATCCGCGCCGCCAGGTCGGTCAGCGCATGACGCAAGGCGAGAAGTCCCACCTGCCGCTGAAAATCAACGTTTCCGGCGTCATTCCGCCGATTTTCGCCTCTTCGCTCCTGCTCCTGCCGGCGACGGCGGCTGGCGCGGTCGGCGAGGGCGCGCCGATGTGGCTCCAGGATATGAGCATCATGTTCTCTCCCGGCCGCCCGCTCTATATCGCGCTCTATGCGGCGCTGATCATCGGCTTCACCTTCATCTACACCTCCGTCGTCTTCAACGTCGAAGACGTGGCGGACAATCTGAAGAAATATGGCGGTTTCGTTCAGGGCTACCGGCCCGGCGCGCGCACCGCGGAATATCTCGACTATGTGCTGACCCGCCTGACGGTCATCGGCGCGATGTATCTGACCTTTGTCTGCATCCTGCCGGAAATCCTCAAGGCCAATTACAGCCAGACGATCCCGGTCTATATCGGCGGCACCTCGCTCCTGATCGTGGTTTCGGTGACGCTGGATACGGTCGGCCAGATCCAGGGCCATCTGCTCGCGCAGCAATATGAGAGCCTGATCAAGAAATCGAAGCTTCGGGGAGGCCGTCGATGATCGTAATCTTTCTCGGGCCGCCAGGCGCCGGCAAGGGCACCCAGGCCGCGCATATCGTCGACCGCTACGCCATTCCCCAGCTTTCCACCGGCGACATGCTGCGCGCCGCGGTCAAGGCCGGCACGCCGGTCGGGCTGAAGGCGAAAGCCATCATGGACGCCGGCAACCTCGTTTCGGACGATGTGGTCGCCGCGATCATCGAGGAGCGGATCGAGCAGGACGACTGCGCCCGCGGCTTCCTCCTCGACGGCTTCCCCCGGACGCTCGTCCAGGCCGAGATGCTGGACCAGATCCTGGCCAAGAAGGACCGGGCCGTGGACGTGGTGATCGAGCTTAAAGTGGACGAGGCGGCTCTCCTCGACCGCCTCCGGAACCGGATCAAGGAGACCCTGGAAAAGGGCGGCGAGGTCCGGGCCGACGACAATGAAGAGACCTTCGCGAAGCGCCTCGGCGTCTATCGCGAACAGACGGCCCCCCTGATCCCGTTTTACGCGGGACAGGACAAATTGCGCTCTGTGGACGGGATGCAGACGGTCGAGGCCGTCTCCGCCGACATAGATGCGATTTTGGACCCGATTCAGGGCTGAAATAGCCCCTGAAGACGGTTGACGGCGGGCGGCGCGTGGGCTTATCAACGCGCTCTCCGCCATAAGGAGTACCGCCCGCCCGGCAGGGGTTCGTCCCTATCCGCCGTCGCGGGCCTTGTTGCTTGGAAACAGGCGGTATTCAAGTGCGTAAGAGGCGGGTCCGAATGGACCTTTAAAATGGTTGGCCCGGCCAAGGGAAAAGGGGCGAGATGAAAAAGAAGGAACTTACCTGTGGCTCGTATTGCAGGCGTCAACATTCCAACGAATAAGCGCGTGACGATCGCGCTTCGTTACATCCACGGCATCGGCGCGGCGAAAGCCGCCGAAATTTGCGAAAAGGTCGGCATCGCGCCGGAACGCCGCGTCAACGAATTGTCTGACTCGGAGGTTCTGCAGATTCGCGAGACCATCGACAGCGATTATATGGTCGAGGGCGATCTTCGCCGCGAAGTTGCAGTGAACATCAAGCGCCTTATGGACCAGGGTTGCTATCGCGGCCTGCGTCACCGCCGCGGTCTGCCGGTTCGCGGTCAGCGCACCCACACCAACGCCCGCACGCGCAAAGGCCCCGCCAAGCCGATCGCCGGCAAGAAGAAGTAAGGATCAGGACAGATGGCGAAGCAAGCAGCCGGAACGCGCGTCAAACGCCGCGAACGCAAAAACATCTCAACGGGCGTCGTTCACGTGAACGCCTCGTTCAACAACACCATGGTGACGGTTTCGGACGAACAGGGAAACACGATCTCCTGGTCCTCGGCCGGCGGCATGGGCTTTAAAGGCTCGCGCAAGTCGACGCCCTATGCGGCGCAGCTCGCAGCCGAAGACGCAGCGAAGAAAGCCATGGACCACGGCCTTCAGACGGTCAGCGTTCAGGTTCGCGGACCGGGTTCGGGCCGCGAAAGCGCGCTTCGGGCGCTTCAGTCCGCTGGCCTCACCGTTACGGTCATTCACGACGTCACGCCGATCCCCCACAATGGCTGCCGTCCCCGTAAGCGCCGCCGCGTTTAATTTCGATACTGAATGAAGAGAGCGATCCCTCATGGATTCAACACATATTCTCGAGAAAAACTGGCTTGAACTGATCCGCCCGTCGAAGCTCGAAGTGGTTCCGGGCGCCGATCCGCAGCGCCGTGCGACGATCATCGCGCAGCCGCTGGAGCGCGGTTTCGGCCTGACCCTCGGCAACTCCCTGCGCCGCATCCTGATGTCGTCGCTGCAGGGCGCCGCGATCACGTCGATCCAGATCGACGGCGTCGTGCACGAATTCTCCTCGATCCCGGGCGTGCGCGAAGACGTCACCGACATCGTCCTCAATGTGAAGCAGCTTGCGCTGCGCATGCATGCGGACGGGCCGAAGCGCCTTGTGCTGAAAAAGTCGACGCCGGGCGTCGTCACCGCCGGGGACATCGAAGAGACCTCCGCGGTCGAGATCCTCAACAAGAACCATGTGATCTGCCATCTCGATGAAGGCGCGAACCTGCGCATCGAGATGACGGTCAACACCGGCAAGGGCTACACCCCGGCCGAGCAGAACCGTCCGGAAGACGCGCCCATCGGGCTGATCCCGGTGGACAGCCTTTATTCGCCGGTGAACCGCGTCGCCTATCGCGTCGAGAACACCCGCGAAGGCCAGGTGCTGGACTATGACAAGCTGACCCTCGAAGTCGAAACCGACGGCTCCCTGTCGCCGGACGACTCGGTCGCTTACGCCGCGCGCATCCTGCAGGACCAGCTTCAGATCTTCATCAATTTCGACGAGCCGACGAAAGACAAGGGCGGCGACGCCCGCGAAGAGCTTCCGTTCAACCCGGCGCTCTTGCGCAAGGTCGACGAGCTCGAGCTTTCGGTGCGCTCTGCGAACTGCCTGAAGAACGACAACATCGTTTATATCGGCGACCTGATCCAGAAAACGGAAGCGGAAATGCTCCGCACGCCGAATTTCGGCCGCAAGTCGCTCAACGAGATCAAAGAAGTGCTGGCGGGCCTCGGCCTTCATCTCGGCATGGACGTGCCCGACTGGCCGCCGGAAAACATCGAAGAACTCGCGAAGAAATTTGACGAATAACAAAGACCGGCGGGACGTCGGCCTACGGAGTGTAAAGCCATGCGACACGGGATGGCGCAAAGAAAACTGAACCGCACGCATGAGCACCGCAAGGCGATGTTCGCGAACATGTCGTGCGCGCTGATCAAGCATGAGCAGATCACGACGACCCTGCCGAAAGCCAAAGAGCTTCGTCCGATCGTCGAGAAACTCGTGACCAAGGCGAAACACGCCGCGAAAGACGAGGCCCGTGCGCTGCATCTGCGTCGCCAGGTGATCTCGTCGATCCGCGACAAGGACATGGCGAAGAAGCTGTTCGACACGCTCGGCCCCCGCTACGCCGAACGCGACGGCGGCTATATCCGCATCATGAAAGCGGGCTTCCGCTATGGCGACAACGCGCCGCTCGCGGTCATCGAATTCGTCGACCGCGACGAGGACGCCAAGGGTCAGGACTCAGGCCCCGTCATGGGCGTCGATGAGGACGAAGACGAAGAATAGACGCTAAAGTCTCATTCAGCTTTTCTGAAGAACTCGCCGGATCGCATGGTCTGGCGAGTTTTTTACTTTAACAGGCCGCGGTTCCGCGCGATAAGCCGTCCCATGTTCTCCTGGTTTGAAAACCGGCTCGAGCCTTTTCCCGGCGAGCGCAGCGGCAAGCCGCCAGCGTCCTTCGTCGCCTTTTGCTGGCACTATGTGAAGGACGCCGCGCCCTGGCTGGGGCTGATGTCGCTGCTTTCCGCCGCCGTCGCGGTCGGCGAGGCGCTGCTTTACGCTTTCATGGGCAAGCTTGTGGACTGGCTGGCCGAGGCGGACCGCGCGACGTTTCTCAACGAGGAGGGCGGGCGGCTCCTTCTCATCGCGGTGTTTATCGTCGTCGTCCTGCCGGCGATCTCGTTTCTTGCGTCCGTGGTCGTCCATCAGACCCTCCTCGGCAATCTGCCCATGAGCGCGCGCTGGCGCATGCACAAGCGCCTGCTTGGCCAGAGCATGTCGTTCTTCGCCGACGAATATGCGGGCCGCGTCTCCACCAAGCTGATGCAGACCTCGCTCGCCGTGCGCGAAGCGGTGATGAAGGCGCTCGATATTCTCGTCTATGTGGGCGTTTTCTTCATCACGATGCTGGTGCTGGTGGGCGGCGCCGACTGGCGGATGACCATTCCGTTGCTCGCCTGGATCGGTCTTTATATCGGGCTGATCGCCTATTTCGTGCCGCGCCTGTCCAGGGCTTCGCAGCGCCAGGCGGATGCGCGCTCCGACATGACCGGGCGCATCGTCGACAGCTACACCAACATCACCACCGTAAAGCTCTTCTCCCATGCCGGGCGCGAAGAATCCTATGCGCGCGAGGGCATGGGCAAGTTTCTCGGCACCGTGCATCCGCAGATGCGCCTCGTGACCCAGTTCAACTCGCTGACCTATCTCATGAACTGTCTCGCCATTGCGGCCGTCGGCGGCCTCTCCGTCTGGCTCTGGCTCGACTCGGTGATCAGCGTCGGAGCGATCGCCGTCGCCGTGGCGCTCACCTTGCGCATTCAGGGCATGGCGCAGTGGATCATGTGGGAAGTGGCGATGCTGTTCGAGAATATCGGCGTCATCCATGACGGCATGACCATGCTCAACCGGCCGGTCACGATCAATGACGCGGCGGACGCCAAGCCGCTGGAGATCACGCAAGGGCGCATCGACTTCCGCAATGTCACGTTCCATTACGGCAAGGGTGCGGGCGTTATCGAAAACCTGTCGCTTTCCATTGGCGCCGGAGAGAAGCTCGGGCTGGTGGGCCGCTCCGGCGCCGGCAAGACCACCATCGCGAGCCTGCTCCTGCGGTTTTACGATGTCGAGGAAGGCGCCATCCTGATCGACGGACAGGACATCAGGCAGGTGACGCAGGATAGCTTGCGCGCCAATATCGGCGTCGTCACCCAGGACACCTCGCTGCTTCACCGCACGATCCGCGAGAACATCCTTTACGGCCGGCCCGACGCCACGGACGAAGACATGATCGAGGCGGCGCGGCGCGCTAACGCGCTCGACTTCATCGCCGAGCTTGAAGACCAGAACGGGCGCAAGGGCTTCGACGCCCATGTGGGCGAGCGTGGGGTGAAGCTCTCCGGCGGCCAGCGCCAGCGCATCGCCATTGCGCGCATCTTCCTGAAGAACGCCCCGATCCTCATTCTCGACGAGGCGACCTCGGCGCTCGATTCGGAAGTCGAAGCGGCGATCCAGGAAAGCCTCTTCGCGCTCATGGAAGGCAAGACGGTGATCGCCATCGCCCACCGGCTTTCCACCATTGCGCAGCTCGACCGGCTGGTGGTGCTCGACAAGGGCGAGGTCATCGAGAGCGGGTCTCATGACGCGCTGGTCGCGCAGCGGGGTCTTTACGCCGAACTCTGGGCCCGCCAGTCCGGCGGCTTTCTGGGCGGGTCCGGGGAAGATGGTCTTCAGGCTGCGCAGGGCGGGGCGGCCGAATAGGCGCTCGCTTGAAACAGGCGTCCAAGACGCCATCTATGACCTGACCGGTTCCAGCCGCAGCCGGCGGCGCCCTTTTGCCAAGCCCCCGGCGGCGTTGTATGGATGCGGCCTCCCGATCATCCGCCAGTAAAGGTGTCTTCATGAGATTGCGCAGCCCCCTCGTTTTCGCAGCCCTGATGGCCGCCAGCGCGGCTTGCGCCCAGCCGGCCCCGGAAGCCCGGAACGCCGGCGGCGAAGAGCAGAACAGCGCAGGGCAGAACAGTGCAGGGCAGGGAGAAATGGCCGGCGATCTGATCGAATCGCCCCGGGCCGTGCCCCAGTCCATGGAGGAGGTGAAGCTCTCCTTCTCGCCGGTCGTGGAGCGCGCGGCGCCGGCCGTCGTCAATGTCTATTCCAAGCGCGTCGTGCAGCAGCGCAGCCCTTTCGCGGGCGATCCGTTTTTCGAACGGTTTTTCGGCGGCGCCTTCGACGCGCCGCGCGAGCGGGTTCAGAACTCGCTCGGCTCCGGCGTCATCGTCAGCCCCGACGGCGTCATCGTCACCAACAATCATGTCATCGAAGGCATGACCGAAATCAAGGTCGTGCTGCACGACCGCCGGGAGTATGAGGCCGAGCTTGTCATGGCCGATCCGCAGACGGACCTTGCGGTGCTCCAGATAGAAGGCGATGAGCCGCTGCCGTTTCTAACCTTCGCCAATTCGGATTCGATCCATGTGGGCGACGTGGTGCTCGCCATCGGCAACCCCTTCGGCGTCGGCCAGACCGTGACCAGCGGCATCGTCTCCGCGCTGGCGCGCACCGCCGTTTCGATTTCCGATTATCAGTTCTTCATCCAGACCGACGCGGCCATCAATCCGGGCAATTCCGGCGGCGCGCTGATCGACATTGACGGGCGCCTTGTCGGGGTCAATTCCGCGATCTATTCGCGCTCCGGCGGCTCCAACGGCATCGGCTTTGCGATCCCCTCGCGCCTCGTGCAGCAGGTGATCAAGTCCGCCGTCTCAGGCACGGCGCTGGTGCGCCCGTGGATCGGCGCGTCCTCCGACACCGTCACCGCCGATATGGCGAAGGCGCTCAAGCTCGACCGCCCCGCCGGCGCCATCGTCAACGATGTCTGGTCGAAAGGCCCCGCCGACCGCGCCGGCATCAAGCCGGGCGACGTCATTATCGAGGTGGATGGCCAGCCCGTTTACGACGCGCAGGCCCTGCAATATCGCGTCGGCGTCAACAGCGACGGCGACACGACAAATGTCGTCTATGTCCGCAACGGCAAGATGCATAACGCCAGCGTCACGCTCGCGCTGCCGCCGGAAAGCCCGGCCCGCGACACCCGCGAGATCGAGGGGAACAATCCGCTGAACGGCGTCACCGTCGACAATCTCTCGCCGCGTTACAGCGAAGAGCTCGGGCTCGATCCCCTCTCGAAAGGCGTTGTCGTCTCCAAGATCGATGGACGTTCTTTCGCGGCGCGGCGCGGGCTTCGCCCCGGCCACAAGATCGTCTCGGTCAACGGCAAAGACATTTCAACAACGGCTGAACTCGAACGCGAAATTACGAAAGCCGCGACGCGCTGGGAGCTTGAAGTCGACACGGGCGGGCGCATCGTGCCCTGGCGCGTGGGGCGGTAAAGTAACCCCGCCCATTCCGGCGAAAGCCGGAATCTCGCGCCGGATGAAAGGATCAGCATTGACGGATTTGTTTGATTCAGCCGGTCTCGATAAGGATGCGCCGCATCCGCTGGCGGATCGCCTGCGCCCGAAGGATCTGTCGGAGGTGGTAGGGCAGGACCACCTTCTGGCCAAAGGCGCGCCCTTGCGGCGCATGCTCGATGCCGGGCGTTTGTCCTCCTCCATTCTCTGGGGACCGCCGGGCACCGGCAAGACCACCATCGCGAGGCTGCTGGCGGAAGACGCCAAGCTCGAATTCGAACAGATTTCCGCGATCTTTTCCGGCGTCGCGGATTTGCGCAAAGTTTTTGAGCGCGCCAAGGCGCGCCGCCAGGCGGGGAAGGGGACGCTCCTCTTCGTCGACGAGATTCACCGCTTCAACAAAGCCCAGCAGGACAGCTTCCTGCCCCATGTGGAATCCGGCGTCATCACGCTTGTGGGCGCAACGACCGAGAATCCGTCTTTCGAGCTCAACGCCGCGCTTTTATCGCGCGCGCAGGTGTTCACCCTCAACCGCCTCGATGACGAGGCGCTGGAGCTTCTTTTAAAGCGCGCCGAAGAGGCGGAGGATCGAAAGCTTGCCCTGACGGAGGAAGCGCGCGCGCTGATGCGCTCCATGGCCGACGGCGACGGGCGGTTCATGCTCAATCTCGCCGAGGAAATTTTCGCCGAACCCGAAGACCGCAAGCCCATCGAGCCGAAAGAACTTGCCGTCATCATCCAGCGCCGGGCGCCGGTCTACGACAAAAGCGACGAGTCCCATTACAATCTCGCGAGCGCGCTTCAGAAATCCATTCGCGGCTCGGATGTGGACGCCGCGCTTTACTGGGCCGCGCGCATGCTGGTCGGGGGCGAAGACCCGCGCTTCGTCCTCCGCCGGCTGATCGTCGTTGCGTCCGAAGACGTTGGCAACGCCGACCCGCAAGCGCTGCCGCTCGCCATCGCCGCCAAGGAAGCCTACGAATTTCTGGGCCAGCCCGAAGGCGAAATCGCCATCGGCCAGCTCGTCACCTATCTCGCCACCGCGCCGAAATCGAACCGCGCCTATGTCGCCTTCCACAACGCCAAGGCGGTCGCCAAGGAAACCGGCTCCCTGATGCCGCCCATGCATGCCGTGAATGCGCCCACCAAGCTCATGAAAGAACTCGGCTATCACAAGGGCTACGAATACGACCATGACGCCGAAGGCTCCTTCGCCGGGCTCAACTATTTTCCCGACGCCATGGCGCGCCAGAAATTTTACGAGCCGACGCAATATGGCTTCGACAAGGAAATCGCCAAGCGTCTCGAATACTGGGACAAAAAGCGCCGGGAAAAATCCGGGTCCTGATGGAAGGCGCCGTTCAATCATTTCTCAGCGCCGCCGGCGGCGCGAAGGTTCTCGCCGCCGGCGCGGTGTTTGCGCTTCTCTTTATTGGCGAGCGCATCCTTTCCGCCGCGCCGCCGCCGCGCTCGCGCCAGCGTCTTCTGCGCAATCTCGGGCTGTGGGCGATCGTCCTCGCCGCGTCGCCGCTGATCGTCGCGCCGATCACCGCTTTCGGCGCCAATCACCTCTTATGGGAAAGGCCGGACGCCTGGCGGGCGGGGCTTGTCATCCTCGCCGCCGACATCGTCCTTCTCGATCTGTGGACCTATTGGATGCACCGCGCCTGGCATCGCGTGCCGGTCATGTGGCGCTTTCACAAGGTGCACCATTTCGACGAGTTCCTCGATACGACCAGCGCCTTCCGCTTTCATCTGGGCGAAGTGGTGATCTCCGCCGCGCTGCGGCTGATCCCGATCATGGCTTTGGCCATGCCGCTCGCCCATGTCCTCGCCTTCGAGACGGTGTTCATCTGCGCGGTGATTTTCCATCACTCCAATCTGCGCCTGCCGGCGGGGTTCGAGCGGGCGCTGTCGAAACTGATGGTGACGCCGTCGATCCATTGGGTGCATCATCACGCGGTCATGAAGGACACCCATTCCAATTACGCGGCGATTTTCAGCCTCTGGGACCGGCTTTTCGCCTCGCGGAGCACCACCCCGCGCACCCGGGAGATGAAAATCGGCCTCGAATCCGTTGAAGACAAACCGCTTTTGCGGCTAATCCTGACGCCTTTCATGAGGAGCGCATCATGAGCGCAAATATCTGGCTGGCGGTCGCGGCGGGCGGCGCCGTGGGCGCCGTGGGCCGCAATGCGGTCTCGCGGGCGGCCATGCACCTGATGGGGCCGAATTTCCCCTGGGGCACGCTCGCCGTGAACATCATCGGCTCCTTCGGCATGGGGCTTTTCATCGTCTGGCTTTCCCATCGCGAGCCGGCGAGCCCGGCCCTGCGCGCCTTTCTCACCGTGGGCCTCCTCGGCGCTTTCACAACCTTTTCGACTTTCTCTCTCGATGCGGTGACGCTTTACCGCGACCGCACGGTGATGATCGCGGGGGCTTACGTTCTCGCCTCGGTCATTTTGTCCGTAGGCGGTCTATTGGCCGGGCTCGCGGCGGGGCGGCATTTCGCATGAGCGGCGTTCAGAATGTGACTGTGAAGGCTGACGAAGAGGGCATGCGTCTCGACCGCTGGTTCAAGACGCATTTCCCGCAGGTGCGCCACGGCGAGCTTGAGAAGTTTCTGCGCAAAGGCCAGGTCCGCGTTTCCGGCGGGCGCGTTAAATCGAACCGGCGTCTTGAAGCCGGCGAGGAAGTGCGCGTGCCGCCGCTTTCGGATGCGCCCGCGCCGCCGCCGCGCAAGGCCGATCCCGCCGACGCTGACGCGGTGCGCAAGCTGATCGTCTATGAAGACGACGCCATCATCGCGCTCAACAAGCCTTTCGGTCTTGCGGTGCAGGGCGGGCCGGGCATGAAACAGCATCTCGACGGCATGCTCGGCGCGCTTGAAAAGAAAGGCGAGCGTCCGCGCCTCGTCCACCGGCTCGACAAGGATACGGGCGGGCTGATGCTGGTCGCGAAAACCCGCCAGGCGGCGCAGCGCCTCGGCGACGCCTTCAAGGGCCATGATGTCGACAAGACCTATTGGGCGCTTACCGCTGGCCTGCCGCGCCCCAAGGAAGGGACCATCGACCTGCCCATCGCCAAGAAGATGATGCGCATCGGCGAGGGCGAGGAGGAGCGGGTGGTTCCAGCGGACGGCGAAGACGCCAAAAAGGCGATTACCGATTACCAGACCCTCGAGGAAGCGGGCCCGGTGACGGTGCTCGCCATGCGGCCCGTAACGGGGCGCACGCATCAGCTTCGCGTTCATGCGGCGGCCATCGGCTGCCCCATTGTCGGCGACGGCAAATATGGCGGCGAGCGTTCGAGGATCGAGGGCGTCTCGCCGAAGCTGCATCTCTTCTGCCGAGCCATGACTTTCCCGCATCCGAAAACCGGCAGGCGCATGACGCTGGAGGCGCCTTTGTCGGGGCATATGCTTGAGACCTGGAAGTTCTTCACCTTCGACAAGAACGCGAAAGTCGAATGGCCGGAGGATTTGCGATGAGCGAACCCGTCCGCCCCAAGAGGTTCTACAAGGAAGTTGCGGTCGTCGCGCATGAAGGCCGCCACGCGATTGCGCTGGACGGGCGCATGGCGAAAACGCAAGGCCGCAACGTGCTTTCTGCGCCGACCCTGCCGCTGGCCGAGGCGGTCGCCGCCGAGTGGGCCGGGCAGGGCGAGCATATCGACCGCGCGACCATGCCGCTCACCGCCATGCTCTCCGCCGCGGTCGACGGCGGCGAAGAAGACCTCGCCGCGTGGCGCGAAGAGATCGTTCGCTATATCGGCTCCGATCTCGTTTGTTACCGCGCCGATGCGCCGTCAGCACTCGCGGAGCGTCAGGCGGAAATCTGGGACCCCTATATCGAGTTCATGCGCCGGGAGTTCGGGGCCATTCTCGTCACCACCACGGGCGTCATGGCCGTGCCGCAAGCCGACGCCACGGTTTCCGCGGTGCGCGCCGCCCTCGAAAAACAAACGCCGGAAACGCTGTTCGGGCTTCAGATCGCTACCGCCATATCAGGATCGGCGGTTCTGGCGCTCGCCTGCTGGAAAGGCGAGGCGGAAGCCGCAACGGCTTTCGAAGCCTCGCGTGTCGACGAACGCTTTCAGGAAGAACAATGGGGCGTCGACGCGGAAGCGAAGACCCGCGAGGAGCGCCTGCGCGCCGATTTCCTGAAATCGGCGGAATTCATCGCGCTGCTTGAGGCTTGATCACATATCCAGCGTTTCGCCGCGATTGATGGCGCGGAAGCGCATCAATTCCGCGTCGCTCAGCACCATGTCATCGTCTTCGTCCATGGAATCGAAGTCGAGCAGATATTCGCGGATGTAATCCTGCAGGCTCATGGCCTCGGCGGCGCCGGCCATGAAGGCGAATTTCTGTTTGGCGAAGCTCTCCGTCTGCGCCTGCGCCGTCGCCGGATCGATCTCTTCGATGAAAGCGTCATACTGGCGCTGGCGGGCGATCTCCTGGCTCGGCGCTTCGGCCTGACGGGCTTCGTTCTGGCGCCAGCTATCGACCAGCCTTGCAAACTCCTCCGCGGTCATCTTGCCATCGTGATCGGCGTCGGCGACCGCGAAGTCGAGTTTGGCTTCCTCGAAGGCTTCGGTGCGGGTCAGCGCTTCGCCGTCGAAAGAGTCCTTCAGGCGTTCCAGCGTCGTCTTACCCGCTTCGGTTTCGCGGTAGGGCGTATTGCGGTCATAGGTGACGGTGCGCTGGTCCGTTTCGACAACCTTGCCGTCGACGGTCCGACGCAGCGTGATGGTCTGTTTCAGTTGCTGGCTGGAGTTCAGCTGGTCGGCCATTTCATCGGGATTGACCTCTTCCGGCGCCACGGCTTCGGCGCCTTGCGTTTCCGGATCAAGGGCGAGGGCGACGGGATCGCCGGCGGCGTCGCTGTCTTCTTGCGCCAATGCTGCGCCGGTCCCGGAAAAAACAAGCACGGCTAGCCCGGCCGCAGCGATCTCAAACCGCAATTTCGCCATTACAACGCTCCTTTACTGCTCACCCTGACTAACAGCCCAACTGGTAAAATCTCGCCAAACTCAATTAATTGAGCCCTGAATTAACCTATTAAATCACGTTAAGGCGCTCAAGCGCAGTCGCCGCCTCGATGACCGCTTCCTTGGCGGGACGGAAGCGGATCTCCGTTAACCCCGTTACGTAGTCTGTCTGCGCTCTCGGCGCGACGCCGAGATCGGGAACCACCGAAGCGAGATTGCGGTCGAAAAGCGCCGCAGTGCGGACGAGCCAGGCGGGCAATACCGCCGACGGAATTTTTTTCGCGCGGTCGGGAAAGGCCTCGCGCAGAATGTCGGCGACGGCCTTCAGCGACAGCGTGTCCGCAGAGGCGATGAGGCGCCGTCCGCCCGTCTCCGGATTTTCGAGGGCCGCCACATGCAGCGCCGCTACGTCGCGCACATCGACGACAGGGAACGAGACCGGCGGAATGGCGGGATAGGCGCCGGTCATGAAAAACCGGACGAGGTCGAGCGAGGCGCCGATATCGTCGTCGAGCGGCGGGCCTAACACCAGCGACGGATTGACGATGGTGAGGCGGTGTTTGAAGCCGCCGATCACCGCTGCGTCCCAGGCGGCTTTTTCCGCCGCAGTCTTGGAGATAATATAAGGCGACAGCGCTTTCCAGTCGGGATCTGTCCAGTCGTCCTCGCCGATGGTTGCGACGGGCGGGCGGTCCGGCCGGTACGCCATCGCCGCTACGGAAGAGGTCATGACGATGCGGCTCGCCTTCGTCGCCGCTTTCAGAACCCGCATGGCGCCGCCCCGGGCGGCGGGCGTCAGGGCGTCGCGGCCGCGCGGCTGGGAGACCGGGAAGGGCGAGGCCACATGCATGACCCCGTCGCAATCTTTCGCGGCCTCGTCCCAGCCTTCGTCGGAGGTGAGATCGGCGGCAACGAAAGACAGGCGGGAGACGTCTGCGCCCGCGTCCTCCAATGTCTTCTTGACCTGAAACGCCTTGTTCAGTGAGCGGATGGTCCCGCGCACGTCATAGCCCTTCTGCAAAAGCTGAAGCGCGATGTGCTTGGCGATAAATCCGCTTACGCCCGTGACGAGGACCTTGTCCGCCATGGCACGCCTTCCTGAAAGAATCAGTCGCCCTTGGGGCTTATCTCACCATGAAGGCGGGGCGGCGTCGAGCGTCGGCCCGAAAACCTTGTGGAATGCGCGTTTCAGCGCATCGTCGGCGTCGTCCAGCGTCACCGGCAGGCCGAGATCGACGAGGCTCGTCACGCCGAGGCCCGGCTCGCTGACGCCGCAGGGGGTAATGCCGGAAAAGTGGGAGAGATCGGGCTCCACATTGAGCGCGATGCCGTGAAAGCTGACCCAGCGCCGCACGCGCACGCCGATGGCGGCGATCTTGTCTTCCCGGTGCGGGCCGCCGGGCTCGGTGCGGTCCACCCAGACGCCGACCCTGTCGGCGCGGGGCTCGCCCCTGACATTGAAGGCGTCGAGGCTTTCGACAATCCAGCTTTCGAGCCCGTGCACGAAGGCGCGCACGTCGCGCCCGCGCTTTTCCAGATCGAGCATCACATAGGCGACGCGCTGGCCCGGCCCGTGATAGGTGTATTGTCCGCCCCGGGACGATTTGTGCACGGGAAACTGATCGGCGTTCAGAAGGTCTTGCGGCTTGGCGCTGGTCCCGCCGGTGTAAAGCGGGTCGTGCTCCAGCAGCCAGACAAGTTCCTTCGCCTCGCCGGCGCGGATCGCGGCGGCGCGCTCCTCCATGAAAGCGACAGCGCGGTCGTAATCGACGCGCGGGCCCGAGACCGCCCAGTCGACGGGATCGTCGCAATAGAGCCTGGCGAGACCTTGCTCGCTCGATGTCGTCAGTCGGTCAGCGGCCATGATGTCCGTTGTGCAGCGGGAATGAGGGCGATATGCGCCGTGCGCCCTTGAGGGGCAAGGGCCGGCGTCATCAAGCTTTCGGGACGTCCCGCCATCAAGGCTGGCCGGAGAGAAAGTGGTGCGGTCGAGAAGACTCGAACTTCCACGGGTTGCCCCACAGCGACCTCAACGCTGCGCGTCTACCAATTCCGCCACGACCGCACGTCCCGGCAGGGAGCGGGCGGCATAGCAAAAGCCTTCGGCCCTGTGAAGTCCAAATCGGCACAGGACGGGGCTTTCAGCCCGCGCCGGCTCGGGGGGGCCGGAACCGCCCTAAAAGCCCGGAATCCGTGGTTAACGCCGGACTTGGCGCAAAGCCTGCAACCCCCGGCCCATGGAAGCAGGGCGCCTCATCATCGCCGGGATTTCGTTCGCCGTCGCCGGGCTCGGCGCGGCCGGAGACGTCGTTTTCACGCGTCCCGGCCCCTGCATCGCCCAGGAGACCTATCTTCTCGCCGCCAACAGCGCCGCCATCATCCGCGTTGAGGCGCCGGAAGACCGGGCGGCGACGGCGAGCGATGGCGTCATCTATTACCGCAAACCGGAAGAGCGGCGGGGCTGGGCCAGCCGGCGCTTGGTGCAACGCTTCGATCTCAGCCTCGAGGAGGCCGGGGTCACGATCATCAACTCAGGTGAATTTTGCAGGGGGCCGCAATGAAAATGCTCGTCTTCGTGATCTCGCTCGGCGTTCTTTACTGGGCAATGACCAGCTTCGCGCAGACACGGCTGGCGACCATCGAGCCCTGCGCCGGCGAGGCCAACATATCGGTCATCGGCCATGCCGGCGAGGCCGGGTTCATGAGCGCCGAGGCCGCTGGCGATGGGGACGGCTCCGTCCGGCTCGCCCACGCCGAGGGCGCGCTCGCCTGCGCCCGCTAAGGCGGCCCTGACGCGAGGGTTTCCCCTGCGCCGGAAAACGCTCTAGAAGGCTACTCCCGTAGTAGAGCTTTTCGGACACCCCATGCGTCTTTCCCGATATTACCTGCCCTTGCTCAAGGAAACGCCCGCCGAGGCGCAGATCGTCTCGCACCGCCTGATGCTGCGCGCCGGCATGATCCGTCAGGAAGGGGCGGGGATTTACGCCTGGCTGCCGCTCGGCTTTCGCGTGCTCAAAAAGATCGAACAGATCGTGCGCGAGGAGCAGGACCGCGCCGGCGCCGTCGAAATGCTGATGCCGACGATCCAGCCGGCGGATTTGTGGCGCGAGAGCGGGCGCTACGACGCTTATGGCAAGGAGATGCTGCGCATCACCGACCGGGCCGACCGCGAGATGCTGTACGGGCCCACCAACGAAGAGATGATCACGGAAATTTTCCGTGCGGGCGTGCGGTCCTACAAGGACCTGCCGAAGATGCTCTATCATATTCAGTGGAAGTTCCGCGACGAGATCCGCCCCCGCTTCGGGATCATGCGCGGGCGCGAATTCCTGATGAAGGACTGCTATTCCTTCGATGTCGACGAGACGGCCGGGCGCCGGAGCTACAACAAGATGTTCGTCTCCTACCTGCGCACCTTTTCGCGGATGGGGCTGAAGGCGATCCCCATGCGCGCGGAGACGGGCCCCATCGGCGGCGATCTCTCCCATGAATTCATCATTCTCGCCGAGACGGGCGAGAGCGCGGTCTTCTGCGATCAGGGCCTGATCAATATGGCGGTTCCGCCGAAGTCGACGGACTTCGAAGGCGATTTGCAGCCGGTCATCGAGCAGTTCACGTCGCTCTACGCCGCTACCGACGAGATGCATGACGAGGAAGAATTCACGTCCCGCGTCAACGAAAACGACCGTCTGTCGGCGCGCGGCATCGAGGTCGGGCACATCTTTTTCTTCGGCGAGAAATATTCAAAGCCCATGAAAGCGGTCGTCGCCAGCCCCGAGGGCGGGGAAGTCCCCGTGCAGATGGGCTCTTACGGCGTCGGCGTGTCGCGCCTTCTCGGCGCCATCATCGAAGCCCATCACGATGACGCGGGCTGCAAATGGCCGACCGCCGTCGCGCCGTTCCATGTGGGGCTTATCAATATGCGAAGCGGCGACGGGCCTTGCGAAGAGGCTTGCGAGAAAATCTACGCCGCGCTCGAGGCGGCGGGCGTCGAGGTGCTTTACGACGACACCCCGGCGCGCGGCGGCGAGAAATTCGCGCGCATGGACCTGATCGGGCTGCCCTATCAGATCACCATCGGCCCGCGCGGGCTCGAGGCGGGCGAGGCGGAAGTCAAATCCCGCGCCGACGGTGAAAAAACATCGATCGCGCTCGACAAGGTCGCGTCGGAAATCGCCGCGAAGGTGAAGGTCGAGCTCGACTACGCATGACGAAGAGCCAACTGAGCGAGTTGAAAGGCGGATAATGGCGGGTTCGGCGAAAACGGCGCCTTTTTCCTATTTCGAATGGATGGTGGCGCGGCGCTATCTCGGCGCGACGCGCTCGGGCAAGGGCGTTTCGCTGATCTCGGTCATCGCCTTTGGCGGCATCATGTTCGCGGTCGCGATCCTGATCGCCGTCATGTCGATCATGCAGGGCTTTCGCCTGACGCTGCTCGACCAGCTGCTCGGCACCAATGGCCACGCTTATGTGCAGGCCGATGTTCCCATCACCAATTATGACGACATCACCGCGAGGATCGTCGCCATTCCCGGCGTCCGGGATGCAACGCCGCTGATCGAAATGCCGGTTTTCGCAAGCGCCAATGGCGAGACGGGGATGATGGTCCGCGGCGTGCGCCGCGAGAAGATCCTGAACAATGATTACATATCCGGCCCGGAGCATCTGATCGACGGGTCGCTCGATACATTCGGCGTCGGCGAAAAGGGCGGCGATGAAATCCTGCTCGGCAGCCGCATCGCGAGCCAGCTTCGCGTTCAGGCGGGCGACAAGGTGCGCCTGTTGACCGGACAGGGCGCGGAAACCGCTTTCGGCCGAACCCCGCGCTCAAAGGTCTATACGGTCGGCGCCATCTTCCATGTGGGCAATGCGGAGTTCGACGCCATCTACGGCTTCATGCCGCTGGAGCAGGCGCAGCTCTTCTTCAATTACGGCGACAGCGTTCAGAATATCGAGGTCAAGGTCGTCGACCCCGAAGAGATCAAGTCCTACCGCGACGCCCTCGCCGGCGTCGGGCAGGGGCTTTACGTCATCGACTGGCAGCAGCGCTTTCAGAGCTATTTCAACGCGCTTCAGATCGAGCGGTCGATCATGCGCATGATCTTGTTCATGATCATTATCGTGGCGACGCTCAATATCGTCACCGGGCTCATTATGCTCGTCAAGGACAAGACCGGCGACATCGCGGTGCTTCGGACCATGGGCGCAACGCAGGGCGCGATCTCGCGCATCTTCCTGTTGTCCGGCACGATGATCGGGTTTCTCGGCACCCTTGTGGGCATCGTGCTCGGCTCGCTCTTCGTCCTTTATATCGATCCGATCGAGACATTCCTGTCTGCGGTTTTCCAGACGGACCTGTTCCCGTCCGAGGTTTATTATCTCGACGGCGTGCCGGCGAAACTCGAGATGCATGAAGTGGCGGTGATCGCCGGCTTCTCGCTGTTTATGTCCTTCATCACGACGATCTATCCGGCCTGGCGCGCCGCGCGCCTCGATCCGGTGGAGGCGCTGCGTTATGAGTAAGCCGGTCCTGCGTCTTGAAGAGGTGGCGCGCCGTTATGGCGATCTGGTCGTGGTGGAGCACATCAATTTCGAGCTCCATGCGGGCGAGACGGCGGCGCTGCTTGGCCCGTCCGGGTCCGGCAAGTCGTCGCTTCTCCACATCGCCGGGCTGCTCGAAAAAGCCTCGGCGGGGGAGGTCCACATTATGGGCCGGGCGACCTCGAAACTCGGCGACGCGGAGCGCACCCAGATCCGCCGCGCGACGCTCGGCTTCGTCTATCAGTTCCATCATCTGCTCCCCGAATTCACGGCGATCGGCAATGTCACGCTGCCGCAACTGATCGCCGGCGTGAAAAAGAAACAGGCGGAGGCGGAAGCAAAACGGCTGCTCACCCTGATGGGGCTCGGCGAGAGGCTTGAACATCAGCCTGGGCAATTGTCCGGCGGCGAACAGCAGCGCACGGCCATCGCCCGCGCCCTCGCCAACAATCCGAAAATTCTTCTTGCCGACGAACCCACGGGCAATCTCGACCCGAAAACCTCGGATGTCGTTTTCGACGCGCTGTTGAACCTTGTGCGCAATGAAGGGCTCTCGGCCGTGATCGCGACGCACGACCAGCGTCTTGCAAAACGCATGGACCGGATCTTCACGATCCGCGAACAGCGCCTTGTAGAGCTTCGCAAAGAGCCTGCTTGAATTTTAGCCGCGTGATCGAACCGGAAGTTAAACGTCGAAGACGTTTAACGGCGCCCGTTGAAAGCATATGCTTTCAACTCCTGATCACGCTCTAGGCCGGCGTCAGAAGGATCTGCCGCACATTGGTCGTGCCGGCGCGAAAGCCCGCTTCGCAATAGGCGAGATAAAACCGCCAGAGTTTTGAAAAGCGCTCATCGAAGCCGAGCGGGCGGATATCCTCCCAGGAAGACAGGAACCGGTCGCTCCATTCATGCAGGGTGCGGGCGTAGTCCTCGCCGAATTCCTGCATGTCCTTGAGTTTGAGGCCGGCTTTATCGGTCAGGGTCGATAGGATCGCCGGGCTTGGCAGGACGCCGCCCGGGAACACATAGCGCTGAATGAAGTCGGTCGACTTCACATAAGTGTCGAAGAAGCGGTCGGCGATGGTGATGATCTGAAGTCCGGCGCGCCCGCCCGGTTTCAGGACTTCTTTCACCTTGTCGAAATAGGCGGCCCAGTATTCCTTGCCCACCGCCTCGAACATTTCGATGGACGCGACCTTGTCGAATGTATCGCTGACGTCGCGGTAATCCTGAAGACGGAACTCCGCCTTGTCTTCAAGACCGGCGCGCTTGATCCGCGCTTCGGCATAGGCGAGCTGCGAGGGCGACAGGGTGAGGCCAGTGACATGGGCGCCGTATTTCCCGGCGGCGTATTCGGCGAACCCGCCCCAGCCCGATCCGATCTCCAACACGCGGTCGCCCGGCTGAAGGTCGATCAGTTTCGCCAGGCTTTCATATTTGTTGATCTGCGCCGCTTCGAGACTGTTGGCCCCCGTTGAAAACCGCGCCGAGGAATAGGTCATCGTCGGATCGAGCCACTTTTCGTAAAAGCTGTTCCCGAGATCGTAATGGGCGACGATGTTGCGCTTTGACCCGGCCTTTGTGTTCTTCTCGCCGCTGCGGCGCAGGGAGTTAAACCATTCAACGAAAGGCAGGGCGGCGAAGACGCTCTGCATGTGATCGGCGTTGCGCGCGAAGATATAAAGCAGCGACGCAAGATCCGGCGTATCCCAGTCGCCGGCGGCGAAGCTTTCGAAAAAGCCGATATCGCCCCCGAAAATGACGCGGCGGGCGAATCTGTAATTGCGGATGGCGATGATGCCTTTGGAGTCGGTTTCCGTCTTGCCGGCGAAGGTCAGGATGCGGCCGTCAGGCAGGTGGAAGACGAGCGTTCCATACTGAACGTGCTCGGCGATCTTCAGGACCTGGCGGAAGAAGAAGGGCAGGCCGTCCTTGTTCATCCCGTTCTTGTTCATCGCGGGCGGATGATGTTCGGTTTGCGTCGCCATAAGCACATGACCCCTTTCTTGCGGTGCATCCCATCGCCGCCGGTCACACTGAAACTGACTATCCGCGCTTTATCTTCTCGTACCCCTCAAGCGCGCGTTTGCGCGCTGCAGCATGATCCACAATCGGATGCGGATAAGATTTTCCGAGCTCGACCCCCGCCTTGTCAAGAACATCGTCAGGCGCTTTCCAGGGCGCATGAATGTGTTTGGCGGGCATATCCTTCAGTTCAGGAACAAATTCGCGCACATAGGCGCCGTCCGGGTCGAACTTTTCGCCCTGCGTCACCGGGTTGAAAATCCGGAAATAGGGCGCGGCGTCGGCGCCGCAGCCGGCGACCCACTGCCAGCCCGCCGAATTGTTGGCGAGATCGGCGTCGACAAGCGTGTCCCAGAACCAGGCTTCGCCGTCCTGCCAGCGGATGAGAAGGTCCTTGATGAGAAAGCTCGCCACGATCATCCGCACCCTGTTGTGCATCCATCCGGTTTGCCAGAGCTGGCGCATCCCGGCGTCGACGATGGGATAGCCGGTCTCGCCTTTGCGCCAGGCGGCGAGGCCCTTCTTGTCGTCTCGCCAGGGATAATCCGAAAACTCTTCACGTAAGGGCGTCTCCGGCAACGCTTCATTGTAGAACAGGAGACAGTAACAGAATTCGCGCCAGCAAAGTTCCGACAGGAATTTCTCGCCCGCGCTGTCGGAGACCTCGCCTTCCGACATTTTGGCGCGCGTCGCCTGCCACACCTGCAAGGGGCTGATCTCTCCGAAAGCGAGATGCGGCGACAGGCGGGACGTATAGTCCTTGTCCGGACGGTCGCGCCCGTCCTTGTAATCGCCGATATCGTCGTTGAGAAAATCGCGGAGCGCTTCGCGGGCGCCGGCCTCGCCGGGCGTCCAGACGGGCTCGAAGTCCTTCGCCCAGTTCGGCTTGTCTGGAAGCAGGCCCCAGTCCTTCAGCTTGTCGCTTTTGACGTTTGCTTTCTTCGTTTCCAGCTTGCGCGGGTTCGCCTCTGTGTCGGCGCGCGCCGGGCCGGCCTGTTTCAGCGCCTTCCAGAACGGCGTGAAGACGCGATAGGGCCCGCCGGAACCGGTCTTCAGCTCCCAGGGCTCGCGCAGGAGCGCGCCGTTGAATGTCTCCACCTCGACGCCGGCGTCCGTCAGGGAGCTTTTGAGTTTCTTGTCGATTTCGATATGGCCGGGAAAATAGCGCCGGTTCCAGAACACATGCCCCGCATTCGTCTCCTCTACCAGATCGGGAAGGATTTCCGCCGCAGCCCCGCGCCGCAGGATCAGTTTCGCGCCGAGCTTGTCGAGTTCGCCAGAGAGCGCCTCGAGGCTGTGATGGAGCCACCAGCGCGAGGCGCCGCCCGGCGCATGGGCGAGGCTTTCGTCGAAGATATAGACGGGGATCACGGGGGCGCCGGTTTTCCGCGCTGCAGCGAGAGCGGGATTGTCGGCGAGGCGGAGATCCTGGCGGAACCAGACAAGAGCGGGGCGGGAGGACATCGTCGAATAATAGCCTGCGGGTGGACCCTCGGGGTTTAAGCCGGTAGCCTGTTATACAGTCACGGGGAAGGGGCAGTTTCCCTCGTGCGGGGTAGTAATGCAGGGGCAGGGTATGGCGGTTTCCGACTTTTTCACGGCTTTGGGCGCGGGAGAACTGTTCTCCGGCGGCTTTACGCTTCTTGAGCTCGTATTGGCGGCGGTTTTGACCTTTCTTTTCGCCGGCACGCTGGCGCTTTCGGTTCTGGCCGCGCGGTCGGCCGGCGCGGCCCGTCAGGCGCGCGAAGAGGCCCGCGAGGCGCTCGTCGCGGTCAGCGGGCAGGCGGCGGATTTCAGGGTCCTTGCGGCCGATCTGGAGCGCATGGCCGGGGATCTGGCGGCGTCTCAGGCCGAATTGAGGGAAATGCAGGCGGCCGCGCCCGCGCCCCGGCAGGATTATGCCGCGGAAGGCTCCGCTGCGCCTTTGCAGGCCCCGGAAGCGCCTGAGGCGGCGGCCGAGGATGCGGCGCCGGTCCGCGCGGAGATGGCCGAGGCGCCGGATGACGAGGAAACGGGGCGCGGCGGCAAGGCCGGCGTCTTCCGCAAGCTGCTGCGCCGGCGCTAGCCGGGCCCGGCTTTCCGGGGCGAAAAACCGCTCAAAAGCGCCATTTTCCGCCAGTTTCCGGCTTGCGCCGGAACCCAAGAGGGCGTATAGCGCGCGCCATCTCACACGCGGCGTGATCCTCAGTGATCCGGCGGCTCTCGAGCCATCCCGGGTTTTCAGCGCGCCGCGGCGGAAAAACTGAAGGAGACTACCCAATGGCGCTGCCAGAATATTCCATGCGCCAGCTGCTCGAAGCTGGCGTGCATTTCGGACACCAAACCCATCGCTGGAACCCGAAGATGAAGAATTACATCTTCGGCGACCGCAATGGCATTCACATTATCGACCTGTCGCAAACCGTGCCGCTCCTGCATCAGGCGCTGGTCAAGGTGCGCGACGTCGTCGCCGGCGGCGGCCGCGTTCTTTTCGTCGGCACCAAGCGCCAGGCGCAAACCCCGGTCGCTGAATCCGCCAGAAACTGCGCGCAGTATTACATGAATACGCGCTGGCTCGGCGGCACGCTCACCAACTGGGAGACGATCTCCGACTCCATCCGTCGTCTGAAAGACATGGAAGAGCGGCTTGAATCGGGCGCGGTCGGCCTCACCAAAAAAGAGCAGATGATGCTTCAGCGCGACCGCGACCGGCTTGAAGCCTCGCTCGGCGGCATTCGCGAAATGGGCGGTCTGCCGGACCTGATGTTCGTCATCGACGTCAAGAAAGAAGCGATCGCCATTCAGGAAGCCAAGAAGCTTGGCATCCCGGTCGTCGCCATCGTCGACACCAATTGCGACCCGGACAATATCGACTATGTCATTCCGGGCAATGACGACGCCTCGCGCGCGATCTCGCTTTACTGCAGCCTCGTTGCAGATGCGGTGATCGACGGCATCGGCGAAGGCCAGGCGGCGCTCGGCGTCGATATCGGCGAAGCCGAGGAAGCTCCGGCCGAGCCCGCGCTCGCCGAGGAAGAACCGCAGCAGCAGGCTGAACAGGCCTCGGCCTAAAAGCCCCAACGCCTTGCGAAAAACGGCGGCGGACGGGGCGCGAGATCGATCCCGTCCCGCCTGTCATCGCACGCTGTCATCGTTTGGCAAAAAAACAAGATTACTGCGCTTCGCACGGCGCATTGTGAAACCTAAAGGAGAAACCAATGTCTGGCATTACCGCTGCGACCGTTAAGCAATTGCGCGAAATGACCGGGGCAGGGATGATGGACTGCAAGTCCGCCCTGCAGGAAACCAATGGCGACATGGACGCTGCCGTCGACTGGCTGCGCAAGAAGGGCCTGTCGAAAGCGGCGAAAAAAGCCGGCCGCACCGCGGCGGAAGGGCTTGTCGCCGTGGCCGTCGAGCCGAACGGTTCGGGCGCGACCGGCGTCGTCGTCGAGGTCAACTCCGAAACCGACTTCGTCGCCCGCAACGAGCTGTTCCAGAAAATGGTGCGCGACATCGCCGAAACCGCTGTCGGCGTCGGCGGCGACATCGACAAGCTTCGCGCGGCGACCTTTCCGGGCGCCGGCAAGTCCGTCGACGAGCATATCGCGGAGATGGTCGGCCAGATCGGCGAGAATATGAGTCTGCGCCGCGCCGTTGGCGTCAGCGTCGAGGAAGGCGTCGTCGCGACTTACGTTCACGGCACGGTCACGGACGGCGCCGGCAAGATCGGCGTCATCGTCGGCCTCAAATCCTCCGGCGATAAGGCCAAGCTCGAAGCGCTCGGCAAGCAGATCGCCATGCATGCGGCGGCGGCCCGGCCGCTCGCCGGCAAGATCGACGATCTCGATCCGGCTGTCGTCAACAAGGAGAAGGAAGTTCTCGCCGACCAGGCCCGCGCTTCCGGCAAGCCCGAGAATATCATCGAGAAGATGGTCGAAGGACGCCTGCGTAAATTCTACGAGGAATCGGTCCTGCTCGAGCAGATTTTCGTGATCGACGGCGAGACCCCGATTCGCAAGGTTCTCGAAAACGCCGCCAAGGACGTCGGCGCGCCGGTGGAGTTTGCTGGCTTCGCTAGGCTCGAATTGGGCGACGGCGTTGAGAAAAGCGACGACGAAGACTGATTTTCCCAGCGCCGGCGTTTGACGGCGGCGCGCAAAAGTTCCAAAAGCGCCGCGGGGGGATGCGTCCCTTCGCGGCGTTTTTGCTGGGGTTGGGCGCCGGCGCAGAGTAGAGTGCCACAGAGTAGGGCGCGGCAGAGCAGGGTGACCTTGGCCGTTGCTCGCGTCTCGGGCCCCAAGAGTTAGGAAAAGCCAGCCATGTCCCAGACATCCGCAGACAAGGGCGACAAATCCGGCCCGAAAACGGCCCCGAAAGGGGGCGGCGCGCTTCGCTATCGCCGGGTTCTCCTCAAGATCAGCGGTGAAGCCCTGATGGGGCCGGGACAATACGGCATCGACAACGACACCGTGAAACGCATCGCCGGCGAGGTCAGGGACGCCCAGAATCTGGGCGCCGAGATCTGTCTCGTGATCGGCGGCGGCAATATCTTCCGCGGCGTCTCCCAGGCCGCTGCGGGCATGGAGCGCGCGAGCGCCGACTATATGGGCATGCTGGCGACGGTGATGAACGCGCTGGCGCTCCAGAACGCGCTCGAGGCCATCGGTCTTTACACGCGCGTCCTGTCGGCGATCGAGATGACGGCGATCTGCGAGACCTATATCCGCCGCCGGGCGCTGCGCCACATGGAAAAGGGGCGCATCGTGATCTTCGCCGCCGGCACCGGCAATCCGTTCTTCACGACCGATACGGCCGCAGCTCTGCGTGCGGCGGAAATGGGCTGCGACGCGCTCCTGAAAGGCACCCAGGTCGACGGCGTCTATTCCGCCGATCCGAAAAAGGACCCCAATGCCGAGCGCTTCGAGCGGCTCAGCTATCACGAGGTCCTGATGCGCGATCTTAAAGTGATGGATCAGGCGGCGATTTCCCTGACCCGGGAAAGCGGCATTCCCATCGTGGTCTTCCCGATCGGCGAGGGCGGCGGGGTGGTCGGCGCCATCACCGGCGAGGGCCCCTCCACCGTGATCACCGACGAGAAACCTTGATCCGGACAAGACACCACCCGATTTTGACCGTAAAATCAGACGAATAAGAAACGAAGGAGCAGAGAAAAGACATGAGCGGGGTTGATATCAAGGATCTGCGCAAGCGCATGGATGGCGCGCTGACTTCGTTGAAGTCCGACTTCGCGGGGCTTCGCACCGGACGCGCCAGCGCCAATCTGGTCGATCATATCGAGGTCGACGCCTATGGCTCGAAAATGCCGATCAACCAGGTCGGCACCGTGGCCGTCCCTGAGGCGCGGATGATCTCCGTCAATGTCTGGGACAAGGGGCTTGTGGGCGCGGTCGAAAAAGCGATCCGCGAGGCCGGCATCGGCGTCAATCCGGTCGTCGACGGCCAGAATGTCCGCATCCCCATTCCTCCGCTTACGGAGGAGCGCCGCAAGGAGCTTGTGAAAATCGCCGCCAAATATGTCGAGCAGGCCAAGGTGGCGATCCGCAATGTGCGCCGCGAGGGCATGGAAGACGTGAAGACCGCGGAAGGCGGCGAGGACGAACAGAAGAAACAGTCCGAAGACGTGCAGAAGCTGACCGACGAAATGGTGAAGAAGGCGGACGAGGCCTATGAGGCCAAGGAAGCCGAAATCATGCAGGTCTGATCGCTTTCGGGCCTGCTCCGCAAACGGAACGAGTTGAGTGAGAGTTGAACGCGAACATATGGCGCCGGCGCTCCTGAGGCGGGAGGCGGTGCAGTGACCGCCTCGCCGGCTCCGTCGACAGAACCCGCCGCGGGCGGCGGTCCGCGCGCGCCGAGGCACGCCGCCATCATCATGGACGGCAATGGCCGCTGGGCGAAGGCCCGGGGGCTCACCCGCACGGAAGGCCACAAGGCCGGCGTCGACGCCGCGCGCCGCGCCGTCGAGGCTGCGCGCAATCTCGGCCTCACGCACCTGACGCTCTATTCCTTCTCCACGGAAAACTGGCGCCGCCCCGAGGGGGAAGTGCGCGACCTGATGGGCCTGTTGCGCCAGTTCATCGTCGACGATCTGCCGAAACTGAAAAAGGAAGGCTGCCGGGTTGTGATTATCGGCGACCGCGACAACCTTTCCATGGATCTGAAGGCCCTGGTCGGCCGGACCGAGAAGGAAACCCGCGACAATACCCGCTTCGTCCTGGTGATCGCCTTTAATTACGGCGGCCGCGACGAGATCGCGCGGGCCGCGCGCGCCGCCGCGAAAGCGGTCAAGGCGGGCGACATGAAGCCGGAGGAGATCACCGAAAAAACCTTCGAGGCCTATCTTGATACAAAGGATATTCCGGACCCGGATCTTGTGATCCGCACCAGCGGCGAAAAGCGCGTGTCGAATTATCTCCTGTGGCAGGCGGCCTATGCGGAATATGTGTTTCTCGATGTTCTGTGGCCGGACTTTACCGAAGAGGTTTTTGCCGGCGCCATCGATGAATATTGCCGCCGCGAGCGCCGCTATGGCGGCGTCGGCGCCGGCTGATATCGCGCTTCTTGATGTCATCATCCGCTGACAAGATCGAAGGAGTCCGCCCTGCTTCGGCGGGGCCGTTGAGAAAGCGCATCGTCACCGCCGCCATCCTGATGCCCTTGGTGATCGGCGCGGTCTATGCGGGCGGACCGGCTTTCGCCGCCTTGGTCGCCTTCGCCGCGGTCGTCATGCTGTTCGAATGGACGCGCATGGTGGAACGGCGCTCCTTCAGCCGGTCTTTTTATGCGCTTGTCATCGGATCGGCGGCGTCCCTCTTTTTCGCCGCGGGCGGGTTCTATGACGCGGCCATTGCGATTGCGGCGCTCGGCGGCGTTGCGGCCTTTTTCCTGGCCAAGCGCGAAACGGGGATCGGCGGCTGGTCGGCCTTCGGCGCGGTCTATGTGATCATGCCCTGCATCGCGCTGATCTGGCTCAGGCTCGACGCGCCCACGGGCCGGGCGCTGACCTATCTCCTGTACGGGGTCGTCTGGGCCGCCGATTCGGGCGCTTTTTTCTTCGGCAAATTCATCGGCGGGCCGAAAATCAGTCACGCCCTCTCGCCGTCCAAGACCTGGGCGGGCATCGTCGGGGGCATTCTCGGCGGCTGCCTTGTGGGGGCGGTCGTCGGCGGGGTTCTTTACGGGCCGGAAGGGGCGGTTTTGCACCTTTTCATCGGCGGCGGCCTCGGGGCGGCCTCGGTGGTGGGGGATCTGGTCGAATCGGCGTTCAAGCGCAATTTCGGGCTCAAGGACATTTCCAGCTTCGTGCCCGGCCATGGCGGGGCGCTGGACCGCCTTGACGGCATGATTTTCGCCACTTCAGCGATGACGGGAGGGCTTCTCCTCTATATGCTGTCCGAAAAGCTTCAGGGGTGACAATGGGGACGCCGACAACGCAGGGACATGGGTCCCGGCGCCGCATTACGATTTTAGGCTCGACCGGCTCCATCGGCGAATCGACCCTGAGCGTGCTCGAGCATGCGGGGGCGCTGGGCGAGGCGGATTTCGAGATCGTCGCGCTCACCGCCAACCGTAATCTCGACCGGCTCGTCGAACAGGCGAAGACCTTCAAACCGCAATTTGTGGCGCTTGCCGATGAGAGCCTTGGCGGCGACCTCAAGGCCGCGCTTGAAGGAACCGGCATCGACAGCGGCGCCGGCGCGGCGGCGGTCGAGGAAGCCGCAAGCCGCGACGCCGACTGGGTGATGGCGGCGATTGTCGGCGCCGCCGGGCTGAAACCCACCCTGAAAGCCGCGCTCCGCGGCGCGGACATCGCGCTCGCCAACAAAGAATGCCTCGTCTGCGCGGGCGATGTCGTCACCGAAGCGATCCGCGAGGGCGGCGGCGCTCTGTTGCCGGTCGACTCCGAACACAATGCGATTTTTCAGGTTTTCGATTTCGATCAGCCCGAACGCATTTCGCGCCTGATTCTCACGGCCTCCGGCGGCCCGTTCCGCACCTGGACGCGCGAGGCAATGCTCGACGCGACGCCGGCGCAGGCGGTCGCGCATCCCAACTGGTCCATGGGCGCGAAGATCTCCGTCGATTCCGCGACCATGATGAACAAGGGCCTTGAGCTCATCGAGGCCGCGCACATCTTCCCCGTCGGACATGAAAAAATAGAAATCCTCGTGCATCCCCAGTCGGTGATTCACTCCATGGTTGAATATTGCGACGGCTCGGTCCTCGCCCAGCTCGGCACCCCGGACATGAGAACGCCCATCGCCACGACTCTCGCCTGGCCGCAGCGCACCTCGAGCCCGAGCGCCCAGCTCAACTTCGCGGAAGTCGCCAAGCTGACCTTTGAAGACCCTGATTTACATAGGTTTCCCGCCCTCCGGCTCGCCCGTGAGGCGATCGGGGCCGGGGGAATCATGCCGGCCGTCCTCAACGCCGCCAATGAAGTGGCGGTCGCCGCCTTTCTGGCGGGCGGCCTCAAATTTCTTGATATCGCCGCAATTTCCGAGCAGGTACTGGAGCGGGCGGGGCGTATTAACGGTCCGGCGCGGCTCAGTACGCTGGAAGAGGCCATGGATGCGGATGCACAGGCGCGACGCATGGCGGAAGAATGCGTCGCTGCGAAAGCCGCGGCCTGAAGGATGGGTTAAACGCTGATGCCGTTCGCCGAAACGCTGCTCGCCGTGCTGTTTTCCGCCGCGGCCTTTATCGTTCTTCTGATGATCATCGTGTTCGTCCATGAATACGGACACTTTTCGGTCGCGCGGATGCTCGGCGTCAAAGTCGACGTGTTTTCCATCGGCTTCGGCAAACCGATCATGAAATGGATCGACAAGAAGGGCACGGAGTGGCGCATCTCCTGGCTGCCGCTCGGCGGGTATGTGAAGTTCTTCGGGGACTTGAACGCCGCTTCGCAAGGCCCGGCTGAAGCGGCGGAAAAGCCGGTCACGACGCAATTTCCAAAACAGTCGGACGCCGAAGACGCTGCAACGCAGATGAGCGCCGAGGAGCGCAAGGTCTGTTTCCATTTCAAGCCGGTATGGCGGCGCGCGGCGATTGTCGCGGCGGGCCCGTTCGCGAATTTCGTCCTTGCCGTCGCTATTTTCGCCGCCCTCTTCATGTCATTTGGCCGCGCCGTCATCGATCCGGTGATCGGCGGGGTCTCGGAAAACTCCGCGGCCGAAGAGGCGGGCTTTTTGCCGGGCGACCGCATTGTCGAAGTCGACGGCCGGCCGATCACTGAATTCGCCGAGATGTACGATGTGGTGCTGGTCAGCGGCGGCAATGAGATGAATGTCGTCGTGGAGCGGGGCGGCGTGCGCGAGACCATCGCCGTGACGCCGCGCCGGGTCGAGGACACGGACCGCTACGACAACAAGATCACCCGCTGGCAGCTTGGCATCGCGCCGCCGGGGCCGGATCAGGTGAGCTTTAAAAAATACGGGCCGATCAAGGCGCTGGGCGAGGGCGTCGCCGAGCTGGGGCGCATTCTCAGCCTCACGGTCAAATATATCGGCAACATTATCATCGGCAAGGAAGACGCGCGCCAGCTCGGCGGCCCCATTAAAATGGCGAAATACGCCGGCCAGTCCGTTCAGTCGGGTTTTGACGACTCATCCTATAGAGAGCCGCCCGGCTTTTTCGTGAAGCTGAGGGCGAGTTTAGTTGACTTTATTTCTCTCGCGGCGGTTGTGTCGGTGTCCATTGGATTCCTGAACTTGTTGCCCATCCCGGTCCTCGACGGCGGCCATCTATTGTATTACGCATACGAAGCCGTCGCAGGCAGGCCGCTGGGGGCGCGGGCGCAGGCGATTGGATTTCGGTTGGGCCTCGTCTTACTGGCGTCGCTCATGATCTTTGTGACCTGGAACGACATCAACAGCTAACATCAATAGGCAGTTAGGGCGGCGGCATGAGTTTGTACAAGTCGGGGGGAGGCTTTATTCGCGCGGGACTGGCGCTTGCGGCGGTGATCATGGCCGCGGCGACGCTGGGCGCGGCCGGCGCTGCGGCGCAGCAGCCGCAAGCCGGCCAAGGCACGCCGATCGCCCCGGATATGTTCGCGCCCAAGCCGGCGCCGATCATTCAGAACATCGCCGTCACCGGCAATCAGCGCATCGAAGCGGAAACCGTCGGCTCCTATTTGCCGATTCAGGCAGGCATGCCGGCGGAAGAAGAACTGCTCGACCTGTCGCTGAAGACGCTGTTCCGCACGGGACTGTTCTCCGACGTCAGCGTCGAGATGCAGCCCAACGGCACGCTTTTGATCGAGGTCGCGGAAAACCCCATCGTCAACCGCGTGATCTTCGAGGGCAACCGCAAGCTCAAAGACGACAAGATCACCGAAGAGATCCAGCTTGCGCCGCGCACCGTCTATACGCGCGCCAAGGTTCAGTCGGACGTTCAGAAGATCATCGAGCTTTACCGCGCGAAAGGCCGCTTCGCCGCGCGCGTCACGCCGAAGGTCACGCCGCTCGACCAGAACCGCATCGACGTCATCTATGAAATCGACGAAGGCCCGAAGACCGGCATCGCCAAAGTCAATTTCATCGGCAACGAGGTTTTCACCGATAACGAGTTGCGCGGCGTCATCCTGACCAAGGAAAGCCGCTGGTGGCGGTTCTTCACCAATTACGACAATTACGATCCGGACCGGCTCGAATATGAGCGCCAGCTCTTGCGCGAGCATTACGGCAAGCAGGGCTACGCGGATTTTCAGGTGGTCTCCGCCGTCGCCGAACTGACGCCGGACCGCGAGGACTTCTTCATCACCTTCACGGTGGACGAAGGGCCGAAATACACCATCGGCGAAGTGCGCGTGAAGACGACCCTCGCCAAGCTCTCCGGCGATGTGCTGGTCAATTACGTGCCGATGCGCGCGGGCGACACCTTCGACTCCGAGAAGATCGAACAGGCGACAGAGTCTTTGACCTTCGCCACCGGCACGGTCGGTTACGCCTTTGTGGATGTGCGCGAGCAACTGACGCGGCACCCCGAATCCAACACCATCGACATCAGCTTCGTCGTCAATGAAGGCCCGCGGGTTTATGTCGACCGCATCAACATCAAGGGCAACACGCGCACCCTCGACAAGATCATCCGGCGCGAGGTCAGGCTCGCCGAAGGCGACGCTTTCAACCGCGTGCTCTTGGACCGGTCGCGATCGCGGATCCGCTCGCTCGGCTATTTCAAGGAAGTCTCGATCGAGGAAAAACCGGGCTCGGCCCCGGACCGCACCGAGCTCGACGTTTCCGTCGAGGAGCAATCCACCGGCTCGCTCAGCGTCGGCGTCGGCATTTCCTCGACGGAGAATTTCATCGTCGATCTCTCGGTTGAGGAGCGCAACCTTCTCGGGCGCGGCCAGTATCTGCGCTTCCGGGTGCAGGCGAGCTCGCGGACGCGACAGGTGGACCTGCGTTTCACGCAGCCCTATTTCCTCGACCGCAACCTTGCGGCCGGCGGGTCGATCTTCAATCAGCGCACCGACTATGAAGAGGCGGGCTTCGTGCGCGACCGGATCGGGCTTGGCCTCAATGCAGGCTTCCAGGTTTCCGAATATGGCCGCGGCGGCATCAACTACCTGCTGACCCGCGACAAGGTGGAAATCAATTACAACGACAACCAGCAGATCCCGCTGGGTTTCGATCCGGCGCTGATCCTGGTCCCGGGCGTGACCCCGGAATCGGTGGTGGTCGGCGATGAGGCGCAGCTTGTCTCCACGGACTATTGCGACTTCATCACCAACTCCCTCTCGCCCACCTGCGAATCGCGCGGCAGCTTCCTGACCTCGCTGGTCGGCCTCAGCCTCAATTTCGACAAGCGCGACGACCCGATCACGCCGCGCCGCGGCTGGCGCGCCGGCGGCTCGGTGAGCGTCGCCGGGCTCGGCGGCGACGTTAACTATTATCAGGTGGAGTTGAACACGGCCTGGTATCACCCGATCATCGGCGACTTCATCGGCGCCCTGAAAGGCCGCGCCGGCTATATTGACGGCTATGGCGGCGATCTTGTGCGCCTGTCGGACCGCTTCTTCGAGGGCGCCTCGACCTTCCGCGGCTTCGAAGTCGCCGGCGTCGGGCCGCGCTATTATACGGGCACGCCGATTTACGACGAAGACACCCTTGAAATTACAGGGATCAGGCCGAGATTGAGGCGCGATGGCGATCTGTACGGCCAGTCCATCGGGGCCAAAATCTACGCCATCGGCAGTGCGGAAATCCTGCTGCCATTGCCATTGCCGGAGCAATATGGCATTCGAGCGGCCCTATTTAGCGATTTCGGCACCGTTGGCGGCGTTGACGGAAGCACAAAAGCGCTGAACGATGACCCTAGATTCTGGATCGACACCGATGGCGACGGAATTGGGGATCTTCAGCCAGTTCAAGACGATCTTTCACTCCGCGTGACGGCGGGTGTGACGGTAAGCTGGGATTCCCCTTTCGGACCTGTCAGATTTGATTTCGCGAAGATCCTTCGGAAAGAAGATTATGACGAGACAGAAGGGTTCCGGTTCAGCGCGGGGACGAGCTTTTAAGGTAGAGGTGTAAAACCATGAACAAACAGATTTTCGCGATTGCAGGCGCAGCTTCCCTGCTGGTCGCAGGCCTTGCAGGCGGCGCCGTCTTCAGCAGCGCCGAAGCCCAGTCATCGAAAAAAGCGCCGGTCATCCTGATCGTCGATCGCGCGCAACTCGTGTCGCAGACCAAAGCCGGCAAGACCATTCCCGAGCAGGCGGAAGCTGTGAAGGCGAGCGTCGAGAAAGAACTCGAAGCCGAAGCCAACAAGCTGAAGAAAGAGATCGAGGACTTCCAGAAAAACGCGTCCTTGATGTCTGAAGAGGTCCGTCAGCAGAAAGAACAGGAGCTCGCGGGTCAGTATCAGTACGGCCTGCCGCAACGCGTGCAGATCATGGAGAAGGCGTTCAACGCCGCCGTGCAGAACGCCCAGGCGAAAATCCTGGTTCAAAGCCAGCCGATCCTGAAAGACATCGTCGACGACCGTGGCGCGACGATCCTTCTCGATCGTTCGGCGGTCATGTATGCGGCGCCGGAGACGGACGTCACCCAGGAGGTGATCGCGCAGCTCGACAAGAAATTCCCGGAGGTCGAGGTCGAGAAAATCTCGCTCGCCCAGCTTGAAAAGCAGATCCAGGAAGCGCAGGCGAAAGCCCAGCAAGGCGCGAACTGACACGGCTTAAGCCTTTTTGAGATCACGAAAGGCCGGCGCACGTTTCGCCGGCCTTTTTTCGTTCATGCGGCCCTCTCTCGTTTCTAAGCCTCTGGATTATCTCAGAAACGCGTCTTATGACCGTTTGGCAGGGGACGTGAGCAGAGCAGGATTTCGATGCCGGACACCCGTTTTTTCGAAACGCTTGCGCCCCTTTCCGTGGCGGAGGCCGTGCGCATCGCCAGCGCCGACCTTGTCGCCGGCGCGCAGACGGCCGAGGTCGGCCAGGCTGCGTCCCTCGACGAGGATTTCAGTGAAAACGCGCTGATTTATTGCGACAAGCCGGCCGCGCTGAGCCGTCTTGACGGCCGGCGGTTCGGCCTTTGCTTCGCGCTGTCCGCGCCCGCGAATGCGGGAGGCGCTGTCGCTGTTGCGGCCAGCCCCCGTCTTGCCTTTGCGCTCATAGCCGCCCGGCTGCATGCGCCCCGGCGCGCGGGCGCGCGCATGGGCGCGCGGACCGACGCGGACATCCATGAGGCCGCCTTTGTCGATGAGACCGCTGAGATCGCGGCGGGCGTTTCGATCGGCCCCAATGTCTTCATCGGGCCGGGCGTCACCATCGGCGCCGGCTCCGAGATCGCCGACGGCGTCAGCATAGCAAACGCCCTGATCGGCGAGCGGGCCCGCATCCTGCCGGGCGCGCGCATCGGCCAGTCCGGCTTCGGCTTCGTGGCGGGGCCGGGGGGCCTCGTCAGCGTTCCCCAGCTGGGCCGGGTTGTCATCGGCGACAATGTCGATATTGGCGCCAATACCGCCATCGATCGCGGGGCCCTTGGCGACACCGTGATCGGCGACGGCGCCAAGATCGACAACCTCGTCCAAATCGGCCACAACGTCCGGATTGGGCGAAATTGCATTATTGCCGCGCAAACCGGCATTTCCGGAAGCTGCCGCATCGGCGACGGCGTCATGATGGGCGGGCAGGTCGGCCTGGCGGACCATCTGGTTATCGGGGACGGCGCGCAGATCGCTGCGGGCTCAGGGCTGATGCGGGACGTGCCGCCCGGCGAAAAATGGGGGGGACGGCCGGGCCGTCCTGTAAAAGACTGGTTGCGGGAAACCGCGGCGCTGGCGAAACTGGCGAAAAAAAGGAATGGTAAGGCCGATGTCTAAGGTGGAGCCCGGAAAAAGCGTTCTGAATGTCGAGGAACTGATGCAGATCCTGCCGCATCGGTATCCTTTATTGCTGGTCGACCGTCTGGTGGACATCGTGCCCGGCGAAGGCGCTGTCGGCATCAAGAATGTGAGCTACGGGGATCAGTTTTTTCAGGGACACTTCCCGCAAAAGCCGGTCATGCCCGGGGTTTTGATCATCGAGGCCATGGCGCAGTCCGCCGCGGCTTATACGTCGTACACGGAAGACCTCGACGTCGAGGGCAAGGTCGTTTTGTTCATGGGCGTCGACAAGGCGCGCTTCCGCCGGCCTGTGGTGCCGGGCGATCAGCTCAGGATTGCGGTCAGGACCGTTCAGCGCCGCCCGCCCGTCTGGCGCTTTGAAGGCGTGGCGACAGTCGACGACAAGCGCGTTGCGGAAGCGCAGTTTTCCGCGATGCTCGCGCAGGCGATCTGACGCCCCCGTCATGAGCATTCATCCGACAGCCATAGTCGAAGATGGCGCTGAACTCGGCAATGTCGAGATCGGTCCGTTTTGTCATGTGCGCGCCGGCGCGATCCTGCATGACGGCGTCATCCTGGAAAGTCATGGCGTCGTCGAAAGCGGCGTCGAAATCGGCGCCAACACCCGGGTGTCGCCTTTCGCCGTTCTGGGCGGGCCGCCGCAGCATCTCGGCTGCAAAGGCGAGGGCGCGCGGCTTGTAATCGGCGCGAACAATATCATCCGCGAATATGTAACCATGAACCGGGGCACCGTCGCCGGGGGCGGCGTTACGCGGGTGGGGGACAACGGGTTCTTCATGACCGGGTCGCATGTGGCGCATGACTGCCAGGTTGGCGACCATGTAATCTTCGCGAACGGGGTCGCTATCGGCGGTCATGTCCATATCGGCGATCATGCTTTTCTGGGCGGTCTGTGCGCGATCCACCAGCATTGCCGCGTCGGCGAGCACGCCTTTATCGGCGGCTGCGCCGCGGTCACCAAGGACGTCATTCCGTTTGCATCGGCCGTAGGCAATCACGCGCGGCTGGTGGGGTTGAATATTGTCGGCCTCAAACGCCGCGGCTTTGAGCACAAGACCCTGCACGATTTGCGTGCGGCCTATAAAATTCTGTTTTCCGGCGACGCGGTCTTCAAGGACCGGCTTGAAGTTGTGCGCGGGAAATATGTGCAGAGCGCGGACGTGATGCGCATGCTTTCCTTTATCGACGCCGGCAAGTCGCGTCCGTTGATGACGCCGGACCGGGACGGCTGATGAGCCGCTGGCGCAAGCTCGGCGTTATCGCAGGCGGCGGCGCGCTGCCTGTCCGGATCGCGGAAGCCTGTGCGGCGGCGGGCAAGGAATGTTTCTTCATCCGGCTCGCGGGCGTCGCGGAACCGGGGCTTGGTGCCTATCCCGGCGCGGACTGCGCGCTAGGCGAAGCCGGCAAGATCATCCGTCATCTGAAACAGGAAGGCTGCGACGCGGCCGTCTATGCAGGCGTCGTCAAGCGTCCCGATTTTTCAAGTCTGAAAGCCGACTGGCGCGGCGCGGCCTTGCTGCCGAAAATCATCAAGGCGGCGGGCAAAGGCGACGGCGCGATCTTGAACGTGCTCGTGGAAACGCTGGAAGCCGAGGGGCTCTTGGTCATCGGCCCTGACGAAATCGTCGACGACGTCGCCTGCGCGGCGGGGCCGGTGGGCAAGGTCGCGCCCGCGAAAGAAAAGCTCGCAGACATCCGCAAGGCGGCCGCCATCGTTCAGGCCCTGGGCCCGTTCGATGTGGGGCAGGGCGCGGTCGTCGCCAACGGATTTGTGCTCGCGATCGAAGCGGCGGAAGGCACCGACGCCATGCTCGACCGCTGCGCGACGCTCGCCAATGACGCAAGCCGCGGCGGCGTTTTGGTGAAGCGCCCGAAACCGGGGCAGGAGCTCAGGATCGACCTGCCGGTGATCGGCGCGGAGACCATTCGCCGGGCGGCGCGCGCGCAACTTGCCGGCGTCGCCGTGGAGGCGGGGCTCGGCATCATCATCGACCGCGATGAGGTCAGGGCGCTGGCGGACGAGACCGGTTTGTTCGTCTACGGATTCACCCAGCAAGACCTTGAAGGCGACGCGTGACCGCCGAGCGGTTCACGATCTTGCTTTGCGCGGTTGAGCCTTCTGCGGATTCTTTGGGCGCGGCGCTGATGGCGTCGCTGCGCAAACGCCATCCCGGCGTCTCCTTCATCGGCTGCGGCGGCGCGCAGATGGCGAAAGAAGGATTGAAAACCCTGTTTCCCATTGACCGCTTTTCGGTCATCGGGCCGGCCGCCGCGCTTCAGGCGCTGCCGGCGGCGCTGAAAGCCGCCGACAGTCTCGCCGCGCTCGCCGAAACGGAAAAGCCGCAAGCGGCGGTGCTGATCGACAGCTGGTCGTTTTCCAAAATCGTGGCAAAGCGCCTGCGCAAACGCGCGCCGCACATGAAGCTTTTCAAATATGTCGCGCCGCAGGTCTGGGCCTCGCGGCCGCAACGCGCGCAAACGACGGCGGACTTATTCGACGGCGTGTTGTGCATCTTCGGTTTCGAGACCGGCTTTTTTGAAGAGGCGGGCGCGAAGACGCGCTGGGTCGGCCATCCGGGCTTTCAGGCGGTGCTTGAGCAACAGCCCGATGCGGCGGCGTTTCGCGCCAGACACAAGATCGGGGACGGGCCCTTGCTGGCGGTTCTGCCGGGCAGCCGCGCCGGGGAACTGAAACGCCACGCGGCGCCGTTCGGCGGGGCGGTCGAAAAGCTTCTCAAGGATTTTCCCGATCTGCGCGTTGTCGTTCCCGCCGCGCCCGGCGCGGAAGAGGCGGTGCGCGCGCTCGCCGCCGGCTGGCCGGGCGACGCCGTGGTGATCGAGGGCGCGGAGCGATACGAAGCCTGCCGCGCCGCCGACGCCGCGCTCGCCGCGTCCGGCACCGCGACGGCGGAGCTTGCGCTTCTGGGCACGCCCATGGTCGTCGCCTACAAGCTCGAGCTTTTGACCGAGTTGTGGGCGCGCGCGGTGCTGACGACGCCCTATGTGTCGCTGGTCAATATCGCGGCGGGCCGGGAGGTGGCGCCGGAATTTCTGCAACGGGACTGCCGGCCTGATCGTCTGGCGGCGGCGCTGGCGCCCCTGCTGCGGGACAGGCCGGAACGGCGGCGGCAGATCGAGGCCTTTCCGGCCATCGCCCGCTCCCTTGCGGGAGAGCGCTCCCCCGGAGATGCGGCGGCGGCGGCGGTGCTGGAGTGGCTCGGAACGGGAAAAACGTCCTGAACTATTGAAAGAGGCGCGAACGGGCCTTATTGCAAGGGCCTTGGCCTAGGGGTGTAGCTCAGTTGGTAGAGCATCGGTCTCCAAAACCGAGGGTCGTGGGTTCGAGTCCCTCCGCCCCTGCCATTTTCCGGACAATTGGTTAATGCGCGCGCCGGTCTTTACCGGCGCCGCCAGGCGCCGGCTTGTGCGCCGGCGCTGGATTTCCCGCGCCTGATGCGCGACCATCGGCCGGGCTTTCGGGGAGGATGTTCATGGTGAAGCGTTTTGCGGATCGTCTGTCGCGCTGCGTGGCGTTTGGCGCGGCTCTGTCCTTGATTCTTGCCGGCTTGTTGCTCGGTTCGGAACGCGCCAATGCGCAACCGACGCTGATACAGGTCGGGCCGCATTACCCCCAGCGCACCAATATCGAAGAGCCGTTCATCAATCTCTGGCATGCCGCGCAGAATGTCTGGGGGACGCGCAGCGGCATGACCAACGAGCTCGTGACCGAAGGCTATGTCTCCGCCGCGGGCTATCCGCAACGCTGGCCCGGCGACCGCATGGATTTCGGCGGCTTCTTTCTGGCCAATGACAAACATGAAGAGGCGCAGGCGCACTGGGACGGCGACTGGGTGCTGCTCTGGGGGCCGGCGAAATGCGCCGACATGAAAATCGGATGGGACAGCAACGGGGTCGGGGTGAAATCGCCCGGGCGCATCGAGTTCACGCGAGATTACAAGAAAAACAAGCTCCTTGGCATCATCATGCATGTCACCTCGCTCGATTGTCCGTTGACGGAGCTTGCACTGATCCGCGCGGAAAACGAAGAGGCATACCGTCAGGGTAAAATCTACAATCCCCGGTTTGTGGAGGCGATGTCCGGCTATGACGTCATTCGCACCATGGATCTGCAACAGGCGGGCACGGCCGTGGTGACCGGACCGGACGACCTGCCTGGCACGGGCGATCTTTTCTGGGCGGAGCACAGTTGGGCGGATGGCGGCCTGTCCGCGACGCGGCCGCCGCTTTATGAGTCCATGCCGCTGAACGCCGTGGTCGCCCTTGGCGTCGAGAGCGGAAAGGCGCTGTGGATCAATGCGCCCCTGACCCTCGGCGCGCCGCAGCGCTTGTGGGACGTAAAGTCCGATGCGCTGAAAAAGGGCGACGGCCCGTGGTCGAAAGCCTATCGGGCCATGGCCAGTCAGCATGCGGATGAAATCCTCGCGAGCCCGGCCTGGGACGCTTATGCGGACGCGCTGGTCGCCGCGCTGGCGGAAGAAGGCTATCCTGAAGAGCGCATGCTGTATGTGACCGTCGGCAACGAGGTCTGGAACTGGTCGCGCCAGTATTTTCTCGGCACGGACTATGCCTGGGGAGTCAGCCAGGGCTTGAGCGCCGTCGCGAAGGCAAGGGGGCGGGGCGATCGCGTCGGCTATGGCGCGCTACTCTCCCGCATGAAGCTGGCGCTCGATGCGGCGCTCCTGCGCGCCGGCCGCGACCAGAAGGTCACCTATGTGATGGAAGGGCAGGTCGGCTGGGCGACCACGGTGCATGCGCTCAACGGCGCCAAGGCCTGGATGGAAGGGCAGGGCGAGAACTGGGACGATCACGCGCCTGGTATCGGCGCTTCGGTGGCTTCCTACTGGTACGGCAAATGGGAAGAGTTTCTGCCGAAAGAGGAATGGGCCGGCGCCATCGCGCGCGATCCGGAAGGCGTGGCGCGAGGCTTTGCCGATTTTCTCCTGACCTCGAACACCAATGGCGGCAAGGAATATAATTTGAGGAACTATCGCGATCTGAAAAGACGCGCGGAAGCCTATGGCGTCAGCCCCATCGGCTTTTACGAAGGCGGCTCTCATCTGAAACGCCCGAGATTTATCGACGAGGCCTGGTACGAGGCTTTTCTCTGGGGGCCTGAGGGCGCGCGCGTGAACTACGAGATCAACCTGGCGCTCGCCGAGGCGTTTCCCGGCATCATCCTCTCGAACTATGTGCTGGCCGGCCCGGTCGGCGCCGGGCCCTTTGCAGAAGGCCCGCTCGGAACCGACACTCCCTATGCCGCGAGCTGGATGCAGGTCATGGAAGCGGCCGGCAGGGCGCAGGGGCCCGCGCAGCCCTAAGTCTAGCAAGCGGGGCCGCGAGGCCCGTATGGCCCTCCTGTGGCCCCATACGGGCTTCTGGAGGTCTTCCGGGCTTCCAGCCGGCGCGGGTCCTGTGAAATCGCCCTTCAGGCCCTCTAAGGGGCCCGAATCAGACGGTCGGGGCCCTCCCGGCCCGCATTTTCACCGCGCCGCCGCTTGACGGGGCCGCGAAAAAGTATACCTAGAGCCAATCTTCCGAAATTTCCGAAGATCGACAGCGCGGACCCCGCGCACGAGAAACCGTGTCCCGAAGGCGGCTTGGAATGGCGAAAAGCAAGAAATCCGGCGGCGACGCCTCAGTGATCGAAGGCAAGGCGTCCGAAGTCAATAAAAAGAAAAAACGCACCGGCCCGTTCGAGTTCATTCAACAGGTGCGCAACGAAGCCGCGAAGGTCACCTGGACCACGCGTAATGAAACGGTGATCTCCACCATTATGGTGCTGATCATGGTGGCGATCATGGCGCTGTTTTTCTTTGGCGTGGATCAGGGCCTGCGTTTCGTCGTCTGTCACGTCCTGCCCATCGACTGCGTCGGCGCGACCAATTAGCGATTGCAAGAACGGAACTCCGCTATGGCCAGCAACTGGTATATCGTTCACGCCTATTCGAACTTCGAAAAGAAAGTCGCCGAGTCCATCCTCGCTTCCGCGAAGGAAAAGGGACTGGAGCATCTGATCGAGGAAGTTTTCGTTCCCACGGAAGAAGTCACCGAGGTGCGCCGCGGCCGCAAGGTCAACACCGAGCGCCGCTTCTTTCCCGGTTACGTGCTCGTCAAGATGACGCTCAGCGATGAGACCTATCACCTGATCAAGGAGACGCCGAAAGTCACCGGCTTTCTGGGGTCGGGCAACAAGCCGATGCCGGTTCCGCAAAAGGAAGTGGACCGTATTCGCGGCGTCATCGAAGAAGGCGAAGCCCGCCCGCGCTCGACCATCACCTTCGATATCGGCGAAAGCGTGCGCGTCATCGACGGGCCGTTTGCGTCCTTCTCCGGCATTGTCGAGGAAGTCGACGAGGATACCGAGCGCGTCAAGGTGGCGGTCTCGATCTTCGGGCGCGCGACGCCGGTGGAGCTAGAGTTCACGCAGGTCGAAAAAGGCGCCTAGGGCGCTTCGCCCTCGGTCCCTTTATTCCGGCGAGGCTATTGCTCTCGGCGCGTCGCGTCTTGCGGCGCCGGGTGCGCGGCCGGGTCTGTGTCTTCAAAGGTTTCATGAAAACGCGGCGGCGAACGCCGGGCCGCAAGGCGGACCAGCTTGTCGAACCAGCGCCAGCGCCGGCGCATGGCGAGAATGAGCGGGCGCGCCGCCGGATTCGCTGCGGCGATCATGATGAGACCGAGCGCTGCGAAAACGACGCCGAGGGGCAGGGGCGAGATGGCGGCAATGACGCCGTAGATCACCAGAATGGCCCCGGCGAGGGTCGTTGCGGCGCGGGCGAGCATTGAAGGAAAGCTCCTTAAAAAAAGCGGACGGCAAAGCCGGAATGATCGCTGGAAGGTTACGCCGCGCCGGCGCGAAAGGCCATGTGGCGATCGGGCCGGGGCGTCACGCCGTCAGGCGCAGCTCGTGAAAATAGGCATAGTCGCCGGCGCAGGCCGCCGCGACCTCTTCCAGCTCCGGGCTCAGCGTCAGCGCGCGCTCTGTAAAGGGCTTGAAGCCGGTCGAGGCGTGCACCGCGTCATACCAGTGCTCGGCCCAGACGCCGTCGCTTGCCCGCTCGCCCGCTTTCCATGACAGCATGGCTTCGGTGAACGGCATGTCCAGCGCAGCGCATAGCGTGCGCAACATCGCGGCGGGCGCTTTCAGAATGTCGCCGGCGTCGACCACGGGGGCGGGCGATTGTTCATGCAGGCGGCGCTGGATCCGGTAGCTGTCGATGATCGGCCGCACATCGTCATATTTGTTCTTGTAGGAGGCGACCATGGCGCGCGGATCGCGGATCAGGTGAAAGACCTTCGCGCCCTGAAGCCAGTTGAAATCCTCCGCGCCGGCGAAATGAAAGGCGATGTGTTTTTCAAAACGATAGGCGGCGTTTTCCGGCGGCGCAGTCAGGTCTGCGACCACATCGCCCCAATCCGTCGCCATGCTGGCGAGGATTTCCGCGCGCATGGGATGATCGGCCCCGCTCTTCTTCAGATACCAGCCATAGAACGGCTCGTCCCGGACCTCCGTGTCCGGACGGCTTTCAAAGCTGCGCATCATCGTCGTGGAGATGTTGCGCGGGCCGGAAAACATGGCGATCCGCATGGGGAGCGTTATTCTCCGGGCGTTTCGGCGGCTTTCCTCTTGGCCAGCGCTTTCTGGACCGGTTCTTCGCCTTTATGATGCACCGGCTCGTCCTTTTGCAGAGAGCCGAGATCGACAGGCTCGTCTTTATCGGCTTTGCCGTCGGTCTTGCCGGCGGGCGCGGACACTTTCGGCGCCGGCTTCTTCTTGCGTTCGATGACGTAGGGCTCCGGTTCTTCGCCGGTATATTCGTCGATCATGCGGATGATGTGGCGGGAGGAGGTGATGACTTCCTTGCCGGCGTCGCTTTTGCGCCGCGTGATCGCCGCCTGGTTTTCCATGGCCTGAATGGCGGCGTAGGCCTTGTTCGCCGCCGAGTGGAGATTTTCCAGGAGGTCGTCGAGCTTGGGATCGTCGCCCGAGAGTTTCTGCTCCGCGACCGACCGCAGGCGGACGATTTCGCCGCGCACTTCCTGATAGTGCTTGCGCAATTTGCGGTCGGCGAACCATGCCCCCATGACCGCGCCGAGCACAGCGCCCGCGAGCGCCGCCGCGGCTCCGATAAGAATGATATTCAACACCCCAAACGCCCCTTGATCGCCAATCCGTCCCCAATGGGGAAAGTCTCGCATTTTATGGGGATTTGACAAGACCGCGCGGGGCCGGGAGAGGGCTTATGAGCCCTCATCATAGGTTTTCAGGAGTTTTTTCGGCGCCTGCGCACGCCAGACGCGCAAGAGATTCGCCTCCGCCCAGCCCATGTCGAGGCGGTCGGGGCGCACAAGGACGAGCTTGTGATTCTTGTAGTGGTCGGTGAAGAAAAAGGTCTCGGGCTCCGTCTCCACAAGCATCTCGCGCTCCTCGAACGGGACCTTGAAGACCGGGGCGTCCTCGGTGGGGCTCCAGAAGACCCAGAGCTTGCCATGGGCTTTGAGGCAGGGCTGGCCCCAGGAGACGGCTTCGGTGACGCCGGGAAGGCCGAGCGAAAGCGCGAAACTTTTCAGGTCCTCGTAGGTGACGCGCTTTCTTTTCGCCATGCTCAACCTGCCAAAAGTCAGTCCCCTGAAAAATCAGTCGAAGGTCATGCGCCGTCCGTCCGCGATGTCTTTCGCCACGCGCTCTTTATAAAGCGCGCGCAGCCGCGAAACCATCGGGCCGGAGGCGCTCTTCAGGGTGCGGCCGTCGACATCGGCGACCGGCGTCAGCCCGGCGAAGGTGCCTGTGACGAAGGCTTCGTCGGCGTTATAGACATCGTGCAGCGAGAAATTGCGTTCATGAACGGTCAGGCCGGCTTCGCGCGCGGTTTCGATGATGATCCTGCGGGTGATGCCGCCCAGACAGAAATCGCCGGTCGAGGTCCAGATCTCGCCATCCTTCACGATGAAGAAATGCGTGGAGTTGCAGGTGGCGACGAAGCCGTGCGGGTCGAGCATCAGCGCCTCGTCGGCGTCCGCTTTCGCCGCCTGGATGCAGGCCATGATGCAGTTGAGTTTGGAATGGGAATTGAGTTTCTGATCCTGCCCGTCGGGATAGCCGCGGCGCACATGCACGGTGAAGAGGCTGAGCCCCTTCGCGGCGGCGTCCGGGGAGGGCGTCTTGAACTCCGGAATGATGACGACGGTCGGCGGCGTCACGGTCGCGCGCGGGTCCTGATAGGGCGTCGCCTTGACCCCGCGCGAGGTCATCAGGCGGATATGAACGCCGTCATGAGCCTCATTGGCGTCGAGGCAGGCGTAGAGCCGTTCGGCGAATTGCGCTTTCGTCAGCGGGAATTCGTAATCGAGGGTTTTCGCGCCTTCATAGAGCCGCGTCAGGTGGCGGTCGAGAAACGCGATGACGCCTGTGCCGTCGGGGCCGGCATAGACGCGCAATCCTTCCCAGACGCCGTCGCCGAGAACGAAGCCGGAATCGAAAACCGAAACCTTCGCTTCGGCGCGCGGGAACAGCTCGCCATTGACGTCGATGAGGATGCGCTCATTGCGCGGATCGGGCGTATAAGCATGGGTCGAATGGGTCATGAGACCTTTATCGGACAGCCCGGGCCGCCGGGCAATCGGGGCGGTCTTTCAGGCTTGTCTTCCGCATGATAATTTGTTGCACAATTTATATTGTCGCAAATTATACATGCTGTATGCAGGGGGGCCGCGCCACTGAAAAATCTGAAAAACCGGCCCAAAAAACGCCGAAAACGCACAAATTTCGCGCGAACGAGACTTGTGCGTTTCCGTGATGCCTGACGCCTTTTCCCCCGCCGGTCTCTCCCAACCGGCTGAAAGGCGCCAGTAGCGGCATTCTCCCAACAATGACCCTAAGTTATGCGGTCATTTGCGGGTGCTATAGGAAATATTGGCCGTCAGGAAATATTGGCCGTCTCGGCCCAAAACCCGCAATTTTTTAAAAGCTGGCCAGCGGCAAAGCCAGCGTCTGGGACCGCTGGCTCTGGATTTCGGTGATGAGCTGCGCCTGATTGCCCATGAACTGCTTCGGCGTCACGCCGATGAACGTCCTGAATTCCTTTGTGAAATGAGATTGATCGTAAAAAGCCTCGCCGGCTGCGGCGAGCCAGTCCGTTTCGCCCGCCCGGATCCGGTCGGCCGCCCGCAAGGCGCGATATTTGCGTTGCAGATATTTCGGCGACGCCCCGAAATAGAGTTTCGCAACGCGGTCCGTCTGGCGCCGCGAGACGTCCATCATTGAAATGAGCGTGTCGAGGTCGAGATCGTTCGGATCGAGCAGCCATTGCGCCAGCGCGTGCGGATAAGATGGCGCAGTACGCTGCGGCGCGCGCTTGGATAAAATTTGAGCGAAAAACCGGTCCGCCGCTATGGCCATCTCAGCGAGGCTCGAGGCGTTGCGCATTTCGTCGATGCTTGACCGCGCCACGCCGCCGGCGAAAGACGTCAGGTCGATCACCTGGTCCCTGGCTTCCTGGGCGCTCATGCCGCACAGCGCGACCCAGCCTTTCGGGCGGATGCCGACGCCGAAAACGCGGGTCCCGGCCTGCGCTTCCATACAGTAAGCGCTCATGGTCGGACCGATCAGAAAGGCCGAGGTCGTGTGACGCTTGCCGCCGTCCGGGGTGTGCAGAATGCCGCCGCCGCTCAGAATGACGCGAATATTGCCCATTTCCGCGCAAAGCGGCTGGATTGCCGGATTGTCCGTTGAAAAATAATAATAGGCGCGCACATGATCGCGAAGATCCGCTCGCGGCATGTAATATTCCAGCGCCATCGCCTTCGCCTTCCCCTGCGCGTCCCACCTGACGCGCTTCTACTGCGTTAATGCGCCCGCTTTACGGCGAAATTACGAAACGGGCGTTACATATTCATTGCAGCGGCGGCATTTCCTCCATCGCCTCGCCAATCGCCTCCAGATATTCCGGATGCTCAGTCGCGAGTTTCTGCATGGCCATGCCGATGCGCATTTGCGGCTCTGTCAATTTGCTTGCCTGCGCCGCCATGACGGCGGCGAGTTTTGATTTATTCGTTTCTTTGAATTTCTCGGACAGAATTTCAAATTCATTGGTTGCTTCGGCGATTATTTGCGCCGCTGCTTGCGCGTCCGCTTCCGACTCCACGGCCTCAAGCGCATCCGCGACTCGCGTTAGGTGCGCGGCGTACACATCGACGGCCTGGTTCGCGGTCTCGGCTTCTTGCGCGCTGACCGTTTTGGCCTCGCCCGTCTTGCTCTCAGCGAGCTGTTTCGCGCTTGCCGTTTTCGCGTCGCTTTTGGGGTCTTCCCCGCCGCCGCAGGCCGCGGCGCCAGTCGCCGTCAAAACAAGCAATAGTTGCTTAAAAATATTCATTCTCTCTCACCCCGTTTCGGCAATGAAAGCATAATATTCGTTATCGGTCATTTCCGTCGACGGTCAAGCCGTCATAGGCAGGCTCGACCCCTTCGGGGAGCTTATTTTTCAGGGTTTCATAGTCCATATGGATGTGAAGATTAGTCAGAATACCCCTGTCCGGCCGGATGCGCGCCAGCCACTCCAGGGCGAGATCGAGATGGGCGTGTGTACGGTGGGGCTCATATTGCAGCGCATCGAGGATCCAGCATTTCACGCCGGCGAGGATCTCGAAGCTTTCGTCCGGTAGTCCGACAACGTCGCTGGAATAGGCCATGTCGCCGAAACGGAAACCGAGTGAATCGACATTGCCGTGATGCTGAAGGAAAGCGCTCACCAGGATTGGTCCGCTCGGTCCGTCTACGGAAAATTCATCGCCGCAGGGCGGCATGTCGCGTTTCTCGAGGATCGCCGGATAAAGGCTGCCCGGCGCCTGTTCAAAGCAGTAATCGAAGCGCTCCAGGAGCCGGCCCGCCGTGGCGTCGTCGATATAGACCGGGATGCGCCGGCGCATCTGCAAAGCAAGGACGCGCAGATCGTCGATGCCGTGGGTCTGGTCCGCATGGTCATGAGTGAACAGCACCGCATCGAGACGCGAGCAGCGCGCCGCCAGCAATTGCGCGCGCATGTCGGGCGACGTGTCCACGAGAATGGAGGTCACCTTGTCATGGGCGAAACCGTGTTCGGGATGTTCGCGCTGGACGAGGATCGAACAGCGCGTGCGGCGGTTCTTCGGCTCGGCCGGGTCGCATGCGCCCCAGTCGCCCGCCCCGTCCGGTCCGCCGAAACGCGGCACGCCGCCGGACGAGCCGGACCCCAGAATGGTGATGCGCAAGCGCCCGGTCATGACGCCTCTTTCGGCGGGCGCGCTTTTGAAAACAGGCGGAAGAAATTGTCCGTTGTGACGGCGGCGATGTCCTCGAGGCTCTTCCCTTTTATCTCCGCGAGCTTTTCAGCCACATGCACGACGTAAGCCGGCTCGTTGCGCCTTCCGCGCATGGGAACCGGCGCGAGATAAGGACAGTCGGTCTCGATGATGATGCGCTCCAGCGGCGTCGCCTCGGCGACGGCGCGCACGTCGGCGGCGTTCTTGAAACTTATAATGCCGGAAAAGGAGACATAGCCGCTGAGCTTAAGCGCCGCTTCGGCGAGGTCCGGCCCGCCCGTATAGCAATGGAGGAGGGGGACGAAGGCCCCTTCCCCATGGGCTTTTTCCAGTTCCGCGCGCATGAGGTCGTCGGCGTCGCGGGTATGGATGATCAGCGGCAGCCCGGTTTCCTGCGCCGCCGCGATATGGGCGCGGAAGACCGCTTCCTGCGCCGCGCGGTCGGAATATTCGTAATAGAAGTCGAGGCCGCATTCGCCGATGCCGACGACGTCTTCGTCAGCGGCCATCTCGATCAGGGTTTGCGCCGTCAGATCGGCGTAGTCTTTCGCGTGATGAGGATGCACGCCGACGCTGCGCCAGATATCCGGATCGCTTGCGGCGATGGTCTTGATCGCGTCGGTCGAGGACAACTGGTCGGAAATGGTCAGCATGGTTCCAACGCCTGCCTCGCGCGCGCGCGTCATGACCTCGCCCAGATCCTCGGCGTATTTCTCCGAATGCAGATTAACGTGACTGTCGACAAACATGGGATGCGCCATCAGGCCGCCTGCGCCCGGAGCGCGGCTTTCAAATCATACGCCATGGCTTGAAGCATCTGCGCGCGGTCGAGATTGAGCGCCTCGCCGCGTCCCGAAAGCTGGGTCAGCGCCTGCCAGGCGTCGAGCAGCGCGCCCGCGGAGACGCCTTCAAAGCCTTGCGCCTCGCCTTCAATCGCCGCCATGCGCGCGGCGTCGCTGAGCCCGGTCAGCACCGTGTCGAGAAACACCGGCCAGCGCCCTTCCCCGGCCTTGCCGGAAACGCCCGCGACGATCTTTGAAATGTCGCCGCCCTTGCGGGCCGCCATCAGGAAAGCCTGCGCCAGACGGATGGCGTCGGCCCCCTCTCCCGCCGCCAGCGTCAGCGCATAGCCGGGCCGGCCGCGGGCGTGATCGGCGATGTTCTTCGCGTCGCCCATGCTCACCGCCTCGGAGGTCAGGAACTGCTCCACGGCCTCGGTTGAAAGCGGCGGCAGGTCGATGCGCCGGCAGCGCGAGCGAATGGTCGGCAGGAGCCGTCCCGGGGTCGCGGACAGGAGCAGGAGGAGCGTGTCCGGCGGCGGCTCTTCCAGCGCTTTCAGGAGCGCATTGGCGGCGTTTCGGTTCATATGGTCGGCGGTGTCGACGATCGCCACGCGGGCGCCGCCGCCGGACGCCGTATGGCTCAGAAAGGAGGTGAGTTTTCGGACGGTTTCGACCGTGATTTCAGCTTGTTGCTTGTCTTTTTTCTCGTCCCACAAGCGTTCGGCGACAAACAGGTCGGGCTGCGCCTGGCTGGCGATCAGGCGAAAGACGCGCGCGTCTTCGGCCATCTCCAGCGTGTCGGCGGTTTTGAGGGACTTCGGGTCGAGGACGGCCCGGGCGATGCGATAGGCGAGCGTCGCTTTTCCGGCCCCTTCGGGCCCCGCGATGATCCAGCCATGGCTCAGCGTCCCGGCCTCAAGGGAGGCGCGAAGGCGCTTTTCCAGCGGCTCTCGGCCGATCTGATGCGCTCTAGCGCGGGGCGGGATCAGGTCCTCTTCCATGAGACGGTGTTATTCCGTTTGAGCCGCCTATGGAAGGCGCGATCACACGGAAAAGAGGCCCGGCAGGCGCGCCTCGACAGCTTCGCGCAGGCGCGCGGCGACCGCGTCCTCGCCGCCGCTCGCGTCGACCACGAGACAGCGTTCAGGCTCGCGCCGGGCGATCTCCAGAAAGGCTTGGCGCACCGCTTCCTGATAGGCCGCGCCCTTCGATTCAAAACGCTGTTCTTTATCTGCTCGGCCCCCGGCGCGCTTCAGCCCTTCCTCCACGGGAATGTCGAGAATGATGGTGATGTCTGGTCCGCGATCGCCGACGACGAGCTTGTAAAGCGCCGCGACGGTCTCTTCCCCGAGCGAGCCCGCAAGGCCCTGATAGGCCATGGTGGAGTCCGCGAAACGGTCGCTGATGACAACCGCGCCGCGATGCAGCGCCGGCAGGATGGTGCGTTCGAGATGATCCTCGCGCGCGGCGTACATCAGGAGGGCTTCGGCGAGCGGCGACCAGCGGTCAGCGTCGCCTTCGAGAATGAGCTTGCGGATCGCTTCCGCGCCGTCGGAGCCGCCGGGCTCGCGCGTCAGCACCACCTCCCGGCCCTCGGCGCGCAGGATGTCGGCGAGCCTTTTTATCTGGGTCGTCTTGCCGGCGCCGTCGCCGCCCTCGAACGAGATGAAAAGACCGGTCCAGGCGTCGGGGCCGTCCATCTTACTGCGCGGCTTGCGCGTCGGGGAGCGCGGTTTCGGTATGGGGCTTGGCGAGGAGCTTTTTCGCCGCGAGCCCGATCTTGCCCCAGATGCCCGCCTCTCTCACCGGCTGGCCAGCGTAAAGCGCATATTCGCGCGCGGCCCCGCCGGGCGCCGTGACGCGCAGAAAGCCGATCTGCTGGTTTTCCTTCACCGGCGCCGCCACCGGCCCCTGATAGACGATGGTCGCCTTGGCCTCATCCATCATCGAGCGGTGCATGATGAGTTTCACCGGTTCGCGCGCGATCAGCGGCACATTGGCGGTCTTGCCCTTGAAGACCTCCGCCTCGCCGACAATGTCGCCGGGCTCGTAAAAGGTCTTGGTGGTGAAGTCGTTGAAAGCGATGCGCATCAGCCGCGCCGATTCCGTCGCGCGCTCGCGCTCCGAGGAAAGGCCGTTGACGACGACGATGCGCCGTTCCCCGCCCTGCACGGCCGAGCCCACAAGGCCGTAGCCGGATTCTTCCGTATGCCCCGTTTTGAGGCCGTCCGCGCCCTCGACCATATCGAGAATGGGGTTGCGGTTCGCCTGCCGGATTTTCTCCCAGGTGAATTCGCGCTCGGCGAAGAGCGCGTAATATTCGCCATATTCAGAAATGATCTTGCGGGTCAGCAGCGCCAGGTCGCGCATGCTCATCTTGTGGTCGGGATCGGGCTTGCCGTGGGGATTGCCGAAGGTGGAATCGTTGAGGCCCCATTCATGGGCCTTGCGGTTCATGAGCTCCACGAAAGCGTCTTCGGAGCCGGAGATATTTTCCGCGACCACGATGCAGGCGTCATTGCCCGACTGCACGATGATGCCGCGCAAAATGTCGAGCACGGGGATCTCGTCGCCGACGCGCACCCACATGGACGAGCCTTCACGCTCGCGCCACGCCTTTTCGCTGACGTCGAATGTGTCGGTGAGCGTGAGCGAGCCGTTTTGCAGGCGCTCGAAGACGATGGCGACCGTCATCAGTTTCGACATGGAAGCCGGCGAGGTCGGCGTGCGGGCGTTCTTTTCATAGAGAACTTCGCCGGTGCGATAGTCCATGATCATCGCATACTCGGCCGGCGTGGTGATCGGCTGCTGGGCGTAGGCGGCGCCGGAAAAAAGAACGGCGAGACCGGCGAGGATTTTCATGAGCTGCAAAACGCCCTCTCCTTCGATACTTTTGACGCCAGCTGAACGGCTGGCGGTAACAACTTGATTTCAAACGCCCTTATGGGGCGATCTTATGGCGTCAGCGTGACAAGCGACGCATCACCATACCCTGCTCCGCGCACCGCTTCCAATCTTTCGGCGGCGGTTTCAATAGAGGAAAACGGCCCCAGATTGACGCGGTAAAACGCGCTGCCGGCGCCGGTTTCAACCCGTGAGAGCCGCAAGACGCCGAGATCGCCGAGCCTGGCGCGCAGATCGTCGATATTGTCGAGACGCGACAGCGCGGCGACCCGCACCATGTAAATGGTCTCAAGCCCCGTCCCTTGCGGCGCGCGCGCATGCACGAGGCGCGCATCCTCCGGGTCCGGGGTCGAGAGATCAGCCGCGGGGATTTCCGCTTCGCCCGCCGTATCGGCTCTGGCTTCGGCGATGGCCGCCTCTTCGGCGCCGGGCGTCAGCGCCGGCGCGTTTTCCATGCTGGTGAGGAGGTCTGAAATCTGGTCGCCCTCGGGCATGCCGCGGCTCGGCGCGACGGTTTCCTCGCGCACCGGCGCGGCCTTCGCGATCCGTTCTTCCGGCCGCGCGGCGAATTTTGGCGCGTCGCCGTTCAGCGGCGCCGGGCCGGCGTAGCGCACCCGCACCCGCGCCGTCCCCTGCTGTTCGAAGCCGAGGCGGCGTGCGCCCTCGCGCGACATATCGATGATCCGGTCATGAGCGAAAGGACCGCGATCGTTCACCCGGACGAGGATCGAGCGGCCGTTTTCGAGATTGGTGACTTCAACCATGGACGGCAGCGGCAGGGTCGTATGCGCCGCCGAGAGCCGGTTCATGTCGAAGATTTCCCCGTTCGCCGTCAGCCGGCCATGGAACTGGGAGCCGTACCAGGAGGCGATTCCGGTCTTCGAATAGGTGGGGTCTTCGGCGGGATGATACCACTTGCCGTTAATTTTGTAGGATTTGCCGACCTTGTAATGGGGAGACGCGGCCTCGCCGCCGCCGCGGGGGCTCGAGGCGCAGGCTGCGGCCAGCGCCAGGAGACAAAGCGCGAGGAGGTTCTTGAGAAAGGACGCCGGAAAGGACATCGGGGCACGCCTGAACACGGGATGCGATTAAACTGAAATCGGACGTCTCCGGCAATAAGGAGCGAGTGTTAACGCCTCATTAACTGTGAGGTCTGCTGAGTTGCCTTAGCCCATGCACCCATGTAGACAGCAGCCGTCGCTCTCGGAGGGGTGGCAGAGTGGTCGCCTCCGGCCGCCTGAAGGCGGCCGATTTCAGGTTTTGCAATCGACCACTATGGCTTGTCGGCCTCGTCAGTTGCCTCAGCCCATGCACCCATGTAGACAGCAGCCGTCGCTCTCGGAGGGGTGGCAGAGTGGTCGATTGCGGCGGTCTTGAAAACCGTTGAGCGTGCGAGCGTTCCGTGGGTTCGAATCCCACCCCCTCCGCCATTTTCTATCTCACGCCACTCGCTTCACTCGAGGCTCCGATGGGGCGCGCTGACCGCGCGGCGGCCGTCGGCCTTGCGATCCCTGCGGGATCGAAAAAGCTCCCGCCCCCTCCGCCATTCCTGATCCCGCGCCAATTCGCTTCGCTTCTGGCGGAAAGGGAGCGTCCGGCGCCTTCTTGAAATCGGTCCTCGCGGGATATAGTTAGGATTCTAACGATTTGGCCGCGCCAGCCAAAGCGGCCCGGGAGGACGACATGGGCTCGAACATCAAGGCTGTTCCTATTCTGCCGCGTTTCGGCGCCGAGATTTCGGGCGTCGACATCACGAAGCCGCTCGAGGCGGCGACGCAGGCCGAGATCGTCGACCTTCAGAACAAATGGGGCGTTACGGTCTGGCGCGACACCGGCCTTGACGATGCAAGCCATGTCGCCTTCAGCCGCCTTTTCGGCCATGTGGAGCTGGCGCCCCGGCACAAAGGCGTTATGCGCTTCAGCGAGCCGGAGCTTTTCGACGCCTCCAATATCGATGCTGACGGGAACATTATCGACAACGAGCTCATTCGCCTCAATTCCAAAGGCAACCGGCTGTGGCACACGGATTCCTCTTACATGGAAGTCCGTTCCGCCCAGTCGCTGCTGCTTTGTCACGAAGCCCCGCCGGAAGGCGGCGCGACGTGGTTTGCGGATATGCGTAGCGCTTATGACGACCTGCCCGAGGAGATGAAGACCCGTATCGACGGGCTCGTCGCGGAGCATTCCTATTTCTGGTCGCGCCGCAGGGCCGGTTATCCTTATACGGAAGAAGATATCGACGCGAAGCCCGCCGCGCGCCACCCCCTCGTTCACTTTCATGAAGGCTCGGGGCGCAAGTCGCTCTTTGTCGGCGCCCATGCGCGCGACATTGTCGGGATGCCGCGCGCAGAAGGCCGCGCCCTGATCGCCGAGCTGATTGAGTGGGCGACGCAGCCCCAATATGTGTTTTCCGTGACCTACAAGCCCGGCGACATGACCATCTGGGACAATCTCTGCACCCTGCATCGCGGCGGCGATTTCGACGATCGCGGCTATCGCCGCGACATGCGCCGCACCACAGTGCGCGCCGGCGCGGCGCCGGAGACGGCGGACGATCCCTTCAATGAGATGTTCAAGGCCGCCGGCCCGACAGCCTACAATCCGGACCCCGCAAAATAGACCGCTAAAGGCCGAGCAGCGCTTTCACGGCGGGCCAGGATTTAGCGCCATTGGCGCGCATGTCGTCGATGAGATCGGCGGGCATCCATTTCATGAAGGCCGGTTCGAAAGTCGGGCGCGACTTGATGCGCTCGAACCAGCCCTCGACGCGCGGCAGGCGCCCGTCCCGCCACAGGCCGTGGCATTCGAGCATGGCGAGGCGATTGAGATAGGGCGCGAGCGCTACATCGGCCATGGTGAAGGCGCCGCCGGCGAGCCAGTCATTCTCGCGAAGCGCCGCTTCCATGCGGTGGAGGTAATCGTCGTAAAGCCGGATCTTGTCGCCGGCGCCGGGCGCCTCGAGCCCGTCCTGGATCCACCGCCATTTCAGCTCGCGCGCCGCGCGCCCCTCCGGCCCGGCCCCTTTCAGGAAGTCGCCGAAGGAGCCGACGCCGTTGCGCAGGATCGCGTGGCGGTGCGAGAGCACATAGGTGAGCGCCGAACAGGCTGGGTGCAGTTCTTCGTCGACCGCCTTGGTCCATTGCCGCACTTTCGCGCGGGCGAGCGGGGCTTGCGGATAAAGCCGCGGCGTGTCGGGGAACGCTTCTTCCAGATAGTCGCAGATGATGGTGGATTCGGTGACGACCGCCCCGTCATGGATCAGCACCGGCACCACGGCTTTCGGATTGATCGCCAGAAAGGCCGGATCGAACTGCTCGCCCTTCAGGAGGTCGATGTAATGGCCTGTCCAGTCGAGGCCCTTCTCGGCGAGGGCGAAGCGCACCTTCGCGGCGCAGGCCGAAGACCCGTGGTGATAAAGCTCGAGCAACGCCCCTCTCCTCTTCCGGTCGTCTGCTCCGGAGCATAAGGGGACGGCGGGGCAAAAGAAAACGCCGCGCCGTTGCCGGCGCGGCGTCAATCTTCAGGTCTGAAACGCGCTTAGAAGTTGCGCTTCAGCGTGAGGGCCCAGGTGCGCGGCTTGCCCGGCGAGCCATAGACATGGCCCACGGCGGAGACGTCGTTCACCTTGGTCGTCAGGTAGTATTTGTCCGCGAGGTTCTTCACCTCGAAGGCGAGACCCCAGTTGCCGTCGCCGGAGTTCCACGTCATGCGGGCGTTTGCAAGGAAATACCCGTCAATCAGGTTGTCGGCCACGAGCATGTCGATCGGGCCGCCGCCGCCATTGAGGCCGATGTCCTCAAAGCCCGGCGATTCAGCGACAACGTCGCTGGGGATCAGTCGGCTGGAGACGTTGCCCGCTTCGGTGTAGATCTCCGACTGGTAAGAGCCGTCGACCCGGAAGCTTAAGTCGCCGCCGAAGACGTTGTTGACGTCATACTGCACGCCGAAGCTGTACTGCCATTCCGGCGTGTAGGGCGTGATGTCGCCCAGCGCGACGCCGGTGCCGGCCAGCTCGTCGATTTCCTTGTACTGGAAGTCGAGATAGCTGAGCGAGGCGTCGATGCTGAAGTTTTGCGTCGGATAGAAATACGCTTCCGCCTCGAAGCCCTTGACCTTGGCCGAGCCGACATTGCTCGGACGCAGACACGGGGTCGCCTGGTTTTGGCCGCCCACATCCGTCAAGTCGGCGCAGTAGGTCGAAAGCAGCACGATGTCGTTATAGGGGAAGTAGAACCCGGCGACGTTCAGGCGCAGAGTGTCGTCGAAGAGATCGGATTTGAAGCCGATTTCATAAGACCGGATGGTTTCCGGCACGTGCGGCGTTGCCTGGCTCGGGAAGTAAGGCCGTGCGTTGAAGCCGCCGGCGCGGTAGCCGGTCGCGACCTGGCCGTAGACCATGAGCGCGTCGGTGAACCGGTAGTCGACGGCAACGCGCCAGTCGAGACGGTCGTTCTTGAAGGTCGCTTCCGTGCCGTTGATGCCGAAGAGCAGGCAGTTCGGCTGGTTGCCGAGGCCCACCGGGCCGGCGACGGGAGCGCCGAGGAAGAAGTTACAAGGACCTTCGATCGGCGAGAGATCCGGATTGCGCCGGAAATACTGATACTCTTTCTTGTCCCATGACTGGCGTACGCCGCCGGTCAGGTGGAAGGCGTCGCTGAAGTTGAAGGTGACGTTGCCGAAGATGGCCTTGTTGTTGGACGGTGTCGGGTCGGGACCGTGAACGAAGTCGAGGCCGCCATAAGGAATGTCGACCCGCGCCGTGTAGAAGCCGTCGGTGTCGAAATAGAATCCGCCCAGCGTGAAGTCGACGAAACCGTCGGCCACGGAACCGTTCAGGCGCAGCTCCTGGCTGACCTGCTCGTTGGTCTGGGTCTGGTTAAGGATGTTCGGCGCCAGCGGCGAGCCGTCGACGTCGTAGGACCAGTCGGTCTCGTACTTCCGGTAGGAAGTGATCGAGTAGACCGAGAAATTGTCGCTGAGCTCGTAGTCGATGGTCAGCGAGGTCCCGTAATTGTCCATGTCCCGGTGCGGATCGAGCGCAAAGGGCTTGTAGGGCTGCTGCGAGTCGCCGGGATAAAGATCGTCGAACGTCGCATAGGTGATGTAACGCCCGTCGAACATGGTCTGCGTGTCGCAAGAGTTCACGCCGGAGGGCACGAACATGCAGTTATAAGGAATGGCGGCGCCATCCGTGCCGCGCAGCCACGGACGGTCCGGGTTGGCGTTGTTGTAGCCTTCGGCGTTCGCGTAGAGAAGCGTGGCGATGCCGGCTTCGTTGCGCTCGCGCGTGTAGTCGCCCGTCAGGTTGATGTCGAGACGGTCGCTCGGCTGCCAGCGGAAGGCGATCTTGCCGGCCGCGATGGAGTGGCCGCCATTCGTGCCCAGCACCGGATCGACGCCCGGCGACTGCGTCGGGACATTGGTGCCCGGGTGCGCCAGCGCGTAGTCGACCATTTTGACATAGCCGTCTTCGTTCTTGCTGACGGCGGACACGCGCATGGCGAGATCTTCCGTAAGCGGAACATCGTAGATGCCGCGCACGTCAAGACGGTCGTAAGAGCCGTAGGTCACCTGGAGCGAACCGGAATTGTCGCCCTGGGGTTTCACGGAATACATCTTGATCGCGCCGCCGATGGAGTTCCGGCCGGCGAGCGTGCCTTGCGGGCCGCGAAGCACCTCGACGCGGTCGACATCCATGAGGTCGAGCAGCGAACCGGTGAGCGTCGGCAGGTACACGTCGTCGATATAGATGCCGACGCCGGGCTCGACCGCGAAGTTCGGGTCGTTCTGGCCGATGCCGCGGATATAGGCGATCATCGACGAGCCGTATTCCTGGTTCTGGCCGGCGAGCGTGACGTTCGGCGCCTGGCGCGCGATTTCGGAAAGTTCGGTCTGGCTGCGGCGCTCGAGCATGTCGCCGCTGACGGCGGTCACGGCGAGCGGCGTGTCCTGGACGTTCTGTTCACGGAACTGCGCCGTAACGACGATCTCGTCCGTTTGCGCGAGTGCTGCGTCCATGACGCCAAAGCTTCCCAGCGCAAGCATCGACACGCCCATGCGTGCGATATTTTTAGATATAGGTCTCCGCGTGGTCATAGTACCTCCCTTGAGCAACGCATCTATTTCGAATCGTCTTCACTGCGATTTCTTTTGGCCATGATTACCATAATTGATCTGGCGAAAGCGTTTAAATTCGCCAAAAAATCAATTTGCGAGAGCATATGTTGCTCAACGGCAACGTAATCCGTTGATATACGGATCAATCCTGATTTTAGAATAAAATATCATGGTATTCTAAGCACCCCCATAGACTATGACCGCTTCCCGGAGCGGAAAGACGGCCTTCGTTTTTTATCAAATATAGAATTTGATTCTACAAATCATTAAAAATCGAATTTGACGCCCTGAGCGAGTGGCAGGGCGGTCGAATAGTTCACGGTCTGGGTCTGGCGGCGCATATACGCCTTCCAAGCGTCGGAGCCGCTCTCGCGCCCGCCCCCGGTCTCTTTTTCCCCGCCGAAGGCGCCGCCGATTTCCGCGCCCGAAGGGCCGATATTGACGTTTGCGATGCCGCAATCGGAGCCTGAAGCGGACAAAAACGTTTCCGCTTCGAGCATGTCGCGGGTGAAGATGCACGACGACAGGCCCTGCGCGACCGAATTTTGCAGCGCAATCGCGTCCTCGAGATTTTCGTAACGCATCACGTAAAGGATCGGCGCGAAAGTCTCCTCGTTAACGATCCCTTCATGATTGGAAAGCTCGGCGATGGCCGGGCGCACATAAGCGCCCTTCCCCTCGAGCGGTTCGCCGCCGGCGACAGCCGCGCCTTGCTCTTTCGCGCGGGCGAGCGCGTCCTGCATTTGCGCGCGCGCGTCCTCGTCGATGAGCGGGCCCACAAGCGTTCCCTCTTCCAGGGGATCGCCCACCGGCAAAGACGCATAGGCTTTTTTCAGGCGCGCGACGAAATCGTCATAGATGCTGTCATGGACGAACAGCCGGCGCAGGGTGGTGCAGCGCTGTCCCGCCGTGCCCGCCGCGGAAAAGCACACGCCGCGCAGCGCGAGATCGAGATCGGCGGACGGCGCGACGATGCCGGCGTTGTTGCCGCCAAGCTCTAACAGCACGCGGCCGAAGCGTTTGGCGACGCGGGGGCCGAGTTCGCGGCCCATGCGCGTCGAGCCGGTGGCGGAGACCAGCGCCATGCGCTCATCGTCCGCGATCTGTTCGCCCGCCTCGCGCCCGCCGATGACGACGCTCATCAATCCTTCCGGCGCGTCGCCGAATTTCTGCGCCGCGCGCTCGAACAGCGCGTGCACGGCAAACGCCGTCAGCGGTGTTTTCTCTGACGGCTTCCACACAAGGCTGTCGCCGCAGACGAGCGCCAGCGCCGCGTTCCACGACCACACGGCCACCGGAAAGTTGAAGGCGGAAATGACGCCGACCGGCCCCAGCGGGCGCCAGCTTTCGCGCATGTGATGGCCGGGGCGCTCCGACGCGATGGTCAGCCCGTAAAGCTGGCGCGACAGCCCCACCGCGAAATCGCAGATGTCGATCATCTCCTGGACTTCGCCGAGGCCTTCGGAGAGGACCTTGCCGCATTCGATGGTCACAAGCCGGCCGAGCGCGTCCTTGTGCGCGCGCAACTCCTCGCCGAGGAGACGCACGAGTTCGCCCCGGCGCGGCGCCGGCACATCGCGCCATGCCTGAAACGCTTTCGCCGCGAATTTGATCTTGGCGTCGATCTCCGCCGCGTCGTCGGGCGCGACGCGGGCGATCTCCGAGCCGTCAATGGGCGTCGTCACGGCCAGCGGGCCGCGGGTGTAGAGGCGATCCTCGACGCCGAGGTCGTACATGAGGTCGGATATTTTCATGGAGCGGTCTCCTTTGCCCCGCGTCCTACACCCCGACCCAGCCTTTCAGCAATGCGCCGATGACATAGGCGAAGCCCGCCGCGGCCATGCCGATGGCAAAGGTTTCAAGCCCCGACGCCCACCAGCGCGCCGTGGACCATTTCGATTTCATGGCGCCGATGCCGAAAAATACGACGCCCGTCATCACAATGGCTGCGGCGAGCGCGTTCGCGCCGGCGCCGAACAGGAACGGCAAAAGCGGCACCGCGCCGCAAACGAAGAACGCCGCAAAGGTCGCCGCGCCCGCCTTCAGCGCCGAGCGCTCCACTTTCGGGGCGCCGAACTCTTCTTCCAGCATGACGGAGATCCAGCGTTCATGGCTCGCGGTGATGATCTCGACCGCGCGCTCAAGGTCGGCGCCCTCAAATCCCTTGGCGGCGAAGATCTGGCGGATCTCCTCTCGTTCTCCCTCAGGGGTCAGCGCGATGTGGCGGCTCTCCATTTCGCGCAGGCGCTGATAGTCGTCTTTCTCCGCCTTGACCCCGGAATAATTCCCCGCCGCCATGGAGAACCCGTCGGCGATGAGATTGGCGGCGCCGAGGATCAGGATGACATTGGTCGACAGCGCCGCGCCGGCGACGCCCGCCACGACGGCGAAGGTGGTGACGGCGCCGTCGATGCCGCCGAGCACCCAGTCGCGCAGATAGCTGACCTGCGGGCCGTCTTTCAGGCGTTCGGCGATGGCGGCCGGGCTGTGGCTGTGCTCGATCTCGGGCGGGGATTGGGTCGGGTCCATGATTGGCTCTTATGACGCGCCGCCAAGTCCCGTCAATTGAGCGCCGAGAATGAGAATATCTTGCAAAACGGGCGCTTATAGGCGAGCGAGCGATGCGGGTTTCGCCGCATTGCGCCACAGGGTGCAGCGGCGTAAGTCAGCTTTAACCAGACCCTGCAAGCGGAGCCCTTGCCGCCATGACCCGCAAATATGACCGCGTGCCCGAACTCAGCCTCAAGGCTTACACCGACGGCGACCTCGCCGAGCGGCGCGCTTTCGAGGAAGCGCTTATCGAAGGCTTTAAATATTTCGGCTTCATCATTCTCAAGGACCACAAGGTCAGCGGCGATCTTTTGCAGCGCGCTTACGACAAGAGCGCGGAATTTTTCGCGCTGCCTGAAGACTACAAGCAGCAGTTCTTCCGCAAGGACGGCCAGCGCGGCTACACGCCGTTCGGGCGCGAGCACGCGAAAGATTCGAAATATCCGGACCTGAAAGAGTTCTGGCATGTAGGCCGCGAGTTCGAAGCCACATCTCCCCTCGCCGACGCCTATCCGGCGAATATGTGGCCGGACAAGCCGGAAAGTTTTCGCAACACCTTTATCGAGCTTTACGACGCGCTCGAGGAAGCGGGCCTCGTCATGCTCGAAGCGCTGGCGCCGTCGCTCGACGTGCCGCGCAACTTTTTCCGCGACATGGCGACGGACGGCAATTCGATCCTGCGCCTGCTTCATTATCCGCCGATCCCTGAAGGCGTCGAGCCGGGCTCGATCCGCGCGGCGGCCCATGAAGACATCAATCTCATCACCATTCTCGTCGCCGCCAACGGCGCCGGGCTGCAACTCCTCGATCGCGAGGGCAAATGGCTGCCCGTTGAGACCGACCCGGAAAATCTCATTGTCGACGCCGGCGACATGCTGGCGCGCGTTTGCAACGACGTCATTCCGGCGACGACCCACCGCGTCGTCAATCCGGAAGGCGCGACCAATGAATCCCGCTATTCCATGCCGTTCTTCATGCACCCGCGCTGGGACGCCCTCCTCTCCTGTCTCGACAGCTGCAAGGGCGACGGCGCGAAATATTCCGACATCACCGCGGAAGACTTCCTGCATCAGCGGCTTCGGGAAATCGGGCTTGCGTGATGAGCGTTTCCATCCGGCCTGCGCGCCGGGACGAGATGGCGGCGATGCAGGCGCTGGAACACGACGCGGCGCAGGCTTTTCGCGCGGTGGGCTATGATTTCTGCGCCGACGGGCCGGTGCGCACCGACGAAGAGCTTGAGCGCGGGTTTCGTGAAGGCGCGGTTTTGATCGCTGAAGCCGATGGCGAGGCGGCGGGCTTCATCCTGCTCTGGCCGGTCGACGGCCATGGCCACATTACCGAAGTCTCGGTCGCAGAGCGGTTCCAGAAACGCGGCATCGGCCGGGCGCTGATCGAGGCCGGCGAAGCCTGGGCGCGCGAACAGGGCTTCGATGCGGTGACGCTCACGACCTTTCGCGACGTGCCCTGGAACGGACCGTTCTATGACAGGCTCGGTTATGCGGAGTTCGCGCCGGGCGCCGGCGAAACGGAGCTCGCCGCCGTGCAGGCCGAAGAAGCCGGCTCCGGCTACGCCGAAAAGCCGCGCATCGCCATGAAGAAGATATTGTGACTGTTTAATCAGGCGCGACTATTCGCGATGTGTCATGCCCGGGCGTGTCCCGGGCATCCAGTCAAAGGAAACTGGATCGCCGGCATAAAGCCGGCGATGACACAAAGTGAACATTGCTTAGCGCGATTAGCCGCCGAAATCCTCGCAGTGCCAGCAGGTTTCCATCATGCCGGCGCCGCCGCCGATCGGACTGCCGGGCGGGATTTCCGCTTGCGGCGTTGTCGGCGCGGCGGGCGCCGCCGGGCGTTCCAGATGCGCTTCGATGCGCGATTGCAGCCAGGCATTGTGTTCGCGCCCCTGCTGGCCGCTGAACAGCGACGGGTTCAGGCGGTTGGCGATGGCGCGCAGTTTTGAATCCGCCTGCGCCCGCACCGCCGGGATCGCCTCTTCGTCGAGGGACAGCGCGATCAGCGCCGAGACGAAGCGGTCCTGCGCCACCGTCATCAGCGGTTGCGCGGCGGCCTCGAACGTGAAGACTTTTTCGTCCACCGCGTTCAGCACCTCGGCGAAGCCGAGCGCCTGCGGGCTTCTCCTGCGCTGCTCCACAAGCCGCGCTGCGCGCGCCGGGTCGAGCAGCGCATGGATGGTCAGGCTGACCGCCGCGTCGGCGGCGCTCATCAGATCGAACATCGGATGCATTGCCGTATCGAAGAGCTCGCCGCCTCCGCCGCCGCCGAAACCGCCCATGGGCGGGGTCATGCGGTCGAGCAGGCTCGGCGGCAGGACCAGCGCGTCGCGGTCCAGCGTCTCCAAAAGCGCGGCGAGCGCTTCGCGTTGCCGGTCGGGCGCCACGATAGCCCCTGCGGAAAGCGTGTCGCCCTTCGTCTTGTAATCGAACGCGTAGCCGCCGACGAGTTTCGCCGCCGCCGCGACCTGATAGCGGTGGTAGAGATAGATCGGCACGATCACTTCGCGCAGCCGCGATTGCGGCTGGCCTTCGCGGATCGAGCGCGCGCCGAAATTGTCGAGCGCAATCTTGCGCACCGCCATGGTCTCCTTCAGCGCCGCCACGGGATCGCCGCCATTGTCCCAGACGCTGGCGTAAGGATGGCCGGTGGAGGTGCTGCGCCCTTCGCTGTCCGCGACGTAACGAAGGCCGGACGCGTAGGCGTCTTCTAGGATATTATCGAGCGCGGCTTTTTGGTCAGCGTCCGCCGGGAACTGCGCGTAAAGCCAAGTGGCCGCGATCTTGTCCCAGTCGCCGATGCCCACATCATACGCTTCGCTGAAATCGAGCGCGCCGTCATCGCCGACAGTGACGAGCGGCGCCGGGTAATCCATCACCGAAGCGCGGTCATTGGACGACGCCGCGAAGTTATGCGCGAAGCCGAGCGAGTGGCCGACTTCATGGGCCGACAATTGCCGGATGCGCGCCAGCGCGATCTCGACCGGATCGTCGGCGCTCCCTGTGCCGGATTTATCGGCGCCGGCGAGCCCTTCGAAGATCATCCGGTCCTGGCGCACGCGCTGCGAGCCGAGAATGACGCTGCCCTTGATCATCTCGCCGGTGCGCGGATCGGAAACCCCGCCGCCATAGGACCAGCCGCGGGTCTGGCGGTGGGTCCAGGAGATGACGTTGTAGCGGATGTCGCGGGGGTGCGCGCCTTCAGGCAGCGGCTCGACGCGGAAGGCGTCTTCGAAGCCGGCGGCTGCAAAGGCGTCCGCCCACCAGGAGGCGCCATCGATCAGCGCGTCGCGGATCTGCGGCGGCGCGCCCGAGTCAACATAGAAGACGATGGGCTTTTTGACCGGGCCGGACTCGGCGGCGGGATCGACGCGCTCGAGCCGGTAGCGCCGCGCCACCGAGCGCCCGATGGAGTCCGAAAGCGGCGCCGAGAAATCGTAATGGGGAATGTCGATGGCGCCCGAGCGCACGTCATAGGGGCGCGGCTCGTAACCGTCGCCGGGAAGCCTGGCCAGCGTGTGGTGCATGACCATGGTGACAGCGCGCGCGTCCGGCGCGGTGGCGGAGACTTCCCCGCCCGGCGCATCGCTCGTCAGCGTCAGATAGGAGTCGAACTCCACATTGTCTGGAAAGGCCAGCGCGTTCGCTGCGTCGGGAAATGTGCGGTCGTCCGCGATGGAGAACGACCCGCCCTTGGGGTGGTCCTTCAGCGCCTTCACGACGGCGAGGGAGTCGCGCGTCAGGAAGCTCGAAATATCGACGAGGCTTTCGCCGCCGGGGCCGGTCGCCGTCACCTCGCCCGCCCACAGGAAGGAGCGCGCGAAGGATTCGCGCACGGCCTTGCGCTCCAGCGGATTGTCGGAGCTTGCGCGATAGGTCCAGTTTTCCTGTTCCGCGATCATCTTGTCGCCGACGCGCCGGAACGCGAGGAGCGAGCCGCTGTCGAAGAGACCGCGGTCGAGCCCCACCGGATTGGAGCCGAGACCGGAGGTGAGCCCCGCCGCGTAGATGGCGCGAAGCGCGACGCCCTCCTCGTCGGCCGGCGGGAACACCGCATAGACCTTGCCGCCGTCTTCATCGGCGAACAGCGTCAGAAAACCGTCCTTGCGGGTGAAATCCTCGACGCTCTCATCGACCCAGACATTTGTCGCCGGGGCCGGCTGCGCCGTTTCCTCCGGCGCGCCGGGCGTGATGGTCCGCGGCTCCCTGTTCTCCCGGTCGCAGGCGGCAAAAGCGAAGACAGCAAGAATGAGGGCGGCGAGACGCATGAGGGCTTCCTTTCGGCTAAGCGCGAGAAAGCTGCCGGATTTTAGGGGTAAATGCAAAAAAGAATGCGATCTCCGCTGCTTGCCGCAATTGCGTAACGCCCCCGCCCCTCCCTATAGTCCGGCCCGCATCAGAAGAGAGCGTTTGTCCAGTGAAGTTTGCCGGCACCAAGGATTACGTCGCCACCGAGGATCTGAAAGTCGCGGTCAACGCCGCCGTGGCGCTGGAGCGCCCGCTCCTCGTCAAGGGCGAGCCCGGCACCGGCAAGACCGTGCTCGCGGTGGAGGTCGCCAAGGCCCTCGGCGCGCCGCTTCTCGAATGGCATATCAAATCGACCACCAAGGCCCATCAGGGGCTTTACGAATATGACGCGGTGGCGCGTCTGCGCGACGGCCAGCTCGGCGAAGAGCGCGCGCGCGACGTGCGCAACTATATCAAGCGCGGCAAGCTGTGGGAGGCGTTCACGGCGGACGAGCGCCCGGTCCTTCTCATCGACGAAATCGACAAGGCCGACATAGAATTCCCGAACGATCTCCTGCAGGAGCTCGACCGCATGGAGTTCTATGTCTACGAGACGAACGAAACCGTGACCGCGAAGCAGCGGCCCATCGTCATCATCACGTCGAACAACGAGAAGGAGCTGCCGGACGCGTTCCTGCGCCGCTGTTTCTTCCACTACATCAAGTTTCCCGACGCCGAGACCATGGCCGAGATCGTCGAGGTGCATTTCCCCGGCATCAAGAAGCGCCTTGTCGCGGACGCCATGAAAATCTTTTACGAAATCCGCGAGGCGCCGGGGCTCAAAAAAAAGCCGTCCACCTCGGAACTCCTCGACTGGTTGAAGCTGTTAATGGCGGAAGACCTGCCGGAGGAAATTCTTTCCGAGCGCGACCCCAGAAAGGCCATCCCGCCGCTTCATGGCGCGCTTTTGAAGAACGAGCAGGACGTGCATTTGTTCGAAAGGCTGGCTTTTCTCGCCAGGCGCGACGGCGCTTAAGATGCGAAAAGGCCGCAAAGGATATTAATGGCGGCGCAAGCGCACCGCATAACTGCCAACGGTCTTCGCCATTATGTGCGCGACAGCGGCGAGAAAAATGCGCCCGTCGCCATTCTCCTGCACGGCTTTCCGGATTCCTCCGCTATCTGGGACAAGGCTGCGCCCTTTCTTCGCGAGGCGGGGTTTCGCGTCATGGCGCCGGACATGCGCGGCTTTGGCGAAACCGACATGGCGCTTCGGGTCGCGGATTATGAAATCCGGAACGGCGCCGTCAAAGACGTCATCGGCGTCATGGACGCGCTCGACATCAAGATCGCGCATATCGCCGGGCATGATTTCGGCGCGCCCGTCGCCTGGGCCCTCGCCGCGCAGCATCCCGACCGTTTCAGGACGCTGACCGCGATCTCTGTCGGTCATTCGCGCGCTTATCTCAAAGCCGGCTGGGAGCAGAAACGGCGCGGCGCCTATATTCTCTTTCATCTGCTGACCGGCATTTGCGAGCGCGCCTACAGGGCGCGCGACTGGGCGCTGTTGCGCCGCCACTGGGCGGCCCATGGCGACATCGAAGAGACCATTCGCCTGCTCGCGCGGCCGGGGCGCCTCACCGCCGGGCTCAACTGGTATCGCGCGAATGTTCCCCTCGCCCGTCTCCTGCGGGCGCCGCCGCCGGGCAGTCTCGGCGAGGAGACCGTGCGCATCCCCACGCTCGGGCTGTGGAGCGACGGCGAGATCTATCTCACGGAAGCGCAGATGACGGGCTCATCGGATTATGTGGACGCGCCCTGGGCCTATAAACAGATCAAGGGCGCAAGCCACTGGATCCCCTATGACGCGCCGGAAGCGCTGGCGCACGCCATGATTTCGCACTGGCGAGAGAACGCCGCCTGAGCCGCGCCGGAGCCCCGCCAGAGCCCAGTCAGAGCGCTGTCTGAGTTGCGCGGCCTTTCCTCCCCTCCAAAAAATCCCTAAGCTTTCTAGGCACTGTTTTGCGTAGAGGGGTCCCGGGGCATGGAAGCGATTTTCGGCATATTGCCGATCCTTTTGTTACTGCTGTTCTTTTTTTCGCGCAGCCTCGCCAACAAGCAGCGCCATGCGGAACTTGTCAGCAAGTTCTCGAAAATCCAGAAAAAGCGCAAAAGCCGCATCATCGCCATCGTCCACCGGCAGGAGCCCATGGGCATCCTCGGCATTCCGATGCTGCGTTATATCGACCTCAACGACGCTGAAGACGTGCTCGACGCGATCCGCAACACGCCGCCGAACAAGCCGCTCGAATTCATCCTGCACACCCCGGGCGGGCTCGTTTTGCCCGCCGTGCAGATCGCGCGCGCCATCAAGGCCCATCCCGGCAAGAAGACCGTCTTCGTGCCCCATTACGCCATGTCGGGCGGCACGCTGATCGCGCTCGCCGCCGACGAGATCGTGTTGAGTCAGCATGCGGTGTTAGGCCCCATCGATCCGCAGATCGGCGGGCTTCCCGCCGCCTCCGTTGTGCGCGTCGCCAAGGAAAAGCCTATTCAGCATACGGAAGACTATACGCTGGTGCTCGCCGATGTGGGCGCCATGGCGATCACCCAGCTTCAAAAAGTCGCCCGCGAGCTGCTGTCCGGCACGGTCTCGGAAAACGCCGCGGTCGCGGTCTCCGAACAATTGTCGTCGGGGCGCTGGACGCATGACTATCCCATCGGTTTTTCCGAGGCCAAGGAAATCGGCCTCAATGTCTCCAACGACATGCCCCGGGAGATCATGGAAATGATGGCGCTGTTCCCGGACACCCTGAACCGCAACAAGAGCGTCAAATATGTCGAGGAGCAGCATGCGCCGGACGGCGAAGCCGCATCGGGCCACCGCGTGACGCTCACCGGCTATCAACCCCAGCCCGGTTCGCGCAGCTACAGCTACGGGCCGTGGAATCCGAAAGAGCTGAGAGGCCCCGAGGCGCGCGAGAACAAGCGCAAGCCCTTCTGGCGGCGCGGCGACGAATAGGCTTCGTCCTTCAACACCGGTTCAATACAAAAACTCCGCCTCTTCCGGCACGCGGGAGAAGGCGATCTTCGCGCCGAGATAGTTGAGCGCGAGGCCCGACTGGCTGGCCAGCGAGATATAGCGCTTCGCCTCTCCTGAAGAGGCGCCGAGGCGGCGGAACTTGGCGTCGAGATCGGCGTTGACAGCGTCCACCGCCTTCCACAGATCGGCGCGGCGGCTGTCGGTTTGCGCATGCGCCGGCTCGGCGAAAAGATCGAGCTGGTCGAGCGCGGTCTCGCCGGGCTTGGAAAGCCCGTGCAGATAAACGGTCACCCCGCCGATGCGCGGCATCGGCCCTTCCCGGCGCTGGCGCGTCAGAAATACCTCCCACATCTCGTCGAGAGTCTTGAGGAAGAGAAAACTGTCCTGGGAATGGGAAAAGCGCCGCGCCGTCTCCCAGCCGCCTTCGGGCCGAAGGCGCGCCGAGAAGCTCAAGGAACTCGCAAAAAGCCCGTAATGGCGCAGGCGCGAGGCGGCTTTCAGCAAGAGCGCGCGGGCGACGATGCGCGCTTTGTCCGGCGTTTCGTGTTCGCGGGTCAGAACCCGGCTGTGGCCGATCATGGATTTCTTGGTGGGCTCTTCGACGGTCTCAAACCCGTGCAGCCCGTACCAGAAGCGCTCGCCCATCACCGAGCCCCAGATCGCCCGCGCCTGTTTCGGCTGCAAATTCCAGAGCTTCAGGAAATTATCGACGCCGGCTTTCTCGAGACGCTTGGCGACGCCCGCCCCGACGCCCGGAATGTCCGTAAGCGTCATATCCGCGAGCTTGTGGGGGAGATCCTTCGCCTCGATGACCGTGAGGCCGTCGGGCTTCACCCGCTCTGCGGCGAGCTTGGCGAGAAGCCGGCTCGGCGCCAGCCCCACCGAGGCCCGCAAGGCGGGACCCACATTCTCGGCGATGCCCTGTTTGACGCGCCGCGCGGTCGCGACGGCGCGGGCGGGATCGTGCTCCGAGCGCGACAGCCGGAACGCCGCCTCGTCGATGGAATAGACCTTCTCCAGCGGAATATGCCGCTCGATCTCTTTCATCAGCAGCTTGTGCACGGCCACATAGCGGTCGTGACGCGCCGGCATGACGGCGATGTCCGGACACATCTCGCGCGCGTCGCGCACCCGCGTGCCGCGCTTGATCCCGTAGGGCCGCGCCTCGTAGCTCGCGGCGATGGCGCTCGTATATTCGGAATTGAGCGGCGTGACGATCACCGGCCGCCCCATGAGCTCGGGATGGTCGTGCTGCTCGACGCTGGCGAAATAGGCGTTGAAGTCGAGAAACAGATAAGCGAGCGGCCGGTCTGCGCCGGACGCGGCGAGGTCGTCAGGGCTCGATTTTCCGGGGGCTGGGGCGGCGGACGGCATGAGAACAAATATAGAACATTCGTTCCCGCCTGTCCATCGCCTTAAGCCGGGCGGATGTCCCCGCGGCTCCCGCCTATTGCAGGCCGCGGGCTGCGATCTCGATCCGTGAGGCGGCGCCGTAAAGCGTCGAGGCTTTGCCCTCGGTCGTCTCGTCGGTGAGGCTGTTATAGGAGGACAGCGCCAGTTCGAGCTGCTCATGGGCGAGCGCCACGGCGTCGGATTCATTGACGTCGCTGGTGTCGATGCCGGAGAGGATCTCCCGCGAGGCGATCATGAAGCCGTAGGCGTCCTGATATTCATGGGCGTTAGTGATGGTTCCGTCGTCCTCGACGCCGATGTCGAACTCGTCGGCGGCGGTGCGCACGATCTGCGAGACCGCGAGCAATTGCTCCGCGACGCTGGCGTCCGGCGTGTTGGCCCGGATCGCCTCAACCGTCTGGCTGTAGGGCTCTTCGACATCCTCGCCCGCTTCAGCCGCCGCCGCGAGCGTGTTCAGCTCTTCGGCGAAACCGCCAAGCCCGCGCGCATCGAAAGCCGGGCGCAGGGAGGCGTAAAGCTCGCTCTCGGGATGCTTCACATGCATCATCGCCATGTCGCGGGCGTCGGCCTGGTAAAGCTCCACAAAGGCGATGAGATGGCCGCGCACGAGCCCGAGGAGGTGCATATAGGCGACGTCGCTCGACGCGGGGTCGGCCGCAGTGGCGCCTTCTCCCTCGCCCTCGCCTTCACCCTCGCTGGCGCCTTCGCCTTCTCCCTCGCCGGTCGAAACGGGGCTGGAGAGATCGGATTCGCCTTCCGCGCCCTCTCCCGCCTCGCCCTCGCCGCCGCAGCCGGTCAGCGCCAAAGCGCTCGCCGCCGCCAGGGTGGAAAGGCCGGTCATCAGTTTCACGCGCCGCGTCATCTTGCTCCTCCGCTTGTCTTCCCGGCATGATAATGGGTCGCAGCCTTGATGCAAATGATTATTAATAGAGACTCACATGCTCCTGCATATTGACGACGTCTTCCGCAAGGATGACTGCCGCGCCATGCTCCAGGCCCTCGACGATCCGGACTTGTGGCGCGACGGCAAGGCGACCGCCCAGGGCGAGGCCCGGGCGGTGAAAGAGAACCGTCAGGCCGTCCCGACCGCGCCGGCGGTCAAAGGGGTCCTGTCGAAAGTCGAAGCCGCTCTCGCCGCGCATCCGGTTTTCGCGGCGGCGGCCCAGCCCGCCTCTTTCGTGCGCCTGACCGTCAATAGCTATGGCGAAGGCATGGCCTATGGCGATCATGTGGACGCGCCCTACATCAATGGATCGCGCACCGACCTTTCCTTCACGGTCTTTCTGAGCGAGCCGGACGAGTATGAAGGCGGCGCCCTCGTCATCGACAATGCCGGCCATGAAGACGCCATTCGGGGCGGCGCGGGCAGCGTCGTGCTCTATCCGTCATCCTCCGTGCACAGAGTGGAAGCGGTGACGTCCGGCGCCCGGGTCGCCTGCATCGGCTGGGTGAGAAGCCGCATCCGCGCGCCGCAGCACCGCGCGCTGCTCTTCGAGCTCGAAACCGCCCTCGCGGACCTGAAGGCCGCGGGGACGCCGCCGCTGGCGGTCTATAACCGGCTCCTCAATCTCCGGAACAATCTCCTGCGGACCTTCGGCGAGTAAGCCCCAAAGCAAATCATTGCGGAGCCTTACGGCCCATGAGATAATGGGGCGGTCACAGGAGCTCCGTATGGGAAGCAAGGTCAAAACGCATAAACCGGGGGACAGGCCCGGCAAGATCCTTCTTGTCGTCGGGATCGCGCTGACGCTGTTCAGTTTCTCCGCGGCGTTTCTCACGATCACCCATGGGCCCGAGTTCCACGGCTTGCTGAAAGCCGGGATGGGGTTGCTTGGCGTCTATGCGCTTGTGGGCGCGGCGACCGCGCTCATCCTCGGCGTCCGGCGCGGCAAGAAGTACGGCCGGCCCAAGGCCTAGCCTTGCGCCGCCGGCGCAGTCAGCCGGCCGGAGCGCAAGACGCCCCGGCCCTCGGCTGGATTTCCGGTTTGGCTTTTAGAACCAGTAGCTCTTGTTGAGGCGCTGCATGAACAGCGGCGTCGAGGACGGCGTCATGTCGACAGTCCAGTCAACCCTCTGGCCCAGCGCGGCGTCATAGGAGGTGATCTCGATCGCGTAGCCCTGCGCTTCGACGCGCACCCAGAGCTTGCCGTTGTTCGAACGCGCCGGCACGCCTGCGTGAATCACCAGCGAGTTGCCCTGCTGGCTCAAAGAGCCGCCGGCGGTGCGGAACAGGTTGAAGGTCTCGCCCGTATCCTGATTGTGCAGCCGGCCGCGCAGCGAGCCTTTGCGGATCATGGTGTCCACATTGTCCGGAAGCCCGTTCGGAAAATTGACCGTCAGATGCACGTCGTATTTGGCGGCTCTGTTTTGGACCTGAACATATTGGGCCGGCGTGTAGCTCGCCCGGTAAACCCGTGCGCCTTCGACGGAGACTTCCTGCGAGGGCGCCTCGAGGCCCGGCAGCGTGTCGTTGATCGCTTCAAGACCGCCGGCGAGATTGGACGGCACCGCCGTCATCATCACGGCGAGCAGGCCGAAGCCTTGCGCGAAGGCACCTTGCCGCGTGATCGGCTGAAAATAGAAAATCGAGCCGGCGCCGAGCAGCGTCAGGCCGATCACGACCATCCACAACGGCACTGCGCCGAAGCCGAGTATGGCGCCGAGCTGCACAACCCACTGGTTGATTGTGAAAAGCGCGGACGCTTCGCCCGACTGCTGATAGTCGGTCACGAGCGCGGAAATGATGCCGGCGGACCCCGCCAGCGCCAGCCCCGCCATGTCTACGATTGAATAGTCGCCGGGCGCTTTAACGCCGCGCTTGACTCCATATGCCATGGAAAAACTCCCTCACCTAACCCCTCGGTGCGGGGGATTTAACCACAAAAATGCGAAAGGTTTAAGGCGGTTTCTCGACAAGCCCTTAAACGCCGTTCTCCCGGCGGGGCCGAAGGCCGCCGAAATCCACGTCGAAGAGATGTTCGAGACTGGAGCGGGAAAGGCCTTTCTTTACAAAGTCATAGGCCGTGACATTCAGCGCCTTCAGGGCGATCCGCTCGATTTGCAGGCCCTCGCCGTTTTCGGCGGGCGTGACGTCCACATCAAGGATATTGAGGCAGGCAAGATCCTGTTCGAAGGCGGCGATGGTGGAAAGCCCGCCGCCGCAGGCCCAGCCGAGCGCGATGCGGTTGACGCCCTCATGGGCGACGACCAGCGCCGAGCGCCATTCCTTTTCGAGGATCAGCTCGTGCAGCGCCGCAACGATGCGGTCCTGCGCGCCCTGAAAGGTCTCGCCGTCAGGCAGGAAAGACGCGCCGGGCGTGTCCGCGTCGTCGAAGCTGTAGGCGAGCCGCGCCGCCAGTTCTTCGCGGGTCGTCGCCTTGATCCAGCCGCTCTTGATTTCCTCAAGCCCCTCATGGGCGATGAGCGCCGGCGGCGCGTCATTGCCGGCCAGCACGATTTCCGCCGTCTGCCGGGTGCGCGGCAGGCCGGAATAGACGGCGATGTCGAACTGCGCGTGTTTCAGGGCGTCGCCGGCGGCTTCGGCCTGCGCGCGGCCTTCGTCGGTCAGCGGCACCTGCCGCGGATCGGTCAGATCCGGGGCGAAATAGTCCACATGCCCGTGCCGCATTAGGTAAATGCGCCGTCTGCCCGCGCCTTTCATGACTACCGCCTTTCGCCCTTTTTCCGATGCTGGCGGCATAGCGAAAAGACGGCCCCCGCGCCAGCAGGCCCTTCAGCAGCGATAAAAAATGCCCGTCAAGCGCTCGCATCCGATGAAAACGGATGATAAGCTTCAGGTTCTTGGGGGGCGTGGGGCCCATAAGGGCCGGAACGTGTCGAGGGGTGTTCACGGGCGATGGCGTTGCGTTCGCCGATATATCTGGCCGGGGTGTTTCTTTTCCTGGCGATCTCCTTTTTGCTGTATTTCAACCTCGCCGTGCGGCTTGATTCCAGCGCGGCGCTGTTTCGATTCAACCAGTTGACGGAAATCGGCGCCGAGCGGCGCGCCGCCGTTCATGGCGAACGCGCGTTGACGCTGTTGCGCCGGGAAGGCGAAACCGACGAAAGCCTTTCGCCCCTGATCCTGCGGGTCGCCAACGCCCAGCTCGCGCGCAAGAAACACGACCGCGCCGCCGATCTGTTGCGCGACGCCCTCGCCACCAAGGCGTCGCAACGCCTCTCGCGGCGCGAGCGGGCCGCTTATGAAGACAAGCTTGCGCGCGCCTCGATCCTGTCCGGCGATATTGAATCGGCGGTGGGGATTTACGCCTCCTTCCTCGATCTTGCCGGCGATGATGCGGCGCGCGGCGGCGGTGAAGACCCGACGGCGCTCAGCGCCTATTACGCCGAACGGGTCGGCGAAGCGGGCGCGCTGTTCACCGGCGCGCTCAATCATGCGCGGCCCTATGAACCGACGCGCGGCGCGCGCGAAGCGCATCTCGCGGCGGCGGGCGGCATGGCCTCGCTCGGCGCGTTTTATTCCATGCGCGAAGACAGCGCCTACGCCGCGGCAGGGCTCTTGTCTTCGGCCTATTCGATCCGTCAGCGCCTTCTCGGCGGCGATCATCCGGATACGGTGCAATTGACCCTGGTGCTGGGCCCCGTCTATGCGGGTATGGGCCGCCTCGACGACGCCGAGAAGCTTTATCTCGATGCTTTTCACGCCCAGGAACAATTGAAGGGCCCGAACAGCCCGGACCTCAGCCTCTATATCAAGCTCCTCACCGGCATCTATGAAAAGCAGGGCCGCCTTACCGAGGCGCAGGCGTTGCAGGAGCATATGCGCAATCTCTTCCGCGACGCCTTCGGCGCCCAGCGCTACGCCGTCAACCGCGAACGCGACCGGCGCGAGGACATCAACCGCCCCGTCTCGCAGCAATTCGTGCTGGAAACCGATTACGCGCCGGGCGATCTCGTTTCCGCGGCGGAGTTTTCGGTGCCCACGGCGAAGTCGCCCAATATCGACGAAATGAAACTGCGCCTCGCTGGCGATGACGGTCTCGATCCGCGCGAGGCGAACCTGCCCGCGCGCCTCGCCCAGCTGATTTCGCTGTGCCGTTCCGAGGCTGCCGAGCGGATATCCCTGCGGTCGGGCTATCGCTCCTATGACACCCAGAAAGTGCTCTACGCCAATATCGGCGCCAAGGGCACGGTGACGCCGCCGGGCATGTCCGAACACCAGACAGGCCTCGCCGCCGACATCAATGTGGACGGGCGGTTCATGCGGCCCTCGGACCGCGCTTATCAGTGCTTCGAGGAAAACGCCTATCGCTTCGGCTTCATCCTCTCTTATCCGCCGGGCAATGATTATCTGCCCGGCGATGATCCCTACGAGCCCTGGCACTGGCGCTATGTGGGCGTGTCGACCGCACAGCTCTATCGCGAAGCCGGGCCGCACCATAAGCCGCAGGAATTTCTCGCCGCCCTGCCCTGCTATCAGGAGCGGGCCGCCAACGGCGTTTTTCCCGCCATCGGCGAAAGGGACATCTGTCTTTCGGGCAAGGGCGACATCAAGGTTGCGGCGAATGACGGCGAAGGCGCGCAACCCCTGGAAGAAGACGGCAAAACGGCCCGTATCTTGAATACCATGCCCGCAGCGGCGTCGCCGCGCTGATATAACTACGTGCGGCCCTTAAGAGGCCGCCTGCCGGGTGATTTCATGCAGGACGGAATCGGCAAAGCGCCGAAAGCAAGGATCGTTTATGTGGGCGGGCCGGACGAGGCGCGCGCGGCGTTAACCGAGAGTTTCGCCGAGGCCGGCTTCGCGCTTGTCTCTCATGAAGACGCGGCCCAGTGCGACATCGGCCTGATCGATCTGCGCGGCCGGCGCCTGTCGAGCCGCAAGGCGCAGTCGATCGCCGCGGTCCTGCGCCAGTCCTCGCCGGAATCCTCGATCATCATTCTCATCGACCCTTACATGGACGAGACGGCGCGCAAGGCCCTGCGCCGCCATGGCGAACTTGTGGTCATGCTGACGCGTCCGGAAGGGCTCATCGAGCGCTGCCGCCAGGTCCTGCGCCTGCGCAATGTCGCCGAGGAGGCGGGCGAACGCCTGAAGTCGCTTGCCGGGCTCAACCGTCTCAATGAATTTCCGCCGATCGCCGCCCCGGCCGCGCCCTTGCGGGTTCTAATCGCCGGGGAAGCCGGACCGACAGCACTGGCGGCCGTCAACGCGCTGACGCCGGTCACCGAACAATGCATCTGCGTCTTCTCCGCGGGACAGGCCCTGCGCGCGGTGGAGAACGGGCGCTTCGACGTGGCCGTCTTCCTGCCCGCGCGCGACAACGACCCGCTGATGAGCCTGGCGCGCTCCCTGCGCCGGCATCCCAAACATGCGAGCATGCCGATCATCTTTCCCCTCGGCGATCCGGATGTCGCTGTCGACTACGCCAGGCGCGGCGCCTCCGATTTCATGCTGAGCGATCATGTGGCGGCCGATCTCGGCGCAAAAGCGCAGACCACCGCGCGGCGCTCGCGGCTTTTGAAATCCATGCGCCGGTTCCTCAACGCCTGCGAAGGCGACGGCGTGCGCGATCCGGGGTCGGGCGCTTTCACGGCGACGTTTCTGACCGAACATGGCGCGCGGCTCTGCGCGCGCGCCGATCAGAGCGGGCGCAAGATGGCGATGATCGCCCTGAAGCTCGAGATGGAGGCGCAAGATAGCGGCGAGGCCGAGCCCGGCCGGCGCGCCTTGCATCAGGCGGCGCGCCTCATCAATCGCGTCACCCGCGCCGAAGACGTCGTGGCGCGCGTCGGGGTCGATACGTTCCTGGTGCTCGCGCCCGCGACCACCGAAGCCAATGCGGAAAAAGCCGCGCTGCGCATTCAGGGCGTGCTGGAGAACACCGTCTTCCGCTCCGGCGACGACAACATGCAGCTTTACGGCGTCTCCATCGACGTCGCCGCCTGCGAACGCCCCGCCGGGCTGTGTATCGAGGAAAGCGTCGCCCTGGCGCTCGCAGTGCTGCGCGACCGCCCGACCGCGCCGAAGACCGGCTCGCTCGAACTCAGATAAGCCTCAAGCCGCCTTCTCTGCGATCTCGCCGATGATGCCGGCGATTTTCTTCGCGCCTCTGAGGCGCGCTTTCGCATCGGCCCAGTCCTGACGGAAGACGATCTTCTGGTCCGGCCGCAATTTGACGTCCAGCGGCGAGGTTCCGATGAACGCGACAAGCCCCGCCGGATTGGCGAACTCGTCGTTGCGGAAGGTGATGACCGCGCCTTTCGGACCGGCGTCGATCTTGGCGATGCCCGCCTTGCGGCAGGTCGTCTTGATGGCGACGATTTCGAGGAGCTGTTCCACTTCGCTTGGCATCCTGCCGAAGCGGTCCACAAGCTCCGCGCCGAAGGCGTCGATTTCTTCCTGGGACGTGACGTCGCCGAGGCGCCGGTAGAGCGCCATCCGGACATCGAGATCGGTGACATAGCTTTCCGGGATCAAGACCGCCGCGCCGATATTGATCTGTGGCGACCACTGGTCGTCGCCCGCATGGCCGCCCTCGCGCAGTTCCGCGACGGCCTCTTCGAGCATGTGCTGATAAAGCTCGACGCCGACTTCCTTGACCTGGCCGGACTGTTCCTCGCCGAGCAGGTTCCCGGCGCCGCGAATGTCGAGATCGTGGCTCGCCAGCGTGAAGCCGGCGCCCAGCGTGTCGAGGGACTGCATCACCTTCAGGCGCCGTTCGGCGGCGTCGGTGAGTTTCTTGCGCGCGCTGGTGGTGAGATAGGCGTAGGCGCGCTGTTTCGAGCGCCCCACCCGGCCGCGCATCTGGTAAAGCTGGCCGAGGCCGAACATGTCGGCGCGGTGGATGATGATGGTGTTGGCCGTGGGAATATCGAGACCGGATTCGATGATCGTCGTCGAGACCAGCACATCGAACTTGCCTTCGTAAAAGGCGGTCATGATGTCTTCGAGTTCGCCCGACGCCATCTGGCCGTGAGCGATCTTGAATTTCAGTTCCGGCAGATCCTCGCGCAGGAATTCCGCGATGTCCTCAAGATCGGAAATGCGCGGCGCCACGTAGAAGCTCTGCCCGCCGCGATAATGCTCGCGCAGCAAGGTCTCGCGCGCCACCACCGGATCGAACGGGCCGACCGTGGTGCGCACGGCGAGGCGATCCACCGGCGGCGTCGCGATCAGCGAGAGATCGCGAATGCCGCTCATGGCGAGTTGAAGCGTGCGCGGGATCGGCGTCGCGGTCAGCGTCAGGACGTGTGTGTCGGCGCGGAACTCCTTCAGGCGCTCCTTGTGCTTGACGCCGAAATGCTGCTCCTCGTCGACAATGACGAGGCCGAGATCGCGGAACTTGATGGTCTTCTGCAACAGCGCGTGGGTGCCGATGATGATGTCGACGTCGCCGCTCTCGACGCCCTCTTTCGCCGCCTTGGCGTCGGCGGACGACACCATGCGCGAGAGTTGCGCGAGCTTTAGGGGGAAGCCTTTGAAGCGCTCGGTGAAATTCTTGTAGTGCTGGCGCGCCAGCAGCGTGGTCGGCGTGACGACGGCCACCTGCCGCCCGGTCATCGCCATGATGAAGGCGGCCCGCAGCGCGACTTCCGTCTTGCCGAAGCCGACATCGCCGCAGACCAGCCGGTCCATGGGCTGGCCCTTCGCCAGATCCTCAATGACGTCGGCGATGGCGTTTTCCTGGTCTTCGGTCTCCGCATAGGGAAAGCGCGCGCAGAACTCGTCATAGGTTCCGGTCGCTGGCTCGACCGCATCGGCATGACGCATGGCGCGTTTGGCGGCGATGGAAATGAGCTCTTCGGCGAGCATCTTGATGCGCGCGCGCATCTTCGCCTTGCGGCCCTGCCAGGCGGCGCCGCCGAGCTTGTCGAGCTGCACGCCGGAATCTTCCGAGCCAAAGCGCGAGAGGAGGTCGATATTCTCAACCGGCAGGAACAGCTTGTCGCCGCCGAAATATTCAAGATGCAGGCAGTCATGGGGCGCGCCCTGCACTTCCAGCGTCTTCAAACCCTGATAGCGCGCGACGCCGTGATCCACATGGACGACGAGATCGCCCACCGAAAGGCTCGAGGCTTCGGAGAGGAAATTCTCCGCGCGCTTTTTCTTGCCGCGCCGCACGAGACGGTCGCCGAGGATGTCCTGTTCGGAAATGAACGCCGCGTCCGGCGTTTCGAACCCACTTTCAAGACCCAGCACCGCCGCGACCACGGGCGCGGGCGCGTTCTTGACGCTGCGCCAGTCTTCCGCGACCGGCATGTCTTTCGCGCCGTGATCGGCGAGCACCGTCTTCATGCGGTCGGCGGAGCCTTCGGACCAGCAGGCGATGACGACCTTCTTTTTGGCCGCGATCAGCGATTTGGCGTGGGCGTTCACCGCATCGAAGACATTGATGTTTTCCGCGGCGCGCTCGGCCGCGAAGCCGCGGCCGACCTTCGCGCCGAAATTGAAGGCGCGGGCGTTTTCCGACGGCGAGAACGGCGAGAGCGGGCGCAGTTTCACCGTGAACATGCGCTCTTTCCATTCGTCTTCGCTGAGATAAAGCGCATCCGGTTTCAAGGGACGATAGGCGGGCGCGGCGAAGTCGTTATTGCGCGGCTTTCTCGCCTCGGCGTCTTCGGCGCGGGCGTCGTAATGGTCGCGAATGGCATTGAGGCGTTCCTCGGCGGCTTCCTCGCCGAGATGGTCGATAAAGACCTGCGCATCGCCGACAAAGTCAAAGAGCGTGTCCATGCGCTCATAGAAAAGCGGCAGCCAGTGTTCGGCGCCGGCGTGAGAGCGCCCGGCGCTTACCGCTTCGTAGAGCGGATCGTCGCCCGCCGGGCCGAACGCCGCCACATAGCCCTTGCGGAACCGCGAGACGGTTTCCTCCGAGAGCAGGATCTCGCTCGCCGCCGCGAGGGAAAAGCCGGAAAGCTGGTGCGTGGTGCGCTGGGTTTCCGCATCGAAGGCGCGGACGCTCTCGAGGCTGTCGCCGAAAAAGTCGAGGCGCACCGGCTCCTCGCCGCCCGGCGGAAAAATGTCCACGAGCCCGCCGCGTACCGCGAACTCGCCCGGCTCGCGGACGGTCGAGGAGCGCGCATAGCCGTTGGCGCTGAGATAAGTCACGAGCGCGTCCATCTCCATCACCGCGCCCGGCGACAGGGACAGGGCCGCGTTTTCGATGATTTCCTTGGGCGGCGTTTTCTGGACTGCGGCGTTCACCGGCGCGACGATGATGAAGGCGCCCTCGCCGCGCCGCTGGATCGCCGCGAGCGAGGCCATGCGTTTCGACGACACGCCCGGCGACGGCGAGACGCGGTCGTAAGGCAGGCAGTCCCAGGCCGGGTATTCGATGACCGGAATGTCGGGCGCGAAGAATTTCAGGGCCTGCGTCATCGCCGCGGCGCGGGTTCCATCGCGCGCAATGTGAAGGACAAGCCCGCCCGTCGCGCGCGCGGCCTCGGCCACCGCCATGGCGTCGGCGCCTTCGGGCGCGCCGAAGATGTCGAGACGGCCTTCGGTTTTCCAGGCCGTTTCGGCGCTGATCGCCGTTATGCCCGAAACCATGGTTTTTTCGCCGTCCGCCATCACTCTTCCTCAACGCAAAATGCGCGGGTCGCCGATTTGACGGCCCGCGTTGGGAGCGTTGATGTAGGCGGGCGGGGCTGCGAATGCAACGCAGAATGGGGCGAAGCCGGGGCCGCGGGCGCTTCTCCGCGCGGTTTTACCCCGCCATGGAGGCGTCGCGGAATTGACGCCGTTCGGTGCTGTCGTCCTGCGGGGCGCCGAGGGTGCGCAGCTTGTGCACCATGAGATCGGTTTCGCAGGCGATCTGGTTGCGCCCCTTCTCCTTGGCGAGATAGAGCGCCTCGTCGGCGCGGGTCAAAAGCGCGCGGAGCGTTTCGGCGGGCTGGCGCTGGGCGACGCCGAAACTGGCGGTGAAGGTGCCGGCGTCCGTATCGCCATTGTCGATCCGCAAGGCGGCGAAATCACGCCGCACCGCTTCGGCCACTTCCCGCGCGTCGTGCAGCGTCTCGCCAATCAGCAACATGGCGAACTCCTCGCCGCCGATGCGGCTGGCGATCCGGTCATGGTCGGCGTACTGGGCCATGAGCGCGCCCATTTCCGCAATCACCATGTCGCCGAACGCATGCCCTTTCGCGTCATTGAGGCGTTTGAAATGGTCGATATCGACCAGAATAACGCTGATGAAGTCGTTTCCGTTATTCGGATGGAAGATCCGCTCCGCCGTTTCCTCGAAGCCGCGTCGGTTGAAAAGTCCGGACAGGCGATCCGTCACCGAGCGTTCCTCGAGGTCGGAGACGATCTCGCTCGAAAACGCGACCAGCAGCGTCATCCCGAGCACCACCCCGCAGGCGCCGACGACGATTTGCAGCGTCATCAGGATCATCGGCAGATCGAAGGTCTCGGCGTTCATGCCGCCGGAGAAATAGGCTATCAGCAAGGGCCGCGCGAAGCACTGGAAGACGCCGACGGCGCACAGCCAGAACACGACCTTGTCGATGGCGCGCGGCGTGTGATTGCGGATCAGCATCAGCCCGAGGCCGAAAATCACCCCGCAGCCGAAATTCGCCGCGAAGGACGTCACCCAGCCGAGCCCGATGGTGAGATACAAGACGCTGTAGACCGCCATGTGCGCGGCGAACAAGGCGCCGAACAGCGCCCATGGCGTCTTGCGCCGATAATGCAGCGACAGGGCGCCGGAAAACAGAACCGCGGTGAGCGCGTAAACGCCGGAGATCGGGATCGACCCGATCAGGCGGATGCCCGCCTGCTGGACGATGTCGACGGTGAAGGCGCTCGCGCCGGCGACATAGGACAGGGCGAGAAGCAGCACCGCCCGCGACGGACGAATGGCGTGAATGCAAAAGAAGCCCGCTGCAAAAAGCAGAAATACGAGCGGATTCATGAACTGGAAATACGCTTCCGCCTGCACTGTGATCTGTCGTGTTTGCTTCCGGTTTTTCTCCTGCCTGTCCTAAACGCAAAATCGTAACGCCCGGTTAGCCCGGCGCAGACGATTTCTTAAGGTTAACGAAAGCTGAAACGGGCGCAGTCTTTCAGACGTGGCGTTCAGGCGCGCGGAATTTCGAAGGCTTTCAGCTTGTCCAGCACCGTTCCGTCGAGATTGGCGGGGGCCTCGGCGTTGCCGGTGGCCCAGGCGTAAAGCTCGCGGTCGTTCTGTTTCAACAGCGCCTCGAACTGGTCGAGCTCGTCCTCGTCCATTTCGGGCAGGCGCGCCTTTGCAAAGCCGCCAATCAACAGATCGGCTTCTTTGAAGCCGCGATAGGTGGCGAGATATAAAAGCCGCTTGCGGCGGATATCGATGCTTTGGCTCATGATTGCGGCGTTTCGAGATTGCGGATGATGGCGATGATCGCCTCGGTCTCGGCGTGATGCAAGGCGTGGCCGGTGTCCGGCAGCAGCGTCAATTGCGCGCTGTCGATCTCCTGCGCGAGCTGTCTGGCGTGGAGATCGGGGCTGACGGTGCGGTCGTCCGTGCCCGTCACAATCGCGACCGGCAGGGTCAGCGCGCTATAGCGGTCCTGCTGTGCGATGATCTCGGCTTTCAGATTGGCGAGATCGGCGGCGTTGGCCTTGAAATCGGACGCGCGGAACAACAGCGCGAGGCCGGTGTCTTCGGCGTAGTTGTCAGGCGGCGTATCGGGCGCGAAAGACCCGGCGACGCCGCCTTTCGCCGCGAGCTGGCCATAGACCGGAATGACGAGACGGCGCAGCAACAGGCCGGCCGCCGGCCATTGCGAGACGGCATTGTACCAGGCGACGCCGCCCGGCCATTCATGGCTGACCGGCGCCAGCAGCACGAGCCCGCTCATCTCGTCCTGATAGTCGAGCGCATAGCGCAGGGCCACCGCCCCGCCGAGGCTCTGGCCGACGACGACGGGACGCTCCGCGCCGAGCCGGTCGGCGGCTTGTTTGATCAGCCGCGCCTGCACGCCGAGCCGGTAGCCGTCATCGGGGCGCGTGGAGTAGCCCCGCCCCGGCCTGTCCATAAGAATGACCCGGCGGTCTTGCGCCAGTCGGTCGCCGAGCGCCAGCTTCATGTCTCTCAGATTGACGCTCGCGCCGTGAATGAGAACCAGCGGCGGCGCCGCGCTGTCCTTCGGGCCCATATCGAGGACATGCAGGCGCGCGCCGTCGATCTCGACGAACTGGCCAAGCGCGGGCGCGCGCTTTTCCGCATTCCAGGTCGCGCAGCCCGACAGCCCCAGAACGAGGGCCAGAAGTGCGATGACCGCGACCAGCGTCATGCGCATGGGGCGCTCACATCTCGCCCGGCGCGGCGGCGACGATGGGATGGAAATCATCAGCCTTGAGGCTGGCGCCGCCCACCAGCGCGCCATTGACATTGCTGACCGCGAGAATCTCCTTGGCGTTGCCCGGCTTCACCGAGCCGCCGTAAAGAAGGCGCGTGCCTTCCGGCGTTTTCGAGCGGATGAAGTCGTGCATCTCCGCGATGTCGTCGAGGGTCGGCGTCAGGCCGGTGCCGATGGCCCAGACCGGCTCATAAGCGACCACGAAAGCCTCGCCGGTTTCCGGCAGCGATACGGCAAGCTGTCCGCCCACGATCTCGAGGGCCTTGCCGGCTTCGCGCTCGTCCTTGGTTTCGCCGACGCAGACGATTGGCGTCAGCCCGGCGCGCAGGGCGGCCTGCGCCTTGGCTTTCACCACGGCGTCGGTCTCGCCGTGATCGGCCCGGCGTTCCGAATGGCCGACAATCACGAAGCCTGCGCCGGCGTCCGCGAGCATTTCGGCGCTGATGTCGCCCGTATGGGCGCCGCTCGCTTCCCAGTGGCAGTCCTGGCCGCCGATCTGGATCGCCTCGTCGGAATATTTCGCCGCGAAGGACGCGACGAGGGTCGCCGGCGGGCAGATCAGGACGTCGCGGTCGTCCGGCGCCGAGCCGGCGAACCTGGCGATCAGCGCGTCGATCTCGGCGCTTGCGGCGGCGAAGCCGTTCATTTTCCAGTTCCCGGCGATCAACGGTTTCATGGACGGGGCTCCCCTCTTTTTCCTGCTCTGGCCTTATTGGACGAAATCGCCGTCGAGGTAAGCGATGGGGGCAGGCCTGTCCAGCCGCCCGTGCCGCCCCCGCCCTTGCGCCCTTGCCGATCGCCGGGGCCGCCACTAGGTTACCCGCCAATTTCGATTCCCGGCCTTTCCGGCCCCGGTAAAAAGCAAGGCGGTTTAAATGCTTAGTCAGGTTCGCAACGCTCTTAAAGGCGTCGTCGCCTGGGTGTTTGTCATCCTTCTGGTCGCGGGCTTCTCGCTCTTCGGAATCCCCAGCGTGTCGCAGCTCTTTTCGAATGCGGCGGTGAAGGTCGGCGGCGAATCCTTTTCCAGCGCCTATGTCCGCAACGAGTTCGACCGCACCTTCCGCCAGCGCATGCGCGAATCCGGCGGCGGCTACACCCGCGAACAGGCGATCGCCAGCGGCCTGCCGGCCCGCGTGGTCGAGGACATCGTCACTCGGACCGCGCTTGCGCAGTATGCGGAGAAAATGAATCTCGCCCTGCCGCGCGCCGCGATCGCGGAGTTCCTCAGCGAAAATGAAATGTTCCAGAACCCGGCGACCGGCGAAGTCGACCGCGCGACCCTTGAGGCGCTGTTGCAGCAGAACGGCCTGACTGTCACCGCCTTCGAAGACATCCTGCGCGAAGATCTCACCCGCAGCCAGCTTGTTCAGTCCCTCGCCTCGGAGACGGCTGCGCCGCGCGGCTTCATGGAGCCGATGATCCTGCGCGAAGTGGAGCGCCGCCGCATCGCCTATATGACCGTCACCGACGAGATGTCAGGCGTGCCGGCCCAGCCGACGCCCGACGATTTGCAGGCGTTTTACGAAGAGAACGCCGAGCTTTTCACGGCGCCGGAATACCGCACCTTTGATCTTCTCGTTCTGCGCAATGAAGATTTCAGCGAAGGGCTCGAAGCGCCGGAAGAGGAAATGCGCCGGCTTTACGAAGCGGGCAAGGACCGGATCTACAACACGCCGGAGCGGCGCACCGTCTATCAGATCACCTATGAGAGCGAAGCCGAGGCCGAAGCGGCCGTCGCCGAGCTTAATCAGGGCAAGGCTTTCGAGGCCCTTGCGGTCGAGAAAGGCATGACGCTCGACGGCGTCACCTATGACAATGCGCAACAGCGCGACATTCTCGATCCGGCCGTCGCCGAGGCCGCCTTTGCGGACGGCGTCGGGGCCGGCGACGTGATCGAGCCGGTGCGCAGCCTTTTCGGCTGGACCGTGGTGCAGATCGCCGGCGTCACGCCGGGCGAAAGCCGCAGCTATGAAGAGGTTCGCCCCGAACTCGAAAAGAGCTTCCTCGACAATGACGTCAGAAGCCGCATGCAGGACGCCATCGACGAGATCGAGGAAGTGCGCGACACCGGCGCCGGTCTCGCCGAAGCCGCCGATGTGGTCGGCATGCAGGTCGAGACCGTCGGCCCCGTGGACCGCGTCAGCTTCGCGCCCGGCGGCGCGATCATCGACAAGGTGCCTGGCGAGGCCCTGCGCGAGGCGTTCGCCCTCGACGAAGGCGAACAGAGCGAGCCCGTGCGGCTTTCCTCCGGCGAGGGCTATTTCTTTGTGGGCCTGCGGGAAATCACCCTGCCCGCGCTCAAGCCTTACGAATATGTGGAAGAGGAAGTGTTGCAGCGCTGGCAGGATCGCGAGCAGCGCGAGCGCATCGCCGCGACGGTCGCCTCCATCCGCGAGCAGGTCGCGGCCGGCAAGAGCTTCGCGGATGTCGCCGCCGAGTTCGACCGCGCGCCCATCGAAGTCCTCATCGACCGGCGCTACCAGAACGACGTCATCAACGAAGATTTCAACGACAAGATCTTTTTCACCGAGCTTGGCGGGCTGACTTCTGCGAGCGTCGGCGCCGGCGGCGCCCAGGCCGTCGCGGAAGTCCGCGAGATCGGCTTTAACCGCAGCGACGTTCCCCCCGCCGCGCAGGAGCAGATCGCGCAACTTGTGGGCCGTCAGCTCGATCAGGAGATGATCGAGGCGTTTATTCTCGCCATCCGCGAGGATTACGGCGTGACGATCAACGACGCGCAGCTCGACGCGCTGTTCGCCGACAGCTTCTGACCGGGGCGTCATCACCGGAACGAAAAAGGGCGCCGCGAGCGCCCTTTTTCATGCCCGGATAAGGCGACTGAAGCCGTCTGTTTTCATCATCGGCCATGAATTCCGGCCGCAAACCCGCATTCGATGCGTAGTTATCCCCCGCGTCGCCGGGCGCCGTATGATGCGTCCTGAAGAGTTCGTCCGTTCACGGCGGCGGCGCGGGCATTGATGAGGAAAGCGCCGTGAAGTCGCGTGAAACATTTTGACGTAAAAGGCGCCAAACTCGTCTGAAAGCCAGGAAAGACGCCGTTTAAAGAGATCGCGAGGATCGAATGACGCAAATTGTTTCACGGCGGAAGATGACGGATTTAAAGGTGTCATGCCCGGGCTTGTCCCGGGCATCCAGAACGCGTGACTGGATCACCGGGACAAGCCCGGTGATGACACGGGCGGCTTTCTTCTTCTCTTGCCGCCCCCGCAAAGCCTCCCTCAAAACCGCAAGGACGGCGCGGCGGCGAGCGTTTTCGGTTTGGCGTTGTCATGAATAGTCTTGAGCCCGCTCGCATAAACGAGGTCGAAACCCCGGGCCGGCGCCGATGTCATCCAGGGGCCGAGTACCGAAAGCGTTTCGGGTCGCGGATGGCCGATGGCGATGACATAGCCGGTTTCGCGCGCGATGCGTTCGGCGAGCGCAAGCTGGGTCTTCACCGTTTCCACGCTGCCGGCTTCGGGGTCGAGGAAAACATCGCGGGCATAGACGTCAAGGCCGAGCTCGCCGGCCGCGCGGCGCGCCGCCGTCTCCGAGGTCGTCACCGAATCGAGAAAGAAGACGCCCTTGTGATCGAGATAGCCGAGCAGGGTTTTCATGGCCGCCATGTCGGCGGTGAGCTTCGAGCCCATATGATTGTTGACGCCTACATAGCCGTCGAAGCGCGTGAGGTTCCATTCCAGCGCCTGCATGAACTGCGCGCCGGTCATGTTTTCCCTGAGGGCGTGAGGCCCGGGGTCTTCGGCGCCTTCCGGCTCCATGGGCAGATGCAGCATGATTTCGCCGCCCGCGTCATGGGCGGCCGAGGCGAGCCTGGCGACATCGCGCGCGTAAGGCAGGAAGGAAAAAGTCACCGGACCGGGAAGCTTCAGCGCGTTCTCGCTGGCCTGCCGGTCGACGCCCATATCGTCGATGATGATGACGATCTTCGGCCGGATCGCCGAGCGGGTCTCATAGGCTCTCAGCATGCCGCCCGGCGGGGTCAGCCGCTCCGGCGCCGGTTCGGCCAGGATCTGCGCCACGATGCGGTCGCGCGCTGCAAGGACGGGGTTTTCGACCTCGCCGGACAGCGGCGTTTCGCTGGCGCTTGCCGCCGCCGCGCGGGCGCCGCGCTCGCCCATATAGGCCGAGATCGCACCCACGGCGACGCCGGCGAAGGCGATGGCGATGGTCGCAATCAGCCCGGCATTGCCGGCGCGGGGGGCCGGAAGCCGGGTCTTGCCCGTCCTGATTTTGCGCATCCGCAACATGCCCGCGCCTTGCAAGCGTTCCTTCGCCGCCCTCGCCCGAGCTTGCGCCTTTGGCGGGCGGCGTTAAACCAAGAATGAAACTGAGCAATATTACTGATTCTCCTGACAATGATCCTGTTGATCGACATAAGGGGCCTTTTGCCGCCCGCCGCCGCCAGCAAGAAAGGCCGCCCCCGGTCATGAGCGCTTTCACGCCCCACCTGTCCCGGGCTGTTTCCGGGGCGCCGCTCTCGGCCGACGAGATGCGCGCCGCCATGGACGCCCTTTTCGCCGGCGAGGCGAGCGAGGTCGAAGTCGCGGGCTTTCTGGCCGCGCTGCGCGCGCGCGGCGAGACCGTTGAGGAAATCGCGGCGGCGGCGCAGGCGATGCGCGCCCATGCGATCAAGGTCGCGGCGCCGGACGACGTCATCGACACCTGCGGCACCGGCGGCGACGGCGCCGGCACCTACAATATTTCCACAGCCGTTGCGCTGATCGCGGCGGGATGCGGCGTGCGGGTCGCCAAGCACGGCAACAAGGCCGCGTCCTCGAAATCGGGGTCGTCGGAAGTCCTCGAGGCGCTCGGGGTGAAGCTCGACATCGCGCCCGAACAGATCGCGGCCTGCATTGAGGAAGCCAATGTCGGTTTCATGTTCGCGGCTCTCCATCATCCGGCGATGAAGCATGTGGCGCCGGTCAGGAAGGCGCTCGGCGTTCGCACCCTCTTCAACGCGCTTGGGCCCCTTTCCAATCCGGCGGGCGCCAAGCGCCAGGTGATGGGCGTTTTCGACCGCGCGCTGGTGCGGCCCATCGCGGAAGTCATGCCGCTTCTCGGCGTGACCCGCGCCTGGGTTGTTCACGGAAGCGACGGGCTCGACGAGCTGACCACCACGGGGCCGAGCCATGTGGCCTCGCTGGAAGACGGGAAAGTCACGGAATTTGAGGTGAGCCCGGCGGACGCCGGCCTGCCGCTTGCCGATCCGGACGCGCTGACGGGCGGCGATCCGTCGGAAAACGCGGCGGCGCTTTGGCGTCTCCTTGAAGGAGAAAAAGGCGCCTATCGCGATATCGCCGTCCTCAACGCCGCGGCGGCGCTGGTCGTCGCCGGCAAGGCCGAGACGCTCGATGAAGCCGCGCGGCGCGCGGAAGAGGCCATCGACACGGGCGCGGCGAAAGCGGCGCTCGAAAAACTTGTTGAATGCTCGAACAGGCGCAAATGACTATTCTCGACGACATCATCGCTTACAAGAAAACCGAAGTCGCCGCTGCGAAGGCCGCGGCCCCCCTCGCCGCCGTCGAGGCGCTGGCGAAGGAGCAGCCGCGCACACGCGGGTTCCGGCGTGCGCTCGAGATAAAGGCGGCGGACGGCTTCGCGCTGATCGCCGAGGTCAAAAAGGCCAGCCCCTCGAAAGGGCTCATCCGCGCCTATTTCGAGCCGGCTTCTATCGCCAAGGCCTATGAAGAAGGCGGCGCGGCCTGCCTTTCCGTCCTCACCGACGGGCCGAGCTTTCAGGGGGCTCCCGACTATCTGATGGCGGCGCGGGCGGCGACGTCGCTTCCGGCCCTGCGCAAGGATTTCATGATCGATCCCTATCAGGTCGCGGAGGCCCGGAGCTGGGGCGCGGACTGCATCCTCCTCATCATGGCCTGCCTTTCCGACGATCAGGCGGGCGAGCTGATGGCTGCGGCGTCGGCCTGGGGCCTCGATGCGCTGGTCGAGGTTCATGACGAGGAAGAGATGGCGCGCGCCATTAAACTCGATGCTGATCTTATCGGCATAAACAACCGGAATCTAGCGACTTTTGAAACTTCACTTCTGACGACGTCGAGGCTCGCGGCGCTGGCCCCGTCCTCGGCTTTGCTGGTCAGCGAAAGCGGCATTGGCGGCCATCAGGATCTCGTCACCCTCGCCGGCTATGGCGCCAAAGCCTTCCTCGTGGGCGAAAGCCTGATGCGCCAGCAGGATGTAAAGGCCGCAACAAAAGCGCTCCTTCATCCTGTTTCTATTGCTTAATTCATTGCCGGGCATTGACGGGGCATTAGAACAACCATAGAACATCGTTGTCGTTTTGTTCTTTTGTCGTTTCGGGCGTGCAAACAGCCTTGCGTTGAAGGGATGGGCGGCTTCCCGCGTCTGCCGGGAAACTCCGGCGCGGCGCCGAATGCCGGCCTTTTGGGCCTTAAGAGGAAGAATCGAGGGCGCATATGCTCACCAAGAAGCAACATGAATTGCTCGTTTTTATTAACGACCGGCTCTCCGAGACCGGCGTCTCCCCGTCCTTCGACGAGATGAAGGAAGCGCTCGATCTGCGCTCCAAATCCGGCATTCACCGGCTGATCACGGCGCTGGAGGAGCGCGGCTTCATCCGCCGCCTGCCCCACCGCGCCCGGGCGCTCGAGGTCTTGAAAATGCCCGAAGGCGTGAAGGCAGATACAACGCCGGCGCCAGCCCAACGCGGGTTCAAACCGGCGGTGGTGGACGGCGATTTCAAGCGCCGCCGCGCCCAGGCCGCGCCCGCCCCGGCGGCGAGACCCGCCGACCCGGGCTCCGTGGACCTGCCGGTGCTCGGTCGCATCGCCGCGGGCACGCCCATCGAGGCGATCCAGCACGAGGTCGACCGCTACAACGCTCCCGAAGCCCTCATCGGCAAGGGCGATCACTACATCCTCGAGGTGCAGGGCGAATCGATGATCAACGCCGGCATTCAGGACGGCGACTATGTGATCATCAAGCGCTGCTCCGATGCGGAGAACGGCGCCATCGTCGTGGCGCTGGTCGACGACGAGGAAGCGACCCTGAAGCGCCTGCGGCGCAAGGGCGCTTCCATCGCGCTCGAGGCCGCGAACCCCGCTTTCGAGACCCGCATCTACGGGCCCGACCGCGTCGCCGTGCAGGGCAAGCTTGTGGGGCTGATGCGGCGGTATAACTAGCCGCCTCCCGTCCAGGGGCGCTCGCCCCGGATGTCGTTAGCGGTTTTGACCTTCAGGCCGCCGTCGCGCTCGATCCAGACCGCATGGGCGCCGCGCCGCCAGACCGATCGCCGGTCGATAAGAAACGCTTTGCAGGCGCGCCAGTCTTCCGCGCTCGCCGGAAAGAAAGCGACGACGAGCTTGGCGCGCGCGCAGTCTTCGGCGAGGCTCGCCTTGCCTTGCGTGAACGCGGCGATGACGGCGCTCTCGTTTCTGGCTGCGCCTTGTGTGACGAGCCCCTGACAGCCGCTTTCGTCGCAGGCATAGAGATCGCTCATGGGTTCGGGCTTCGCCGCTTCCGGGTCGAGCCCCACTGCCTCTTCCCACAGGCTCGCAGCGAAGCGCTCGCGCCGCGTCGAATGAACATAGAGCGTCGACGCGTCCGGCTGATCGCCGACAATCACCCCGGCATTAAGACCGGTGGGGGAGACAAACAGCGCCGGCGGCCTTGCGCCCGCGACGAACAGCGCGGCGACAGGGACCGCGGCAAGCCCCGCCAGCCGCCACGGCGCGCGCGACAGGCACAGCCACAAGCCGCCAAGGGTGAGCGCCAGCATCGCCGCTAGCGGCCATTGCGGCGTCACCGACACTGCGCCCTGAAGGCCCGACACCCAGCCGGCGATATCGAGAATAAGCTCCATCCACCAGGCCGCGACGCGCCAGGCCCAGGCGTCGAGCCCGAGCGGCGACAGGACCAGCGCGACAATCGCGAAGGGCACGACAAAGGCCCCCATGATCGGCATGGCGGCCATATTGGCGGGCAGCGAATAGAGCGCGACGCGGTTGAAATGAAACAGCGCATAAGGCGCGGTCGCCAGCGCGGCGATCAGGTCCGTTACGGCGAGGCCGATCGTGTAGCGTTTGGCCAGCGCGAAGGCCGTGAACTGACGGTTCGGGTCGGCGCGCGCGCCCATCCATTCATAGGCGGCGATCAGCGCCGTCACGGCGGCGAAAGACATCTGGAAGCCGGGACTGAACAGCGCTTCCGGCGTCGTCAGCAGGATGATGACCGCAGCGATGGCGACGTTTCTAAGAGACAGCGCCCGCCGGTCCACAAGCACCGCCGCGAACATGATTGCCGCCATGATGAAAGCGCGCCGGGCCGACCATCCGCCTCCGGATAGAATAAGATAGAAAAAGCCGGAGCCAAGCGCCGCCGCCGCGGCCCATTTCTTGATGGGGTATCGCAGCGCCAAAGATTCAAACGCCGCCAGTCCGAAGCGCACGGTGAAAAAGACGAGCCCCGTGGCGAGGCCCATATGAAGGCCTGAAATGGCCAGAAGATGCGCAAGCCCGGCGTCGCGCAGCGCCGCTTCGCTTCTCTCGGTGATCGCCCCCCGCTTGCCGGTGACAATGGCGGCCAGAATAGCCCCGCCCTCGCCGGGCGCGGCCGCGACGATGCGTGCGGCCAGCGATAGCCGCAGTGTTTCGATACGGGCGGCGGTTTTCTGCGGCAGGGATTTTTCGGACGCGTCGACCTCCGGCGCAGTGACGGCGAAACCCACCGCGCCGATGCGCTGGAAATAAAGCTGGCGCGCGAAATCGAACGCGCCCGGCGCCACCGGCGGCGGCGGCGGCGACAGGCCGGCGCGCACTGTGATGCGGTCGCCGGGCCGCGCCTCGAAGCCGTCCCCGCGCCAGGTGACGCGCGCCCGGGCCGGCAAGTCTTCCGGCGCCACGCCCTCGATCGTTTCGATAGCCAGCACATAGCGGCGCCGGTCGGGGCTTTCCTCGATAGAGACGATGCGGCCCGTGGCCTCGACAATGCCGAGGTCACGGGTCAGTTGCGGCGCCTCGACGCGCGCCGCGCGCAGATCGGCGGCGGCAAAGCCGAGCGCGGCGAACATCAGCGCCGCCGTCGCTTTGCGCAGCGGTCCCTGTTGCATGAAGAAAAGCCCGGCCAGGGTGGCAAATGCGCCGGCGCCCCAGCCCCAATGGGGCTCCGCCTTGAGGCCGAAATAAAGCCCTGCCCCGAGCCCGATGGCCGCCGGCGTCCACAGGGAAAGCCGCGCGAAATCCTGCGCCGCCCAGCGCCGGGCGCTCTTTTCAGCCAGATAAAGGATGCGCGCGAGGGGCGGCGCTTTTGGAAAGCGCGCCCCTTTCGAGCCGGTTCTGACAAGCTCGGCGACCATTCACCCCATCCCCATGAGAGCCTGGCGCCGGGGCATAGGCGCCGCCTCCCTCGCATGGTATCTCGCGGCCCGCCCGAAAAGCCCCACGCAACAAAGGAGCCGGTCCGAGAGTTATGGCCGATAATCAGCAGCCTGTCGTCACCCGTTTCGCCCCCTCGCCCACGGGCTATCTGCATATCGGCGGCGCGCGCACGGCGCTGTTCAACTGGCTTTATGCGCGCGGGCGCGGCGGCAAGTTTCTCCTGCGCATCGAGGATACGGATCGGGCGCGCCACAATGAGGCGGCGGTTGAGGCGATCCTCGACGGGCTGACATGGCTCGGCCTCGACTGGGACGGCGAGCCAGTCTCGCAATATGCCCGGCAGGACCGGCACCGGGAAATCGCCGAACAATTGCTGGCCGAAGGCAAGGCTTATCGCTGCTATCTTGATTCGGAAGAGCTCGCGGCGGCGCGCGACAAGGCGAAGGCCGACGGCGTGCGTTTTGAAAGCCCGTGGCGCGAGGCGGACCCTTCGTCCGCGCCCGATAAGCCTTACGCGGTGCGGTTCAAGGCGCCGCGCGACGGCGAGACCCTCGTCGAGGATACGGTGCAGGGACGCGTCGCTTATCCGAACGCGGCGCTCGACGATCTGATCATTGTTCGGTCAGACGGCGGGCCGACTTATAATCTGGCGGTTGTCGTCGACGATCACGATATGGGCGTCACCCATGTCATTCGCGGCGATGATCATCTCAACAACGCCGCGCGCCAGAGCCAGATCTATCAGGCTCTAGGATGGTCGGTTCCGGTTTTCGCGCATGTGCCGTTGATCCACGGCCAGGACGGCGCAAAGCTGTCGAAACGCCACGGGGCGCTGGGCGTCGAAGCCTATCGCGATCAGGGCTACCTTCCCGAAGGGCTGTTCAACTATCTGCTTCGCCTTGGCTGGGCCCATGGCGATGAAGAAATCATCCCATATGACCGCGCCAGGGAGATCTTCGACCTCAAGGGGCTGAACAAGGCGCCGGCGCGGCTCGATCTCGACAAGCTCAACCATGTGAACGCGCATTATGTCGCGGAATTGAGCGATGAAGACTTCGCGGGTCTGGCCGCGCCTTTTATTGAGGCCGCAGGCGTCCAACTCGACGCAGAGAATAAAGCGCGTCTGGAACGTTCAGCCGCCTCTCTGAAAACACGCTGCGCCACTCTGGCCGACTCGGTTGAGGCCTCCGCCTATCTCTTCCTTCAGCGCCCGTTAACCATCGAGGGAAAAGCCGCCAAACCGCTCAAGAAAGAAGGCGCGCAACAGGTATTGAGCGAGCTTCTCGAGGCCCTCGATGACGACGCGCTCTGGGCTTCCGCCGCCACGCTTGAAGAAAAGCTGCAAGCCTTCGCCGCGGCTAAAAATGTCGGTTTCGGCGTTGTGGGACCGCCGGCTCGGGCGGCGCTCACCGCGGGCAGGCCTTCCCCTGGCCTGGGCGATGTTTTGTACGGGCTGGGCCCGGAAGAGAGCCGTGCGAGGCTGGCCGCTCAGGCCGCCTGACACGGGACTGGCATCCCTAGTCCAAACTGGGTAGTGTGCGCCGCAACATGCCGGTGATGCGCCGCATAACATAAGGGCACAATCCATGAAAAGCGAATTAAAACAAGCGGATGTCGCAAGCTTTACGATCGGCGGGAAAACCGCTGACCTCCCCGTTTTCAAGGCGACTCATGGACCAGACGTGGTCGACATAAGGGCGCTCTACAAGCAGACCGGCGCTTTCACTTTCGATCCCGGCTACACGTCGACGGCAAGCTGCGAATCGAAAATCACCTTCATCGACGGCGATGAAGGCGTTCTTCTTTACCGCGGTTTTCCCATCGACCAGCTTGCTGAGAACTCGGACTTTCTCGAGGTCGCCTATCTCCTGCTGAATGGAGAACTGCCCAGCAAAGCCGAAAGGGACCGCTTCGACACCTCCATCACGCGCCATACGATGGTGCACGAACAGCTCAAGAATTTCTTCAGCGGCTTCCGGCGCGACGCGCACCCGATGGCGATCATGGTAGGCGTCGTCGGCGCTCTGTCGGCTTTTTATCACGACTCCACCGACATCAACGATCCCTATCAGCGCCGCGTTGCGATCCACCGCATGATCGCGAAAACGCCGACCATCGCCGCAATGGCCTACAAATACTCCATCGGTCAGCCTTTCGTCTTCCCGCGCAATGACCTCGATTTTACATCGAACTTCATGCGCATGTGTTTCGCGGTGCCCGCGGAAGAGTACGAACTGAACCCGGTTCTGTGCGACGCACTGGACAAGATCTTCATCCTGCACATGGATCACGAGCAGAACGCCTCGACCTCGACGGTGCGGCTCGCGGGTTCTTCGGGCGCCAATCCGTTCGCCTGTATCGCCGCCGGCATCGCCTCGCTCTGGGGCCCGGCGCATGGCGGCGCCAATGAAGCGGCGCTCAATATGCTCGAAGAGATCGGCGACGTGGAGCGCATCCCCGAATTCATCAAGCGCGCGAAAGACAAGGACGATCCCTTCCGCCTGATGGGCTTCGGCCACCGCGTCTATAAGAACTACGATCCGCGCGCCAAGGTGATGCGCAAGGCCTGTCACGAAGTGCTCGACGCGCTCGGCGTGAAGGATGAGCCGCTCCTCAAGGTGGCGATGGAACTTGAGCGCATCGCGCTTGAGGACGAGTATTTCGTCGAGAAGAAGCTTTATCCGAATATCGACTTCTATTCGGGCATCACCCTGCGCGCCCTCGGCTTCCCGACGGATATGTTCACCGTGCTTTTCGCGCTTGCGAGAACCGTCGGCTGGATCGCGCAATGGCGGGAAATGATCGAGGATCCCAACCAGAAAATCGGCCGTCCGCGCCAGATTTACACCGGCGCGCCGAAACGGGATTACCTGACGATTGACCAGCGCTAGGCGAACAGCGCATTAAAGACTCACATGCTTTGGCTTGCAGTGCATATGTGGGCGCTGCTCCTCGCCGCTTTCGGCGTGGGGCTTGGCGCAGGCTGGTGGATTTGGGGACAGAGAGCCCGGCCGCCGGCCCCTTCGTCATCTGAGCTTGGCGAGGCGGCGCTTGGCACCCTTGATCTTGATGATGATTCAGGCGCGACCGCGTCTGACAGGAGTTGACGAATGATCCCGCGTTACACCCGTCCGGAAATGGCGGCCATCTGGTCGGACGCCGCGAAATACCGGATCTGGTTCGAGATCGAAGCGCACGCCGCTGACCGGCTTGCTGAACTGGGCGTCATTCCTGCGTCAGCCGCAAAAAACATCTGGGATAAAGGCGGCGAAGCAGAGTTCGACGTTTCGCGCATCGACGAGATCGAGCGCGAGGTCAAACACGACGTCATCGCCTTTCTCACCCACCTTGCTGAATTTATCGGCGAGGACGCGCGTTTCGTTCATCAGGGCATGACCTCTTCGGACGTGCTCGACACGTGTCTTTCAGTGCAGTTGACCCGGGCGGCGGATCTCTTGCTCGCCGGCATGGACCGGGTCCTGGAGGCGCTGAAAAAACGCGCCCTGGAACACAAGGACGATGTCTGTGTCGGGCGCAGTCACGGCATTCACGCTGAACCGACGACCTTCGGGGTCAAGCTCGCAGGCTTCTATGCCGAGTTTGAGCGCGGGCGCCATCGGCTTGAGGCCGCTCGTGAAGAAATCGCCGTTTGCGCGATTTCGGGCGCCGTCGGCACCTTCGCCAATATAGACCCGTCCGTGGAAGAGCATGTGGCGGAAAAAATGGGCCTCAAGGTTGAGCCGGTCTCGACCCAGGTGATCGCGCGCGACCGCCACGCGGCCTATTTCACCGCCCTCGCCGTCATCGCCTCTTCCATCGAAAGACTGGCGACGGAAATCCGGCACCTGCAACGCACGGAAGTTCTTGAAGCCGAGGAGTTCTTCTCCAAGGGCCAAAAGGGCTCCTCCGCCATGCCGCATAAACGCAACCCAGTGCTGACGGAAAACCTCACCGGCCTTGCCCGTCTCGTGCGCATGTGTGCGACCCCGGCGCTGGAAAACGTCGCTCTATGGCATGAGCGCGACATCTCGCACTCATCGGTGGAGCGCGGCATCGGCCCGGACGCCACCGTGCACCTCGATTTCGCGCTCAACCGCCTTGCCGGCGTCGTCGAAAACCTCGTCGTCTATCCTCAGCGCATGCTGGACAACATGAACAGCCTCAATGGCCTGATTTTCTCTCAGCGCGTGCTTCTGGCGCTAACCCAGGCCGGCGCTTCGCGCGAAGAGGCCTATAGCCTCGTTCAGCGCAACGCCATGCCGGCCTGGCGCGGCGAAGGCCTGTTTCTGGACAATCTCAAGGCGGATAAGGACGTAACGGCGCATCTGTCCGAAGCCGAGCTCGAAGGCCTTTTCGACCTCACTTATCACACCAAGAATGTGGATGTGATCTTCAAACGGGTCTTCGGGAAGTGATCGGCTGCGCTGTTTAGGCGTCTTGCCTCGTCCTGCTTTCACGGCCAAGTAAGCGGCCATGAGTGAACTCCAAAGCTTTGGCGGCGATACGGATCGGCGCTCCTGGCTCCGCGCCATGACCCGCGGAATCGGCCATCGCTGCCCGCAATGCGGGCGCGGCAGACTGTTCAAGAGCTATGTGAAGACCAACGAATCCTGCCCGTCCTGCGGTCTCGATCTCTCCGGTCACCGGGCGGACGACGCCCCGCCCTATCTCACCATCATCATTGTCGGGCATGTGATGATCCCGCTGGCGCTGGCCGTTAAGCAAGTTTTCGACCCGCCTTTGACGCTGCAATTCGCTATCTGGCTGCCCGCCATGCTTCTCGCCACTTGGCTACTCCTGCCGGCCTCGAAAGGCGCCATGGTTGGGCTGCAATGGGCGAACCGGATGCATGGTTTTGCCGGTCCGGGCGCCGATCCGGATGCGGACGCCTGATTTCACGCGCATTTAATCGGCCCCGCATGGCTTGACAGGGGATCGGTCGTGAGTATGTTCCGCGCTCATTTTGCGCGAATTAAGGTCCCGAGGAGCGACCCATGGCCAAGCCAACCACCGTCAAGATCCGGCTCAATTCCACCGCCGGCACGGGGTATTTTTACGTGACGAAGAAGAACACCCGTACGATGACGGACAAGCTCGTCCTGAAGAAATACGACCCTGTCGCGCGCAAGCATGTGGAATTCAAGGAAGGCAAGATCAAATAAGATCGAGCCTTTTCCGGTATTAAAAAAGCCGCCCGTTGAGGCGGCTTTTTTGTTGGTTGATTCGGCTTTGTCCTTCAGGCGGCGCTATGGATGACGCGATTCCGCCCGCCTGTTTTGGCCTCGTAAAGCGCCTCGTCCGCCCGTTTAATGAGCTTCTGGGCGCTGTCGTCTTCAGGCCCGTTTTCGGTCGACGCAATGCCGATGCTGACCGTCACGGTCAGTTCGTCCCGTCCGGCGTTCACGTGAAACTTCTGCATCGCGATTTCCTGGCGAAGACGCTCAGCCACAACAGACGCGAAATTCAAATCCGTATCCGGCATGGCGATCAGAAACTCTTCGCCCCCGTAACGGCAAGCGAGATCAATGCCGCGGATCGAGTTGGAAATGCGATCGGCGAATTCCTTCAGAACGCGGTCGCCGACATCGTGTCCGTGACTGTCGTTCACTTCCTTGAAGTGATCTATATCGAGAATCATCACCGCAAGGGGGCGGCCGGTCCAGTAGGCGCGGTCGAACATGGCCGAGAGATGGCTCGCGAGATAGCGCCGGTTATAAAGGCCGGTGAGCTGGTCCGTCACCGCCATTTCCAGGCTGACCTGGAAGGATGAGCGCAACTGATCCAGATAACGCTTGCGGCGAAGCTGGGTCGAAACGCGCGCGGTGAGTTCGTTCTTGTCCACGGGCCGCGTCACATAGTCGTTGACGCCAATATCGAGGGCGCGCACCAGCTTGCGGGTGTCGCCATGGCGCACAATGGCTAGGATGGGCGTCAGACGGGTTTCCTCGAAAGACCGGATCGATGAGCACAGGCGCAAGGGATCCATCGCCTCGATCGACATGTTGACCAGGATTAAATCGAAGTCTCCCTGACGCGCGCGGTTGAGCGCCACTTCGGGATCGCTTTCGTGAGTGACATGATGCGCATCGCCGTTAAGGGCGCTGATCATCCGTGCGGCCTGATCCTCGTTGTCGTCGATCAGGAATATCCGCGCTTCCTCGGTATTGGCGTCGGGATCGATATTGCCGACAATCCCAAGATCCTTGCCGGTGGCGTAACGCGCGCGCAGCTCGTCCGTCATCATCTTGAGACGTGTCAGCGATCGAACCCGCGCAAACAGCGCGAGGTCTTCCACGGGCTTGGTGAGAAAGTCGTCGGCCCCTGCTTCAAGGCCGACAATACGGTCGGCCTGCTGGTCGAGCGCGGTCACCATCACCACCGGAATATGCATTGTCTCCGGGTTGGATTTCAATTTTCTGCAAGTTTCGAATCCGTCGAGACCCGGCATCATGACATCAAGGAGAATGATGTCAGGCTTTTCACGAGCCGCTAGTTCCAAAGCCTCCTGGCCGGAATAAGCGCCGATCACGTCAAAATACTCCGCTCTCAGCTTCGCTTCGAGCAGTTTGACATTCGGTTCGAGATCATCGACGACCAGTACGCGCGCCGTCATGGAGCCCCCATGGCTATTAGGGTTTTGTTAGTTCCCTGAAAGCCTAGTCCAAATATCTTTTCACTTTCTCAAGAAACGTCGCAACCGAGATAGGTTTTGCGATGTAATCTTCACATCCGCCCTGGCGGATCCGCTCCTCATCCCCTTTCATGGCGAAAGCGGTGACAGCGATCACGGGAATTTCGGCAAGTTCGGAATTGGCCTTGATCTCGCGGGTCACTTCCAGCCCGGAGACTTCCGGCAGCTGGATGTCCATCAAGATGAGGTCCGGTCTGTGCTCTTTGAGCTGTTCCAGCGCTTCGGGCCCGGTGCGGGCCTCCAGCGTCTCATAGCCGTGAATCTGCAAGAGATCGCGGAACAGCTTCATGTTCAGCTCGTTGTCCTCAACGATCAGCACCGTCTTGGGCATGGTTGAATAATCGAGCTTTTCCATGGCCGACATAATACGCCTTTTTATCCCGTCGCGCGCGGATAGCCGTCAGATAAGCTGCGCGCTTGGAAAGTTTTGCGCAAAAGGTCTTAATCGAATGTTTATCCTGACGGGGCGGTTCTTGTTTTTAATTCGCCCTTTCATGTTAAGTTATTGTTAAATGAAAAAAAAATCCGGATATTCCGGCTTCTGCCGGGACTGTTTCGAGCCCGTCCGGGAGGACCCCGGCGAGCCTGTCCGGCGCTGCCCGGCCTGCGAATCGGTGCGAATCGCTGCTCATCCTGAGCTTTTTTCGCTCTCCATCGCGCATCTCGACTGCGATGCTTTCTACGCCGCCATAGAAAAGCGGGACGATCCGAGCCTCGAGGACAAGCCCGTGATCATCGGCGGCGGGGTGCGCGGGGTTGTCTCGACCGCCTGTTATGTGGCCCGGACCTATGGCGTGCGTTCGGCCATGCCCATGTTCAAGGCGCGCGAGGCCTGCCCCGACGCCGTGATCATCAAGCCGAACATGGAGAAATACGCCGCGGTCGGGCGTGCGGTCCGCAAAATGATGCTGGACCTGACCCCCATGGTGGAGCCGCTTTCCATCGACGAAGCCTTCATGGACCTTACCGGCACGGCGCGGATTCATGGCGGGCCGCCGGCCATCACGCTGGCGAAGCTCCAGGCGCGGGTCCAGGCGGAACTCGGCGTCACCGCCTCTATCGGTCTGTCGCACAATAAGTTCCTCGCCAAGATGGCGTCCGACCTCGACAAGCCGCGCGGCTTTTCGGTGATCGGCGAAGCGGAGACCAAAGAGTTCCTGGCGCGCCAGCCGGTGACCATGATCTGGGGCGTCGGCCGGGCCATGGCGACGAAACTGAAGCAGGACGGCGTTACGACTATCGCGCAGCTTCAGAAGGCGGACGCTGCGACGCTCGCCAAGCGCTATGGCGAAATGGGGCTGCGGCTTGCGCGTCTTTCCCAGGGCGAAGACAGCCGCGCCGTCAAACCTGAGCGCGAGACCAAGAGCGTTTCTTCCGAGACGACGTTCAACACCGATATGCGCGATGTGAAATGGCTCGAAGACGTGCTCTGGGAGCTGTGCGAAAAAGTCTCCGCCCGGATGAAGGCGTCGGGCTTCGAGGGGCGCACCATCACGCTGAAGCTCAAAACCGCGGACTTCAAAACCATTACGCGGCGCACGACACTCGACCAGCCGGCCAATCTGGCGCGGGTCGCCTTCGCCGCCGCAAGGCCGATGCTTCACGAGGCGGCGCAAGGCAAGGCCTATCGCCTGATCGGCGTCGGCTTTTCAGGCCTTTCCTTCGCCGGTGAAAGTTCAGCGCCGCCGGATCTCTTCGGCGAGAGCAATGAAAAAATCGCGCGCACGGAAAAAGCCATCGACGCCATCCGCGAGAAGTTCGGGCGCGACGCCGTGAAGGCCGGCCGCGCCCTGCGCAAGCTGGCGCCGCCGCGCGGGCGATAAAAACACTGCAATAAAAAACCCGGCGCTGGGGCCGGGTTTTCTAAGTGCTTCGGATCAGCCTTGAAAAGGCTGCATATGTTTAGGCTTTTCTCGCGCGACGGCGCCGCGCGGCGCCGCCAAGACCCAGCGCGCCGGCGATGAAGAGCGGAAATGCGGCGGGCAGCGGCACTTCGGAAACTTCCGTGACCGTGAACGCGTCAAGGTCGAAACCGTCCGTGGAGCCCGTGCCGCCGAGACCGGCGAAATAGCTTTGCGAAATGTCGAGGAAACCAAGGAAGGCGTATACGCCCGAGAAGTTGAGCGATGTCGCGCCGCCAACCGTGGCGCCGCCATTCTGGTTCGTCACCGTGCCGAGAAGATCGAAATTGACGCCGTCGACCGAGCCGTAAACCTCAGCCGCTTCCCGGTGGTTTGTGCCGCCATTGGTGACTTCGACAACCATGGAGGGACCGGTAAAGTCGGTATCGAGTTGAAAGAGGACGCCGCCCTCAAGGCCGAGAGAATAGAAGTCGCCGTCGCCGGCGCCGAGATTGACCGCATCCGCGTCCGTGCGCGCCGGGTCGGAAGAACAGCTGAGGCCTGAGCCGGCATGGCCCGTGGCGGCTTCAGTCGGATCGCAGTCGGCGCTGACAACGGTGAGCGTCGCCGCCTGGGAGGCCGCCGTGGCGCCGAAAAACATCGCTGTGGCGATGCCGAGAGTCTTTTTCATTACAAAACACCTTATGGGTCGTCGCTTGAATAGAGCCCTCCTGAAAGCAAGCCCCGCGCCATGACAGGCCTTGCGGGCGATCCCCCGGCGATTTTTCCGGCGCTCGTAAAGCCCATTTATTTCAGGGCGTTAAGCCAAGGCCCGCGCCGGTTCTCTTAAGAGCGGCCGGGAAAGGCTTAATGCGGCCGGCGCCGGCGCCCGCTTTCGCCAACGCAAGGTGACCGTCCGGTTTTGGCGTGATATCGTAACGCCGGGGTTTGTCGGCGCGCCGGGCGCGCGGGGGTAATCGGGGGCGTATCGATGAAATCTCTCTTGAGGCTTTTGCGCCGGCTTGTGGTCATGGCGGTCATGCCGGCGATCCTGCTTGCGGCGGGCTGGTATGGCGGGACGAAATACGGCGCCCCGCCCTCGGTCATTAACGCAGTCGATACGGTGTTCTCCAAGGGCCGGGCGCTGCTGACGCCGATCCTCGGCGAGGCGGCGCGCAAGGGCGGCGAGGCCGCGAAGACCGCCGCGCAGCAGGGCGGCGATTATGTGGTCGGCACGGTCGAGCAGATGATCAAGGACTATCGCGAGCGCGAGGAACAGGAACCCGGCGCGCCCGCCGAACAAGATAATCAGCCTACGGATGAAATGCCGGCGCCGGAAGAGCCCGCGTCAGAACCGCCGGCGGCGGCGCCTGCGCCCAAACCCGAACCAGAACCCGCGCCCCAGCCGAAACCGGCGCCCTCGCCCGCGCCGATCGCCAGCGGCGACGGCATTGTTCTGTGTAAAATGCGCATTTCCAACCAGCCGCGCCAGGGCGAGCCGGGATCGAGCATCGGCGCGGCGGACGAAACCACGACCTATAAAGGCGTCGACCTTCTCCTCATGCCGGCGACCAAGGCCTGCCTCTCCTCCGGCTATGGCTACAGGAACGGCAAGCTCCACAAGGGCGTCGACTATTTCTCCGACCAGGGCGGCGACGCGCTGGCCGGCGGCGCCGGAACCATCGTCGAGGCGGTCTCGCGCGCCGATTACGGCAATATGATCGTCATCGACCACGGCAATGGCGTCTACACGCGCTACGCCCATCTCGCGCGCTTCGCATCCGGCGTTAGCGCGGGCGCGACCGTTTCCATGGGCCAGCCCCTCGGCCCCATCGGCAAGAGCGGCGCCTCGTCGATCGTGCATCTCCATTACGAGGTGCTGACCGGCGATTACGAAACCCGCGCCAAGTCCTTCGGCCTCGAGGCGGTGGACCCCTTCGGGCTTTAGCGCCGCCGCGGCGTCCCGCCGCAGCAAAAGGCCCTTTTATGTGATCTGGATCACAAAACGCGCCGGCGCGCCCGGCTAGGGTTCCTCATGCACGTCTTTGCGGCCCTCATCCTGCCGCCGCATTGGCGGGCCGGGCGAGGTCCCTCCCTGCCCGGCTGCTAGCAAACTTTCCAAGCCGCGTGACGCATTCCTGCTCGCGCGGCTTTTTTTATGTCTTTTTCCGGCCCCTGCTGTCGTCGCCATTCTCATCCTTGTCCTTGCGGCGGCGCGCATCATGGTCATGGGTTTCGGCCGGCGCGGCCTCCTCGCCCTCCTCCACATGGATATCGGGCGCCGGATTGACGTCCGCGTCGGGCCATTTCGAGCGCCCGCCATGATGGGCCGTATCCTCGATGGCCTCTTCCTCGCGCTGCTCTTCCGTCGGCTGCACGGAAGGCTTTTCCTGTTTCTCTTTTTTGCCGGGTCCGCCGGTTCTTGTTTTCGCATCGGCGTTCATGGGGCGCCTCCTTTCAGACGACTGCGTAAGGCGAACAGGCGCCGCCGGCCCCGCGTTCCCGGCGCGCCCCAAAGACCGGTTTGCTCCCGTGAAACATTTTACGACATTTCAAACGCGCGATGCGTTGCTTTGGCTTGTTTCAAGGCTTTCAGCGGAGTTTGGCGCCTTTTACGACAAATGTTTCACGGGGTCCGACTGGCGGTTGACGTTTTCCCGACGTGTCATGCCCCGGCGTGTCCGGGGCATCCAGAGAAGCCTGACCTTCACGCCAGGCCGACTGGATCGCCGGCATGAAGCCGGCGATGACACAAAGGTCCATATGACACGCGACTCCCGCACAATACCCCCGCCGGAAAGCCCCGTGGATAGTTATCCCCGCCTTTCCTTCCCGTGCTATCATGAACGGCGCCCGCCCGGCCTTTGCGGAGATGACGGCGCATGTTGCGTTCTTCGGTGTCATCACCGGCTTTATGCCGGTGATCCAGAAACGGGAGCCGCCATGCGCAAGCTCTACCACGTCTACATCATGGCGAGCCGGCGCAACGGAACCTTGTATGCAGGCGTCACGAGCGATCTGGAGCGCCGCGTCTGGGAGCACAAGGAAGGCGTCTATAAAGGCTTCACCAAGAAATACGGGGTCACCCTGCTCGTCTGGCATGAGCATTACGATTACGTCCACGCCGCCATTCAGCGCGAAAAGAATATCAAGAAATGGCCGCGCAAATGGAAGCTCAACCTGATCGAGTCCATGAACCCCGAATGGCGCGATCTCTATGAGGAAATCCGGTAGGGCCGCTCTCTCTGCGGTGTCCTTACGGATTTGCCAGGCTCACTACGGTCCCTCTCGTGTCATCACCGGCTTTATGCCGGTGATCCAGTCTGGATGCCCGGGCAAGTTTATCCTCGGGCCGCGCTTTGCGCGGACCCGGGGGCCCGGGCATGACACAGGAAGTGCGGATGCTTTGAAAAGCCCTCTGAAAGTACAGGAAAGCCGTCTCCCCCTTGTGTCATCGTCGCCTTCATGCCTGCGACCCAGACCCTTCCCGCGAAATATAGGCGCCGCGCCCCGGACGCCCTATATTAGCCCCATGAACCCTCGCGCCGTCATCGCCGCCGCCGTCAGCACCCTGATTTTCGGGGCCGGCTGTTCGCGCGAGCAAATGGCCGTCCCCCCGGCGCCCAGCCTCAAGCCCCAATGCGGCGTCGCCTCCTATTATCACGACACCCTGGCGGGGAACCTCACCGCCAATGGCGAGATCTACGACCCGGAAGAGATGACCGCCGCCCACAAAAGGCTGCCCTTCGACACCGAGCTCGTGGTGCGCCGGCGCGATACGGGCGAGACCGTGGAAGTGCGCGTCAATGACCGCGGCCCGTTCGTCAAGGGACGGATCATCGACCTCTCCCCCACCGCCGCCGAGGAAATCAGCCTTACGGAAGGCGATGGGGTGGCTGAGGTTTGTTTGGTGCGGGTGGGATGAGATGAATGAGGCTGCAGGCAGTAACTAACACATTTTTCAGCAATCATTTTGCTAATGACATAATCTTTTTGATAACATTTGAATAACTCTTCAGCTCTGAAGACGCCGCCAATTCATCAAATCCTGATAGATAATTCAAATACCCCCGAAGTTTTGGTAACTCTGCAATAGATGCCTCTGGCATGAGTGAAGCATTATGGAACGCAGCTCTGACTCGACGGCGAAAGACGCGTGGAGGGCGAACGCCAGAATTAGTAACTAGCCCAGTCACCCTTTGTTGAGCGTATCGACTTGCAATCCTAGTTTTTTCATCTTTTACTTTGAAGCCATTTTTGGATAAGCGTATTTTTGCGAATGTAAGCGCTGCAATAATTGTTTTGTGGCTTTCACCGCTAATGGTGATGTCATCTGCGTATCTAGTGTACTTTAAGCCCATTCTGAAACAGTACGCCGCCATCTCGGCGTCAAAATCAAACAGCACGGCATTGGAAATACTAGGGCTTGTGGGCGCTCCTTGAGGGAGGTGACCATCTTTGGTGCTTATAGCGGTCAATAGAGATGATGACATCGTATCAAAGCCGCAGGCTACAAATAAGGAATGCACTTGGTTATGTGTTATTGATCCAAAGTAATTTTCTATATCTATATTAGCCACAAAACGCTTGCCAACATGTTGAGCTGCGTTTTCTTTAATACCACAGCGCGGTCGGTATGATGTCACAGACTCATGCACAGGTAATACATGAAAAAGATAATCATTACAGAATTGCTGCGCTATCTTTAAGTACAAGCGTGGACTTTCAATGATGCGTTCGCCACCACACTTTTTCTTTAAAGAAAAGCTACGCCAATGTTTTTCAGGCTTTCGAAGAAAGCTAACAATTAGCCCCGGAGATATTCCGATCATCAACCCCATTGTATTGGCGCTGATTTCGAGGGTTTCACTATGGCTATTACTAGCCAAATTAAGCTGCTTGGCATTAGAGAATGAAAGATATTGATTGAAATCGGTGTCGCGTGAGGTTTGCAATGGACCAGTTTTAGATGAAAACTGCTTTGAAAGGCGAGGCCAATAAATCTGGACTCTAGGGACGACGAGTCCAGATTTATTGGCCTCGCCCCTTTTTGTGAGTGTTCTTGCATCTACAGACGGCGAAACGCCGCCCGATTCCTTAACAAGCTCCTCACGCGACTTCCCTATTCTAGCGCGATGGGCCGTTTTTAACAAGTAGATACGCTCTCTATCACGAGCGTATCTATACTCGCGGTCAAAATAGGCATTACCCCCCAAGGTAAGCGAAAATAAATTCGGTGAGCGGCGGATTCTGAGAAGCCGGCCAAGCCTCTCTTGTTCAAAGCAAAATTTTTGAATTTCATCGATGGTTGGAAGAGATTCATCCTTATTGAATGCCGCTAATAGATAATTCCGAATTTCATTCGGTGCCGCCGGCTGAATTACTCCAATAATCCATAGAAGGGTTTGTTGATTAAATGCACGGCGCATTACTCACCCCTTGGTCGTCCTCGTTTGTCCAGAATTTGAATGCTTCGTTTATTCGCCAATATTTTTGTGATTTCTTGGACCTCGTAAGACTCAAAATCGATGTAATAGGTGTGGCCAAACCCTAACAATGATCTGACAGGGCCTTCATTGAAATAGCTTGCCCCGGTTTCATGCTGGTGACCGACAAGAACTATAAACGCTGGTTTTGGTGATTTGTTTAGATGCCCGTTCTCATGGACATAATGCCAACTAAATAAGCCAAACTCACAAAACGAACCAACGCTATCGGCTATGATGATAATAGCGTTGCATTGGCCTTTAGCAAATTCCAGCTCGTTATCTTGAGCATTGAGGCCAAAATCTAGCCGTTGATTCTCTAGCCCATCATCTTCACCCAAAACAACTTCAAACCCGTTCGCTTCTAATTCAGCGATAAGTTTTCCCCTCAACTGAGCAGCTGGATTCGGACTGTCTTCCCTTAACGTTGGGCCACACAGAAAAACCGTGAAAGGCTCATCCTTTGCAAGTTCTTTTAATAGCTCTACATGGCGTTGCACTGATGGCTTAAGTGTCATCGTATGGCTGATATCTAAGAGATACTGTGTTTAGATATGTATTACTCTACCATCTACATCAAGTACAGATTCGTGGATCATTTTCGAGAGGGTCGGGTGCGGGAAGGTGGCGTGCATCAGGTCTTCTTCCGTGCCCTCCATAAATCGCGCGATCCGCACCCCGTCCTAATTCGCTAGCCTACTCCACCGTACCCGGCAACACGTCCGGGTCCCAGTGTTCGTCGGCCTTGCCGTCGACGAAGCGCCATGTGTCGAAGCCCGTGGTGGTGTAGGTCAGGGACGGGTCGTCGGGGTGCTGGACCTCGCGGCGGTAGAGCACGGTGACGAAGTCGCCCTCCGCGATGACCGCGACCACGGGCGTCTGCATCTTTTCAGGGATCGGCTTCGGCGCGTAGCCGGGGCGCTCGGTGAAATAGCGCACGAGGTTTTCGCGGCCCGGCGCCGCGCCCGGATGGTGCTGGATGTAGCGCTCGGTGAGGTACTGGTCCGCGCGGTCCCAGCGCCCGGCCTCCAGAAGCTCCTTGATGATCTTCATTGCCGTCTGCTTGTTGCGGTGCAGTTTCGGGTCGGGGCTGGTGAACAGCGACTCCGGGTCCGGATGCGCGACCACGGGAACATTGACCGACGTGGTCTGAGGCTCGGCGGCCGCCGGCGCGGCGAAGAGCGCCGTCGCGGCCAGCGCTGCGATAATCCGTTTGATGATCGGTTTCATGAGAGCTCCTCCCTGCCGGCGCGCGGCGGTTTTCGCCGCAGCCTAACAGGCAAACGCCCCCCGCGTCTTGACGGGGCGCGAACCCTAGACGTGGATCACGCGCCCATAGGCGTCGAGGGTCGCTTCGTGCATCATCTCCGAGAGCGTCGGGTGCGGGAAGATGGCGTGCATCAAATCTTCCTCCGTACCCTCCATGGAGCGCGCGAGGCCGAAGCCCTGGATCAGCTCGGTGACTTCCGCGCCGATCATGTGGGCGCCGATAAGCTCGCCTGTCTTTTCGTCGAAGATGGTTTTGACCATGCCTTCGGGCTCGCCGAGCGCGATCGCCTTGCCGTTGCCCACAAAGGGAAAGCGCCCGATCTTGACCTTGCGGCCCGCCTCTTTGGCTTGGGCCTCGGTAAGCCCGACGCTCGCGACCTGCGGGTTCGAATAGGTGCAGCCCGGTATATTGTCGACCTCCATGGGGTGAAGGCCTTTGACGCCGGCGATTTTCTCGACGCAGAGGACGCCTTCATGCGAGGCTTTGTGCGCGAGCCAGGGCGCGCCCACGAGATCGCCGATGGCGTAGAGCCCCTTGACGCCCGTCTCCAGCCATTCATTGACGACCACATGGCCGCGCTCGACCTTGGCGCCGACCGCTTCGAGCCCGATATTCTCCGTGTTCCCCGTAATCCCGATGGCGAGGATGACGCGGTCGGCCTCCACGGTTTCGGTCTTGCCGTCTTTCAGCTTGACGGTCGCGGTCACCTTGTCGGCGCCCTTCTCCAGCTTGTCGACGCTGGCGGAGGTGAGGATCTTCATGCCCGCCTTCTTGAAGCGCTTCTCGGCGAACTTCGAAATCTCCGCGTCTTCGGCGGGCAGGATGCGGTCGACCATCTCCACCACCGTCGTCTCCGCGCCGAGCGCGTTATAGAAACTCGCGAACTCGATGCCGATGGCGCCGGACCCGATGACGAGGAGCTTTTTCGGCATGACGTCGGGGACCATCGCCTCTTTCGCCGTCCAGATGAACTTGCCGTCAGGCTCGAGGCCCGCCTGGGGGATGGTGCGCGCCCGCGCGCCGGTGGCGAGGATGACGTGTTTCGCTTTGATCGTGTCCTCTCCGCTCTCGGTCTTGACCTTGACCAGCGGCGCAGCGGCGCCCTTTTCGAGGCGCGCGGTTCCCTTGATGACCTCGACCTTGTTCTTCTTCATCAGGCCGGTGACGCCCTTCTCCATGCGCGCCGAGACGCCCCGCGAGCGCTTGACGACCGCCTCGAGGTCGAAGCTGATATTCTCGGCCTTGAGGCCGTACTCCTCGGCATGCTTCATGTTGGTGTAGACTTCCGCGGTGCGCAGGAGCGCCTTCGTGGGAATGCACCCCCAGTTGAGGCAGACCCCGCCGAGCGCGTCGCGCTCCACGATGACGGTCTTCAGCCCAAGCTGGCTGGCGCGGATCGCCGCCACATAGCCCCCGGGTCCCGATCCGATCACGGCGAGATCGCAAACATGTTCCGTCATTCTTACTGCCCTTCGCGGTTTACGTGTCTTTCCTCGCGCGCGACTATAGCCGCGCCGGCGCGGAAGAAAACAACCGGAGGGAATAATTTCATGACAATCAACGCCTTGCGAACCCCCGACGAGCGCTTTCAGGACCTCCCCGACTGGCCCTATACGCCCCGCTATATCGACGATCTGCCCGGATACGAGGGCTTGCGGATGCATTATGTGGATCACGGCCAGCGCGAGGGGCCGACTTTCCTCATGATCCATGGCGAGCCGAGCTGGGCCTATCTCTTCCGCAAGATGATCCCGGTCTTCGCCGCCGCCGGCCATCGCGCCGTCGCCGTCGACATGTTCGGTTTCGGACGCTCCGACAAGCCCGTCGACGATGAGACGTATACATACCATTTTCACCGCGACGCCCTCCTCGCCTTTGTGGAGCGCATGGATTTGAAAGACGTCTGTCTCGTGGTGCAGGACTGGGGCGGCGTTCTCGGCCTGACGCTCCCCATGGCGGCGCCGCAGCGTTATACGCGCGCCATCGTCATGAACACCGGCCTCCCTGCCGGAGAGGAAGCGCCCGAAGGTTTCGCCATGTGGCGCGCCTTCAACCGCTCCCAGCCCGATCTTGATGTGGCGGCGCTGATGAAGCGCGCGACGCCGGTTCTCACCGACGCAGAAGCCGCCGCCTACGCCGCGCCCTTCCCCGACAAGTCCTATAAGGGCGGCGTTCGGCGTTTCCCCGAACTCGTCATGCTGAAGGAGCAGGGCAAGGACCTGACGCCGGAGTCGAAAGAAGGCGTCGAAACATCGCTTGCCGCGCGGAAGTTCTGGTCAGAGGACTGGACGGGTGAGAGCTTTATGGCCGTCGGCATGCAGGACCCGGTGCTCGGCCCGCCCGCCATGAGGGCGCTTCAGAAAATGATCAAGGGCTGCCCCGAGCCGCTGGAAATCGCCAATGCCGGCCACTTCGTGCAGGAATGGGGCGAGCCCATCGCGAAAGCAGCGCTGGAGACGTTTGGGCTGGCTTAGCCTTGCGCGTCGAAACCTTTTAATGTCTCGCCTCCCCACGGCTTGACCGTGGGGGCCAGTTTCAAAATGAAATGCTTATGGGCGCCACGCTTAAAGCGTGGCGAGTCGCAAACCGGTATCCAGGAGGAAAGCTTCAGTTTCACTCCTGCCCTTTTCCCACCCGGTAATCGCGCGTCGCTTCTTCCAGCAGCGCCTCCAATTCCATGGGCGGCTCTTTCCACTCTTCCGCCGCAAAGACCGGCGCCTGGTCGGCGTAGTGGGGCGAGGTTTTGTCGAGCGTCGCCGCGCCGAACTGGTGGATGGTCCTGATCTCGACGTCGCCCGCGCCGGACCAGTCCGCATAAAGAATATAGGTGTCGCCGCCGACCGCCTTTAGCGGTCCGTCGCCGTCACGGTCGGGATAGACGGCGCGCAGCGTGTCCGGCCCGCCATTCAAAGGCAGCGAGACCTCGCCGCGCTTCAAGCGCACGGCCTCGCCCCATTCAGGGTCGATGCGCCCGAATTTCTCTTTCAGCTCCGCGGCGGTCTCGCGCAGCGCGGTCTCATAGTCGGGCGTTTCCGGGTTTTCATCATTGAGGAGATAGCCCCGCGCCCGTTGTGCGGTCAGGACAGCAAGCGCCGCGCCGCGATTTTGTTCCGTCACGGCGCCGTCCCAGCCGGCGAGCACGGCGCGTTCTTCCTCGAGCCCTTCCCCGTCGCCGGCGGCGAGGTCGCGTACCAGCGCCATAACGCGGGAATCCTTGGCGTAAACATCGTCCATCTTGTAGGCGACGAACTCTTCCGAAGTGATGGAGGGATCGCCGCCGTATAGCGCCTGAATACGGATGCCGCGATTGGTGGTGCGCGTATCGACGCCGTAATGGGGCGGAAAGTTTTCAGGATCGGGATTGTCGCCTTCGCCGGACGATTGAAACGGCGTGTGATTGGCGTTTACCACATAGCCGGAGCGCGGCATCACCACCTGGGGCGCGTCGTTGAGGCTGCGCGTTCCGTCCCAGAGGAGCGCCGGGTCGGACCCGTCCTGGGCTTTCGACCAGTCGGGCCCCGCCGCGCGTTTCGGGATCGCCGCATTGTAATAATAAGCGATGACGCCGTCGCCGTCGGCGTAAACGGCGTTGAGGCTCGGCAGCGCCAGCATCTCCATCGCCGCGCGCCATTCGGCGTAATCGCGGGCGCGGTTCATGCGGTAATATTGCTCAAGGGCGCGGATTTCGCCCCTCCCCGCATAGGAAACCGCGAACCAGCCCTTGTCGGTCTCGAAAACCGGTCCGTGAACGGAGGTTAAGGCCCGGCGCGTCACCGGCAGGCTGAACGGCCCCCACAGGTTCACCCGGAATTTGATTTTCTTGACGTCGAACTCGCGCCAGCCCCCGTCGAAACGGTACATGGACGGCTTCTTGGCGTCGTCGACCTCGAGCTTGTAGGCGTCCACGAGATCGGGCTTGTTGACCGTGAAGGCCCAGCCGAGATCAGGCCCGGCGCCGTGCAGGATCAGGGGCGCGCCGGGAAAGATCCCGCCGATCATGTCCCAGCCTTCTTCGGATTTGACCCGCGCCTCATACCAGGCGACGGGGCCCGTATAGGGCTGATGCGAATTCACCATCAGCCGCGTATGGCCGTCGGCGGAACGCACCGGCGCAACGGCGATAGCGTTCGATCCCGTCTCGAACGCTTTGGGAACCTGAAGCAGGGCTTCGCGCGCGTTGCCCGCGCGCTGTTCGACTTCCACCTCGCCGTCGAAAAGTTTCGTGAGCTCATCGTCGAGACCGTAGAAAAAGGGCTGGCGTGCGGCGAAGCCGGCGACCACGTCCTTGCCGCTGACGGGCAAGGCGAGCCGGCCGCAGCGCGCGCGGTCTTCGGCGCAATAGAAATTGATCCCTGCTGCATAGCTTTCCGCGAGCGCGCGGGTGCGCGAAACGAGATCGGTTTCATAGCGCGCGGCGATGTCGTCGGCGGAGCCCATGGCGCGCACCAGGTAATCAGTGATGGCGGCGTCCTTCCCGTCGCGGCAGGCAAGATCGCCTCGGGAGAAAAGAATAACCGTTTCGATGGTCGCCCAGTCGTCTTCGGCGTGGGCGTAGGCGAGCCCGAAAGCGACGTCGGCGTCGCGCGCGCCATAGATATGCGGGACGCCGAACGCGTCGCGGATGATCCGCGCGTCATAGGCCGCCGCCGCGTCTTTTGCGGCTTCGGCGTCGAAGGCGCCCGGCGCCGGGGTTCTGAGGTAAAGCGCCGCGCCCGCCAGGAGGATGAGCAAGGCGATTCCGGCAAACTTCAACAGTTTCAACATGCTCCGCCCCGTTTCTGCGCCCCGGTCTGACGCCGGTCCGCGCGATACTGCCATGGTTTTTGAGGGCGGAACCAGCCTATAAAGCAGTCTGATCCGAAGGGCGGGGCCGCGCGGATCTACATAATTCTGTCGCATGGACGCGGCAGACAGAAGGCGAGTGAAGTCATGACAGGAAGCAAACCCATGAAGTTATATGCAGCGCTGCTGATGAGCGCGAGCCTCGCCGCCTGCGCGAGCGCCGGTCCCGCAGGCGCCGGCGCGGCGCCGAAAGCGGCCGCCACCGGCGACGCCTGGTTCGACGGCGCGCAAGCGACCCTCGCCCAGAGGAAGACAGTGAAGCCCGTCAAAGGCGCGGCGAAAAACGTCATCCTTTTTGTCGCCGACGGCATGGACCCGACGACGGTTGCGGCGGCGCGCATCTATGACGGCCAGTCGCGGGGCGAAATCGGCGAGGAAAATCTTCTCTCCTTTGAGCGCTTCCCAAGCCTCGCCATGTCGAAAACCTACAACACCGATGCGCAGGTGCCTGACTCCGCCGGCACCATGACGGCGATGTCCACAGGATTCAAAACCCGTGCAGGGTTGATCGCCGTCAGGAAGGAATCGCCGCGCAGCGACTGCGAAGCGAGCCTCAAGGTTCACGCGCCAACCTTCGTCGAGCTCGCCGAACAGGCCGGCAAGGCGACGGGTGTTATCTCGACCGCGCGCCTCACCCATGCGACTCCGGCGGCGACTTACGCCCATGTGCCCGACCGCGACTGGGAAAAGGACGCGGACCTGCCCGAAGGCGCGTATGAAGCCGGCTGCCGCGACATCGCCAGCCAGCTCATCGATTTCCCCTATGGGGACGGCGTCGATTTCGCCATGGGCGGCGGGCGCGCCAACTTCCTGCCCGAGGACGCCAAGGACCCGGAAGACGACGGGCGCAGCGGCGGGCGCAAGGACGGACGCAATCTCGCCGCCGAATGGGTCTCGAAATCGGACGCCCACGCTTTCGTCTGGAACAAGGCGCAGTTCGACGCCATCGATCCGGCGGCGGACCCGCGCGTGCTCGGCCTCTTTGAAGGCTCGCATATGGAATTCGAAGCGGACCGCGAAACCGATGCGGCGGGCGAGCCCTCCCTCGAAGAGATGACCCGCAAGGCGATCGAAATTCTGTCGCGCGACGATGACGGCTTCGTCCTGATGGTCGAGGCGGGCCGCGTCGATCACGCCCATCACGCAGGCAACGCCGCGCGCGCCCTCATCGACGCGCAGGAATACGCCCAGGCCGTCGCCGCAGCCGCCGAGATGACGGACGATGCGGAGACGCTGATCGTCGTCACAGCCGATCACGGCCATACGATGTCCTTCGCGGGCTATCCGGAAATCGGCAACAACATTCTCGGCCTCGCCGGTTATTTCGACGAAGACGGCAAGGCGGTTCCGTATGAGGCGCATGACGGCAAGCCCTACCCGACGCTGGGCTACGCCAACGGGCCGGGCGCGGTCTTCCATGACGGCGTCGATCTTTCCGGCGGGCGGCCCGTGGGCGACGCCGAAACCGTCGAAGGTCTCGACTACCATCAGCCCTCCCTCGTGCCCACGGGATCGGAGACCCATGGCGGTCAGGACGTGACGATCTACGCCTCGGGGCCCGGCGCTTATCTCTTCTCCGGCGTCGTCGAACAGAACTACATCTTCCACGTGATCATGGACGCCTTGCGCCTCGCTCCGCAGGCGGAGGAGTAGGCGAAAAACGTTTTGACGTGTCATCGCCGGCTTTATGCCGGCGATCCAGCCCTTAAGACTGGATGCCCGGGACAAGCCCGGGCATGACACGCGGTGAAAACCGGCTCAACAAAAAAGCGGATGCGATTTCTCGCATCCGCCTTTTTCATTGATCGGAATTTTGTGAGGCTTAGGCCACCGGGTCGAGCCAGCCCCATTCGTCCTTGGTCTCGCCGGAGAAGAGGCCGAAGAACATATCCTGAATTTGCGACGTGGCCGGACGATTGCCCTTGCCTACAGGCAGGCGGTCGATGGAGCGCACCGGCGTGATCTCCGCCGCGGTGCCCGTCAGGAACACTTCATCCGCCGCGTAAAGCATCTCGCGGGGGATCGACTGTTCGACGACCTCATAACCGGCTTTCTTCGCCAGCGTCATCACCGTGTCGCGCGTGATGCCGGAAAGGATCGAGGACGCCGCAGTCGGCGTATAGATCTTGCCGTTCAGCACCACGAAAATATTTTCGCCCGCGCCTTCCGACACAGTGCCGTCATGGGCGAGGCCCAGACCTTCGGCGAAGCCGGCGAGCTTTGCTTCCTGCGAGACAAGACGGCTCGACAGATAGTTGCCGCCGGCCTTGACGCCCGAAGGCGTTGTACCCGGCGCGTTGCGCCGCCAGCTTGAGAACGCGACGTCGATGCCGTTTTTGAGGCCCTCATCGCCGAGATAAGCGCCCCAGGGGAACGCCGCAACCATGAGTTCCGACGGCGCCTCGAAAGACGCCGGCCCCATCTCGCCATAACCTAGCCAGGCGAGCGGGCGGATATAAGCGCTGTCGAGATCATTCTTGGCGACGACATCCTTGCAGACCTGCATGATCTCATCGACGGAGTATTTGGTGATGTCGATGCGATAGACGCGCGCCGAAAAGAACAGCCGTTCAATATGTTCGCGGTTCCGGAAAATGCATACGCCCTTATGCTTCGTGTTATAGGCGCGCATCCCTTCGAACACCGAGGTCCCGTAGTGGAGACCGTGGGTCATTACGTGGGTTGTCGCCTCGGCCCAGGGGATCATTTCACCGTTGCGCCAGATATATTTGGCTTCCTGGATAGGCATGAGGGTCGTTCCTTCTACTGTTTTGAAGGTCGTCTGAATGGCTGAGCCACGCGGTAAATGCAAGCATTGTCGGACACTCCGACGGGCCCAAGGTGGCCTTTGACTGGAATGTTCTCTAATCCGGGCGGCAGGAGCAGATATCGCCCTCTTCGTAGTCAGACCGGAAAGTTCGCCCTATGAGTGATGCAGCTTCCTCCCAACGCCAGACCGGCGCCCCTTCCGAGGACGCCCGGAAAATCGACGCCCTGTTGCAGGTGATGGCCCGTTTACGCGCCCCGGACGGCGGCTGCCCCTGGGATCTGGAGCAGAATTTCCGGACCATTGCGCCCTATACGGTCGAAGAGGCCTATGAGGTCGCCGACGCCATCGAGCGTGGCGACATGGCCGGCCTCAAGGAAGAGCTGGGCGATCTTCTCTTCCAGTCGGTCTTCCACGCCCAGATGGCGAAGGAAGAAGGGCTCTTTACCTTTGGCGACGTGGCGCAGGCGATTGCGGACAAGATGATCCGCCGCCACCCCCATGTCTTCGGCGAGGGCGACATGCGGTCCGCGGAGGAACAGACGGCGGCCTGGGAAGAGCAGAAGGCGGCTGAGCGCAAGGCGAAAGGCGCCGACGGCCTCCTCGACGACGTGCCGGCGGGCCTGCCCGGCCTCACCCGCGCCGTGAAGCTGCAAAAGCGCGCGGGCCGCGTCGGCTTCGACTGGCCGGACGCGCGCGCGGTGCTCGACAAGATCGCCGAGGAAACCGGAGAGCTGACCGAGGCGATGGAAAGCGCCGACAAGGAGCACATCGAGGAAGAGTTCGGTGATCTTCTGTTCGTGCTCGCGAACCTGTCGCGCCATCTCGACATCGATCCCGAAAGCGCGCTGCGCCGGGCGAATGAAAAATTCATCCGCCGCTTCCGCCATATCGAGAAGACTTTTGCGGAGCGCGGCGAAAGCCTGAAAGACGCAAGCCTCGACGAGATGGAGGCAGTCTGGAACGAGGCGAAAGCGCTGGATAAGAAAAAAGACTAAAAGAGAAGTTCGCTATCCTGGCTTATTTTGCCCCGATAACGCCGCGGCAATGGTCTCCGCGTTTTTCTCGCCCCACTCGCATAACGGCGCCATGGTCAAAATCAGGCTTTTGCCGCGCGGCGTCAGGGAATAATCCACGCGTGGCGGAATTTCTTTGTAATCCGTACGCTGTACGATCCCGTGCGCTTCAAGCTCCTTCAACTGCTGGATCAGCACCTTGTCGCTGACGCCGCGCACCGCGCGCTTGAGTTCGCCATAGCGCTTCGGGTCGGGATTCAGGAAATAAAGGATGAGCGGTTTCCATTTCCCGCCAACGACGCGAAGCGCAGCGTCGAGGCCGCAAATAAAAGGAAACGAAGCGTCAGATTTTTCGTCCATTCTTATTACTTACCAAAAGGTGCATACTTGTTCATGGGAAACCACCCCTTAGCTTCGCGTTGTTCCCAACCATAGGAGATCGCAAGATGGGAAAGCTCGAAGGAAAAATCGCTGTCATTACTGGCGGCGCAAGCGGGATCGGTCTCGCAACCGCCAAACGCTTTGTGGCTGAGGGCGCGTATGTTTATGTTTTTGGACGCCGGCAGGCCGCGCTCGACGCGGCTGTTTCAGAGCTTGGCTCCAATGCGCGCGCCATTCAGGGCGACACCACCAAACTTGAAGACCTTGAGCGACTGTTCGCGACGGTAAAATCCGAAAAGGGAGGCGTCGACATTCTGTTCGCCAATGCAGGCGTCGGAGAGTTCGCGCCGCTCGGCAGCATCACGCCTGAACACTACGCCATGACATTCGATATCAATGTCAAAGGCACGCTGTTCACCGTTCAAAAGGCGCTCCCGCATTTCAATAAAGGGGCTTCCATCATTCTGACCGGCTCGACCGTGGGCGTCACTGGAACGGAAGCGATGAGCATTTACAGCGCTTCAAAAGCGGCGGTTCGCAATTTTGCCCGTAGTTGGGCGCTCGACCTCAAAGGCGCCGGGGTCAGGGTGAATGTCCTATCTCCAGGCGCGACGGCGACCCAATCCTTGACCGCGCTTTTCGATCAGACGGGCGCCGCCGACGAAATCGTCGCCGGTTTCGCCGACAAAACGCCGCTGGGCCGGCTCGGAGATCCAGCCGAAACAGCCGCTGTCGCCGCATTTCTAGCCTCTGACGACAGCAGCTTCATGACCGGAAGCGAGGTCTTCGTAGATGGTGGATATGCGCAAGTCTGAGCGACAGTCGGCATCTGGCGGTCGCCATCTGTTTCGATGCTCTATATTTAGCTGTCACGCGCCCCTCTCCAGCAACGGAGAGGGGTGTTTGCATTTCCAGCGTAAATCCCTACCGACACCATATCTCCGCCCCTTTTTAGAAATACTGCCTTCAAACTCCTGCGAGGATTGGGCTATTTCCCCTCAATCGTTTTATAAGACCAGTCATCAGCCTATACCCGCCGGAGTTTGCTTTCCCATGACCGCCGCCCCCAACGCCCCTCAAGAGATGCTCGACCTCATCGGCAATACGCCGCTCATCAAACTGAAGCGGGCTTCCGAAGAGACCGGCTGCACGATCCTCGGCAAGGCGGAGTTTTTGAACCCCGGCCAGTCGGTGAAGGACCGCGCGGCGCTCGGCATCATCCGCGACGCGGAAAAGCGCGGGGTTTTAAAGCCCGGCGGCGTCATCGTTGAAGGCACGGCCGGCAATACCGGCATCGGCCTCGCCATGGTCGGCGCGGCGCTCGGCTACAAGACCAAGATCGTGATGCCGCGCACCCAGAGCGAGGAGAAGAAAACCGCCGTGCGCCTGCACGGGGCCGAGCTCGTTGAAGTGGACGCCGTCCCCTACGCCAATCCCGGCAATTATGTTCATTACTCCCGCCGCCTCGCCGAAGAGCTCGCGGAAACGGAAGAGAACGGCGCGCTCTGGGCGAACCAGTTCGACAATGTCGCGAACCGCGACATTCATGTCGCGACGACCGGCCCTGAAATCTGGGAGCAGACCGGCGGCAAGGTCGACGGCTTCACCTGCGCAGTCGGCACCGGCGGCACGCTGGCCGGCGTTTCCATGGCGTTGAAAGAGCGCAACGGCGACATCAAGACTGCCGTCAGCGATCCGGGCGGCTCGAAAATCTACTCCCTCATCAAATTCGGCAAGGACGAGACCGAGGGCGGCTCGATCACGGAAGGCATCGGCCAGGGCCGCATCACCGCCAATCTCGAGGGCGCGCCCATTGATGACGGCTTCCGCATCAATGACGCGGACATGCTGGAAGTGCTGTTCCGGCTGGTGCGCGAGGAAGGTCTGTGCCTTGGCGGCTCCTCGGGCATCAATATCTGCGGCGCCATCAAGCTGGCGAAGGAACTCGGACCCGGGCACACCGTCGTCACCATCCTCTGCGATTACGGCAACCGCTACGCCTCGAAGATCTACAATCCGGCGTTCCTGAAGGAAAAAGGCCTCCCGACCCCGCCCTGGATGGGCTAACCTGGCCTTGATGGCCCCGCGCCCGAAGAAATTCACCCAACATCACAAGGACGGCAGCCTCTGGGCGACCGGCCAGACGGTGAACGACGTCCCTGAAGGCTATTGGGAATGGTTCCGCAAGGACGGGACCCGGCTGCGCTCCGGTTATTTCGAAAACGGCGAACAGACAGGCGAGTGGACGACCTATGACAAGAAGGGCGAGGTCTATAAGGTGACGGCCATCAAGCCGAAATCGAAGCCGAAAAAGAAATAACGCCCATGACCTTTGGCCCCCTCGTCTCTACCGACTGGCTCGTTGAAAATCTTGGCGAGAAGGATCTGAAAATCATCGACGGGTCCTGGCGCATGCCCGGACAAGGCGACGCCGTCGAGAATTACAGGACGCAGCATATTCCCGGCGCCGTCTTTTTCGACATCGACGCCATCGCAGACCAGTCAACGGACTTGCCCCACATGCTGCCCGAACCGGAAGCGTTCGAAGCCGCCATCGGTGAAATGGGGATCAGCGACAAGGACCGCATCGTCGTCTATGACGAAAAGGGTCTTTTCTCCGCCGCGCGGGTCTGGTGGACCTTCCGGGTCATGGGCCATGACAATGTCGCTGTCCTCGACGGCGGCCTGCCGAAATGGCTGAAGGAAGGAAAACCCGTCACGGCGGAGGAAACCGTCTTGACCCGGACGGCCTACAGGACCGATCCGAAACCGCATTATTTCGCAGACGCGGAAGACGTCCGCGCCGCCCTCGCCGAGGGCGCCGTGGTGCTCGACGCGCGCTCCGAAGACCGCTTTTCCGGCCGGGCGAGCGAGCCCCGGGCGGGGCTGCGCTCCGGCCACATGCCGGGGGCGACCTGCCTGCCCTTCGGCCTCGTCCTTGACGAGAGCGGCTCCTTGCGCCCCCGGGAGGAGCTGGAGCTCCTTTTCGCCAATGCCGGCGCGGCCCCAGGCTCCCGCGTTGTCACAAGCTGTGGATCGGGCGTCACGGCTGCGATATTGTTCTTTGCGCTGGAAACGATTGGCGCGCGCAACGCCGCCGTCTATGACGGCTCCTGGAGCGAATGGGGAGACGAGAGACATGACGACGCGGCGTTCCCCGTTGTCACTGACGCCTGAGGATGCTGACCAGATTGCGGTGACCATCACCTATCTGGAGCAGTCCGCGCGTCCGCATCTGCCGCCTGCCCCGCCCCTCGGGGAGAAGATGAAACTCGCCCTGATGCGCGCCGAAAAGCCGCCGGTGCATTTCTACCGTTATCTCTACGACCTTGTCGGCGCGCCGTATAACTGGGTGAGCCGGCGCAAGCTGAGCGACGCTGATCTCGCCTCGGTCATTCAGGACGAGGACGTCTATCTTTACGTGCTTTATGCCGGGGGCGCGCCGGCGGGCATGGCGGAAATCGACGCCCGCGACCGATCGATTCACGAAGTGAAATTCTTCGGGCTGACGCCGGACTTCACCGGCCGGGGGCTCGGGCGCTATTTCCTCACCCACGTCATCGAGCTCGCCTGGTCGCGCGCGCCGGAAAAACTGCGGCTCGAGACCTGCACCCTCGACCATCCGGCGGCCCTGCCCCTCTATCAACGGCTGGGCTTTTCGGTGATCGACCGGCGTTCCGGCTATGTGGAGCGCCACCGGCCCGATAATTCGCGGGGATAAGCTGAGAAGACGCCTTCATGCGGCGTCCGACTTCCGTTAGAAAAACCCCATGAAAGACAAGACGAAACTGACGGTTGCGGGGCGCCCGCATCAACGCCCGTCGCACCCGGTGAACACGCCCGTGGAGCGCGCCTCCACCTATCTTTTCCCGACTTATGACGACTATCTCGAAGGCGCGAAGTCGATCTGTTACGGTCGGCTCGGCACGCCGACCCATCGCGCCTTTGAGGAGGCGGTGACGGCGCTTGAAGGCGGTTTCGAGACCCGGCTCGCGCCGTCGGGCCTTCAAGCCTGCACGGCCGCCCTCCTCGCCTTTGTCGAGGCGGGCGATCATGTCCTGATGACGGACGCGGCCTACGATCCGACGCGCAAATTCTGCGAGCGGTTCCTGAAGCGCTTCGGCGTCGAGACGACATTCTACAACCCTGTCGCCGGCGAAGAAGAGATCGCCGCGCTGATGCGGCCCAATACGAAAGTGGTCTTCGCGGAATCGCCGGGCTCGCTCACCTTCGAGGTGCAGGACTTGCCGGCGCTGGCCCGGGCGGCCCATGCGGGCGGCGCCAAGCTTGTCGTCGACAACACCTGGGCGGCCGGCTATTTCTGCAAGCCCATCGCCCTCGGCGCCGATGTTTCCTTGCAGGCGGCGACGAAATATCTCGTCGGCCATGCGGATTGCCTTGTCGGCACGCTCACCTCCGCCGACGAACAGACGGCGCAGAAAATCTATTACGCACTTTTGCAACTCGGCTCGAATGTCTCGGCGGACGACGCCTATCTCGCCTTGCGCGGGATGCGCACGCTTTCGACCCGCCTCGAGCGCCATCAGGAAAACGCCGAGGATCTCGTCAAATGGCTGAAGAAGCGCGACGAGGTGGCGCGCATTCTCCATCCGGCGCAGAAGAGCTGTCCCGGCCATGCCGTCTGGAAGCGCGACTTCACGGGCGCCTCGGGGCTTTTCGGCGTCGTCCTGAAGCCGGCCCCTCTCAAGGCGGTGAAAGTCTTTTTCAACGCCTTCAAGCTTTTCGGCATCGGTTTTTCCTGGGGCGGCTATGAAAGCCTTGTCCTGCCCGTGAAGCCTGAGGCTTACCGCACCGCGACCGACTGGAAAGAGGAAGGCCCGGTGCTGCGCATCCACGCCGGGCTCGAGGATATCGAGGATTTGAAAACCGACCTCGAACGTGCCTTTATAGCCATGGCGGGGGCCCGGAAATAATCCCTTGAGGGAGGCGGCATTTGCGTATTCTGGCGGTTCTGGTCCTGGCTCCGGCCCTGTTTGCGGCGAGCGGTTGCATGTCGACCTTTAGCGGCCTCGGGGACGGCCCCCGGCAGGTGACGGTGAATACCGAGCCCACAGGCGCGCTCTTGGCGATCGACGGGGCCGGCGAATGCGAGACCCCCTGCCGGGTGAAGCTCGATGGGCCCCGCAAGGCGCGCCTCGCCAAGGCCGGCTTCGTGACTCGGACCATCACCCTCACCCCGGACCGGCGCTCGCTGACCGTCCCCATGGAGCTCGCCGCGGCCACCGACGACGTGGACTCTGTCGCCCTGCCGTCGCTGGACTGACCTCTAAACCCTTTACATCGCCGCCGAGATGACCGATCAGAGCGCCTTTGAGGCCGTTGGCGGGGCGTAGCGCAGCCTGGTAGCGCATCTGGTTTGGGACCAGAGGGTCGCAAGTTCGAATCTTGCCGCCCCGACCATGCGGAAGCAGAAAAGGAAAATGCGGAGAGCCATGTTCGCACGCATCTACAAGCCGCCGAAAAACGCCATGCAGTCAGGCAGGGCGAACACCGCCCGCTGGGTGCTGGAATTCGAGCCAGACATGGCGCGCCGGGTCGATCCGCTGATGGGCTGGACCTCCGGCGACGAGACGACCTCCGGCCAGGTGCGGATCAAGTTCGACACCCAGGAAGAGGCGGTCGCCTACGCCGAACGCCACGGTCTGCCTTTCACGATCGAGGCCGAGCATCAGGCCGCGCCGCAGCCCAAAGCCTATTCCGACAATTTCTCTTTCAAGCGCCGCAAGCCCTGGACGCATTAGGTTCGTCAACGATTCGGATTTAAGCTTGCCTGACCGGCCCCGTAGCTCAGCTGGATAGAGCACCGGCCTTCTAAGCCGATGGTCGCAGGTTCGAATCCTGCCGGGGTCGCCATTTCTATCTCGCGCCGGCTCGCTGCGCTCGCGGCTCCGATGGGCGTCCTCGCCGGCAGGCGCGCCGTCGCGCTTTTCTTCTCGCCAGTGTCGTCTCTCTACTCGCCATTGTCGTTGGTTTCGTCGCGGCGCAGGGGCCATGCCCCGCCTTCCGCTTGCGGCGCGGGGCTGTCTGCTTCCGCCTCGATGGGCGTTGCGATTTTCTGCTCCCGGTAATCGACGGCGAGGCGCAACACGTCGGGGCGCGCATAATGGCCGGCGCTGTCCGAGACATATTTGAAGTTGACGATGTCTGCGAGGTCGAGATCGGCGATCAGCATGTGCTCGTCGTCGCGATGCGGCCCCTCCATGATATTGCCGAACGGGCCGATGATCGCGCTCCAGCCGCCGCCCTCGCGCATCATCTCCGGTTTGTCGGCGAAGCCGAGGCGCTCCAGCGTCGCCTTGTCGATGCGCGACTGCACATTGATGACGAAGCACTGGCCCGCCGCGGCGTGATGGCGCGACGCCGCTTCTGAAAGATCGTCGAAGACCCCGGAGCTCGGATCGTGGCTCAGGGCCGACCCCGCCGGCCAGGCGGCAATGTGAATCTGTTCGCCCTGGCTCGTCAGCGCATAGCGCGCGAGATCCATGGAATGCTCCCAGCAGATCAGCCCGCCGAGCTTGCCGAAAGGCGTGTCGATGACGCGCAGGCCCGAGCCGTCGCCGCGCCCCCATACGGTGCGCTCGACGCAGGTCGGCTGCAATTTGCGGTGGCGCGCGGCGATCTCGCCATTGTCGTCGAACGTCAGCAGCGTGTTGTAAAGCGTGCCGCCCTCGCGCTCGGATATTCCAACCACGACATACGCGCCGGCCTTGCGCGCCGCCTCGCCGATGGCGCGCGTCGCCTCGCTGTCGACTTCAACGCTGTTGGCGAAAAGCTCGAAGAAGAACGGCCCGCCTGTCGCCGGCGTATGCGTCCAGATCCAGAACGGATAGCCGGGAATGAAGGTCTCCGGAAAGACGATCAGTTGCGCGCCCTCGCGCGCGGCGTCGGCGATCAGTTTGCAGCATTTCTCGACGCAGGCGTCGCGATCGAGAAACGGCGATGCGACATGAAATGCGGCGACACGGACTTTCGGAAATACATCTCCCACGGAACTCGGCCTTTCTTCTTGCTGGCGAAGGGCGAGTGTATACGCAAAAGCGGAGATTGGCAGTGCTGTCGGAGAACTGGCTGTTTAGGGCGGTATCGCGCCTTTCGCGTAAGAGACATGAACGCGCGCGCCCTGCTGCAACTCGCCGAGGCCTGACCGGCTCCCTAGCTCAGCCGGATAGAGCGCCGGCCTTCTAAGCCGATGGCCGCAGGTTCGAATCCTGCCGGGGGCGCCAACACCTAAATTATTGAAGGTGTAAGTTTTTTCGACCACCAATGCAGCGAGAAAGCACCCGGAAGCCTACCCGCTGCAATCGGCCTTTATTTGCGATGACAGTTCTTTGTGCTTTAATTGGCATAGTTATTTTTCAATTAGGGCATTCACGAATGGGTGCTTTCTACTGTACCTTTTTGGTAGCGACCCAATCTTCAAGCGGTTGTCGTTCATGGACAAAAAACAGAGTCTATTCGGTTATTCCTTTCGAAGCGCTCAGTTATTGGTGAGTACAGCAATTGGCGGAACTTCTCTAGCCGCCTTGTTTGCCCGCTGGCTCGGACTAGAATTGCCAGAGTTTCCATCAACATTAATCGGAATGTACGAATCCATCAGGTCGGCTTTGTTCATTTGGACAAACTGGCTGCCGTTTTCATGGCCGGAATGGCTGAGTGATGCGATTTTTTTGTATTTTGTAAGTGGTTTTGCCATTGCACGAGCTGAACTTTTCGACGCTCTCAATTCAGGTGCCCAGAAAAAATTCAGCACAGTACTATTTTCAGCTGTCATGTGGCCAAGAACATTTTATCAGTTTTGGTTTAACCGCCCCTCTAAGAGACAGCGAAAAGAAGAGGCCCTAGCGTATCAGGTTGCCAGCGAAGAAAACAAACAAAAACTTCGAACTTTGGCCAAAATGGAGCGCAGACTTTTTTGGATAGTGCATGGTGTCTTTATACTTACTTTTATTTTTGCTATAGTTTTACTCAAATGGGAGTCTATCAAGGCACTGACTTAATTTCATCGAATTAGACGTGCATTAGGCCTTTTAAAATACTTGGAGAGTGGCGAATATTGGGCAGCTATGCCGCTCGATCACCCTAAAAACAAGTCAATTTCTTAGCTCTCGTCTTCACCGCCAACCAATACTGTTTTTCCCCCGCTCCGGCGCGCCGTTTGTCTTCGTCTCTTGTCACGACCGGCCAAGCGCGTCCGCCAGCGCCGGTTCGATCCAGGCCATCACCTCCGTCCACCACGGGCTGTACCAGACCAAGAGCGCGATCGCCTGATAGACGGCGAAAATAACGAGCCCGATGACCGTCGCCCGTGACAGGCGCCCGAGCGTCCTGAAATCATAGATGAGGAGCGGCGTCAGCAGGAAAACGTCCAGATAGAAATACTGCGCCTTCAAGAAGGTGCTGTTGTCCGCCATGCCCGGCAGGAAGGTCATCCGGCTCGCCGCCGCTTCGAGCAGGAAGAAGGTCACAAAATACATGTAGCGCTTGTGATGATCGGGGCGCTTTCGCCGCGCCGCCAAGGCTAGCACGAAGAAAACCGGCGTCAGGAAGAAGGCGACCAGTTGCAGGAAGAAAATATTGTCGAGCAGGATCTCCACGGGCGGCGGCACAGGCGCCAGGACGCTGTTCACCGAAATCGTTACGATGGAAATCATCAGCGCCGGGAATATGACAACAGAACTCAGCCCAAGCGCTTTATGCAGACGATGGCGGTGCGCAGCGATCAGTCCCGCCTGGGCGATATAGAGAAAAAGCCATCCGAACATGATGATGGCGTGTGCATAAACCCGGAAAGGGAAATCAAAGTCGCCTGAAAAGACCGGAAAAACGAATGACGGGCCAAACCCGGCGAGTGCGACCGCAAGGAAAACAAGCCCCATAAAGAAGAAAAAGCCGCGACCGCGCGGCTGCTTTCTTGCAGCTCTTGATCGATCACCGTCTGACCTGACGCCAGCAGACCTTTCGTTGCGCTGCACCGATAAGCACTCCCCCAAGCGCTGACATGACCGGCCCGGTCAGTTTTCCGGATCGGCCTTGACGTCCATGGCGAGAAGGCCCTTGGCGCCTTTCGCGTAAGAGACCTGGACGCGCGCGCCCTGCTGCAACTCGCCGAGGCCGGCGCGGCGCAGGGTCTCCATATGCACGAAGATGTCTTCGGTGCCGTCGCCGCGCGTCAGAAAGCCATAGCCTTTGGCGCGGTTGAACCACTTCACGGTCGCCCGCTCGAAATCGCCGGCTGGCGTCTGGTTGAGAATTGGCGCCGCCGGCGCCAGAGGCGCGGCCGTCGATTCATCGATGTGAATGAGTTTCGACGCCTGCAAGCCTTTCTCGCGCCGCACCACTTCGCACTCGACGGTGGCGCCTTCGCGCGCCGTGGTCATGCCGGCGGCTTTCAGGCAGGTGGAATGAATGAGGATGTCGCCCTCGGCTTCGTCCGTGATGATGAAACCGTAGCCCTTCGCGGGATCAAACCACTTCACGACGCCCTTGATGGTGAACCGTTCTTCGTCGGCGCCGGTCGTATCATCCTCCCCGCGCGATGGATCAAACCGCTCGTCCATGATGCTCTTGGTACCCCTGTCGCGCCCTAAAACTAGTCTTCTTTTTCGTTAACTATAATCCGCCCGCAAGCAAACACTAATCCCTTCGTGCAAAAAATGCACTATTTTAGTTTGTGATTCGGGTTTTTTCGCCGCTTGGTTGTGGGCGCTGGTTATTAGATAACATTACGGCGTCATGACGCGCCGAATGAAATCGTCCGCTTACGCCACAATCTGCGATTCCAGATGATCCATGAAGGAACTTATCAGCATCAAGAAGACGTCGAAATCGGATTCGATGTTTTTGATGGAAGCGCCGCCCGCGCCATTGCGGTCCATCTGCAAGGTCACGTCGCCGTCGTCGTCGACATAGACGCGGCCGAATTTCACATCGTTATTGAACTGATTGAGGACGTTATAGCTGACATTGCTTGAATCCACCTCGAAGAGCCAGGTGCGGTAGGAGATGTCGCCATCAGGCCCGATGATGTCGATGCGGATGTCGTAATCGGCGACGCGCACGAAGAGCGTGTTCGGACCGACGTCCTGAACCGAATAGCCCTGCGATGACAGCGTCTCGGCGATTTCGGATTTGGAAAGGTTTCCCGCCATGGCCGTCACCGGCGCAAACACGACGAAAACGGCGGCTGCGATTGCGAGAATTCCCCTCATGACCCTGACCCCTCTGTCGGAACTCGGTTAACAAGCCTTAATACTAGGCAAATCAGCTTTGGAATCAATGACGATATGGGGGCGCCGCCCGCATCGCGGCGCGCGTGGGACGCGCGCCCTGCAAGCAAAGCGGGAATATTTCGGAAGGAAAATGGCAGGCCCTAGGGGAATCGAACCCCTCTTTCCAGGTTGAAAACCTGGCGTCCTAACCGATAGACGAAGGGCCCGCACGAGGAAGCGCTGTATAGGCGCCTCCCCGCGCCCATGCAAGCCCAATCGTGACGCGGAATGCAAAAGTTTTCAGCCGGTTTCAAAGGGCCGGGGCGGCGTCCGAAATCTGGATTTGCCCGGCGTCGCCGCCGCGCCAGTCGTCCGCCCGGATTTTGCCCGCCACATGAAAGCGCCGCCCGGAGCGCAGGATTTCGCCCAGGGGGCCGCCCTCGGCCCGGAAGGCGATGGCGCGGGCGGTCTCGCCTGTCTCGCTGACGAGCGTCAGGGAAAGGTGGCCCTTGCCCACGGTCTTCAGATACTCCGCGCGGCAGTCGGTGAGCGCGAATTGGGGCTCGGGATTGCCGGGGCCGTACGGGCCGGCGCAGGCGATCAGATCGGCGAAGCTCTTGGTGACGGCGCTTGGGGAGACGACGGCGTCGATTTCGAGGGTGCGATTGGTCCGGGCGAGCACAACGGCGCGGGCGAGCTTTTCGTTGAGGCAGCGCCGGAAATCGGGGATCCGGGCTGCGTCGATGGTGAGCCCCGCAGCCATGGCGTGGCCGCCCCCCGCGGCGAGAACGCCCTCCTCGCGCGCCGCCGACACCGCCGCGCCGAGATCGACCCCGGTGATCGACCGTCCGGAGCCCTTGCCGGTCTCTTCGTCGACCCCGATGACCACAACCGGCCGGTCGTAGATTTCCTTCAGGCGCCCGGCGACGATCCCGATGACGCCCGGATGCCAGCCCTCGCCCGCCGTCACGATGACGTCGTCGGCATGGCGCTGATTGCTCTCGATGTCGCGCAGGGCCGCGGCCTGCACATCGGCCTCGATCTCCTGGCGCTCGGCGTTGAGGACGTGGAGGCGCTCCACCAGCGCCTCCCGGCGTTCCGGGTCCTGCGTCGTCATCAGCTCGAAAGCGAGGCGCGCATGGCCGATCCGCCCCGCCGCGTTGATGCGCGGGCCGATGAGAAAGCCGAGATGATAGGCCGAGGGCGGGCCCTTCATGCCGGCGCGCATGCCCAGGGATTTAAGGCCCTGATTGCCCTCGCCGCCCAGCACTTTAAGGCCCTGCGCCACCATCACCCGGGTCAGCCCGGTGATCGGCATGACGTCGCAGACGAGGCCCAGCGCTGCGAGATCGAGGAGGCTCAAAAGATTGGGCTCCGGTTTGTCCTTGAAAAAGCCGTCGCTGCGCAGGGCCCGGTTCAGTGCGACGAGCCCCATGAAGACGACGCCCGCCGCGGAAAGCCCGCCAAGCCCGGACGCATCGTCCGGACGGTTCGGGTTGACGACGGCGGCGGCGCCGTCCGGCGGCGGCCCCGACATCTGGTGGTGGTCGAACACGACGATGTCGACGCCGTCTTGCGCCGCGGCTTCGACGGGCTCATGCGCGGCGGCGCCGCAATCGACGGTGACGATAAGATCCGCGCCGTCCTTGTGGAGTTGCCTGAAGGCGTCGGCGGTGGGCCCGTATCCTTCCGTGATGCGGTCCGGCAGATAGATGAGCGACTTGGCGCCGATGGCGTCGAAATAAAGCTTCAGCATGGCGGACGCGGTTGTTCCGTCCACGTCGTAATCGCCGAAAACCCCGATGGTCTCGCCGTCGCGAACGGCTTTGGCGAGCCGCGCCGCCGCGCGCTCCATGTCTTTCAGAACGAACGGATCGGGCAGCGCGTCGCGCAAGGACGGGTTGAGATAGCTTTGCGTATCGTCCGCGCCGACTCCTCTCGAGGCCAGAATCCTCGCCAGCACTGGGTCGAGGCCGCCGGCCCCGGCGATCGCCGCGGCGACGCCCTCATCGGCGTAGCGCAGGCGCCAGCGCCGTCCCGAGGCGCTCTCGCCCATGGCGGGCAGATCGATCAGCGGCATGGCGGCGTCGGCGTTCGTAAGGGCTGCTTGTGCGGTCATGGGGACACTGGGCGGTGATTCGGGCGCCGCCGAAGCGGGGAAGTTTTCCAGAGCCCGCCCAGAGCCCCCATGGCCTCGTCCCCTGATTGTAAGGTTATTGGTAACCTAACTCGTCAAAAACTTAAGAAAATTATCAGCTTGCAGTCGTTTACTCAGCCTCGTGCCGATCCGGCTCGCGGGGGGTGAAGGATAGCGAAGATGCTGTTTTCAAAAGCGTTTGAAGTCCCGTTGGATTGCGCCCGGATGGCCGGCCATGTCTGACAAAATCGCCTATGCCGCCGGGTTTGCGGGCTATGACGCCTTCCTGAAGGGCCTGATGACGGCCGCGCCGGACATGATCGTCGCCTGCGACGGGAATTTCAGCATTCTAAGCGGCAACGACCCCGCGCGCGCCTGTCTGGGGCGCCGGGACAGCGCCTTTCTGGGCCGGACCATCGACGATTTCCTGCCCGGCATCAGCGCGGACCTGAAAGAGCAAAGGCGCGGGCCTTTCCTGATCGCGGGCCGGCGCGCCTGCCGCCATAACGGCGACACCTTCCCCGTCGAAATCCGCGGCTATGCGGGGGCCGCGGAAGGCGAAACCCGTTACCTGCTTTTCATCTGCGATATCTCGAAACTGACCGCAGGCGAAGAGCATCGCGCACGGGTGCAGGAGCTCATCGAAGAAGGGCGCATGCACAACGACATCGTGCTGGAAAAGGTTCGGCCTCAAGAAGCGTCGTGAAAGATGACGCCGAGGCAGTAGCGGGCGGCGCTTCTCACTTCTGAAACCCCGTGACGCATCTTCACGCGATAGGTTCCGCGCGCGCCTTCCATGGGGCGCTCATTCACCGCAAAGGCGATTGCCGAGCCTTTCTCTAAAGGCGCGACCATGGCGCGCGACTGGCGGCGCGGCGTCTGCTCGGTCATCACGAACTCGCCGCCCTCGAAATCGCGGCCGGGCTCTGACAGCAGGATAGCGACCTGGATCGGAAATACTTCGCCGCCATAAAGGTCCTGGTGCAGACGATTATAATCGCCGGGCCCGTATTTGAGGATGAGCGGCGTTGGGCGCTTCTGCCCGGCTTTCGCGCAGACTTTGCGATAGGCCACGTGATCGCGCGGATAGGCGCGGTCCTGTTTCAGCGCCTGCGCCCATTCATTGGCGAGGGGCGCAAGACGGTCGTAGAGCTTCGTTCTTAATGCCGAGACGATCTCCGGCGCGGGGTCGGCGAAATAGCGATATTCCCCTTCCCCGAAGCCGTGCCGGCGCATGACGACGCGCGAGCGGTAAAGCGCGTCTTCCTCATATGCCGCGATCAGCGCCGCGCATTCACCATCGCTCAACAAACGCCCGAGCCTCGCCCAGCCGTCTGCCTTGAGCGCGGCATGCGCCCTCGCCCAGTCGATCTCGCTTATGCGGTCCTGAAGCGCGCCCATGACGAAGCGGTCGGGGCGGCAGCGCTTGCAGGGTCGAAAACCGGCGGCTTCCGCTTCGGCCCGCGTCTCCACGAAAACCACATTCTCGCGCTTGGGCCGGCCGGCGCAGGACGGCAGGCAGTAAACGCCCGTGGTTTTCACGCAGGACCAGAAGGTTCCGTCCGCCGCGGCGTCGCGGCGCGCAACGGCGTCCCAGCGCGCGCTGTCGGGGGCTTCAGGCGGGTGAACGAGACGCAAGGATGCGGACATGAACGGCCTCCATCAGGTGAGGCCGCCAGCCTAACAGGCGGCGTCTAAGCGCGCCGCCCGGTTCTTGCGGGCTATTTGCGTTCCTTGATGTATGGCTCGACCGTCCCTTTGAGCGTGATCGTCAGGGGATTGCCCTTGCGGTCGAGGCTCTTGCCCGCAGCGACCTTTATCCAGCCTTCGGAAATGCAATATTCCTCGACATTGGTCTTTTCCGCGCCGTTGAAGCGGATGCCCACCTCATGCTCGAGAATCTGAGCGTTGAAATGGGGGCTTTTCGGATTGACCGAAAGGCGGTCGGGCAGTTCGGGAAGTTCTTCTGACATGGGCTTTTCCTAGCGCTCCGAGCGCGCCCGGATATAGCGGATGGTGCGGGTTTTCGAGCGCATCACGACCGTATGGGTGTGGACATAGCCCGGCTCCCAGCGGACGCCGTTCAGCATGGTGCCGTCGGTGACGCCCGTCGCCGCGAAGAAGACGTCGCCCGAAGCGAGATCCATCAGCCCGTATTTCTTGTCGAGCTCGGTGACGCCGAGACGTTCGGCGCGGGCGCGCTCGTCGTCATTGCGGAAATGCAGGCGGCCCTGCATCTGGCCGCCGACGCAGCGAAGCGCGGCCGCCGCGAGCACGCCTTCCGGCGCCCCGCCCTGCCCGATATAAAGATCGATGCCGGTGGTTTTTTCCGTCGTATGGAACACGCCGGCGACGTCGCCGTCGGGAATGAGGAAGACGCGCGAGCCCATCTTGCGGGCGCCGTCGATCAGCGGCTGGTGGCGTTCGCGGTCGAGAATGCACACGGTGATGTCGTCGGTCCCGACATTCTTTTCCTTGGCGAGGGCGGCGATATTGTCTTCCACCGACGCATCGAGATCGATGATCCCGTCCGGATAACCGGGGCCGCAGGCAATCTTGTCCATGTAAACATCGGGCGCGTGAAGCATGGTGCCGCCCTGGGCCATGGCGACCACCGCCAGCGCGTTCGACATGGCCTTGGCGGTCAGCGTCGTGCCTTCCAGCGGGTCGAGGGCGATGTCGACCTTCGGCCCGTCGCCGAGCCCCACCTTCTCGCCAATGTATAGCATCGGCGCTTCGTCGCGTTCGCCCTCGCCGATCACGACCTTGCCGTCGATATGCAGCTTGTTCAGCGCGTCGCGCAGGGCCGTCACCGCCGCATCATCGGCGCCTTCCTTGTCGCCGCGTCCGATCATCTTGGAAGCGGCGATCGCCGCGGCCTCGGTGCAGCGGCCCACTTCCATGGTCAATACGCGGTCTAGAAACTGTTCATCTGTGGCCATTTCGTTCTTTCCATATGCAGTAGCGCCGGACGCCATCGCCCGGCGGATCGTCATTGCGCCTCGGGCGGCGCTTCCAGCTTGTCGCGCCGCTCGCGCGCCGCCGCCTCGTTGTCGCGCTTGACCCGCTCCTTGAGGGCGTCGCCCTCAGCGTGCAAGTCATCGGCCAGTTCGGCGTCGGCGGCCGCGCGGTCGGCCGCAACCTGTCCGTCCAGCGTCTCGCGCATGTCGATCAGCTCGTCCGTCTCCCGCTCGACCTGCCGCAGGGTCGGCTTTTCCGGCCGGTCCTCTTCGCCGGGGGTGCGGGATAGTTCGGGGAACTCGCCGCCGCCCCGCTCGGCCCGGCGTTCGGCGATGCGGGCGGCCACGGCCGGATTCTGGGGCTTCTCGCCGGCGATCTCTTCATACTTAACGATGCCGGGCGGCGCGAACCGGGAAAGGTCGGTGTTCGAGCAGCCTGCGGACGCCAGGAGCCCGGCGGTCACATAGACGCAGGACATGAAGAGGCGAGACGGTTTTACAGCAGACACGCGGCCATCCTATAAGGGCCTGAAAACGATGCGAACAGAACTCTTTAACCCTTAACCGGGCATGGGGCGCAAGTGAAAGACGAATCCGGCAAAAAACCCTCTCCGAAGAAGCCCAAAAAGGCGAAAAAGAAGGCTGCCGGCGCCGGCGCGTCCGGCCCGAAGGCGGACAAGCACGAGGCTGCGGGCAAGGGCGAGCCCGGCCGCCAATCGGGCGCCGGCGACAAAGCGCGCCCGCGCTCGCTTTATGAGGATTTCGACGCCCTTTCCGAATATCTCACCGATGTTAGCGGCAGGAGCCAGGAAGTCCTGCGGGAATTCGCCGTGCGAAATCAGGACATGCGCCGCCTGACCGGCGAGATTCCCGCCGACCCGCTAAATGTCGGCGAGGCCTTTCAGGAAATGATGAGGGGGCTCTCGATCGATCCCGGCCTCGTGATGCAGCGCCAGTTCATCCTCTGGGGCGATTACGCGCGGCTGATGGCCAATATGTCTCTCAGGCTTGCCGGAGACGAGCATGTAAAGCCCGCCATCGAGCCGGAAAAAACGGATAAGCGCTTTGCGCATGCGGCATGGAAAGAAAATCCCATGCTGGACTTCGTCAAGCAGTCCTATCTGATCTTCGCGCGCTGGCTCGAAAAGACGGTCGCCGAAATCGAGTTCGAGGACGAGCACGAAAAGAAAAAGGCGGAGTTTTTCACGCGCCAGTTCATCGACGCCTGCGCGCCGTCCAACTTCGCCATGTTCAATCCGGAAGTGATCGAGGCGACGCTCGATTCCAAGGGCGAAAATCTTCTGAAAGGGCTGAAGAACTTTCTCGAAGACATCGACCGCGGCCATGGCGAGTTGGCGATCCGTCAGGCGGATCTCAACTACTTCAAGCTCGGCGAGAATATCGCGACAACGCCGGGCAAGGTGGTTTTCCAGAACGAGATCTTCCAGCTCATCCAGTATTCGCCGACGACGGAAACCGTCGCGAAGACGCCGATGCTGATCGTCCCGCCCTGGATCAACAAGTTCTACATCCTCGACTTACAGCCGCAGAACTCCTTCATCCACTGGCTCGTGGACCAGGGGCGCACGGTGTTCGTCATGTCCTGGGTCAATCCCGGCCCGGAACTGAAGGACAAGACCTTCGAGGATTATATCAAGCAGGGCTTTTTCGAAGCGCTCGACGCCGTCAAAGAGGCCACAGGCGAGGAAAAGGCCGATACGATCGGCTATTGCATCGGCGGCACCATGCTGTCGACCGCGCTCAGCCTGATGGCGAAACAGCGCGACAACCGCGTCAATTCCGCAACGTTCTTCACTGCGCAGGCGGATTTCAAGGAATCCGGCGACCTCCTTCTGTTCGTCGACGACGAGCAGCTCGACGCGATCGAAAGGCAGATGGATGCGGCGGGCGGCGTGCTTGAGGGGCGCGCCATGGCCACGACCTTCAACATGCTGCGCTCGAACGACCTTATCTGGTCCTTCGTCATCAACAACTATCTGAAAGGCAAGGACCCGGCGCGCTTTGATCTTCTTTTCTGGAACTCCGACGCGACACGCATGCCGAAAAAGGTGCACCTGTTCTATCTGCGCGAGTTCTACCAGCATAACCGTCTCGCCAAGGGCGACATGGTGATGGACAATTACAAGCTCGATCTCGGCGACGTGAATCTTCCCATTTTCATGCAGGCCGGCGAGACCGACCACATTGCGCCGCATAACTCCGTCTACAGAACGGCGCGCCTTTACGCCTCGGGCGAAAACAAAAAGGTCGAATACATGCTCGCCGGCTCTGGCCATATCGCCGGCGTCATCAACCATCCGGACAAGCACAAATATCATCACTCCATCAATACCAAGCTGCCGAAGACGCTCGATGAATGGAAAGCCGGCGCCGAACGTCGCCCCGGTTCCTGGTGGCCTTACTGGTTGGAATGGCTGAAAGGCGTCAGTCCCGGCGAAACCGAGCCGCGCCAGCCCGGCGACGGCGCGCTGGAGGTCATCGAGGATGCGCCGGGCAGTTATGTGAAGGTCCAGGCCTGATATTTCCCGCTGGGACGGGCGCAGGCCGCCCGGCGCGATAGAAGCGCTGGCGGGGCCGTGCTAGGAGCGTGGGACAGCCGCCACAGAGAAACCCATGGATCTCGCCGCCTATTTCGAGCGCATCGGCTATCGCGGCGCGCCTCGCCCCGATCTCGCCACCCTGAAAGCCATTCACCGGGCCCATGTCCTGGCGATCCCGTTCGAAAATCTCGACGTGCAGTTCGGGCGCTCCGTGAGCCGGTCGCGCGACCGGATTTACGACAAGCTCGTCACGCGCCGGCGCGGCGGCTGGTGCTTTGAAATGAACGGCCTTCTCGGCTGGGCGCTGGAGGAAATCGGGTTTGACGTTATTCGTCTCGCCGCCGGCGTCGATCGCGAGACCCGTGGCGACAATGCGATTGGCAATCATCTCGCGCTGATCGTTATGCTCGACGAGCCGTGGCTCGCCGACGCAGGTTTCGGCAAGGGGCTGATCGAACCGACGCCGATCCGCGAAGGCGCCTTCGACAATGGCTTCCTGCCCTTCCGGCTCGACCGCCTCGAGGATGGCTGGTGGCGCTTTCGCAGCGAGCCTGAAGGCGAAGCCTCGAGTTTCGATTTCCATCCCGAGATGCGCGACGACGCCTTGCTCGAAAAGCGCTGCGCCTGGCTGCAAAGCGACGCGGAGTCGCCTTTCGTCCTGAACGCCGTCATCCAGCGCTGGCGCGAGGACGGGCATCTGTGCCTGCGCGGGCGCGTCTTGCAGCGCCATGGACCGGCGGGCGTGCAGACGCAAACCCTTGATAGCGAAGACGCGTTCGTGCGGCTTTTACAGGACGAGTTCGGTCTTGATCTGCCGGACGCCGCATCGCTATGGCCGAAAATCTGCGCGCGTCACGACGCGCTCTTCGATGCTTGTGCAAATTAACTTTTCGTTAACCATATCGAATCACCTTTCCTGTCTGACTTGTAAGCCGGGGGCGATGCATGAGCCGGATGGACGTCACAACGCAGGAGCTGTTCCTGCGACTGGGAACGACTTCGCTGTCGCGCAGCGCGCGCGCCGACGCACTGTTCCGGAGATTGCGATCAACCGAGCAGGATCAATTGGCCGGCGATCTTATGCGTGCGCCCAAGCGCGCCAGCCTCTCCTCTTCCGACATTTCTGAAAAGAAAAGGCCCTCGCGCGGAAGCTGACGCGAGGGCCCGGCTTTGTCTGGGGACTGACGAAACAAAGCCTAATATGGTTGCGGCGCTTGCTGCTGGATCTGTTGTTGCATCTGCTGCGGCGTCACGGTCTGCTGGCCCGCCGCTTTCCATGCCTCGACGCCGCCGCGATACCAGAGCACGTTCTTGTAGCCGAGATTGATGGCGCGCAGCGCGGCGTTGTAGGACATCCAGCACTGGTTCGACTGGCAATATAGGATCAGCGGGATTTCCTTGTTGCCTTGCGTCATCTGCTGCAGGAAGCCGCCGAATTCCTTTTGCGTGGCGTCGTTGAAAGCGCCGGCCTGATGCGCGGGCACGGCGTAGGTCGCTCCTGGAAGCAATTCCTGCCCGCCAAGAACGTCGAGAATGATAAAAGGCGTCTGGCGCCCCTGAACGAGCTCGACAATGCCCTTGGTGGTGATCACCTGGCCGCCGGGAATGCTCGCAGGCGTCGGACCATGCATCGCTCCAGAATGGAGCTGGCTGGTCGGCGGAACGCCGAAGTCCTGCCGCTCCTTCTGGGCGAGTTGGTCCAGCGATGTTCCCCCCTGCTGCTGTGGTTGCGGATAGCCCTGTTGCTGCTGATAGGGCTGTTGTTGCGGATAAGGCTGGGGTCCCTGCGGTTGCGGGCCTTGTTGCGGATAAGGCTGCTGCTGGGGATAGCCTTGCTGTGGGTATTGTCCTTGCGGATATTGTTGCTGCGGATACTGACCCTGCGGCGGGTATCCCTGTTGCTGGGGATAGGATTGCTGCTGCTGTTGTTGCTGCGGAGCGGCGCCGAAACTGTCCTGCGCAAAGCCGGATGCGGGCGCCAAGGCTAGTCCCGGGGCGAGCGCCGCTGCGGCGGCGAGCATCGTCTTGTTCATTGTCTTCATCCTTGTCATTGCGCCGCCTCGAGCTGCCGGCCGTCTATGCCGAGATCGCGATAGGGCTCAAAGCTGGCGTCGTCGGTGAGCACATAGCTGCCGTCATTGAGCTGCCAGGCGTTGTCATAAGTCTGGTCGAGTTCGACCGTGCCGCCATAATAGGGGTCGTTATAGGTCTCGACGCCGCGGATCGCTTCGGAGGATTCGCGTTGCATCCGGTCGGAGCTGTTATTGGAATTGCGCCATGTCTCCATTTGCATGTCGAGAATGTCGCTTCCCGTTTTCGCGATGACATCTGACCGGTCACGCGCGCCCTTCTGATTGGCGGCGGAGATTTTCGCATTATGCTGTGTGATGCGCCGGCCCCATTCAGGCGCGATGCGCAGCGTCTTGCGGACCATTTCCGCAAAAGTGAAATCGAGTTGCCCCTTTGGCGCGCGCATGGCGTAGGCGGGCATCGCCGAGCCGGAGAGCACTTGCATGTCCGGCCCCATGCCTGTCCCGTCGCGAAACAGGCTGTAATTCATATAAACAATGGCCGCGATCGTTTCGCGTATCTCGGCGCCGTTCACATTGCCGCTGATAAGAACTTCTCCGGCTTCGATCCATGTACGCATTTCGCTGCCGCCGCCCATGGGCATGTTGGAATTGAGCTGCTTATAGGGTTCAACAAGATCCGCCCGGGGACGGAAATCGATGATCTGCGCGCCGGGCCGCGTTTGCGATACGAGATATTGGAGATATTGCTGGACGCTGCTGATCTGCACGAAGGGGCAGCCGGATTGACCCGGGCCGGAAAAATTGTTCCAGACCCAGCTGAAGGACGGGATGATCTGCACGCCTGACCGGCCGTCGGCCGACGACGCGGAATAGTTCGTATTATAGCCGCTCCCTCCGCAGCCCGTATTTTGACCCCAGACAACGCCGCCTTCGCCCTGCCAGTCCGCCGGGATCATCAGCGTGAAGGCGACGAGCGGTTTTTCAAAGCCGATGCGGTCGATGATCTCGACGCGTTTGACCCGGTGTGCGCCTTGAGGAAGCGGCCTCGCCGCGGCGGAGATGTTCGCCTGCGCGGGACCGGGTGGCGGATTTTGCGCCTGGGCCCCGCTCTCGCCAGAGCAGGAGAGCATGGCGAGCGCCGAGATGAGTCCGAAAAGCCTGCCGCCCGCCATGAAGAAGTCCCTGCCCTGACGCCGGGCAAGAAAAATTCTCGCCCCTATTTATTATTGCGTATTCGGGGACGAAAACGGCTCACGGGCGAACCGCTTTTTTCTGAAAATTTTTATACAAGGCCGCCTAAGCTGCGACGGGCACGCCTTTTTCTTCAAGGAAAGGCCGTAATTCGCCCTGCTCGAACATCTCGCGGATGATGTCGCAGCCGCCGACAAACTCGCCCTTCACATAGAGCTGAGGAATGGTCGGCCAGTCGGAAAAGGTCTTGATGCCTTGGCGCAGGTCGTCGGATTCAAGCACATTGGCGGTGTTATAATCGACGCCGAGATGATCGAGGATCTGCACCACGACCGACGAGAACCCGCATTGCGGGAATTGCGGCGTGCCCTTCATGAAAACCATGACGGGATTGGCGTCGATCTGGGCTTTGATCGCCTCGTGAATATCGCTCATGTCAAACTCCTGAACAGGCGTCATCTAGCTAGGCGCCGGGACCTGACCCGTCAAGGGGAGCCCATCGCCGCCGCCAGCGCCCGCAGGCCGTCGCAGAGCGGCGTTTCGCCCAGCAGCGCCGCGCCTTCCGGCGTTTTGTCCCGCCCGGCCCGGGCGAGCTGTGCGGCGCTCACGGGAAGTTCAAGTCCGGCTTTTTCCAGAACCCCCGCCGCCGCCGCGAATAGACCAGTGGGCAGCGGCAGCAGGAACGGGCTGGCGCCGGCCGCCGCCCCGGCTTCGCGGTAAAGCGCGCGCGTCGTCACGGGCTCCGGGCCGGCAACCGAACGCACCGCTCCCGCCAGGTTGGCGTCATCAAGCGCTGCGGCGGCGATTGCCGCGAGGTCCTTGATGTAAACGGGCTGTTGCAAGGCGCCGGACGCCGCCGGGATCGGCGTCACGGGCCGGGCGCGCATGGCCGCCATCAGCCGCGAAAGATTGCCGTCGCCCGGATAGCCATAGATCATGGTCGGGCGCAGGATGACCGCATGGGGCGCGGCCTGCCGCGCCGCCTCTTCGGTCTTTCGAAGGGCCGCGTAAATCTCCGCCTGCGGATCGATCGCGACATTATTCGAGGAAAAGAAGACGACCGGCTGGTCCGCGCGCAACAGCGCGGCCGCCGGCGCCGAGACCGTAAGGATCGGCGTGAAGACCGCCGCGCCTGCCTGCGCCAGCGCGTCCCGCAGGGCGGGTCCGTCTTCTAGATCGAGGCGCATGGCGGTCGCGCCCGCCGCCTCGATGGCTTCGCGCACGCCTGCGCGCTCCGTGCGATAAGCGCCGGTCACCATGCGGCCCCGCGCCCGCAATGCCCGCACGATCTCCAGACCGAGCGCGCCGCCCGCCCCGGCCACAAGCACTGACTTGTCATTCATGGGAGAAGAGTAGCGCCCTTCGCCGCCCGCTGCCAAAGCGCGGGTCCCATGATTCGCGGCGTCCCGGCAGGCGGATTTCGCCGCCATGCGGGAGAATGCTTGAAAAGCCAAGGGAAAATCCGTTGCGCTGGCGCGGCGCGGCGCCCTGGGATAGATTTTCCTAGAGGCGGCGCGCGCAGAAAACTGGGGCGGAACGCATGCGATATGTCTGGATGGGTCTGGCGGCCCTGCTTGTTTTTGTCGCCGGCTGGTTTGCCTATCACATCATTCCCGCATCGGGCGCGTTCGCCGATCTCGAGCCGAAGCTCGTGCATGATTGCCGCCATGTGGAGGTCGCGCCGGGGACAGAAGATGTCGCCATCGATCCGTCCCTGAACGCCGCCTTCATCTCCGCCGCGGACCGGCGCGGCTGGTTCAACGCCGATGGCGACGGAACCGTCAATCCGCGCAATGGCATTTACACGCTCTCCCTCGACGGCTCGGACACGGTGCGGCGCGTCTCCCCGGCCATGGAGAATTTCCTGCCCCATGGGATCAGCCTGTGGGAAGGCGACGACGGCGAACAGCGGCTGTTCGTGGTCAATCACCCGCCGGGCGGCGAGGAACTGGTCGAGATCTTTTCGGTGGGCGAGGCCGGGACGCTGACCCATCTCGAAACCGTCTCCTTCCCGGCCATGCGCTCGCCCAACGACATCGTCGCCGTGGGCCCGCGCCAGTTCTACGCCACCAATGACCGGCGCTTTAAGACCGGCCTCTTGTCGACGCTCGAAGCTTATCTGGCGCTGCCGGTGACGGATGTCGTTTATTTTGACGGCGAGACCGGCCGTTCCGTGGTCAAGGGCATGACCTACGCCAACGGGATCAACAAATCCGCGGACGGATCGGCGATCTATGTCGCCGAGCTTTTAAAGCGGCGCGTGGATGTCTTTTCGCGCAACGGGGAAACCGGCGCGCTGAAGCGGGTTAAAACCCTCCCCGTCAACACCGCGCCCGACAATATCGACGTCGCCGGCGACGGCGCGCTCTGGATCGCCGGCCATTCGAGAATTTTCGATTTCGTCAAGCACGCCGAAGACCCCGAGGCGATTGCGCCGTCTCACATTATCCGCGTCGATCCGCGCACCGGGCGCAGGGCTGACGTCTTCATCGACGTGGAGGGCGAGATCAACGGCTCGTCGGTGGGCGCGGCCTGGGACAACACGCTGATCGTCGGCGCGGTGTTCGACAGCCATGTCATGGTCTGCCCGATGCTGGAAATTCTCCTGCGCGGGCCGGCCATGGACGCGCGCTGATCTATTCTCCGAAAATCCCGTCAATGCGCCGCTGGGCGATAGGATGATAGCCGGGCCGCGCGGCCTGATAGACGGCGTAGCCCCAGTCCCGGTAGCCATTGTCCACGAGGCTCTGATAGAGCGGATAGATAAACTTGCCGCGCCCGACGCTGGTCAGGAAAATGTCGAGCGGCTCGAAGACCGGCTCATATCCCGCAGCCAGGGCTTTCAGATACCACGCGCAGGCGATTTCCGCATTTTCGGACTCAGAGAGGCTGAAGCGCTGGTCGAGCGCCGCCAGCTGTTCCGCCGTCACTGAATTCGGCAGGACGCGCAGGAAATAGAGCCACTCATGGGTGGTCCAGGCGCTGGTTTCGAGCCCGTCGACATCGCCGCCGCCAAGCCATGCGTCGAGCTGGGCCTGGACTTTTTCGAAGGCGTCCGACTGCGGGTCCTCGATGCTGTCCGGGAAGCCGGGCTCGTAAACCCAGGCGTCGATTTCTGCCTTGGTGACCGCGTCAGGATCGTTCTCCCAGAGATTGTCCTCGAAATAGGAAAGGAAATCTTCCGTCGTCACCGACTGAAAGGCGTAGTGCTCGAAATAGGATTTCAGGAAGGGATCGAAGGCGTCACGGCCGAACCGTGTTTCAAGAAACTTCAGGAAGAACATGCCGCCCACATAGGAAACATCCGTGAACGCATCGTCGGGATGGGCGAGATCCGCCGGCATCTTGAGTGTGGTCAGCGCAGGGTCCGGCGCAATGTCGACGTCGTTCACAAGGGATTTCTTGTCGAGCGCGCGCTCCATCACCGCCCGGTCGACGCCATAGAGCGCCTCCATGGTGCGGTTCTCCACATAGGACGTGAAGCCTTCATTGAGCCACGCATCGCGCCAGGTCGCATTGGTGACGAGATTGCCTGACCAGGAATGGGCGAGTTCATGCGCCACCACATTGGTGAGGCTCTTGTCGCCGGCGATCAGCGTCGGCGTCATGAAGGAAAGGCGCGGGTTCTCCATGCCGCCAAAGGGAAAGCTCGGCGGCAGGACGATGAGATCGTAGCGGCCCCAGCGGTAAGGCCCGTAAAGCGCCTCGATGGCGTCCATCATTTTCGGCGTGTCTTCGAATTCGGCGGCCGCGTCGTCGACGATATAGGCTTCCGAATAAACCCCGACCTTGTCGCTGATGGCGCGGAACTCGATATCCCCGACCGCAAGCGCCAGCAGATAGGACGGGATGGGCTGCGACATCTTGAAGGAATAATCGCCGTCGCGCGTCCCATCTTCATCCTGGCGCGCGCTCATCACGGCGATCAGTTCCGGCGGCGTCGTGATATGCGCGTCATAGGTGATGCGCACCGCCGGGGTGTCTTGCAACGGAACCATAGTGCGCGCGTAAAGCGGCTGGAACTGCGTGAAGAGATAGGGAAACTCGCCGCCTTTCGTCTGTTCCGGAGACAGCCATTGAACCCCTTCGGCTTCCGGGCTGGTGGCGTACCCGATGCGCACGCTGTCGGCGCCGCCGGGCAATTCGATTTCGAATTTCGAGCCCATGGCTTCGTCGTCGGGGCCCATTTCGTAATCGGTTTCGACCCATTCGCCGCCGACATTCGCTTCGACGGTGTTGATGGTCAGGTCGTTGGCGTCGAGCACCAGCGTATCGGCTTCGCTGTTGCGCCGTTCAAAATCGAGCACCGCCGCGCCGGAAATGATTTTCGTCTCGAAATCCACATTGAGATCGAGATCCACATGCGTGACCGTGATCTCCTCGTAATTGGCGTAGGTGAACTTGTCGCGGGCGGCCTCGCCGCTCAGCGCGGTCCAGCTCGCTTCCTTCTCGGTGCCGGGCGTATTATCGCTGGCGTCGTCCTCCACATAGGAGATTTCCTCCTCCGGCTCGCCGTCGCCCCCCGAACAAGCGCCAAGCGCTGCGGTCAAAGCCAGAACACTCGTTCCGGCGGCCATACGAACGGACATGAAACCTCCTGAAATCAGCTGGCCGGAACCTATCTCCCGCATGGGAAGACGGCAAGCGCGGGGCGCCTTACGGGCGCGCTTCAGGGGGAATGCAGCCGCCGCGCGCCACAGCCAGGGCTAGATCATTGCCGAAACATTGGGGTCCGAAGCCCGGCGTGTTCTGGAAGGCTTCGATCTTCCAGCCGTCGTCCTGTTTCGCCAGCACGGCGATGGGCTTTGAGACCGCCGGCGTTTCGGGACGCGTTTCGCCGGCCCCATAGACCCAGCCATTAAGATGGGCGATGGCGGCGCCGTCCGCGATCAGGCGAACGGACTCAATTTCCAGATCGAAAACGCTGCCGCCGTAGAAATTATCCCAGATGTCCTGATGGCCTGAGCCGATGGCGTCCGCGCCATGCAGCCGCAAGCCGAACCAGACGGTGAAGTCTGCGTCATCCGTGAACTGATCGGCCCAGGCTTTGCCGTCGGCGTCTTTCCAGGCCTCTTCGAGACCGGTGATGACGGCGTCGATCTCATCGTGAAGGGACGTTTCCGCCGCGCTTTTCGAACAGCCCGACAGTCCGGCGGCGCCAAGGGCCAGCACTGCAAGGCAGGTCCGGCCAATTTTTAAGTGCAGCATCAAACTCCCCCTTTGAATGCTTTATTCCTTGGCTTCGGTCTCCAGCGCCAGGGCGTGCAGTTCGCCGCCCATGCGGCCTTTCAAAGCGCGATAGACGAGCTGGTGCTGCTGCACGCGGGACTTGCCGTTGAAGGCGGAAGATACGATGCGCGCGCGCCAGTGATCGTTATCCCCGGCGAGGTCTTCGAGCTCGATTTCCGCATCGGGCAGCGCTTCGAGAATGAGTTTCTTGATGTCTTCGCCAGCCATGGCCATGGAATGCGTCTCCTTCGCGCCGCTCTTCATGTAATCCGGCAGCGCAGATTCAAAAATGTCAGATAAATCAAGCAGGGACAACGCATCCCTGCCGTCCAGAAGCAGGTCCGGCCCGCCGAAACGGCCGATCTTCGAGGCCTGGACGCCCGCCATCGCCGCCTTGAGAAGCAGCGTGTCGGCCGCCGCCGGCGCCGCGGCGACGAGATAGCGCCCCTGATCCTCGCCGAACCAGAAGGCGGCCTTGCGCGCCTTCACCGGCGTTGTGAGGTTGAGCCCGCGGCCCGAGGCGAGGGCCATTTCCGCCGCTGCTACGATAAGCCCGCCATCGGCGACGTCATGACAGGCCGTGACGATCCCTTCGTCGATCAGCTTACGGATCAATTCGCCGGTCTTGCGCTCGAGGTCGAGATCGACCGGCGGCGGCGCGCCCTCCTCCATGCCGAAAAGATCGCGCAGATAAAGCGACTGGCCGAGCCAGCCGCGGGTGACGCCGATCGCGATCAGCTCTTCGCCCGCTTCAGCGCCGCCGACGCGCACGGCTTTCGTCACGTCCTCGATGACGCCGACGCCGCCTATAGCCGGGGTCGGCGGGATCGCGGCGCCGTTGGTTTCGTTATAGAGCGAGACGTTCCCCGAAATGACGGGGTAATTCAGCGCCTCGCAGGCTTCGGCCATGCCTTCGACGGCGCCGACGAACTGCGCCATGATCGCCGGGCGTTCGGGATTGCCGAAATTGAGGCAGTTGGTGATGGCGAGCGGCGACGCGCCCGTTGCGCAAATATTGCGATAGGTTTCCGCGACCGCCTGCTTGCCGCCTTCATGGGGATCGGCCTTCACATAGCGCGGGGTCACGTCAGTAGTCACCGCGAGGCCGCGATTGGAGCCGTGGACGCGCACAAGCGCGGCGTCGCCGCCCGGGGCGATGAGCGTGTCGCCCATCACCGTGTGGTCATATTGCTCCCAGATCCAGCGGCGCGAGCACAGATCCGGCGCCGCCATCAGTTTCGCGAGCGCCGTCAGCATGGTGTCGCCGCCCGGCGCCTCGGCGAGAGACAATTTCTCTTCGCGCTGTTCGACCTCGGCGGTCTCGACGACGCCGCTGGTCGCCAGATTGCGCGCCGCCTCCTCGAAGCCGTCGAATTTGACGCCTTCGGGTTTCGACCGGGCGTAAATCTTCGCCTCGCCCGGCGTCACGGTCATGCCGACCGCTTCGACAAGCTCGCCGTCCGACAACCGGTCTGCGATCAGCGCCTCGGCGATGGTGCGCATCTCCTCTTCGGACTTGCCGGGCGATTTCAAAACCGCCTGCGCCTCGCGATAGGTTAGCGCCGGATCAGCCAGCGGCTCAGGTTTCGGTTGGGGTTCATAAGGCCGGTCGTAATTGGGCGCGTCGTCGGCGAGCGGCGGCACCGGCATGTCGGCGACGGTCTCGCCCTGATGCTTGATCACGAGCCGCCCGCTGTCGGTGGTCACGCCGATGACGGCGAAATCGACGCCCCATTTCTCGAAGATCGCCCGCGCTGCGTCTTCCCGGCCCGGCTTCAAGACCATGAGCATGCGCTCCTGGCTTTCGGAGAGCATCATTTCATAGGCGGTCATGTTTTCTTCGCGCTGGGGCACGTGATCGAGATCGAGTTCGAACCCGCCCCCGCCTTTCGCCGCCATTTCAACGGAAGAGGAGGTAAGGCCCGCCGCGCCCATGTCCTGAATGGCGATGATCGCGTCGGACGCCATCAGCTCGAGGCAGGCCTCGAGCAGCAGTTTCTCCGTAAACGGATCGCCCACCTGAACCGTGGGGCGTTTCTCCTCAGACGCGTCGTCGAACTCGGCCGAGGCCATGGTGGCGCCGTGAATGCCGTCGCGGCCTGTTTTCGAGCCCACATAAACGACCGGGTTCCCGGCCCCGCGCGCGGCGGAATAGAAAATCTTGGCTTTCTCGGCGATCCCCACGGTCATGGCGTTGACCAGGATGTTGCCGTTATAGCCCGCATGGAAATTGGTCTCGCCGCCGATGGTCGGCACGCCCATGCAATTGCCGTAACCGCCGATGCCGGCGACGACGCCGCCCACAAGATGGCGTGTCTTGGGATGGGACCATTCCCCGAAGCGCAGCGCGTTCATGTTGGCGACCGGGCGCGCGCCCATGGTGAAGACGTCGCGCATGATGCCGCCGACGCCGGTCGCCGCGCCCTGATAGGGCTCGATGAAGCTCGGATGGTTGTGGCTTTCCATCTTGAAAACGGCGACGAGGGGCACGCCGTCGGCGTCATTGCCGATGTCGATGACCCCGGCGTTCTCGCCCGGCCCCTGCACAACCCATGGCGCGGAAGTGGGCAGTTTTTTCAAATGCCGCCGCGAGGATTTGTAGGAGCAGTGCTCCGACCACATGACCGAAAACACCCCGAGCTCCACGAGATTGGGCTCGCGGCCCATATGCGTCTTGATGCGCTCATATTCGTCGGGTTTGAGGCCGTGCTCGGCGACGATTTCGGGGGTGATGGCGGTCATGATGGGTCCAGCTGGCTAACGCCGCTTCCTTAGGCCGGTTGGGCGCTTGGCGCAAATGCCCGCCGGCCCCTGAGGGGAACTTGAAAACCGCCGGACTGTTCGCCCGGCATGAGCGCAGATCGCGAGATTTTCCGGGTCGTCCTGCTGGCTGGCGCAGCCGCTCTTTTCGCCGCCTGCGGCGGGGGCGACCGCCAAGACGCCCCGGCCGGAGAAGAGACCGCCGCGGGCGGGACGGATGCGGCCGCCGAGGCCGAGGATGCCGCGCCCCCACCGGCCCCCGCATCAGGCGACGTGGCCGAGGGCGACTGGTTCTACAAGGAAAGCAACGGCTATCCCTGGGCGGGCTACGGGCCGCCGCGCAGCGAAGCCTTTTTCGTGATCGCCTGCGAGGACGGACGCCTTTCCCTGCAGCGCGCCGGCGGGCGCGATCCTGCCGCGGGAGACGAGCGGTTCACTGTTCGGTTCAAGGAAGGCGAGGAAGACATCGTCATGGCGGACGCCGGGACCGAGCTGCCGATGATGACCGTGTCGCTCTCGCCGGACGCGCGTCTCGCGGGGATGTTGCTTGAAACCCGTGCGCCCTTCGCAATCGAGGGCGGCGCCCGCGCGCTGATATTGCCGCCGGACGACAGCTATCGCCGCGTCATTCGTTCCTGCCGCGGCGCCTGAGTGGCGGTTCTATGCGGCGCCCCGCGCGGCGTCTTGCGCCGCGTCTTTCAGATGGCGCGAAATTTTCTGGTTGAGGATCTTCGGCGAAACGGGCTTCGGCATGTAATCATCCATGCCGGAAGAAATGCACTGATCCATGTCGCCTTTGACGGCGTGGGCGGTCACGCCGATGATCGGCGTGCGCCGGCCTGCATTCGCTTCAAGGGCCCGGATTGCCGCCGTCGCTTCATAGCCGTTCATTTCCGGCATGGAGACATCCATGAGGATGAGTTTCGGGCTGAAGCGCTGGAAAGCCTCCACGGCTTCCCGGCCATTGGTCGCCATTTCGAAGGTAAAGCCTTCGGCTTTGAGGATATGGGAAATCACCAGCCTGTTGACCTCATTGTCCTCGGCGACCAGCACGTCGATTTCACAGCTTTCCTGCGACTCGGCGTCTTCAGAGTCTTCCGGCGCCGCCAATGCCGCTTCCGCGCCGGGATCGGCCACATCCGGCTTGACCGGCGTATTCCGCGCCTTATGCACGACGGCGCTGATGGTTCGCAAAAGCGCGCCCGACCGGACGGGTTTTGTCAGATGGGCGCTGACCCCGAGCGCCATGAAGCGCTCGCCGGCGTCCCCCTGATCGACGGAGGTCAGCAGGATGACCGGCGTCGCGGCGATATCGGCGTCGGCGCGGATGCGCTGCACGGCCTGTGCGCCGTTCATCCCGGGCATGTGATAATCCATGATGACGGCGTCATAGGGCGCGCCGTCTGTCTGCGCCTTGTCGAGAAGCCTTAAAGCCGCGGCGCCGCTGTCGCAGGCGATGCAGGGAAAGCCCCAGGCGGCGGCCTGTTCTTCGAGAATGCGCCGGTTCACCTCATTGTCGTCAACGATGAGGATCTTGGCGTTCACCGGTTCCGGGGCGTCTTCTTCATTTTCCAGCGGCTCTTCGCTCACCGGCAGGGCCACCGTAAACCAGAAGACGGAGCCGAGCCCTGGCGTTGAGTCCACGCCGATGTCGCCGCCCATCAGCTCCACGAGGGCTTTCGCGATGGCGAGGCCAAGTCCGGTGCCTTCATAAGAGCGGGTCGAGGAAACATCGGCCTGGCTGAATTTCTCGAAAATTTGCGCGCGCTTGTTTTCCGCAATGCCGATGCCGGTGTCCTTGACGCTGAATTTGAGCGCGACCCGTTCCTCGCCCGGTTCCGATGCGGGGGAAACGTCCACCAGGACATAGCCCTTGTCGGTGAACTTCACGGCGTTGCCGGCGAGATTGATGAGGATCTGACGCAGGCGCCCGGCGTCTCCGCGGAAGGCCGGCGGCAGGCTCGGATCGATGCGCACCGCGATTTCGACGTCTTTGGCCTGCGCCCTTGCAGCGATCAGGGTCGACACGTCTTCGACGATGTCGGCGATGAGAAACGGCCCCGGATTGAGCGAGGCCATGCCGGCGTCGAGTTTCGAGAAATCGAGAATGTCATTGATGATGGTGAGGAGCGCATCGCTCGACTTGACGATGACGTCGACGAAAGTCTTCTGGGTTTCCGTGAGCTTGGTGTTATTCAACAGGTCGGCCATGCCCATCACGCCATTCATGGGCGTACGGATTTCATGGCTCATATTGGCGAGAAACTGCGTCTTTGCCCGCTCCGCCGACTCGGCGGCGTCGAGCGCGGCGGCGAGTTCGCCCGTGCGCTCTTCAACGCGCCCGATAAGGTTGGTGAAGCTGTTATAGAGAATGCCGATTTCGTCCTTGCGCGCAGCGAGCGCGGCGTCGCGTTCGGCCTTGTCGGCGTTTGCTGAAGAAATGATCTGCGTGAGCCGCTTCACGGGCCTGACGGCGATGCGCGACAGCAGTGCGCTCACAATGCCGATAAACAGAAGAACGACCGCCGTCAGCCAGGCGAATGCAGAGAGCAGCGTGCGCTCTCCAATGGCGGTAATGTCGCGGGGCGTCGCCGCCGTTAAGAGAGCGACGGGCATCCCGTCAGCGCCGGCGATCGGTTTTGAGATGGTGAGGAAGCCGTCCTGCCGGGAGACCGACTGTTGTGTCTGCGCGGAAACCGCCGCAGCGCCGGTCATGGGGATCAGGTCTAGCGCAACCCGGGTCTGCCGGCTTAACTGATCGAGAAAGGCTTTGTCGACAATGCGCCCGGTCAGGAGGTGACCGACATAGTCGCCGCCGCCGTCGGTGCGGGTGACCGGCGCATAGGCGACAAGCATCAGGCCCGATGGCGTCTGCATGATGGTCTGATTGATGTCGTCGCGGGAGAGTTCGGCGCGGAACGCCGCCCAGCCGCCATAGCGCGAAGGGGCATAAGCAGCCGCATCGACTTCGTTTTCCATTTCGCCGTCAATGGCGACGCCCTGGATCAACGACCCGTCGGCGTTCATGTACAGATAAATATTGAGGCTCAACTCTTTCAGAAGAGACTGCGGCAATTCTTCCTGGATGAAGTCCGGATTGGCGCCGCGCACGAAATCATAAGCGTCGTCCCAGACGCCGTAATCGCGGCGATAGGCTTCGAGCTGCTGCAATTCGCGGTCGATGACGTTCTGGGCGCGCTCAAAATTGTCGGAAGCTTTTTCGAATTCGAACGCAGCAAATTTCGGTGCGACCGACGCGTGAAGCGCGGTCCACAACAGCGCACACAGGGCGATAAACGCCGCCCCAAGCGCAAGCGAAACCTTTTGCGTAATCCGCATTCTCTCCCCCAGACTGGGATGCATAAATCTAGGCGGTAATCATTAACCGGGCCTGAAAACTTGAACTTCAGGCCCCGCCGCATGTCTCCACGCATCGGCCGGAAAAAAGCACGGCGAATCTTTCCAAATCGCGGACAAAAAGCCTGCAATTTTAACGATTGCGGCCAGACTCAGGTCGCTTCGCCGCGCCGATAGAGATAGCCCTCTGAAAGACCGAGACGACGGCAACTGGTCGCAGCCGGCCCGGATCTGAGGATGAGACGATCGGCCCGGCGGCCCATGCGCCGCACAATGCGTCCCTCGAAGGGTCTCAAGCCGTAGGCAGGCCCCAGCCCCAGCCTCTCGCGCACTGGGGCCGGCGTCAGCTCGACCGCGGCGCGCACCAGGGAGTGCTGGGCGAGCTGCGCCGGCTGCGGGAAGGCCTCGGCGCGTTTCATGATCTTGAGGAAGTCGAACACGATTTCGGACGCTTCGAGCTTCGGCGTCATGCGGGCAAACAGCGCCTGCTGGTCTGCGAGCGAGCCCGGCGCGCCAGTTGCGCCGTAAAGCGCGGCGCTCTTGCGGCTCTCGGCGTAATAGCGGTCGCGCTCCGCATCGCTCAAGGACGCGGCGTAAGCGTTGTAGGCCTCGAGAAAGCCATAAGCGGCCGTCGCCTGAACCCAGGTGAGAAGCTCGGGATCATCGGCGCGGAATGCAACGCCGGCGGGGGTTTCGCCGGCGATGCGAGCATGGATGGCGTTGACCCGCGCGATCATCTCCACGGCGGCGCTGCGCGGCCCATAGACCGTCGCCATGGCGGCAAGCCCCGTGCGCTTGAGCCGCCCGACCGGATCGCTGCGGAAACTCGTATTCTCCCACACCCCGGTGCGCACGCGCGGTTCGGCAAGCTCCAAGATCACCGCCGCGACGCCGCCGATGAACAGCGTCACCGGATTTTTGAATATCCGCCAGGAAACCGAATCCGGACCGGAGAGCGCCGGCTCGCCAGACGGCGCGGCGAAGTCGAAGCGCGCCAGCGCCTTGTCCCCGAGATAGCTCTGCGCGGCCCGGTCGAGATGGTCCTCGACGCTTCTTCGCAGGGTCGATTTCAGCGCTGTGACAGACATGACGGATCCCGCTCTTTTTCGCCCTCTCCTATCTTACCCAGCAACATAGCAGGATTAAGACACTTCCCGGGCCTTATGGCGGCGCTTCACTTTTCCGCGCGAGGCCGGCTTTCCCGTTGCCGGCGCGCGCGATATGCGCATGCTCTGGTTTTTGGCGGCGGAAAAGGCGGTTTCATGACCCTTCAGGACAATGTGAAAGACTATTACGGCAAAGTGCTGACGGGCACGCAAGACCTGCAAACCGACGCCTGCTGCACGGTCGCCGACACGCCCGGCTATCTCAAGGCCGCCCTCGCCAATGTCCATTCCGAGGTGAAGGCGCGGTATTATGGCTGCGGGCTTATCGCGCCCCTCGCCTTGCGCGGCGCGCGCATCATCGATCTCGGCGCGGGCGCCGGCCAGGACGCCTACGCCCTCGCCCAGCTGGCCGGCCCCAGAGGCGAGGTCATCGGCGTCGACATGACGCCGGAACAGCTCGCCGTGGCGCGCGCCCACGAAGACTGGCATGCGGAGACATTCGGCTATCGCAATGTGCGGTTTCTCGAAGGCGATATTGAAAGGCTGGATGCCCTCGATCTCGAGCCCGGCTCCTTCGACGTCATCGTCTCGAACTGCGTTATCAATCTCGTCGAGGACAAACCTGCCGTGTTTCGCGCCGCGTTCGAGCTGCTAAAACCCGGCGGCGAGCTCTACTTTTCGGACGTCTATGCCGACCGGCGTCTCGATGAAGCGTTGCGTCATGATCCGGCGGCGCAAGGCGAATGTCTTGGCGGCGCCTTGTACTGGAATGATTTTCTGAGCGTGGCGAAGGAGGCCGGATTTGCAGATCCGCGCCTCGTGACCGACCGCCCGCTTTCCATCAATAATCCTGAATTGAAAGCAAAACTGGAGCCGGCGCAGTTTCATTCCGCCACCTATCGCCTGTTCAGGATCGAAGGGTTGGAGCCGTCATGCGAGGATTACGGCCAGGCAGTCGTCTATCGCGGCGGCGTGCCCCACAGCGAAACGCAATTCATGCTCGACAATCATCATGTCATCGGCAAGGGGCGCGTCTTTCCCGTCTGCGGCAATACGTTTCGCATGCTGAGCGAGTCGCGTTTTGCGCCCTATTTCGAATTTATCGGCGACTGGTCGACGCATTACGGGATTTTTCCGGGATGCGGGACGGTCTCGCCTTTCGGGCGGGCGGCGGCGGAGATCGCGGCCAGCGGCGGCTGTTGCTGATTAGCGCACAGGCTCTACGTAAACCGCGCGCGACATCACGAGACCGCCGCAGCGGGCGCGCGCAGGGGCGTCTTCCGCCCAGATCGTCGCATATTTGCCGAGGAGATCCACCGGCGCGAGGTCGACCCCGACGCGGCGCGTCGCGCCGTCATCGGTCATCAGCGTAACGCAGTCCGCATCCGCGGCGCTCACATAGCCCTTGAGCACGGTCATCCCCTCAAGCGCCGGAAGGCCTTGATGGCCCGCGCGTGAGAATATGGCTGCGCCGTCCGGGCCCATCGCCGCGCGCTCAACCACGGCGCAATGGGACGGCGTATCGCGGCCTTCGGGGAGCGGCTTGAATTCGCGGACCTGTTTGATCTTACCGTCGGGCTGGCGGCGCAGGACCGAGCACTCCATCACCGGCGACAGGGCGTCGCCATAGAGCGTTTCAGGCAGGTCGCTGTCGGCGGAAATGACGACCGCGCCGGGCCCGGACACGCGTCCCGGCGTCAGCATGGCCGGCGCCGCGGGCTGTCCCGCATGGCGGATCCGCGCCGCGGAAAGCTGCTGATAGCTCAAATTCCGGTCATCTATAAAAATCCCGGGCGCATTGGCGCTTGCGCGCACGAAATAGGGTGACGCATTCGCGGCGTAGCCGGCGCTTGCAAGGCTCGGCGAGGGAGCGGGTTTTTTCCGGGGCGCGGGTTCGGTATATTCAGCATACCGATAAACTGATGCTTGCGCGTAATCCTCGGCGGCGGCGACATTGGCGTAGCCCGGCGGGATGTCCGTCGCGGCCTCGATTTCGTCGGGCACGGCGAGATGATGGCCCGGCCGGACAGCATCGGGATTGACCCCGGGATTGGCTTCTTTCAGGGCCGCCAGCGAGACGTTGCAGGCGCGCGCCACTTCGGCGAGGCTCACCGGCGCGTCGACGGGATAGGAATGGCCGCAGCGGCCCGCCATGGCGGGGCTCGCGGCAAGCGTGAGCATGGTCGCCCCGGCGATCAGGCCGATTTTCAAGGTTGGTTTGGAAGCCATTTCCCCCCTCCGTTCTCAGCAGACAACATGGTTAATAACACGGATTCACAGGACTTGTTCAGCCCCCGGCGGCCGGCGGGCGTGAAAAGCCCGGGCAAAGCTCGGGCGGGCTCTCCGCTTTCACCTTCAAGCCGTTGTTTCGGTTGGTATTCAGGGAAAGAAAAGCGCGCCGCCTAAAGGACGTCCTGAAATTCCGGATGTTTCTGGATTGTCGCCTTGGCGAAGGGGCATAAGGGCGTGATCTTGCGTCCCTCCGCCCGGGCGTCCTCGACAGCGCGGCGCACGAGGATGAGGCCGAGGCCTCGCCCGCGCAGGGCGTCCGGCACGCCGGTATGGTCGATGATGATCATCTTTTCGCCGGCGCGCGAATAGGTCATCTCCGCTTCGGCGCCGTCAAGACGGATGACATAGCGGCCCTTCGTCTCGGTTTCCTCCCGCTCGACTGTGACCTCGTCGCTCAATCCGCGCGCTCCTCTTTGTAAACGACGCCCTCTCTCATCACGAAGTCGACCGTTTCAAGAACCGATATGTCCGTTAACGGATCACCTGTGACCGCGATCAGATCGGCGCTGCATTCGGCGCTCACGCAGCCAAGGCTTCCTTCCTTGTCCAGGGCTTCGGCGGCGAGCGAAGTAGCGGCCTGAATGGCCTGCATCTCGTTCATGCCGAAGCGCACCATGCGCGAGAATTGCTTGGCGTTGTCGCCATGGGGGAAGATCGCCGCGTCGGTGCCGAACACGACTTTCGCGCCTGCTTTCACCGCTTTGGTGAAGCTTTCGCGCTGAACGCCGCCGACCTGGCGCTCCTTGTCGATGGATTCCTGAAGAACGCCGTTTTTCTCGCCCTCTGCGAGGGTGTATTCAGTGTTGTAGATGTCCATGGAGAAATAGACGCCCTCGCGCTTGGCCATTCTGATGGCTTCGTCGTCGAGATAGCTGGCGTGCTCGATCGTATCGACCCCGGCCGTGATGGCGTTCTTGATGCCGATATTTCCGTGCGCGTGCGACGCGACCTTGAGGCCGCGCATATGGGCTTCGTCGACAATCGCCCGGAGCTCCTCGACCGTGCCTTGCGGCGCGCCGAGCAGCGTGCCCTTGGAAAAGACGCCGCCCGTGGAGCAGGTCTTGATGAAGTCGACGCCGTATTTGATGTTCTGGCGGACTTTGGCGCGCATCTCCCAGGGGCCTGTGGCGACGCCTTCGCCGGTCGCTTCATATTCCGGCGGCAGATAGGTGTTGTCGGAACAATGGCCGCCGACGATGCCGATCGGCGGGCCGGCGACATAGATGCGCGGCCCGGGGATCTCCCCTTCGTTCACCGCGTCGCGAACCGCGAGCATCTCGTAGCGTTCGGAACCGATATCGCGCACCGTGGTGAAGCCCGCCATCAGCGTGCGTTCGGCGTTGATCACGGCCCAGACGACTGCGCGCTCTTTCTGAAATGCAAAGCCCGAATACCCGCCGCCTTTCGTGGCGTCGCTGGTCAGGTGGACATGCATGTCGATAAGGCCCGGCAGCAAGGTCTTGCCGTCAAGCGCCACTGGTCTCGCGCCCTCTGGCGCCGGCAGGTTTTGGGCCGCGCCGGCCTGCGTGATGACGCCGTCGGTGATGATGAGGGCCGGATTTTCGATGACGCGCCCGGCGGCGGGATCGATCATGCGGTCCGCCGTGACATAGACCGTTTCAGCGGCGGATGCGCCCGCCACAGACCAGAGCATGCCGCAAAGGCAAACAGACAGGTTCTTTTTCATGGTTTTTATGTGCGCCCCTCGAGAGAATGCGGTCTATATTCGTCTTAACCATGCGGTCCGTCAACAGAGTGAACCAGGCGCCAAGAACAGGTTGCGACCAGAAAAAACTCGCTTTCAAAGCCCATCTTTTTTTGCCGGTATAAAAATTGTCGCCTCGCTGTTAACGCCATGTTTTATCTTAAAACCAATCTTTCCCCAGTGAAATGGCGGAGCGCTGCACTTCGGGCGGCGCCTACATTTTTATCTTTTGCTTAGCTGTTAACTACGTTTCCTTACGGCCCTTTAACGCCGTTTGGCGCACTGTTGCATTTGCAAGAGTAGTATTGCGGGGAGTTTCCTATGCTGGTCAAAAACACCGGTGTAGCCGGCAAAGACAGAGCAAACAGATTTCAACGCGCGGCGCGCGGCCTGAAACCGACGATCAGGAATTTCGCGGGCGCGCGAGACGGGAACATCGTGTTCCTGTTTGCGTTCATGTCCACCGTTCTGTTCCTGTTTGCGGGCGGCGCTGTGGATTATTCCCGCTGGAACGCCGTGCGGGCGGACATGATCGAGTCGATGGACGCCGCGTCGCTGGCGCTGGCCCAGCTCGCCGCCGCCGATCCGGACCTCACCGAGACCGAGCTCAAGGAATACGGCCGCAAATTCTTCGAAGCGAACTTCAACTACGAAAACAATCTCGAGCCTGGTTGGAACATCGTCTTTGCGCTGGACGACGCCGCCGTCGTATCCACCTGCATTACCGGCAAGATCGACACCTATCTGCTCGGCGTCGCCGGCGTGAAAAGCCTCAATATCGACAAATGCGTGGAGATCACGAAAAAAGGCTCTGGCCGCGTCGAGCTGGCGCTGGTTCTGGACGTCACAGGCTCCATGGATGATGAGATCGACGGCAAGGAGAAGATCGAGAGCCTGAAAGACGCGGTCGACACCATGCTGGACGTTATGTTCGGCAGTGATCCCATCAGCGAAAACATCAAGATCGGCGTCGTGCCTTTCAACGCCAACGTCAATCCGGGCGCCTCGACGGGATGGTCGAGCGCATGGTCCGACACGACGGCGAGCGCCTATTACCATGGCCGCCGTTTCTTCCATGTCGACGAAAGCGGCAATGTCGATATGAACACCAAGGTCAACCACTTCACGCTGTACGACACGACGCCCGGCGCCGACTGGCAGGGCTGCGTGGAGGCGCGGCCCTATCCGCTGGACGAACTCGACATTCCTCCGGGCGGCTCCGTTTCGAGCTCGGATATCACCGCCTATATGGACATTCCGACGGACGACGAAGGAAGCTCCGACTTCCTCGCTGACGAAACCTATGACGCCTATGACGATGCGCCGGCATACAGCGTCGCTTCGAGCGTCTTGACCGATCCCGTCAATTTCAACTGGGTTCCGGTGTTTCTCCCCGACATGGTGGACTGCAATAACGAAGAGGACTGTGAAACCGACAGCAGCTATTACAGCAAGAGCGGCACGACCTCTTATGGAACCCCCTGGGCCGGATATTATTTCGACGACCCTGATAGCGACACGTCACACGTTTCCGGGCGTGACATTGATGAAGGCGATTACGGCCAGAACCACTACTACTTCGTCAATGACAATAACTACACTCATTACGGCAACGCCCAGTTCGACAAATATGCAAAGGTCGTTCACTATTTCCGCGAAGTGCTTCAGGGCATCGTCACGGATACGGCGTTCGTCAATTTCCTGAACGAAAGGTCGGTCACCACCTCGCCCCTCTCGGGTTCGAATTACGGCTACGGCAAGCAGGAATACCTCCTGCGCATGGCCTATGTCGGCTGGTGGGACCCGGCGAGCGGCACATACAAAGGCAAGTATGACACGCCGAATTCGAGCTATATCTCTTCGGAAGTCGATTGCCCGCGGCCGATCCTGCCGCTCACCAACAAGCGGGCGGATGTTGAGGATCACGTCGACCTGCTTACTCCCAACGGCAACACGGACATCGCCCATGGCGCGGCCTGGGGCTGGCGCGTGCTGTCCAAGCAGGCGCCGTTTACAGAAGGCATCGGTCCCGGCGATCCGGATTTCGAGAAATGGCAAAAAGCGGTCGTCATCATGACCGACGGCGAGCAGGTTGTCGGTTCGGACGAAGACACCCATTGGGGCTCGACGCAGGGCCAGTACGGGTTTGCTATTGAAGAACGCATGGGCGCCGGCAAGGACAGCTGGTGGGAAATGCGCGACGAGCTCAATAACAAGCTCTTGCGAATCTGTCAGCGGATGAAAGACGAAGGCTATCTGGTCTATACGATCATGTTCGGCCTCGACAGCACCAGCGTCCGCAACAACTTCAAGGCCTGCGCGACGGAACCGAATGCGCCCTACTTCCAGGACGCCGCCACAGGCAACGACCTGGAAGACGCCTTCGGCGATATCGCGGCCGACCTCGTCGATCTTCACATCAGTAAATAGGCTGGGGATCATGAGTTTGTTCGCAAAAAACAGAAAGGGATTGCGGCGCCGGCGTCTCGGCGTCGTATCCGATAAAAGCGGGTCCACGGCGGTCGAGTTTGCGATTGTCGCGCCCCTCTTCCTGATGATGATGTTCTCGACATTCGAGGTTGGCTGGTTTTACTTTGCCAACTCCGCCGTCGACGCCGCCGTCGGCGATGCGGCGCGCCTCGTCAAGACCGGGCAGGTCGACGGGTGGGGCGGCACGGATGATGACAAATACGACGCCCTTTACGATGATATCTGCAGCGTCGTGCGGTCATTCGGCGGCTGCGATAACCGCCTGACCCTGGAGGTCAGCACCTATACGACCTTCGCGGAGCTTGCGGATGACGTTTCGCCGGCGACATGCGCTGACGCGCCGCCGGACGATCTGGCCGCCATTCCCTTTAATTACGGCGACGAACTTCAGATCATCCGCGTGCGCGTTTGCTACATCTACACCACGCTCAATCCCGCGATCGGCATCAATATGGCCGAGCCCGGCACCAATCACCGCCGCCTGATTTCAACGATGATCTTCCGCAACGAGCCTTATGAGCTCAATAAACGTGACGATACGTGAGGCAGTGATGATGAAACGCCTGACATCATACTTCAGACAATGGCGCGACAGCGCGGACGGCATCGCCGCCGTCGAGTTCGCCATGCTGTTGCCCGTCCTGGTGATCATCTTTTTCGGTCTTGTGGAAACGTCCAACGCCATGACGGTCAACCGCAAGGTGGCGATCTCCGCGAACACCCTCGCCGACCTCGCTGCGCAGTCTGAGAAGCTTTATGAAGCCGATCTCGACGATCTGTTCGAAGGCGTGATGACAATCGTGGAGCCGAACGACCCGACGGGAATGGAGCTGCGTCTCGTCAGTGTCGTGCTCGACGGGGACGGCGATCCCATCGTTCACTGGAGTCGCGACCGCACAGGCTCGGAGCCATACACGGCCGGCGCCGATTACGCCTCTTTGGATGACAATACGGTGCTGAGCACGCACGGATCGCTGATTGTCGTCGAGATGGTCTATACCTATACGCCGGGCCTGACGAGCCACTTCATCAAGTCGCCGATCACCTTCGAGCGTGAATCGATCCGCTGGCCGCGCCTTACAAGCCGCGTACAGCTTTGCGACGACGAGGACGTCTGCACCACCTGACGGCCGTTTGCGGAGTTAGTGCTTCGCTTAGCGCGTGAGCGGCTTGTATTTGATGCGATGCGGGATTTCCGCATCGGCGCCGAGCCGGCGCTTCTTGTCTTCCATATAGTCTTCAAAGTTGCCTTCGAACCATTCCACATGGCTGTCGCCCTCGAAGGCGAGGATATGCGTGGCGATGCGGTCGAGGAACCAGCGGTCGTGCGAGATGATGACGGCGCAGCCGGCGAAATCCTCCAGCGCGCGCTCAAGCTCGCGCAGCGTGTCGACGTCGAGGTCGTTGGTCGGTTCGTCGAGCAGCAACAGGTTCGCGCCCTCGGTGAGCATCTTGGCGAGCTGCACGCGGTTGCGCTCCCCGCCTGATAAATCGCCGACCTTTTTCTGCTGGTCGCCGCCCTTGAAATTGAACCAGCCCACATAGGCGCGCGACGGAATTTCGCGCTTGCCGAGCTGGATGACATCGAGCCCGCCGGAAATCTCCTCCCAGACATTGTGTTTCGGGTCGAGATCTTCGCGGGACTGATCCACATAGCCCATCTTCACGGTGTCGCCGACGCGCAGCGCCCCCTCGTCCGGCTGGTCCTGCCCGGTCAGCATCCGGAACAGCGTCGTCTTGCCGGCGCCGTTCGGGCCGATGACGCCGACAATACCGCCCGGCGGCAGCTTGAACGACAGATCGTCGAAGAGAAGCTTGTCGCCGAAGCCTTTCTTGAGATTTTCCGCCTCGATGACGACGCCGCCGAGGCGCGGGCCCGGCGGGATCTGAATTTGCGCGGTGTTGATGTCTTCCTTCGACGCCTTGCTGAGCAATTCGTCATAGGCGTTGATGCGCGCTTTCGATTTCGCCTGGCGGGCTTTCGGGCTCGCCTTGATCCATTCCGATTCCCGGTCGAGGGACTTCTGGCGGTTGCTCTCTTCGCGTTTTTCCTGTTCGAGGCGCTTGCGCTTCTGGTCGAGCCAGGCGGAGTAATTGCCCTCGAAGGGAATGCCCCTGCCCCGGTCGAGCTCGAGGATCCAGCCCGTCACATTGTCGAGGAAATAGCGGTCGTGGGTGACGAGCACCACGGCGCCGGGAAATTCGCGCAAGTGGTTTTCCAGCCAGGCCACCGATTCCGCGTCGAGATGGTTGGTCGGTTCGTCGAGCAGCAACAGGTCCGGCTTGGACAACAACAGCTTGGCGAGCGCGACCCGGCGCTTCTCGCCGCCGGAGAGCTTGTCCACGGACCAGTCGCCCGGCGGACAGCGCAGGGCGTCCATGGCCATTTCGACTTTCGATTCGATGTCCCAGCCGTCGACCGCGTCGATATCTTCCTGAAGCGCCGACATCTTCTCCATCAGCTCGTCGGAATAGTTCTCTCCGAGCTCCATGGAGACGGCGTTGAATTCGTCGATCTTGGCCTTGATCTCGCCGACCCCGTCCATGACGTTCTCGAAGACGGTCTTCGCCTTATCGAGCTCCGGCTCCTGCGCGAGATAGCCGACTTTCGCGCCATTGGCGGCGTAGGCCTCGCCGTTGAACTCCTTGTCGACCCCGGCCATGATTTTCAACAGCGTCGACTTGCCCGCGCCGTTGACCCCGACGACTCCGATCTTGGCGTCGGGAAAAAACTGTAAGTGTATGTCTTCCAATATTTTTTTGCCGCCTGTGAATTGTTTCGACAGGCCGGACATGAAGTAGATATATTGGTATTTAGACATATGGCCGTTTGGGCTCCTTGAGGGCCGTTTTGCGTTGCGTGAGGGGAACAGCGCCGCGTCTTATCCCTGAAATCGGGGCATTTCAACGCAAAGCATCGTTTCCGAGCCGGGGCGCATCGCCTATATGGTATTGAGAAGCCGGGCAAGCGCCCGGCAGGGCTTCGGGCGGGGCCTGGACGAAAAAGCGGGGAAGCGCGTTATGGGTTATGTGGACAAGACGCTGGCGGGAGGCGAGGAAATCATCCACCGCGCCAATTTCAACTGGACCTACAGCTTCTTTCCCGTGATGTGGTTTTCGCTGGGGGCGGCCGCGGTCGTCTTTTTCGTGCTGCTCCAGTTCGCCGCCGAAATTCCCTATTCGCAATTGCGCGTGGGCTGGTGGTCCGCCGGCGTCGGCTTTGTCTGCGGGACGATCATCCTCATCAATCACCTGATCATCCTGATCACCACGGAAATCGTCGTCACCACCTATCGCTTCGTCTTCAAGAAAGGCCTGATCTCGCGCAACACGCAGGAAGTGAGCCTCAACAAGATTGAGGAGATCACGCTTCACCAGTCGATCTGGGGGCGTCTGTTGAGTTACGGCAAGCTGGTGCTGCGGGGCACGGGCGTCGGCGTCATCGAACTTCCCGATCTCGATAATCCGATCAATCTCCGCAAGATCATCGAGAACGCGAAGTCGGCGCTCCGCGAAGACTCACGCGAGCGCAAGCGCATCAATTCCGACGACGACGACTAGGCGGCGGCGCTACTCGCTGATCGCGCTATAGGCGACCGCCTTCAGAACATCATTGGCCCGCGAGGGCGGCATATGCGGTCCTGGCTGCGCCTGCTTCATCAGGATGGCGCCGACATTCTTGTCAGGATTGACGAAGAACTGGGTGTCCCAATAGCCGCCCCAGCCCCACTCGCCTTTGCCCCGGTATTCGCCGGTATAGCCGGGCTTCAGGACGACATAGCCGCCGAGCCCGAAACTTGTGCTATCGCCCCAGTAAGGAGGGCGGGCTTCCAGTTTGGTATGATCCTGCATCATTAGCCGCACGGTCTCAGGGCCCAGAATGCGCGCGCCGTCGAGCTCGCCGCCATTCAGCAGCATACGCATGAAGCGGGAATAATCGTTGATATCGGAGACAAGCCCCGCCCCGCCGGACGCCACGCCGAACGCCTGCTCATTCACGGGCGAACTCAACCCCGACGCGTCGCTGCGGTACATTTCCCCGGCGTCATTGAATTCCACGACCACGGCCAGGCCGTCGAAATCGCTCTCGTCGATAAAGAACTCGGTGCGGTCCATGCCGAGCGGTTCGAAAATATTTTCGGCCATATAGGCTTCGAGCGACAGGCCGCTCGCCGCTTCAATGACGCGGCCGAGAATGTCGGTGGAATAGCTGTAGCTCCAGACCGTTCCCGGATCGTTATAGAGCGGCAGCGCCGCGATCACGTTGATGCGCTCTTCCAGCGTTCCTTCTTTAATCAGAAGATTGGCGTCGAGATAGGCCTTATCGAGATCGGACGCGCCCGCGAAGACATAGCCGATGCCCGACTGGTGCGTCAGGAGATCGTGAATGGTGATTTCGCGTGCGGCGGGACGTGTTTCAAACTCGCCGTCTTCATTGCGGTCCTGATTGGTGACGACCTGCGGATCGGCGAAGGCCGGAATGAACCGCGACAGCGGATCATTGAGGCGAATGGCCCCGCGCTCAACAAGCTGCATGACCGCGACGGAAATGACCGGTTTGGTCATGGAGGCGATGCGGAACCGCGTATCCGTCGTCATGGGCGCATCATTGAAGGGGTCGGCCATGCCGAAGGCTTTTTTGTAGACGACGCCCTCGCCGGTCATCACCGCGGCGACGAAGCCGGCGCGCACGCCCTCTTCGATTTCCGCCTCGAGCACTGCATCGATGGCCTGAAGGCGGTCTGCAAGCAGATGCGGCCCGGCGTTTGCCAGCCCCTCGGCGGCGACAGCGCTTTCCGCCCGGGTCCCGCCGTCCGGCATGCAGCCGCTCAGCGCCGTCAGGACGGCCGCCGCCGCAGCCCCAATCAGGCCCGCTTTATTGATCTTCATCGTCCCCTCCCCAGGCTTTTAGGTTGTTGCAAAGCTTTCCTTGAGTATGCGCTCGATCCCGGCGCGGTCAATTTCGTCGAACATCGCCTTCTTGTCGCTGTCGACGTCAAAGACGGCGATCAGCGCGCCCTGCCCGTCAAAGACCGGCGCCACGATTTCGGATTCGGAGCGCGCGTCGCAGGCGATATGGCCCGGAAAAGCGTGGACGTCCTCGACCAGCTGGGTCTCGCGGCTCGCCGCCGCGGCGCCGCAAACGCCCTTGCCGAAGGGAATGCGAAGGCAGCCAAGGGTCCCCTGATACGGGCCAATCACGAGTTCGTCCGGCTTGTCCGGATCGACGAGATAAAAGCCGGTCCAGAAATAGTGCTCGAAAGCGTGATGCAGGATGTTCGAGACCGTCGCCATGCGCGCAACGAGATTGGTCTCGCCTTCGATAACGGCCGCGATTTCCTTTGCGGCTTCGTCGTACCGGTCTTGTTTGGCCGTGTCGTTCATGGCTCAAACTTCCGGCGAGGCGATAAGGATGGCAAGCCCGAGTACGGTCACAAGCGCGCCAGCCATGACCTGGAGGCTGACCCAGCCCGATCCTGCAAGCCCTTCCATGACGATCACATAGCTCGGCGTTAAGAGCATATAGGCGTTGGCTTTGGCGGCTGGTATGCGCAGGAGGCCGAATTGCAACAGGAAATAAGATCCCGCTGTCGCGATGACGCCAAGATAGGCGATGCACAGCCACACGATCGCAGGCAAGTGCAGCCAGTCCGTCGACAGCAAGGACGGCGCGCCGAAAATAAGCAGGCATAAACCGGCGCCGATGGCGGACCACAGGGCGAAGACAATCGTCGACTCGCCGCGATTGAATTTCTTGACCAGCGGGTTGTGAAGGGCGTGCGCTATGACGCCGAGAAAGAAGAGCAGTTCGCCCCTGCCGATTGCGAAGGACAGAATGGCGCCGATGTCGCCGCGGAAAATCACCCAGACCGCGCCCAGCGCCGCCAGCGTCAGGCTGCCCATGACCGTCACGCCCGCCTTCTGGCGCAGGAGAAAGAAACTCAGGACCGCCGTCATCAGCGGCATGAGCGTCAGAACGGCGCCGGTTGACACCGAACTAGTCAGGCGCAGCGCCACGAACATCATGATGAAATAGAAGCCCATCAGCCCGCCCAGAATGGGAAAACGCCAGAGCGCTTTCGGGCGCATCAGCGCGCCCCGCGCCGAGGCCGGCGTCACGGCAAAGGCGATCGCGCCGAGAATGGGAATGGCGACCATGTAGCGGACGGCGTTCAGCGCCGCGGGATCGATATGCGGCGCTGCGCGCTTGCCGATGAAAAAGGAAATGGAAATCAGGAAAGCGAAGAGCGCCATGGCGAGATGGCCCTGCAATTTCGGGCTGATCGCGCCAGTTTTTTTGGCGGCGTCTTCACGCGTTGCGTTCACGCTGAAATCCTGAACGCAAGGGAAAGAGGACCGATAGCGATGTTGACCGCATCGCCTGGCTGCAAGGCCCCCACGCCTTCGGGCGTTCCCGTGAAGATGAGATCGCCGGCCTGAAGCTCGAATTGCTGGGACAGCGTGACGATAATGTCCTCGACGGACCAGATCATGTCCTCGAGCGACGCATCCTGGCGCGTCTCGCCATTGACCACGGTTTGGAGGCGGGCCCCGGACAGATCGCCCGCCTTTTCGGCGGGCAGGATGTCGCCGAGCGGCGCGGAGGCGTCGAACGCTTTCGCCGTGTCCCAGGGCGCGCCTGCGTCCTTGGCCCTGGCCTGATGATCGCGACGGGTGAGATCGCATCCCGCAGCGTATCCGTAAATCGCCGCGCGCGCGGCGGCTGCGTCGAGCGCCTTGCCGCCGGATTTGAGGGCGACCACGAGCTCGCCCTCGAAATGGAGATTATCCGTCGCCTGCGCATAAGGGATGAGCGCGCCGTCAGGAACAACCGCATCGGCGGGCTTGGTGAAAAACACCGGCGGGTTGGCCTTCGGGTCGCCGCCCATTTCACGCACATGCTCGGCGTAATTGCGGCCGATGCAGAAGATGCGGCGAACCGGAAACAGCCCGCCCCCGGCGACGGGCGCGGCGGCTTGTTGCAGCGGGTCGATGACGTAATCCATTGAATTTCCTTATCTCAACTATAACCGAGGGCCATGCCGACAGCGATCAGGGATACCCCCAGACCGGAAACGGCGAGCGGGATGACAAACCAGAATGTCCTTGCGATCAGCACATAGGCCGCGCCGACCACGACCAATGCAAGGCGCACATGCATGTCGTAAAGAATATCCGGCCGGGCGAGCGCGCAATAAAGCACGGCCAGGGCGTAGAAGATGACGCCGATGCTGTGACTGAGGTGGAAGCCCAAATAGGACAGCCAGAAATTCTTGACGTCCTTGCGCATGGCGATGCGCGTCGCCTTCATCTCTTCCAGCAGTTCGCGCTTTTCCGGAACGAAATGCTTCGGCGCTTTCATGTCGGCGACGGTCAGGCGGAAATGCAGCGCGCCCAAGATCAAGAACAATAATGCGCCGGTCGCCGTGATCCATTGAGAGAGCATGGAAACGCTTTCTATTTTTCGGATTTGGCGTCTGTTTCCGAAATCGTTCCTGAAGACGCGTCAGGCGTGACTTGGAGGACGGAAACCTTTCCACTCTCCGTGTCCGGCAGCGATTTGATATAGACATCCTGCTGCGGGAACGGAATTTCGATTCCCTCCTCATGGAACGCCTTGAAGATCGCAAAGCGAAGCTGTGTGCGCACCTGCAGGCCTTTGGAGATATCGTTCAGAAAGGCCCGCAGTTCGAAATCGAGCGAAGACGCGCCGAAATCGTTCCACACCACGAAGGGTTCGGGATAGGCGACGACCAAGGGGTTCTCGCGGGCGCATTTCAGCAGGATCGCTTCCACCTTTTCCGGATCGGAATGGTAGGCGACGCCGACCGGCACCCTGATGCGGCCGATTTTGTCCTTATGCGTCCAGTTGGTGACCGTGGAGGAAATGAGTTCCGAATTCGGCACGATGATAGAGGAGCGGTCGAAGGTTTCGATCTCCGTGGAGCGCACGCTGATCTTTTTGACCATGCCCTCCCCCGATGTCGTCACGATCCAGTCGCCGACCTTGATCGGCCGCTCGAAGAGAAGAATGAGTCCCGAGACGAAATTGTTGACGATGGACTGCAATCCGAAACCGATGCCGACGGACAGCGCGCCGGCAATGAGAGCGAGATTACCGAGATCAAAGCCGAGCGCCGAGACCGACGTGACGAGCGCGATCACGAGCCCGGCATAGCCGAGCAGCGTGATCAGTGAATTCTGGACCCCGATATCGGCGCGCGAGTGTGCGAGCGGACCCCGCTGCACCGCGCCCTGAATGAGTTTCGTGGCGGCCATGACTGCAAAAAACACCAGCACCGCGGCAAACAGCTTTGCAAAGGGCGGAATACGGACCCCGCCGATGCTGAAGCCGAACATGCCCTGGACCGCGATATCGCGAACCGTCGCCGCCGGCACGCCGAAAAGAACCAGCACGGCGGGCAGGAGAATGACCACAAGGATGGTGTTGATAATGAGCCGCGACCAGAAGCCGAAAATGTCGGTTTCCGCTTCCGCGGTGCCGGCGGCGCCAGCGCCGGAAAAGCGCCGGCGCGCGCCGAGCGCGAATTCCACGAGCATGGCGCGCAGCAGCCAGGCGAGCCCGATGACGAGCGCAAGAAACACAATGCGCGTTGCGGCGAAGTCAGCCAGCGGCGCATAGCCCGCAAGCGCAGCGACGATGATTCCGGCCCCGAGCGCCTGTCCGAGCCGGCGCAGAATGCGCCAACCGCCGCCGGGCGACGCATCCTCGACTCGCCACAGACGGCCGCGGCACAACAGGATCATGCAGACGCCGATGGCGGTTGCTGCGAGGCCCGTTATGAGGCGGATCAGGGCGGGATCGGCCTTCGCCGCAACGCCCACAGCGGTCAGCAGGATCTTCAGCGAAAACACAATGACGATGGCGAGCGCGATCCGGCTGACGGCGCGGCCGCGTTCCGCGTCGATGGGCGCGATCCGCCATTTCGAAGAGGACGGCGCGAAAAAACCAGCGGTGAAGCCCGAGACGATCAGCGCCGACAGGACGCCGATCCAGAAGGCGCGCGCGACGGTTTCCCCTTGTTCCGTCAGAACCCCTTGCGCGCGCATGGTCTCGATGATGATGAGGCCGCCGATAATGCCCGGCGCCGTACGCGCCGCCATTTTCAGCGCCGCCGCCACGACCCGGCGCGCCGGACTGGGCTGGCGTTTTTCTAGCGCGACGGAAAAAGTGTTGAGGATCCAGCGGTCGGCCGGCCCGAACAGAATGACCGAAAGCGTCAGCGCCGCAATGATGATGGCGAGACTGATGCCGAAAGAGCCGTTTGCGCCGCGCTCAGAGCCCCAATTGCTGAAATAGCCGCCGATGCGCCCGGCGACGTCTCGCGCCGACGCCCAGGCGAGCGTCCATTGCTGCGGCTCCAGCGGCGTCGGGCCGCGTTCGGCCAACCGGCTGTAAAGCGCGCCAACCTGGGCGCCGGACAATCGCGCCAGGAGCTCGCCGGATTCATAGATATTCGCGAGGACGCGCGTACGCTGACCGTTGAGCCGGGCCCGCTCGGTCTCGAGAGAGCCGCGCTCCTGAGCCACAAGCTCGCTCTCGGCAGGCTCGTTTTCGCCCGGCGCCGGCCCCAGAATATCGATCTGCGCCCGGACCTCTTCAAGTTCGTGTTCGATGGCCGCGAGGCGGTCGCGGCTTTCAAGACGCAAAGCGCGCAGTTGGTCTTCGTAAAGCGACGGCGTTTCCACGGCGTCCGCATTGAGGGCCGTCCTGACTTCGGCTATGGCGCGGCTTGCCTCTTCGATCTGCGCCGTGCGGTCAGGCTGCGCCGCCGCCATGGGCAGAGCGCACAGCAATAGCGCCAGGGCGAGAAGGCCGCGCAGGAGCGACGTCAAAGCCATTTGATCATCCTGAATATGGCGAGAAGCCCTAATCCGATCACGCCGCAGGCCAGCGCCACGAGCCAGAACCCGGCCGGCGTGTCGACCCATGGCATGCCGCCCACATTGATGCCGAACAGTCCCGTCAGAAAGCCGAGCGGCAAAAAGATCGCGGCGACGACGGAAAGCACCATCATGTTGCGGTTCATCTCCTCGGCGCGCTGGTCGGTAAGCTGGTCCTGGAGCACCATGGCCCGTTCCCGCGCCGCATCGATGTCTTCTGTCATGCGCGTCACCCGGTCGGCGACTTCACGCAATTCGATTTTCGAGTGATGTTCGAAAAGACTGCTTTCATCGGTGGCGAGACGGTTCAGCGCATCGCGCTGAGGGGCGATAAAGCGGCGGAAATGCACAGCCGCCTGGCGCGTATCGGCGAGCTTGGCGCGCAGGCCCGGGACCCCGCCTTGCAGGATCTCGGCCTCCAATTGGTCGACCTGCTCCTCCACTTCCATCACATAAGGCTCGGTCCGGTCGGTGAGCTTGGCGGCGATCCGCGCCAGCAGCATGCCCGTGCTGTCGACGCGCAAGCCGCCATTGATGTCGCTGCGCAGATCCTGCGCCGCCTTGAGGCGCCGGCGGCGCGTGGTGACAAGCATCTTGTCGCTGAGCCAGATGCGGATCGAGACCATGTCTTCAGGTTCGGCGCCTTCGTTCAGGTTGACGCCGCGCAGATTGACGACGAGGCCTTTCTCAAAGCCGGTCACGCGGGGGCGGGTTTCATCGGCGAGGAGCGCCGAAGCGGCGGCGAAAGGAATATCGGCGCGCGAGCGGATCCACTCCCGCGCTTCCGCGTTAAGCATGTTGAGATGCAGCCAGATGAAATCGTAGTCGGCGCCGTGGCTTACCGCGTCTTCCCAGCGGGTTTCCGTGGCGACCCCGTCTTTAAAGCCGAAGCCGAAAACAAAAGGCGGGCCTGAATCGGTTTCGCCGCGATTGATCTGCGTCGGATCGTCTGACATGGCGTCTTCTTAAAGTATTTTCTGTCCCGTTTTCGCCCAGTCGTCGAGAAACGCCTTCAGTCCCTTATCCGTAAGCGGATGATTGACGAGGGACTTCAGCACCGAGGGCGGGACGGTCGCCACATCGGCGCCCGCCAACGCGGAATCCTTGACATGGTTCGGCGAGCGGATCGAGGCCGCCAGGATTTCCGTGCGGAAGTCGTAATTGTCATAGATCACGCGGATATCGCGGATCAGCTCCATGCCGTCGACATTGATGTCGTCGAGCCTGCCGATGAAGGGCGAGATGAAGGTCGCGCCGGCTTTCGCCGCGAGCAGCGCCTGGTTCGCGGAAAAGCACAGCGTCACATTGGTCTTGATCCCCTCGCCCGTGAGCGCCTTGCAGGCGATGAGCCCGTCGAGAGTGAGCGGCAGCTTCACCGTCACATTGTCGGCGATCTTGGCCAGCGACTTTCCCTCGGAAACCATCTTGTCGGCCTCGAGCGCCGTCACCTCGGCGCTGACCGGGCCCGGCGTCAGGGCGCAGATTTCGGCCACGACCTCGCGGAAATCGCGGCCTGATTTCATCACGAGGCTCGGATTGGTGGTGACCCCGTCCACGAGACCGGTGGGCAGGAGGTCCTTGATTTCGCCGATTTCGGCGGTGTCGACAAAGAATTTCATCGGAAGTCGCTCATTTCATTGGCTGTTTCAACATCCCGGAAGGGGCGGCCGCGAGCCCTTTTAGACTGCTTGCGCGGGGGAAGCGATAGGGGCCGGGCCTGCTTCCGGAAAGTGCAGTTTTTCTAATGCTTTACGCAGGAAAACCGCAAGCCGCTCACCATGGCGAGAGGCCGCAAGGCAAAGGCGCGGAAAGGACTTGTTTTCCGTCCCGGAGGTTGAGATATGGGGCCTTGAGAGCGCGCGTCGCCTGCCCCGCTAAAGGCAAGGCACGCGCTTGTTTTTACTGGCGGTTTCGCCATGCTGGCGAACCAGCCGCCATACGGGTTTTACGTTCTATGGCCAAAATATCACCGGAAAACCACTCGGTCGTGGTGCGCTTCGCCGGCGATTCCGGCGACGGGGTGCAGCTTCTCGGCGCGCAGTTCGCCGAATCGACCGCCCTCGCCGGCGCCGACTTTTCGACCTTTCCGGATTTTCCCGCCGAAATCCGCGCGCCTGTGGGCACGACTTTCGGCGTCTCGGCGTTTCAGATCAATCTCGGCGCCCGGCGCATCTCAACCGCCGGCGACCAGCCGGACGTCCTCGTCGCGTTCAATCCGGCTGCGCTCAAGGTCAATCTGCCGCTTCTGCAGAAAGGCGCGGTGATCGTTCTCAATACGGACGCCTTCACCGAGCGCAACCTCGCCAAGGCGCACATGCCCGCCGATCCGCGCAAGACCGGCGAACTCGACGACTTCCAGGTGATCGAAATCGCGGTGTCGACGCAGACCCAGGAAGCGGTGAAACCCCACGGGCTTTCCAAGAGCGACGCCGAGCAGTGCAAGAACTTCTGGGCGCTGGGCGCGGTCATGTGGATGTTCGGACGCGACCGCGATCCGATCGTCAAATGGGCGCAGAACAAATTCGCGAAAAAGCCGCCGGAAATTCTCGCGGGCAACCTCGCCGCCCTCGACGCCGGCCACGCTTATGCCGAAACGGCGGAGCTTTCCGCCGAGATCCCGCAATTCGTCATCGGCGAAGCGCCCATGGACAAGGGCGTCTATCGCTCCATCACCGGCGCCGAGGCGATTTCGCTGGGCCTCGCCGCGGCAGGCGAGCTTGCGGACAAGGAAATCCTCTTCTGCGGCTATCCGATCACGCCGGCGTCCTCGATCCTGCATCACCTCTCGCGCATGGGCGAGCTTGGCGTCTCCACCTTTCAGGCCGAAGACGAGATTGCCGCGGTCTGCGCCGCCATCGGCGCGTCCTTCGGCGGCAAGATCGGCGTCACTTCTTCGTCGGGCCCCGGCATCGCGTTGAAGACCGAAGCCATCGGGCTTGCGATGGCGACGGAGCTGCCGCTCGTCATCGTCAATTCTCAGCGCGGCGGTCCCTCCACCGGCCTGCCCACCAAGACCGAGCAGTCGGATCTTTATCAGGCCGTATACGGACGGAATGCCGACGCGCCGATGCCGGTCATCGCCGCGTCCTCGCCCGGCGATTGCTTCGATGCGGCGATCGAGGCGACGCGCGCCGCCATCCGGCACATGACGCCGGTGTTCCTGCTGACAGATGGCTATATCGCCAATGCGGCGGGTCCCTGGGCGCTGCCTGACATGGACGATTACGAACCGATCAAAGCCAATTCGGCGCCGGCGCCCGTGGAGGGCGGCGACGATCCGTCTCTTGAGCTTAAAAAAGCGATCTGGAAGCGCGACGACAAAACCTATGGCCGCCCTTGGGTCTATCCGGGGATGGAAGGCCTCGCCCATCGCATCGGCGGCATCGAAAAGGATTTCGAGAGCGGCGATATCTCCTACGATCCGGCGAACCACCAGAAGATGAGCGAAATGCGCGCGGCGAAAGTCGCGAGCGTCGCCGACTTCATTCCCGATCAGGAAGTAGAGCAAGGCCCGAAAAAAGGCCGCCTCGCCGTTGTCGGCTGGGGCTCGACCCATGGCGCCATCTGGCGGGCGGTCAATGTCGCCAATGCGGAAGGTCTCGATGTGGCGCAGATCCATCTGCGCTGGATGAACCCGCTGCCGAAGAATCTCGGCGACCTCCTCGCCGGCTATGACCGCATCCTCTTGCCGGAAATGAATATGGGCCAGTGCGCGACGCTCCTGCGCGACAAGCTCGGGGTCGAGGTCGTTCAGCTCAACAAGGTTTCCGGCCAACCCTTCAAGATCGTGGAAATCCTCGACGCCATCCGTGAAAACATTCCGGGCGCGAAACAGGCGGCGGAGTGATGCTGCGGATAAAGACGATAATTGCTACAGTGACCGTACTGGCATTTGCTCTGCCTGCCTGCTCATTAGCATCTGAAAAATGCGATCTGATGACCACGGATAATATTGCGGAACAAGAGCCAGACACCTTTCGCGTTTTCAGTAACATGGACGGGCGAGAGCTTAATCCGCTCAAGGTATCTAGTACACAACACGCCTTAGCCTCGCTTCTGCAAATCATTGAAAACGCTAACGAGAAATGGCGGATTGACGTCGCGGGAGTCCCAGTTGGCGCATTCCGAGTCGTGTTCTACAAAGGCGACGAGCGTATTAATTCGATCTCCTTTGGCGACGAATTTATAGTAGCTCAGGGCTGTGGGTATTTTGCAGCAGCTTCAATTCCAAAATCCGATCAAGATACACTGCTTACAGTAACGGGCGTAACGCTTGAGGAATTACAATGAACGCTCCCCTCACCGCAAAAGATTTCGCCACCGATCAGGAAGTGCGCTGGTGCCCCGGCTGCGGCGACTATGCGATCCTGAAATGCGTGCAGAAGACGCTCGCCGACGTTGAGGCGAACCCGGACAAGACGGTGTTCGTCTCCGGCATCGGCTGCTCGTCGCGCTTTCCCTATTACATGAACGCCTATGGCTTCCACACGATCCACGGGCGCGCGCCGGCTTTCGCCACGGGGCTGAAGCTCGCGAACCCTGAGCTCGACGTGTGGCTCGTCACCGGCGACGGCGACGGTCTTTCCATCGGCGGCAATCACCTGCTCCATGTTCTGCGCCGCAATGTCGACATGCAGATCATGCTCTTTAACAACGAGATCTACGGTCTCACCAAGGGCCAGTACTCGCCGACTTCGCGCGTCGGCACGCGCACGCCCTCGACGCCGTCGGGCTCGGTTGACAATCCGGTGAACCCGTGCGCCTTCGCGCTCGGCGCCAATGCGCGCTTCATCGCGCGCGGCATCGACACGGACGCCAAGAATCTTGCGCCAGTCCTGAAAGACGCGCGGGAGTTCAAGGGCGCGGCCTTTATCGAGATCTTCCAGAACTGCATCGTCTACAACAAGGACCGCTTCGAGGATTTCGCCGCGAAGAAAACCGCTGCGGAGACCCAGCTTCATGTGGAGCATGGGAAACCGATGCTTTTTGCGAATGGCGAGAAGGGGTTGAAGCTCAATCTCCACACATTGGCGCTGGAAGTCGTCGATGTGGGCGAGAACGCGACGCCGGTCGAGGATATTCTCGTCCATGACGAGACGAGCCCGGCCATTGCGCAACTCCTGTTCAACCTGCCCCATGAGGGCTATCCTATGCCCCTCGGCGTGATCTACCGGAACCCGGCGGAAAGCTTCGATGAGGCGTTCTGGAAACATCACCCGACGCAAGGCAAACGCACCGCCAAGGTCGCCGACGCCCTGCGCAAGGGAAGCGTTTGGACGAAAAACTAGGAAAAGGAATGGACTTCACCCAGAAACAAATGGCGATGAAAACCTGGTTCACGTTCGAAGACCGTGACCTGTCCTACAAAGCCCGCGACAATTCTGGCGAAGTCGCGTTTTCTGTGGATTACGAAGCCATTTCCGCCAACTCCCGGCGTGTTTTCAATCGTAATAACTGGCTGCGCAATGTGGGGCTTTTGTGGTGCGTCATCGGCGTCATCCAGATCGGCCTGGCGCTCGCCAGCGGCAATGTCGGTCCGGGCGCCGCGTTCTGGTTTGTCATCGGCGCGGGCTGCCTCGTTTTCTACCGGCTGACCTGGAGCGAATATACGGCGTTTGAAACGCCGCACGGATCGCTTTTCGTCATCAATGACAAAAACCATGACGCCATCGTCGCGGAGATCGACGACCGGCGCAAAGCCGGCCTCCTCGCCTGGTATCATAGCCTCGATTTTTCAGGCGAACCGGTCGCCGAAGCGCAGACCGTGGAATGGCTGATGAAGCAGGACGTGCTGACGAAGGCGGAAGGCGAAGCGCGCCTTGCCGAACTGCGCGACGACAGCACGATGTTCCTGGGCTCTTCGGACAAGCCCGGGCCCCAGCTTCATTAGCCTGAGACCCGTGCGACGATCACCGTCACCGCGAAAAGAATCAACACGGCCAGAAAGAAGCCGCCCGACAGCCAGAGCGGCGTGCGCGCGGCGTGTTTGGTGATGTCGCCAAAGCTGACATTGCGCCCGATGACAAAGCCGACCGCCGCCGGGATCAGCGCCAGAAGCTCCCAGCGGAAAAACGCCGTGATGCGATTGAGCCCCCGTGTGAAACCGCTATCCGCCGGTTCGAGCGTCAGATATGCGAGGACGCCCTGAATCGCGAAGGTCACCCAGAGGGCCGCGCAAATCCAGATGATGAGGAAAGCCGCGCGGCGCATTGGGTTATTGCGCCTTCAGCGCCGCTTCCGTGGCGTCTGCAAAGGTGTCGAGACCCTCGTTTAACAGGTCGTCGGAGACGACAAGCGGCACGAGCGATCTGAGGCACTGCGCATAGGCGCCGGCGGTCGTCATGATGAGGCCGCGCTGGCGCGCTTCGGCGAGGATCGCACCGGCAAGCTCGCCATTCGCCTTGGACGGGTCCCCGTCTTTGACGAATTCTAGCGCGCACATGCCGCCGACCCGGCGCACATCGCCGATGACGCCCTTGCCGACCGTTTCCGCAAGGTCACGCCAGCGCTTTTCGGTCTGGGCGCCGATTTCCTCCGCGCGGGCGAGGAGGTTTTCCTCTTCAATAATGTCGAAGACCGCGAGCGCCGCGGCGCAGGCCACCGGGTTGCCGCCATAGGTCGAGCCCATGGAGCCCGGCACCACCTTGTCCATCAGCTCCGCCTTGCCGACCAGCGCCGAGAGGGGAAGCCCCGCCGCAATCGACTTCGCGACGCACAGGAAGTCCGGTTCGACGCCCGCATGTTCGAAAGCGAAATACTTGCCCGTGCGGCCCATGCCCGACTGGATTTCATCGGCAATGAGAAGAATGCCGTGTTCGTCGCATTTGGCGCGCAGTCCTTCGAGGAACTCTTTCGGCGCCGGGTTGAACCCGCCCTCGCCCTGCACCGGCTCGACGATCATCGCCGCGACTTCATTGGCGTTGATCATGGTCTTGAAAATGTGTTCGACGCTGGCGAGAGCCTCCGCCACGGAAACGCCGTGATATTCGTCCGGATATTCCGCATGGAAGATCGCCGGGACGTACGGTCCGAAGCCGACCTTGTAGGGTTTTGACTTGCCGGTGAGCGTCGTCGCCAGAAGTGTGCGCCCGTGAAAGGCGCCGGAAAACGCGATGACGCCGGGGCGGCCCGTAATCTGGCGCGCGAATTTGACCGAGTTCTCGACCGCTTCGGCGCCGGAATTGAACAGCGCGGTCTTCTTCTTGGTTGGACCCGGCGCCACGAGGTTCAGCTTCTCGCAGACCTCCACATAGCTCTCATATTGCGCGATGCCGAACGCGGTATGGAGGAAGTTCTCGGTCTGGGCCTTCACGGCCTCCACGACTTTCGGGTGCGCATGGCCCACATTGAGAACGCCAATGCCGCCGATAAAGTCGATATAGCGCTTGCCCTCGACGTCCCACAGCTCCGCGCCCTTGGCTCGGGCCGCATAGATCCCCGATTTCGACGGCAGGCCGACGGGGCAAGCCTCATCGCGCCTTGATTTCAGGGCTTCATTGCTGGCGAACGCGTTTTTACCGTGGTCCATTCTTCGGGGCTCCAGGATGATAGTGTCTAATGGGGCTCTACCACGCCTGCCGGGAAAGTGAAGGGGCTGCGCCCTGCTCAGAGCAGTCTACACAGCTCGGAGCGGTCGCCATCGCCGGTGGGAGCGGTCCCGGCGATGGCGAAGCCGACATGGATGCCGGTCATCACCAGAAGCGGATCCTGCCCCCCGGGCCGCCCGCCCGCTATGACCGGCAAAACCCTGTTGCGGTCTTATAATCGCGGGAGCCACATCCCCATCGTGGCCGCAAAGGACCCCAAGGCCGTCACGCCGGTGGAAACAAGCACCACGATCGCCGCTGTAAACTTCAGTCCGGCGTGCTTCGAATCCTGCGCCTGGAAATAGAGTTGGAGCACCAGGAGAGGAATCGCCATCTGTGCGAAATACATGAAAGTGAGAAACGGTCCTTCGAAGGTTTCCGGATCGATTCCGATACCGCCGGTCGTCATGAACCAGAACATGAGACCGATCCTGAAAAACCAGACGGCGCTCGCCGCCATGAAAAGGCGCATGGCCCAACGGCGGTGCCGGTCGATCTGCCGGGTCATTGCAAAACGAATGGCGAAAGCGGCGCAGATCCAGATCAAAACCGCGTCGAGACTGATCGCGATATGCCCGACCATCCCGCCTGGAACGCCGCGCGTCCAGACGAGGTGAAGACCCGCCGCGCTCGTCACGGCCGCTGTTATCACATAGGTGCGGCCGAGATAGCGGTGAAACGCCGGGAAGCGCCCGCGAATCTGCGGCATGAGCTGTAACGGCCCCCCGCCGATGATGACGATCGCGATCACCACATGAAACGCAATGGCGAGATTGCCAATCAGGTCGCCTGCCACATAGCCTTCAGGCAAGGCCGTGTCCTCCAGCCCAGGAAAGCCGTTTTGCGCGAGGGCCGGCAGGTAAGACGCCGCAACATAATAAACAAATATCCACTGGCCCGCCGCCGCCGCCAGAAACCACAAGACACCGGAAAATCCGAGGATGCGGTCGGGCCAGGGGCCGGATTGACGCGAGGCCGATTGGCCGGCCGCAGACGGCATGGCCGGGGAAGTCTCAAACAGGGTCGTCACAGAAGAGGCTCCTTTTCTTTTCCGTTTCCGGATTTTTCGCTTCAGGGGCGGCGCGCAAGAAACCGCCTGAGGTTCGGTGAATCGGGTGATTGGCCCTCTCGGCGGACCGTTTTGTCGCTTTCGCGCTTTCGAGACTTGCGCGGATCGAATATGAAGAGAGGCTGGCGGGCGCGATCTCGCCGATTTGGAAAACGGCCAGTATTTTTGGGAAGAACGGCGATTATTTCGCCGAACCGACCGGCGCGCGGGTCAGGGCGAGAGGGTACGTCATGGAAGGATTGCTTCGGCAGAACGGCTTGGCTGACGTCTGGGCTGGCGCGTCTGCTTTGCTGGCGAAGCGCGCGGCGCCGAAACTGGGTCCGGTCGCGCCATGCGACATACTCTGGTGGATTTTCGCCGCGTCGGTCACGTTCTCCATGGCCTCGGAATATGCCGGCGACGTCGGCGCGCCCATGACCTACATTTTGGCGATCGGCGGCTCCGCCGGGTGCGGCTGGCTCTGGCTGCTGTCACGCACGCTTTTCCGGTCCGAAAAACCCATTGCGCGCTGGAATGTCTTCGCCATCGCCGCGACCATCGCCGTTGAATCCTATTGGACTCTCGCAGGCGTTCCCGCCGCATCGGGCGAACTCCGCCGCATCGCCGCCAATGCCGCCTCGCTCATTTGCATCGGCGCGGTCGTGCTCGTCTTTGTTGAGGTTCTTTCCGGCTACAGCACAGCTCTGCCCAAACATGAAAGGCGCTTCCGTCAATTATTCACGCTGGTCTTCGGCGCCATGATCGCCGTTGCGTTTCTGTGGGCCATGAACGCCAATGCGATGAGTTTCGCCGCGCAATGGGCCGACGCAACGCTGATTGCCTGCGCCGCCGTCGCCGTCATCGGCGCGAGACTGGCGGTCTTGTTCCGCAAACGCCATCCGCTGCCGGCGCCCGGAGCGCGAAAGGCGGCGCCCTCGCCGGCCGCCAATGATGAGGGACTGGCCCAGCGCATTCTCCGCGCCATCGAAGCGGAGCGGCGTTTTGCAACGCCTGACCTCAAGATCGCTGACCTCGCCGCAAGTCTCGGCGAGCAGGATTACAAAGTGACGCAGTGCATCACCGGCTTTCTCGGCTACCGGAATTTCAACCACTTAATCAATGCGCGCCGTATCGATTACGCAAAAGAGTTGTTGTCGGATCCGGATCATGAAGGCCGGCCCATTCTGTCGATAGCCTTCGACTGCGGCTTTAACTCGATAGGTCCCTTCAACCGCGCTTTCAAAAGCCATGTGGGAATGACGCCGCGCGAATTCAGAAGCAACCCGGCTGGTTAACCGGCGTGCCCCGCACGGAAGACAAGACTGCCAGGCGGGCTTTCTTCTGCAACTGCGCGCGTTAGAATGGCCTCATGTTCACGAAGTTCTTCCACGAGCTGAAATCAGCCGGCCTGCCTGTCTCCCTGCGGGAATATCTGACCCTGATGGAGGCCATGGACGCCGATCTCGCCGGCCGCAGGGTGGAGGATTTCTACTACCTCTCCCGGGCGGCGCTCGTGAAGGACGAGCGCAATCTCGACAAGTTCGACAAGGTCTTCGCCCATGTCTTCTCGGGGCTGGAAACCGTCGGCGACGACATTACGGCGGACATCCCCGAAGACTGGTTGAAGCTCATGACCGAGCGCTTTTTCAGCGAGGAGGAAAAGCGGGAGATTGAGGCCATGGGCGGCTGGGACAAGCTCATGGAGACGCTGAAAGAGCGCCTTGAAGAACAGAAAAAGCGCCATGAAGGCGGCGGCAAATGGATCGGCACGGGCGGGACCTCGCCTTACGGCTCCGGCGGCTATAATCCTGAAGGGATCAGGATCGGCAATGAGGGCAAACGTCAGGGCCGCGCCGTAAAGGTCTGGGAAAAACGCGACTACAAAAATCTCGACGACACCGTTCAGCTCGGCACGCGCAACATCAAGCTGGCGCTCCGGAAGCTGCGCCGCTTCGCGCGCGAAGGCGCGGCGGAGGAATTCGACCTCGACAATACGATCGACGCAACTGCGCGCGCCGGTTATCTCGACATCAAGATGCGGCCCGAGCGGCGCAACACGGTCAAGGTCCTTTTGTTTTTTGATGTGGGCGGATCAATGGATCCGTTCATCAAGATCTGCGAAGAGTTGTTCTCGGCGGCGCGCGCCGAGTTCAAGCATATGGAGTATTTCTACTTCCATAATTGCCTTTACGATTATGTCTGGAAGGATAATCGCCGCCGCTGGAGCGAGAAAATTCCCACCTGGGACGTGCTCCATAAATATCCCCATGACTACAAGGTGATTTTCGTCGGCGATGCGTCCATGTCGCCTTACGAGATCACCGTTCCCGGCGGGGCCGTCGAATATTTCAATGAAGAAGCCGGCGCGATCTGGCTTCAGCGGGTCACGGATATTTACGAGCGCGTTGTCTGGCTGAATCCCGTGCGTGAGGAGAGCTGGGACTACGTGGCGTCGACGCAGTTATTGCGCGAGCTTCTCGGTTCGAGAATGTTTCCCCTGACGCTGGGCGGGCTTGAAAGAGCGATGACGGAACTGAAGCGGTGAGCGACAGCGGCGGCGTTTAGCTCGCCGCCGCCAGACGCACGCCGTTCGCCTCTTCCACAGCCGCGTGAGCGAGATGGCGCAGCGAGACGAGCGTGGTCGCGCGCGCTTCCTGTTTGGCCGGGGCCGGCCCCACGAGATTTTCGGCTTGTTCGCAGACTTCGCCGAGATGCCAGGCGCCGACGCCGCGCGCCGCGCCTTTCAGCGTATGGGCCGTGTTCTTCCAGTTTTCGTCAGTCTGGAACACGTCGAATTGCCCGATCAGATTATCCACCTGTTCGGCGAAAATCTGAAGAATTTCGTCGCGCAGCGCATCGTCGCCCGCCACGTATTTTTCAAGATGAGCGAAATCAATAACTTTATTCTGCATGGGTAAACTCACTGTTCCGTTCCCCCGATTGGAGAGGAAAATAAGGAACAAAAGCTACAAAGCTTTTAAAATTTTATCCGTCATTATGAACAGAGTGTTAAAGGAAAACGCCGCCCGGGCGCGATCGACCCGCGGCGGCGTTTCAATATGAAACAAAATTGCGAGGCTCTAGCCTAACTGGTTCGGATCTTCCTCGCTCGCCTCTTCCGCCGCGTCTTCGGCTTCATCGGCGGCTTCGTCAGCAGCATCCGTCACTTCGTCTGCGGTCTCGTCCATTTCATCGCCCGCTTCGTGCATCATGTCGCCGGCGTCGTCGGCCATCTCGTCCGCCGTCTCCATGGCGTCCTCGGCGGCTTCCTCGGTGTTCTCCATGGCCTCTTCGCCCATGGCTTCGGCCTCTTCCATCATGTCGCCGGCGGCTTCGCCTGCCGCATCCATGGTTTCGTCCGCGGCTTCGGCGGCTTCGTCCATGGCTTCGCCGGTTTCTTCGGCGGCGCCGTCGATCATGTCGCCCGCGGCGTCGGCCGCCTCGGTGACCGTCTCCTCGACGGCTTCGACGGCGTCGCTGACCGCGCCCTCCTCATTCGGCCCCATGATCTTGGTGAGCCCGATAATGACCGCCAGCGCCACGGCGATGACCAGAATAATTCTAAGCATGACAAACCCCTTCCTTTGCGCGCCCTCTTCGCTTCATGCGATGTCGCGGTTAGTGTCGCTGCGCCCCGTTTGTCGCTTTTTGCAAGGCGTCTCTCCACGCAACCCTCGTATTTTATCCCCAATCAGATAGTCCGTAAATGGCCGCCGGCAGGCGTGCGCCATTGCTTTCATTACAGATTTGACAATGTTTTCGGGCGCTTGGAGACTAGGGCGCAAAGATTGATCTGACCGCGCGCCCGGCCTAAAGGGACGCCTTTCGCGATGACGCGCGCATCAGGGCCCGCCGGGAGAGAGCATGACGCAGACATCCGTTTTCCTTGGGAAAAGCGACAAACCCGAAGCGCTTGCGTTGAAATACGCCAACCGGCACGGACTGATATCGGGCGCTACCGGCACCGGCAAGACCGTCACCTTGCAGATCATCGCCGAAGGCCTGTCAGAGGCCGGCGTCCCGGTTTTCGTCGCGGATGTGAAAGGCGATCTCTCGGGTCTCGCCCGGCCGGTGGAAATGAAGGGCTTCCTGACCGAACGTGCAGACACGGTCGGTCTTACTCCTTACGAGCCGCGCGGCTTTCCCGTCTGTTTCTGGGACCTCTTTGGCAAGCAGGGCCATCCCATCCGCGCCACCGTATCGGAGATGGGGCCGTTGCTTCTCTCGCGGCTTCTCGATCTCAACGAAACCCAGGAAGGGGTGTTGACCCTTGCCTTCCGGCTTGCCGACGACGAAGGGCTTTTGCTGCTCGACCTGAAAGACCTTCGCGCGCTGCTGGTCGAGGTTGCGGAGCGCGCCAAGGAATTGTCCGCGGAATACGGGCATGTCTCGCGCGCTTCCGTGGGGGCCATCCAGCGGCGCCTGCTCGCCCTCGAAGAACAGGGCGCGGAAGAGTTTTTCGGCGAACCGGCGCTCGATCTCATGGATTTCCTGCGCGCTGGCGAGAACGGCGAAGGGATGGTCAACATTCTCGCCGCCGATACGCTGATGCAGACGCCGAAACTCTACGCCACCTTTCTCTTATGGCTGTTGTCGGAGCTGTTCGAAGAACTGCCGGAAATCGGCGACGTCGAAAAGCCAAAACTGGTCTTCTTCTTTGATGAAGCGCATCTGCTCTTCGACGATGCGCCTGACGCGCTTGTGGACAAGGTCGAGCAGGTAGTGCGCCTCATCCGCTCCAAAGGCGTCGGCGTTTTCTTCGTCACGCAAAATCCCCTCGACGTGCCGGACAGCGTGTCGAGCCAGCTTGGCAACCGGGTGCAGCACGCCCTGCGCGCCTTTACGCCGCGCGAGCAGCGCGTCGTCAAGGCGGCGGCGGAAACCTTCCGGCCCAATCCGGCTTTCAAGACGCTCGATGTGATTACCGAGCTTGGCATCGGCGAGGCGCTGGTCTCGACCCTTGAAAGCAAGGGCGCGCCGGGCGTCGTTCAGCGCACGCTTATCCGTCCGCCTGCTTCTCGGATGGGACCGCTGACGAAAGCCGAGCGCACCGATGTGCTGCGCTATTCCGATATGGCGGACAAATATGACGAAGCCGTCGATAATGAATCCGCCTATGAAATCCTGAAGGAAAAGGCGGCGCAGCGCGCCGAATCCGAAGAAAAGGCTCGCCGCAAGGAAGAACAGGAAAAGGCGGCGAGGGCCAAAACCAAGCTCCGCCGCCGGCGGTCGAACCGCCAGAGCGTCAGTGAAGCCGCTTTCAAGACCGCCGCCCGCACGCTCGCGCGCGAACTGGTGCGCGGCATCCTCGGCGGACTGAAAAGACGCTAGCTCATGGAAGAAAAAGAAACGCCGGATACGCCCGAACCGCGCGCCTTCCTGATGGTCATCCTCGGCACCATCGGGCTCGGCGTTGCGGCCTACGCCTTCAGCCTGATCCTGAGCGTCAACCTTTCGCAATTTCTACAGCCGACGATCAAGGACATTGCTGTCGGCGTCATCGCCACCCTGCCGCTCGTCGCCTTTCTGTGGTGGTTTTCCAACACCACGCTCGAGCATTTCGCGTCGTTTCGGAAATCGCAGATCAAGTTCTTTTCCGAGATCGGCTTTGAATTCACGCCTTCGCGCATCGCGCTGATGGCGGTCTGCGCGGGGGTGAGCGAGGAACTCCTGTTTCGCGGTCTTTTGCAGACATGGATCGCCGGTTTCGCGCCGGTTGCCGCCGCGATCGTTCTCTCCAATGTGGTATTCGGCCTCCTGCATATGCGCACGATCCTGTACGCTGTGATCGCAGGGCTGGTGGGCGTGTATCTCGGGATTCTTTTCGCGGTTACGGACAACCTGCTGGCGCCCATCGCCGCGCACATTCTTTATGACGCCGTGGCGCTTGAATATACGCGCCGGGCGGTTGTCCATTACCAGTCCGAGGGACTCTGAGGCCGCCTTCACGTCACGAACGCAGGGCCGTCTCCAGCGACTCTTCCGTCACCGGATAACCCCGGTCTGCGGGAATGGCCAAAAACCGCTCGCCGTCGCGTTCGATAATCCGCGGTTCTATCGGCGCGCGGTTGCGGGTTTCGGCGAATGCCAGAACCGCTTCGGCGCTTTCGCTCGCGCCCAGCAGCTCCACATTACGCTTGGTCGGAAAGATCATCTTGCGCCGCCCCGCGCTGCAATCGGCAAGCACGGCGGCCGGGGCTGTCCAGACGACTTCCATCGCTTCTCCGCCGTCAGCGACGGCGCATTGGCCTTCCGGCGCTTTGGCCGCGAAGAACCACGTATCGTACCGCCGGTGTCCGGCTCTTTTGGGCGGGCGCCAACGGGCGAACAGATGCAGGGCGTCGGCTGCAAGGCGCAGCTTTTCGCCTTCGACCATTTCGAAAAAAAGCGCATCATTGTCTTCGACGCGCTTGCGCCAGTCTGAAAGCGCATCGGTTTCTTCAGCGTCGATCAACCTTCCTTCGCGGCGCGCGAGCAAAAGGCCCGTTTCCTCGAAGGCCTCGCGCAGCGCGGCGATGCGCGGCGCGCGTTCCTCTTCCGGCGCAGCGTCCAGGCCGTCGCAATGGTCTCGCCACGCCGGATTATGATCGCCCGCATCGATGCGTCCGCCGGGAAAGACCATCGCGCCGCCCGCAAAAGCAATATCCGCGTGACGTTCAACCATTAGCGCCTGGAATTGCGGCGCATCGCGAAGCAACAGGATTGTAGCCGCCGGAATCAACGCGTCAGTCATCGAATAATCCGCTCTTGCGCTGGGCTGGATGCTGAAATCCGGCGCCCGTAAGTTTCACCGCGCCAAGGCCGCCCAAGGCCGTAGCCAAAAGCGCGCCCGGCCACAACAGCCAGTTCAGCGGATAGGAAAAAAGCGTAATGACCGCTCCGAGAAAAATCGAGGCGGCGCCCAGGACGCCGAGCGGCGCCCATTTCCCGCCGAAGATGAGCGCGACCAGCGCCGCCAGAAAGGCGCCGAGCAACCAGCCGAGCAGCAGCATCGAGCCATAGGCCGCGCTGCCCGGCGCGGCGCCGGTCACGGAGGCGCCGGCGCTTTCCACCATTTTGGCGAGCGCGAAGCCGGCAATGACGGCGATGATGACGGAGATAAGCGATCTGATCATGGCGCAAGGCCTCCCTCTGCGTCTTTTAACCCGCTCGCGGAAATGGAAAAGCCCGGAAAACAGCGCTAGAAACCGGGCCCATGCGGCCCGCCATACTAAATCCCCTTTTCGCCGATATTACGGTGCTTTCCGGCGTCGGCCCGAAAATCGCCGCGTTGATCGCCAGGGCGGCGGGGCCGCGCGTGGTCGATCTAATTTTGACCCCGCCTTCTGGGCTCATCGACCGGTCATTCCGTCCCACTATCGCCGACGCGCCGGAACACCGGATCGTCACGCTGGAAGTGACGGTTGACCGCCATCATGCGCCGCCGAAAGGCAAGCGCCTGCCCTATAAGATCATCTGTTCCGATGAGAGCGGTTTTCTGACCCTCGTCTTTTTTCACGCCCGTCAGGATTACCTCCAGCGGGCCCTGCCGGAAGGAGAAAAACGCCTCGTCTCCGGCAAGATCGAGGATTATGGCGGCGCACGCCAGATGGCCCACCCCGATTACATCGCCGATCCGGAAAAGCCGGGCGATATGCCGCTTTTCGAGCCGGTCTACCCGCTGACCGCGGGTCTCACCGCCGCGGTCATGCGCAAGGCGGTCACGCAGGCCGTCGCGCGCACGCCGGCGCTTGCGGAATGGCAGGAGCCGACCTGGCTGAAAGCGCGGAAATGGCAAGGCTGGAAAGAATCGCTTGTCGCGGCGCACAGTCCCGAGGCGCAGGAAGACTTGTCTTCCATGACGCCGGCGCGCCAGCGCATCGCCTATGACGAACTTCTCGCCAATCAGCTCGCTTTGGCGCTGATCCGCAAGGCCCGTGTCAAATCGAGGGGCCGCGTCATTAAGGGCGATGGACGCCTGATTGCGAAAACCCGTGCGGCGTTGCCTTTCGATCTTACGAATGCGCAAAAAGACGCCTTGAAAGACATCTTCGAAGACATGCGGGCAAGCGAACGCATGGTGCGGCTCTTACAGGGCGATGTGGGGTCTGGCAAAACCATCGTCGCTTTTCTGTCCATGCTGGCTGCGGTCGAGTCCGGCGCGCAGGCGGCGCTGATGGCGCCGACGGAAATTCTCGCGCGCCAGCATCTTGAATCCTTCGCGGATCTCGCCGACGCCGCGGGCGTGCGCATGGAGATCCTGACAGGGCGCGACAAGGGCGCGACGCGCGGTGAAAAGCTCTCCCGGCTTAAAGCCGGAGACATTGATATTCTCGTCGGCACGCATGCGCTCTTTCAGGATGATGTTGAATTTCGCGACCTGGCGCTTGTGGTCATTGACGAACAGCACCGGTTCGGCGTGCGCCAGCGGGTCGCCCTCGCCCATAAGGGGCCGAAACCCGACCTTCTGGTGATGACCGCGACGCCGATCCCCCGCACGCTCTCCCTCACCGCCTATGGCGACATGGAGCACAGCCGCATCACCGAAAAACCGCCGGGCCGCAAGCCGGTGGAAACGCGCGCCATCCCCATGAGCCGGCTCGACGACGTCATTGCCGCCGTGAAACGTGTAACGGCGCAGGGCGATCAGGCCTATTGGGTGTGTCCGCTGGTCGAGGAATCCGACGTCATCGATCTGACCGCCGCCGAAGAACGCTTCGAAAGTCTGAAAGAAGTACTCGGCGAGCGCGTCGGCCTTGTGCACGGACGCATGTCGGGTCCGGACAAGGACGCGGTGATGGAGCGGTTCTACCGCGGCGAACTTTCGGTTCTGATCGCGACGACGGTGATCGAAGTCGGCGTCAATGCGCCGAACGCCACGATCATGATTATCGAACATGCAGAACGCTTCGGACTGGCGCAGCTTCACCAATTGCGCGGACGCGTCGGACGCGGCGACAAGAAATCAAGCTGCATCCTTCTCTATAAGGCGCCGCTCGGGGAAACCGCCGAAGCGCGGCTCAAGGTTTTGCGCGACACTGAAGACGGCTTTGTGATCGCCGAGGAAGATCTGCGCCTGCGCGGCGCCGGCGATGTTCTGGGGGCGGCGCAATCCGGTTTTCCGCAATTCCGCCTCGCCGATCTCGCGGTTCATGGGGAACTGCTGGCCGCGGCGCGCGACGACGCCAAGCTGATCATGGAGCGCGATCCGGAGTTGAAGACCTCAAGGGGAGAGGCGCTGCGCGCCCTCCTTTATCTTTTCAGCCGCGACGATGCGGTGAAACTCCTGAGCGCCGGCTAGCTTTTGCGGGCGCCGAAAAGCTTTTTCTTCAGCGACGGTTTTTCCGCGCGCGCCTCTTCTGCCAGCGCCTCAAGGCGTTTGGCCGCCTCTTCGCCGTCCATATAGTCCGGCGTCACGAGACCGAGCGAGAACACGACCTTCGCCGCCTCTTCGACCGTCATGCTGAGAATGCGCAGATCCTTGCGCGGCACGAAGAGCAGGAAGCCGGAAGTCGGGTTCGGCACGGTCGGAATGAAGATGGAGGTGAGATGCTCGCCCATATCCTCAAGGCGCGTGCGCACCTCGCCCTTGGTCTCGCCCACGACGAACGCCATCACCCAAGCGTCCTTGCGCGGATATTCCACCAGCGCCACTTCCTTGAAGGAGCGGTCGGACTGGCGCAGCGCCGTTTCAAAGACGTTTTTGAAAAAGCCGAAGACGTTGCGGACGATCGGCACGGATTCGAACAGGCGCTCGCCGCCGCGGATGAAAGAGCGGCCGATGAAGTTCTTCGCAAAGGCGCCGAGAAAAATCAGGATGACGATGGCGACAAGCACGCCGAGACCGGGCAGCACCTGAAGCACCTGCTCGCGCACGCTCTCGCTCACCGGCAGGGTGTTCTTGACGAAGGTGTCTAGCCGCGCCATGGGCCCGGTGATCAAGAGGTAAAACAGCCAGATCGTGATGCCGATGGGCGCGACGACCACGACCCCGGCGAGAAAGCTCGACCAGAGCCGCGAAAGCAGGCTGTCCTTTTTCGGCTGGATCAGCGGTCCTTCGCCGGTCAGCCCCCCGCGGCGCGGGGGCGTTTCCTGGGACTGGGTTTCGTTCTCGTCGCTCATGCTGCTCTTGACGCTCCAGCTGGTCTGAGGGCCGCCTTGACCCTACCATATGCGCGGCCCGGTGCGGTTCTGCAAGACAGCGCCGGGAAAGGCCCTCCCCGTGACCGCAATGGGGCTTTTTCGGGAACCTTGCGCCTTTTGCCGGCGTTCTGAACCCCCTTCGCAGGTTGATCTTGGCCCTTTAGGCAATGATAAGGGCGAGGCGCTATCAAATCCTTGCGGCGTCCTTCGCAGTTATTAACAAACCCTGACAGGAATCCTCTCATGAAACCGGTCCGAAAAGTCGTCATCCCCGTCGCCGGACACGGCACGCGCGTTCTCCCGGCGACCAAATCCACCCCTAAGGAATTGCTGCCGCTGGTCGACCGGCCGCTGATCGACTATGTGGTCAATGAGGCCTTCGAGGCGGGCATCGAGCATGTGGTGCTCGTCACGGGCCGGGGCAAAGGCGCCATCGAGGATTATTTCGATCACGCCTTTGAGCTTGAGGCGGGGCTTGAGGCCAAGAAGAAAACCGCGATTCTGGAAAGCGTTCAGGGCGTCATTCCGAAAGCGGGCGCCCTCTCCTACACCCGCCAGCAGGCGCCGCTCGGTCTCGGTCATGCGGTCTGGTGCGCGCGCGACATTATCGGCGATGAACCGTTCGCCGTCTCGCTTCCCGATGTGGTGATCGCCAGCATGGGCGAAGGCAAGCCGGGCTGTCTCGCCCAGATGATCGGCGAATATGAAAAGACCGGCGGCAACATCATCGCCGTTGAAGAAGTCGCCAAGGAAGAGACAGACAAATACGGCGTTGTCGCGCCGAAGGGCGAGCGCGCCGGACGGTTATTCGAAATGTCGGGCATGGTGGAGAAACCGGCCCCCGCCGATGCGCCGTCTAACCTCGCGATTACCGGGCGCTATATTCTCCAGCCGGAAATCTTCCAGCTACTGGAAACGACGCCGCGGGGCGCCGGCGGCGAAATCCAGCTCACCGACGCCATGGACGCGCTGATGAAAACACAAAGCTTCTTCGCCTATGAATATGAAGGCGAGAGCCATGATTGCGGCGACAAGCTCGGCTGGATGAAGGCGAATGTGACCTTGGGCCTCAAGCGCCCTGAATTCGCCGACGCGCTGCGGGACTTCCTGAAGAAAACCGTCTGAGCCTAGATCAGCTCCACGTCGGCGACGCCTTCGATGCTTTTAAGGGCGCCGCGCATCGCCGGCGTGCAGGCGGCGACGCCCGGCAGCGCGATGTCGACTTCGCGCCCCGATTCCGGCAGGCGCATGACGACCACCACGGAGCCGCTTTCGCGCGGGCCCGCCGGACGCACCGAGGCGAGCCGGCGTTTCAGCCCTTCCAGCGCGTTTGAACTCGTCACCGAGACGCGCAATTGCGAGACGGTCGCCGCCGCCGCTTCATCGAGACGGCGCATGGTCTCGCAGGTCAGGCGCAGATCGCCGTCGCGGTCTTCGGCCGTGACGCCCACCAGCACCATGGTTCCCGCTTCCATCAGATCGCGCTGGCTGTTCAGCACTTCCGAGAAGACAGTGATCTCGTAATCGCCGCTCTGGTCGGAAAGCTCCACCCAGGCGAAAGGCTTGCCGCTTTTCGAACGACGCATCCGGACGGCGCGGATCGAGCCCGCCATTTGCAGGGCGACGCGGCCGACCTTGGCGCGAGTCACGGCTTCGGCATGGGAGACGACATTGAGCCGCTTCAATTCCTTTTCGTAATCGTCGAGCGGGTGGCCGCTGAAATAAAAGCCGACGGCGGAGCGCTCCTCGTCGAGACGCACTTGCGGCGTCCAGTCCTCGACAATGGGCAGTTTCGGCTTGTCGAGGGAGGGGGCGGAATCGAGCGCGAAAAGTCCGCCCTGGTCGCTGTTCTGTTCTTCCTGCCAGGCGGCGGAGGTGCGGATCAAAAGTTCGGCGGCGGCGAAGCTCTGCGCCCGCGACGCGCCGAGACCGTCAAAGGCGCCGGCGCGGGCGAGATTTTCGAGCGAGCGCTTGCCGATCAGTTTGAGGTCGACGCGTTCGGCGAAATCGATAAGGTCCTTGAAGGGCCCGTTCGCCTCGCGCTCGGCGGCAATGACGGCCATGGCGTTTTCGCCGACATTCTTGACGGCGGAGAGCGCATAGACGATGGCGCCGTCTTTCACGGAAAAGTCCGCTTTCGAATGATTGACATGAGGCGGCAGCACATCGACCTCGCTGCGCCGAGCTTCTTTCAGGAAGATCGCCAGCTTGTCGGTGTTGGCGCGGTCGAGCGACATGGAGGCGGCGAGAAACTCCGCCGTGTAGTTCGCTTTCAGCCATGCCGTCTGATAGGCGATATAGGCGTAGGCGGCGGCGTGGGACTTGTTGAAGCCGTAGCCGGCGAATTTCTGCACCAGATCGAAGATAGAGGACGCCTTGCCTGCGTCGACGTTCTTTTCCTTTGCGCCGTCGACGAAACGCTTGCGCTGGAGGTCCATTTCCTCCTTTTTCTTCTTGCCCATGGCCCGGCGCAAGAGGTCCGCCTCGCCGAGAGAATAGCCGGACAGGATCTGGGCGATCTGCATCACCTGTTCCTGATAGATGATGACGCCGTAGGTCTCCTTCAGGATATCCTCGAGCATCGGGTGGAGATAATCCGGATCCTGATCGCCGCGTTTGCAATCGATATAGGTCGGAATGTTCTCCATCGGGCCCGGCCGGTAGAGCGAGACAAGCGCGATGATGTCCTCGAGCGTATCCGGTTTCATGGCGCGCAGGGTGGAGCGCATGCCCGTGCTTTCCAGCTGGAACACGCCGGTCGCCGCGCCCTCGCCCAGCATCTCGAAGGTCTGTTTGTCGTCGAGCGGGACCTCGCTCATGTCGAGAGTGACGCCGCGCTCGGCGGCGTAATGAACGGCGCGGTCGATGACCGTCAGCGTCTTCAGCCCCAGAAAGTCGAATTTGACGAGCCCTGCCGGCTCCACCCATTTCATGTTGAACTGAGTCGCGGGCATGTCAGAGCGCGGGTCGCGGTAGAGCGGCACCAGCTCATCGAGCGGGCGGTCGCCGATGACGACGCCCGCCGCATGGGTCGAGGCGTGGCGGTAAAGCCCCTCGAGCTTCAGCGCTTTTTCGATGAGCGCTGCGACGCTTTCATCCTCGTCGCGCTGTTCCTTGAGGCGCGGTTCGGTTTCCAGCGCCTCGGCGAGCGTCACCGGGTTCGCCGGATTGTTCGGCACCAGCTTGCAGATGCGGTCGACCTGGCCGAAGGGCATGTTGAGGACCCGGCCCACATCGCGCAGGACGGCGCGCGCCTGCAGTTTTCCGAAGGTAATGATCTGCGCCACCCGCTCGCGGCCGTATTTCTCCTGCACATAGCGGATAACCTCGTCGCGCCGGTCCTGGCAGAAGTCGATGTCGAAGTCGGGCATGGAAACCCGCTCGGGATTGAGAAACCGCTCGAAAAGAAGCCCGAAGCGCAACGGGTCGAGATCGGTGATGGTCAGCGCCCAGGCGACGAGAGAGCCGGCGCCGGAACCGCGGCCCGGCCCCACCGGCACGCCCTCGCGCTTGGCCCATTTAATGAAGTCCGCAACGATCAGAAAGTAGCCCGGAAAGCCCATGCGGTTGATGATGTCGAGCTCGCGCTTGAGGCGGTCCCAGTAATCGCTTTCGGGGCCCGTGGGCTCCCATGATTTAAGCCGCATCTTGAGGCCTTCGCGGGCCTGGCGTTCGAGCTCGCGCGCCTCGGCGGCGGCGGCCTCCTCGCCCTCCCCGGCGAAGCGCGGCAGGATCGGGTCGTGAAAGCGCGGGCGGAAGGCGCAGCGCTTAGCCACCTCCAGCGTGTTCTCGATCGCCTCGGGCAGATCCTCGAACAGCGCCGCCATTTGCTCGGCGGTCTTGAAATAATGATCAGAGGTGACTTTGCGGCGGTCGTCCTGATGCACATACGCGCCCTGGGCGATGCAGAGCAGCGCGTCATGGGCCTCGTAATCGTCGGGCGCCGGATAGAAAGGTTCGTTGGCCGCGACCAGCGGCAGATCAAGCTCATAAGCGAGATCGATCAGGTCCGGTTCGATGCTTTCCGCGTCGCGGTCGGCGTGGCGCTGAAGCTCAACATAGAGTCTGGCGGGAAACAGCGCCGCCAGCCGTTTAAGCGCGGCGCGCGCTTCGGGTTTGCGGTTTTCGCGCAGCAGGCGGTCCACGGGACCGTCATAGCCGCCGGTAAGGCAGATCATGCCGTCGCTATGGCCCTCCAGCCAATCGACGCCGGCGCAGGCTTCTTCCTCTGAGCGGGACTCGAGAAAGGCCCTGCTCGTGATCTTGAGGAGGTTTTTATACCCCGCCTCCGACTGGGCGAGGAAAACGAGGCCGGGCGAGCGGCCGCCGCGCGGCTGTTGCAGGCCGAAATCACCCGGATCGAAAGCCTGCTGGAGGCCGGTGATCGGCTGGATCCCGGCCCCGGCGAGAGTCGTAGAGGCTTCGAGCGCGCCGAACAGATTGTTGGTGTCGGTGACGGCGACGGCCGGCATCCCCGCCTTGAGGCAGAGATCCTTCACTCGGCTGATGGTGATCGCCCCTTCCGCGAGCGAATAGGCCGAATGGAGATGAAGGTGAACGAACTGCGCCGTCACGTACGCGCCCCTGTGTCGAGTGGTCCGATGGCGGGAACGCGGCTTACGCTCCGAGCAGCGCTCCCCAGAACTGGGCCGCGCCGATGACCATGATCAGTACTCCGAGTCCGATGACGTCGCGCAAGCTTTCGTTTTCCATAAGACGCTCCCATGTTCTAAAGTTCGTATTTTGTTCTATATTCCCTTTTTGTTCTCATGTCACGTAAAAACCGGCGGGAAAATTCTCCCGCCGGCTTACATTTTCCATTTATGCTGAATTTTCAGTTGCTTGGCTTTTCCAGCGCGGCGAGGTCCGCGCCCCGGATGGCGGCGAGATTGGCCGTGACCTTCTCAACGGGCCAGTCCCACCAGGCGATCCCGAGGAGCCGCTCAATAGTCGCACCGTCGAAGCGGCGCTTTACTGTGCGGGCGGGGTTGCCCACGGCGATCCCATAGGCCGGCACGTCGGAGGCGACGACCGCGCGCGAACCGATAATCGCCCCGTCGCCAATGGTGACGCCGGGCAGGATCATCGCCTCGGTCCCGATCCAGACATCGTTGCCGATGACCGTATCGCCCCGCGAGCCGCTCGCCCAGTCATGGCCCGGGTCCTCCCAGCCCTTGCCGAAAATGGCGAAGGGATAGGTCGAAAACCCGTCGAGGCGGTGATTGGCGCCGTTCATGACGAACTGGACGCCCGCCGCAATGGCGCAGTAGCGGCCGATGACGAGGCGGTCGCCGAGATGCTCGAAATGATAGCGCACGCAGCGCTCGAGGAAGCGCTCCGGTCCGTGAACTGGATCGTCGTAATAGGTGTACTCGCCGATCTCGACATTGGGCCGGTCGATCAGCGGTTTCAGGAAACCCACCTGCGGGAAGCCGTCCATGGGATAGGGGTGATCGGGGTCGGGCCCGTTCTGCGGGCTGGTTGAAACATCAGACATAAGAACTCCGGTCGGAAGGAGGAATCGAGCGCCCGGGGGCGCGGGGTTCAGCGGTTCCGGCTTAGTTGTTCACTGTCTGATTTTCCTTCTCTTCAATCGAGGAACGGGCGCTATAGCCCCGTAGGGGCGCACAGGCAAGTCGGCCTCACTTGAACTGCGCATAATCGACCGGTTTCGTGCGGTCGATATGGCCGATCTTCGCTTCCATGGGATATTTTAGTCCCGTGGCGCAGTTAAAGAGGACGACGCGGTCCGATTTCGAGATGCGGCCGTTCTCGAGCGACTGTCTGTAGGCTGCGTAAGTGGCCGCGCCTTCGGGACACAGCAACACGCCTTCCTCGCGTGCGATGGCGTCGCGGTCCCTGAAAATTTCGTCCTCTTCAACCGCGACCGCGAAACCGCCGGACTGGCGCACCGCGCGCAGGATCAAGAAGTCGCCCACAGCAATGGGGACGCGGATGCCTGCCGCCGCCGTCCATGCGTTTTCCCATAGCGGCGCGTGTTCTTCGCCCGCCTCCCAGGCCTTGACGATTGGCGCGCAGCCGGCCGCCTGAACGGCGATCATCTTCGGGCGCTTCGATCCGATCCAGCCGATGGCTTCGAGTTCATCGAACGCCTTCCACATGCCGATGAGCCCTGTGCCGCCCCCGGTGGGGTAGAAGATTGCGTCGGGCAGCTCCCAGCCCAGCTGCTCGGCAAGCTCCAGCCCCATGGTTTTCTTGCCTTCGATCCGGTACGGCTCTTTCAGGGTCGAGACATCGAACCAGCCGGCCTTTTCCTTGCCCTCCCCGACAATCTTGCCGCAGTCATTGATGAGACCGTTGACGCGATAGACGTCGCCGCCCTGCAGCGCGATCTCCTCGACATTCACCCGCGGCGTGTCGTCGGGACAGAAAATAGTGGTTTTCATGCCCGCGGCGCTGGCATAGGCCGCCATGGCGGCGCCGGCATTGCCATTAGTCGGCATGGCGAGATGGTTGAGCCACAGCTCTTTCGCCATGGAGACCGCAAGCGCCAGGCCCCGCGCCTTGAACGAGCCGGTTGGCAGGCGGCCCTCGTCCTTCACGATGATCTCGCCCGTCACGCCGGCTTTCTTCTCCGTATGCGCAAGACGGATGAGCGGCGTCACCACCTCCCCGAGGCTGATGCGGTTTTCCGCCTTCTCGACAGGAAGGAATTCACGGTAGCGCCAGAACCCGTCCTTACGCTTGGAAAGCGCCTCTTTGCTCAGCGCTTTTGATAAGGCCTCAAGATTATAGCGCACCAGCAAGGGCTTTCCTGCACTGGACAGGCCATGCACGCGTCCCGCTTCATAGCGCTCGCCCGTGTATGAACATTCAAGATGGGTGACGAAACTCAATTTCAGCGTTCCAGTTTTTGCTGCGCCAGGGTAAAATCGGGATTGGCGTTCAATGCTTTTTCATAGGCTTCGCGTGCCTTGTCAGGCTGTTTTTTCGCGTCATAGACCAGCCCGATATTGTACCAGGCGGCCCATGGTTTGCTGACGCCGATATCAAGCGCGCGTTCGTAATCGGACATCGCCTGCTCGAACCGGGCGCCGAGGAAATAAGAGTTGCCGCGATTGAGATAGGCTTCGCCCAGCGCCGGGTCTATTTCGAGCGCGTCATTGAAATCGTCGAGCGCGGCGGCGAGATCGCCATTGCGGTTATGAATGAGGCCGCGATTGACCAGGGTTTTCTTGCGGTCGCTGATCGACAGGCCGGAATCTTTTAGCGCCTTGTCGCAGGGTACGGTGGAGCGGGACAAATCGCTGCGCGCGTTCTGGTAACAGTTCGCCGCATCGGTGGCCCCGATGGTGGTGACGGACATTTGCGCCGAGGCCGGGGCGGCGCAAAGCAAGGCTACGCAGGTGAGACAGGCCGGGATTTTCATGATTGTCGCTCCTGTTCGCTGATGGAATGCAGTCTAGCGAGATTGCCGGCCATATCGAAGCCGCCCTTGCGCTGCTCTCATAAAGATGAGTTGTATTGTGCGTTGCAGCAAATATGCTATTCCCGCTCGCGGAAGCAACACAAAGGAATATCCTATGGCTTCTCCCCTCAATGCGCTCATCACCGGCTCCACTTCAGGCATCGGGCTTGGGATTGCGACCGCCTTCGCCGCCGAGGGCTGGAATGTCATGCTGAACGGTTTCGGCGACCCGGACGAGATCGAAGGCGTGCGCGCCGGCCTTGAAGAAAAATACGGCGTCAAGGTGCTCTACAGCGGCGCCGACATGACCAAGCCGAATGAAATCCGGGAGATGATCGCCGAGGCCGAGACCGCCTTCGGTCAACTCGACGTGCTCGTCAATAATGCCGGCATCCAGCATGTTTCCCCGGTGGAGGAGTTTCCCGAGGAGAAATGGGACGCCATTATCGCGATCAACCTGTCTTCCGCTTTCCACACCATCAAGGCGGCCTTTGCGGGCATGAAGACGCGTAAGTTCGGACGCATCATCAATGTCGCCTCCGCTCACGGGCTTGTCGCCTCGCCGTTCAAGTCCGCCTATGTTTCCGCCAAGCACGGGATCGTCGGGCTCACCAAGACCATCGCCCTTGAAGGCGCCGAACACGGCGTCACCTGCAACGCCATCTGTCCCGGCTATGTGAAGACCCCGCTCGTTGAAAAGCAGATCCCCGACACGGCGAAAGCCCGCGGCATGACCGAGGACGAGGTGATCCAGAAAGTCATTCTCGAAGCGCAGCCGAGCAAGCAGTTCGTGACCGTGGAGCAGATCGGCGCCCTCGCCGTCTTTTTATGTTCGGACAACGCCGCGCAGATCACCGGAGCCGCGCATCAGATCGACGGCGGCTGGGTCGCACACTGATGGCCAAAGAGGGCGCCAAGAAAATCAATCTCGCTTTTCAGGGCGGCGGCTCCCACGGCGCCGTCACCTGGGGCGTCGCCGACCGTCTTCTCGAGGATGACCGCCTCGATATCGACTCGATTTCCGGCTCCAGCGCCGGCGCGGTCAACGCCGCCGCCGTCGCCTATGGGTTGCACAAGGGCGGATGCGAGGGCGCGCGCCAATCCCTCGATCATCTATGGAGCCGCATCAGCGAGGCGGGCGAAATCTACAGCCCGGTGCGCGCCAATCCGTTCCCGATGAATTTCGGCCCCGACGATCTCGTCAACGCCTTCACCTATCAGATGTTCGATACAGTGACGCGCGCTTTCTCGCCCTATCAGCTCAATCCTTTCGACATCAATCCGCTGCGGGAAATCCTTGAGGACTGCATCGACTTCAAGAGCCTCAGCAAGTGCACGACGACGAAACTGTTCATCGCGGCGACCAATGTGCGTTCCGGCAAGGTGCATATTTTTCACACCAGGGACGCGTCGACAAAAGTCGTTTGCGCCTCGGCCTGCCTGCCCTTTCTGTTCAAGGCTGTGGAAATCAAAGGCGAGCATTACTGGGACGGCGGCTATATGGGCAATCCCGTGCTGTTTCCGTTCTTTTACGAAGCCCAGACCTCGGACATCATGATCGTGCACGTCAATCCGATCGAACGCGACGAGGTGCCGGTCACGGCGTCCGACATCATGAACCGCGTCAATGAAATCAGTTTCAATTCGTCTTTATTACGGGAATTGCGGGCCATCAGTTTCGTGCAGCGGCTGCTCGATAATGACTGGATCAAGGACGAATACCGCGACCGGCTGCGCAATATCCGCATTCATTCGATCCGCTCCGACCAGGCCCTTGAAAATTTCGATGTCTCAACCAAGTTCCGCACGGACTGGGCGTTTCTGACCGGCCTGAAACAAAAAGGCCGCGACATCGCCGCCGCGTGGCTTGACGAACATTTCGACAAGATCGGCAAGGAATCCTCGGTTGACCTGCACGCCATGTTTGCGACCGGCGAACGCGAAAACACCGCGGAAAAAAGCGCTGTCTGACACGCGCCTTGCAGATAAGTTCGCAGCCCCGCTTATTAAATTCGCTTCATGACGCTCATGTCATGACCAAGCCTTAACTGGCGGCGGCGCCGAACGTGCTTAACTTTGTCATTGTACGGCGCATCCGATGCGTCAAGCCAACAGAAACCTGAAAAGGAGCATGACAATGTTACGTTCGACTCTGATCTGCGCTTCACTGGCCGCCCTCGCTACAGGCGCCGTCGCGCAGGAGAAAGCCGAATCCGCGCCTGCCGAAGCAGCCGCCAAGGCTGAAACTAAGGCCATCATCGACGCCAAGCAGGTCGGCACCCGCGATGAAGCCGAGCTGTTCGCCAAATCGGAATTCATGCAGGCGGACCTCGACAGGGACGGCATGCTCGATGAGGGCGAATTCCTCGCCTATGCAACGGTTCGCGCTCCGATGAGCAATAAAGCCGCGGAGACCGCCAAGGAGAAAGCGTCCGACAAAGCGCAGGCGCCCGCCGAAGCCAAGGTTGAAAGCGCGGAAGAAGAATTTGCAGAAATCAGCAATGGCGACGAAGAAATTTCCGAAACGGAACTTGTCGAAAAGCGCGTCGCGCAATTCGATGAAGCGGACGCGGATGACGACGAAGAACTGGATGCGACCGAACGCGTTCAGTTCGCACAGATGACGACGCCGAAGGCGCCGAAAAACACGCTTTAATCGAGCATGCGCAGGCAATGAGGCCCGCCCTGTTTAATGAGGGCGGGCCTTTTTTGCGATCAGAATGCGCCGCGCAAGGTGAGCTTGACACTGCGGCCCGGCAGCGGGGCCACGTCTTTCAGGAAAGAGGTGGCGAGCCGGGCTTCTTCATCGGTGACATTGTCCGCCCGCAGCTGCACCGACAGCCAGTCGTCGTCGCCGCGCGGGCGCCAGGTCGCCGCCAGATTGACAAGCGTGTAGCCGTCGGTCGGCAATTCATAATCGGCGATGCGGTCCTGTTTCGCAGCCAGTTCGACTTCGCCCCTGACATCGACAAAAGGCGACCTGGCCTCTAGGCCGAGGATGGAGCGCAAGGGCGGAATGCGCGGCACGGCCCCCTCGCCCTTGAACTTGGCGTGAACGTAATCGAGTTGCGCGCGCGCGCCGACATCGACCTCGCCGACCGAGAACAGATCGGCGTCGACTTGCGCCTCGAAGCCTTTGAAGACAGCGTCATGGGCTTCGAAGTTATAGACCGGCAGTTCGTCTTCCTCCTCACCGGTCGGGATCAGCGCCACGAAGTCCTTATAGTCGGTATAAAATCCATTCAGCGTCATGGAGACGGGGCCGAACTCGCCATGCAGCGTGGTTTCGACACCGCGCGCGGTTTCCTTGCCGAGGGCCGGGTTCCCAACCTCGTAAGCGTTCGTGGCGAGGTGCGGGCCATTCGAGAACAACTCTTCCGGCGCCGGCGCCCGCTCTGTGCGCAAGGCGTTGATCCCGATGAAGACATGGTCCACCGGCTCGATGCCGAGACCTGCCGACACGCTGAAGGCGTCGAATGACCGGCTTAAGGAAACGCTTTCCGCCTCGGTTTTCGTATGTTCATAGCGTCCGGCGACCTGAAGATGCCAGGCGCCGGCTTCGTATTCGCGCACGGTGAAAACGCCGAACTGGTCGGTTATGTTGGGCGGCGTGAACGCCTCGGCGCCGATCGCCTCGAAATTGCGGTGCTTGTACTGAAAGCCGGAAGCGCCGCGGAAGTTGCCGAATTCTTTTTCAAGGAACTCAATCCGGCCTTCAAAACCTTTATTGTTGAAGGTCGTGCCGACTTCGTCGCCCTCAAGCTCCTGGTGGGTGTAATCGGCGTATCCAAACCGGATTTTGGTCGTGTCGATGAAGAGGAAGGGCTTGTTGAACTCGCCCATCAGATCATAGCGTTCCTGCTCGAGATCGATGGCGACGCCCTCTTCTTCGTGTTCCTCTTCGCCATGCTCGTCGTCGTGGTCTTCGCCTTCCTCTTCGTGATGGTGATGATGGCCGGGCACGCCATAGACCGAGCGTGCGATTTTCGCGGACACGCCTATAAAGCCGTCGGGAAACACGATGGAGCCGCCAACGGCGCCGCCTTTCGATTCCATAGCTGTGTTGGGCACGAAGCCGAACGCTTCTTCCTCCTCTTCGTGCTCATGGGCGTGATCGTCTTCGTCTTCGTGCTCATCTTCCTCGTGGTCATGGTCTTCTTCTTCGGCGGCGCGCATGGCGGCGGATTCCGCAAAGCCCGGAATGTCGTAATCCTCGGTGCTGCGGAAATAGCCTTCGCCGTGGAAGACGAAGCTCAGATCCCCGGCCTCGCCCACAAGCGCGTCGAAACCGCCGGCGACTTCCTCGGAATCGTCCACAGTGGCGATGCTGCCGCGCACCGCGCCGTCGAGGCCGCCTTCGGGAACAGAGTCGGGAATGCGCCCGTCAAAGACGTTGACCACCCCGCCTGCGGCGGAGCTGCCGTAATAAAGCGTCGCCGCGCCGCGCACGATTTCGATACGTTCGGCCGTTGCCGGCTCCACGGCGACAGCGTGGTCGTCGCTCACCGAAGAGGCGTCGATGGACCCGATGCCCGCGTCGAGAACGCTGACCCGGTCGCCGCTGAGCCCGCGAATAACAGGACGGCTCGCCGCCGGCCCGAAAAAGGTCGCAGAAATCCCCGGCTCCTGGCGCAAAAGCTGACCAATCGAAGACTCGCCGCGCGAGGCGAGCTCTTCTTCGGTGAGGACGGAAGCGGCGATGACGGATTCATGTTCGGGGTGGGCGATCGGGGAACCGGTGACGATGATCTCGTCGTCGGCATGGCCATGATCTTCTTCATCCTGCGCGTAAACGGGCGCGCTCATGGCGAGCGCCGCAGCGCCGCACAACAATAGTTTCTTATCCACGAGGATAGCTCCTTCAACCTTCTAAACGCCTCGCGCGGGTTAGCCGCGAGGCTGACAATCAAAACGCAACAGCAGTGTCGGATTGTCAGAAGCTTGGAGGGCCGCGGGGATGCGCGGCGCGCACCGCAATGGCGGCGCGTTCGGTCTGGGCGACAAGCGCGCCCGCATGCCAGACCGCGATGAAGACGGCCAGGGCGAATGTCGTCGTTCCCACCGCCTTGTCGCCATTATGGGTGACTAGCGAGAGAACGCAGACCTGACCGTCATGCTTGTGCGGCCCGTCGCCATATTTGGCGGCGTGAGCATCAATAATGGTCTGGGAGGCAAGAAAGGCGAAGAGCGCGGCCACAAGCGCTGCGCCCGCCCAGTTGCGACAGATTTTGGTTAATCCTGTCCGCATCGATTACGCCGTATCCCCTTCAAACCAGACGGAAATTGTCATCCGCCCGGTGTGATAATCTCACATTGCGCCGCAAAAGTCTATGAGTCCTGAGGCGGCTCGCCGTCCGGGTCGCTCACCCCGTCGCTGTCGTCCTCGGCGGCGGGAATGGCGTAGCCGCCGGTAAGCCAGCGATGGAGGTCCACATCGGCGCAGCGCTTAGAGCAGAACGGCGCATAGCCGGCGGCCGCCGGTTCCTTGCAGATCGGGCAAGGGCCGCCTTTGACGCCCTGATTGTCATTGCTCGGAGAGGTCAAAGCCGGATCCTGTGCTTTCGTCGTCTTCTACAATTTCGAAGCGCGCACCGTAGCGTTCCGTCAGGCGGGATTTCCAGTGCGGGCGCGCCGTCAGATAGGCGTTTATGTCATGAGCGAGCGCCAGACGTAACCGCGCGGAGGGCGCGGCGTGAAGCCGCCTTTCGAGCCGCGCCAGCGCGAACTTCGTCAAGGCTTCTGTGGTGAACCGCCGCCCCGGAAGAGGCTCGCCGTTTTTTTGCTCCGTATAGCGGTCCAAGAGGGAAAGCGCGCGATGGGGTGCGGTGAAACTGTAAAGCCCCGACCGCGAAAAGCTCGCCGCCCCCGCGCCTGGGAGGCCTGCCATGGCCGTTTTCAAATGCGCCTGGAAGCGCTTGCGCCCGGCCTCGCCGGGAATGTCCGGAAAATCGATGACGATATGCCCGCCGATATTGCGCAGGGAAATCTGCCGCATGGCTTCATCCGCGGCGGCCAGCGCGATCTTCTCGCGCAGGCGTGCCGGAGAAGAAGCGTTAAGCCCGCCCGTGTCGACATCGATGGCGGTGAGCGCCTGCGCCTCGTCGATGATCAGCCGCCCGCCTTTTTGAAGCGGCGCAGTGCGATCGAAAGCAGCGTCGAGCGCGGCGTCGGCGCCATATTTCTCGAACAGCGCTACGGGATGGCTTTCATGAATAACCTTATCAAGGCCCGCCTCTTCCAGCGCGCGGCGCGCAAGGCCGTCATCGACGAGAACTTCGTCCGCTTCGGAACCGATCGTCTGAACGGCTTCGACGACCGGATCGGCAAAGGGCGGCAGACGCCCGGGCTTGGCCTCCGGCTGAAGCGCGCCAATGAAACGCAAGCTTGCGCCTTTGTTCTGGCGCGGCGGCGCTTTCACCTCGACCTCGATCATCGCTCCGTCGATGCAATATTGCTCGTTGCTCTTTTTCAGCGGCAGGAATGCGTCAGCGCCGTCGCCAAGATCGATGAAGGCCGCCGCCAGCCCCTTGTCCACGGCTTTGACGCGGCCTGCAAAGCGCCGGCCTGCGCGCGCAAACCCGTCCGTCGCCTCATCGCCGCGCGCCGACCCGAACCAGAACTTCCAGACCTCGTCTTCCTGCAATAGCGCCGCGCGGGTTTCGGCGGCGCCGCATTCGATGATCAGGCGCTTCATGATCTGCGCCATCCGGCGCCTTGAAGAAGGTTCCAGGTTTCATAGACCGGCAGGCCGACCACATTCGGATGCGACCCGATGATCGAAACCACATGCTTGGCGAAAAGCCCCTGAATGCCGTAGCCGCCGGCCTTGCCGTTCCATTCGCCGCTGGCGATGTATTCTTCAACCGCCGCGTCGTCGAGCCGGCGCAGCTTCACCCGGGTTTCGCAGAGCCGCGACAGGCGTTTTCCTTCCGGCGTCGCCAGCGCAACGCCGGAATAGACCCGGTGCGCGCCGCCTGAAAGAAGCGCGAGGCAGTCGCGCGCGGTCTGTTCGTCTTCGGCTTTGGGCAGGATGCGCCGGCCGCAGCCGACGACCGTATCGGAACCGAGGACGAAGGCGTCGGGACGTTCGTCTGCAATCTTCTGCGCCTTGCCCTTGGCCAGGCGCAAGGCGAGATCGCGGGGGCTCTCCCCCTTCAGCGGGGTCTCGTCGATATCGGCGGGAAGGATCTCGTCGGGAGGGACGCCGATCATTTCGAGCAGCGCCTTACGGCGCGGCGACGAGCTCGCAAGGATCAGCGGCGCGTCGGTCAAGGTCCGCGACCTATTTGAAGCGGTAGGTGATGCGGCCTTTGGTGAGGTCGTAGGGGGTCATTTCCACGAGCACCTTGTCGCCCGCGAGCACGCGGATGCGGTTCTTGCGCATCTTGCCCGCCGTATGGGCGATGATTTCGTGGTCATTCTCGAGTTTTACCCGAAAGGTGGCGTTCGGCAGCAATTCTTCCACCGTGCCTTCAAACTCGAGCAGTTCTTCCTTCGCCATTCGCTCCTCAACAAATACGTCAGGCCGGAATCACGCGATTGCGCTCCGGCAGCGGCGGGAACATGGTTGGCTGCGGGCCGAAAATCAAGGCTTTTTCTGGATTTCCGGAAAACGGCGAGCCAGCTTTTCGCCCAGCGCGTCCCGGACCCGGGCATAGGCGGCGAGGATCGCGTCCCGCCCGCCCTGCTCTTCCGAGGGGTTCTCGATGTCCCAGAATTCAATGGCGGCGCGGGGGAACTGCCGGCGGGCCTCGAAGGCCGCTTCCGGTGTCAGCGCGACGACGACGTCAAAACCCGAAAGATCGACCTCCGACAGGGTCTTGGGCTCGTGGCCGGCCATGGCGAGGCCGATTTCTCCCATGACGATCTCCATAAAGGGGTCGAGCCCGCCTTCATAGACCCCGGCGGAATCGACCCGCATCGCCTCCCCCGCCGCCTGGCGAAGGAGCGCCGCCGCCATCGGCGAGCGCACCGAATTCATGTTGCACGCAAAAAGAACGGATCGGGTCATCTGGGTTTTCTCACCGCATATGGAAGCTGCAAATCAGGGTAAAAAGACGCCGTGCGGTGTTCTCGTCGAGCTCGATCTTGTCTTTCAGTCTTTCGCGAAGGATGTCCGAGCCTTCATTGTGCATGGCGCGGCGCGCCATATCCACGGTTTCGATCTGCGCGGGCGCGGCGTTGCGGATCGCGTCATAATAGCTTTCGCACAACATGAAATAGTCTTTGATGATTTTCCGGAACGGCGTCATCGACAGATGCATCTGTCCGAGGGCGTCGCCGCCAGCCTTGCGCACGTCGAAAACCAGCCGCCGCTCCATGTTCGACAGATAAAGCTCGAAGGGCCCGCTCTCAACGCCGAGCGGGTGGAAATAGTTTTCCTCGAGAAGATCGTAAATGGCGACCTTGCGCTCATGCTCGATATCCGCGGTGGCGGGCGCAAGGGAGCGCTCGTCAAGATCGATCTTGACGATATGGAAATCCCGGTTGTCAGGCGCGTCGCCGGCCATGAACGCTCCGAATCTGAAGATTACTTCTTAGCGGCGCGCGCGCCGCCCGTCACGGGGCAGCCGCGCTATGGTCCGGCGGGGGCAGCCTTTCCGGCTTTTCACCGGGGAGATAGCCGAATCACAGAATAAAGCGGGACGTTTCGCAATGTTCAGAGCCTTTCATGATCTCAAAGACCACAATCAGCGCCCTCGCCGCCGCCGCCGCCTATGGCCTATCCGGCGCGGCCGCCGCCCAGGCGCCGGGTGAAATCCCCGACATTGCCGCCGCGCTCCTGCAATCGGCCTATGAGAGCGACGATCCCGACGAAATCGCCGCGGTCGCCAAGGCCGTGAAGGACGTTTTTCCCGATTATCAAGAAGCCATCGCCGCCGATGTGGAGGCGAAGCTCGCCGCGCTCGAACCGCAAGAGCCTGCGGCGGCGCCTGCCGCGCAAGCCGCTCCCGCGGGCGGGCTTCTCGCCGTCAAACCCTGGGACGGCAAGATCAGCGCTTCGGGCGTCATGTCTTCGGGCAATTCCGAAAACGCCGCCGTCGGCGTCTCTGTCGACGCCGCCCGCACCGACGGCGATTTCAGGCACAACATCAAGGGCTATTTCGATCTCGGCGAGTCGGACAACATCACCAGCCAGAAGCGCTGGGGCCTCGCTTACAAGCTCGACTACAATTTCGGGGCGCGCACCTATGTTTACGGGCGCTTTTCCTATGAGGAAGACCAGTTCTCCGGGTTCGATTACCGCCTCTTTGGTGGCGCCGGTCTCGGCCATTATTTCGCCAAGGCGGAGACTTTCTCCTTCAAGGTCGAAGGCGGTCCGGGCTATCGCTATTCGCCGGTGGATGAGACACGCGAGGTCGAGCAGAATGTCGCCGTTTACGCCTCGAGCGAACTCGACTGGGTTATCCGCGAAGGCATCACCTTCGAACAGGATTTCGCGACCACCTGGACCTCGCCAACAACGAGTTTCCAGTCCGTGACCTCCCTGACGACGCAGCTCTGGGGCGATATTTCGACCGGGCTATCCTTCGAGTACCGTTATGAGACAGACCCGCCGCTCGGCCGCGAAAACACGGATACGCTCGCCAAGGCCTCGCTGATTTACGGGTTCTAGGCCGCCGCCGGTTGAGGCGCGCCCGGCCATGGCTTAAAGACTGGCGCCATGAGCGAGATTGTCGTCGCCGCCTTTTACAAGTTCAGTCCCCTGCCCGATTTTGAAAGCTATCGGGCGGGGCTGCTTGCCTGTGCGGAAGAAAACGGCGTCAAAGGCACGATCCTGCTGGCTCCGGAAGGGGTCAACGGCACCATCGCCGGCAGTCGCAAAGGGATCGACGCGACGCTTGGCGCGCTCAAAGCCCTGCCCGGCTGCGAAAGCCTGGACTGGAAAGAGAGCTACACGGATGAAAATCCGTTCCTCAGGACGAAAGTCCGGCTCAAAAAGGAGATCGTGACGCTCGGCGTCGGCGACGTTGCAGCCCATGATAGCCATGAGCGGTATGTGGAGCCTCATGACTGGAACAAAGTCATTTCCGACCCCGATACAATCGTCATCGACACGCGAAACGATTACGAAGTCTCCATCGGAACGTTTGAAAATGCGCTGAACCCGGCGACGGCCTCCTTCCGCGATTTTCCCGCATGGTTCCGGAAATTCCGGGAAGAGAACGAGTTCAAGAAAGTCGCCATGTTCTGCACTGGCGGTATCCGCTGCGAGAAGTCGGTTGCCTTCCTGCGCGCCGAAGGCGTCGAGGACGTAGTTCATCTCAAAGGCGGCATCCTGAAATATCTTGAGACCGTGCCGGAGGAAGAAAGTCTGTGGCGCGGGGAGTGCTTCGTCTTCGACCAGCGCGTTTCCGTCGGCCATGACCTCGCACCCGGCTCTTACGATCAATGCTATGCCTGCCGCCGTCCCATCACGGATGCAGACAAGGCCTCGCCGCATTATGTCGCCGGCGTCTCCTGTCCCCATTGCGTGGACGAATATTCAGAAGACCGACGCCGCGATTTCGCCGAACGCCAGAAACAGATCCAACTCGCAAAAGCGCGCGGCGAGCAGCATTTAGGCGCCCTGTCGGCAAAGGCCGACAAACAGAAAACCACAGCAAAAGTTGATGGCTGAAAAGCCCATCCTCTATTCCTTCCGGCGCTGCCCTTACGCCATGAGGGCGCGCATGGCGCTTGCGGTCAGCGGGACGCCGGTGCGCTTGCGCGAAATTCTCCTGAAAGCCAAACCGGCGGAGATGCTCGCCGCCTCGCCCAAGGGCACGGTCCCGGTGCTGGTCGACGGCGAAAAGGTCGTCGATGAGAGCCTTGGCGTCATGAGCTGGGCGCTTGCTCGAAACGATCCGGAAGACTGGCTGTCACGAAAAGACGACGCGCTGATCGCGGAAAATGACGGACCGTTCAAACATCATCTCGACCGCTATAAATATTCGACGCGCTATGAAGATGCGGACGCCGAAACCCATCGGTCCGGCGGGTTTGAATTCTTGCAACACCTCGAAGCGCGGCTGGCGGAGAGCGATTATCTCCATGGAGCCAAACGCGGTTTCTCCGACATTGCGATCTTTCCTTTCGTGCGCCAGTTCCGCATCGCCGACAAGGTCTGGTTCGATGCGGCGCCGATCCCGAAAGTTCAGGCTTGGCTGAAGGTGCTGATGGGCTCGGATCTCTTTGCATCCGTGATGGAAAAATATCCGCTCTGGAAAGAAACCGGCGAAGAGATTGGGTTTCCGGCGCAATCATGCCAATAAGCTAAGCGATGCTTGATAAGCTGCATCATAGAGCCATTGCCGCCCTGATCGCGCTCGGCGTCCTGGGGCGCCTCGTGGAGCTGGTGCTTCCGGTGTTTCTTGAATCCATGCGCCTTGAGCATGGGTTCTCCAATACAAGCCTCGGCCTCATCGCCGGAGCGGAGCTTGGCGGCATCATCGTCAGTTCGATTGTGCTGATGCCGCTGGCGCGCGGACTTTCCTCTTCGAAGGTATTGATAGGCGCAATCCTTTGCTTTGCGCTTGCCAATCTCGCCAGCGCCTTCGTCGCGCCCGTCTGGGCCATGGCGGGCTTGCGCTTTCTCGCGGGGCTCCTGGGCGAAGGGCCGCTCCTGGTGATCGCCGTGGCGCTGCTCGGCCAAGCGAAGGACGCCAGCCGGCTTTACGCGGTGTTCATGGCGGCGCAGATGATCATCGGCGCCGCGGCGTTGCTGTCGCTCGGCGCGACGGACACGCTGATCGGGTTTCCGGGCGTCGCATTGGCGTTGGGCCTCATCACCCTCGCCTGTCTCGCCGCCATGCCGTTCGTGCCTTCCGGCAAGGCTTTTCCCGACAAACCCCAGGACAGCGCAGAAAGGATCAACGCCGTCACCTGGCGCGTCCTGGTCGCCATGGGACTGTTCCATGTGGCTATCGCCGGGGCCTGGGCCTTCCTCCAGCAAAAAGGCGTGCAACTCGGTCTTTCCTCGCTCGACAGCGGCGGCCTCCTCGCAGTGATGATGGGCTCGGGGATCATCGGCGCCGCGCTCGTGGCCGGACGCTCCACCCCGCGCAGTCTTCTTCTTGCGACCTGTGTCATCGCTGCGCTTTCTATCCTCGGCGCTTTCATGAGCGGCGGCGTTCTCCTCTTCACTGTTTCGGGCGTCGTTCTGATGATTTCCTGGAACGCGTCCGTTCCGCATCAGATCGCGTTGATGGGCGAAGACCTCAAAGCCTCGCGTCATCTCGGCTTCGTCCCCGGCGCGCAAGGCATCGGCCTCGCCGCCGGCCCCGCCATCACCGGCCTTCTTTCCGAGCCCGGCCAGTACACAGCGGCTGTCGCGGTCATTTTCAGCGCCATGCTCGCCAGTTTGATTCTCTTTTATCAGGCCTATAGATTTCGCCCCGCATGAGGGAGGGGCGGCATGTTCTACGAAAAATACTGCGCAAATATCATTTCAGACATGACTCAGGTCGTGGTCGCTGTGGGGCTGGTGACGATCCTGTCAAATTTCGTCCGGCTTTCGGCGAACCATCCCGGTTTTCTGTTGAGCGAAGGCTTCTGGCTGCGCTCCGCGCTCCTGGTGCTGACCATTCTGTTCACGGCCTATCATCTTCTCGCCTACGCCGCTGACGCCGCCACGGCGCAGGGCGACACCGGCTGGGCGCGTCATTCGCGCGGGCCAACCACGGTCATCCTCCTGTTTCTGATCGACCTCATGGCGCTTGCCGCCATGGGCGCCATGTATGGCGTTCTCTCCGTCGGCGATGTCCGCGCGACCGAAGGCGTGTTCATGATCGACTGGTTTCTCCTGGCCTGGCTCGCGGGGCTCGCTGCAAGCTGGCATTTCGCTATCGTCCTGTGGCACATCATCGCCGGATCGCGGCGCACCGCCTGGCTCTCCCACTTCGCCTTCGTTCTGTTACAGGGCGGGCTTTGCGCCAGCGCAATTTTTGGCGGAGCTATCGGCGCCTTCGGCGTGACAAGAACCCTTGCCCACTGGGGATGGATACTCCTCTTCGCCATCGTCATCGCCGCGCTTTATTTCTTCCGTGGCAGAACTTTGCTGCGTCAGGCAATCCGGGCGAATGACAGGTGATATGACGATGGCTAGAATTGACTCTCTTGGGGCGCTGCTTGTTTCGTTCATACTGGCTGGCTCCACGTCTCCAGCATTCGCGCAAATGCCTGTCTTTGAATATCTTGATGATTCCGGACTATCTCCGCCAGAAGAGGGCGCGGAGCAGATCAAAAATTTTTGCGATGGATTGATGGGCGATGAAGACGTCCCGGTGTTTCGTGTAAAAAAGTTTGTGGATAACCGAACTGGGGCTTGCGGCGGGTTTTGTCAGGATGCGCTTATAGACGGTGATTACGAGGCCATCGAAATAGAGGTCGCGAAGTCGCAAACTCCGACACGCCAGCCTCGTCAATGGATGGCGCCGCCGGCTGGCAAGTATAGATTTACCCGCAGACGTGCGGGCGATGAGTCCTGTGAGCTTTATGAGAACGCGAAAGAAGAAGCGCTGAAAGCAAGCAAACAAGACCCGAGTGAAATACCCCAGAAATATAACGAATTCTGTGTCGGCATGGAGACGGTTGAGAGCTTCACGTCGGAAATCGGGATTCGGAGCGTGCAGCCCGGACAGCCCAGAACGGGGGAAGGCGTTTTTCGTGATGGCGAAGAAATCTTCGAGGTGGAAAGCGGCAAGAAACTCTACGGGCAGTACAATGTCGCTTATTCAACAATGCTGACCAATGGAAAGTTTAGCTTCGGCTGCGGGGAAGACCATACATCATGGCCGAATTTGATCGATCACATCCAGCCGACTACGGACCGGTAAGAATCTGGCTCCGATACCGATCAGTTTTTAAGCCGCACCCTGACGGACTTCGCATGGGCCGGCAGCCCCTCGGCGTCGGCGAGGCGCGCGGCCGCAGGGCCGAGTTTCGCCACTGCGGCTTCATCGCAGCCGATGATCGAAGACCGCTTCATGAAATCGAGCACCGACAGGCCCGAGGCGTAGCGCGCCGCGCGCGCGGTCGGGAGGACGTGATCCGGGCCCGCCACATAATCGCCGATGGCTTCCGGGGCATGACGGCCGAGAAAGATCGCGCCGGCGTGCCGGACTTTGTTCAAGAGCGCTTCCGGATCGTCGACGCAAAGTTCCAGATGCTCCGGCGCGATGCGGTCGACCAGCGCCGGCGCCTCCTCAAGCGACGAGACGATGATGATCGCGGAATTGTCGGTCCAAGCCGCCTCGGCGATCTCCCGGCGCGGGCTCTCGGCGAGCTGCGCCCTCACCGCTTCCTCGACCCTGCTCGCAAAAGCCGCGTCATCGGTGATCAGAACGCTTTGCGATGAGGGGTCGTGCTCGGCTTGAGACAATAGGTCAGCCGCGATCCAATTCGGGTCGCTTTTTCCGTCGGATACGACAAGTATCTCCGAAGGCCCCGCAACGCTGTCGATGCCGACCTGGCCGAAGACTTGCCGTTTGGCTTCGGCGACATAGGCGTTGCCGGGTCCGACAATCACGTCCACGGGCGTGATCGGCCCCGCGCCGTAGGCGAGCGCGGCCACGGCCTGCGCGCCGCCGATGCGATAGACTTCGTCAATGCCGGCGCGTTTGGCGGCGGCGAGGACGAGCGGGTTCATCTCGCCTTTGGGGGCCGGCGTCACCATGGCGAGACGGGAAACGCCCGCAACCTTGGCCGGAATGGCGTTCATGAGAACAGAAGACGGGTAAGCGGCCCGTCCGCCCGGCGCGTAAAGCCCAGCCGCGTCCACGGCGGTCCAGCGCCAGCCCAGCGTCACGCCGTCATCATCCGTGTAGCGCACGTCGGACGGGATCTGTCTTTCGTGATAGGCGCGGATGCGCGCGGCGGCGAAGTCGAGCGCCTTTAAGTCGTCCTTATTGCATTCAGCTTCGGCCTTTTCGATCTCAGCCGCTGTCACGCGCAGATTGTCATCAGTCAGGTCGAAGCCGTCGAATTTCGACGTATAGGTCTTAAGCGCCGCCATGCCGTTCTTGCGCATGTCGGCGATGACATCGCGCACCACCGCGCTCACATCGGCGCCGCCATCGCGGTCTGTTGCGATGAAGGCGTCGAAGGAAGCGGCGAAACCGGCGTCTTGTGTGTTGAGGCGCTGGGCCATCTATTCTTCGTGCTCCGGCTTGGCGCGGGTGCGCCACGGATCGGACATGTCAGAGAGATAGGCATTGACGCTTTCGACTTCCAGCCGGACCGCGCCGCCGCCGCTGAAATCGAGCATGATCGCGCCCGTCCCGTCCTCGGTCTCTTCGAAGCGGATCGCCAGAAGCTCCACCACGGCGTCCCTGGCGTCGCTCCGTAGGTTCTGGAATTTCACAGATTTCACGTCGTCGAAATGAACGCCGGCGCGCACCCGGGCGAAGGGCCCGTGGCGGCGGTCCGCGGCGCATTCCCAGCAGAAGCGGTTGGCGACGAAAGCGAAACGCCGCTGCTCCGGCAGATAGGCGAAATCGCCAAGCTTGGCGACGGCGTCCTGCAACACGGCGGAGATGATTGCGAGATCCTCGCCGTCTCCCGCCATCAGGCGAAGCGGTTTGTAGTCCTTCAGGGAAGCCAAGCCGGTCTCTCCTATTCCTTCACCCGTTCAATGAGCGCGCCGCACGCCTGAAGCTTTTCTTCCAGACGTTCAAAGCCGCGGTCAAGGTGATAGACGCGGCTGACCATGGTCTGGCCTTCCGCCGCGAGCCCGGCGATGATCAGCGACATGGAGGCGCGCAAATCCGTCGCCATCACCGGCGCTCCTTTAAGGCGCGGCACGCCGCGCACCGTCGCCGCCTGTCCGTCCACGGAAATTTTGGCGCCCATGCGGCCGAGTTCCGGCGCGTGCATGAAGCGGTTTTCAAAAATCGTTTCCTTGATGGTGGAAACTCCTTCCGCCGTCGTCATCAGCGCCATGAATTGCGCCTGAAGATCCGTCGGGAAGCCGGGAAAAGGCTGGGTGATGATGTCCACGGCCTTGCAGCGCGCCCCATTGCGGCGGATGCGGATGCTGTCTTCGCCCTCATCGAGATCGACGCCCGTTTCCTCCAGCACCGACCAGGCGGCGCCGAGAAGGTCGCTGTTGGTTCCCGTCAGGGTGAGCTCGCCGCCCGTCGCCGCCACCGCCATGGCGTAGGCGCCGGTTTCAATGCGGTCCGGCAAAACCCGGTGCTCTGCCCCGTGCAGGCGCGCGACGCCTTCAATGGTGATGGTCGAGGAACCTCCGCCGGAGATTTTCGCGCCCATGGCGTTCAGGCAATCGGCGAGATCGGTGATTTCCGGCTCGCGCGCGGCGTTCTCGAGCGTCGTGACGCCTTTGGCCAGGGTCGCGGCCAGCATGGCGTGCTCTGTCGCGCCCACCGAAACGAAGGGGAAGGAAATATCCGCGCCTTTCAATCCGTCCGGGGCTTCGGCGAGAACATAGCCTTCATCGAGATCGATCTTCGCGCCCATGGCCGTCAGGGCTTTCAAGTGCAGGTCCACGGGCCGCGCGCCGATGGCGCAGCCGCCCGGCAGCGAAACCTTGGCCTTGCCTTCGCGCGCCAGAAGGGGCCCGAGCACGTTGAAACTCGCGCGCATCTTGCGCACCAGATCATAGGGGGCCTCCGTGGAGACGATGTCCTTCGCGTGCAGGCGTAAGGTGGAGCCGTCGAATTTCGATGCGGCGCCATGCTGCTCGAGAAGCCGCAACAGCATGTCGACATCGGCGAGCCGCGGCACGTTATGCAGCGTCAGGGGTTCATCGGTCAGGAGCGCGGCCGCCATGACTTTCAGGGCGGAGTTTTTCGCGCCGCTGATCGGGATCACGCCGTAAAGCGGGCGCCCGCCGATAATCGCCAGTTTATCCATTACGTGTCTTTCTTGTCCGAGGCCTCGCCGCCTGCTTTGCGCCGCCGCAGATTGGCGCGCAAGGCTTCCGCAAGGCGGGCCTCGCGGCCGGCGCTTTTCGAGCCAGGCTGGCTGGCCGGGTCATTGGCCCGGTCTTTAGACCGCCCGCCCGGCTTTTTCGGGGCGGCGGTCTGGCGATCCTGCGGTTTTTCCTCGTTTTCCGGCATAGGGACGCGACTTAAAGGCTTTGACGCCCGATCCGTCAAGCAGCGGCGCAAGGCCGCTGCGCGCCGGGCTTTTCTCCACCAAAAGAGAGGATTAGAGAGCCCTTATGAGCGTGCTCAGCCCCCTTGCCGGCGATCTATCCGCCGCCCTCTCCTTCGAGACGGCGGCGGTCATGACCCGCCAGGCCGAGGCCGGCGATATTGACGAACTCGGCCATGTGAACAATGCGGTCTATCTGACATGGGCCCAGGACGCCGGCACGGCCCATTGGCGTGCCGTCGCCACGCCGGAAATGCAGGCGGCGATGATCTGGGTCGCGCTGCGCCACGAGATCGACTATCGAGACCAGGTGCTCGAAGGCGAGACGGTGGAAGTGCGCACCTGGCTTGGACGGGCCTCCGGGGCCCGTTTCATCCGCAATATCGATATCCGCAAACCCGGCGCCTCGCGCTTCTCGGCCCTGGTCAAAACCGACTGGTGTCTGATCGACGCCGGGACCCGCAAGCCGAAGCGGGTCACGCCGGAGATTCTCGAGCTTTTTGGCGTTTCCACCAGCGGTTAGGGTTTTTAGCCTATCCGGCTTTTCAAGCGCGGCCGCCCGCGCTATACCGCCGCCTCTTTTCGGGCCTTTGCGCCCGTCTGCTGCCGTAGCTCAGGGGTAGAGCACTCCCTTGGTAAGGGAGAGGCCGAGAGTTCAATTCTCTCCGGCAGCACCATTCCCCGTCGGTCCGCCGAAGGCGGAAAATTTGATCCGGTGAATCAAATTTAGACGAAGAATGCCCGGCAGGGGGCGCCCGGATGTTCGCGCGCCTGCCGTCGCCTTAGTACGCCAGCGCGCATTATTTCGCTTGCAGCGAATCGGGTTTTCGCCAGTAATCTCGCCGCATGAGGGCCGGATAAGGACCGGTCTTGCGGGGGGCGTCAGTCAATGTCGAGCGGTCAGAAACTCTGGGTTAGAGCGTTGTTTCCGGAGCGCCCGTCGCTCTTCGCCCTGTTCGGGGGCGCCGTGGCCCTCTTCGGGGATTTCGCTAGCTTCCTGACGGACGCCGTAACGCCCTCGGCCCTGCTCGCCATCTTCGGGATCGCCACAGCTGGTGCGGTTTTCCTCTGTGTCCGCCATGCCGGCACAATCAATGTTGCGGACAGCGACGCCGTCAAGGGCGTAGGCAAGTGCTTCGTCTGCGACGCCTTCCGCTTTTCACTTTGCGCCGTGGCGATCTTCGCGCTGATGATGCTGGTGGGCGGCGGCAAGACCGCGACGGAATCCGTCGGGGAAATGCTGGGTCTCATCAAGGAGGATGTGGAGCAGATATCCGAAGATGTGGGCGTTATTCGCGACAGCGTCGATTCCATCACCATCATCAAAAACCCGAAAACTGACTTTGAATCGTTCAACAACGCCTGGATCTATCAATTTGTGCGCCGCGACAGCGCCAGCGCCTATGAGGCTATCAAAAGACATTATGAAAAGGCGCGCCCGTCGAAACTCGACGCCGCGCAGCTTTACTTTGAATCGGGGCGCGTCACCGTCTCACGCGACGCGCTGATCGACGAGATGGCGGCGCTCGCCCGCAAGAACCGCGACGCCGGCCTTCTTGTCATCGCCGGCCGCAATGAGCCGGATATGGATAAGGCCGACGCGCTCTATGAAGAGGCGCGCCAAATCGACCCCGACATGCCCTTCGCCTATTGGGATATGCAGCGAACGGCGCAGGCGCCGCTCGTGCAGGGACAAGGACCCGCGGAAACCGCCGCGCGTCTTTCCGCCCAGAAAGCGCAGATCGACACCTTTCTTGAAAAGATCGACGGCCGTCCGGCGGCTGAGTTCTTCTTCCTGCCTCAGCATCAGGCGGATTTCGAAACCATCGCGCGCCAGCAATCGACGTCGCTCGCGGGCAATATCGCGAGTTATGAACGCCTTATTCAGAACGCCAGCGACCGGGAGACGAAACTGCGGGCCGAAAAAGAGACAGCCCCGCCGCTGGAATTTGAGTGGCGGGACAACATCACCAAGGATCTTTTACAGATCAACAAGACCTTCGTCGGAGGCGCGCAGCGTTACGCCTATCGTTTCAATGACGGCGACTGGATCGAAGGCGACCGCATCCCGCTCTATCACGAACAGCCGCGGCAAGGCGTTTTCGAAATGCGCTGGCAGGACCGCCAGACCGGAGAATGGTTCGGTCCGTTCCGCTACGACTACGCAGCCGAATAATTACGCCATCATCTTCTCGATCGGCAGGACGAGGATCGCGCTGGCGCCGAGTTTTTTGAGCTCTTCGAGCGTGTCCCAGAAGACGCTTTCGCGGCAGACGGCGTGGATGGCGACTTTTTCCGGATTGCCCGCCAGTTCGAGGATGGTTGGCGCATCGGCGCCCGGCAGGAACTCAGTGATCGCCGGCACAGCGTTGCGCGGCGCGTTCATCATGATGTATTTGGCGTCTCTCGACGTCATGACGCCCTTGATGCGCTTCAACAGCGCCTCGAATATCGCCTGCTTTTCCGGCGTAAAGTCCCGTCGGTTACGGACCAGCACCGCCTCGGATTCAAAGACGGTCGCAACCGGCTTCAAGCCGTTGGCGTCAAGGGTGGCGCCGGTCGAAACGATATCGCAAACCGCATCGGCGATCTTGAGGCGCGGCGCCACTTCGACCGAGCCTTTCATCATGACGACTTTCGCATTGACGCCCTGACGCTCCAGCCAGGCGCGGGTGAGCGCCGGATAGGAGGTGGCGATGCGCTTGCCTTCGAGCATCGCGGCGCCGTCAAAATCCCACTCCTTGGGCGCCGCCAGCATCAGCTTGCACCCGGCGAAGCCAAGTTTCATGACTTCTTCCGCCGGCGCCTCATGGCTGTCATTGAGGATTTCTTCCTCAAAGACATTCTGGCCGATAATGCCGATATCGCAGGCGTCGTCGGCGACGAATTCGGGGATGTCGTCATCGCGCAGGAGAAGAATGTCGATGGGCATTTCCTGCACGCGTCCGTAAAGCTTGTCCCGGCCGCGCGAGACCGAAAGCCCGCAGCTTTTCAACAAATCGAAGCTGCCGTCGGACAGGCGGCCCGATTTCTGGATGGCGATACGCAATCTCTCTTCACTCATGACGTGGTGCTTTCTTTCTGGAGACGGTCGAGGACCAGGCGGTAGCCCTGGTGTCGTTCTTCACGCAAAAACCGCGCGACCCGCGCGATGGTCGTCGTGGAGGCGCCGGTGGCGGCGGCGATGTCGCGGTAGGAGTGGCCGCCTTCGTCCAGCAGGCGGGCGATGCGCCAGCGCTCGGCAAAGGATTCAAGCTCGCCCGGGGTCGCGAGATCGCGCAAGAAGCGCGCGGCTTCGACGCCGTTTTCAAGAAGCGAAAACGCCTCGAACAGCGCCTTGTCGTCCCGCGTGCGCAGGGCTCTGACATCGCGTTTGGAGGGGCCTCTCACCTTCCGATTCCCTTTGCTTTAGGCTGCCAGCCGCCCCCTCTGGGGCCCGGAGCCTTGATTTACTGTATTAATACGCTGATACAGTCCGCGGTGGCGAAGTCAAGGAACTTTTGGCAAGCATCCGGGCGAAAGAAGCCCTGGCGCGGGCAGAGAAGCCGGGAAAAGAACGCGATCGGCCCCTCCTCCCGTCTTCGGGCTTGCCGGAAGCCCCGGAAAAAGGCCTGAAAAGCCTTGGATTCCGCGCTTGCGGTCCCCGGGGGTTTCCTCTATAGACCGCCGCTCAATCAGGAATTTCCGCCGCTGCGGGAGCCCGGAATGAGGGCTCTCCGCCGCGGCGCTTTTTGCGCGAAGGACGCCGAGGCGATGGCTCAGACCGACGTTTTTTATTGTGAGATCCGCGACAAGGTCGGCACGGGCAATGCTCGTGCGGCGCGGCGCGAAGGCTGGGTGCCGGGCATTCTTTATGGCGGCGATCTCGATCCGGTGGCGATTCGCCTCCGCGAGAATGAGGTCAAGAAAGCCTATCTCAATGGGCGCCTGCGCTCTCACCTCGCCAATATCGACATTCCCGGCGAGAAAGATAAGCAACCGGTAATCGCGCGCGACGTTCAGGTGCACCCGATCAAGGGCTATCCGATCCATGTGGACATGATGCGCGTCGACGATAAAACCCGCATCGACGTGGCCGTTTCCGTGCGCTTCATCAATGAAGAGAATTCGCCCGGCCTCAAGAAAGGCGGCGTTCTGAACGTCGTCCGCCACGATGTCGAAGTCTACGCGCCGGCGACTGCGATCCCGGAAGTGTTTGAAATCGACGTTTCGGGTCTTGAGATCGGCGACGGCGTCCACGCCTCCTCGATCAACCTGCCCAATGGCGTGACCTTCGTTATCACCGACCGCGACTTCACCATCGCCACGATCGCCGCACCGTCGGCCCTGCGCTCCTCGGAAGACGAGGGTGAAGAGGCTGAAGGCGAGGCCGAAGGCGACAGCGAGTCCAAGGACGAGGAAGATAAAGAAGAGTAATCCTGCTCTTCTTTCCTCCGCCGCCCCGCGGCTATCCGGAGCGCGCTCATGCTGCTTCTCGTGGGTCTTGGCAATCCCGGCGATAAATACGCCCGCCACCGGCATAATGTCGGCTTCATGGCCGTGGACGCGATTGCGGACGCGGCCGGCTTCGGCCCGGCGCGGTCGAAATTCCAGGGCGAATTGCGCGAAGGGCTGATCGGCGGTGAAAAGACGCTGATCCTCAAACCTCAGACCTATATGAACGACTCCGGCCGCTCGGTCGGGGAAGCGGCGCGGTTTTACAAGATCGACCCTGAAGACATCGTCGTCTTCTATGACGAACTCGATCTGGCGCCGGGCAAGATCCGCATGAAGACCGGCGGCGGCGCGGCCGGCCATAACGGCATCCGTTCTATCGACGCGCATATCGGCAATCATTTCCGCCGGGTGCGGATCGGCATCGGCCATCCGGGCGACAAGTCCCGCGTCACCGGGCACGTGCTGGGCGACTTTTCAAAGGCCGATCAGGACTGGCTTGCGCCCATGCTGGACGCCATTGCCGGCGAGGCGAAACATCTCGCGGGCGGCGACGACAACCGCTTCCAGACCGCGGTCGCCCACAAGCTCGCCCCGCCAAGAAAGCCGGCCCCGGAAAAGGCCGCCGGCAAAGAGGCCCCCGCCCCCGCCGAATCCGGGTCGCAGACGGAGAAAACGGCGAAATCTCCGTTGAATGTCTTCGCCGAAGTCTTCAAAAAGCGCGACGACAAGCAAAACTAGAAAGACCGTTCCATGGGTTTCAAATGCGGCATTGTCGGCTTGCCGAATGTTGGCAAATCGACGCTTTTCAATGCGCTCACCAAGACCGCGGCGGCGCAGGCGGCGAATTATCCCTTCTGCACCATCGAGCCGAATGTGGGCGATGTGGCCGTGCCCGAACCGCGCCTTAAAGAGCTCGCGGGGATCGCCGGCTCCCAGGAGGTCATCCCGGCGCGGATGCAGTTCGTGGACATCGCGGGGCTCGTCAAAGGCGCGAGCCAGGGCGAAGGGCTCGGCAACCAGTTTCTCGCCAATATCCGTGAAGTCGATGCGGTGGTTTACGTCCTGCGCTGCTTTGACGACGACGACGTTACCCATGTGGCCAACAAGATCGATCCGATTTCGGATTTTGAAACGGTCGAGACCGAACTGATGCTCGCCGATCTCGAAAGCCTCGAAAAGCGGCGCGTCAATCTCGAGAAAAAAGCCAAGGGTCAGGACAAGGAAGCCAAAGCCCTCCTCATCCTTGTCGACAAGGCGCTGGCCGAATTGCGCGAGGGCAATCCCGCGCGCCGCGCGGATATTTCCGAAGAAGAAAAGAAAGACTGGGCCGGGCTTCAATTGCTGACGGCGAAACCGGTGCTCTTCGTCGCCAACGTGGACGAAGAATCGGCGGCGGCCGGCAACGCCTACGCCAAAGTCGTGGAAGACTGCGCGGCGAAAGAAGGCGCGGCCTGTGTCGTTATTTCCGCGAAGATTGAATCCGAACTGGCGCAGCTCGCCGACGAAGAACAGGCCGAATATCTCGAGACTATCGGTCTTGAAGAGCCGGGCCTCAACCGGCTCATCGGTGCGGGATACGACCTTCTTGGGCTCCAGACCTATTTCACGGCCGGACCGAAAGAAGCGCGCGCTTGGACCGTCAAGCGCGGCGCTACGGCGCCGCAGGCGGCTGGAGTCATTCACACCGATTTCGAAAAAGGCTTTATCCGCGCCGAGACCATCAGCTTTAATGACTATATTGCGCTGAAAGGCGAACAGGGCGCCAAGGAAGCGGGAAAGATGCGGCTGGAAGGCAAGGAGTACATTGTTCAGGACGGCGACGTCATGCATTTCCGGTTCAACAATTGAGGTTTCCCTCAAATGGGGGCCGGCTTCGCGCCTTCCTGCGCCGGACCGTTGCGCCAGCGCGGCAAGGCCGCCCTTCAGCCTGTAGGCCGTGACTGCACCCATGAATAAGCTCATTCTTCATGTCGGCTTTCCGAAATGCGGCAGCTCCGCATTGCAGTCCTTTCTCTGCAAAACCCCGCGGCTTTCCGGCGCAAAACAGAACTACGCCTATTATGTCGTGAAGAACGGCCGCGTGCTCGATCCGGCCTGGGGGCGCTTGAAGGCGCATGTTCAGCCCTGGGGGTATACGGCGAGCGACGAGAACATGGTTGGCGTCATTGAAGCCGTCTTGAGACATCGTGAAAAGCACCCGGACGATACGGTTCCGGTGCTCTCCCAGGAACGCTGGGGGGCCGGCGATATTGACGCCGAGAAACTGGAGACGCTTCTCGGCGGCGCGAAAGTTGAGGTGATTGCCTATGCAAAGCCGCATGTGACATGGCTTCAGTCGGCATGGTGGCAGTGGTATTACTGGCAACGGCCCCGCCGTTCGATCGAAGAAATGTGGGACAGGCACAAAAGCACCTTGCAATGGTCGCGCATGCTGGAGCGGTTCGACAGCGCGCCCTTCGTGGCGTCGGTTACGGCCCGCCCGCTTTGCAGCGGAGACGACATCGTCGCGGATTTTCTGGGATGTCTGGACGTTCCGGCGCCGGATGCGCCCCGCAGCGACGTAAACAGCGCCATGTCAAAGGCGCATATCGATTTTTACAAGAGATTTCCGGGCCTTCGTTCCAGGCACGACTCGCGCATGGACGCGGTGCTGAAGAAATTCTTTTCGGATGCGGAGCCGTCGCCCTGGGCCATTGATCAGGCGCTGGCCGAAAGAATTATCGCCGACACGCAAGAGGATAATCTGAAGTTTCTCGAGCGGCTGGACGAAGATGGGCGGACCCGGATGAGAGAGGACGCCAGATGGTGGAGCGCGGCGGCGTATGAACAGCGCTGGTCCGCGGACGCCCCTCTCTCCGCCTGACGAGTTGCGGGTTTTGCGCAGTTTTGAGCGTCTCGGCGCATTTGCTAATAACGCCCTGTTAACGATATTTTCACGCGTGGTTAATCCGGACTAACTATAGTCCGTGTCATGAGCGTTGTTGAAAACATAGATCGCCGTCAGGCGGAACGCTATCAAGCGGATTTCGGGGTCCGGTTCGCCGTGAACGGCGGTCCGGAGCATGTCAGCCCTGCGCTCAACTTTACGTCTCGCAGCCTCGCCATCCGCAGCGAGTTGGCGGTTCGCGCAGGCGACCAGGTGGATGTGCGCTTCGGCGGTCTTCCCGATCTGAAGGGCGAAGTCGCCCGCATCTTTCCCGAAGGCTTTGCAATCCTTCTGAGCGAAGCGTCGCTGGATATGATGGCGCGCAGCGAAGACCAGCCGCAAAGCGCCCACACGGAAAAGACGCCAGAGCTCACGATTTCGAGCCCGTTTATTCGCGTCGCCTCCCCCATCCCGGCGCGCGCTCTGATTTCCTCCAATATTGACGACGAGCTTGGCTTTAACCGGCATTTCCTGTCGATCGTGACGGCCGACGCCGACGCTTTTGAAAAGGTCGACAAGGTCTGGATCTGCGCCAACACGACCCGCTGGGTCGCGCATGGGCTGCGCTTTGAACGCCGCGGCGCCAAGGGGCTTGCCGTCATGGGATTGAATGATTGGCAAGCGCATATGGGCGCTGCCTATGGGCTCAAGCTTACGCTTGGCGGCGCCAGGACGGAAGAATGGACGGTCGCGATCGACGCCGAGCCGATTGCAGCGCATCTTGAAACGCTTCTGCCGCCAAGGCTCGCGGTCAACGCTTAAACAAGCGCCCCGCAACTGCATCCAGTTTTTTTATCATTTCCGGCTCGCGCGCCTGTTCGGGCGTAATCACCGCCATGTCGAGCGCGGTTTCCACACCAAGCGGTGACGGCGTTCTCGTTGGTCCGAGCCGCTGCGCAAGATCGGCCGCGAGGCGCGCCGCATTAGCCGTATTCCGCTTCAAGGTTTCCAGAATAAGACCGACTTCGACGGCGCCTTCGCTTTCCAGCCAGCAATCATAATCCGTGACCATGGCGGCGCTGGCGTAAGGCAGTTCCGCCTCGCGTGCGAGCTTTGCTTCCGGCATGTTGGTCATGCCAATCACGTCGCAGCCCCAGGACTTGTAGAGGTGAGATTCCGCCCGGGACGAAAATTGCGGTCCGTCGATGCAGATATAGGTTCCGCCGCGTGTTGCGGGAATATCGAGCGCCTTGCAGGACGCCTCCATGGCGTCAGCGAGCGCCGGGCAAACCGGATCGGCCATGGAGACATGCGCCACAAAGCCCGGCCCGAAAAAGCTTTTCGGGCGCATGGTGGTGCGGTCGATGAACTGATCGACGATGACAAAAGTTCCGGGCGAAAGCTCTTCGCGGAACGATCCGCAGGCGGATACGGAAATGAGGTCCGTGACGCCCGCCCGCTTCATGGCGTCGATATTGGCCCGGTAATTGATGTGCGAGGGCGGCAGCTTATGCCCCGCGCCATGCCGCGCCAGAAAGACGACATCGACCCCGTTCAGCCTTCCGCAGGTCAGCGCGTCCGACGGCGCCCCCCAGGGCGTGTCGATCTCGCGGCGCTCAACGTCTTCGAGCGCATCCATGGAATAGACGCCCGAACCGCCAATAAAGCCGAGAACACGTTTTTGATCCGCCATAAGCTCCTCAAAGAAAAACGGCGGCGCAGTTTATGCGCCGCCGTTCGTTATTCAAAATCGCAAAGGCGTCAGGCTTAGTGCTTGTCCGCCCAGATCCTGCGATAGGACCAGTAAAGAATGCCGCCGAGGATGATGAGATAAATGATCGTCATCACGCCGAGGGACTTGCGGGCCTCCATCTTGGGCTCGGCCGCCCACATCAGGAATTCGGTCACATCCTTGGCGTATTGCTCGACGGTTTGCGGACTGTCGTCGCCATATTCGATGATGCCGTCGGAGAGCGGCGGCGCCATGGCGAGCGTGCCGCCCGGCGGCACCGTTACGCCCTCGATAGCATGGCCGTCATGGAGATATTCCGGCTTCATGACGACGGTCATGTCCCCTTCGAAATAGGGGTTATAATACTGGCCTGGGCCGATATCGACAGTCGGCGGCGCATCCTGATAGCCGACCAGCAGGTTGTAGACATAGTCAGGACCATGGGCGCGCGCCTTGGTGATCAGCGAGAGATCCGGCGGCAGGGCGTTGTTGTTCGCCATGCGCGCAAGCTGCTCGTTCGCGTAAGGTCCCGGGACATGATCGGAGGGCAGCGCTTCGCGCTGGAACATTTCCCCGGTGTCGTCCGGTCCGTCGGTCACCTGGTATTTGTACTTCGCGGCCAGCGCCTTGACGATCGGATTGTCGTTGGGGTTGGAGCAATCGACTGTGTCGGAAACCCCGGCCGGACAGCTGTCGAGATAGAACGGGCCGCCTTTCTGGCCGAGATTGCGGAAAGCCACCAGCTCAAGGCCATGGCAGTTCGAGCAGACCGTTTCATAGACCTGATAGCCGCGTTGCAGCGCGTTCTGATCGTAGGTGCCGAACGGGCCGGAGAAATGCCAGTGCTGCTCCTTGGGGTGCTTGGCGCCCCCGGCGGCGAGCGCCGCCGTCGGGCCAGCGGAAAGCGCAAGCAGCGCGATCATCAGGGTGCGGGCGGTGAACATGGGTTTCATTTCTCGTACGTCCCCTATTCCGCGGCCGCAGGCGCCCCGGGCGCGGCGGAGGTTTCTGGTTTCGTTTTCGGAAGCACCGATTCGGAAATCGAGCGCGGCAGCGGTTTCGGCGTTTCCAGAAGCCCCAGCAGGGGCAGGATGAGCAGGAAGAACGCGAAGTAGTAGGCGGTCGCGATCTGCGCGAAGAGCACATAGCTGCCTTCGGCCGGCTTGCCGCCGAGCCATCCAAGGAAAACGCAAGTGATGACAAACAGGACGAACCACATGCGCGCCACCGGGCGATAGCGCATGGAGCGCACTTTCGAGGTGTCGAGCCAGGGCAGCACGAAGAGGATCAGGATGGAGGAGAACATCGTGATCACCCCGCCGAGCTTGGCCGGAATGGGGCCAATATCGAAAGTGATCGCGCGCAGCATCGCGTAGAACGGCAGGAAATACCATTCCGGCACAATATGGGCCGGCGTCGAAAGCGGGTTCGCCTCGATATAGTTGTCCGCATGGCCCAGCGCGTTCGGATTGAAGAACACGAAGCTCGCGAAGAGGATCAGGAACACCACGATCGCGAAGCCGTCTTTCACCGTGTAATAGGGGTGGAACGGCACCGCATCTTTTTTCACGTCTTTAATCTCGACGCCTGACGGGTTGTTGTTTCCGCTGGTGTGGAACGCCCAGATGTGCAGCGCCACGACGCCGAAGATCGCGAACGGCAGGAGATAGTGCAGCGAGAAGAAGCGGTTCAGCGTCGGGTTGTCGACGGAGAAGCCGCCCCAGAGCAGCGTGCGCACGCTGTCGCCCACGACCGGGATCGCCGAGAACAGGTTGGTGATCACCGTCGCGCCCCAATAGGACATCTGCCCCCAGGGAAGCACATAGCCCATGAACGCGGTCGCCATCATCAGAAGGAAAATGACGACGCCAAGCATCCACACGACCTCGCGCGGCTCCTTGTAGGAGCCGTAATAGAGGCCGCGGAACATGTGGATATAAACGGCGATGAAGAACATCGAGGCGCCGTTGGCGTGCACATAGCGCATCAGCCAGCCATAGTTCACGTCGCGCATGATATGTTCGACGCTGGCGAAAGCCAGGTCCACATGCGGCGTATAGTGCATGGCCAGGACGATGCCCGTCACGATCTGGATGACGAGGCAGACGGCGAGGATGCCGCCGAAGGTCCACCAGTAATTGAGGTTTTTCGGCGTCGGAAAGTCCATGAAATCCGCGCTCATGCGGATAATCGGCAGGCGCTTGTCCAGCCATTTCTCGATGCCGGTCGACGGCGTGTAAGTGGAAGCGTGGCTCATTGCTTTTTGTTCTCCTAGCCGATCTTCACGAGCGTGTCGGAAAGGAACTCAACCGGCGGAATGGGAAGGTTTTCCGGCGCCGGACCTTTGCGGATGCGGCCCGCCACATCGTAGTGCGATCCGTGACAAGGGCAGAACCAGCCATTGTACTCGCCGCGATTTTCGCCGGCGCTGGTGCCGAGCGGAATACAGCCGAGATGGGTGCAAACGCCGACGACGATCAGCCATTCGGGGCGCGCCTGGCCATCCGCGGCCGTGACCCGCGCATTGTCTGTCGCCTCGCCCTGGCCCGAAAGGTTCGCATTGCGCGAAACGTCATCCTTGAGCGCGGAAAGGGGCACGGACTCGGCTTGCGTAATTTCATCCTCGGTGCGGTGACGGATGAAGACGGGTTTGCCCTGCCACATCACCTTGATCGCCTGGCCAACCGGGACGGCGGACAAGTCGACGTCCTTGGTGGAAAGCGCCAGGACCGATGCGTCCGGGTTCATCTGGTGAACCAGCGGCCATAAAACGGCGCCTGCGCCAGCGGCCGCCGTGGCGGCGGCGAAAATATGGATAAAGTCGCGGCGGGTCGGTTCGCCCTTCTCGCTCGCATCGCCGGTCTGGCTTACGTCGGATGTGGTCATGGCTCTCTACGCCTTTTGGAAGAATGCGCCCCAAACAGAAGAATCGCGGGGGTGTTTGGCATGTCCTATGTACAAAGTCTAGGCGACGAAGCGCTGCGGCCTAGCGTCGCGACAGGGGCGCGACAGAACAGGAATTTCGTGTAAAAACAGCCTCATGCGCCTTGCCCTCTACCAGCCGGATATTCCCCAGAATGTGGGCGCGGCGATTCGCGCCGCCGCCTGTTTCGGGGCCGCGCTCGACGTGATCGAGCCTTGCGGGTTTCCGCTTGATTCGCGGGAGGTGCGCCGGGTGGCCATGGACTATGGCGCGGCGGCGCCGCTTCGGCCCCATTCGGGCTGGAAGGCGTTCCTTGAGACGCTGGAGGGGGCCCGCCTTGTTCTCCTCACCACCAAAGCCGAGGAGACGATCTGGGATTTCCGGTTTGACGAGACGGACATCATCCTGATGGGCCGCGAGAGCGCCGGCGCGCCGGACGAGGTGCACGCCCGGGCTGATGCGCGCCTGCGCATTCCGCTGGCCTCCGGCGCCCGCTCGCTCAATGTGGCGACGGCCGCGGCGGTGACGCTCGCCGAAGCCCGCCGCCAGACAGGCTGGACCGGTAAGGCCGGCTAGACGAGCTTTTCGCCCGCGGCTTCTTCCTTATGAGCCTTAGCGAGATGCTTTTCGATCTCGTCCACGGGGTGATTGGTGAGATCGCTGTCGACGGTGAAAAGAAGCCGGTCCTGGGCTTCCTTGTGCAGCTCTTTTCTGAGGCGGCCGAGGGCTTGCGGCGGCGCAAAAAGAACCAGCTTGTCAAAGGCGTTTTTCTTGGCCGCCTTGTTCAGGGTTTCGGCGAATTCCTTTTCAAACCGCTCTTTCTCGAATTCGTGCCAGTCTGTATCCGCAACGGCCGAGCGCTGGGCCCCGCCCGCGCCCGCATCGTTGAACCGGCCCGGACGGTTGGCGGCCTGCTCCCGGCTCGGGGGATTGTCCATTTCCTCCTTGGAAAGCACGGTCAAAAAGGGCTGTTCCGGCGTGTCGTCATTAACGAATATCAACGCCTTTTCTCCGTCGGCCACGACGACCCAGGTGATCTGATCGGCAAAATCTCTCATGGCTTAACCTCGTTGTGTTTTCTCCTGTTATAACAAGGCAAAAGGATGATGCGTTCCGGCGTAATTTTGACCACGGGCGAGGAACCGAATAGAGCGGAAAGGGATTTCCGGAGAGGCTTTGAGCGCTATGACACTTGAAGACAAGAAACAGACCGCCAAAGCCTGGTTCGAGAGGCTGCGCGACCAGATCTGCGCCTCTTTTGAGAAGCTCGAGACCGACGCCGGTCCCCTCTATGACGATATGGCGCCGGGCCGTTTTGAGCTGACGCCCTGGGAGCGGGGGCCCGATCAGGGCGGCGGGACAATGGGCATGCTCCATGGCCGCGTCTTCGAAAAGGCGGGCGTTCACGTCTCCACCGTCCATGGCGAATTTTCCGAAGAGTTCCGCAAGCAGATTCCCGGCGCGGAAGACGATCCGCGTTTCTGGGCGTCGGGCATTTCGCTCATCGCCCATACGCGCAATCCCCACGCGCCCGCCGCGCATATGAACACGCGCATGATCGTCACCACGAAATGGTGGTTCGGCGGCGGCGGCGACTTGAATCCGATGCACCCCGCCTATCGCAGTGAGACCCACGAAGACACGGCGGTGTTTCATGCTGCTATGCAGGCCGCCTGTGATGCGCATGACACGGAGTATTTTCCGAAATACAAGAAATGGTGCGACGACTATTTCTACCTGCCGCACCGGAAAGAGCCGCGCGGCGTCGGCGGCATTTTCTATGACCGGCACAATAGCGGCGACTGGGATGCCGACTTTGCTTTCACCAAGGATGTGGGCCGCGCCTTCCGTGAAATCTATCCGGCGCTTGTCGCCAAGCGCATGAACCAGCCCTGGACACAGGAAGACCGGGAGAAACAGCTCATCCAGCGTGGGCGCTATGCGGAGTTCAATCTCCTTTATGATCGCGGCACGACCTTCGGGCTGAAGACCGGGGGCAATGTGAATTCCATTCTCTCCTCCCTGCCCCCGGAAGCGAAATGGCCGTAAAGGCGGCTTCAGCGCTGCGTCATACAATGCTGCGCCTCCTCGCGCTTTTCGTATTCTGTTTTTCGGCGCCCGCCGCCTTGGCCGGCGGCGCGCTCAATGTCGGCGTGCAGCTTGAGCCGCCGGGGCTCGACCCGACGAGCGGCGCGGCCGCCGCCATCGACGAAATCGTCTACGCTAATCTCTTCGAGGGACTGACGCGCATCAATGAAGACGGCTCCGTCTCGCCCTTGCTCGCTGAAAGCTGGACGGTCTCCGGTGACGGGCGCATTTACGAGTTCAAACTGCGCGAAGGCGTTCGCTTTCATGACGGAACCGCTTTCGATGCGGAGGATGTCGTCTTCACCCTGAATCGCGCGAAAGCGCCGGGATCCACGAACGCCCAGCGCCCGATCTTCGAGATGATCGAAGACGTGCGCCCCGCCGGCCCCTATTCCGTGCGCGTCACCCTGAAAGAACCGCTCGGCGCCTTTCCGACCTATCTCGGCTGGGGCGATGCGGTGATCGTCGCGCCGGAAAGCGCAGCCACAAACGCCAGCCATCCGGTGGGCACGGGCCCCTTCAGGTTCCAGCGCTGGCGCAAGGGCGCGTCGGCAAGCCTGGCGCGCAATGAGAATTATTGGGGTCCGCGCCCTGCGCTCGACCGCCTCAATTTCATTTTCATCCCCGATCCGACCGCCGCCTTCGCCGCGCTGATGGCCGGCGATGTGGATGGCTTTCCGAATTATCCGGCAGCGGAAAATCTCGGCCTCATCGAGCGCGACGACCGCTTCAAGATCTTCACCGGGACGAGCGAAGGCGAGATCATCCTCGCCATCAATAATGGCGAAGCGCCGTTCGACGATGTTCGCGTCCGCCGGGCCCTGAATTACGCCATCGACAAGCAGGCCGTCATCGACGCCGGTCTGTTCGGTTTCGGAACGCCCATTGGCAGCCATTTCCCGCCGCACAACCCGGCCTATGAAGACCTCACCGGCCTTTATCCCTATGCCCCTGCGATGGCGCGCAGCCTTCTCGCTGAAGCCGGCTATCCGGATGGTTTTGAAACGACGCTCACCCTGCCCCCGCCCGCCTATGCGCGGCGCGGCGGCGAGGTCGTTGCGGCGATGCTGGAAGCCGTGGGGATCAGAGTTCAAATCCGCAATATCGAATGGGCGCAATGGCTCGATCAAGTCTTCGCCAACAGGAATTACGCCCTCACCATCGTCTCGCATACCGAACCGCTCGATATCGATATCTACGCCCGCGACAATTATTATTTTCAGTATGAGAGCGAGACATTCAATAACGTCATTGCCAACTTGCGCGGCGCAACAGATCCGGCGCGGCGTGACGCGCTGTACCGACAAGCACAGGAGATCATCGCGACAGACGCGGTGAATGTGTTCCTCGCCTCAGGCCCGAAAATCGCCGTCTGGTCGAAAGACGTCACAGGCGTCTGGTCGAATGCGCCGGTGCAGGCCAATGATTTCATAAGGGCCGACGTTGCAGGCCGCGCTGCGGTTGCCGCCGGCGATCATGCGCCGTCAATGCCGCCTCTCTGGCCGATCTTTGTATTTCTCATCGGTGCCTTCGCGATTGTCGCCGTCTTTGCGAAAGCAAGCCCCGCCTTCCTTGCGAGCCGCGCGCTCTCCATGGCGCTGACCCTGTTCGCCGCGTCGCTCGTCATCTTTTTTCTGATCGAAGTCGCGCCCGGCGACCCGGCCGCGTTTATGATGGGGCTTAACGCCGACCCCGCCGCGGTCGAGGCCCTTCGGGAAGAACTCGGCCTCAACCGGTCCCTGATCGGCCGTTATGCAAGCTGGATCGGCGGCGTCATGACCGGCGATTTTGGGGTCAGCTATACTTACAGGACGCCGGTTTCCGAGCTCATGGCCGAACGGCTGTGGGTGTCGCTGCCGCTGGCGCTCATGGCCTTCGCCATATCGACGCTTATCGGCATTCCCGCCGGGCTCGCCGCCGCCGCGCGGCGTCATAAAAACGACGGCAAGGCGATTGTCGGCGCCGCGCAGGCGGGCGTCGCCATCCCGAATTTCTGGCTGGCGATCTTGCTCGTGATGGTCTTCGCGGTTTCCCTGCGCTGGTTTTCCGCCGGCGGCTTTCCGGGCTGGGACGCCGGACTTTTTCCGGCGCTGAAAGCGCTCTTCCTTCCTGCGGTCGCGCTCGCTGTTCCCCAAGCGGCGATCCTGACGCAGATCATGCGATCTTCAACCATTGAAACCCTGCGCGAGGATTATATTCGCACGGCGCGTGCGAAAGGCCTGACGCGCAGCGAGACCCTGACCCGCCATGCGCTCCGGAATGCGCTGATCCCGGTGCTGACCATTCTTGGTCTTCAATTCGCGTTTCTGCTCGCCGGTGGCGTCATTATCGAAAACGTCTTCTATCTGCCGGGCCTTGGGCGCATGGTCTTTCAAGCCATCGCCCAGCGCGACCTTATCGTCGTTGAAAGCGTCGTCATGGTGCTGGTCTTCGCCGTCGTCGCCATCGCCTTTCTCATCGACCTCGCCTACGCCATTGTCGATCCGCGCCTGCATGGAGGCGCGCGATGAACGCCGTCGCCGCATCGCTGAAGGACGACAAGGGCCTAGCCGCCGGCGCAAGTCTTGTGGCGCTGTTTGTTCTGTTGGCGCTCATCTCCTTCGTCTGGACGCCCCATGACGTCGCCGCTCTCGATGTCGACGCGCGCCTCGCGCCACCGTCGCTCTCGCACTGGCTCGGGACCAATCATCTTGGCCGCGATGTGCTTTCCATGATTATGGTCGGCGCGCGCACCTCCATCGCCGTCGCTTTTTTCGCCGTCGGCATCGGGCTTCTTATCGGCGTGCCGCTCGGTCTTCTCGCGGCGGGAACGCGAGGGATCGTCGAAGACGTTGTCATGCGCCTGAGCGACGTTATTTTCGCCTTTCCCGCGCTTATCCTCGCGATCCTCATCACCGCCGTTTACGGACCCGGCGCCATTAACGCCGTCATCGCCATCGGGATTTTCAACATTCCGGTCTTTGCGCGTCTGACGCGCGGTGCGGCGCTTCCCATCTGGACGCGCGGCTATGTGATGAGCGCCAGGACCGCCGGCAAAAACGGCTTGCGGATTTCCCTTGAACATGTCCTCCCGAACATCCTGCCGGTGCTCATCGTGCAGGCGACGGTGCAGTTTTCCCTCGCGGTGCTCGCCGAAGCGGCGCTTTCCTATGTAGGCATCGGGGCGCAGCCGCCTTCTCCGAGCTGGGGGCGCATGCTCGCCGAAAGCCAGACCATGGTCAGCTTCGCGCCATGGCTTGCGATCTTTCCGGGGCTTGCGATTTTTCTTTTCGTCTTCGGGCTCAACCTTCTCGGCGACGGCTTCCGGCGCCGCTTCGATCCGCACCGTATTGTGGGGGCGATGTGAGCGAAGCCGTCACGATAAAAGATCTGTCTTTGCGCATCGGCGAGGCGGCGATCCTTGACGGCGTCAATCTTACGATGCGCGCGGGCGAGATCACCGCGCTTATCGGCCGCTCGGGCTCGGGAAAGTCCATGACGGCGCTCGCCATGATGGGGCTCGCCCCCGGCGCGGCGGAAATTTCCGGCGAGATCGCGATCGAGGGCGAGAATGTCCTGGCCATGCGCGAGCGCGCCAGATGTGGCTTGCGCGGGCGCAAGGTCGCCATGGTGTTTCAGGAGCCGATGACCGCCCTGAACCCGTTGCAGACCATCGGCGCGCAAGTCGCGGAAACCTTCCTCGCGCATGAAAAGATTAGCTGCGCGGAAGCCATGGCGAAGGCCAAAGCAGCCCTTGCGCGCGCCGGGCTGCCGCCTGAAGAGACTCCGCCGGAGCGCCGCCCCAACGAGCTTTCCGGCGGCCAGCGCCAGCGCGCCGTGATCGCCATCGCCATCGCAATGAAGCCCAAAGTCATCATCGCCGACGAGCCCACAACGGCGCTCGATGTGACGACCCAGGCCGAGATTCTGGATCTCCTGAAAACCCTCGCGAAAGAAGACGGCTCCGCCCTTCTTCTCATTACCCATGATCTCGCCGTGGTCTCCCATGTCGCGGACCGCATCGCGGTCATGAAGGACGGGCGCATCGTCACCGACGAAAGCACCGATGTTTTTTACAGCGCCGCGCCCGCCTCGCTGGCGAAGGAGTACATGCCGGCGCGCGTCAGACGCGACAACGTAAAACCCGCGTCTCAGGAAACCGCCCTCGCGGCACAGAATATGTCCTGCGACTATGTGAATGCGCGCCGGGCGATCTTTGACAAGCCTTCGGTGTTTCGCGCCGTGAAAACTGTCAGCTTCGACATCCAGAAGGGTGAAACGCTGGGCCTTGTTGGCGAGTCCGGTTGCGGCAAGTCCACCCTGGCGCGCGCCCTACTTGGTCTTCATCCTATCGCGGAAGGAAGCGCCGCTATCGGGGGAGAGCGTTTTCCGGTGAAAGACAAGGCGGCGATGCGGCGCCTTCGCCGAAAAATTCAGATGGTCTTTCAGGATCCCTATTCCAGTTTCAATCCGCGTCAACGCATCGCCGATATTCTCGCCGAGCCGTTCCATCTCTTCGATGAGCCCATGACGGCGCCGCAAAAACGCGACCGCGCAGCCGCGCTCATTGAAAGTGTCGGACTGTCCACGGATGCGCTGGACAAACGCCCCCACGCCTTTTCCGGCGGCCAGCGCCAGCGCATCGCCATCGCCCGCGCCCTGGCGACCGATCCCGACGTGATCGTTCTCGACGAGGCGACCTCCGCCCTCGATATCGCCTCGCGCAATCACATATTGGAGCTCCTGCAATCGCTGCTCTCCGCACGAGGGCTCTCCCTCCTCTTCATCACCCACGATCTCTCGGTCATTCGCGACATCGCTGACCGCGTCATGGTGATGAAAGAGGGCCGGATACTCGAAAGCGGCGCAACAGAGCGCATTTTCGAGGCGCCAGAAAACGACTATACAAGGCGTCTCATCGCAGCCGCGCCTATGATAGAATGGCGCGAAGGCGCCGGAGAGAAGAATGACTGAAGACGTGCTGAAACCGGGACCGAAGAACCTCATCACCGATGTGGAGGGGATCAATGTCGGCAACGCCACTGATGAAAAGGTTCAGACCGGCGTTACGGTCCTGCGCTGCGATCATGCCTATGTGGCGGCGGCGGATGTGCGCGGCGGCGCGCCCGGCACGCGCGAAATCGATGTTCTCTCCCCTGAAAACCTTGTGGGCCGCGCCGACGCCATCGTCCTGGCCGGCGGCTCCGTTTTCGGGCTCGCCGCGGCCGACGGCGCAGCGAGCGCGCTTTCGGTCGACGGCGTCGGGCTGAAGCTTTCGGGCAAGGGGCCGGCGATCCCGATTATTCCGGCGGCCATTCTTCACGATCTCGCTAATGACGGCGACAAGAACTGGGGCGAAACGCCGCCCTATCGCGCGCTCGGCATAGCGGCGGCGCGCAGCGCCGGCGCCGATTTCAGCCTCGGCTCCGAGGGCGCAGGCCGCGGCGCCATGGCGGGGCTTTTAAAAGGCGGGCTCGGCTCGACGTCGCTGATGCTGGAAAACGGCGTCACGGTCGGCGCGCTCGTCGCCGCCAATCCGGTGGGCTCAGTCTATATGGAAGACGGCGAAACCTTCCACGCCTGGCCCTATGAGATTGGCGATGAATTCGGCGGGCGAAAGCCGCCGAAGACCCGAGAAAGCGCAGAGCCCTTTCCCGACAAGTCCCGCCTCCACATGCGTGTCGAAGCGGGCGCGAACACCACGATCGCGATTGTCGCAACGAACGCCGACCTCACCAATGTCGAGGCGAAACGCATGGCCATGATGGCCCATGACGGCATCGCCCGGGCGATCCGTCCTGCGCACACGGCTTTCGACGGCGACATCGTTTTCGCCGTCGCGACCGCGAAAAAACAATTGCCTTCCGACCCGCCGCCTCTGCGCCACGGCCTTGTGGCGCGCATCGCGGCGGCGGCTTCGGATTGCCTGACGCGCGCCATCGCCCGCGCCGTTTACGAAGCGGCCCGTTAACCACTCGCCACAAACCATGAAGCGGCCCGGTCCTTGAATATGCTTAATCGGGACCCGGGATTTTCCCGTATTGAACCGGCGGCGAGGCCATGCGCGATATTCTTCTGCTCAGCTTTACGGCGTTCTGCCTGACGGCCGCGCTGCGCCATCCGTTTGCGGGACTGCTCACCTGGGCGTGGTTTACTCTGCTGACGCCCCATCAGGCGGCCTATGGCGTTTACGGCATCCCGCTCAATGCGATCATCGCCGCGGTGACCATGGCGGCCTATGTCTTTTCCGGCGAGATCGCGAAATTCCGCTTCGATCCGGTCACCACGCTCATTATCCTCTTCGCTGGCTGGCTGACAGCGGCGCAGGCCTTCTCTCTCGATCCCGAGAATTCGGCGCTCTATTACGACCGTTTCATCAAGACGCTGCTGTTCATCGTGCTCTGTGCGCAGATGGCGCGCGACAAGCTGCGCTTTAACGCGCTGGTCTGGACCCTCGTCGTTTCTATCGGCTTTCTTGCGGCGAAGGGCGCGGTCTTTACCTTTTTCACCCTTGGCCAGTACCGCGTCCAGGGCCTGCCGAACACCGTTCTGGAAGACAACAACCATTTCGGCATCGCCGTCGCCGCGATCCTGCCGCTCATTCTCTATCTGCGCGCCGAAGCGGCGAAACCGGTTGTCCGTCAGGGCCTTTTGGTTCTGTTTGGCCTCTCCATCGTCGCCATCATCGGCACCCAGTCGCGCGGCGCCTTTTTGGCGCTGATTGCCTTCAGCGGTTATTTCTGGATCCGCGCGAAGCACAAATTCGCCATTCTCGGCGGCCTCGCCCTCATCATGATCCCGACCATCGCTTTCATGCCTTCGGCATGGACCGACCGTATGAGCACCATCGGCGAGGCGACGGAGGACGCGTCTTTCATGGGCCGCGTCGACGCCTGGGTCATCAACTACAAACTCGCGGCGGAGAACCCGCTGACCGGCGCCGGTCTCAGAAACTCCTATGAAAAAGACATCGCGCAAACTGTCGACATCGAACGGGCCGAAACGGCCAAGGCCGCGCACAGCATCTATTTCGAGGTGCTGGGCGGCGCGGGGTTCATGGGGCTGGCGATTTACCTGACGCTCTTCGCGGTCGCCTTCTTTTCGGCGTGGCGGATGTATCTCTCCCGCGCTGATGACGGCGTTGCGCCGTGGAAATGGCGTTTCGCTTATTATGCGCAAATGTCGATTCTCGTTTTCGCGGTCGGGGGCGCTTCAGTGTCGCTGGAGATGTGGGACGGCTATCTGATAGTGATGGCGCTTGTCGCCGCACTGTCCAAGATGAGCGTCGGCGAAGAAAAGCCACAAGGGCATGTGTTGGCAAAGGCCCGGATGCGCAATTGGCGCGGCCGCAAAAGGCTGAAAGAAATTCTGGAAAGTCTGGCTTGAAAGATTAATCGGACCCGGCAAACGCCGCGCCGCCATGCGCTTTGAGGCCGCCGGAAGAGGCGGTTTGGTTCTTGTGCACCTCGAACGACGTCTCGGCTTCGCTCTGCGCGCCCGCATCGGGGCATTCATCGCCGATCTCGATCTGTACGGTCGAATAATGAATATCGTAATTTGCTTCGAGGAACGCTTTTGCGGCCGCGAGCGCGCTCGCAGCCTCTTGCGCATCGGCGACCCAGGCGTGCAGGGTCAGCCGCGGCTGTTCCGGCGTGATCTGCGTAATCTGAATGCTGTGAACGTCCCGGATCTGCGGGACGGCGGCGATCAGGCCTTTCTTCAGTTCCTCGCGGTCGATGTCCGGCGGGGCGCCTTCGAGAAGGATATGCCCGGTCTCGCGCACCAGCCGCACCGCCGACACGCCGATCAGGACGGCGACGGCGATGGACAGGATCGGGTCGATGGCGACCCAGCCTGTGGCCCCGATGACGAGCGCCGCGATAATCGCCGCAGCCGATCCGAGGAGGTCGCCGATCACATGCAGGATCGCGCCGCGCATATTGAGATCGCGCTCCTGCGGCCGGTGCAGAATGAAAAAGGCAATCACGTTGGCGATGAAGCCGGCGACAGCGACCCACAGCATCAGGCCCGATTCGACTTCGACGGGCTCCATGAAGCGGCGCGCCGCCTCGAAAACGATCCAGAAAAGCAGGATGGCAAGGAGAACGCCGTTCACGAAAGCGGCGAGAACCTGCGCCCGCCGGTATCCGAAATGCAGCCGCGCATCCGCCGGACGCCGCGCCAAAAATTGCGCGCTCGCCGCCAGCGCCAGCGCCAGCGCATCGGTCAGCATGTGGGTTGCGTCCGCTAAGAGCGCGAGAGAGCCGGAGATAAGGCCGCCCACGACCTCAACCACCATGAAAACGACAATCACGCCAAGCGCCCACAACAGGCGGCTGGTCACCTTGCCTGAAGGCGGATGATGGTCATGATTGCAGTTAACCATGCGCTTGCCGTTTTTCGTCGTTTTCTACGCGCTCGGACGGGAACAAAGCTTCGGGACAATAGTCTGCGCGGCCACGCAAGAGCAAGGCGGGTGGCGTTCATTTCACAGTTAATTCAATATCCTTCCGGGGCGCCGCTGAGCCCTTTGTGACGGAAAAAAAAGTTACGAGATAACATTTTCATTGCTATCATGCGCACCATGCGGGATTAGGACGCCGGCGGCCCTGCGCTGGCCGGCCTATATCGAAAGCAGCAGGAAGGGGACCTGCGGGTTGCAAGGAAATATTCTGATATTTGACGGGCTCCCAGCGAGCCTGGCGGCAGCGGCTGTGAGCACGCTCGGCGTCTTTATCATGGCGTCCTTCGGTGACTGGGCCCGCCGCAATATCGGCTATTGCGCCGCTTTCGCCGTCGGCCTCCTGACGGTCGGCGTGGCGTTTCACCTGATTCCCGAAGCGGTGAGCCTTTCGGATATGGCGCTCAGCTGGGTCGCCGGCGGGTTCATGGCCATGGTGCTGATCGGCATCGCCGTCCAATTCACGGTCAGCCGCCAGCCGGAAGGCGCCGCCCTCACCTTTGGCTACGCCTCGATTATTGTGCTCGCCTCTCATTCCTTCCTCGACGGCATCGTCTATGCGGCCTCTTTTCAGGAGGAGCCGTTCACGGGCTGGCTCTCCACCAGCGGCCTCATGTTTCATGAGTTTCCTGAAGGCGTCATCGCCTACGCCCTGCTCGCGCAGGCAAACCTGCCGCGCAACCGAGCGATCGCGCTCGCCGTCCTCGCCGCCGCGGGAACCACGGTCGGCGGCACGCTTACGGGCGGCTTCCTGTTCAACATGGCCAAGGATCTGCCGATCGCCGCGATGCTGGGCGGGTCCGCCGGCGCCCTCATCTATGTCCTGATCGTGCATCTGGGGCCGCATGCGGCGGCCTCGCCCGACAGGAAGGGCTATGACTTCGCCATGCTCGGCGTCGCCTTCGGCACGGTCGCGATCATACTGCAACAACTCTCAGGGATGCACTGAACCGGAAAATTATGGCCGGCATCCGGCGATTCCGGCCGCCGGCGAGACCATGCTCCAGCCCGATTCATCGCTGAGCTTGATCAGTCCCTGCTCGAGATAAGCGCCCTCGTTGAATTCGAGACCGAAACGGGCTGTCACTTCAATGACCAGCCCGTCCTCGCTTTCAAACCGCTGCCGTTCATAAACGCCATAGCCTGAAGCGCCGTAAAATTCGGTTCGCGTAAGATGAACCGGCTGTCCGGCTATATTCACTTGGGCCTGCTTTTCCGAGACATATTGAAAGACCGCCGAAGGCCGCGCGCCTTCCAGAGTCCAGAGGATCATGCCGCATTCGCTGGACGGAATGCGCGCATCCCCGATCGGGCGCAGTCCTTGCGACGCTATATTGACGTTCGCAAGATCCAGCGGCGTTTCGCTTTCGATCTCGGCCTTTTCACCGCCAGAAAATGTCGCGCAGGCGCTTGTCAAAAATACTGCTGAAAAAAGCAGTGCGAGCCTCTTATTATTCATGATCCAGCCCCTTTGAACACGCCTGCCGATCCATAAATCAGGGCGCCGTTGTCTTCCTCAAAGCCAAAGCCGCGCAAGGCCGACGCGACGCCCTCTTCTTCCGGCCGCGCCCTCGCTGAAATCTCATAGGCGAGCGTCCGGTCAATGCGCAGCACCACTTCCGCGTCAGCCTTGGCGTTGGCGCCGGCGAGCGAGACCGCCAGACGGCCATCCTCGCAGGCAACGCCGCCAGCCATGGGCATGGCCGGCAGATTAAAGCGTTTCGCGGGGGCGTCGAGCACATCGGTCCATAATTCGCCTTCAGCCGATTGACATCCTTTGGCGCGGGAAAAAACAACCCGTTCGAGATCGACCCTTGCGATCCCCCGCGCCGGTTCGCCGAATACGCCGCGCGGCGCGACGGCGCCCAGCCGGATATCGGCGGCGACATTTTCAAGGGTCAATTTTCGCCCCGGGCCGATGGCGACGCGCCCTTCGCCGTTGATCGCGCCGCCCTTCGCGGTCAGCGACAAAGAAGGCGATGCGCGCAGCAATGACAGGGGCGCAAGACGGAACGAGACATCGCCCAGCGGCGCGCCGCGAACCGAGAGGTCGGAAAAACCGCCGCCCCATATCGTGCCGTGAACGCCGCTATAGGCGACGTCCTGCTTTTCAAAATCGATAAAAGCCGCAACGAGGCTGAGCGGCGCCGAAATGATCAGCGTTGCAACAAAAATAAGCGCCGCCGCGATCAGCGGTCCGGTCAATCCTCGAAATATTCTGGGACCTTCACTCATAGGCGTTGAAAAACCAGAACCTGCGGCGTGATCTCGCCGGCCTGACCGCGTCCAATATCGACAAAGGCGAGCGTCGCGCCATAGCGGTTTTCAAGGTCGGCGACCCAGTCGAAGAAGACGTCGCCGTCGACCGGCTCGATCTGGACCTCGATCTGATCGTTATTTTCCGTTCCGATGCGGACAAGCTGTATGCCGGCGGTGTTGGTCGTCCTGACCAGCGCATCGCGAAGCGGGGTCTGTGAAAGCGGCGCGCCTTGTTGAGCCCCGCCAGCTACGGCGGCCGCCGCTGCGGTCAGTTCATAGGCGTCGCGCGCGGAGCTGGCCTGTCTGTCCGCCGCGGCGCGCCAGTCCGCGAGGGGGCGTACGAGGCCAAGGGACAGCAAAAGAACGCCGGCGAGCGCGCCCGCAATCATGACCATCATGCGCTCGCGCGCCGAAAGATCGTGCCACCAAGCGCTCATGAGAAACTCACCCTTAGCTCGCCGCGATAGACATTGTTTGTGCGCAGCACGCTGCCGGACTCCGCCGCTGTCAGCCCGCGCGCGGTCAGCGCGCTTTTTAATGCTTCGAACTGGGCGATATCGCCGAAGCGCAAGCTGACGGAATATTCGCCGCGCGACGCGTTATAGCGGATGCGGTCGATCTCTACGCCCTCATTGTCTTCAAGACTGTCAGCCAGATTGTTGGTGAGGGCGAGAAAAACCGGCCGCCCGCCGCCGGCGCCAAGGATCTGGCGCGCATGGGCCCGCGGATCGGCGCCCGTCGCATCGGGAAAGGCCGCGTCGTGAAGCGCGCGGGTTTCTTCTTCGAGGCGGTCAGCCAATCTGAGATCGCGCGCGCTGTCCGCGACGAGGGAAAGCGTCAGCACCGCCAAGGAGGCGGCGGCGAGAACGGCGACCTGGCGCCACGGCCCGACGGCCGCGCGCCAGTCGCGGCGCTTGCGATAGCCCCCCTGCATGAGGTTCGGCGCTTTATCGAGCCCTTCGGTGAAAAATCCGATCAGGGCTTGTGGGTCCAGCAGCCCGCGCTGCTCGATCTCGACATCTTCCCGAAGACCCGGGATCGCCTTGGCTGTGCAGGCGGTGACTTTGCGCACGCCCGCGTCATCGAGAATGGCGGTCAGAAATCCGTCCGCAAGCGGCTTTTCGATGGCGAATCCCTTGAGCCCCATAACGCCGATCATACGGTCCGGCATTTCAATGATGACGGCGCGGCCTTCCGTCATGGGCGTCAAGGCATAGTCTGCGGTCACGATATCCGGCGACAGGCCCGCATCGCCCAGCGCGGCAAGCCAGTTGTCCATCGCTGATTTCTTGACGGCGAGCGCGAGCCCCGCCCCGCTGTCATGGCGCGCCGTCGCCACATGAACCTGCTCAAGGCTTTCCGCGAGTTCGTCTTCGAGAAGCATGCCCGCCGCCGCCCGGAACTGGGCCGCCGATTTCGGCGGGACCGCCAGGGCGCGCATGGTGGCGCATTCGCCGCGCAGAATGCAGGCGATGAGGCGCGCATTGCCGGCGCGTTCCGAAATTGCAGAGAGCCCGGCCGCATTTTCGCAGACGTCGGACTCCAGAATGTCTTCCTCGCCTACAAAGGCCCACCGGACCGGATCGTCCGGGGTCAAGCCTGGGAGGAGGATTAAGGTTTCGTTCACTCTTCCGCTCCGATGCGCCGCGACAGAACACGGGGCCGGCCCTCGCCGGCGTCGATCATCGACGTCATTTCCAGTAAAACATTATCATAAACAATCTCTGCACGGGCCTTCAGATAGCGCGAGACAACGTCAAACCGGTCCGAACCGGAGAGGTTTCGCGCGGCAACGGCAGGCACGGCCATAAAGTCCTCGACACGCGCATAGCCGCCCGGCGGCCGGTCCGTGATAAGGTCGGCAGCTTCCTGAACCGTGACCTGAGGCCCCAGCGCCGCCGCCAGCACCGGGGCATGGCGCTCTGCAAGCATGTTCACATTGATCTTCATGGCCGCATCGCCGCCGCCAGCGCATAAATAGGGTTTGAGCGTCCCGTAAATCTCTCGGGTGACGCCTTTGACGGCCCGCAATTCAGAAACCGAAGCGAGCGGCTGGTTGCCCGTGCGGTAAGGCGACGGCAGCAGCGTGTAATGCCCGTCCTCGGCGCCTTGCGGGCGTCTTTGCGTGTCCTCGTCGATCCAGTCGCCGATGCTTTCGGCGAGCGCGCGAGCGTCGAATTCTCCGATGCCGAGATGACCCGCGAGACGAATGAACTCAGCGACGGGGCCGTTCTGGGCGTTTGCATCGTCATAGGCGCCGCTGAGCGAATTGACGTTGAAACAGGCTGTGGCGTCAGCGAAGAACACCCGCGCCGCGCCCTCATCGAGCGGCAGCTCAACCGGCGCGCTCGCCCAGGGATCATCGAGCGACATGACAGCGTTATCCTGCTCGAGAACGTCTTCGACGGCGGCAAGCGCAAGAACTTCAATGCCGAAGGCGCCCCACAGGGCTTCGCTGCGGGCCGTGACATTGCTCGTGCGCGAAGCGGCCAGCGTCGTTTTCTCCATGGCCGCATAGGCCACAAAGGAAACCGTGGCCGCCAGCAGCAGAACGATGAGCAGCGCAGCGCCGCGTTGTTTCTTTCGTCTGGTCATGCGCCCGCGCCTCCCACGGCGCCGATCCAGAAAAGCTGGCGCAGCGGACCGGCGTTCTCGCGCTCCAGCGTAATCGACACGGCTTTCGGCGGTTGGCCCGCGCCGCCCACCGGCCAGATATCCGCCCATTCGAGATCGCCGCGGTTTTCGCGCAGGAGAAATTCCGCTCTCGCATCCACAAGGCCGTCGAACAAAATCCGCTCGACCGCATCGCTGTTCTCGGCCTCATCGAGATAGGCCCGCGACCGGCGGATCAGCGCGCCGTTGCGATAGACATATTCGACAAATTGCAGCGTGCTGCGCGGCGCGACAGCGTCCGGATTGATGGCGCCGCCGCGCACGAAAGCCGCAAGCAGGCGCTCGTCGTCTTCCCGCCGCGCGCCGAAGCTTTCGAGATTGCCCCGAAACACGGTTTCTTCCATATCACCGAATTCATTGCGCACACGGCGCGGCGCGACCTGCGCCATGTCTTCCTTGATGAGCGTGCGGGCGATCTGGAAGCTTTTGAGTTCTTCATCGACCCGCGCAAGCTGGTCGCGGCTGTCGACGCCGAGCCGCAGCGCGTAAACGCTTGCCGTCGCAATCGCCGCAAAGACCATGAGCGCGATCAAGACTTCCGGCAGGGTCATGCCTTTCTGGCGGCGCGCAAAGGTCATGACGGCCTCCGCATCGTGACCGCATGGGCGAGCGTCTGGCCGTTGGCGGCGATTACCGAAATGTCGATGCGCAGGACGTCCCGAACGCCCGTTTCCGTCACGACGCGCTCATAGCGCAGCGTTTCGCCGCCAACTTCGACCTCGCCATCGCTTTTTCCGGTCTCTAGCGCGGAAGACAGGACCATTGCCTCGACCATGAGATTGTCGGCGGCGATCTGCGCCGTGGTCTTGTCGCGCATGGACGCGGCGAAGCGGGTGTTCTGGCCGATCATCACCATGAGCGCGCCGATGACGAGGCCCATCACCGCAAGCGCGACAAGGGTTTCGACGAGGGTGACGCCGCGCTGTTTACCGCGCTTCATCATGGCGTCTCACTTCCACTTTGCCGGCGCCGTCGAGGACGACGCTGACGCGCGCGCGCGCTTCCTGAAAGGCGATTTCAAACGGCGTGGTTTCACCCGTGGGCGCGAACATAACGCCTGGAAGCGGCGTCTCTTCCGTATCCTTTTCGGTTTCCGACTCCTGGTTCTTCTTCGCCGCGTCGTCGAAGGTCAGCTCGACGGCAAGGTCGGGCGGGAACGTCCCTGCGGTCTTAAAGTCGCTGTCGAGGCTTTTCCATTCGCCGCGCTCATAGCGATAGAAACTGTAGCCGTCCTCCGCGACCTTGAGACCGAGCATCTCGCCGCCGGTCACCGCCTCGTCGGCGGCGCGCGAAAGCCGCGCCGCAAAGCGCTCGCTTTCATCGCGCGCTTCGCTGCGCAGGGGCGGCATGCTCATCACCACGACGCCGGCGACCATGGCGGCGATCATCAAGACGACCAGGATCTCGACCAGCGAGACGCCGCGCTGCGTTTTTCTTATGCGCGCGCGTCTATTCATCCGCCCAGTTGCCGATATCGGCGTTGAATCCCTCGCCGCCGGGTTCGCCGTCGGCGCCGTAAGAGAAGAGATCATAGGCGCCCCCGCGATCACCGGGGGAACGATACTGATAGGGATTGCCCCAGGGGTCGTCCGGCACGCCGCCGCGCAGATACCCGCCGGGGCGGTAGTTGCCGGCGTTGCGCGCGTCGGGGGGAACCTGCACCAGCGCCGCAAGGCCCTGCTGCGTCGTCGGGTAACTCATCATGTCGAGACGGTATTGATCGAGCGTTCCCTCGAGATTGCGGATCTCGATCATGGCGGTGTCGACCGCCGCCTTGTCGCGCGCGGGCAGCACATTGACGACGACGATTGCGGAGATCAGCGCGAGGATCGCCAGCGCCACCAGAAGCTCCACCAGCGAAAAGCCTTTCTGCCGGCGGCGGGCTTTCTTATGGAAGCGAACAGTCTTCATGAGTCTTCTCCGGATTAGCCGACGGCCAGCGTGTTGATGCGCAGGATCGGCAGCAAAATTGACAATACAATGACCAGGACAGCGCCGCCCATGGCGACGATGATCGCGGGCTCGAGCAGTCTTAACGCGACCGTGGAGGCGGTGTCGAACTCTTCCTCGAGCTGCGCCGCGCCCTTGTCGATGAGTTCGGACAGGGCCCCCGCGCGCTCGCCGGCCGCCACCATATGGGTCAGCATGGGCGGCAGAACATCGGCTCTTTTGAGCGCCGCCGCCAGCGAGGTGCCCTCGCCGACCATGGCTACCGTGCGGTCGAGACGCGAGCGGATATAGCTATTGGATATCGTGCGCTGGGCGCCCATGAGGCTGTCGAGCAGCGGGGCGCCGCCGGAAAACAGCGTCGCGAGCGTGCGGGCGAAGCGTGCGCCGTCTAGGGACCGGGCGAGCCGGCCGATGACGGGGAGCCTGAGGAGGAAACGGTCCACGGGAAGTTTCAAGGACGGTTCTTTCATCGCCCGCCAGAACGCGACGCCAGCAATGATAAGCGCGAGCAGAACGAAAAGCCCGTAGCTTACCGTCCAGTTGGAAAGGCCAACGACGATTTTCGTCAGGAACGGCAGTTCCGCATCGAAGGTGTTGAACTGCTCGATAATCTTCGGCACCACGAAGACCATCAGCGCCGTGACGACGCCTCCGGCGATGACCATCAGCGCCGCCGGATAGATCAGCGACGCAATCGCCTTGTTGCGGATGGCGCGGTTCTTTTCGAGCATGGAGGCGAGCCGCTCGAGTACCCCGGCGAGATCGCCCGAGGTTTCGCCCGCCGCAATGACGGCGCGGTAGAGCGCGGGAAAGGATTTTTCGTCTTCGGCGAGCGCGTCGGCGAACCGCCAGCCTTCCATCACCCGCTCGCGCACGGCGATGAGCCGGGTGCGCGCGGGACCGGCCTCGGACTGCACGGCGACGGCGTTCAAGGCTTCTTCAAGCGGCGTGCCGGCGCCGATCAGCGCTGACAATTGCCGCGTGATCATCACGAGCTGGCCCGGCTTCACGCGGGGCTTTTGCGGACCGAAAGCGCCCGCCTTTTGCTCGCTGCGCGGCGCGGACAGGCGCACAGGCGTCAGCTGCATGCGCCGGAGCTCCTGGCGCGCCTGACGCTGGCTGTCGGCGGAAAGGACGCCTTTTTTCGTCTTGCCGCCGAAGTCGAGGGCCTCATATTCAAAGGCCGGCATTGTCTTCCTCCTGGCGCACCACGCGCAAGACTTCCTCGATGGAGGTGACGCCCGCCCGCACATGACGCAGGCCCGACTGGGTCAGGGTTTCCGCGCGCGCAAAAGCATGCGCGGCGATGTCCTGCTCTCCGGCGCCGTCGTGAATGAAGCGCTTCAGCTTTTCGTCGATGACAATGAGTTCGTAGACGCCGATGCGGCCTTCATAGCCGGTCTGATTGCAGCGCCCGCAGCCGACGGGACGATAGAGGGTCGCCGGTTCGCCGTCTGCGAGGCCGGCCAGTTTCCGTTCCGCGGCGTCGGGCTCGTAAGCCTCCTTGCAGGACGGACAAAGACGTCGCACGAGGCGCTGCGCCAAGACGGCGGCGAGCGTCGACGACAACAGGAACGGTTCAACGCCCATATCGCGCAGGCGGGTGATGGCGCCGACCGCGGAATTGGTGTGCACGGTGGAAAGAACGAGGTGGCCGGTGAGCGAGGCCTGCACGGCGATTTCCGCCGTCTCCACATCGCGGATTTCGCCGACCATGACGATGTCCGGGTCCTGGCGCAGGATGGCGCGCAAGCCAGTGGCGAAGGTCATGCCGACTTTCGGATTGATCTGGGTCTGGCCCACCCCTTCAAGGGCGTATTCGACCGGGTCTTCGACCGTGAGGATGTTGCGCTCCGGCTCGTTCAGAAGCGTCAGCGCGCCGTAAAGCGTGGTCGTCTTGCCGGAGCCCGTGGGGCCGGTGACGAGAATGATGCCGTTGGGCCGCGCCAGCGCATGTTTGAACCGCGCCAGGATTTCCGCCGGCATGCCGAGCCCGTCGAGGTCGAGCCGCGCCTCGTCCTTGTCGAGAATACGCATCACGACGCGCTCGCCAAAACGCGCCGGCAGGGTCGAAACGCGCACATCCACGGTCTTGCCGCCAAGCGCCAGCGAGATGCGTCCGTCCTGGGGCACGCGTCGCTCGGCAATGTCGAGCCGCGCCATGACTTTCACGCGCGAGGTCAGAACCGGCGTCATGCGCGACGGCAGGGAAAGGACTTCGCGCAATACGCCGTCAATGCGCAGCCGCACGGACAGGGCCTTTTCATAAGGCTCGATATGAATGTCCGAGGCTTTCACCTTTACGGCTTCGGCGATCAGCGCGTTGATGAGGCGGATGACCGGGGCGTCGTTCTCGCTGTCGAGAAGATCGGCGGTTTTGGGCAGGCCTTCGGCCAGCGAGGCGAGATCGCTCTCTTCGCCGTTAAGATCGAGATCGGCGGCGGAAAACCCCTCAACCGAATAGATTTCCGATAGCCGGCGTTCGAAGACGTCCGGCGGCATGACGTCGACGGCCACGGGCGCGCCGACGGCGCGGCGCGCCTCGATCACCGCCCAGGGATCGGGCGCGGTTCCGCGCGCGCCGAGCATCACCGGGCGCGCGTTATCGTCGAGCACGATCAGCCCGCGCTCCTTGGCGAACGCATAGGCGAGCCTCGTGGCTCCTCTGTCGTGCGTTTCACTCATGGCGTTACTGCCTAATACGAATCCGGGGCGGGCGCTTCCACGCCCGTCACATCATTGATCAACCGCTCCATTTCCGAGACCGGCTGGCCGTCGCGCAGAAGTTCGCGCGCGCGCATATAGTCGAACTTGCGCTTGGTGGCCGCCTGCGCCGTCTGTTGATCGCGAATGACCGTGGGCCGAATGAACACCATCAGGTTCTGGCGGCGGCGTTCCTTCGAAGACGACTTGAAGAGATTGCCGACGCCGGGAATGTCGCCCAGCAGCGGCACCTTTTCCGAACGCTCCTCGCGGGTGTCGTCGACCAGGCCGCCGATGACGAGGATGTCGCCATTGTCGACCAGCGCGGTCGTGGTGATTTCGCGCTTGTTGGTGATGAGGTCCGTCGAGGAAGTGTTGATCGGCCCGGCGATCGAGGAAATTTCCTGGACGATTTCCATGGTCACCGTGTCGCCGTCATTGATCTGCGGCGTGACTTCCAGGATGACGCCCACCTGCTCCCGGCTGATCGTGCGGAAAGCGTTGGAGAAATTATCGCCGATGGCCTCGCCCGTGGTGATGGGAATTTCCTGACCGACCTGAAGGCGGGCTGTGGTGTTATTGAGTGTGACGATTGACGGGGTCGAGAGCACGTTGGAGTCGGAATCGTTTTTCAGCGCGGTCAGGATGCCGCCGAAAATATTGCCGTCGCCGAACTCGAAACCGCCGCCAAGCGTGAGCCCCTGCACGCCGATCAGCGATTGCAGCGCTTGTTTTGCAAGCTCTGAGCGTATGCCCTCGGTTTCGCTGTTCGTCGTCACCCCGTCGTCGACCACCGTCGTAGAAGGCGTTTCAAAAACATCGGAAAACCTGTTCCCGCTGAGCAGCGCGGCGCCCGCGGCCGGCAGCATGTTCGGCGCAGCCGAGTAATTGGTCGCTGAAAACGGAATGTTGTCGCCAGTCAGGAAATACTGAACGCCGAGCTCGCGCGCGGCGGTATCAGAAATCTCCACGATGATCGCCTCCACCTGCACCTGAGGGCGGCGCACGTCGAGTTTGGCGATGACGTTCTGGAGCGTGCGCTGGATGTTGGCGTCGCCATTGATAATGATCGAATTGGTGGGCTTGTGAAACGACACCGTAGCGCGGTTCGACGTGAAGGATTGTCCGCCGTCGCCGCCTTCGACGACATTATTGGCGACTTCTTCGAGAAGCGGCGCCAGCTCTTCGGCGTCGGCGTGTTTGAGCGCAACGACCGCGAGTTCCGAGGTCGCTTCGCCATATTGGTCCAGTTCGCCGATCACCAGCTCAAGGCGGCGCATCAGGCTCGGTTCGGCGCGAATAAGCAGCGAATTGCTGGCCTCTGCGGCGACCACGCTGAAGCCGCCCTGACCGCCATTCTCTTCGGACATTTCCTGGCCGATTTCGCGCACCAGCCGCGCCACCTCTCCGGCCGACGCGTATTTGAGAGATACCGTGCGATAGACCGTCGTGTCGCGATCGAGTTCCTTAAGCACACTGCGAATCCGCTCGGCATTATCCGCCGTGTCCACAATGATCACGGCGTTGCCGGTGCGCACCGGGCTGACGACGCCGTTATTGCCGATGATCTGGGCAAGGTTCGCCGCCGCCTCACGCGCGTCGACATATTTAAGCCGCACGATCTGGGTCGTGAGATCAGAGCCTCTGCCCTCGCCCACGGGGCCCGCCGTGCGGGCCGCCTCCTGCAGGGGCACGATGCGGTATTTGTTGTCGCCGATCGGCGTCGCGACATAGTCATTGGCGCGCAGGATCGCCTGGAACAGCGCCCAGGCTTCATCGGCGCAAAGCCCGCCATTGGGCGGCGATTTGACGTTCACGCGCCCCTGAATTCCCGGCTCGAGCAGGAAAGTCCGGCCGGTGCGAATGGCGATTTCGTCGATCACGGCGCGCAGATCGGCGTCTTCATAATTGAGCGCTTCGCCGCAATTCTGCTGCTGCGCCAGGGCGGCGCCCGGCGCGGTGAACAGGCAGGCGGCTCCGACGCCAATAACGGTCAACGCGCTGCGGAAGGTCTTCATTACTCGTTTCCTGACTGATTGAAGGAAAAGGCGATGGTCTTGCGGCCCCCGTCCCTTTCGACCGTGATGGACGCCGAGCCGGCGCGGCTGACCTCGCCGAGAAGCTCTGACATCCTTGCCGGATCCGGGGACGGCGCGGTTCCGTTAATGGACCGCACGATGTCGCCGTCGCGAAACCCGGCCTGTTCGAAAGCTTTCCGGTCTTGCCCGGCGAAGATCATGACCGCCGGCCCGCCGTCGGGACCGACGCCGAGCCCGAAGCGGACAAAGCCGTTTAAAAGATCACGCGTCGGAAAGTTCTCGATTTTATCGGGCGCCGTCCCCTGATCCGTTGGGCGCACTGCGGGCTCTCCGGATGCAGGCTGAGGCGCCGCCGGCGCCGGACGCTCAAACGGCGCCTTGTTTTCAAAGCGCAAGGCTTCGCGGACGCCGTTTTGTTCGATGATGACGTGGTCGGAAAACACCGCAACCAGACGAACGCCGCGGACGACCTCCTCTCCGATTGCGAAACGATGCTGTTCGCCATTGGGAAGGCGGATAATCGCCGAGGGCTTGTCTTCCGCCGGCCAGACGCCGTTAAGGCCGAGATCGAGACCGGTTTCCGCGAGATCGGCGCTCTGGTCGATAGCGGGCGCCGCTGTCGCGTCCGAGGCGGGAAACGGATTGCGCGCCGTCACCTGACGCTCGTCGCCGGCGGATGATGCGCTCACGGCGGCGAGCCGGTCGCCTTTCGGCAACGGCAAGGGCATGAAAAACGCGATGGCTGTCTTGGCCAGAAGGAAGGCGATCAGCGCCAGAAGCGCCCATTCGGCGATGCGCCGCGCGCGCGCGGCGGCGCGCATCTCGCGCGGCGCGCCGGCAGCACCGTCATTAACCCCATGCACATTCGCACTCGTCACTGCAAACCGCCTTCGGCCGGGCGCCGCCCCGACGCGTCTGATCCACCCCCCGAAGAGTAACCAAAAACCTTTACCAAAACGATACGAAGCGCGCGGCGCGGCTTACCAGCCGATATTCAGTCATTGTTCCAGAATCTTACCAAAAGGCCATGAAATTTCTGCACTTTTAGTATCGCTCCACATTGCCTGCCCGAGCTTTGAACCGACCGTCCGGGCATCAAAAGACCGGCGGCGGGCGTTCGCCTTTCGGTTAACGCCCGCCGCCGGCTGACTCCTGTTCGCCTCGGTCCGCGAGGTTAGAATCTCGCGGTCAGGCTTGCCGAAAGGCTGCGGCCGCGTTTGTAGGTGTTGAAGTCGGCGACGCCGTCTTCGCCTGCACGAGCGAGATCGGCCGTGCCCCGCTGCTCCTCGATATGGCGCGTGCCGAGAAGGTTGCGGGCCGACAGGCCGATAGTGAAGTCCGTGCCGGCAATGTTCACGTCCTGACGGAACACAGCGTCAAGCTGGAAGCCCGGCTTTTCGTAGACGTCGAGCAGCCGGTTGGCTTTGGTGAGGACTTCCCCGCGCGCCAGGATGCGCTCGGAGACCCAGCCGCCAAGCAGCGTGAACTGGGTGTTCTCGCCTTCCCAGCCGAACTGGGCGTTGACGATATGCTCCGGCGTGCCGACCATAGTCGACCCGTCCAGACCGTAGGTCGAAGCCAGAACCTCATCGCCGTCCCGCTCGGTGATCATGTCGGTGTCGCCGACCATGATCTCCGACTTGGTGTAGGTGTAGTTGACCGAGAACAGCCATTCCTGATCGGCGAGCCAGCCGCTGTCGACTGGCATGGCGAACCGCGTGCGGTATTCGAATTCACCGCCATACAGTTTGGCTTCCGGCGAGTTGATGAAACTCGACTGGAAGGAGAAGTCCGTGGTGGTGAACTGGATCTCTTCAATCGGGTTTTCAATCTTCTTGTAGAAGCCGCCCAGCGTCAGGAACTGGTTGCGGCCGAGATAATATTCATAGCGCAGGTCGTAGTTGCGGAATTCGCTGTCCACGAGGTTGCTGTTGCCGAAATAGACGCGGTCCGTTTCCGGATCGCTGAATTGCGAGGCAGCGAGTTCGCGGAACTGGGGACGCGCGATGGTGTGTGAATAGCCGCCGCGCAGCTGCATGTTGTCCGTGAAGTTCCAGGTCACGGTCGCGGACGGCAGCCAGTAGTCGTTTTCGAGCATCGTATCGAACTGGTCCGTGTCGATGAAGCGGTCGAAAACGTCAACGCTCTGTTCGGCAGTTTCGTAACGCACGCCGACCGTGGTGCGAACAGTGGGGATCAGCTCCGCATCGGCTTGAACATATCCCGCATGAACGGTCAGCTGACCGTTATAGGAGTTCACCCCTTGCGTGTTCGTATCGATCAGCTGGAACCGGTTCGGGTCGATATTATCCGGCGAATAAGCGAAATCGATGCGCGCCCGCGACACATCGGTAGGGATCGACGTGTTGAGGGTGAAGTTGAACGGGTTGGAGATGAAATCCCGGTCATTGTCGGAATATTCATAGCCGGCGGACAGCGTGATCTCGCGCGCGCCGGAGATCGGCGCATACCAGAAGAAATCAGCGCCGCCGCTCAGGGTGTCGTCGGTCAATTCCGAAAAATTGACGTTGTGACGCGTGTTGAAAACGATGGACGGCGGGCCGACGATCATGTCGTTTTCATCGATGGACGCCGAGCGGTTTTCGAGGGACCGGTCATAAGGCGTATCCCGCGTAGACCGGGCGAAAGCGCCCCGCCAGTTGATTGCGAACTGATCGCCGAGATCGTGCTCGCCGGACGCCTGGCCCATCATCAAAGCGCGCTCAAGCCAGGAGTTGGCTTCCGTAACGAAGCCGCCCGAGCCTTCGGCGTTGAAGTTGAAGCCCTCTTGAATCTGGGCTTCTTTGCGGGTCGAGTGGATGTAAAGACCGGTCAGCGTCAGGGTGTGGTAGTCGGTTTCGAGTGCGGCCGACATGAGACCGTTGACGGTGGCTTCGAGCGCCGTTTCCGTTTGGGTCGAGTTAATGCCCACGCGCTCTTCCGAAGCGAGCTGGCGGATCGCCTCTTCGGTGGTCCAGTCCTGTTTGTAACCGACGACGCCGGTGATGCTGAAGACCGCGCCGCTGTCGAGATCCCAGTATTTGCCGCCCTCGACCGAGCCTTCAAAGTTCGGGCCGATGGTGCCGTTCTGGATGACGGAAAGCGGTGAGTTCACAAGGCTTTCGCCTACCGCTTCCTGTTCGGCGTCGGTGAGGTCCGTCAGCGGAGTGTCAGTGTTGACCACAGCGCGCAGTTCATCCGGCATGGAGCGGATGCCGTCGTCATAGCCGAGCCAGTCGAGATCGCCGCCGCGCACGTAAAGGCCTTCATGGGCCGTCGTGAACGTATTGGCGGAGATGCCGAGCTTGACGTTGAGGAAGTTCTCGTCCGGCTTGCGCAGGGTTTCGAGATCGATGATTCCGCCGCCGAATTCGCCGGGATAGTTCGGCGAGAAGGTTTTCTGAACAGTCGCGCCGCCAAGAATGTTGGAGGGGAAGAGGTCCAGGGGAACGGTTCTTTTGAGCGGTTCCGGGCTCGGCAATGGCGAGCCGTTAAGGCGCGCCGAAGAGTAACGGTCGCCAAGACCGCGGACATAGGCGAATTTTCCGCCAACGATGCTGAGGCCGCTAAGGCGTTTCAGGGCTTCGGCGGCAGTGTCGTCGCCGGTGCGCTGAAGATCGTCAGCGTTCAGGAATGTTGCGACCTGAGAGGTGGCGCGTTGCGGCTCGGGAATGTTGCGCCCCAGAACGACGATCTCGTCGGAGACCTGGGGGCCGATGGATTGCGACGTGTCCTGGGCGAATGCGCCCGGTATTGGAGCAAGCATGGTCGTCGCGAGGAGCATGCCTGTTATGGAACGATACGGCTTCATGATGAGATCAACCTTAATTTGAGTGCGCTGGAAGAAGAGCGGCGCCTCTACGGTGAGGCGCCGCCCGGCTCGCATTTAGCAATCGTCGGCAGCGAGGCCGCAGCTCCAGTCAGCCCACCAGTCATCGCTCGAGCTTTCCACGGCGCCGATATAATCGACGTCGTCGAAGAACGGATCGATGGTGCCCGGCAGATCGGTGAAGGCCGTGCGCCCTGCAGCCGCCGTATCGTTGATGAAGTCGTTGATGAGGTTAATCTCGACGGAGGTGGTGTTGGTTCCGTCGTCAGTGACAGAGGCAACCGCCGCCGGCGTTTCCGGATCGTCGATGGTCAGACCGCCGGCGCCGCAATCAAACAGCGTGTTGTTGAAAGTCGGGTCGGTGCCGACGCCGTCATAGGTGGCGTCGCCATCGCCCGCGTCCTGCCAGCGGAAGCAGGCGTCTGCATCCGTCACGACGCCGTTGATGAAGCGCCCGACATGGCCGGAGTTGATGCGGAAGGCATTGCCCGGCTCGGAAGCTTTGGTCGTGCCGAAGATCGTGAAGTTGGCGATCGTCGGATTGGTCGGCAGCGGCGCCGCCGTGCCAGTGCTCGACATTTCAAAGCCGTTGTCGCCGCGACCGTCGCGCTGTTTGACAATGATGAACTGGGCGTTGCCGTTCCAGCCATTGTCGGTGTCGAGCGAGTCGTCGTCGATGCCGGTCAGCACGATGTGCTTGAGGTCGACGGTGCCGCCGAACATTTCCATGCCGTCGTCGGAATTGTTGTGCACCTGGACATATTCGACCGTGGTGCCCGATCCAACGCCGCCGAAGGAGATGCCGTTCAGTTCGTTGCCCGAGGAAAGCGGGAAGCCGGCGAATTTGACCAGCGTGAACATCAGCGAGCCGCTGTTGTCCGTCGGCTCGTCGCCGCCATATTCAGCTTCCGGCGCAGTCACGCCTTCAATGATGTTTTCGCAATCCACCATGCCCGGCGTGCCGCCGCCTTCGCAGCGGTTGATCGGCGCGCGGCCGAGGATCACCAGACCGCCCCACTCGCCTATGGAGTCGAGACGCAGGGACGGGTTCACCGTGTCTTCCAGGTCGGCTTCAGAGGTGAAGACAACCGGGTTTTGACGCGTGCCGTTCGAGAAGATCTGCGAGCCGCGATTGATGACCATGTAGTCCGAACCAGAGTTGCCGAAGATCGACACGCCAGGCTCGATATTAAGGGCGATGTCCACCCCGTCCGGGTCCGCGCCGTCGGCGCCGACATCGACACCAACATCGACACGGCCGTCGAGTTCGTAGAAGTTGCCGCGGGTCAGCGTCACTTCAGAGTAAGCCGTGCCCATGGCGCCGCCGTCGAGATTGCCGGTCAGAAGGCAAACGCGGGTGCCGTTGATGTTGTCGCCGCTGTCGGTCGTGCCGTCAGGGCAGCCCGGGTCAGCAAAGACGCTAAACGTCCATCCGGTCGCCCAGTTGTTGGTTTCGGTTTCTTCCGGACCGAAGGCGCCGAGATAGTCCGTGTCTTCGAAGAATGGATCGATTGTCGTGAGATCGAAGGAGGCGTTCATGGCCTCTTTCGTACCAGCCTGGAAGTTGGACGTGATGGTGCTGGTTTCCTGGGTGTTGTTCGATCCGTCCATGACAGCATCGACCGCCGCCAGCGTTTCCGGATCGTCAATGGTCAGCCCGCCGGTTCCGCAGTCGAACAGAACGGAGTCGAAGGCCGGGTCCGTGTTGACGCCGTCAAAGGTGTCATTGTCGTTGCCCGCATCCTGCCAGCGGAAGCATTCGTCCTCGTCGATGACGACGCCGTTCAGGAAACGCCCGATGTGGCCGGAGTTGATGCGCATGGCGTTGCCGGGTTCGGAATCTTTGGTCGAACCGACAATCGTGAAGTTGGCGATGGTCGGGTTGGTCGCCGGAGACACGCCCGTGCCGGCGCTCGACATTTCGAAACCGTTATCGCCGCGGCCGTCAATCTGTCTGGCGAGAAGGTATTGCACCTTGCCGTTCCAGCCATTGTCGGTGTCGAGCGAGTCGTCGTCGATGCCCGTCAGCACGATGTGCTTGAGGTTCACCGTGCCGCCGAACATCTCGATGCCGTCGTCGGAGTTGTTGTGCACCTGAACGTAATCGACCGTGGTGCCGGTGCCGACGCCGCCGAAGGAGATGCCGTTCAGCTCGTTGCCCGAAGAGAGCGGGAAGCCGGCGAAGCGCACCTGGAAATAGCGCAGCGTGCCGGAATTGTCCGTCGGGACGCCACCGCCATACTGAGCTTCCGGCGCGGTCACGCCTTCGATGATGTTTTCGCAGTCAGCCATGCCCGGCGTGCCGCCGCCTTCACAGCGGTTGATCGGCGCGCGGCCGAGGATCACCAGACCGCCCCACTCGCCGATGGCGTTGACAGGATCGGCCTGCGTGCCTTCGAGATCGTCGCGGCTGGTCATCACGATCGGCGCGTTTTCTTCACCGTCCGCTTCGAGGCGCGAACCGCGGTTGACCACCATGAAGTCGCTGCCCGATTCGCCGAACAGCGTGACGCCAGGCTGAATGGTCAGCACGGCCGGATCGCCGCCTGAACCGTCTGCGCCGACATCTTCGCCGATATTGACACGGCCGCTGATCCGATAGGCCACCGGAATGCCGTCGCCGTCATCGTCTTTGTAGGGAAGCGCAACGTTCGTGAGAATCGTGCCGGCGAGGTCGCAAACAACCTGGTCGGTGCCGGTCGAGTTAGCGCCGGAGACCGGCAGATCGAGCACCGTGCCTGCAGCAAAACCGGTGGGGCAGGAATCCGCGGATACAGCGCCGCCGCCGCCGCCGCCGCCACCGCCGCCTGGCGGGGTGCCCGGGTCGGATGCCCCAGGCGATTCGATGTCGCTGCCCTGCGTACAGGCGACCAGCGTCATGGCTGCGCCCGCAAGAAGAAACTTTTTCATGTTCGAGATTTGGCTCATTGAAGAGACCCCCGGGGGAATGTGTTTACAAAGCAAGATCGGCGGCGCCCCACGCGCCGGACGGATTGCCGATAGAGGAGGCGTTTGACAGGCGCGTGACACGTTTATTTCAGTTCAATGACATTTGGGGGGGCGGCTGGTTAATGGCGCGCACCGGATGCGCGCTTTGACGAGCGCACCCAGCGCGCTATTGCACGCGCACCCAATGCGTCTGCCAGCCGGAAACCCATGCAAACTCATTGAATTGCGCGAAGAGGGAAATTCAGACAGATTTCTGAAGCGCGGCGCGGCTGGCTTGTGCGGCCGTTTGCGAATGAAAGCTTAATGATGACGGTCTGGGTCTTTTACATCACAGCCGCGATGCTCGGCGCCGTGCTCGGCAGTTTCCTGAATGTCGTGATCCATCGCGGTCCGACGATGTGGAATCTGATCGATGCGCCGGATCGCGGAAATCTTGTGTCTCCGCGGTCTGCATGTCCCGCCTGCGGCGCAAAGATCAGCATCGCTCACCTTATTCCTCTTTTAAGCTACGCCATGCTCGGCGGGAAATGCGCGGCGTGCGGCGCGAGGATTTCCCTGCGTTATCCGCTGGTGGAGCTGATGGGTGCGGCGGCGGGGGTGGTCGCTCTCCTGTTGTTCGGGCTGACAGCGCAGGCCGGCCTGGCGCTCATCTTCTTTCTTTTCCTGATCGCGCTCGGCGCCATCGATCTTGAGACCGGCTATTTGCCCGACGCCCTGACGCTGCCGCTGATCGGGCTCGGGCTCGCCGCCAACGCCTTTGCGCAGTTCACGCCAATCGCGGGCGCCCTTCTGGGGGCGGTCATCGGTTATGGCGCCTTTCGTCTTATTGATATGGCCTTCACCAGACTGCGCGGCGTCGAAGGGCTCGGCCAGGGCGATGCAAAACTTCTGGCGGCGCTGGGCGCCTGGCTCGGCTGGGCGGCGCTTGCGCCCGTGGTCTTTCTCGCCGCGCTTCTCGGCCTCGCAGGGGCCGGCGCGGCGGCCCTCGGCGGGGCGAAACTCGAACGCGAAACGCCGGTGGCGTTCGGTCCGGCGCTGGCCGCCGCCGGCGCCCTCGCCATGATCGCGCGCGGCCTGCGCCTGCCCTTCTTCTTTTAAGCCTATTTTCCCTTGAAGGCCGGCTTTCTCTTCTGGAAGAGCGCGGCGACGCCTTCGGCGCAATCTTCCGTGGTGATGGCCTGGCGCTGCAGCATCGCCTCATAGGCGGCTGCATTTTTCAGCCCTTCCTGCGCGGCGGCGCGGAAGGCGCGCTTGGTCAGCCCCAGGGCGACGGGCGCGCGTTCGCTAAGCGATGCCGCCCAGTCGAGCGCGTCAGCGAGCACCGCCTCGTCCGCGACGACGCGGTTGACGAGGCCCCAGGCGACGGCCCGCGCCGCATCGACTTTCTCTGCTTCGATCGCGAGCTGATAGGCGCGGGCATAGCCGATCTCCCGGGTCAGCAAAAAAGAAAGCCCGCCGTCGGGGACGAGCCCGATATTTGAAAAAGCGCTCATCAGATAAGCGCCCTCGCCCATCACCCGTAAATCGCAGGTCAGCGCCAGCGTCATGCCGATGCCGGCGGCGGGCCCGTTGATCGCCGCGATCACCGGCTTGGGCATTGAAGAGACCGCATTGAGGAAGCCCGCATATTCCGTGTTCAGAACGTCTTCCACATTGCCCATTTCGTGAGCGGCGGAGACATCGGCCCCGGCGCAGAAGGCCCGCCCCTCTCCCGTCACCACAACGGCGCGGATCGCATCGTCGGCGGAAGCCCTGCCGACCGCCGCCGTCAGGTCCTGACGCAACTGGCGGTTAAAGGCGTTGAGCTTGTCCGGGCGGCTCAGCGTGATCAGCGCGACGCCGTCTTTCGGGCTTTCATAATTGACGGTCATGGAACCATTATCCTTTTGATTTCGTCCCTTTATTGCCGGCCACTATGACGCCGCGCAGGACCGATTGCAAAACGCCGATACAGTGCTAAGCCGTTGAAAAGGCCTGACTGGAGGATCCGCCATGACCCACCCCGCAACCGACAGCCGTTTCTTTCGGGAACAATGCTATATCGGCGGCGAATGGCGCGGCGGCGCCAAAACGATCCCCGTGACGAACCCCGCTACGGGAGAGACCATCGGCGCCGTGCCGGATTTCGGCCGCACCGAAGCGCGCGAGGCCATCGATGCGGCGGCGGCGGCCTTCCCCGACTGGCGCGCCCGGACCGCGGAAGAGCGCGGCAAGGTCTGCCGCGCCTTTTACGAAGCGCTGATGGACAACCAGCAGACCCTTGGCGAACTCCTGACGCTGGAACAGGGCAAGCCGCTTGCCGAAGCCAAGGGCGAAGTCGCCTATGGCGCCGGCTTCTTCAAATGGTTCGCCGAAGAGGCGCTCCGCGTTTACGGCGACGTCATCCCCTCGCCCTGGACCGACAAGCGCATCATCGTGACGAAAGAGCCCGTGGGCGTCGTCTGCTCTATCACGCCCTGGAACTTTCCGAATGCGATGATCGCCCGCAAGGCCGCCGCGGCGCTCGCCGCCGGCTGCCCCATCATCGCAAAGCCCGCGAGCCAGACGCCTTATTCCGCGCTCGCCATGGGGGTCATCGCCGACGAGATCGGCCTGCCCAAAGGCGTCTTTTCGGTCATCACCGGCGAGGCTGCGCCCATTGGCGAGGAATTCTGCGAGAACCCGCAGGTGAAAAAGATCACTTTCACCGGCTCCACAAAAGTCGGCGAAGAGCTCGCCTCGAAGGCGGTCAAGACCATGAAGCGCGTCTCCATGGAGCTTGGCGGCAACGCGCCCCTGATCATTTTCGACGACGCCGATCTCGACAAGGCGGTCGACGGCGCTGTCGCCTGCAAGTTCCGCAATGCGGGGCAGACTTGCGTGTGCGCCAACCGCATCCTCGTCCAGTCGGGCATCTATGACGCCTTCGCGGAGAAGTTCGCGAAAAAGGTCGCCGGTCTTTCCGTGGGCGACGGCCTCAAAGACGGCGTCGATCAGGGCCCGCTGATCGAAGAGAAAGCCGTCGAAAAGGTCGAACGCCATATCGCCGACGCGCTCTCGAAAGGCGCGGGCCTCCAGACCGGGGGCGAGCGCCACAAGCTCGGCGGGACCTTCTTCCAGCCCACCGTGCTCACCGGCGTCACCCCCGACATGGTCATCGCGAAAGACGAAACCTTCGGCCCCGTGGCGCCGCTCTTCAAATTCGAAACGGAAGAAGAAGCCGCGACAATGGCGAACGACACCGAGTTCGGTCTCGCCTCCTATCTTTACACCAACGATCTCGGGCGCGCCTGGCGCATGATGGAGGCCCTCGAATACGGCATGGTCGCCATCAATGAAGGCATCCTGTCGACGCCCGTCGCGCCCTTCGGCGGCGTCAAGGAATCGGGCTTCGGGCGCGAAGGCTCCAAATACGGGCTCGAGGATTATCTCAACATCAAATACGCGCTGTTCGGCGGGCTCGGGAAATAGCGCCGCGCTGCGCGTGAAACATTTTACGTCAACCGGACTCCGTGTTTCGTTTAATTGGCTTATTTCCTGGCTTTCGGCCGAGTTTGGCGCCATTTGCGTAAATTGTTCCACGGGGGTTCGCCTCACTCTATCCGTTGTTATTCCCTGCGCTGCGCAAGGAGCGCTGTTTTTCTCTCATGTGTCATCGCCGGGCTTGTCCCGGCGATCCAGTCAGCGTTTTTCTGGATGCCCGGGACGAGCCCGGGCATTACACACCAGAGCTGCGACTTGGACGGCAGGATAAGGCCACTTTGGAACCCGTGGATAACTACGCACCGAATGCGGGATTGGTGAAAGAATTCACCGGATAGGATGTATTGCAACCAGGCCCTTCCCGTCATTGGGACAGCCTGACAATCTCCGCTCATCCCCGCGCAGGCGGGGATGAGCGGGTGTGGTTGCCGCCTAAAGCCGGTGACGCTTCACGACATCAATGAAGAAATCGCCGAGCTTTTGCGCTTCCTTATCGACATCGTGCCGGTCTTCGACGCGCGCCCGGCCTTCCCGGCCTAACGCGGCGAGTTCGTCGGGCGATGCGGCAAGCGCCGCGCCCATGGCCTCAGTCAGAGCGACATCATCGCCCGCCGGGATGATCCAGCCGCAGCCTTCGTCCACGAGTTCGGGAATGCCGGCGATGTAAGTGGAGATAACCGGCCGGCCCAGCGCCAGCGCTTCCATGATCACCACTGGCAAACCTTCCGCAAAAGTCGGCAGCAAAAACGCGCGTGCGTTCTTTACCGTTTCGCGCACATCGCTGTTGGCCATCCAGCCCTTGATGATCACCTGATCACGCACGCCGCAGCGCTCGATTTCCGCCTCGATCTCGGCCCGGCTTTCGCCGTCGCCCACGAGGATAATCTTAAGGTCCGGGAACTCGCTTTTCAGCGCGGCGGCAGCGGCGGGAATCTGCGCCTGGCCTTTTTGCGGGCAAAGCCGCCCAACGCAGACAAAGGTCTGGTTGTCCGGCGGCGGCGTCGCCTCGAAATCCTCGAGATTGAGCCCGCAATGGACGATCTTGATCTTTTCGCCCATGGCGATGGACGAAAACCGGATGAGCTGCGATTTGCAGAAATGGGTGATCGCCGCAATGAAAGAGGAATGGTCGATCTTCGCCGGAAATTCGAGCAGCGGCGCGTCCACGAGTTCGTCGGGCCCGTGCACCGTCGAACTATAGGTCGGCCCGCCCATGATCCGCGCCAGCATGGCGACGGCGGTCGAATTGGTCAGGAAATGCACATGTACATGATCGATGTGGTCGGCCGCGGCCCGCTGGCGGAAATAACAGGCCTCCATCAGATAGGCCACATGACGGACAAAGCCGCCGCGCGCGGACCTTAACAGCGACCACCAGGGCCCCAGCGCCTTCACCAAACCGCCGGTGTTGGTGATCAGTTCACGGAAGAACGCCTTGACGAGACCGCTTGCGTTGCCCGAAAGAATGTAATGGGTGCGGTCCACATCGGCGATGTCGAGGGGATCGACGAGCTCGCCGTCCCATTTCCTGACCGCATAGCGATGGATCTTCACGCCCCGCCGCTCATGGGCCTCAATCTCCCGCCGGATGAACGTCGTCGACGTCAGCGGGAAAGTGTTCATGAGATAGGCGATGTTGATCGGCTGAGACACGGAGTTGTTCTGGCTCTTGGTAAGCAAAAAGGCGCGTTTGCATTCGCGCCTTTTTGCCAGTTTCCCTTAAAGAAATCGTTGCCTCGCGGCTTACGCCGCCGTGCGGAACTTGACGATCTTGGTCGGATTGGCGGGCGGCTCGCCGCGCTTGGCGGCGTCCACATGCTCCATGCCCTCGACCACCTGGCCCCAGGCCGTGTACTGGCCGTCGAGGAAGGAGGCGTCATCGAAGACGATAAAGAACTGGCTGTTGGCGCTGTTCGGGTTCTGGGCGCGGGCCATGGAGCAGACACCGCGCTGGTGGCTGACATCGTTGAACTCGGCCTTGAGGTTCGGCCGGTCGGAACCGCCGGTGCCGTCGCCGCGCGGGCAGCCCATTTGCGCCATGAAGCCGTCGATCACCCGGTGCAGCGGGATGCCGTCATAAAAGCCCTCGTCGGCAAGCTCCTTGACGCGCGCCACATGATCGGGCGCCTTGTCGGGGAAGGTTTCAATGGTCACATCGCCCGTATCGAGGGTCAGGATCAGTTTGTCGCTCATCGTTCGATTTCTCCGTCTACTTTTACCGGCACTTTTATTTCGCAAATATCTTTGACATAGCCGTCTTCGCTCAATTCGCCGGCGGCCTTCAGATAGTCCGTGAACAGCTGACTGTCGGTGTTCATGATCTGAATGTCCTCGCGTTCGCTCGCGGGAATGTCCGACGCGACGCGCATGCGGATGATCGGGGTCGGCCGCGAAGGCGGCTCGCCGCGCACGATGCGCCGCGTCGCTTCAAAACCGTCGACGATCCAGCCCCAGGCCGTATAGCGGCGGTCGAGATTGAGCCGTGCGTCGCCGATCATCAAAAAGAACTGGCTGTTGGCGCTGTCGGGATTGGTCGCGCGCGCCATGGACATGACGCCGGGGCAATGAACGCCCCACAGATCCGCCGCGCCATTGGTGAGGAAAGTCTTGAGGCCTTCCGGCTGGGCGGCGGCGGGCATGCCGTCGATAAAGCCGAGGCGCGGGGCGATACGGTCGCGGCCGACCTGGTTGAAGCCTTCGACCTCGCTGGCGTGGCGGGTGAACTCGGCCTTGAGGTCCGGCTTGTCGGAGCCGCCGGTGCCGTCGCCGTTCGGGTCGCCGCCCTGGGCCATGAAGCCCTCGATCACGCGGTGAAAGGTGAGCCCGTTATAAAAGCCTTCGCGGGTCAGCTCCTTGATCCGCTGCACATGGCCGGGGGCGAAATCGGGCCGAAGCTCGATCACCACGAGGCCCGCAGGCAGGTCCATATAAAGAGTGTTCTCCGGATCAAGCGGGCGCCAGTCATCGGGCCCTGCGCGCTCCATGACTTCGGCAGGGGTCGGGCCTCTGTCCTCGTCGTCATCGTCGGCAAACGCGGAAGGGGCCGCCACGGCGAGCCCCGCAATCACCCACGCCATTGATTTTAAACGCATATCAACTCCTTGCCACAGCCCGCCAGCGGTTCGTTCCGTCCCATATAGGCGGTTCCTGGTGAAAATGCGAACGCCGCCTTACTTCGTGAATTTCGCCTTCAGCGCCACGGCCACGTGGCGGGGCACGAAAGACGTGATGTCGCCGTCGAGGCGGGCGATTTCCTTGACGAGACGCGAGGCGATGGACTGGTAGCGCGCATCGGCCATCAGGAAGACGGTTTCGATGTCGTCGTTCAGCGCCTGGTTCATGCCGACCATCTGGAACTCATATTCGAAGTCCGAGACCGCCCGGAGGCCGCGCACAATGATGTTGGCGTTGATGCTTTCGGCGAATTTCATCAGGAGGGTCTCAAACGGCTCGACGCGGATCGGCGTGCCTGTGGCTTTCGAAATCCGCGCCATTTCCTTCTCGACCATGGCGACGCGCTCCTCGAGGACGAAAAGCGGGCCCTTGTCGCGGTTGATGGCGACGCCGATGACAAGTTCGTCGACGAGCTTCACCGCGCGCTCGACAATATCCACATGACCGAGGGTCAGCGGATCGAACGTGCCGGGATAAAGGCCGATAAGTTTTGTCATGAGTCGTGAACTCCTTCAGGCGGCGATCTGGACGGGCCCGCCGCGCCATAAAGGCATGGGCGCAGCCCCTGTCGCTACATCGAGCGCGGCTTTCGCCAGCAGCCGCGTGGAATCGAGCGTCGGCAGCGCGGTTTCGACGCCGTCGAGCAGGATCGGGATTTCGGTGCAAACCATGGCGACGCCGTCGCAGCCCTCGCCCTTCAGCTTTTCGATGACGCCCGCGTAGAACGCCTTCGACGAGTCGAGAAACTTGCCGCGCACCAGTTCTTCGAAGACGATCCGGTCGATCTCCGCGCGGTCCTTGTCACTCGGAACAGCGCGTTCGATCCCTTGCGCCGCCAGGGCGCGCTTGTAGGCCGCGCCCTCCATCGTGAAGCGGGTGCCGAGGACGCCGACTTTTTTCATGCCTTGGCTTTTCGCTTCCGAGGCGACAACATCGGCGATGTTGAGGCCCGGAATGTCGTAGGCCGGGCCTTCAAGCTCCAGCGCGAGATGGCAGGTATTGTCGGGACAGGCCCAGAAATCCGCGCCGGCTTTGGCGAGGGTCGAGACCGACTGGCCCAGCACATTGCGAATGAACGCGTAGTCGCCCTTGTCCCACGCATCCATGCAGCGCCCGAAGGCGATGCAGTCGACGGTGACGTCCGGGTGCAGGTCAGGCCCGAGACGCGCGCCGCCTTCATGACAGAACGTCGTGAAGCACAGCGCCGCGCCTTCGGCGCTGTGAGCGAGGATGCCGAAATGTTTCAGCTCATCGCTCACGCTTCGCCGTCTTCCCCGCTCTCATCGCCGTCTTCGTCTTCATCCACATCTTCCACCCGGCCGACTGAGACGACTTTCTCTTCCTCACGGGTGCGGAAGATGGTGACGCCTTGCGTGTTGCGCCCGGCGACGCGGATGTCGTTCACCGGCGTGCGGATCAACTGGCCGCCATTGGTGACGAGCATGATCTGGTCGGTGTCCTCGACCGCGAAGGAGGCGACGACGGTTCCGTTCCGGTCCGTGGTCTGGATCGCGATGATGCCTTTGCCGCCGCGCCCCGAGGTCCGGTATTCGTAGGACGAGGTGCGCTTGCCGTAGCCGTGCTCGGTGACGGTCAGCACGAACTGCTCATTGGCGCCGAGCTCCGCGACGCGCTCCGGGCTGATCGCCACATCGGCGACATCGGAATCCTCCGGATCCTCCGCATCGGCCTCGCCCACGGCGCGGCGCATGGCGGCGGCGTGCTTGAGATAAGCGCGCGCTTCCTCGGAGGTGGTCTCCACATGGCGCAGGATCGCCATGGAGATGACGTGATTGCCTTTATCGAGACGAATGCCCCGGACGCCGGTCGAGGTGCGGCCGGCGAAGACCCGCACCGTATCCACGGGGAAACGGATGCACATGCCCGACGCGGTCGTCAGCAACACGTCCTCGTCCTCGCGGCAGATTTTCACGCCGACAAGACGGTCACCCTCATCGAGCTTCATGGCGATCTTGCCGTTGCGGTTGACGCGCTGGAAGTCCGACAGCTTGTTGCGGCGGACATTCCCCGATTTGGTCGCGAACATCACATGCAACTGCTCCCAGGCGTCCTCGTCTTCGGGCAGCGGCAGGATGTTGGTGACGCGTTCGTCGGGGCCGAGCGGCAACAGGTTCACAAACGCCTTGCCGCGCGAGGACGGCGAGCCTTCCGGCAGGCGCCACAGCTTCAGCTTGTAGGCCATGCCCGTCGACGTGAAGAAGAGAAGCGGCGTGTGCGTATTGCCGACGAAGAGCTGGTTGACGAAATCCTCGTCCTTGAACTTCATGCCGGCGCGGCCCTTGCCGCCGCGCTTCTGGGCGCGGTAGGTCGAAAGCGGCGTGCGCTTCACATAGCCCGCATGGGTGACGGTGACGACCATCTCATCGCGGGCGATCAGGTCTTCATCTTCGACCTCGCCTTCGGCTTCGACAAATTCGGTCTTGCGCGGCGTCGCGAATTCATTGCGCACCGCCATCAGTTCGTCCTTGACGATGGTCAACACGCGGTCGCGATTGCGCAGGATGTCGAGATAGTCGGCGATCTTCTCGGCAAGGCCGGTCAGTTCGTCGCCGATCTCGTCGCGGCCGAGCGCGGTGAGGCGTTGAAGACGGAGATCGAGGATCGCCTTCGCCTGTTCCTCGGAAAGCTTAAGCATGTCGCCTTCGCTCATGAGGTGGCGGGGGTCGGCGACCAGCAGCACCAGCGGCGCCAGGTCCTTGGCGGGCCAGGCCTTGGCCATCAACTGCTCTTTCGCCGTCGCCGGGTCCGGCGCGGCGCGGATCAGCGCGACGATTTCGTCGATATTGGCGACCGCGATGGCGAGACCGACGAGGATATGCGCCCGGTCGCGCGCCTTGTTCAGTTCGAATTTGGTGCGCCGCGTAATCACTTCCTCGCGGAAGTCGACAAATGCGGTGAGCACGTCGCGCAGGGACAATTGCTGCGGTTTGCCGCCGTTCAGAGCCAGCATGTTGACGCCGAAGCTCGTCTGCAATTGCGAGTGACGGTAAAGCTGGTTCAGGACGACGTCCGGCGACGCGTCGCGGCGCAGTTCGACGACGACGCGAATGCCCTGACGGCTCGACTCGTCGCGAATGTCGGCGATGCCTTCAATCTTTTTCTCGCGCACCAGATCGGCGATGCGCTGGACCATCATGGCCTTGTTCACCTGATAGGGAATTTCGGTGATGATGATGCCGTAGCGGTCCTTGCGCACTTCTTCGATGCTCGCGCGCCCGCGCATGACCACCGAGCCGCGCCCGAGCAGGAGCCCCGCCTTCGAGCCGGCGCGGCCGAGAATGATGCCGCCGGTCGGAAAGTCCGGACCCGGCACAATCTCGATCAGCTCCTCGTCGGAGATATCGGGATTGTCGATCATCGCCATGGTCGCGTCGACAATTTCGCCGAGATTGTGCGGCGGAATGTTGGTCGCCATACCGACCGCGATGCCGCCGGCGCCGTTGACCAGAAGATTGGGATAGCGCGCGGGAAGAACCGTCGGCTCCTCGCGCTCGTTCGAATAGTTCGGAATGTAGGTGACCGTGTCCTTCTCGATGTCTTCGAGAAGCGACTGCGCGACTTTTTCGAGACGGCATTCCGTATAACGATAGGCCGCAGGCGGATCGCCGTCGATGGAGCCGAAATTGCCCTGCCCGTCGATCAGCGGCAGACGCATGGAAAAGTCCTGCGCCATCCGCACAAGCGAGTCGTAGACGGCCATGTCGCCATGGGGGTGATAGCGGCCCATGACGTCGCCGACCACGGTGGCGCATTTGCGGTACGGCTTGTTATGCAGCATGCCGTTTTCGTGCATGGTGTAGAGAATGCGCCGGTGCACGGGCTTCAGGCCGTCGCGCGCGTCGGGAATCGCGCGGGAGACGATGACGCTCATCGCATAGTCGAGATAGGACTTGCGCATCTCGTCTTCGATCGAAACGACCGAAACGCCGTCATGCTGGATGGGGGTCGGCTGGTCGGAATTCTCGGGGGTATCGCCGTTGTCTTCGGCCACGCAATCTGTCCTTCAGAATCAGTCGGAAAAGAAGGATTTGGCATAGCACCCGCGCCCTGCCAAGGCCATGGTTTTGCGACAGTTATATGAAATTGAAAGGCCCGGCGCGGGGCCTGCAAATGACTGTCACATAACCCCTTTATGAGCGGATTTTCATCACTTTCCGGGGGTTTTTCATGACCAGATCTGCGCTTTTCGTTTCAACCGCCTTGGCTGCGCTGGGGTTTTCCACATCCGCTGCCTGGGCCCAGTGCGCCCCCGACGATCCGACTCCTGGCCAGATTGTCACCTGCGCCAGCGACGATACGAACGGCTTCGAGGACGATGACGCAGAGCCCAATCTGACGGTCAATATCAATGCCGGCGTGACCGTGTCGAATGACGACGGCGACGCGCTTCAGCTCAAGGGCGCGGCGAACATTGTCAACAATAACGGCGAGATCGACGGCGAGGACGAAGGCATCCAGATCGAAGGCGCCAACAGCGTCATCAACAATTTCAGCGGCGCGTCGATTGCCGGCGAAGACAATGGCGTCCAGATCGAGGGGAACGGCACGGTCCTCACCAACGCCGCCGGCGCCAGCATCTTCGGCGAAGACCGCGGCGTCGAAGCCGAAGACGCCAGCGATGTCGAGATCTACAATTTCGGCTCGATCGAGGGCGAGGACAGCGACGGCGTGCGCGCCGGCCCCGGCGCGATCATCGAAAACAATACCGGCGCGACGATCACCGCCGGCGATGACGGCGTCCAGATCGCCGGCAATGGCGCGACGGTCACCAATGACGGAACGATCTCGGCGCTGGTCGACCAAGGCGCGGACGGTTCGAGCGAAGGCATCACCGGCGACGACGACATCACGCTGATCAACAACGGCACGCTGGAGGCCCATGACGACGCCTTCCAGACCCAGCTCAACGCCAACATCACCAATACGGGGCTGATCCGCTCCATCAACAATGACGGGATCGACATCGACACCGGCTCTATCGTCAATTCCGGCGCGATCATCGCCGAAGGCGTCGAGGACGGCGTCGATTACGACGCGGGCGTCGACACGGCGTCCATCTCCACCATCGACAACCAGGCGGGCGGCCTCATCAGCGGCGTCGTCGGCGTCAATGTCGACGCGGACAACGATGCGCGCCAGTTCATCACTAATGCCGGGACCATCACTGGCGCCGGCGGCACGGCGATCTTCCTCGAGGAAGGCGAAGACAGCCTGACCATGCTCGCAACCGGGGTGATCAACGGCGTTGCCGATCTCGGCGCGGACGACGATCTCCTGACCATCATGGGCCCGCAACTGGCGGCGGTCGGCGGCGGAAATCTCTTCGACGGCGGGGCCGATATCGACACCATCGCCTTTGACGAGATCGCCTCGGGCGACCTGATCTCGCTGACCATCGCCTCCCTCGCCTCGACCCTCGAATTCCGCAATTCGGACGATACGGTCAGCACCCTGCGCTTCGTGAATTTCGAGTTTTTCAGCTTCACGGACGGGGTTTTCGCGGTCGAGGATTTCGCCTCGGCGGTGCCGATCCCGGCGGCGGGCCTCCTTTTCGCGGGCGGTCTCGGCTTTTTCGGCGTCGCCCGCCGGCGCGGCCTCAAGGCCTGATTTAGCCAGATCAAAGGGCCGGAACATGGCTGTTCCGGCCTGCGTCAAGATGAGGCTGCAACGAGTTTATTCCTGGACCTGTCTGCGATATGGTCGACAGCAGAAAGCCCAGGAGAACTTCATGACGAATGCAGCGAAAATCGCCGCAATATCAATCGTTTCAAGCCTAATTGTAACCGGTTGCGGCAACTCAGCCGAGACCGGTTCCGCCGCCGCCGCCGAGGCTGGCGCGAAAAAAGCCGCCGCCGTCTCGCTTGAAGGCTGGGGCGACGCCTCGGCCGAGTTCGTCAATACGGACGGTGAAACGGCCGGCGAAGTCGCCTTCACACAGACCCCGTCGAGTGGCGTCCTGGTCCGCATTTCCCTTTCCGGCCTTTCCGAAGGCTGGCACGGCATTCACCTGCACCAGGTCGGCGACTGCTCCGACAACGCCGAGGGCTTCAAGGCGTCGGGCGGCCATATCGACCCGGAAGACAAGCCGCACGGCCTTCTCAATCCGGACGGGCCGGAAGCCGCCGACATGCCGAATATCTATGCGGGGGCTGACGGGCTCGCCGTCGCGTCCATTCTCAATCCGATGCTTTCCATGGATTCAGGCGGGCCGCTCGCCGATGAAGATGGTTTCGCGGTCGTTGTGCACACCAGCCCGGACGATCACATGACGCAGCCGATCGGCGGCGCCGGCGCGCGCGTCGCTTGCGCGGCGGTGATGCTCGGGAACTGATAAAACCATTAGTGGCGTAGGGGGGCGAGACGACATGAGAAAATTTGAAAGACGCGCGGTGCTGGCCGGCGGGGCGGCGCTTGGCGCCGGCGCACTGCTGCCGGGCCGCGCTTTCGCAAATGGCGGCCCCATGGGCGCATGGACGCCGCTCGCCGACATGCCGTTTCCGGTGCAGGAGATTTATCCCGCCCCGTTCCGCAAAGCCGCCGATCCCGGCCCGTCGCTGAAGCCCAATCCGCTCGACCTTCTGGTCAATGCGGGCGGTCTGACGCCGGCCGGCGCGTTCAACGTCACCGACAAAGTGACGTTTTACGATCCCGCCTATGACGCCTGGGGCTTTGCGACCTCCCTGCCCGCGCCGCGCCATCATCTCGGGCTCGTCAACAATAACGGCTTTCTCTACGGCGTCGGCGGCTTCGCCCGCGACCGCAATGGCGGCTGGCAAATGCAGGCCGGCAACTGGCGCCTCACCGACCTCAAGGGCGAGTGGACGCCGATGGCGGCGCTGCCGCATCCGCAGGCGGAAAGCGTCACGCAATCCTTGCAAGGGTTCGTTCATGTGGCGGGCGGGCGCTCTCCGGCAGGCAGCCGCAACAGTGAATGGGCCGATCATATCGATACGGACGAACACTGGTATTACGATCCGCGCGACAATCGCTGGCGCGCGCTCGCGCCGATGCTGACGGCGCGCAACTCCGCCGCGGGCGCCGTCGTCAACGGCGTTCTTTATGTCATCGGCGGGCGCACCGTCGCCGGCGGCAACACGACCGCCGTCGAAGTTTACGATCCGCTCTCCGACCGCTGGGAAAAAGCGCGGCCCATGCCGAAGGCGCAAGGCGGGCTTGCGGCGGCGGCCTTGAACGGCAAGATCTACGCCTTCGGCGGCGAATATTTCGATCCCCGCCCCGGCGGCGTTTTCGCGGAAAGCTGGGAATACGATCCCGACAAGGACCAGTGGCGCGCCGTCGCCGCCATGCCGCGCCGGCGTCACGGCCTCGGCGCGGTGAAACTCGGCGAGGCGATCTATGTGCTCGGCGGCGCCGCCAAACCGAGCGGCGAAGAAACCAGCGCCGCCCTCGACAAGTTCGAAATTTAGGCTTTCGCAGCGCTTAAAATCAGGCGGAATCGTCTCCGCTATCGTCCTTCCTTGACGCGCCCTTTCGCCGCCTGAGCCCGCGAAACAGGCTTCACCTCCCATGCTTGCTGGCTTCTCTCAGGAGAAAGTCAAAATACCGAACATGGTAGTTAATTGCGCCCGGGGAGGCGTTGCGCAGTCTTTGCGATTCTCACTCAGCAAATATCTGACCGCAACGCTCCAGCATGAAAAGGGAAGGTTCATGAACAAGAGTTTCGATAGACGCGTGAAGAAGCGCTTTTCGCCGCTTCTGAAAGCGGCGCCCATAGCGGCCCTGGCATTCGGCGCCGCGGCCTGCGCGACCTCGCAGCAGCAATTTGGCGAGACATTCAATTACAAAACCTGGGACGGCTATCTCGGCGGCGGCGAGTCCTCGCAATATTCGTCGCTCGACCAGATCAACAAGGACAATGTCCACAAGCTTGAAGTCGCCTGGGAGTTCGAGGCGGGCGAAGATCCGCCCTTCGCGTTCGGCTTCCGCTTCAGCCCGACCATCGTCAACGGCGTCATGTATGTGATCGCCGACGGCGACAATCTCGTGGCGCTGAACGGCGCGACCGGCGAGGAAATCTGGCGCACCGAATTCGAAGGCCGCATCGGCCAGCGCGGCATCAATTACTGGGAGAACGACGAAGGCGGCGAAGGCCGGCTGTTCCTCCTCAATGACGGCATGCTGCGCGCGGTCGACGCCAAAACCGGCGAGATCATCGAGGGCTTCGGCCCGGAAGGCGGGATCGATCTGCGCGACGGGCTGTCGCGCGAAGACCGCGACGAGGTGCGCCCGCTGCAACACGACAATCCGGGCCGGGTGTTCGAAGACACGATCATCATCTCCCTGCCCGCCGGCAATTACGATTACGACTCCGCGCCCGCCGACATTCACGCCTATGACGTCAGGACCGGCGAGCGCAAATGGGTGTTCCATGTGATCCCCGAAAAGGGCGAGTTCGGCTACGACACCTGGCCGGAAACCGATCACGAACGCTTTGGCGGCGCCCATAACTGGTCGGCCTCGACCATCGATACCGAGCTCGGCATCATCTACATTCCAACCGGATCGCCACGCTTCGACTGGTATGGCGGCAACCGCGAGGGCGACAATCTTTTCGGCAATTCGATCATCGCCCTCGACGCGCGAACCGGCAAACGCATCTGGCATTTCCAGGCGGTGCATCACGACCTCTGGGACTTCGACCTGCCGACTTCGCCGAAGCTCCTGACCATTGAGCGCGACGGCGAAAACGTGCCCATCGTCATTCAGCCCACCAAGATGGGCTATATGTTCGTCTTCGACCGGCGCACCGGGGAACCGATCTGGGATATCGAGGAGCGCCCCGTGCCGGCTTCCGACGTGCCCGGCGAACACGCTTCGCCGACGCAGCCCTTCCCGGTCTGGCCCGAGCCCTATCTCGAGCGGAGTTTCCTGAGCGAGGACGACATCAATCCGTATCTGCCGGAACAGGACAAGGAGCGCATGCGCGAATTGTTGCGGACGGTGCGCACCGGCCCCCTCTTCACGCCGCAGAGCACGGACGGCCTCCTGATGATGCCGAACCAGAATGGCGGCTCGAACTGGGGCATGGTCTCGGTCGATCCGGAAAAGAACCGGCTCTATATCGTCGTCCGGCAATATCCGTCGCTCCTGAGGCTCATCCCCAATGACGACCCGGAAGCGATGGCGAAAATGCCGAATTCGGGCGACGACGACGTGCAGCCCTACTCGGCGCCTTTCGACTATCTCATCATGTCGAACGGCATGACGCCCATCAAACCGCCCTGGTCCACCATCGTCGCCTATGACATGAACACTGGCGAGAAACTCTACGACATCCCGAACGGCGACATGATGCCTCTCGCCAAGCAGGGCATCACCGGCACCGGCGCGCAGACGACGCGCGGCGGCCCGGTGGCGACCGGCGGCGGCCTTCTCTTCGTGGGCACCGCCAGCGACCGCAAGTTCCGCGCCCGCGACGCCGACACCGGCGAAGTGCTGTGGGAACACGATCTGCCCGCCGCGTCGGAAGGCATTCCCGCCGTCTATGAAGTCGACGGACGGCAATACATCGTCATCACCAGCGGCTGGGAAGGCATGTTCCACCAGGGCCTCGACATGCCGCCGGTTCCGGACACCAACCGCTACATGGTCTTCGCCCTGCCGGAAGAAGAGATCGAATAGACTCTCATCAAGTTCAGGACCGGGCCGAACGCCCGGTCCTGCATGTGACAACGTCACCGGCTCATCGTGACAATCAGCGCCATGCCGGCGCCGGCGATCAGGATCGCGGACGGGATCAGCAGGATCTGCAGCGCCGCTTCGCGCCCCGACATAACGCCGGTCCAGGTTTCGAACGGCTCTTTCAGAAACGCTGCGAGGGATTTTTCCTGAACCGGGTCTACGCGTCCGCCGACACGGCTCAGCATGAAAGGTGTTCCCATATAGGCCGCGAGATAAACGGCGCTGATCGCCACCATGAACAGCGCTTCCTTGTCGCCCTGAAAAGCGGCCCAGAAAATCACGAGAAGCCCCGCATAGATCAGCGCCAGCGCCTTGAACACGCCCCCATGCAGGCTCGTATTGGCCTGCTTCATTTGCAAAATCATGACCGCAGGCTCCGGCCGCTCCTTCAGCGCGGCCTCGATTTCAGCCTCTAAAACCCCCGTTTCCATTACTTCCGCCGGATATCCCATGGCCGTCATCCTTTTCATGTATATTAGATGAATCTTTTATATTGCATTGCCAGCTGATATCCAATATATAGAATACATCTTTTAGGAGCGACCATGCGTCTCAACCTTCAGACCGATTACGCCCTTCGGCTGCTCATGCATCTCGCCGTCAATCAGGACCGGCTGTGCACCATTGCGGATATCGCCCTGCGCTACGATGTTTCGAAAAACCATCTAATGAAGGTCGCGCATCTTCTCGGGCGCGAAGGCTTCATCGAAACCGTGCGCGGACGCGCCGGCGGGCTCCGCCTCGCCCGCCCCGCCGCCGACATCAATGTGGGCGATATCGTCCGGCGTATGGAGGCGGATTTCGCGGTCGTCGAATGTTTCGAAGGCGGCGCCGGCGAATGCGCCATCACCCCCGCCTGCCGCTTGAAATCTGTCTTGAAAGAAGCGCTGGAGGCGTTCCTCTCTGCGCTCGACGCCTACACGCTCGACGATCTCGTAAGGCGCAATCCGCGCCTGCGCATGTTGCTGGAAGAAGAGGCCGCGTAATGGAAACCCGCATCCGCACCGCCGACGAACGCCGCCGGGAGATCGAGGCGGTGGCCGTGAAGATGAGAATCGACGAGGCTTATATCTCGCGTCTCGTGGATGCGTTTTACGATAAAGTGCGCGTTCATCCGGTGTTAGGCCCGGTGTTCGATGAGAAAATCAGCGACTGGGAGCCGCATCTGGCGAAGATGAAGGATTTCTGGGCCTCGGTGGCGCTGAACGCCGGGCGTTATTCCGGCAAGCCGGTCCCCAAACATGTGGCGCTGACCTCCGTTCAGGAATGGCATTTCGACATCTGGCTCGCCCTGTTTCGCGAAACGCTCGACGAAACCGCGCCGACTCCGCAAGCTGCCGATTATTTCATGGAACGCGCCGAGCGCATTGCGCAAAGCCTCAAGCTCGCCATGTTCGGCCTGCCCGCGCTCAAGGCCTGATCCATGCGCGATGATCTGCCCGAAGGCCTGGTGCGATATGGCGGCACGCCGGTTTTCACAGAAAAGACCGTGCCTGCGAAGCTGACCGGCGCTCATGATACAAAGCCCGGCGTCTGGGGCAAGCTGGTCGTTATCGAGGGCGCGCTCGATTATGTCATCCCCGGCCCGCCCGAAGAAAAACGCCGCATTGAGGCCGACGGGACCGCCATCATCGAACCTGAAATAGAGCATTATGTGACGCCGCAAGACGCCGTGATTTTCCGCGTCGATTTCTATCACACCGCCAAAGGCGATTGACCGGCTGGAAAAGCAGCGCCACAAGCCGCCCATGACCATTCTCGTCACAGGCTCGTCCGGCCATCTCGGCGAAGCGCTCTGCCGCACTTTAAAAGCGCAGGGGCGAGATCATGTGGGCGCCGATATCAAGCCCGGCGCTTATACAACCCATCAGGGCGACATCGCCGACCCGGATTTCGCCGCGCGGATCATGAAAGGCGTCAGCGGCGTTCTCCACGCGGCGACCCTGCACAAGCCTCATGTCGCGACGCATTCCATGCAGGATTTCGTCGACGTGAACATCACCGGCACGCTCCGGCTGCTGGAAGCGGCTGTGGCCGAAGGCGTTAAACGCTTTATCTTCACCAGCACCACAAGCACCTTCGGCGACGCCATGCGCCCGCCCGAGGGATCGCCGGCGGTGCTCGTCACCGAAGATCTGGCGCCGGTTCCGAGAAACATCTACGGCGTCACCAAGCTCGCGGCGGAAAATATCTGCCGCCTCTTCCATAAGAAGCACGGCCTCGCCTGCCTTATTCTCAGAACGTCGCGCTTCTTTCCCGAAGAAGACGACAAGGCTTCGATCCGCCATGGCTATGAAGATTTGAACGCCAAGCTCAACGAACTGCTTTATCGGCGCGTCGATATCGCCGACGTGGTGTCGGCGCATCTTCTGGCGCTCGACCGCGCGCCGGAAATCGGCTTCGGGCGCTACATCATCTCCGCGACGACGCCTTTTAGGACAGATGACCTGAAAGAGCTCGGGCGCGACGCGCCCGCCGTCCTGAAACGCTATGTCGACTATGAAAATAGCTATGCGCGGCGCGGCTGGCGCATGTTCGACGCGCTCGACCGGGTCTATGTGAACGATCTGGCGCGCAAAGAGCTTGGATGGCGGCCGGAAACCGACTTTTCAACCGCGCTTGAGCGTCTGGAGCGCGGCGAAAGCCCGTTCAGCCCGCTCACCGCCGCAATCGGCAAGAAGGGCTATCACGACCGGGTGTTCGAGGACGGCCCGTTCCCGGTCGATGAATAGCATCAAAGCCTGATCAGCTTGCCTTCTTTGAAATCATAGCCGTCCGGCGGTCCATAAACATTCCAGTAGGCGACAAAACCGAGCCGCGTCGCAATGTCCAGAAAGCGCGGATCGGCGCGGAACGGCTCCATCTCCTCAAGCCAGATCACCGCCCAGATCATGCCGACGGCGCCTTCTTCCTCAAGCGAAGCGACAATGCGATCGGTCCATTCGAAGGCGCCGTCGATGTCGCCCAGCATGACCCGCCACAGCATCATGCGCTTGTGGTTGATGGGCGTGACGCCAAGCCTTTCCGTAACGCCCGGATCGTAAAGAAGTTTCAGCGCGTTTTCCCGCCGGCTTTCGTCCCCGAGCGCGAGATAAGCTTCGCGCACCGCCAAAGTGACGCCGCCGGAGAGTTCATGCGGCGGCATGCTGCCAAGAACGAGATCGATGGCCTCGTCATACCGGCCGTTGCGCGCGGCCATCAACGCGAGCACATCGCACATGGGGACAGAACTCTTCAAATGGCCGAGCTCCAGCGCGCGGGCCGCGTAAAGCTTCGCTCGCTCCTCGTCGCCCTCGGAGATATAGACCATGGCGATAGCGACCAGTAGGAACGGCGCCAGCGGGAAGGATTGATAGGCTTCCTCCATGATCTGGATCGCCCGGCGCAGATGACCCACATTGCCGAACACGATCACCGACATGGCGTTTGCAACCATCGGGTCCCGGCTGATCTCGTAGGCCAATCGGATATGACCTTCGGCTTCGCAGAGTTTGCCGCTCATGGCGTAATATGTGCCGAGCGCGCCATGGCCGGCCTCGCTTTGCGGGTCGAGCGCAAGGGCGCGCCGCGCTTCGGTTTCGAGTTCGCGAAGTCTTTCCCGCGTCGGCTTCACATAGGAGAGGCTAAACCCCTTGGAGCGGGCGAGGCCGGCCTGGGCGGCTGCGAAGTCAGGATCGCGCTCGAGCGCTTCGCGAAAATGCTCGATTGCGGCGGGTATGTCGGCGTCGTTGTTACGGAGAAGATATTCCCCCTGCAGATACAGCCGGTAGGCTTCATGATCTTTAGGACGCGCCCGCGGGCACCGTTTCTTGGCGAGCGGCGCGTTCAAATGGGTTTGCATCGCCTCAAGAATGGAGAGCGCCAGTTCATCCTGAAGCGCAAAGACATCGGTCATATCGCGGTCAAACGTATCCGACCACAGGTGAAATCCCGAGACGCCGTCAATAAGCTGCGCCGTGACGCGCACACGCTCACCGGCAGCGCGCACGCTTCCTTCGAGCACAGCATCGACGCCGAGATCTTCGGCGATCTGACGCACGTCCATATTGCGGCCCCGATAAGCGAAACTCGATGTACGCGACGGCGCCCTTATCACGGTTGTGCGGGTAAGAAGATTGATAATCTCCTCCGCCATGCCGTCGGAGAAATATTCCTTCTCCGGATCGCCAGTGAGATTGGCGAAAGGCATTACGGCGACGGAGACACGGACCTTATCCAGCGCAGGCTGAACTGGTTTTGGTTTTGAGACGGGTTCTTTAGCCGTTGCGACGGCGCTATCAGCGCCGACCGAAACCTTCGCCACGAAACGATAGCCCCTGCCCGGCGCGGTGACGATGAAGCGGTTGTCGCCAGTCTTGTCGCCAAGCACGCGGCGCAGGGTGGAAATGTTCTGGCTAAGACTGTTTTCCTCGACCGTAACGTCCGGCCAGACCGCTTCGATCAGCGCGTTTTTCTCGACGAGCTCCCCGGCATTTTCGACCAGATATAAAAGCGTGTCGAAGACCCTCGGGGCCAACGGGACCGTCTTCCCCCCTTCGTCAGATAGGGCTCGCTGGCCTGAATCCAGCCGAAACCCGCCAAACTCGTAGATTTCAGCCGTCAATCCCGCCCCTCAAATCAGACCTGATCAGAACTGATCAGGCCCTTACCAATGAATGATCAGGGCGAAAATCGCAATCTGTTCAGGAGATCAGCGCAGGCCATCCCGGCGGCGCCCCCAAAAAACCGGAGAGAACCATGTCCCGTTATGATCTGATCGACAGCCCCGACCTGATGGAAATCGGCCTTATGTTCAACGATCCGGCATTCGCGGAGCGTTTTATCTCCGAGCTCGCAAAGCCTGAACCGGCTTGCGAAGACTGCGCCGCGAAGCCGGAAACCAACACCGGCATAGCCGCCTGAACCACGACCTCTTAGCAAGACGGTCCAACTGCGGCGCGGTGCGTCCCTTCCGCGCCCGCCGCATTTTTCGGTGGCCTTACCTAATCGTGATCCACCGGCAGGCAATCGGCGTAAACCGGATTGCCCACGACCTGGCGGCTCATCCACTCTTCGCCGGCGGCGACGCAGTCTTCTTTATTGTCATAGACACCGATGATGGCCGGTTCGCCCGTCGGTCCCGGCGACAGATAGCCTTGCGCCGTCCATTCATATACTTCGGGCTGCGTTGCGCAGGCGGATGCAGCAAGCGCAACAACGATTATTGCAACGCAATACGATTTTCGTCTCATAACACCTCTCCCCATTGTCCGAAGCAGTTTCAGAAAACCATGCGCAGACCTTGTAACGTGAATACGGGACAAGCAGGCCATTGAAGTCTTGATCGTAAGCGAGGCTGAAAAAGGGCGCAAAAGGCAATGCGCCGCCTCAAGACTCGCTTATCCGGGAAAACCGCCGATCGAAACGTTGTTTTTGGGATGACGGGGCCGTCAGGGCGTCGCGAAACGCAAGATCTTGAATTCTACAGGCGAAAACCAGACCGGACCCGTAACAATCCGCAAAAAGTAAAGCCCCGGCGGGATATGCGCCGGGGCTTTGGGTGAATGGCAACTGTTCAATCTCAAGATCGAAAAAGCTGAATTCGAATGTCTGCGGATGTTTTCCACATCCGGTAGTCTGTTTGCGGAGCGCCCCCCGCATGTCATCGGCCCGCTACTTGGCAACGCCGGCCCGATGAAAAGCCCCTCTTTTGCGCTTCTTTCGTGCTTTAAAACACGGTCTGCGCGAGCGGCGGTCTTGCAAAACGCTGATAAATCAAGCGTTTCGCGCCTAGGCGACCAGCCTGTTAGCGCTTTTTGCGCTTCGTGGTCTTGCGCTTGGCCGTTTTGCGCTTCGCGGTTTTACGCTTGGCGGGCGCTTTGCGCTTCGCCGTTTTGCGCTTGGTCGCTTTTTTCTTGGTGGTTTTGCGCTTGGCCGTTTTCCGCTTAGCGGTTTTACGCTTTGCAGGCGCTTTTTTCTTCGCGGTCTTGCGTTTTGTCGCTTTCCGCTTGGTCGCCTTGCGCTTGGTGGCCTTTTTCGCGGTTGTTTTCCGCTTTACAGCCTTGCGCTTGGTCGTTTTGCGCTTTGCAGCCTTGCGTTTTGTCGTCTTACGCTTGGCTGGCGCCTTTTTTGTCGTCTTACGCTTTACGGTTTTACGTTTCGCGGTTTTTTTAGCCGCTTTTCTTTTGGTGGTTTTTCTTTTAACCGCCATAGTTCACCTCCGAATCTTGATTCGAAAGCAGAAACATAACGTAATTTACTAAAAAAGTATTGTATGCACGCTTTGTTATCTGCGTGCATCGCCATTTTTTTTCATTTTTTGATTCGTTTTCGCGTTTTTCGCGCGATTAAAACGGAATGTCGTCGTCCAACTCGTAACTTGATCCGCCTGAAGACCCTCCTCGGTCGGACATTCCGCCCCCATCGCGATTTGAGTCGCGATCGTAACCGCCGCCGCCGCTTCTTCCGTCGAGCATCACCAGCGAAGAGTTGAAACCGCGCAGCACAACCTCGGTCGAATAGCGGTCATTGCCGTTCTGATCCTGCCATTTGCGCGTTTCGAGCTGGCCTTCGAGATAAACTTTCGAACCCTTCTTCAGATATTGCTCTGCAACACGCGCCAGGCCTTCGGAAAAGATCGCAACCGAGTGCCATTCGGTTTTTTCGCGCCGTTCGCCGGTGTTTTTGTCTTTCCAGTTCTCCGACGTAGCGATGCGCAGGTTGCAGACCTGGCCGCCATTGTTGAATTTGCGCACTTCCGGGTCGGCGCCCAGATTTCCGATCAAAATGACTTTATTGACGCTGCCGGCCATATCGCTCTCCTGAAAACTGTCTTTTGATAGCTAATCGCGCGGATTCGGCGCGGGCTCAACGACTGGTTCTCCCCAAGAAAGAAGCCCGGAACGAACCTTGTGCGGCGGACAAATGTTCACACCTTGTTCTGGCTGTCAACGTCGATATATAGAAACGCTGACCGCCTGTTCCACACGCCCCTACTATAAAGAGGCCACGCCTTTCCTATGAGTTTGAAATCGATCCGCGTCGCCGGCGCGCGCGAACACAACCTGAAGAACGTCACGCTGGAATTTCCCCGCGACGAATTGATCGTCATGACGGGCCTCTCCGGTTCCGGCAAGTCGTCCCTCGCCTTCGACACCATCTACGCCGAGGGGCAGCGCCGCTATGTGGAAAGCCTGTCCGCTTATGCGCGCCAGTTCCTCGAACTGATGCAAAAGCCGGATGTGGACCAGATCGACGGGCTGTCGCCCGCGATTTCCATTGAACAGAAGACCACCTCGCGCAATCCGCGCTCCACCGTGGGCACGGTGACGGAGATCTACGACTATATGCGTCTTCTGTGGGCGCGTATCGGCGTTCCCTATTCGCCGGCGACCGGCGAGCCGATCTCCTCACAGACTGTTACAGAAATGGTCGACCGCTTGATGGGCGAAGGCGACGGCGCGCGCTTTTACCTCCTCGCGCCCATCATTCGCGGCCGCAAGGGCGAATATAAGAAGGAATTCGCCGAGCTTCAGAAGAAGGGCTTTCAGCGCGTGAAGGTCGACGGCGAGTATTACGAGATCGCCGACGTTCCCGCCCTCAACAAGAAGCTGAAGCACGATATCGAAGTGGTCGTCGATCGCGTCGTCATTAAAGAGGGCCTGCAATCGCGCCTCGCGGAAAGCTTTGAAACCGCGCTCGAGCTTGCCGACGGCATCGCCATCGCCGAAAGCGCCGACAAGAAAGACGCGAAAGGCGCGCCGCAGCGCAGCATTTTCTCCGCGAAATTCGCCTGCCCCGTCTCCGGCTTCACCATCGACGAGATCGAACCGCGGCTTTTCTCCTTCAACGCACCGGCGGGCGCCTGCCCCCAATGCGACGGCCTCGGCACGGAAATGATCTTCGACGAGGAGCTTGTGGTGCCCGACGGCTCCCTGGCCTTGAACAACGGCGCCATTGCGCCCTGGTCCAAGGGCACCTCTCCTTATTACGCGCAAACGCTCCAGGCGCTGGCCCGTCATTACAAGTTCAAGGTCACCGTGCCCTGGGACGAGCTTTCCGAAGAGGCGCAGGAAGCGGTGCTGTGGGGCACCGACGAAGAGGAAGTGAAATTCATCTACGCCGACGGCGCGCGCAAGTTCGAGACCGTGAAGCCCTTCGAGGGCGTCATCCCCAATCTCGACCGGCGCTGGCGCGAGACGGATTCGGCCTGGGTGCGCGAGGAGCTGTCGCGGTTTCAGTCCGTCACCCATTGCGAGGCCTGCAACGGCCTGCGCCTTAAACCCGAAGCCCTCGCGGTGAAGGTCGGCGGGCTGTCGATCTCCGAAGCGACGGAGTTCTCCATCAAGCGCGCCGGCGAATGGTTCGAAGCGCTGGAAGGAAAGCTGACAAAGAAAGAGACCGAAATCGCCGTGCGGGTCCTGAAAGAGATCCGCGAGCGCCTCACCTTCCTCAATAATGTGGGGCTCGACTATCTGACCCTGAGCCGCGCCTCGGGCACGCTGTCCGGCGGCGAAAGCCAGCGCATCCGCCTCGCCTCGCAGATCGGCTCGGGGCTGACCGGCGTTCTTTACGTCCTCGACGAGCCTTCCATCGGGCTTCACCAGCGCGACAACGCAAGGCTGCTCGAAACGCTGATGCGCCTGCGCGATCTCGGCAACACGGTGATCGTCGTCGAACACGATGAAGACGCGATCCGCGCCGCCGATCATGTGGTGGATATCGGTCCCGGCGCCGGGGTTCATGGCGGCGAGATCGTCGCGCAGGGCGCCGTCAAGGACATCATGAACGAAAAGAACTCGCTCACCGGCGATTATCTCGCCGGGCGGCGCGAGGTGCCCGTTCCCGCAGAGCGGCGCCCCGTCAACAAGAAGAAGGTGATCAAGGTCAAGGGCGCGAAGGCCAACAACCTCAAGAATGTCACGGCGGAAGTGCCCGTGGGCCTTTTGACTTGCGTCACCGGCGTTTCCGGCGGCGGCAAGTCCACCCTCGTCATCGAGACCTTATATAAGGCCGCCGCGCGCCGTCTTTATAATAGCAAGGACGCGCCCGCCGAGCACGGCTCCATCACCGGGCTCGAACATTTCGACAAGGTGATCGACATCGACCAGTCGCCCATCGGCCGCACGCCGCGCTCGAACCCCGCGACCTATACCGGCGCCTTCACGCCGATCCGCGACTGGTTCGCCGGCCTGCCGGAATCGAAAGCGCGCGGCTACAAGCCCGGGCGCTTCTCCTTCAACGTCAAGGGCGGGCGCTGCGAGGCGTGCCAGGGCGACGGCGTCATCAAGATCGAGATGCACTTCCTCCCCGACGTCTATGTCACCTGCGACGTCTGCAAGGGCCAGCGCTATAACCGCGAAACCCTCGAGGTGAAGTTCAAGGGCAAATCCATCGCCGACGTCCTCGACATGACGGTCGAGGAAGGCGCCGAGTTCTTCAAGGCCGTGCCCTCGATCCGCGAGAAGATGGAGACCCTGAACCGCGTCGGCCTCTCCTATGTGAAGATCGGACAGCAGGCGACCACCCTCTCCGGCGGCCAGGCCCAGCGCGTGAAGCTGTCGAAAGAACTGTCGAAGCGCGCCACGGGGCGCACTTTATATATACTCGACGAGCCGACCACCGGCCTTCACTTCGAGGACGTGCGCAAACTGATGGAAGTCATCCAGGAGCTCACCGACGGCGGCAACACCGTCGTCGTCATCGAACACAATCTCGACGTCATCAAACAGGCCGACTGGATCCTCGACCTCGGCCCCGAAGGCGGCGACGGCGGCGGCGAAATCGTCGCCGCGGGAACGCCCGAAGACGTCGCGGCGGCCGAAGGCAGCTACACCGGCAAATTCCTGAAGCCGCTGCTTAGCAAGAAGAGTTCAAAAGCCCCGGCGAAGTCCGCGGCGGCGAAGCGGAAGACGGCGGCGAAGAAAAAGGCGGTGAAACGGAAGGTGGCTTGAAATCGATCAGCCTAAGATATTTTTTTGTTTGTCGTTTCTCTTAATATCGCCGTGCCTTAGTTAGAAGTGCAATATTCTTGGAATAGCCGGGTGAATGTTGCCTCATCGACGATTGGAATTGAGTAAGCACGAGCCTTAGCAGCTTTGCCGCTTAAAGAATCCGGGTCACTTGCTACAACCAGTTTCGTTGATTTGGTTATTCCTCCTGAAGTTAAACCCGCAGCGACAATCTCCGACACCAAAGTTTGGCGTGGACGAGATGTTTCGCCTGTAAAGACAATTCTATCACCTGGTTTGAGCATGAATGAATCACTCTTTTTTCTCTCACAGCTCGTTTTCCTTGCCATAGCTAAAGCTTCATCGACATCTGAAGCAGAAAACCCCAGTGCATCAGCAACTGCACTCAGATCATTCATTTCGTCATCTGTAACTACGCCATCGGCAAGGGCTTCTTGTGCTATAGATAGCAAGTATGAGCGATGAATCCGAGCAATGGCCGCTCCGCTCAATCTTGCGTCATTGGCTGCATCAATGAGTTGCCGCCCTTCTGACAAAGAAATTTTCCTATCAAGTAGGGCTTGGTCAAGCACAAGCAAATACGAAGCTTCGTCTTCTGGAACGCCAGGCACCCACGATGCTTTGAGCACGCTATCCAACCAGGATTGCGGATTGGCTTTATGCTCGCCTCGAGAAATCGGATTCGGACATAACTTCCCTTTTCTTTTGGGCCAAGCAAAACATCGACTGCAGTCAGACTCTTCCGTCCATTCTCCTTGATTTTTTGCTAAGGTCTTTAGATGTGTCAGTAATTTCGCAGTAGCTCGTGCGTCTGCAAGGGCAGAATGAGCATCAACGAGTTCTATGTCGAGGGCCTCACACACGTGCTGTAACTTTGCGGGGCCGACCAATCTACCCGACCATTTCATAGAACAGAGTGCAGAAGGACGCTCAGGTATTTCATATCCCGTACGTTTAAGTTCACTATGTAAGAATCTCATGTCGAAACTCGCATTATGAGCCACGACTATTCTACCAGCAACAAAGTCTAATATCTGATCCGCTACATCAGAAAATTCGGGAGCGTCCAACAAGTCTGACGCATAAAGGCCGTGTATATGCGTAGCGCCGATATCACGGCGCGGATTAATAAGGGTGGTCCATTCTTGTTCGATTAAGCCGCTATCGTCAACGAGTACAATGCCGACTTCAACGACACGATCATTCCGCTCTGGCGCTAAACCAGTTGTCTCAAAATCAACGACCGTAAAAGCCATAATTGAATTCCTAGATTTTAGTGACTTTTAACCGGTGAATGCCTAGCAAACTTAGGGTAGGTTAGCGAAACGTAACCCGCCATTCCTTAATGGACACCACGGTCAAGCCGTGGCGGGTCGCCTGTTGTCAGGCCGGATCTCTCCTTCCCGATTCCCCACGCTTTAAGCGTGGGGCCCAAGCTTAAAACAACAACTCCGCTTCATAGAGTTCGCGATCTCGCCAGATCACTACGGTCGCGGTATCGCCTGAATTCATTCCATCTAAATAGGCATTGATGTCATCCATAGAGGCGACGCGCTGAGAATTGATCGCTTGAACAACGTCACCATTTTTCAGGTTTGCGCGTGCTGCCGCCCCATTGGGATCAATTTCGGTCAGCTGTACGCCATACGCGTCCGACATTTGACCCGCGACATCGCTCCCCTCCTCTACCCGTACGCCTACGGCTCCGAATTGCCTCGGCAAACGCTTTAATTGCGATTCATCTGCTTTGTCCGATGTAGCAAGCTTCGTTGTTTGAGCAGTTTCGTTATCGTCTCCAACATATGCGTCTTCAACTCCGCCACCTTCTATACGCACATCAAAAACAATGGAATCTTCCGCACTGTCTATCGGAGCCAGCTTTGCCCGCATTGGGTCCGGTTTCAGCTGCATGTTGGCGCCAGTGCCCGCATCCACAATAAACCCAATACCTCCGCCAGCGACGAAATTGCCAGGAATTGCCGTAGCTCCGCCTTCAGCGCCAAGACGCGAAGCCAGTCTGGCTGTCACTGGTTTATGTCCTTCAAGGTCAAAGGTAACATTGAAGTCGCGTTTTCGGCTTAGTTGAAGTTCGCAAGGGCTGACGCAATTCCATTCTGTTTTACGTTTTTTTGCCCGTACGACTGTAACGGCTGCGCCGTCCGGCGTGCTTTCGAACCTTACCCCCTGCTTTGTTCCACGTACGACAGTTCCACACCCCGCCACACTTGCGGCGGCCAGAAAGAGAATGAAATAGCGAACCACTTTTTGCCCCCAGTTTTTATTAATACGACACTCTAACAACATAAATATTTATGTGACAAGCTATTGTTAATACGTGGGATGGAGGGTCCTGTGTACTAATATTCTGATGTAAAAGTCTTCCACTTCTCTACATCGTAAGGGTTTGGATATAGCCTAGGCTAAAAAAGCGCCTCCTCCCCGACTCCCCACGCTTGAAGCGTGGGCTTTAGCGCCCGCCAGGCGCACAAGGCGGACCATGACTCCACCCCGCCCAGCTTACTCCTCGCCGCCCATGCAGCCGTGAATATAGCGGCGCTGTTCGTCGTAGAAGCGAAGCCGGTCGTCATAGTCGTTGAGGCCGTGTCCCGTGCGCGGGAGCTGCACGAACTCCACCGGCTTGTCGTCGAATTTCAGGCGCGTGTAGAAATTTTCGGAATGCTCGAACGGCACGACGCCGTCCAGGCGGCCGTGAATGAGCATGACGGGGCGACCGACATCCTTGTCGCGAAAAAGCGGCGAGTTGAACTCCAGGTCTTCATCGTCCTGAAAGCGGTCGCCGATCAGGCGCACGACATAGCTGTCCCGGTCCGCATATTTCAAAAGGTCGAACAGGTTCGTGACGCCGGCGAAGGCGACGGCGCACTGATAGAGCTCCGGCGTTTTGATGACGCCCATCAGCGCGGCGTAGCCGCCGTAAGACGCGCCGACAATGGCGATCCGCTCAGGGTCGGCCATGCCCTCTTCGATGAGCCAGCGGACGCCGTCGGTGATGTCGTCCTGCATGGTTTCGCCCCACTGGCGCCGACCGGCCTTCTCGAACTCCAGCCCGTAGCCGGTCGAGCCCCTGAAATTCATCTGGAGGACGCCATAGCCGAGCATGGCGTAGGACTGCGCCCAGATATCGAACCCGGCGAAGTCGCGGTGCGCCGGGCCGCCATGGGGCATGATGATGAACGGAATATTTTTCGCCGCCTTGAGCGAGTCCAGGCCCGGCGGCAAGGTCACATAGGCGGGAATCGACAGACCGTCCCGCGAAGGATAGCTGTCGGCGAACTGGTCGCCGAGAACATCGGGCGGCAGGCCCGGATATTGTTCGGGCAGCGGGTGGAGTTTCTTGCCCTCCCGGTCATAGACGTAAAGTTGCTCCGGAAAATTGGGCGCGCTCACCGACACGATCCCGAAATCCGCATTGTCGCTGAAAGAACTGAAATAGACCGCGCTGTCCGGAAAATTTCTCTCCAGCTTGGAAATTTCCCCTTTCATCAGGGGATCAAAATAAACGGTTTCCGTTCCCGACGCTTCAAAGGACACGCTCCTTAACGCGCCGGTGCGCATGCCGACATCGATGCTGGAAACGTCGAAATCAGGATTGTGGTAGACCTGCTCCACAAAGGCGTTCGTCGCCAGGTCATAGATATAGACGGCGATCGTGTCGGTCTCGTGGTTCGAGCCCACATAGAGCCGGTTCAGGTCTTCGGTAAAAGCGAGCGGATAAAACCGCTTGTCCACATCGTCGACGAGATGAGACAGGTCCTGATATTCCTCTTCTCCGTGAAGGCGCGCGACCAGGACCCGGTTATTATCGCTATCCGCGCCATAGCCGACCCTGACATTGCCATTCCGGTCCGCGGTCCACGAATAAACATTGCGGATCCTGTCCTGCACCCTCACCGGCTTTTCGTCGGCGCGGATATTGACCTTATAGACTTCGCGCGAGCAGCAGCCGGACCATTTCTCAACAAGGATGTGATCAGGATCGGACGGCAAGATCGAGACGAGCTGGCTTTCTTCGGCAATGCGTCTCAGGGGCTTTTCGTCGTCTTCGCCAAGGCTGTCCAAAGTCAAGACGAACAGATTGGACGCGAAATACGGGCGCATTCTTTCCCGCTCGCCGTCGACATAGACCGAGACTTTCGAGCCGCCATAGCGGCCGATCCGCAGGAGAAGCGCGTCGTCGCTAATCCAGCGGGACCACTGAACAAAAACGTCTTCGGTGTCGACGGCCTGGAATAACGGCTCCAGCGCGCCGTCCTGCAATCGATAAAGGGAGAACGCCCGCAAGTCGCCTTGCGACACGCGCGCCGCGAAATAGCCGCCTGTGGGCGACATTTGCGCGTCCGCCAGATGCGGGGACTGCGCGAGCGTTTCAATGGAAGGCAGTTCCGACGCTCTTGCCGAAAAGAAAGCGCAGCTTGCGCCAAGCAGAATGACGGAAAGCAAAGCAACTATACGCACCGGACGCCCCCTATGCCCCCCTTCTTTATTGCGCACCCTAAGTAATGCATCGCTTAGGGTCAAATCCGGCTCGGCGCCCGCAGAGGACATGAAAAGGCCCCGGCGCCGGGAAGGCGCGCGGGGCCGCGTCGGGTTTTGTCCGTCCTGTCCTAGAACTCGGCGGTGACGGAGAACTGGAAGGTTCTGGGCGCCAGCGGGCGGTAGAAGGCCGTGCCGTTGACGGTGGTGAAGGTGAAGGACAGCGTGTCCTCGTCGGTAAAGTTGGTGACGTTCATGCGCAGCTTGATGTTTTCAAGCGGGCCGTAGCCGCCGACATCGCCGATATCCACATAGGCGTCGAAGACGGTGTAGGACTCCATCACCTGCGTGTTGATGAAATCCGCATAGCGCTCGCCGGTGCGCCGCGCGGTGATGTTGGCGATCATCCACGGCGTCGGCTCCACCGTGACGCCGGCGGTGACGAGCCAGTGCGGCGCGTCGGGCAGCTCGTTGCCGGGCAACCCTAGCGGGGTGCCGCCGCTGTCGAGAAAGTCGTCCTGGAACTCCGCGAAGTTATAGGTGACGTTGGAGGTGAAATAGGCGTAGCCGTCGAGAAATTCCGGCTTCCAGTTGCCGGTGAGCTCGACGCCATAGGCCTCGACCTCGCCGACATTTTGCGCCACGGTTTCGATGGCGCCCATCTGGCCCGCAACCTCGATGCCCGCCGATTCGATGCGGTCCTTGAACTTCACGTAATAAAGCGCGAGGGCGGCGTTGAAGGTCGGCCGGTTGGTGCGGAAGCCGAGCTCGTAATTGGTGGAGCGCTCGCCCCCGATCATCGGCGTGTTGATGTCGTCATAAAGATCGTCCGCCTCGCGCGGGAAGGCGAAATTCTGCGCATAGGACGCGAAGACCTGTTCGGTGTCGGTCAGGGCGTAGACCGCGCCGACCATGGGCAGGAAGTTATCCTTGAACTCGCGCGAGATCACCTGCGGGCCGTAGCCGATGGTGGGCACGCCCTCCACCACCCGCGCGTAATCGTCAAAGTCGCGGAAGCCGTCGAGCGTGTAATCGAGATTGAGCCCCTTGAAGCCCGCCTCGATGGTCAGCCGGTCGTCGAGAAGCGAGACCGTGTCTTTCAGATAGAATTGAAGGAACTGACGGTCGGATGTGTAGTCGCGCCGGTAATAGGCGACTTCCCAGGGGACGATCAGCGCCCCAGCCGGGTTGCCGCCTTCCTTGTTGAGACGCAGCTGCGTGCGGTCATAGGTTTCCTCTTCATACCAGCCGCCCACATCGATTGTGTGATTGGCGAAACTCAGGGAGAAGCCGCCGGTGACGCCGTAGCGGTCGCCGCCGACTTCCGAAAGGCCGTATTGAACGCCCCGCGGCGACATCAGCGGCAGGCCGAATTCGCTCTCGACGCCCGCCGCGAACTGGCGCTCGTAAAAGGTCAGCGTGTTGGAATAGCTGTCCGGCGACACGCCGAAGCCGTCCTTGCTTTCCCAATAGCCGGTGACATGGAAATCGAGGTTGTCCGTCACGTCGGTGAAGAAGCTGAGACCCAGCAGCAGGTCCTCGCGCACATTCACCCGGTCGATGTAATAGGCGGTGTAGCCGCTGTCCTGAAAGATCACGTCCGGCCCGGCGCCGAGATCGGGCACGGTGCCGGCATAGGTGATGTCGCGGCCCTGCGCCTCGTAGCCGGCGCGCGAGGTCGACGGCGAGTCGTAGTCGAAGAAGTCGTTATAGACGAGGTTCGCGCGCAAAAACGTGTCTTCATCGAACTCATACTGGGCTTTCGCCTCGATATGTTCGCGGTCGATGGAGCCTGGCCCCCGCCACAGATCGCTGTCGGTTTTGGACCGGCTCACATAGGCGGAAAAGCCGTTGATATCGCCGGTTTCGAGCTTGACGAAGGTGCGCTGTAAATTGTCGTCGCCAAGCGTGACGGAAACGATTGCGGACGGCTCGTCGGAAAGGTCCGTCGTGAAATACTGAACGATGGGCCCGAGCGAGGTGGCGCTCGGCAGGGCGACGTCGCCGGCGCCGGGCGAGGCCGTCACCCGTTGCAGGTTTTCATTGTCCACATAGCGGAAGATCGGACTGCCGCCGAAGGGGTCGGGACGACCCATGGGAATGCCGTCGAGCACGAAGCCGATCTGGCCGAAATCGAAGGCCCGCACCGTGACCGAGTTGCCGAATTCGTAAAGCCCGAGGGCGCCGTCGGTCTGCACGTTGAAACCGGGCAGGCCTTCCAGCGCTTTCAGGCCGGAAACGCCGGCGGGCGCTGAGAGCAGCGCTTCGCGCGTCACCGACACCGTGTTGCTGGCTTCGTCGACGCCGACGGCGAGGCTGGCGTTTGAAATGCGGCGGCCCGTGACGACGACCACGTCTTCCGTGGTTTCGTCATCATCGGACATTTCCTGCGCGATCGCCGGCGCGGCGAAGGCCAGGAACGCCGACGTCGTTAATAGGCTGGTCGTCAGGCGGAGGCTGGTTTTCTTGTGTGCAAGCATGTGATGGGCTCCTTCAAATTGCGCACCACGGCGTCTTCATCCCCTCAGGCGCCGTTCATGGATCGCCGGCCGCACAGGTTCGCCGGCGAACGTTCAATAGGTTGGTTTTCGGTTGGAGGTCCGTTTCGTTTTCGGGCGTCTTCGCAGCGGCGCGGCGCGAGCCGCGGAGCACAAGACAGGGCGGCGGCGCCTTTATCGCAGAACGCACAGTGTCTTTATGCGCCGTCAGACTTCGCATCTGCAAAAGCCACCCCTCATGCCGGCGCGCATGACAGAGCACCGGCAAGCATCAACACCTCGCACGACAAGGCGCAGCGCCGGAGCGCTGCAAGCGTGCGAGCAAGTTTTTGATTTCCCCCCAAGAGGAAGTTGGAAGCTGGCCAGAACGAACGCCGCTTCTTTTATGATGCAAACGCTATATCACGCTTCGCTGCTCCGCAACATAAACGTGATGCATTTATGACGCGACAGACGCGATAATTTTTGCCGTTGTAATCAGAATTACTGTTGCGCGGAATTCGTTCGGGCGGCAGCTGCGCCGTATAAAGACAATCACGAAGCCGTGAGAGGTAGACGCGGCGCCACTCTCGGGCGCCGCCGTAACGATCCGGCTACGCCTTATCGCCGCCGAGAGGTTTTGCCAGCCCCAGTATCAAAAACAAAAGCCAGACCAGCGCCGTGACAGCGAGGCCAGACAAGATCCAGGGATGGTCGAAGGTGAGCGCCGACCAGTCGAATTCGCCTTTGTTGATCTTCTTGACGTGGTTGAAATTCTGCATGACGCCGACGATCAGTCCGTAGACCCCGGCCAGCGCGGCGAAGAACCGCCAGAACAGCGCACGATCCCCTTTCAGGAGAAGAATGAGCGAAAGAATGCCAAGCGCCGCCCGCTGCGTGCGGCAAAACGGACAGGGGTAAACCATCCCCATAACGTCAAGGGCGAGCGTGATCGCGACAATAAGCAGGACAAAGCCGCCCACAAGATACCGGTTCAAGAACAGCTTGCCCGCCAGATCGTTTATTGCATTCATTGTTTATTTCCTCCCGTGAGGCGTTTCTTATATTCATTGAAGACGGGGCAATCCACATCGCCGCCCAACTGACAGTCATGTAAGGCGGCGCTTAATCATGGCGCGCGACGGCCCTTTATGACGCGTTAGCGCATGACATCGCCCTGAGCTCGCCCGGGCCAGACCCGGTCGCGCGCCCGGAGGGCCCTTCCCGGCCCCGCGCCTCCCGGTTCCCCATGCCGCATTGCGCAGCGGCGAATTCCAGACAGAATGGCGGAAAACCGCACATAATGAGGCCAGAACGGGAGGCCGAGATGCTGATTCATCCCACCGGCAAATTCGATAACGCCGCGCGCGACTACAAGACCATTACGGCGGTCCCCCTCGCCGCGGCCATGGGCGCGGAGATCAGGGGCGCCGATTTCGCGGCTATGTCGGACGCGCAGTTCGCGGAAATCCGCGATGCGCTCTTCCGCCACAAGATGATCTATTTCCGCGACGTCGACCTCACCCACGCCCAGCATGAGGACTTTTCCCTGCGCTTCGGTCCCTATGCGGAGGACGCCTATACGGACGGGATCGAAGGACATGTGAACATCCAGCCGCTGATCCGCGAGGCAAGCGCGACGGGAAAGCATATTTTCGGCTCGGGCTGGCATTCGGACGGGCCGTTTCTCGAGGAGCCGCCGGCTATCGCCATCCTTTACGGCGTCGAGCTGCCGCCTTTCGGCGGCGACACGATCTGGGCGAATACGGTGCTCGCCTATGAAACGCTGTCGGATGTGATGAAAGACCTGCTCGCGCCCTTGCGCGTGCACATGTCCATGAAGCTCGCCTTTGAAAGCTCCATGGAATATGGCGAGGCGGACGACACCCCGGTGGGCAAGCTCGCCAAGCTGAAAGGTTTAGGCGTTAACGACCTTCCCGAAGGCGTCGTGCGTAAGGTCAAAGGCAATTACCACCCGCTGATCCGCACCCATCCTGTTTCCGGCGAGAAGTCGATCTATTTCGATCCGTCCTACAGCATCGGCTTTGAGGGCATGACGCCGCCGGAGGCCGAGGCGCTGATGGGCTTTCTCACCGCCCATCTGACGCAGCCGGCCTTTACCTGCCGCCTCAGATGGGCGCCGAAGACTCTGGCGCTGTGGGACAACCGCATCTCGATCCACCAGGCGTTCAACGATTATGACGGCTATCGCCGGGAGCTTTACCGCACCACGGTCGCCGGCGAGGCGCCCGCCTGAGCCGCGTTCTCGCACAGGCCTTCCACGCATGAAAAAGACCGGCGGGGTGCGCGCCGCCGGCCTTTCCAAGATCGCTGTCCTCGCGGGGATTAATCGACAGCGTCTTCGATAGCGTCGCCCGTATCGTCGGCGGCGTCTTTCACGCCCTGCTTGGTCTTGTCCCAAGCCTTGCCGGCGCCCGAGCGCTCCATGCTGAAGCGCGATGCGGCGTTGAGTTCGTCTTCGCTCATGTCGAAGACAAGACCGCCATCGCCTTGCGCCACGGTCAGCTTGTTGAACGGCACAGCGTATTTCTCGCCGGCGCCGATCGGCCCAATCGCCGTTTTCTGAAGGATCAGATGTTCGACGTCGCCGTCCGCGTCAAAGATGATGTCGTTGATGACCACATCCGTCGCATCATCACTCGGCGTGAGGTCGGCTTCCGCGCCGAGAAGCTCCGAGGCGAGGCTGTAATCGTTCATCTTGTCGGTCTTGAATTCCGCGACCGCCTCGATGCCTTCCTCATTGAGCGAGGCGGACACGTCCGGCTCATAGTCGCGGTCCACAGCGATATCGACAGCGCGATAGTCGAGCGCGCCGCGCTTGCCGCCAAGACCGAAGACGCCGCCCGACAGGAACACGACGTCCTGGGCGCGGCCATTCTTGTCAATGACAATGTCGTCAATGCGCGCAATACGGTCGCCATTGGCGCCTTCAATGCCTTCGCCGAGCAGCTCCTTGGCGCTCAGCGAGGTCGCGGGCATGTAAACAACGCTATTGGCGTTATTCGTCATTTCCGCCTTGGCGGTCTTGTGCTTTTTGGCTTTGTCCTTGTCCGCCGCCTTCATGTCGGCGTTCGCCTTCATTTCAGTGCGGGCTTCGGCTTTCGCTGCATCCGTTTTCGGATTTTCTCCAGCGCTTGCGGCCATCGGCGTCAGCAGCGCGAAAGCAGCGGTAGAGATCAACAGCTTGTTCATGACAAACCTTCCTTTCCAATCTGATACGCGGTTAACAGCCGCCAAAGCGGATCGTTCCAGATTTGAGATTGACGATTGGAAATGTTCGCAAGCGTACTTTGCCGCCTATCTTGCGGCGCCGGCGCGGCGCCCCTCAGGCGTCGTCAGCGGGCAATGCCTGCACCTGCAAATCGCTGACGGCGCGCCGGTAAATCAAACTTGCGAGCGCAACAAAACAGGCGCTGATCAGATAGGCCGCAAGCGACTGGACGAAGTAAGCCGGAGACGTGGCGATACGGCCCAGCAGCGGTAGCGGCTCAACGCCGTCAGGCAGAAACAAGGCCAATACGGCGTACAGACCAATCGTCGCGACGACGAATACCATCAGTCGCAATATGATCGGCAAGACAAGTCCGCGGCTCATTTCCCAAACCCCTGAAAGCCTGACTGACCGCGCCAGCGTTACGGCGATATGCGGAAAAAACAAAATGGTCCTCGCCGCGAACCAGAGAAGCGCTGGAAGGACCAGCATCCCCGCTATAAGCGCTATGAGAGATGCCAGCCCCGGGCTGCTTACCGCCGCAGCCGACACCATGACGACGGCCGTCACGCTGGCGCCAAGGAATATAATCACGATGGATTGCGCTATGATGGCGGCAATAAAAAGCAACAGCCTTGCGTCGGCCTCAGGCGGAAAACCAGTTTCATCCGAAAGAATGCGCCGATGCAGCGTCACGGCGAAAGCGGCGCCTAAAAAGACAGAAAGCCCCGTAACCACCAAGTCGCCGGCAGGAGGAATAGCTATCCACAAGGCCGTTTCAACACCTGCGAGAAGAGCGGCATAGCGCAGGATAAGGGCGAGATTATCCCTGACAAAATTGATCGCCTCTACGCCGACGCCGTGCAGCACATTGTCCGAATACATGCCGTCCCCCGCGACTGACGCTCAGGAAAGAACGCCCCGTCCTACTGCACCGGAATCGACTCGGCGCAGGCGTAAGGCGGCGGCGCGGACGCGACGGCGTATTGATCGCTGAACCATTTCTCCTCGAGCGCATCCCAGTAACCCGCAAGATCCTGTTCGATCACCCAGGCGTTCAGCTCCTGGTGCAGGGTCTCGGAATTCTGGTCCGTCGCAAACGCCTCGATGGTGCGGGTCAGCGCGAATTCATGGGGCACCACATGCTTCACCCCGCCGGCCTTTTTCGCCATGTCGATATAGGGATCGAAAAGCACCGCCCCGTCGATCTCGCCGGCGTCGAGCGCGTCGAGGATCTGGGTGAAGGACGAAAAGCCCTTGAGGTCCGAGCCCGGAAACTCGCCATTGGCGACCATGCCGGAAACGCCGCCATGCTGAAACCCGATGGCGATGTCGCGGCTGTTCATGCCGCGCAGGGTCCGCGCCTTTTTCGCCTTCGCTTTCGACATGACGAGGAAATATTCCGTGTCGTGATAAGGGAGCGAAAAATCGAGCAGGCGCCGGCGCTCGGGCATGTTGGAATAGCCCGACGCGATCATGTCCGCCTCGCCGGAGAGCACCGCCTCGGCGAGATCGCAGAAAGGCTTTTCCACATAGTCGATCTCGAGACCGAGTTTCTTGCCGAAGGCCTGCGTCGATTCGATCTCGAACCCGGAGAGCGCGCCGTCCTCCGCCTTGATGACGAAGGGCGACAGCGCGGCGACAGCGACGCGCAGCGTTCCCCGCTCCCTGATCTCCTCCATGTCGGCGGCGGCGGCGCTCCCTGCGAAGCCGAACGCCGCGAGCGCCAGAATGGTCTTTTTAAACAAGACAGAACTCCTTTTTAGAACAGCGCGACGCCGGCGATATATTGATGCGCCCAGAAGGCGATGGCCGCGTAAACGCCCGCGCCAACAATGACGGCGATCACATCGTTCATCGTCGATCCGGCGACAGGACCGGCCTCGCCGCGTTTTTTCACCGCGATGCGGTCGATGACGCCATAAGCGAGGAACGCGCCGAACAGGATGACAGAGCGCACCTCGCCGTTCACCAGCAAATGCGCGAAGGCCCAGAGCTTGACGCCGGCCAGCATGGGATGTTTCGCCGCCGCCGCGATCTTGCCGGCCGGAATGTAAGCCGCCGCCAGAAGAATGAAGGCGAGGAGCACCAGCAGATAGGCGATGTGGCGCGTCCAGGCCGGCGTGACATAGAGAATGCTCGCATCCGCCCCGCGCCAACCGATGATGATGAGAATGAAGCCCGCCAGCGAGACCAGCGAATAAAGCCCCTTATAGGGCATTGCGCCGAGCTTCGCGACGAGCGCCGCGCGCGGCCCCCGCGCAAAGGCGGTAAACAGATGCGCCCCGAAAAAAACGACGAGACCAAGAATAAAAATCGTCATAGTTGTTCCCTCAGCCTATCCTCACCGATTCCCCACGCTTTAAGCGTGGGGTCCAGTCTCTACTCCTGGAGGAATTTTTCGATGAAATGTCTGGACGCCACGGTCGAGCCGTGGCGAGTCGCTTGTTGCTGGATTGGCGCCAAAATATCGTATCTTTATTGCCCCTTAGAATAACGGCAAATCGTCCCAGCTCGGATTAACTGACTCGATAAGGTCGATTTTCCATTTTCGCGGCCAGCGCTTCAACCTTTTTTCACAGGCTTGGGCGGACTCCATTTTGTCGAAACGTTCATACCAGACGAGCAGGTTACAGCCATATTTGGCGGCGAACCAGGAGCCGCGGCCTGCCTTGTGCGCATCCATGCGGGCGACGAGATCGGCTGCGGAGCCTGCGTAGCGGGTTCCGTTCCTGCGATTCGCAAGCAGATAGGCGGCGATGAAATCGAACCGGGGCAAGCTTATTCGCCCTCATACTCCACCAGCGCCGTCACTTTTTTCCCTAACGCCCGCAACTTGTCGGCGCCGCCGAGATCCGGCAGGTCGACCACGAAAGAGCATAGCATGACCTCGGCCCCGGCGCGCTCCAGAAGCTTGATCCCCGCCAGCGCCGTGCCGCCCGTGGCGATCAGGTCGTCCACGAGGAGAATCCGATCGCCCTTTTCGACGGCGTCCACATGGATCTCCACCTCGTCGACGCCATATTCGAGCTCATAGGTCTCGCCGATGGTCTTGTAGGGAAGCTTGCCCTTCTTGCGGATCGGCACGAAGCCCACGGAAAGCTGGTGAGCGATGGCCCCGCCCAGGATAAAGCCCCGCGCCTCAATCCCCGCCACCTTGTCGATTTTCTGGCCCGCCAGCGGCTGGACCAGTTCATCCACAGCCCGGCGGAAGCCGCGCGCATCGGTCAGCAGGGTCGTAATGTCCCGGAACATGATCCCCGGCTTGGGGTAATCCGGAATGGTCCGGATGACGGATTTCAGGTCCATGGGCCTCGCCTCTTTTCTTCTGATCAGCGCCGGCACCATGGCCGAAACCGCCCGGCCCGGCAAGAAAGATGCGGCGGTGCAGCATCCTCGCCGCAGGCGTCAAGGCGGGACTTCTCGTGAACGCCCAGAAATCAACGCCTTGTCCCTGAAACTATTCGCCTCATCCCGCCAGACTTGCCCTCTCATGTGAATTGGCGACATTCATCTTCGGAAAACCCTTATCTGATCTTGTGACGGCTCACCGGACATGACGCGAGGAGACCACTCTTGAAAAAGCTTCTTCTGTGCGGCGCGGCCGCTTTCATTCTTGCGGCCTGCGGCCAGCAGGACGGCGAAAGCCGGCAGGCAAGCGCCGACGAAACCGCCGCCGCTGCTGCTGCGACCACGCCCGAACTCGGGGAATGGGGCGTCGATACCGGCAATATCGATCCGGAAGTCGATCCGGGCGACGATTTCTTCCGCTATGTGAACGGCAAGTGGCTCGAGAGTTTCGAAATTCCCGAAGAATATTCGAGCTACGGCTCTTTCACGGTGCTGTTCGAGCGCTCCGAGGCCCGCGTCAAGACAATCATCGAGACCGCTGCGGCGAGCAACGCGCCCGAGGGGTCGCTGGAACAGAAGGTCGGCGATTTTTACGCCGCCTATCTCGATAATGCGGCGATTGATGCGAAAGGCTTCGAGGTTCTCGCCGAAGACTTCGCGAAGATCGACGCGCTTCAAACCCATGAAGACGTCGCGCGCCTGATGGGCGATCCGGCTTTCGGCGCCTCTACGCCGATCGGCGCTTATGTGGGCGTCGACGCCAAGCGCACCAGCCAGTATGTCGCCTATCTCACGCAAGCCGGTCTCGGCCTTCCGAACCGGGATTATTATCTCGATGACAAGTTCGCCGACAAACGTCCGAAATATGTCGCCTATATCGAAAAGGCGCTGACCCTCGCCGGCGTCGCGGACGCCGGGCCGAAAGCGCAGGCGGTGTTCGATCTCGAAAAGCGCATGGCCGAAGTCCATTGGGAGCCCGCCAAGCGCCGCAACCGCGATCTCACTTATAACCTCAAGACCGTCGACGAGCTGAAAGCCTTCGCGCCGGAAATGCCCTGGGAAATCATGTTTGAAACCGCCGGTCTTGGCGGCGAGAACGAATTCGTGCTGCGCGAGGACGACGCTGTTCAGGCGCTGGCGAAGATTTTCGCCGAAACGCCGGTGGAGACCTGGAAGGCCTATCTCAAATTCCACGATCTCAATGATCATTCCGACGTTCTGCCTTCCGCGCTCGACCAGGCGAGCTTTGAGTTTTTCGGCACAGAGCTTCGCGGCACGCCGAAACAGCGCGAACGCTGGAAGCGCGGCGTTGCGGCGGTGAACGGCGCCATGGGCGAAGCGGTCGGCAAGATTTATGTGGAGAAGTATTTTCCGCCCGCGTCCAAGCAGCAGATGGAAGCGCTGGTCGCCAATCTCAGCAGCGCCCTTGAAGACCGCATCGCAACCCTTGAGTGGATGGGCGAGGAGACGAAAGCCCAGGCGCTGGAAAAACTCTCCAAGTTTACGCCGAAGATCGGCTATCCCGACAAATGGCAGGACTATTCAGACCTCAAGGTCAGTCCCGGCGAAGCCTTCCGCAATGACAAGAACGCCAGCGAGTTCCAGTGGAACTGGTCGATCTCGCGGCTCGGCGGCCCGGTGGACGAAACCGAGTGGGGCATGACGCCGCAAACCGTAAACGCCTATTACTCCTCCTCGCGCAACGAAATCGTCTTTCCGGCCGCGATCCTTCAAGCGCCGTTTTTCGATCCAAATGCGGACCCCGCCGTCAATTATGGCGGCATCGGCGCCGTCATCGGCCATGAGATCGGTCACGGCTTTGACGATCAGGGCCGCAAGTCCGATGGCGACGGCGTGTTGCGCGACTGGTGGACGGAAGAAGACGCCGCCAATTTCCATGTGCTCACCGACAGGCTCGGCGCGCAGTATGAAACCTATGAGCCGGTTCCGGGCTTTCCGCTCAATCCCGACCTCACCATGGGTGAGAATATCGGCGATTTGGGCGGGCTCGCCATGGCCTATCACGCCTACAAGCTCTCGCTTGGCGGCGCGGAAGCGCCGGTGATCGACGGCTTCACGGGCGATCAGCGTTTCTTCCTGTCCTGGGCCCAGGTCTGGAAGCGCCTCAATCGAGAAGAGGCCCTCAAAAACCAGATCGCCACCGATCCCCATTCGCCGGCGGAGTTCCGCGTCAACGGCGTCGTCAGAAACATGGACGCCTGGTACGACGCCTTCAGCGTCACCGAAGAAGACGATCTCTATCTGCCGCCTGAAGAGCGTGTTGAAATCTGGTGACGCTCCGCGCCATCGCATGAGAAAAGCCCCGGGCGACCGGGGCTTTTTCTATTCAGACCTGTTTGACCTGACGGCGCGGCGAACCCTAAACTCTTCCCGCCTTGAGGGGGAGAGAGCATGGCGTTCCGGTTTTCGAGTGTCTTTTTTGCGTCAGTAATTTTGTGTTCGGCCTGCGGCGGAGAAGCCGCGAACAGTCAGGAGACCGGCCCGGCGGCAGGCGAAGCCGGCACGGAAAGCGTTTCCATCAAGCGCAAAACCGGATCGTTCCTCGACGATTACCGCGCCGCCCGCAGCGGCGCGGCGCCGAAAAAACCCTTGCAGGTCTCGGGCGACTGGAAAGGCGTTCTCTTCTGCCCGTCGGGCGCCTACCCGCTTTCCGTCGACCTGGAGCAATCCGTAAGGACCGTTTCCGGCGTCGCCTCCATCGACCATGCGCTCGCGGATGAAAGGAAGCCGACGCCCTTTTATGTGGAGCACAAAGACCGGCGGGGCGAAGGCGAATACGAGCCGGAAACACAGCTCTTCAGCCTGCGCACGGCGCGGGATGAAACCGAAAACCCGCAACGCGCGCGCGGTCTTTATCTCGATTTCATGCTGGCCCCGGGCGATGGCGATCGCGCGCTCGTCAACGCCTTTGAAACAACCGCCGGCGGCGCTGAGCGCCAATGCGCCGGCGTCGCAGCGAAAGGCAAAGCCGCGCAGAAAATCGAAAACTTCAAGACCGCCGCAACCGCCATTCGCGAGGACCGAAGAGCCGTCATTTCAGGCGAAAGCTGCCCCGCGAAATACCGTAAATGGGTCGACGCCGTGATCGAGGGCGCGGCGCCGTTCGACGACGCGGTTTTCAAACCGGCTTTCGGGGCGTCGTTCCGCGATATGGAAGCGGAAGCCCTGTTGTCGGCGAGCGCGCTGATCTCCGGCTCCTGCGCAGAAACCGAGGACCGCGCCCGGAACATCAAAATCCTGCGCATCGGCGCCGATCTGCGCAACTACAAGAGCTACGACGCGGAAAACCAGACATTCTTGCGTAACGCCGTTTTTGACGACTGGGCCGGCTGGGTCGACGCGGAAATGAAGCGCGGCGTCAATTTCGGCTATTCGCAGGCTGTCGCCCTGCGCGCCGCGCCGAACCGCCTCGGCTTGCGCGGCGATCCGAAGGCGGCCGCGTTCGATGCAAAGATCGCTCCGGTCGTCGAAGCGGCGGAAAGCTCCCGCGATAATGACGAGATCGCGGAACGGATTGAGCGCAACAAAGACGACTTCCGCACCCTCGTGAACATGCAGCTCGAAGCGCAAAGCCGCGGCGACGTCGATATGGAGATGGTGGCGGCCGGGCTCGACTATTATCTTGCCGACGCGGCGAAAGTTTTTGCAGCCGTGGCCGAGGACGCCGGCGAGGCGATCTATATGAACGCCTGGGTCCATCAGCTCGAAGCGGGCGGCGACTGTCCCGCCGCCAGCCGCCGGTCCTGCAATGACGCCGCATCGGTTTTCAAAAAGAAGACCAATGACCTCGCCGCTCAATTCGCAAAAGCCGAAAGCGACGCCTTCCGCGCGCTGGAAAAAGACGCGCGCGGAACGGAAGGCCTTGCGCAGATCGTGACCTTTGAACGCCGGCTGACCCGGGACTATGCCGGCCTGACCGAGCTCCCCGCATTTGCGAAGACGCGCAGCCAGCGCGACAAGGCGCGTCAGGCGCTTCAGCGCAAACATGCGGGCGACATCCGCAAGGAGATCGAAAGCGTCAATACGGCGCCGGCCATTCGCGCGATTGAAGACAAGTACTTCATCGAAGGCGATCTCGACGCAGGGCCGGTGCGCCAGGTCGCCGCCGCCATCGATAAAGGCCTCGCCGGAACGCGGCCTTTCAAGGACATCCCCGGCGCCGTCTATTTCAATGCGCTTTACAATCAGGATTTCGAGGCCCTGCGCGCCCTCGACCGCGACTATGTCGCGGGCATCCGCCCGCTCATGACCTTCGGCGCGCAGCAGGTCATCCAGATGGGCCCCCTCATCGACGCGCTCGCCGGTCAAAGACCGGGAACGACGGCGCAAGATATGGCCCACGGCCTCCAGAACATGTCGGCCCTTTACGCCGTCATGGGGACCTATCTCGTCAATTATGACCGCGCCTACGAGAAATGCCTGAAGCCCGGCGCGCGGACGGTCGAGATTTCACAACGCACGGACATGGTGACCAGAGACGGCTTCGGCAACGAGATCCGCCGCGTCGAGGGCTGGACCGACCGCGATTACTACCGGATCAACCCGGAGTTTTCCGGCCATTTCAACACGCTCTTCGACACGGCGACCGGCTCCGCCCAGCAGCAAATGCTCGATCTTTTCCTCAATGACGCGCAGATCACCTTTCTCAGGCAGGGCGCGGAGCGGCTGATGAGCAATTATGACTGCGCCTCGCCGGAGGTGAAACAGCTTGAAGCGGGCTTCCTCGCCTACGATCGCGAGCTCAAAAAACGGCGCTAAAACGCGCCGCCGCCGTCTCCAAATACGCTCGATGGCTAAGCAAAATTAACCAAATCCGAAGATGGTGAGGGGGTTTTTGTGTGTAAGGCGAAGAAATGCCCAAGCTGTCATCCGCCCTGTCCGGTCTGCCCAACTCTCCCTGGGTGATCCAGCAGCACCGAGACCTTGTATTTTATCTGGTGTTGGGCGTGTTTTTCGCGATGGGCGTCTTGCAGAACACGCTGCCCATTCTGTTCGCCCCCGGCCTGACCGGCGCGCGCATCGCGGGCTTTACCACCCTGACCTGTTTTGCGGCGATCTTCGCGTTCTATCACTTCACGAAGAAACTCAAACCCGCCGCCATCGCGCTCCTGACGGCGACTTATCTCGGGCTTGCCTGGGCGGCGATGAGCCAGGGCGGCGGACCGGCGCCGGCGCTCTTTTATGTGCCGTTCCTGCCCATGGTCGCCACGGTGTTTCTGGGCTGGCGCGCCGGCATCGTCTCGGCTGTCATTTCGATCCTCATGATGGCCGGCTACACCGCCGCCAATGTGAACGGCTTGACGGCACCCGCGCCGCACACGCCGCAGCAGATGAGCCTGCTTTACGCGTCCGCGGCGATCCTCCTGACCATCGCGGTCGCTATGCACGCCGTCATCTACGAACATCTCGTCAAGAACGCCATGGACGCGGCCCGCAAGGCGCAACAGGAAGTGCAGGAAAAAGCCGACGAGCTCGCCGAGAACCGCGAATTCCTGTCGACCGTCATGGACTCGATCAATGAAGGCATCGTCGCCGCCGACGCCAACGGCAAGCTTTCGGTCTTCAACAAACAGGCGCGCGCCATTCACGGTCTTGACGCCATGCCGCTCGACTCGTCGGCCTGGCCCAAGACCTACAGTCTTTACGATGCGGACGGCGAGACGCTGCTGGCGGAAAAGGACGTGCCCCTGTTCCGCGCCCTCAGCGGTGAAAAAGTTACAGGCCAGCATCTCGCCATTGTCACGCCGGACCAGCCGAAACGGTTCTTCTGCTCAAACGCCGCGCCCATGAAAAACGCCAAAGGCGAGCCTATCGGCGCCGTGGCGACCATGCGCGACATCACCATCGAGCGGGCCCAGGAAGAAAAGATCCGCCAGCAGAACCGCGAGATCGACCAGTTCGCCCGCGTTGCGTCCGTGGATCTTCAAGAACCCCTGACCCGCATCATCACAACGGCCCATGCCCTGCTGGATACGCCGGAAGCGAAAAGCTCCGGGCGCATGCGCAACGAACTCGCCTTCATGGCGTCCGCGGCTAAGCGCAGCGGCGCGCTCATCAAGGACGTGCTTTACATGTCGCGCCTTCCCATCGGCGAATTGTCGATGCAGCCGGTCGCCGCGCGCGAGTGCATCGAAGCGGCGATCGACCTTCTGGATATCAACGAGGCCAGCTGCCGGCTGGATTTCCGCTTCGCCGGCTCGCCCGACGTCATTGCCGATCCGCACAGCCTGACGCTGGTCTTCAAACATCTCATCGACAACGCCTGGAAGCACGCGCCGGAAGGCGTCAAGCCCCATGTGGAGTTCACCTGGGTCGTCGAAGACGGCGCCGCCGTCTTGGGCGTCAAGGACAATGGCGCCGGCATGAGCACGGAGAGCGCCGAACGCCTGTTCTATCCGCTGGAGCGGGTGCGCACCGGCGAGGACGACGAAGGATCGGGCCTCGGCGTGGCCATCTGCCGGAAGTCGTTGACCCGCATGGGCGGGGATTTCTGGCTCGAATCCGAGCCCGGCAAAGGCTGCCATTTCCGCCTGCGCCTGCCGCTGGCCCGAAGCCGCGCCCTCGCCTCCTAGGCTGAGGCGCCGCGCCCCCTTGGACCGGCCGGGCCGGGGCCCTATAACGGCCCCATGATGACGGACAAGGAAAAAATCCGCGAGGCCTTCAAACGCGCGCTCTTGCAGTCGACGCGGGCGCTTTCCGCCCAGCGCGACGTCGAGGTCTCGTTCGGCGGGGAACATGCCGCCGTGCAGGGCAAATCCGCGCGCATTCCCCTGCCCGCCCGGGTGCTCGATGCGGCGTCGGCGGCGATCGCGCGGGGCGAAGGCGATGCGGCGGCGCTGCGGCTTGCCCATCATGACAGCGGCGCCCACGCCCGGCTTTCCCCGAAAGGCGCGGAGGCGCGGGCCGTCTTCAACGCGCTCGAAAACGCCCGCTGCGAGGCGATCGGCGCAATCCACCTCAAAGGCGTCGGCGACAATCTCGCCGCCTCGCTCGAAAAGACCATTCTCGACAAGGGCTATGACCGCCAGTCCGCGACCGACGCCATGCCCATGGCGGATGTCGCCGCGCTGCTCCTGCGCGAAAGGCTGACCGGCCGCGCCCCGCCCGCCGCCGCCGCCGGCATCATGAAAATCTGGCGCGACGAGCTTGAGGAACGGGCCGGGCCGGCGCTCGATGCGCTTGCCGACGCGGCCTCCCTCGACGATCAGGAGGCCTTTGCCGGTCTCGCCCGGGACGTCCTGCGCGATCTCGATCTCGATGACGACGACCAGGGCGACGAGCAAAGCGACGAAGAACAGAACGGCGACGAGTCCGAAAACGAGTCCGAGGAAGACGAGAGCGAAGGCGACGACGAAACCGGCGCCGATGAAATGCCTGACGATCCCGGCTCCGGCGAGTCGGAATCGAGCGACAGCGACATGTCGCAGGACGACATGGAAAGCCAGGCCGAGGAGGATGACGGCGCGTCCGAAAACGCCAAGGTCTCCGCCCTGCGCTCGCAATTCGAAGGCGACACCGGCGAAGCCTACAAAGCCTATACGACCGAGTTCGACGAAATCGCCGAGGCGGTCGATCTGTGCGATGCGGAAGAGCTTCAGCGCCTTCGCCGTTCTCTCGACCGCCAGCTTGAAAATCTCCACGCGGTCGTGGCGCGGCTCGCCAACAAATTACAGCGCAAATTGCTGGCGCAGCAGAACCGCAGCTGGATGTTCGATCTCGACGAAGGCGTTCTCGACGCGGCGCGCCTTGCGCGCGTCATTGTCGATCCCATGCAGCCGCTTTCCTACAAGATGGAGCAGGAACAGGATTTCCGCGACACGGTAGTGACGCTCCTCATCGACAATTCCGGCTCCATGCGCGGACGGCCCATCACCATCGCCGCGATCTGCGCCGACATTCTCGCGCGCACGCTGGAACGCTGCGGCGTCAAGGTGGAGATTCTCGGCTTTACGACTCGCGCCTGGAAGGGCGGCCAGTCCCGCGAGAAATGGGTTGCGGACGGACGCCCCGCCAAGCCGGGCCGGCTCAACGATCTGCGCCATGTCATCTACAAATCCGCTGACGCGCCCTGGCGGCGCGCGCGTTCGTCTCTCGGCCTGATGATGAAGGAAGGCCTCCTGAAGGAGAATATCGACGGCGAGGCGCTCTCCTGGGCGCATCAGCGCCTGATTGGCCGGCCGGAATCGCGGCGCATCCTGATGGTGATCTCCGACGGCGCGCCGGTGGACGACACCACGTCTTCCGCGAATGGCGGCGCCTATCTGGAGCGGCACTTGCGCGAGATGATCGCCTTCATCGAAAACAAGTCGCCGGTCGAACTCCTCGCCATCGGCATCGGCCATGACGTGACGCGCTATTACCGCCGGGCGCTGACCATTGTCGATGTGGACCAGCTTGGCGGCGCCATCATCGACCAGCTCGCCGAGCTGTTCGACGAGGACGCGCCGGAACGGAAAGGCCGCGGCAGGGCGGCCTAGTCCTTCCGCGTCGCCCTGATCTCGAATTCGACGCGGACCTCGAGCGCGACGCCCTCCTCTTCCAGCCACTCGTCATTCTCGCCAAGGCCGAAATTGGAGCGCATGAGATCGACGCCGCCGCGCGCTGTGGCTTCGTCGCCCTCGATGTCAAGATCGAAGGCAAGCGTGATCGGCTGTTCGTAATCCTTGATCTTGAGAACGCCGTCCGCCTCATAGGCGTCCCCCACGGCGCGGATATCGGTCGTCGAGAATGTCGCCTGCGGGTGGTCGTCCACA
>JAUIMC010000003.1 GCA_030433215.1 Alphaproteobacteria bacterium
CGACAAACATTCATCTGGTCACCCCGGTGATCACCGAAGGCATTCGTTCTCTCGATGACGTCACGCCCCTTGAGAAATACGGGATTAAAATCACCCATCATTTGCTGGAAACCGGACCGGCCTCCATCGAATCGGAGATCGACGAGGCGCTTTCGGTTCCCGGCACAATCAAGAAATGCATCGAGGCCGAAGCGGCCGGCGCCGACGCCATCGTCATTGACTGCATGGGCGATCCCGGCATGAAACCGGCGCGCGAGGCGGTTTCGATCCCGGTTCTCGGGCCCATGGAGACGAGCGCGCATCTCGCCGCCATGCTCGGCCAGAAATTCAGCATCGTGACCGTGCTCGATTCCGTGGTCCCGATGCTCAACAATCTCGTCAAGATTTACGGCGTGGAGAGCAAGCTCGCCTCCATCCGCGTGATCGACATGCCAGTCCTCGAAATCGAGAACAATATCGGCAAAACCCAGGACCAGCTCTCGGCGGCGTCCATCGCCGCCGTGCGCGAAGACGGCGCCAGCGCGATTATTTTCGGCTGCACTGGATTTCTCGGGTGTGCGGATGCGATTTCAGGCGCGCTCGCGCGCGAAGGGCTCAGCGTTCCGGTCATCGACCCGGTGCCGGCGACAATCCTCCAGGCGGCGGCCATCGTCCAGGCTGGGCTCACGCACAGCAAAATCACTTATGGCTATCCCCGGCGCAAAGATCTCAAAGGCTATGACCTGCCGCTGACATACAGCGACTGACGCGCGCCACGCCAAACAGAAAAGAACACCGGCCCGTAAGCGTCAGCGCACTCACTGATCGTGCTTCAGGTATTTCTCTTTGACGTCCTTGGAGAGATCCTGCGGCGCCTTTTCCATAGGCTGCGATGTAAAGCCCTTGAGGCCCGCTTTCTCATACATATCGCGCTTGATGCCGAACGGACTGGTCGTATAGGCCGTAATCAGCTCCGCAATGGAAACCAGCGCATGCACATGGATGCGCTCATAGCCGTGCGAGGCGTCAATCCCGAAGGTGGCGAGCGCCGTGCGGATATCGTGCCCGGCTTCGAGCGCGCTCGACAGGTCCGAGCGGTAATAGCGGAATACGTCTTTCTGATAGGGGATCGACTCGCTCTTGCAGATATCCACGAGCTTCTTGGTGAGGTGGAAGTCGAGCGGGCCGCCCTGGTCGGCCATGCAGATCGTCACGCCGAATTCATCGGAGTTCTGGCCGGGCGCGGTCGTGCCGTTATCGATCGCGAGGAGCGCGGCGACTTCTTTCTCGATAACCGTGGAGGCGCCGACGCCGACCTCCTCTTCGATGGTGAACATCCAGTGAATGTCGACCGGCGTTTCGGCGTTCGCCTCCTGCATCGCCTTCAGGGCGCCGAGCATCAGCGCCACCCCGGCCTTGTTGTCGAGATGCCGGGAAACGATAAAGCCATTATCGAGAAACTCCGGCTGCGGATCGACCGCGATAATATCGCCGACCTCGATGCCGAGCTTGTGAAGATCGTCGACAGAGCGCGACGGCGCGTCGATGCGCGCTTCTGTATAGGGCCAGCCTACCGGCAGTTCGTCGACTTCATCGTTGAACGTGTGGCCGGACGCTTTCAGCGGCAGGATCGTGCCGCGATAAGAGCCCTTGCCTGAGAATAGCGTGATGCGGGCGCCTTCCGCGAACCGCGCCGACCAGTGGCCGATGGGCACGACTTCGAGACGGCCGTTTTCCTTGAGGCGCTTTACCTGCGCGCCCAGCGTATCCAGGTGCGAAACAATGGCGCGGGCGCCGCGATGTTCCTCGCCCTTGCGGATCGCCATTACGGCGCCGCGGCGGGTCAGTTTCGGTTCGAGCCCGAGGGAGTGCAGCTCCTCGCTGACGAAACGCGCAATCGCGTCCGTGTATCCCGTGGGGCTCGGAATCTCGAGCAGCTTCTTCAGGATTTCGAGAATGTAGTTCGTATCGACGTCAAGTTTTCCCATAAGACCCTTCGTTACGGATGTCCGCTTTTCGGCTTTCGCAACGCTTTCTTGTCGGCTTCTGCAATTGATAACGGAAAGAGGAGATCCATGAAACGCTCGGCCGTGGGCTGCGGCTCGTGATTGGCGAGACCGGGCCGTTCATTCGCTTCAATGAAGATATATTCTGGCGCGCGCGCGGAAGTGACCATGAAATCGACGCCCACCACCGGAATGTCGATGGCGCGCGCGACCTTCACGGCGGCCTCGAGCAAGGCGTTGTGCACTTCGTCCGTCACATCGTGAATGGTGCCGCCCGTGTGGAGGTTTGCGGTTTTGCGCACCACGAGTTCTTTTTCCTTCTCCAGGACATCGGACAATTCGTAACCCTCTTCCGCAACAGTCCGGATGGTGTCGTCATCAATGGGGATTTTCGATTCGCCTTCCGTCGCGGCGGCGCGCCGCCGGCTCTGGTTTTCGATCAGCGTTTTGATATCGCGCACGCCGTCGCCGAAGACTTTCGGCGGCGAGCGCATGGCGGCGGCGACGACCCGGAAGTCAATCACCACAAGGCGCAGATCGACGCCCTCGAAATATTCCTCGAGGAGCACGCGGTTTGAAACCTTGCGCGCTTCCTCAATGGCCGTTTCGAGATCGGCCTCATTGTCGACGCCAACGGAAATGCCGCGGCCCTGCTCGCCCTGACAGGGTTTGACCACGACGCGCTTCTGGGCTTTCAGGAAATCGACGGCCTCGCTGCGGTCCTCGCCGATCTCCATCTGCGCCGGGGTCTTCACGCCGGCCTCTTTCACGATGCGGCGCGCAGCGGATTTGTCGTCGCAGATCGACATGGCGATGGCGGTCGTCAGTTCGGTCAGGCTTTCGCGGCAATGGATGGTGCGCCCGCCGAAAGACAGCCGGAAATAGTTGTTCTCGGCATCGGTCACTTCGAAATGAATGCCGCGGCGGCGCGCTTCCTTGACGATAATTTTCGAATAGGGATTGAGCGAGGCTTCGAGATCGGAGCCGATGAACAGCTTTTCGTTGATCGGGTTTTTCCGCTTGATATTGAAAAACTGGATGCGTTCGAAGCCCAGCTTTTCATAAAGCGCAATCGCCTGTTCGTTGTCGTGCATCACCGACAGATCGAGATAGGCGGCGCCGCGCGCCTTATATTGTTCTGCAAGACGGCGCACCAGCGCTTCGCCGATGCCGGGCTGGCGCGCCTGCGGGTCCACCGCAAGGCACCACAGGGAAGACCCGTGCTCCGGATCGTTGAAAGCATGATGATGATCGACGCCCATCACCGTGCCCAACACCGCGCCGGTGACATTGTCCTCCGCGACAAGATAGGAAATCGTCCGCGCGTCGCGCTGGCGCCAGAAAAAATCGCTCGGCACCGGCACCAGCCCGCGCAGGGCGTAGATCCGGTTGATTTCTTCGGCATCGGAAAGCGCCGTGAGACGCCGGATGAAGAAGCCGTCAGGCGTTTGCTCGGCGGGCCGGTAGGTCGCAAGGTCCAGACGATAGGTGTGCGACGGGTCGAGAAACAACTCCAGCGGCGCATTGGCGAGGAGCACATGCGGGTCGCGGATATAAATCGCGATGTCGCGCCGCGTCGGCCGCTCGTCGCGCAGGACTTCGCGAAGCCGCGCATTCTCCTTGAAGGTGTGGCCGAAAATCAGCCGGCCCCAGCCGCATTCGAGCACCGCATTCGGTTCTCCGGGCGTTTCGCCGTCGAGCGGTCTTTCCAGCGGCGGCTTCAACGCCTGCTCGCGCAGCCGCCGCGCATGATGCTCTTCCGGCGAGCGGGTCTCCTTGTCGTCTTTTGAGGGGCGCGTGTCGTTGCTCATGCGCGGAACCTATATGCCGTGCGATTGAAGCCAGAGTTCAAGAAGCGCGACCTGCCACAATTCCGAACCGCGCAAGGGCGTGATGTGCGAGGGCGGATCGTCAAGCAGCGTCGAGATGTAATCCTGATTGAAGAGACCGCGCTCGCGCGCCGGCTGCGAATGCAACGCATCGCGCACCAGCTCCAGATAGGGCCCTTCGATATATTTTAGCTGCGGCACCGGGAAATAGCCCTTCTTGCGGTCGATGACCTCGGACGGCACAACAAGGCGGGCGGCGTCCTTCAACACGCCCTTGCCTTCACCGGCGAGTTTCAGTTCCGGCGGTATGCGCGCGGCCAGCTCCACCAGTTCATGATCGAGGAAAGGCACGCGCGCCTCCAGCCCCCAGGCCATGGTCATGTTGTCGACGCGCTTGACCGGATCGTCCACCAGCATGACATGGGAATCGAGGCGAAGCGCCCGGTCGACGGGGGTTTGCGCGCCGGCGCCCAGAAGATGCTTGGCGACAAGATCGCCGCTGACATCGTCCGGCGCCATCCATTCGGGCGCGAGATGGGTTTTCAGCTTTTCATGGCTGCGGTCGAAAAACGCCTTTGAATAATCGCCGACCACGTCGTTGGAGTCACGCAGCGGCGGATACCAGTGATAGCCGCCGAAGACCTCGTCGGCGCCCTGCCCCGACTGCACCACCTTGATATGTTTTGAAACTTCGCGGCTGAGGAGGAAGAAACCGACATTGTCATAGGAGACCATAGGCTCGGACATGGCGTTGATGGTGTCCGGCAGGTGCGTCATCAATTCATTCGACGGCACGAAGATCTTGTGGTGGTCGGTGTTGAACCTTTCCGCGATGAGATCGGAATAGGTGAACTCATCGCCCTTCTCGCCATAGGCTTCTTCAAAGCCGATGGAAAAGGTCATCAGCCCTTCCTGACCTTCATTGGCGAGGAGCCCCACAAGCATGCTCGAATCGACGCCGCCGGACAGAAGCACGCCCACAGGGACGTCCGCCGTCATACGCCGCTTCACGGATTTGCGCAGCGCTTCGAGCACGAGATCGCGCCAGTCCTCGCGGCTGAGCCCCGCCATGGAAGCATCGCGTTCATAAGACGGCGACCAGTATTGGCGTTGTTTGCAATCGCCGTCCTTTGAGTATTCCGCGATGGTCGCCGGCGCCAATTTGCGCACGCCTTTGAGGATCGTGCGCGGCGGCGGCACGACCGCGTGAAAGGTCATATAGTTGTGCAGTGCTCCCCGGTCGATTTCCGTGTCGACGCCGCCGCCTGCGAGCAGCGCAGGCAATGTCGAGGCGAAACGCAGACCGCCCGGAAGCTCCGAATAATAAAGCGGCTTGATGCCGAAGCGGTCACGCGCGAGCGTAACGGCGCCGGTGTCGCGATTGGCGATGGCGAAGGCGAACATACCCTGAAAGCGTTCCACCGCCTCCGCCCCCCAGGCGTGGAAGGCTTTGAGAACGACTTCCGTGTCGCCCGTGGAGAAGAAGTCATAGCCCTTCTGGATGAGCTCTTCCCGCAGCTCCTTGTAATTGTAGATGCAGCCATTGAAGACGATCGCGAGCCCGAGACGCGCATCGACCATGGGCTGCGCGGCGTGATCCGATAAATCGATGATTTTCAGCCGGCGATGACCGAAGGCAACCGATCCTTGCGCGTAAACCCCGGATCCGTCGGGCCCGCGCGGCGCAATCGCTTTGGTCATGCGCGCTACAGCGTCATAGTCGGGGAATTGCTGATCAAATCGAATTTCGCCGGCGATGCCGCACATAGGTGGAAATTCTCCTTATCTTGGCTGCCTCACGCAGCGAATGGACTTTCGGATCTGGCGTCGCACGCAAGAATGGCCCAAAGCGCCCCGTATTACAAATTTCCGAGGCCAATTAAGGCGTTCGAGCACGCCTTTACCCCTCTTGGGAGAAGGAAATTTTGACAATTGCGCGCATCCGCGAATTCCGCACCGGCCTGCGCCCGCACTCTTTGCATGTCATGGCAATTTCGCCGGATAGAGCAATTCCCTGACGTCATATTGCTGCGCTCTGTTCACGCTATCCCTTCCAGAGAATCCACGCGCCCAAAACTACAAACAGCATTGCGCCGGCAATAAAAATAGCGCGCTCATGGCGCTCTATGAATTCGCGGGCGCGCGCGCCGATCAGCATCACAAGCCCCGCCAGCGCCATATATCTGACGCCGCGCGACAACGACACGGCGGCCAGAAAAACCGGCACGGAAACGCCTATCGCGCCGGCGGCGGCCGTGCCGACCTGAAATGGAAAGGGCGTCACGCCGACCAGAAACAAGGAGGTGAAGGCGTTGTTCTCAATATCAGCGCTTGCCTGTTCATATCGCCCTTCGACGCCGAGAACTCGAAAAAGCGGTTCCGCCACCGGTTCAAGCAGGAACGCGCCAACTCCATACATGAGCAGCCCGCCAAGAACATTGCCGACAAGCAGCCATAACGCGACAATCCAGGCGCGCGCATGACGCGCCGCCATCATCGGAATGAACAAGGGCTCCATGGGAAAAACAACAAAAGACCCCTCAAGGAAACCGAGCGCGCCGGCAGCAGGTCCAGTCCATCTCTTTTCCTTGGAAAGCGACTTCAACAATCCTGACATGGCAGACGCCCGCCTATAGACCGACGCGACGCGTTTTACACGCGCGCGGCGCGTGCGGGCGCAGAAGCTGGGCGCCTTGATCCAGCGCAAGTTTGGGTTGGGCCATCGCGGTCTCCAGAGATCAACATCAGAACATCTCCGCTGCGGCTTTGTTCCGACCGCTATGACCTGATCGGCGCGCCGGTAAAGCCGGAGGCCTCTAAGCATCAAAGCCTAAGACAACACGAAAAGAGCGCGGCGGTAAAAACCGCCCCGCTCTTTAGCATTTGCAGCCGCAGCAGCCTGCGCCGCTTCTACTACAGCACAATGGTGCGCCCGCCGGTCAGGAAGACACGGTGCTCCGCATGCCACTTCAACGCGCGGGACAGGACAGAGGCCTCGACTTCACGGCCGATCTCAACCATCGCTTCAGCGCTTGTTGCATGGGTCACCCGGCGAACGTCCTGTTCGATAATCGGCCCCTCGTCCAGATCTTCCGTCACATAATGCGCCGTCGCGCCTATCAGTTTCACACCGCGCTCGTGAGCCTGGTGATAGGGCTTTGCGCCTTTGAAGCTCGGCAGGAAAGAGTGATGAATGTTAATGCAACGATTGGAGAAGCGCCGCGCCATGCGGTCGCTCAGAATCTGCATATAGCGCGCCAAGACCAATATGTCTGCGCTATGCTCTTCAACCAGTTCCGAAATCGCGTCTTCCTGTTCCGTTTTTGTGTCTTTCGAAACTGGCAGAAAATAATAAGGCTTGCCGTACCAGCGCGCCAGCTTTTCCAAATCCGGATGATTGGAAACCACGGCCACGATATCGACAGGCAAGGCGCCGATCTGCTCTTTGTGCAAGAGATCCGCCAAGCAGTGATCAAATTTTGACACGGCCGCAACCACACGTGTTTTCCGGCGGAGGTCGAACAGATTCATGTCGAGCTCCAACCGCTCTGCGAGGGGGTGCAATATTTCTTCCATCGCCTCGCGGTCATAACGTTCGCTAGCGGCGCGCAGACGTATAAAAAATTTTCCGGACTCCGAATCGCCAAAGACCGCCGCCTCGCGTATGTCGCAATCATTTTCTGCAAGCGCGGATGTCACTTTGGCGAGCACGCCCTTTTTATCGGCGCAGGACACGCGCAGCACGAGCTGTCGAGATTGAATTGACGTCATAGGGCTCTGTTTTCTCTGTTGCGGCGCCGGTCTAGCGCAACACTCAATATAATACAATAGTGTATTTTTAACTTGAATTTTCGTCGATCTTTTTGAAAACCTCTTGTTTTTCCGGCTGTTTGGCGGAACAGGGCTGTACATTTTATTGCTTTCCGGAAGAAATTCGGCAAAACATACATAGAAGTAAAAAACTGTATGCTGGGTAGAAGAATGGCCAACACGACCAAAATCACACCGGAAGAATGGCTGGAAACAGCAAAACAGGCCCTCATCCAGGACGGCGTGGCGGGCGTGAAAGTAGACCGCCTGGCGAAAACTCTTGGGGTGACCCGTGGCGGTTTTTATCATCATTTCAAAAATCAACAGGACATTATCGACCGGCTCGTACAGCACTGGGTCGACACCAACGACATGCTGCCGCCCCTCGAAGGCGTTTCCACTGCGACTGAAGCAGCGGACAAGCTTCATGAGCTTGTCCAGCGCGTCGTTTTGGAAGAAGATTTCTCATCATCTTTCGATCTCGCCATCCGGGAATGGGCCCGAATCGACGAGCAAATTAAAAAAACGGTCGATCGCGTTGATGCCGGCCGAATCCGGCGGTTAAAGAAGCTTTTTTTAGCGCTCGGCTGCGATGAAGAGGAAGCAGCATTCCGGGCTCGCGTCTTCTATTTCCATCAAATCGGTTATTACGCCATGGGCTACCACACCCGTCAGACACGCAGTAAACGCCTGACGGCGGCGCCGATCTATCTGCATATTCTTTGCGGACAGCGCTATAGCGAAGCCGTGGAAAAGAGTAACCGCAAATGGGCCTGATCACCCGCTGACGCCCGCCGCGATCATGATGGCGATAAGCGCCGGCGCCAGCCATCGGACAAGCGCGCGCCAAACCTTGAGTGCCGCGCCATCGGGGTTGAGTCCCAGCTCCTCTGCGATGCTGACTCTCGACATCACCCACCCCGCAAACACGGAAGCGAACAGTCCGCCCAAGGGCAGGCCGATCGTCGCCAGAGTGAAGGTCAGACGTGAAGACCAATTCTGATGGGTCGAGCGAGCAGGTCCGCCCGCCATATCGATCTCTGTTTAGCTTGAAGACAAGGACTTGCAGGCTTCGCTCAGCAAGCGCCACGCATAGCCTGCATAGGTCTGATCGACCATCAGCCGGAATGACGGCGCTTCATTGCACTGTTGAATGAAAACACCCGCGTCGCCGAGCAGCGATTGCGCGCAGCGCCCAGGCGCAAACGCCCGCGGGTGAAGATCCAACGGACAGAGAGAGGCGAGCACGTCGCGCGCGCCGGTCTTTTCGATCTGAAACACCGCATAAGCATGAGTGAGTTGCAGCACGAGGGCCGTCTCATCCCTAAACGCCGTTTGCGCCGCGGCGCATATCCTCGCAACTTCGGCCTCATCACCCAACAGCAGCCACTGATTGGGCGCCGCCCAGGCAATCTCCACCCCGCTTCCTTGCACGACAGTGTTCGCCATTTGCGGCGCGCGAACGCCCAAAAGCGCCTCGAGCTCAGGGCTTCCCAGCAAGTCGCTTTTCCTGACAATCACTTTTGCGACGCCGAAAAACGTTTGCTGGCGCAACGAGACGAACTCGCTTGAATACGCTGTCGCAGATATGCCACGGCCCAGAGGCGACATTCTTTCCAACTTAGACATGCAATCGTTTTCCTTCGGGATCATAGGCGCCGGGCGCGGAGATCCGGGCGCGGCGCGAGACGCCGCGATCCCATATTTTTACCTCTTCCCCGATTCTTTCACGGCCATTTGCAACCATTCCCAGCGCAACCGGCTTGCCAAGCGCCGCAGAATAGACGCTTGACGTCACCCACCCTTGCGTCAAGGCCGGCGGCGCGCTTTCCGGAAGCAGAACATGGGCGCCGACCGTTAACGGTTTTGCGCTGCCGTCAAGACATTCAAGTCCCACAAACTGCCGGCGATCGTCGCGCAAGCTGTCTGGACGCATTGTCGAACGCCGTCCGATAAAATCCGCGGCCTTGCGGCTGATGACGCCGCCAAAGCCGATATCCTGCGGCAGCGTCATACCATCCGTATCCGCTCCAACATGCAGGAACCCTTTCTCCACGCGCAGCGCCATCAGCGTCTCCACGCCAAAAGGCGAAACGCCGAATTCCCTGCCGGCGTCCATCAGCGCAGCCCAGAAAGAGGCGCCAAATCCCCAGGGAACAGCAACTTCGTATGAAAGCTCCCCCGAGAAGCTGACCCGTTGTATGCGGCAGGCCACTCCTTCGATCTCGCCTTCGCGAACATGCATATGAGGAAACGCTTCGGCGGCAAGGTCGATGCTGCAATCGAATTTCCGGAGAAGATCGCGCGCGCGCGGCCCGTTCACATTCATCACAGCCCAATTGGTCGTGACCTCTTGCACCACCACGTCGAGGTCAGGCCATTCGCATTGAAGCCATTCGTCCATATTGTCCGCTATCAGGGCGGCATGGCCGCTTGTGGTGCCCGCCAGATAACGGTTCGGACCGAGACAGGCGAGCACGCCGTCATCAAGGACGACGCCATTTTCATCAAGCATGACCCCATAGCGACAGCGCTGCGGTTTCAAGGTCGCCATGTTGTTGACATAGAAGCGGTTCAGAAATTCTCTGGCGTCCGCCCCCGCAACTTCGATCTTCCCGAGCGGAGAGGCTTCGAATAGCCCTACGCCGTCACGCACGGCGAGCGCTTCGCGGCGAACAGCTGCGTGTTCGTCTTCACCATCCTGCGCGTAGAAGGCGGGGCGGCGCCATCCGCCGTAATCCTCAAAGCGCGCGCCAAGCATTTCATGGGCGTCCTCGGCCGCAAGCGGGCGCAAGGGGGCGATGTTTTCTCCGACACGCCGGCCTGCGAAAGCGCCAATTTCGATCGGATCATAGGGCGGACGGAAAGTCGTGGTGCCGACTTGCGCCATCGGCTTTCCAAGCGCTCCTTCCATTACGCCAATGCCGTTGACATTCGACGTCTTGCCTTGGTCGGACGCCATGCCAAGGGTCGTATAACGTTTCACATGCTCAACGGATTTGAAGTTCTCGCGAATAGCGAGCGCGACATCGTCCGACGTCACGTCATTCTGAAAATCGAGCCACGCCTTGCCGCGCTCTCCCGCCAGTCCGGAAACATCCACCTGCCATATCGGACGGATATTACCGAATGCTTCGCCGTCAACCGTCGCGGGCTCTATGTCCGCAGCATCGAAACCACAATCGCGGGCGGCTGCCGCGCCGGCCCGCGCAGCGTCAGCCAGCCCCTGCGTCAATGAAAATTCGCCGCCGGCGGCGCCGACGCACAAAACATGCTGCCCGCATTCCCGGGGAACAAACGCCTGTATCTGTTCGTCGAAGCGCAATTTGCCGCCCGCCTGAGAATACAGGTGGACAACCGGCGACCAGCCGCCGGACGTCAGCACCGTATCGCATTCGACGAGAGCGGCGCTTCCCTTGACCGCCTGCCCGTCATCATCAAGCTTGTGCAGTTCCGCCGCACGCACTTTCTTGCCGCCGCGCACATTCGTGATGGTCGATGCAGTGAAAACATTAATCCCTGAAGCGGCCATTTGCGCGCCCTTCGCCGACAATCCTGGGCGCGCATCGGCGATAGCCGCGATATCGACGCCGAGGCGGCGCAAGACCGCAGCGCTCTCATATCCACTGTCATTATTGACAGCGAAGACGGCGCGGCGCCCCGGCGCCGCCGCATAGCGCGCAGCATAGGTCGCGCCGGCGCCCGCAAGCATCACGCCGGGCCGGTCGTTATTCGGAAACACCAAGGGCCGCTCGATTGCCCCGGTCGCCAATATCACCGACTTCGCCCGCACCTTCCAGAAACGCAAGCGCGGGCCGGAACGCTCCGCCAGCGGCAAATGATCGGTCAGTCGCTCGCACAGGCCGACAAGGCCATGATCGTAAAAGCCGAAAGCCAGCGTCCGGTTCAAGAGCTGCGTTTCCGGCGCCGCCCGCAACTCCTCCACAACGCGTCCAATCCAGTCATCAGCCGGATCTTGCCCTACATGCCTGTTGCTCGCCATGAGCGAACCGCCCCATTGGGCGTCATGGTCGACCAACATGACGCGCGCGCCCGACCGCGAAGCCGCCTGCGCCGCCTGCAGCCCCGCTGGCCCGCCCCCGACGACAAGCACGTCGCAAGCCGCATAACGCTTGTCGTAGATATCTTCATCCGACGCCTCGGGACTGACGCCAAGACCGGCGGCGCGGCGGATCGCCGGCTCGAACAAACTCCAATGCGGCCACATAAACGTCTTGTAGTAGAACGCCGCAGGAATGAAGCGGGCGAACATCGAGTTGACCGACAACAAATCAAAAGAAAGGCTGGGCCAGGCGTTGACCGGCGCCGCGCGTAAGCCGTCATACAGCTCCACACCGGTCGCTTTCACATTCGGACGCGCCTGAGCCCCGTCTTCCAATTGCATGATAGCGTTCGGCTCGTCGAGACCGGCGGCGAGAAGCCCGCGCGGGCGGTGATATTTGAAACTCCGCCCGAGCATGGACACGCCGTTTGCCATAAGCGCTGAGCCGAGCGTGTCTCCTGCATAGCCTTCATACGAGACGCCTTCGAAAGTGAAGGACAGCGGCCTGGAGCGATCGATGCGCCCGCCTTTTTCAAGCCGAAACCCGCTCATCGCTTCGTCCCTTCCAGTTGCGGCGGCTGCTCTCCCATGCCGTAAACCGCAAGAATCTCATGCGTAAGAGTGCTGCGCGCAACATTGAACCATTGGCGACAGCCGAAACGATGAACCCAGCGCTCAAGGCTGACGCCTTTTGGGTTATCGCGATAAAAAAGATATTCCGCCCACTGCCTGTCAGACACCTGATCATGAGGGCCTGGCCGCTCAAGATGCGCCTGGCCGCCGCAGCGGAATTCAATTTCGGCGCGCGCGCCGCAATAAGGACATGAAATCTGGAGCATAGCGGCCTCTTAGTGGGCGATGCCGGCGCCGGCGGCTTCGTCGATCAAGGCGCCGGTTTCGAAGCGTTTCAGACTAAAAGGCGCGGTCAGGGGATGGGGTTCATTCTTTGCAATCGTGTGCGCATAACAAAAACCAGCCCCCGGTATGGCCTTGAAACCGCCGGTCCCCCAGCCGCAATTCAGATATAGCCCCTTGACGGGCGACAGCCCGACAACCGGCGTTGAATCATGCATGACATCGACAATGCCGGCCCATTGCCGCAAAAAGCGCATGCGCGAAAAGCGCGGGAACAGATCGACAACTCCCGCCGCCGTATGCTCCATCACCGGCAAATTGCCGCGCTGGGCGTAAGACGGATAAAGATCAATCGCAGAGCCGATCACCAGCTCGCCCTTGTCGGACTGACTGATATAAACGCCGTGGCTAATGGACAGCAACACGGTGTCGAGAACCGGCTTGACGGGTTCTGACACGCAAGCCTGCAACGCGTAGGAAATGATCGGCAGGCGGAAGCCGGCGAGCTCGGCGAGAACCGACGTATTCCCCGCCACGGCCAGCGCGACTTTTCCCGTCTTGATATCGCCGCGGGTCGTCCGCACGCCCGTCACGGCGCCGTCAACGATATCAAACCCCGTGACTTCGCAGTTCTGCACGATATCGACGCCGCGCATGTCCGCCGCGCGCGCATACCCCCAGGCGATGGCGTCATGGCGCGCCGTTCCGCCGCGTTTCTGAAGCAGGCCCGCCATTACGGGATATCGGGGCGCGTCGCTCAGAATCGGTATGCGCCGCTTCACTTCGGCGCCGTCATGCAATTCTGCATCAACGCCATTCAGCAACATCGCGTTTACAGCCCGGTGAAGCATCTCGACGCCATGCCGGTCATGGGCAATGTTCCACATGCCACGCTGTGAAAACATGATGTTGTAGTTCAGATCACGCGTCAGCCCTTCATAAAGCTTCAGCGAGAAATCATAGAACGCCGCCGACTCGGGAAAGAAATAATTGGAGCGAATGACCGTCGTGTTGCGCCCGGTGTTCCCGCCGCCGATCCAGCCTTTTTCAAGCACGGCGATCCTGGTCATGCCGAACTCTTTCGCCAGATAGTAAGCCGTCGCCAGACCGTGACCGCCCCCGCCAATAATGACCGCGTCATATTCAGCTTTGGGAGCGGCGTCGCGCCATGCGGGCGCCCAGCCTTTTTGTTTGTTGAACCCCTCCCTCAGCAGGGAAGCGGCCGAATAATGCCGGGTCAAATCTTTGGGCTCCTGGAGGAACATTTAAATACAGTAGTGCATTTATAGGGAAGAAAACCCAGCAAGGCAATATGATCGGCGGGTTATTTAAGCCGCCACAGCGCCTGCCAAGAGCGATTCCGCGAGCGCCTTTAGCTCCAAATGGTCGGCTCGAATTTTATCGTAGATGTCCTTTTCGGCCTTTGCCCGGATCGCCTTTATCTCCTCGAGCGACAGGACGCGCCGGCGACGGCGTCGCCTTCTATCGCGTGAGCGTTCCGGCCGCCGGGCGTGCTCGTGAAGTCCAGACTGGATTTCAGGGCCCAGACGAAAGCAGCACGAAGATTGGCGCGGCAATGGCGCGGATGGACGGGCGACGATAGGCGCCATGAGACGCCTGGCCCTGGCCTTCATCTGACCGACATCATCGGTGCAGAGCATTTCAAGCAATTGGTGGGCCCGGAGGGACTCGAACCCCCAACCTAGCGGTTATGAGCCGCCAGCTCTAACCAATTGAGCTACAGGCCCGTTGAAGGACGCGGATGGCGGCCCCTCGCCGGAAGCGCCGTCTTATCAGCTATCACCGCCCCGTCAAAGACCGCCTTTCCGGGCCCCGGGCCGCTCTGCCTCCCTGCCGGTTTCGTGAAGGCGCGCCTCATTGCGCCTCTCCTTTTCGCCTTGATTTCGCCACCGGAAGCCGCTCACATCCGGCGCAAATCGCTGATAAGGAGACCAATCCATGCGTCACGCCATCGCCCCCGCCGCTCTCGCCGCCGCGATCTTCGCCGCCGGGTGCAGCGCGCCCGAAGCCGCCGCCGCAGATCCCGCCGCCCAGCACCGCACCATCACCGTCACCGGCGAAGGCGAGGCCTCGGCCGCGCCGGACATGGCGGTCATCCAGATCGGCGTCCGGACCGAGGCGCCGACCGCCGCCGACGCCCTGCGCCAGAACTCGGAGAATATGAGCGCGACCATCGACACGCTGAAAAAGCTCGGCGTCGAAAATCGCGACATCCAGACGTCGGGCCTGTCGATCAATCCGCGCTATAATTACGACCAGAACCGGTCGAACCCGGAAGTCATCGGCTTTACGGCGTCGAACAATGTCACCGTGCGCCTGCGCGATCTCGACAATGCCGGCGCGGTGATCGACCAGGCGGTGCAGTCCGGCGCCAACAGCCTTGGCGGCATCTCCTTCGCATTCTCCGATTCGAAACCCTTGATGGACGAAGCGCGCAAGAAGGCGGTCGCCGACGCCAAGGCGAAAGCGACGCTCCTGACAGACGCCGCCGGCGTGCGCCTCGGCAAGCTCGTCACCATCCAGGAAGGCTACGCCGCCCCGCCGCAACCGAAAATGTATTCGGCGCGAATGGAGATGGCGTCCGACGCAGCGGTTCCCATGGAAGCCGGCGAGTCGAGCGTCAATGTGTCGGTCTCGCTGATCTACGAGATCCAATAGGCGCAATGCCGACGCGCGCGCGGGTTTTGCCTTATCCTTTGGCCCGCCGCCGGTGCTCCTCGAAAGAAGCCGCGCGAAGACTTTATTCCGCGCCGAACAGATCGCCGAAGAAGTCGCCTTCATTCCAGCGCGGCCGCTCCGGCGTATTGGCGAGCGCGTCGGCGATCACGTAATTCACATCTGCGAATCGAGCCAGCGCGTCATAGCGGATCGGCTGCGTGATGTCGTCGCTCGGCTGGTGATAGTGGGTTCTGTAAAAATTCCAGAACGCTTCCTCACCGCCATTCTCGAATCCCGTCCACAGGAATATCGAGGGCACCCCCTGTTCAACGAAAGCATAATGATCGGAGCGTGTAAAAATGCCGAGTTCGGGGATCGGGTCCGGCGACAAAGTCACCCCTTCAGCGTCTAGCGCCGCCTTCATCACCGGCCCGATGGAGGAGCGTTCCGCCCCGAAGGCGATGACGTCGGTGAAATCATGCAGGATCACCGGCATGTCGAGATTCACATTGGCGGCCATCTCGCCCTCGCCGATGGTCGGAAAATGCGCGAAGTAATCAGCCCCGAGCAATCCTTTTTCCTCGGCCGTCACCGCGACGATCATGACGCTGCGGGCCGGCGCATCGCCGGCGGCGGCGAAATCGGCCGCCGCCTGAAGCATGGCGGCGACCCCGACGGCGTTGTCCATGGCGCCGTTATTGATCCCGTCCTTTCCTTCCCCGATCAGGCTTTCATTGACGCCGATATGATCGAGATGCGCGGTGAGAATGACATACTCGTCTTTAAGATCGGGGTCCGCGCCGGGAATAAGCCCGACCACATTGTCGCTGGCGACGCGTTCCGTTTCCATGGCGCCGGTCATGGAGACCGTAACCGCGAGATCGAAACTGCCTGTGGGCGCGCCCTCGCCGTCCGCCGCCGCGCGCGCCGCCGCATAGGCATGAGGCGCGCCGTCAAAAAGAAGCGCCGCCTTGTCCGGATGCAGCGCTGCGCGGCCCTTGATGTTCTCGCCGTCCGTATCGGGCTTGCCGTCCGGCCCCACCCAGCTCATGGCGGAATAGGACGGATTGGCGGTGAACCGCTCCCACGGATAGCTTTTTTCGGTGGCCGCCGTGTAAAGCGAAATCGCGCCGATAGCGCCGCGTTCTGAGGCGGTTTTGGATTTCACGCCGTTCGACGCGAAATGCGCGCGGCTTTCCGTGTCGAACGCTTCCGGGGCGCCGCTGAAATAGACGACGACCTTGCCTTCAACATCGACATCTTCGTAATCGTCATAACCGAAGGCCGGCGCATGAACGCCGTAGCCGACAAACACCGCTTCGGCCTTCGTGATGTCAAATGACGGCGCCGCCAGCGAGGGAAAGACGCGGAAGTCGTCGAGATAGGCGAGCGCGGCCGCCTCGCCGTCCGGCCCGGTGACAGAAAAGGCCGCGGTCTCGGCGATCAGGCTGCCGGAAATCAGCGGCACTTCCTGAAACCAGCTTCCGTCCGCGCCCGGTTCGAGCCCCAATGAGGCGAGCCGCGCGGCGACATAGCGCGCCGCCTCCGCGTAGCCTTGCGTGCCCGCTTCGCGGCCTTCGCGCGCATCGTCTGCGAGCCAGGCGATATCCGCCCGCATCCGCGCCGCGTCGTCACCGGCGGCCTCCGTCGCGGCCACCGCCGCCGTAATCTCGGGCGCGAACGCAACGGGCTCTCGGCTGACGCAAGCGGCGAGCAGCAAGAGCGGGACAAAGAATGACACGCGGGTCAGCAAGGGCGGCATGAAGGATCTCCTCTCAGGGCAGCCGGGATTAGGCGCATGTGCGCCCGCATGGTCAACTGGCATACGGACGGGCCTGTACCAGCTCTCATAATAATTTGATTTACAATGCTTTTTCGAGGCCCGGCGCAGAAAGCCCGGCACTGACCGGAATAATTGGAACCCTCGCGCCTTGGCGGTATTATCAGGACCGGGGAGCATTACGTCATGACCAGAACCGTTACGTTGATTGCCGCCGCTGTTTCCGCCGCCACCCTTGCGGGCGCGCCCGGCGCCGCGCAGGACGGGCAATATGTCCATGAGAACGGGATCGGTCCGGACCCGGATCACGACACCAATCCGGCGACCGTGACGCGCGGCATCAAGCTTGTGGGCGACGACGCGCTCACCGACCATGACGGGCCCTATCGCGTCATCACTTTCGAGCCGCCGCCGGGCAAGCACGGCGAGATCATCCGCAAGGACTATGAAAAGAAATTCGGCGTCACCTTCGGGCGCGGGCTGACGCGCCAAGTCTGCGAAGGCCAGCGCCGGTTCTATTACGACTCGCTGTGCACCTATGAGGCGGCGCCCAGCGGCGATTACGCCGCGGGCTATGTGAATTATCTCAATGCCCCGCTCCTCATCAAATTCGACAAGCCGGTCTGCGTTGCGACCATGGCGATCTATCCGACGGGGGGGAAGGAAGAAGAACCTTTCACCGTGACCATTCGCGGCTGGGACGAAAACGGCGCGGCGCTGCCCGCCGCCAAGGTCGAATTCGAGTGGACGCAGAATGTCGTGCGCTGGCGGCATATGGCCGGCGCCTATTATCTCGGCGCGCGGGCCAAAACGCTCTCCGTCGAGATGACCAGCGGAAACGCCGCCGAAAGAGGCGACGTGTTGCGCTTTCTGATCGACGATCTCGCTTTCGTGCAGGACGACTGCGCGACGGTGCTCGCCGATTTTGCCGAGGTCGACGCTGCGGACGGCCTCGAGGAAGAAGGGTCATAAGGGCTCATGACCGAAGCGCGCATTCTCTACGAAGTCACCGCTATCGTGTCCGAAGACATCCTGCACGATTATCTTTCGTGGCTGAAACCGCATCTGGAGCGGATGCTCGATTTTGACGGCTTTCTCGATGCGGACACGTTCGAGAACACCGAGAACCCCTGCGAGATCACCAGCGTCTACCGGGTGAGAGACCGCAAGGCGATCGAAGCCTATACAGCCGGTCCCGCGCAGGAGGTGCGCGCGGAAGCCGATCAGCGCTTCGGCGAAAAACTCCGCATCAGCCGGCGCATCCTGAGCGCGCTTTAGGGCGCGGGATCAAAGAGCCTTGCGCATCACGATGATCGTGCTGACCTCGCCATTCGCCGCCACTTGCGTCTCGCGGCTCACCTCGACATAGCCGCGCGCCCGGTAAAGCGGCTCGCCCGGCAGGGTCGACCCAAGCTCGATGGTTTTGAACCCCGCATCGCGCGCGGCGGTCTCGCCAAGCGAGATCAGCAAGCTGCCGACGCCCCGCCGCGTCCAGTCCGGATGGGTGTACATGGCGCGGATGCGCGCGGCGTCTTTTTCCGGATCGGCGTAGCTGTCGTCGCGGCCCTTGGTGTGGTTGCCGCCGTAAAGCGTCTTGCGTTTGCCCCAGCCGCCGCAGCCGGCGGCTACCGTCTCGCCGTTCTTCTCCGCCTCGATAATGAAATAGGTGCCGTCCTCGAGGAGCGTCGAGTCGAGCCCCATGGTCTCCTGCGCGGCGACGATCTCCTCCGCGGTGAGAAAGCCTTTCATGTTCTCCGCGATGGACGCCTTCATCACATCCATGATCGCGGGAATATCCGCTTCGGTCGCGATGCGATGGGTGAAGGAGGTTTTTTCAGCCATAGGCTGACTATGCGCGGGGTCCCGCGCCGAGGCAAACCGGAAAAAGAAGAGCGCCGCCCCGGCGACAGGGCGGCGCTGCGAAATCCGTAAAGGCCTGGCGTCAGGCGGTCTGGTCGTCGGTCTCCGCGGAGGGGGCGTTTTTCATCACGGACTCGACGCCGTTCTTGGCGGCGTCCGTCGACTCGTACATCTGCGACTGGCCGATCACTTGGTTGTTGCCGGCCTTCAGAACGAAATAAGGCTTGCCGCTCGTTGATTCCTTGATCTCAAAACGCGCGCTGTCGGCCGCATTCTTCTTGACGGAGGCGATGCCGTTCTCGGCGCCCGATTTGTCCTTGTAGCCTTCGCTGGCGAGGATGTTCTCGCCGTTCCCGGCCTTGAGCCGGAAACGGAACTCGCCGCCCTTGTCCTTGTAAAGCTCGAATTTTCCAGCCATGTGCTCGGTCTCCTTGTTCAGCCGCGAGGGCCCGTTCTCCCCGCCCCTCATAGTCGCGATTCCGCGCCTCATTGCAATTCCGGACGGCCGCTTTATCACTGGATGTTCCAGAATCGTTCTCGTTTCGCTAAGTTGTATCAATGACTTCCGCCCCCGACCGCAAAATGTCCATTTCCGAGCGCGCCATGGCGGCGCGAGAGGCCCGGCCTGGCGCCCCCACGGCGCCAGGAGGAGACGACGCGCCCTATCTCGAGGGGCTCAATGACGAACAGCGCCAGGCGGTGCTGGCGACAGAAGGCCCGGTCCTGATGCTGGCCGGCGCCGGCACCGGCAAGACCCGGGCGCTCACCACCCGCCTCGCCCATCTCCTCAATACGGGCCGCGCCCAGCCCTGGCAGCTTCTCGCCGTGACCTTCACCAACAAGGCCGCCCGCGAGATGAAGGAGCGCATCGAAACGCTGGTCGGCGCCCATGTGGAAGGCATGAAATGGCTCGGCACGTTTCACTCCATCGGCGCGCAGATCCTGCGCCGGCACGCCGAGCTCGTGGGCCTCAAATCGAGCTTCACCATTCTCGACGCCGACGACCAGACGCGCCTCGCCAAGCAGGTGATCGAGGCGGCCGATCTCGACGTCAAACGCTGGACCGGGCGCGGCCTCGCCATCGTCATCGACGGCTGGAAGAACCGCGGCCTGACGCCGGAGAAAGTCCCCGACAACGAAGCCTGGCATTTCGCCGACGGGCGCGGCATCGCGCTTTACAAGGCCTATCAGGCGCGGCTGACGACCTTGAACGCCGCCGATTTCGGCGACCTCCTCGTCCACAATTTGACGATCTTCCAGAACCATCCGGACGTTCTGGAGGAGTATCAGCGGCGCTTCAAATACATGCTGGTGGACGAATATCAGGACACCAATGTCGCCCAGTATCTGTGGCTGCGCCTCCTTGCGCAGAAACATAAAAACATCTGCTGCGTGGGCGACGACGACCAGTCGATCTATGGCTGGCGCGGCGCGGAAGTCGAAAACATCCTGCGCTTTGAAAAGGACTTTCCGGGCGCCACGGTGATCCGGCTCGAACGCAATTACCGCTCAACGCCGTCGATCCTCGGCGCGGCCTCCGGCCTCATCGCCTCGAACGCCGACCGGCTCGGCAAGACCTTGTGGACCGAGCTCGAGGAAGGCGAAAAGGTGAAGGTGCGCGGCGTCTGGGACGGCGAGGAGGAAGCGCGCCTCATCGGCGACGACATCGAATCCGAGCAGATGAAGGGCCGTTCCCTTTCCGACATGGCGGTGCTGGTGCGCGCGTCCTTTCAGATGCGCGCCTTCGAAGAACGCTTCAACACGCTCGGCCTTGGCTACAAGGTGGTCGGCGGCCCGCGTTTTTACGAGCGCGAGGAAAGCCGCGACGCCCTCTCCTATCTGCGCCTTATCCGCTCCCCCGATGACGATCTCGCCTTCGACCGCATCGTCAACAAGCCCAAACGGGGCTTGGGCGACAAGGCGCTGCAAACCCTGCACAAGATCGCGCGCGCCAATGATTTGCCGCTGATGGCCGCCGCACGCCTCGCGCTCGAGGGCGAGGACATCGCCAAGGCCGCGCGGCGTTCGCTATTGAATTTTGTGGACACCATCGACCGCTGGGCGCGCGACGCCAAAGACATGGCCCCCGCCGATCTCGCCGAACTCGTGCTCGAAGAGTCCGGCTATATCGACATGTGGAAGAACTCCAAAAGCCCGCAGGCCGGCGGCAAACTCGACAACCTCAAGGAACTCATCCAGGCGGTGTCGGAGTTCGACACGCTCGAGGCCTATCTCGACCATGTGGCGCTGGTTTCCGAACTCAGCGAAAGCTCCGCAGACGGACAGGTCTGGCTGATGACCCTGCACGCCGCCAAGGGGCTCGAATTTCCCGTGGTGTTCCTGCCCGGCTGGGAGGAGGAAATCTTTCCCTCGAAACGCGCCCTCGACGAAAACGGCAACGCCGCCCTCGAGGAAGAACGCCGCCTCGCCTATGTGGGCATCACCCGCGCCGAGGAAAGCTGCCGCATCTCCTTCGCCGCCAACCGCCAGATCTATGGCCGCTGGCAGGCCGCCATCCCCTCTCGCTTCATCGACGAATTGCCCGAGGAGCATGTGGAGGTGGTCTCCGAGCCCGGACTTTACGGCAACGCGGCCTCCGACCTCGCCAGCCATTCGGCCTTTGAGGGCATGAAGCTGAAAGACGACGCCTATTACGACAATCCGGGCTGGCGGCGCGCCCGCGCGGCGTCCTCGCGCCCCGCCGCAGAGCCGCCTTTGATCGAAGGGCGCGGCTCGACCGTTTCCGTTTCCGCGCCCGGCAAGTCAAAATACAAGAAAGGCCAGCGCGTCTTTCATCAGAAATTCGGCTACGGCAAAATTTCCTCCATCGAGGGCCAGAAACTCACTGTTGATTTCGAGCATTCCGGTCCGAAGAAAGTCATCGACACATTCGTTGAGGCCGCGTGACCCAAAAAGCGTACAAATTATTCTGGACGGGCGATCGCGAGACGCTCGACAATATGAGCAACGCGTTGAGCGAGCTGTTGTGGCCGCCCGCGGGCGCCGTCAGCCTCACCAAGGATGACGTCACGGCGGAGGACGGCGACACCGAATGGCGCCTCGACGCCTATTTCGGCGAACGCCCGGACATGGACGCCGTGACCGCGCTTGCGGAAACCGTCGGCGCGCCGCCGCCCGGCGATCTCGAAGAACTGCCCGACATCGACTGGGTCGCGCATTCCCTCGAAGGGCTCGGCGTCGTCAGATGCGGACGCTTCATTCTTTACGGCGTTCACGACGCCGACAAGCTGCCCAACGAAGAAGACGACATCAATATCCGCATCGACGCCAATCTCGCCTTCGGCACCGGCCACCACCCGACGACCGCCGGCTGTCTCGTCCTTCTCGACCGCTTCGCCGGCTGGGCGCCGAAATCCATTCTCGATCTCGGTTGCGGCTCGGCGGTGCTCGCCATCGCCGCCGCGAAACTGTGGGGCCGCGACATCCTTGCGAGCGACATCGACGAAGACTCCGTGGCGATAGCGGACGAAAACGCGAGTCTCAACGAGGTCGGCGACAAAATCAAAACCGTCTGCGCCGCCGGATTCGACCATGAGGCGATCACCGCCGCCGCGCCCTTCGATTTCGTCTTCGCCAACATCCTCGCCGGCCCCCTCGCCGAACTCGCCCCGAAGATGGGCGAGCTAACAGCCAAGAACGGCCGGGTCATGCTGGCGGGGCTGATGTCGGCGCAGGAGGCCCGCGTCACCGCCGCCTATGAAAAGGCGGGATTCCGTCTCATCAACAGGCTGGAACAGCCAACCTGGCCGGTGCTTTTGTTCGTCAAAACGTGACAGAGTAAAAGCGACGGGCGCGCGCCCTTGTAAGGGCGCCGCCAAAGCGCGATATTCCGGGCAAACGCCACCCGGATTGGACGCGCCCCCATGTTTCAGCATCAGACCTTCGACCCTGTTTCCGACCGCTCTTTCGCGGGCAAGCACCTGCCGCTCCTGCGCGCGGAAATGAAGAAGAAAAATCTCGACGGCTTCGTCATTCCCCATGACGACGAATATCAGAACGAATATATCCCTGCTTACGCCGAACGCCTGATGTGGGCGACCGGCTTTTCCGGTTCGGCGGGCGCCGCGGTGATCCTTCAGGACAAGGCGGTGATGCTCACCGACGGGCGCTACACGCTACAGGTCCGCCAGCAGGCGGACAGCGATTATTTCGACTATGTCGACATCACCGAGACCGGGCCCGACGCCTGGCTTGCAGAGAACGCGCCCAAGGGATCGCGCATCGGCTACGACCCGATGCTGCACGCGACGGCGAGCGTCAAGAAACTGAAAGCCGCCGCTGAGAAGGCCGGCTTTGAACTCGTGGCGGTGACCGAAAATCCCGTCGACGCCGCTTGGAAAGACCAGCCCGCGGCGCCGCTGACCCCGGCCAAACCCCACGAGATCGAATTCGCCGGCAAATCCTCCGGGGACAAACGAAAAGAGATCGCCGCAGAGATCGCCAAGGCGGGCGCCGACGCCGCGCTCATCACCGCGCCGCCTTCCGTCGCCTGGCTGTTCAATATTCGCGGCGCCGATGTCTCGCGCTCGCCCCTGCCGCTCGCCCGCGCCCTCGTCAACAAGGACGGCACGGCGACGCTTTTCATCGCGCCGGAAAAGGTCGGCAACGAGCTGCCCGGCTTTCTCGGCGACGATGTGGATGTGCGCGCCGAAAGCGACGTCACGGCGGCGCTCTTAAAGCTCGGTAAGGAAGGCGCGAAGGTCGCCGTCGATCCGGCGCTCGCCCCGTCGAAATATGCGGACGATCTGAAAGAAGCCGGCGCCAGCATCATAGATTTGACCGACCCATGCGCCCTGCCCCGCGCCTCTAAGAACGAAACGGAAGTCGAAGGCGCGCGGTCCGCGCATGTGCGCGACGGCGCGGCGGTGACGAAATTCCTGCACTGGCTCGCAACGGAAGCGCAAGCCGGCGACGTGGACGAGATCAAAGCCGCGCAGAAACTCGAATCGATCCGGGCGGAATCGAAAGACCTGCGCGATCTCAGTTTCGACTCCATTTCCGGCGCCGGCGCCAACGGCGCCATCTGTCACTACCGCGTCTCGACGCAAAGCAACGCGCCCTTGAAACAGGGCTCGCTCTATCTGATCGACTCCGGCGGGCAATATTTCGACGGCACCACCGACATCACCCGCACCGTGCCCATCGGCGAACCCACGGACGAAATGCGCGACCGTTTCACCCGCGTGTTGAAAGGTCATATCGCGCTCGCCACGCTGAAATTTCCGGCGGGCACCACCGGCCATCAGATCGACGCGATTGCGCGCAAGCCGCTCTGGGATATGGGGCTCGATTACGATCACGGCACCGGCCACGGCGTCGGGTCGTTTCTGGGCGTTCATGAAGGCCCGCAGCGCATCGCCAAGGCGCCGAACAGCCAGGCGTTGAAGCCGGGCATGATCCTTTCCAACGAACCCGGCTATTACAAGGCCGAAGAATACGGCATTCGCATCGAGAACCTGATCGTCGTCACCGAGCCGAAGCCGGTTCCCGGCGGCGAGCGCGAAATGATGGAGTTCGAAACCATCACGCTGGCGCCGATCGATCTTGATCTCGTCAAAACCGATCTCCTGACCGAGGACGAGCGAAAATGGCTGAACGCGTATCACGCCCGCGTGCGCGAGACGCTCGGCCCGCAGATCCCCGCCGAAATAAAAGACTGGTTCGAAAAGGCGACGCGAGCCGTTTAGATGCGCGCTGTTACAGCTCGCCGAGACTGATCAGCGTCCCGCCGTCGATAATCATCGCTTGGCCCGTCATCCAGCGCGCCGCCGGCGACGCCAGAAACACCGCTGCGCCGGCGATGTCGTCCGGCTCGCCGAAGCGGCGCAGGGGCAAGCGTTCGGTCATCAGCTTTTCGATCTTCGGGTCTTTCCACAGCGCTTCGGCGAAGCGGGTCTTGACGACGCCGGGACAGATGCAGTTGACGCGGACATTGTCCGGCCCCGCCTCGACGGCGAGATTGCGCGCAAGCTGAAGATCGGCCGCCTTCGAGATGTTGTAGGCGCCGATGGAGCCGGAGCCCACAAAGCCGCCGATCGAGGAAACGATGATAATCGCGCCGTCTTTTTGCGCGCGCATATCGGGCAGCGCCATCTGCGCCAGCCAGTGCGCGGCTTTCACATTCGACGTCAAAATCTTGTCGAACTGTTCGTCGCTCATCTCTGAGGCAGGACCGAAATAGGGATTGACCGCCGCATTGGCCACAAGAATGTCGGCAGGCGCCCATTTCGCTTTCGTCTCATCGACGAGCCGCTGCAAATCCTCCTTGTGCGAAATATTGCAGCCGACGGCGAACGCCGCCTCGCGCCCTTCCGCCTCGTTGATGGATTGCGCGATCGCCTCGCAAGCTTCAACCTTGCGGCTTGAGACGACGACATTGGCGCCATGCTGGGCCAGCCGTCTGGCGATGGCTTCGCCGATGCCCCGCGAAGCGCCGGTGACGATCGCGGTCTTGCCGGAAAGATCGAATAACGCGCTGGAAACGCTCATGACACTCCTCCTCCCTTTTTTCGGGAAGATTAAGCGATCGGGGCGGAGAAAGACATGACCGGCGGCAGTTGCAGGCGCCGCCGGACCTGTGGGACGCGACTATTCCGCAGCGGCGGCCGCAGGCGCATCCGCGCTGTCGTCATCGTCTTTCTTGGCCGAGCGGCGCGGCGCGCGCCGGCGGCGGGGCTTTTTCTCTTCTTCAGGCTCGCCGGAAGCCTCAGCGCCGTTATCCGCAGCCTTGTCCTCATCCCCGTCGGATTTGGCGGCGGGCTTGGCCTCGGCCTTGGCTTCCGCCTTGGAAGGCTCGGCTTTCGAATCGCCCTTGGCCTCCGCCTGGGAGGCGTCGTCCGCGTTGTTATTATTGTTGTTGTTGCGGCGGTCGCCTCGCGGCTTGCGCGATTCGCGCTGTGGGGACTGCTGCTGGTCCTGATCGTCGTCCTCCACGCTCGGCTGGTCGCCTTCGCCCTCGCTCGCTTGCTGATTCGGCTGCTGCGCGGGCTGCATGGCGCGGATGACGCGGAAATAGTGCTCCGCATGCTGCAGATAGTTTTCCGCCTTCACGCGGTCGCCGGACGAAGAGGCGTCGCGGGCGAGCTGCTGATATTTGTCGTAAATCTGGTTGGCGGTCCCCCGGATGCGCACATCGGGACCATTGGAATCGAGCGCCCTGTTCGGATTCGGACCGCCCGTACGGCGGCGTTGATTGCGGCCACGCTTCATAGTTTTACCTTTAACAATTCCCCTTCCGAAAAGCGGAAACCCACCGCCTTTTCGAGATCAAAGTGGTCTATCGAGCTAATGACGATGGATCAGATCGCCTGTATCTTCATGCGAATGTCTAGTTCCTGTCGCAGCCATGCTGCGGCTTGAGCCGCCCTATATGGGGCCCGACTGTTTCCGGGCTCAAGCGATCCCCAGAGGATCACGCCAATGCCGGACGATGGTCGGATTCAAGACTGGGCCGCCAAAGATTCAGTTAAGCCGAAGGCGTTGAACCCCTGTCTTGCCCTTCATGATAGTGTCTGCCCCGCGCATTTCAATCCCTTTTTTCCCTCTTTCTGAGGTCGACCCCCGCTCCGCGCGGCCTTCCGGCGAGATCGGCCATGGTAAACAGAGCCGATTCCGGGGCGAAGCGGGCGAGCATGGCGCGGAGCGAATCGGCCTGATCGGCGCCGCATTCCATCAAAACCAGGGCGTCTTCGGACAGATGCCCCCCTATCCCCTCCAGGATCGCGCGATAGGCGTCGAGCCCGTCCGCGCCGGCGAACAGCGCCCCCGCCGGCTCGTAATCGGCGACGTCGGGGGCGAGCCCGGCCCGGTCGCCGTCGCGGATATAGGGCGGGTTTGCGATCACCACATCGAAGGCGCCCGAGACAGGCGCGAACCAGTCGCCGGCAAGGAACCCCGCCCGCCCGGCAAGTCCCAGCGCTTGCGCGTTGGCGCGGGCGACGGCGAGCGCGGCCTCAGACCTGTCGACGCCGACGCCTTCGCTTTCGGGGAATTCCGTCAACAGCGCACAAAGGAGACAGCCCGACCCGGTTCCGAGATCGAGAATGCGCAACCGCTCCTCCCGCCCCCGCCGCGCGATCGCCGCCTCGATCAGGGCGCCGGAATCGTCGCGCGGGATCAGAACGTCCGGCGTCACCCGGAAAGGCAGGCTCCAGAACTCTTTCTCTCCGGTCAGATAGGCGACGGGCTCGCCCGCATCGCGGCGCGCGAGCAGCGCGTCATAGCGTTCGGCGGCGTCATCGGGCATGGGCTCGTTGGCGCGCGCGATGAGACCGCCATCATCAAGCAAGAGAACATGACGCAGCAAGATGCGCGCATCGAGCAGCGGGCTTTCGCTCCGTGTGAGGATTTTCGCAGCCCCGCGCAGGCTTTCGCCGATGGTCGCCGGCGCAGGGGGCTCGCGGTCAGGCATCTTCCTGGATCGCCGCGAGACGGTCGGCGCGGTCCTGCGCGCGTAGTTCCTCGATGACGGGATCGAGGCCATCGCCGCGAATGATTTCGTCGAGATTGTGCACCGTAAGACCGATGCGGTGATCGGTGACGCGGCTTTGCGGGAAATTATAGGTGCGGATGCGCTCGGAGCGGTCGCCGGAGCCGACCATGCCCTTGCGCGCCGCGGCCCGCTCCGCATCGGCGCGTTCGCGTTCGGCGTCATAAAGCCTTGCGCGCAAGACCTTCATCGCTTTGGCGCGGTTCTTGTGCTGGGATTTCTCGTCCTGCTGGATGACGACGACGCCGGTCGGAATGTGGGTGATCCTGACCGCCGAGTCGGTGGTGTTCACCGACTGGCCGCCGGGACCGGAGGCGCGGAAAACGTCGATGCGCAAATCCGCATCCTTGATGTCGATGTCGACTTCTTCCGGTTCAGGCAGCACCGCCACCGTCGCCGCCGACGTATGGACGCGCCCCTGCGTTTCCGTTTCCGGCACGCGCTGCACCCTGTGAACGCCGCTTTCGAATTTCATCTTGGCGTAAACGCCGTCGCCGGAAATGTTCGCCTGAATTTCCTTGTAGCCGCCGCGCTCGGTTTCCGAAGCCGAGAGGATGTCGACGCTCCAGCCCTGAAGCTGGGCGTAGCGCTGATACATGCGGAAAAGATCGCCCGCGAAAATCGCCGCCTCGTCGCCGCCCGTGCCGGCGCGCACCTCGAGAATGACCGATGAATCGTCCGCCTTGTCCTTCGGCAGTAGCATCAGTTGCAGCTCGTGCTCGACCTCCGGCGATTTCTCGCGCAGCTCCTGCAACTCCTCATAGGCCATCTCGGCCATGTCCTTGTCGTCGCTTTCGGAGAGTTCTTTCAGGTCCTTGATCTGGGTGCGGATCGAAGTCAGCTCGCGCGCCTTTTCGACGATCTCTTTCAGTTCGCCATGTTCTTTCGACAGGCGCACGATTTCCTCCGCCCCGCTCGCCGTGGACATGGCGGTTTCGAGGCTTTCGAATTTTGCGACCAGCGCGTCGAGTTTTTCCTGGGGGATCAAGCCAAAGGTTCCATTCTCTTTGTTGGATAGAAAAACCGCGCGCAAGGGGCTTCCTTACGCGCGGGTCCAAAATGTTGCAAAGCTACTCCGCGGCGACGGACTGTTTGGCCTCTTCCGCCTGGATTTCCGCGGCGCGCTTTTCGACGAGTTCGACGAGATGATCGACAAGCTCTGAATTGTCGATGCGGTGATCGACTTCGCCGCCGAGATAGATCATGCCGTGCTCCTTGCCGGCGCCGCCGCCGGTGAAGCCGATATCGGTCTCGCGCGCCTCGCCCGGACCGTTGACGACGCAGCCGATCACCGACAGCGTCATGGGCGTGGTGATATGGGCCAGCCGCTCCTCAAGGACTTCGACGGTCTCGATGACGTTGAAGCCCTGGCGCGCGCAGGACGGGCAGGAAATCACATTGACGCCGCGATGGCGCAGATTGAGCGACTTCAGGATGTCGAAGCCGGCCTTCACCTCTTCCACCGGGTCCGCGGAGAGCGAGACGCGGATGGTGTCGCCGATGCCCGCCCAGAGAAGATTGCCGAGCCCGATGGCCGACTTGATGGAGCCGATGCGAAGCCCGCCCGCTTCCGTGACGCCGAGATGCAAGGGGCAGTCGATGGCCTCGGCCAGCGCGTGATAGGCGGCGACGGTCAGGAACACGTCGGAGGCTTTCACGGAAATCTTGAACTCGTGAAAGTCATTGTCCTGAAGAATTTTGGCGTGATCGAGCGCGCTTTCGACCATGGCTTCGGGGCACGGCTCGCCATATTTCTCGAGCAGGTCCTTTTCGAGCGAGCCGCCATTGACGCCGATGCGCATGGAGCAGCCATGGTCCTTCGCAGCCTTGATGACTTCGCGGACGCGATCTTCGGAACCGATATTGCCGGGATTGATGCGCAGGCAGGCGGCGCCCGCCTCGGCCGCCTCGATGCCGCGCTTATAATGGAAATGGATGTCGGCGATGATCGGGATCGGCGAGCCCTTGACGATGTCTTTCAGCGCTCTCGTTGAATCGACGTCCGGACAGGAGACGCGCACCACATCGGCGCCCGCTTCCGCGATGTCGTTGATCTGGCGGATGGTCGCCTCGGCGTCCGAGGTCAGCGTGTTGGTCATGGACTGGACGGCGATGGGCGCGTCGCCGCCGATGGGCACATTGCCCACCATGATCTGACGGCATTTGCGGCGTTCGATATCGCGCCAGGGACGTACGGACATGGAGCTGCCTCAGCCTTTTAAAACGGGCCTTTAGACCCGGGTGTTCGACCGCCAAGATTGCGTTCTCATTCGTGAAGTCAAGTCCTCGTTCCGGCGGCGGCCCTGAAAGCCCGGAAAAAGGCGCTCGCCGGCCACTCGCCGGCCAGGGGCGAAGCTTACTGAGTGCGCTTAAGGCCGACCCCGGAACAGGTCTTAGGGGCGTTCGAAGCGGAAGGTCTGGACCCGGTCATAGGCGGGCTTGGGGGCGCCGTCGACGGTTTTCGGCTCGAAGCGCCAGCGGCGCAGCGCATTGAGCGCGGCCGTATCGAAACACGGATTGCTGGAGCTCGCGACCCGCTCGCCCGCGACCCGCCCCGTGGACGTCACCGTAAAGGCGAGCGTGACGGTTTCGTCGGCCCGGGCGCCGGCGGCGCAACTGAAGGGATAGACCGGCTCCACCCGTTCCGCGATGCGCGGCGCGATCACGATTCCGGGCGCGGGTTCGGGGGCCGGGGTTTCGACAACCGGCGCGGCCGCGCCCTCGGTTTCGCCAAGCGGCGTCACCCGGGCGGTCAGGGTGATCTGCCAGGCGCACCAGATGATGAAGGCGATGATCGCGATGAAGACCGGCAGCGACATGTCGCGGGTCTCGGCGTCGGCGGCGTGCTCGGCGGCGCGAAACTTTTCCGCCTGGACCGGCTGCGGCGCTTCATAGCCCGCGTCGAATTTGAACTGCTCCACGACGGGGCGCGGATCGAGCTCCAGAAACTCCGCATAGGTGCGTACGAAACCGAGCGCATAGGGCCGCGCCGGCAGCGCGCTGCGGTCTGCGGTCTCGATGGCGGAGAGATGGTTTTCGCGGATATGCGTGCGCCCGGCGGCTTCGCTCAGGGAAATGCCGCGGCTTTCACGCACGGCGGCGAGACGCGCGCCCACATGCTCGAATTCCCCGGCGTCAGCAGCGAGACGCGCCCGCGCATCTTCCATATCCACAATTTCCGCTGACCCGTTCGCCGTCGACACGCTGCTAAGCCTTTCCGCTTCACTCCCGGCGCCCGCAACATACTATAAAGCGGCGCCGGAACGAACCTCTTGATGAAAGAGCGCTTGTTTTAAAACAGGAAGCGTTAATCGGCGCTTTATTCGAGGACCGCGCCCGAATCTTTCAGGAATTGCGCGAAAGCCGGGCGCAGCGTCACTTCCGGCGCGTCGAGATGCGCGTCGAGCCAGCCGCCGACGGCCTTCACGTCAATGGAGCGCACAAGACGGCGGAACGGGCCCACAAAGGCCGCGGGCAGCGAGAACTGGCGCACGCCGACGCCGACCAGCGCGGCGGCGGTGACGGGATCGGCGGTCTGCTCGCCGCAATAGGACAAAGGCGTCCCGGTGCGGGACACTTTTTCCACGGTGTTTTTCAGGAAGCTCAGAAAACCAGGGTTCATCGGATCATAGCGGCGCTGCACCCGTTCCGAATCGCGGTCCGCCGCAAAATAGAACTGGGCGAGGTCGTTGCCGCCGACCGACAGAAAATCCACTTTCTGCGCGATCAGATCCGCCCGCCAGGCCGAGGCCGGGGTTTCGATCATCGCGCCGATCTTGATCTCCGTCGGCAGCGCATGGCCGCGGCGCTTGGCGCGGTCGATCTCGCGATCGAGCAGCTCGCGGATGTCGTTGACTTCGCCTGGCAGGGTCACGAAGGGGAACATCACAAAGAGCGTGCGCTCCGCCGCCGCCGACAACAAGGCGCGCAATTGCGGACGGATCATGCCCGGCCGGTCCACCGCCATCCTGACGCCGCGCCAGCCCATGGCCGGATTGATCTCGTTGCCGTGGTCCATATAGGGCGCGGTCTTGTCGCCGCCGATATCGGCGGTGCGGAACACCACCGGCTTGCCGCCCGCAAGATCGAGCGCCTCGCGGTAGAGCGCTTCCTGCGTCGCAACGCTGGGCAGTTGCGAGCCGATGAGAAACTGCAACTCGGTGCGGAAGAGGCCGACCCCGGCCGCGCCCGTGTCGTCGAGAAACGGCATATCGAGCGCGAGGCCCGCATTCATCAGGATATCGAACTTGACGCCGTCCTTTGAAACCGAAGGCAGGGAGCGTTCGCTGGCGTAGCTCGCTTCGAGTTCCTGATAGCGGGCTTTCTTGGTGCGGTAGGAATCGAGAACGTCCGCTGTCGGACGAACATAGATTTCTCCGGCGTCGCCGTCGACAATGGTCTGGTCGCCGTCTTCCGCGAGTTCCATGGCTTCCGGCGCGCCGGTGACCATGGGAATTTTGAGCGCGCGCGCGACAATGGCCACATGCGAGGTCGCGGACACCTCGCCGAGAACGAGGCCTTTCAGGCTCTTGCGGTCATATTCGAGCAGCTCCGCCGGCCCCATGGTGCGCGCGATCAGGATGGTTTCATCGTAGAGCGCGCGCTTGCCGATATTCTTGTCGCCGGCGAGATGGCGCAGCAGGCGGTTCGAGAGATCGTCGAGATCGTGCAGGCGCTCGCGCAAATAGGGATCGCGCGACTGCGACAGGCGCGCGCGGTTTTCCGCCTTCACCTGCTCCACCGCCGATTCGGCGGTCAGCCCGGAGAACACGGCGGCGCGCAGGCGGTCTTTCCAGCCGCGGTCATAGGCAAACAGGCGATAGGTCTCGAGCACCTCGCGCGAGACGCCGCTGAGCGCGGTGTTGTCAGCCAGCATGTCGTCGACGGACTGGCGCAGCTCGGTCAGCCCTTCCTCGAGCCGCGTCGCCTCGCCCGCCGGATCCTTGGCGAAAACTTTGTGCTTGGGCGCGGGCGGTTGCAGGAAGACCGCCTTGCCGATGGCGACGCCAGAGACGATGCCGAAGCCTTTGAGCTTTTCCGGACGGTGGAGCATCGCGCCCACCGCTTCGGTTTCCTCCTGGCTGAGGAGTTCGCCCGAGGCGGCGATTTCGGCAAGCAGCGTCGCGACGGCCTGCACCGCCTCGATTTCTTCGTGAGTGTATTCGCGCGCCGCCTTGTTCTGGACGACGAGAACGCCGAGCGTCTTGCCCGAGCGGATCAGCGGCACGCCGAGGAAAGATTGCAGCGGGTCCTCGCCGGTCTCCGGGCGATAGGAGAAGGACGCATGTTTCGGCGCGTTCGACGTGACGAGCGGCGTGTGGCGCTGGGCGACGAGGCCCACAAGCCCCTCCCCCCATTGCATGCGCGTCAGGTGCACGGCCTGGGGGTTCAGACCTTCCGTCGAATAAAGCTCTAGCTGGTCGTCGGGCCGGCGCAGATAAATCGAGCAGACATCCGCGACCACATGGCTGGCGATGACTTTCGTCAGGACGTCAAGGCGTTCCTGCGCGCTCGAATCGAGCGCGACAGCATCACGCATGCGCTTCAGGAGCACCGTAATGCCCTGCTCGCCATGACCGCCATGCGGCGGGCGGGTGTTCTCAATGCTCATCGCGGCCTTTTCAGCTTCGCGCGGTCTGACCGAGTTCGTCCAAACCATAGGCGTCGTGCAGGACGCGCACCGCATATTCGGCCGCGTCCGCATTAATCAGCACACTGATCTTAATCTCGGATGTCGAGATATTCTGGATATTGATGCCCTTTTCCGCAAGGCTGCGGAACATGGTCGCCGCAACGCCTGCATGGCTGCGCATCCCGAGCCCGATGACGGAAACCTTCGCCACATTGCGGTCGGATTGCAGCGCCTTGAAGCCGATATTCTGCTGTTCGTCGGAAAGCACCTTCATCGCCTGGTCGAGATCGCCTTCCTTCGTGGTGAAGGAGATGTTGGCGAAACCCTGCTGACGCGAGGGGCTCTGCACGATCATGTCGATATTGATGTTCGCGGCGGCGAGCGCGTTGAAGATGCCCGCGGCGCGGCCCGGTTCGTCCGGCACGGCGAGAATGGTGACGCTGGCTTCGTTGAAGTCGGGCGTGACGGTCGTGACGATGTTTTCTTCCACAATATCATCCTCATCGCAGATGAGCGTGCCGGGGCCCGGCGCGTCAGGCGGGTCGAAGCTCGACAGCACGCGCACAGGCATCTTATAGCGCATGGCGAGCTCCACCGAACGGGTCTGCAAAACTTTGGCCCCGAGGGACGCCATTTCCAGCATTTCCTCGAAAGCGATTCTTTCAATACGCCGCGCCTGTTTGGTGAGGCGCGGATCGGTCGTGTAGACGCCGTCGACATCGGTGTAGATATCGCAGCGGTCGGCGCCGACGGCGACGGCGAGCGCCACGGCGGAGGTGTCGGAGCCGCCGCGGCCGAGCGTGGCGATGCGGCCATCGGGCGCAATCCCCTGGAACCCGGCGCACACGGCGATCTCGCCATTGTCGATCGCTTCGCCCAGCGCCTCGCCTTCAATCTCCGCGATGCGCGCCTTGCCGTGCGCCATGTCGGTCTTCAGCGGGATCTGCCAGCCATGCCAGGATCGCGCGCGATAGCCGAGATTCTGCATCACGAGCGCCAGCAGCCCCGAGGTCACCTGTTCGCCCGACGCGACCACCGCATCATATTCCACATCCCGCACGTCGAGCGAGGCCGCCGGCGGCCCCGCCTCCTCGCACAGCCCCACAAGCCGGTTGGTTTCGCCGGCCATGGCCGACACCACCACCGCCACGGAATGACCCGCGTCGACCTCACGGCGCACAATCGCCGCCACCGCACGGATGCGGTCGAGATTGGCGACAGACGTGCCGCCGAATTTCATCACGATACGAGCCATGGAATGCTGCGCCTGCGAAGACTTGACCTCTTGCCCCCGCCAGCCGGAGACCTCAAATGGACGCGTATCTCTAGAAAGCGGCGCGGGCCGACGCAAGCAAGGAAATATGGAAAATGGCGCCTTCAGACTTAACCAGCGCCGAGACCGCCGCACGATCTCCCTCCGGCAAGACAACAATCGACCCGGAAGAGGTCAGAAAATTCTCCGCCATCGCGGAGGAGTGGTGGGACCCCCTGGGCAAGTTCAAGCCGCTCCACAAATTCAACCCGATCCGGCTCGCCTATATCCGCGACGGCGCCTGCGCGCATTTCGGCCGCGACCGGCGCGCCAAGGCGCCGCTGGAAGGGCTTAAGCTGCTCGACATCGGCTGCGGCGGCGGGCTTGTCGCCGAGCCCATGCGCCGCCTCGGCGCAGAGGTCACCGCCATCGACGCCGCCGAGCGCAACATCAAGACCGCCATGGCGCATGCGCAGCCTCTGGGCCTCGACATCGACTATCGCGCGACGACGGTCGAACAACTTGCGGCGGAAAACGCCGGACCGTTCGATATCGTACTCAATCTCGAAGTCGTCGAGCATGTCGCGGATGTGGATGTGTTTCTCGAAACATCAGCCGGCCTCATCAAACCCGGCGGCATGACGGTGATGGCGACCATCAACCGGACGCTGAAAGCGCTGGCGCTCGCCAAGATCGGCGCGGAATATGTCCTGCGCTGGCTGCCCGCCGGCACGCACGACCCGCGCAAATTCGTCAAACCCGACGAAGCGAAATCGGCGCTGACCCGCGCCGGCCTTTCGGTCACGGCGGAAGCCGGCGTCAGCTACAACCCGCTTATGGACATCTGGCGCATCACCGAAGACACCGACGTCAATTACATGCTGACCGCGGTGAAAGCCGGTTAAGACCCGGCCTATTTTTTCTTCATATAGAGTCCGTCGAAAACAATCGTCCAGCTTTCGCCGTCATCATCCGACTGTTCCCATAACTGGCGGACGCTGCCGTCTTCATTGGGCGTCCAGGTGATGCGGTTGAGCACGTCGCCATCCGACAGCCCCTTGTCCGACATCACCATGGCGCCGGTCTTATCGAGCCCGCCCGCGAGATAAAGCGGCGCGCCCTGGTTCGACATCCAGGTCTGGCGCCATGCTCCCGCCGCCTCATCGTAGAAATTGATGCTCATGCCGGAAAAAGCGCCCGCTTCATATTCCTCGAGCACGACGCAGCCGCCATGCTGCGGAGAAATGCGGTTGACCGCCGTCGGCGCGTCCTTGCCCGCCGGCGTAACATCCCACTCCCCGAGCCAGAAATCGAAATGGCGGTATTCGTCCGCCGAACATGGCGGAGGGGTTTGCCCGGCAGAGCTTTGCGCGCCCACCCCGGCGCCTAAGGCGAAAACTGTCATGACGGCGAATGCGGCGCAGACTGTTTTCATGGGACGCTCCCTTTAAAAACCCTCGCCACTTTCATAGCACAGGCCGGGCGCAGATCGACCGGCCCCCGCCGAAATAAGCAATTCCGGCCACGCTTCTTATGCAAATAAAGGGGCGTCAGCGGCCTGCGGCGGCAATGATCGGCGCCAAGGTCGGCCAGTTCTCGTCGATTGCCGCCTTGGTGCTGCGGTAGCCGTCCGAAACGGCGACCTCGTATTTTTTCCAGTCCCTCAGTTCGACGCCCGGCACCGGCGGCGTGATCATGATGTCCGCCGGGCGCTGCATCTCTGAATTCTCGCGCCGCGCCGTCGCCGAGCGCATCAGGAGCGAAACGATGGGCGGCGCATCGGAGAGGCCGTGGCTTGCGATCCAGGAAAAGAAGCCCGGCGGATCGCGGAACGCCTCCACGTCGATCACGCCTTCGCGGGCGACGTCGACGCCGATGGTGAGCCCGCGATGCAGGCTGGTCATGATGTCGGTCGGGAAATTGTTGACCACCGCCCCGTCGACCAGAAGCGCATGGTCGTCGATCACCGGCGGCAGAATGCCGGGCAAGGCGATGGAAGCGCGCAGCGCCGTGCGCAGCAGGCCCTGATTGTGAATGCGCACGGCGCCATTGACGATGTCGGACGACACGCAAAAGAACGGCAGGGACAGATTCTCGATCAGCGTGTCGTCGAAATTGCTTCGGAGCCGCTCCTCGACGCGCCCGCCGCGCGTCAGCGCCACCACCGGCAGCACATGGTCGCCAAGCGGGTTCGAGGCGACGAACGCCTCGCGAATGCGGGTCTCCATGTCGGCCTGCGGCCAGCCTGTGGCGACGCAGGCGGCCACCACCGCGCCCATGGAGGCGCCGCAGATGAAATCGATAGGCACGCCCGCTTCGCGCATCGCCTTGACCGCGCCGATATGCGCATAGGCGCGCGCGCCGCCGCCGGAGAGGACGAGCCCCACCGACTTGCCGGCGATGATCCGCGCCAGCCGGTCGACGCAGGCCTCATTGCGCATATTGATGACCCGCGACGCGCCGATCGCCTCCATCCATTCCGCGGTCCGGCCGCTATGGGCGCCCTCATGCAGCATGACGAGATCGACGAGGCGGAACTTGCGCGCCCTTGCGCCGTCCTCGGCGGTGAGCGGAAAGGGTTTCGACGGCCGGCTGTCGCGGCGCGCCATGACGAGAAACCGGTCCGCATGCCTCAGGACGAAGCGGTACCACGGGCTGTGATCGACGCGCGCGGCGAGCAGCACCACGTCATGGGCGTTTTCCACGAGATCGAAGTCGCTGGTGCGCGGCGGCTCGCTGTTGCAGGACAACCAGGTGGCGTTGACCTTGTAGGCGGCGATGCGCCGGGCGAGCTCGCGCACCCGCGCATCAACGTCGATCGACGGCGAGGTCGAGATCACCGCGAAGATGCGCGGCGCCGATTGCTGGAAGCTCGTTTGCGGATGGCGCGCGCGGGTGAGGACGATGCGCGCCAGCGCCGCCGCGAAATCGCCATGCTCGCGGATCAGCTTTTCAACCGTCTCGCGCGGGATCGACAACAGCTCCGTGTCGCGCAGGGCATAGACGCTCGCCGAATGGGGTTCGCCGGAGAGGATCGACATTTCCCCGACCGGCTCGCCGGCGCGGATATAGCCGACGACGACATCCTCGGCGCCGTCCGGGCTTTGCCTGACGACGATCAGCCGCCCGGTCAGATTGATATGCAGCGCGTCGGACGGGGCGCCTTGCTCGAACACCTCCCAGCCGCCCGCAAGCGACTGCCAGGTGCTGGCCTCGGCGATAGCATTCAGGGTTTCCGCGCCGAGCTCGGCGAAGAACGGAAGATTGCGAAGGCGATCGCGGACAATATTCATGGTCGCGCCGATCAGTAGCCGGATTTGAATCGCCCGGCCAGCGGACTCAAAGCCGCGCTAATTCAGTTTCTTTTGGGGTTGCGCCGCCTTGGGCTCGCCGGCGGCGTCGGTCTTGCGGGGCTCGCCGGGCACGGGCGCGACCTCGACGCCCTCCTCGATCAGCTCCTTGACCTCCTTGCCGGAGGCTTCGCCGTAAATGCCGCGCTCCTTGGCTTCGCCGTAATGGATCTTGCGGGCTTCCTCGGGGAACTTCTCGCCGACATAGTCGAAATTCTTTTCGACATAGTCGCGGGCGCGCGCGACGGCGCGGGCCATGTCTTCCTGAATGGCGGCGAGGCGCGCCTTGCGGTCGCCGCCCGAGACGGCGCGTTTGCGCGAGATCGCCGGCGCCATCACGGCCTTGCGCACCTGGCCCGAGCCGCAGCTCGGACAGTCGAGCAGGCCCTTTTCGGCCTGCGCGTCAAAGTCGGCGCTGTCGCGAAACCAGCCCTCGAACTCGTGGTTAGCGTCGCAAATCAAACTGTATTTAATCATGTATTTAGAATGGAGACTTCGAAGGATTGTTCAAGTCCCAAATTGGGGATGCGCTGGCGCGCTTTCAGGGCTTTTTCGGGGTCGATTTCGGCCAGCACGACGCCGGGCTCGTCATTGTCGGCTTCGGCGAGGATATCTCCCCACGGCCCGATGATCAGGGAATGGCCATAGGTCTCGCGGCCGTCTTCATGGGTTCCGCCCTGCGCCGGCGCCACGACAAAAGCGCCGTTCTCGATCGCCCTAGCGCCCAGCAGCGTATGCCAGTGGGCCATGCCGGTCTGCCGGGTGAACGCCGCCGGGACGCACAGCACCTCCGCGCCGTTCTGAGACAGCGCGCGATAGAGCCGCGGGAAACGCACGTCGTAACAGATCGTAAGGCCGACTTGCGCAAGCGGGGTCTTCGCCAGCACGGCCTTGTCGCCGGGCCGGTAGACCTTCGATTCCTTCCAGCTCTCGCCATTCGGGAGGTCTACGTCGAACATATGAATTTTGTCATAGCGCGCCGCGACAGACCCGTCGGGCGCGAACAGATAGGCGCGATTGGCGGCGCGGCGGTCTTCGATTTTCACCGCCATGGAGCCGATCAGCAGCCATGCGCCGTGACGTTTCGCAGCGTCGGAAAAGGCCGCGATCTCGGTGAGGTCTTTTTCTTCGGGCAGGCTTTCAAAAAGCCGGCCCGCCTTGCGGTCGACCACATTGGTCATCTCCGGCGTCGCGATGAAACTCGCGCCTTTCCCCGCCGCCTCGGCGATCAACGCGACCGCGTCCTCGACATTGCGCGCCCGGTCGAGGCCGGACCGCATCTGGACGCAGGCCGCCCTGAAAGGAGTTCGTTCAGCCATTCAGCATCGGGTCCAGCTTGCCGTCGCGCTCGAGCGCGGCAAGATCGTCATAGCCGCCCACATGGGTCTCGCCGATGAAAATCTGCGGATAGGTCGTCTTGCCGTTCGACCTGGCGAGCATCTCCTCGCGCTTTTCCTTGTCATAGGCTGCGGAAATCTCGGTCGCCTTGACGCCCTTCTTCTGCAACAGCATCAGCGCCCGCACGCAGAAAGGACACATGGGTTTCGTATAAACGACGACGTCTTTCATTCTTCCCGGCTCCCGCAATTCATCAGGGGCGTTATATGGCCCCGATTCCGCCTTTCACAACCCGCGCCAGCACCAGGGCGTCGACGCGCGCGGCCCCGGCCCGCTTCAGCGCCCGCGCCGCCGCCGACAAGGTTGCGCCGGTGGTGAGGACATCGTCAACGAGGACCACATGGGCGTCCCGGAACAGCGCGCGGGCTTTTTCGTCACGCAGCGCAAAGGCCCCCGCCACATTGCGCTTTCGCGCATCGGCGGAGAGGTCCTTCTGCGGCGGGGTCGCGCGGCGGCGCACGAGGCCGTCCAGCGACAGCCGCGCGCCCGAGCGCTGGGCGACAGCCCGCGCCAGCAGGGCCGACTGGTTGAAACGCCGCCCGAGGAGCCGGCGCCGGTGCAGGGGCACGGGCGTCAGGATCGAGGACCGCTGGAGCATGGCGCCGGCGGCGCGCGCCATCCAGCCGCCGAACATCCCCGCAAGCTCGGTGCGGTCGCCATGCTTGAAACTGACGATCATCGCGTGGCTGGCGTCGTCATAAACGACAGCGGCGCGGGCCCGGTCGAAATCCGGCGGCGCGGCGATGCAGGCCGGACATTCAACCTCCGCGCCATAGTCGGCGGAAAACGGGACGCCGCAGCGCCGGCAGGCGGGATCTTCAATGAAATGCGCCGCGCCCCAGGCCGCCGCCCCGATGGCCCCCGCCGAGGCGAGCTCCTCGCGCGTCAGCGGACAATGAGGCGGCATGGCGAGATCGAGCGCGCTGCGCGCCGTTTCCGCGAGGCCGCCTTCCAGCCGTCTGAAGATTTGCGGTTTCACGTCAGATAGACTACCGCCGCCGCCGGAAAAGCGCCAGAAAAGAGCTCCATGTCCACGCCGCCGCAGATCTTCGACAAGCGTCTTTACGCCCGCCGCCGCGCGCGGGCCGCGAAGACCATGGACGACGCCGGCTTCCTCCACCGCCGGGCGATGGAGGACATCGTCGAGCGCCTCGAGATCGTGCAGCGGCGGTTCGATGTCGCGGCTTTCGACGGCGCCGGCGAACTCATCTCCATGCTGACGGCGCCGTGCGAGATCGGCGAGACAATTTCCATGGACGCCGCGCCCGCAAGGCTCCCGCACCAGGGGCCGCGGCTCGCCGCCGACGCCGAAGCCCTGCCCTTCGCGCCCCAGAGCCTCAATCTTTTCGTCAGCCTGCTGACGCTTCACACGGCGAACGATCTTGTGGGCGCGCTGGCGCAGGCGCGCATGGCCCTGAAGCCAGACGGGCTGTTCATCGCCGCGGTCTTTGCTGAGGAAACGCTCGCCGCCCTGCGCCGCGCGTTCTATGCGGCGGAAGCCGAGATCGTCGGCGGCGTCTCGGCGCGCATCGCGCCCTTCGCCGCCATTCAGGATTACGGCCAGGCGCTCTCGCGCGCCGGTTTCGCGCTGCCGGTCGTCGATGTGGACAAGGTCAAGGTGACTTATGACGAGCCGATCAGGCTGCTGCGCGATCTGCGCGGCATGGGCGAAACCAACATGCTGGCGAGCCGGCCGGGGCCGTTGCGCCGGGACGTATTGATGCGCGCGATGACGCTGTTCACGGAAGCAGGCGGTACGGAACAATTCGAAATCGTCTATCTGACCGGCTGGGCGCCGCATGAAAGCCAGCAGCAGCCATTAAAGCCGGGATCGGGGAAGATATCGCTGAAAGACGCCATCAAGGGCGCGTCCTGACCCTGCCGAGATCCCTTAGCCGGTGATCTCGTCCTGAAGCGCCTGATCGATCTCGTCATACATGTCGCTGGTCGTATTCGTGTAGCCGCGAATGGCGGCGACGATCGCCAGGAAGATCAGCCCGATCAGCAGGGTGTACTCGACCGCAGTTGCGCCGCTGTCGTCGCGACGGAAATTGCCGGCCAGTCCCTGAAGACCGCGCCGTTTCTTTCTATCCTCAACCCTTGCGCCCATCACAACACGTCCCTCAACTGCGCCGCCAGCGGTCTGTCTGCGGGCGGCATCTGCATGGCCGTCAGCGCTTCGCGCCGCACCCATCGAAGCTCCTGCCCTTCCATCGGCCGCGGCGCGCCAGTCCATTTCCGGCAGACAAATAAGGGCATCAAAAGATGAAATTCCCCTAAAGTCTGCGACGCAAAGGCCGCCGGCGCCAGGCAGGACGCCTCCGTATCTATGGCAAGCTCTTCCCTTAGTTCACGCACCAAGGCGGCTTCCGGCGTCTCGCCTTCTGCGAGTTTGCCGCCCGGAAATTCCCACAAGCCTGCATGGTCCTTTCCTTCGGGCCGGCGCGCCATCAGAACTCTTCCGTCCCTGTCGATGAGCGCGCAAGCCGCCACAAGCAACAGCTTCGCCATATTCTCGCCTTAATTCCTAATCGACGACTTTTAACAGTCTCACGCCAAAGTCGATAAAACTTTATCGGCTGCGGGCGCAAGCAAGGGTTAATTTGCGTTTACTGAAAACTGTCCTGGAGGCCGCCCGCATCTTCCTGTTCGCTGCGGGGCAGCGAGAAGCCGGGATCATTGAGATCGGGATCGGAAAGATCCGGCGGCGCGCTCGGCTGCGGCGGCGGCGCGTCTTCGGGGCGGAAATAAACCACCTGGCTTTCCTCTTCGAGTTGCTGCAGCGAGGTCTCGATCGTCCGCATACGCAGGAAGTTCTCGATCGGCCCGCGCACCTGATCGAAGGGAACGGCGCTGGTGGGCCGGCGGTCGAGCACTTCAACCACATGCCAGCCGAATTCGGTCTGGAAGGGCGCGGCGATCTCGCCGGGCTCCGCGCCGAAGGCGGCCCGCGAGAAGATCGGGGTCATCATGCTGCGCGTGAACCAGCCGATTTCGCCGCCCAGCGGCGCGGTCGCACGGTCGAGGGAGCGGGTCCGGGCGAGCTCGGCGAAATCGCCGCCCTCCCCCAGAAGCGTGAGAATTTCCGACGCCTCTTCCTCAGTCGCCACGAGAATGTGCCGGGCCTTCACCTCGTCGCCGAGCCGCGTCACATCGGATTGCGCCCGGTAAAGGCGCTCGACATTTTCCGGGGTCACCGCGTCGGTGATCTGGGAGTCCATGAAGGCGCCGGCCAGCACCCGGTCGCGGGCGGCGTTGACCTTGCGCGACACGCTGGGGCTGCGCTGGAGGCCAGTGTCGAGCGCCGCCCGCGCGAGAAGCCGCTGCTCCACATAGGCTTCGACGAGATTGCGCTCGAACGCCGTCTTCGGCGTCAGGGTCTCCTCGGGCCGCAGGAATCCGCCGGCCCGGGCCGTCGCCTCGATTTCGGAAAGGTGCACATAGCGCCCGTCGATGCGGGCGAGAATCGGGTCGTCCTCGTCGACCGGCGCGCGGGACGACGCTCCGCCGGCCGCATCGAGCGACGGCGCGGCGCGCAAAACGTCGATGATCCAGAGCCCGGCGATCACCAGGAACGCGCCTGAGAGCGCGCTATAGGCGCGCCCTGTGCGCGTCGGCAGCCAGACAATGAGCCCCCGAAAGGCCGCTCCGGCGACGCGCGCCGCATAGGAAAAGCCGCGCAGCGCCCGGCCGGCCATTAGCTTGACCGCCCGCCACAGCGCCGAATCGAGGGCCGCCGCCAGCCGCCAGGTGGTGATCGCAACCTTGCCCGCCGCCCGCAGCGCCGTCAGAATCGCGCCCAGCACCATGCGCGCGACGGCCAGCACGGCCCCGCCCACGGCGCGCGCTGCCCCGGCCAGCGGCCTGGCGCGTTTTTCAGGCTCCATTTTATGTCCGTCCGGCGTTTCCATCATATTCCGCCTGCGACGCCCTTGCGGGCCCGCTTTCGTTGACAGGGCCAGAGGCGCTCACTATCTCTCCGACGCCCCCTCCGGGGCTCTGCAATTCCAACCCGGCCGATGAAGGGCGCGCCCCGCGCTGGTCTGACGAGGGCGCCGACGAACTTTTCATCGCAGCACGAAGGCCCTGTGCTCATGGCGTTACTCGGTATCGCAAAAAAAATCTTCGGCTCATCCAATGACCGCCGCCTCAAGCCTTTATTCCGCCGCGTGGAAGCGATCAATGCGCTGGAAGACGAGATCGCCAAGCTGTCCGATGATGGCCTGATTGCTCAAACTGAAAAGTTAAAACAGCGCTATAAGGACGGCGAATCTCTCGATCAGCTGCTCGAAGAGGCCTTCGCGACGGTCCGCGAGGGCGCGAAACGGGCCCTCGGCCAGCGCCATTACGACGTCCAGATGGTCGGCGGCATGGTCCTGAACGGCGGCAATATCGCCGAAATGAAGACCGGCGAGGGCAAAACCCTGGTCGCCACCCTGCCCGTCTATCTGAACGCCCTGACGGGCCGCGGCGTCCATGTGGTCACGGTCAACGACTATCTCGCCAGCCGCGACGCGGAATGGATGGGCCGGGTCTACGCCCAGCTCGGCATGACCACCGGCTGCATCGTCCACGGCCTCAATGACGAGGAGCGCCGCGCTGCCTACGCCTCGGACATCACCTACGGCACCAATAACGAATTCGGCTTCGACTATCTGCGCGACAACATGAAGTCGTCGCTCGACCAGATGGTCCAGCGCGGCCACCATTACGCCATCGTCGACGAGGTGGACTCGATCCTCATCGACGAGGCCAGGACGCCGCTGATCATTTCCGGACCCACCGACGACAAGTCCGAGCTCTATATCCAGATCGACAGCTTTATTCCCCAGCTCGAGGAAGAAGATTACGAGATCGACGAGAAGCAGCGCTCGATCACGCTCACCGAAGAAGGCAACGAGAAGATCGAGGAGCTGCTGAAAGACGCCGGGCTGCTGCAAGGCGAAAGCCTCTACGACTCGATCAACATCTCCATCGTTCACCACGTCAATCAGGCGCTGAAAGCCCACAAGATTTTCGAGCGCGACAAGGATTACATCGTCCGCAACGACAAGGTCGTCATTATCGACGAATTCACCGGCCGGATGATGGAAGGACGGCGCTGGTCCGACGGGCTGCATCAGGCCTGCGAAGCGAAGGAAAAGGTCTCGATCCAGCCGGAAAACCAGACCCTCGCCTCGATCACCTTCCAGAATTATTTCCGCCTTTACGAAAAGCTTTCCGGCATGACCGGCACGGCGCTCACCGAAGAGGCCGAATTCACCGACATCTACAAGCTGAACGTCTCGGAAATCCCCACCAACCTGCCGATCGCGCGGGAGGATCTGGACGACGAGCTCTACATGACGGCGGCGGAGAAATACAAAGCCATCGCGCTACAGATCGCCGATTGCGTGAAGCACGGCCAGCCGGTGCTCGTGGGCACGGTCTCCATCGAGAAATCGGAATATCTCTCCTCGCTTCTCAGCGACAAGAAATTCTTCAAGGAGCTCGCCAATACGTTGCGCGAGCGCGCGAAGACGCTGAAAGACAAGGAAGACGAGATCAAAACCAAGCTTGAGGAACAGGCGACTTACGTCGCCGAGCTTGGCGAGAAGAAAGTCCCGATCCCGCACAACGTCCTCAATGCGCGCTATCACGAACAAGAAGCCGAGATCGTCGCCGGCGCCGGCGCGCCGGGCGCGGTCACCATCGCCACCAACATGGCCGGCCGCGGCACCGACATCCAGCTCGGCGGCTCCGTCGACATGCAGCTCATGAACGCCCTCGAAGAAGGCGACGACGAAGAGACCATCAAGAAAAAGCGCGCGGAGATCGAAGCGAAGATCGCGGCGGAAAAGCAGAAGTCGCTCGATTCCGGCGGCCTCTTCGTGCTCGCCACCGAGCGCCATGAAAGCCGGCGCATCGACAACCAGTTGCGCGGCCGCTCCGGCCGCCAGGGCGACCCGGGCACCACCAAGTTCTTCCTCTCCATCGAAGACGACCTGATGCGCATCTTCGGGGACGGCATGGAGAAGATGCTGAAGCGCTTCGGCATCCAGCCCGACGAGTCCATCGAACACCCCTGGTTCACCAAGGCCGTCGAGACCGCGCAGAAAAAGGTCGAACAGCGCAATTACGACATGCGCAAGAACGTCCTCAAATTCGACGACGTCATCAACGACCAGCGCAAGGCGATCTTCGAACAGCGCATCGAATTCATGTCGACCGACACGGTCGACGACATTATCGGCGACATGCGCCACCAGCTTGTGGAAGACGTTGTCGCCGCGCACCTGCCCGCCAAGTCCTATGCCGAGCAGTGGGACGTCGAGGGCCTCAAGACAGAGCTGATGGAAGTCTTCGGCCGCGAGCTGCCCGTCGATGACTGGGCCAAGGAAGAAGGCGTCGCCGATTCCGAAATCACCGAACGGCTGATCGAGGCGACCGACAAGATCGCCGCCGCGCGCGCCGCGGAGATCGGTTCGGACACCATGCGCCGGATCGAAAAGGCAATCCTCCTCAACGTCCTCGACACCAACTGGCGCGAGCACCTTCAGATGCTCGACCATCTGCGCTCGGTGATCTGGCTGCGCGGCCACGGCCAGCGCGATCCGGTCAACGAGTTCAAGACCGAAGCCTTCGCGCTGTTCGAGAGCCTTCTCGACGGGCTGCGGCGCGACGTCACGCGCATGCTGATGCACGTCCAGGTGCGCGCCCCGGAACAGGCCGCCCCGCCCCGCCCCTCGATCCCGATGACGGAAACCCATGCGAATCCGACCACCGGCGAAAACGAGATGGCCCAAGCCCAAAGGGCGCAGGCCGCCGGCGCGCGCGTCGCGGCCGGGGCCGGCGCCATGGGCGGGCGCTCAGGCGTGCAGGAAATCGACCCCAACGATCCTTCCAGTTGGGGCCGGGTTTCCCGCAACGCCGCCTGTCCTTGCGGATCCGGCAAGAAGTACAAGCACTGCCACGGCTCGATCTGAGCGGCGCGCGCTAGAGCCGGTTCACCGGGATTTTCAGATAGACATTCCCGTCGGACTCTTTCGGCGGCATCGAACCCGCGCGGATATTGACCTGCAATGACGGCAGGATCAGGCGCGGCGCGGCAAGCGTCGCATCGCGGGCTTTGCGCATATCGACAAAGTCGTCTTCCGTGACCCCGTCATGCACATGAACATTGCGGGCGCGTTCGTCCGCCACGGTCGTCTCCCAGGCGGGGCCGTCGCGACCGGCGGGCGGATAGTCATGCCCGACAAAGATGCGCGTTTCCGGCGGCAGGCTTAAGATGCGCTGGATCGACCGGTAAAGGGTCGCCGCATCGCCGCCCGGAAAATCCGCGCGCGCCGTGCCGTAATCGGGCATGAACAGCGTGTCGCCCACAAAGGCGGCGTCGTCGATCACATAGGTGACGCAAGCCGGCGTATGGCCGGGCGTATGCATGACGCGAACCGTGTTCGACCCGAGCGAAAACTCCTCGCCGTCCTCGAACAACGCATCGAAAACATTTCCGTCCGGCGCGACGTCTTCCGCATGGAACAGGTTCTTGAAGACGGACTGGACGTCCGTGATCTTCGCGCCGATGCCGAGCTTGGCGCCCGTGCGCTGACGGACGATATTCGCCGCGGACAGGTGGTCGGCATGCGCGTGGGTGTCGAGCACCCAGACGAGCTTCAACCCCTTTTCTTCCGCTTCCGCCAGAACGGCGTCTACGGACGCCGTGGAGAGCGCCCCGGCATGGGGCTCGTAATCGAGCACGGGATCGATAATGGCGGCGTCGCGCGTCTCCTGATCCCATACGAGATAGGTCACGGTGGCGGTGACCTCGTCAAAAAACCCTTTAATTTCAACCATAATAGCCTCCTTGGTTGATTTATATATATTAGCTCTTGCTAAATTAGCAATACCTAATATATAGAGCTTATGAAAAAACCAGACCTCTTCGATCCCGCCTTGTTTGAAGAAAAGGCCGCCGCCGCCGCGCAGCTTCTTCGCGCGATGTCCAATGAGCATCGCCTGATGATCCTGTGCCGGCTCGGCCCGGATGAACGCTCGGTCGGCGAACTGGGGTCGGACTTCAATCTGTCTCAATCGGCGCTCTCGCAGCATCTTGCGGTGCTGCGCGACGAAGGCCTTGTGACAACGCGACGGGAAGGCCAGACGATTTATTATCGCATCGCCGATCCCGCCGCCGTCCGGGTGATTGAGACCCTTGCTGCAATCTTTTGCCCGGAGATGCTCTCATGACCACGCTCACCAAAATAAAAGCCGACGCCGTCGCCCAGCAATTGAAAGACGGCGGCGCCCTCCTCATCGACATCCGCGAAGCCGACGAACACCGGCGCGAGCATGTCGCCGGCTCGCTGTCGCTTCCCCTCTCTGCGCTCGACCAAGGCGCGCTCACCCTCGAGGCCGGACAGAAAGCGGTGTTCCATTGCCGCTCCGGCGCGCGCACAGAAACCAACTGCGCGCGGCTCGCCTCGCATGTGGAAGGCGAAGCTTTCGTGCTCGACGGCGGCCTTGAAGCCTGGAAAGCCGCCGGCCTGCCGACGGTGCAGGACAAATCGGCGCCGCTCGAAATCAACCGCCAGGTTCAGATCACCGCCGGGTCCATCGTGCTCTCCGGCGTGCTTCTCGGCGCCTTCGTCAATCCGGGCTTTTTCGCCCTCTCCGGCTTTGTCGGCGCCGGATTGATCTTCGCCGGCGTCAGCGGCTGGTGCGGCATGGCGAAGCTGCTCGGGGCCATGCCCTGGAACCGTCCGCGCCAGGCGGCCTGACCCATGCTTGAACTCGCCCCGTCCGTGATTGCGGCGACGCTCGTGAGCGGCGCGGTCGTCGGCGTCTTTCTCGGCGCCTTCGGCGGCGGCGGGTCGGTGCTCGCCGCGCCGCTTCTCATCTATCTCGTGGGCGTTGCCGACCCGCATATCGCCATCGGCACGTCCGCAGCGGCGGTCGCGGCCATCGCGGCTTTCAGCCTGATCGGCCACTGGCGCGGCGGTCGGGTGAAATGGCCTTGCGCGCTCGCTTTCGCCGGCGCCGGTCTCGCCGGCTCGATCATCGGCTCGACCATCGCCAAGCGCATTGACGGCGACGCCCTGCTTCTCGGCTTTGCGCTCGCCATGGCCGCGATCTCGCTGTCGATGTTCCGCAAACCGTCTTCGCCGGGCAATCCCGATGTTTCCATCACGCCGGCGATCATGGCGCGTCTTGCGCCGGTCGGCGTCGGCGCCGGCATGGCCGCCGGGTTTTTCGGCATTGGCGGCGGCTTTTTAATCGTTCCCGGACTGATGATGGCGGCGAATATGACCATCGCAAACGCCATGGCGTCGTCGCTCGTTTCCGTCGCGATTTTCGGCGCGGCGACCTCCGCCAATTACGCCTTGTCGGGTTTTGTGGACGGCCGGCTGGTCCTGCTCTTGTTGTTCGGCGGCGCGCTCGGCGGAACGGCGGGCGTCTTCATCGCCAGGGCGCTTGCGGACCGCGCGCGCGCGGCGCGGTCGATCTTCGCCGGCATGATCCTGATCGTCGCCCTCTATGTGGGCTGGGACGCCGCGAGCGCCCTCGCCGCCGCGTAAAGACCCGCTAGTCGGTCTTGCGCTTCATCGCCTCCGCAATCGCGTCGATGGCTTCGGCGTTCGGCAAATAGGCCGGCGCGGCGCGCGCCATGGTCGCCTGCTCATAGGCATAGCCGAAGGAAAGCACTTGCGCGTCCTCGTCCTTGCCGCCGATGAACGATACCCCGACGGGAAGACCGCGCGCCGTCCCCATGGGAACGGTGAGATGCGGATAGCCGGCCATGGCGGCGAGATAGCCCGCCCCCGCCCAGTCGGGCCAGACATCGCCGTTCACCGGATCGACGCGCGGCGCCAACGGCCCTGACGGCGAAACCAGAATATCCGCCTCATAGTCAGCCATCAGCGCATCGATGCCGTCCGTTCTCGACGCTTTTTGCACGTCGTCGCGCGCGGCGATGTAAGCCGGCGCGTCGAGGCCTTCCTTCTGCGCCGCTTCTTCGAAAATGCTCTGGTCGAACAGCGCCAGTTCCACATCGGCGTGGTCTTCGTTGAAAGCGATGAGCTCGTCGAGCGTGCGCGTCGTCACCGCCGGCGCGGCGTCGGCGAGATAGTCATTCACCGTCGCCTTGAATTCGTAAAGCAGCACCTCATAGCCCTTGGCGCGGAAGCTCTCCGTCGCGGGTTCGAACTTCTCGATTTCAACGAGGATGGCGCCAGCGGCTTCCATGGCCGCAAGCGCGTCGTTGAAGCGGTCAATGATGAGCGGGTTCGAGCCTTGCGAGAAACGCAAGACCCCGACGCGCGCGCCGTCGAGGGCGTCGGCGTCGAGCGCATCTACATAATCCGTCTTTGCCTCACCCGTAGACATGGCGTTCAGCATCATCGCCGCGCCGGTGACGGTTTTGGTCATCGGCCCCGCCGTGTCCTGCGACGAGGAAATCGGCACGATATAATCCTGCGCGACGAGGCCGACCGTGGGCTTGAAGCCGACAATCCCGTTCACATTGGACGGGCAGATGATCGAGCCGTTGGTTTCGGTGCCGACCGCCCCCGCCGCCAGCGACGCGGCGACCGCAACGCCCGACCCGGAGCTCGATCCGCAAGGATTGCGGTCGAGCATATGCGGGTTTTTCACCTGACCGCCGAGCGCCGACCAGCCGCTCATGGAAGCGCTGGAGCGGAAGTTCGCCCACTGGCTCAAATTGGTCTTGCCGAGAATGATCGCGCCTTGCGCGCGCAGTCCCGCGACGAGCGGCGAGTCGCGGCCCTTGACATTATCTTTGAGCGCCAGCGCCCCGGCGGTCGTCGCGAGCCGGTCGGCGGATTCGATATTGTCTTTAAGCAGAACCGGCACGCCGTGCAGCGCGCCCAACGCCGCGCCGCTCGCCTTTTTCGCATCGGCCGCGCGCGCATCAGCGAGCGCATCCGGATTGAGCGCCAGCACGCTTTGCAATTCCGGCCCGGCCCGGTCCATCGCTTCGATGCGCGCGATGTAAAGGCCGGTTGCTTCTTCCGACGTCACCTCGCCGGCCCGGATGGCGGCGGCGAGCTCGGGAAGCGACAGCGCCGCGACGCCTTCGGCCGCATAGCTCGCTTGCGTCGCCGCCGGGCCGGACCCGAACGGGCCCAGCGGCGTCCCGGTGCAGGCGGCGCCCAGCGCCGCAAGGGCGCCGATCAAGAGCGACTTTTTCATGCAGCCTCTTTTATTCCCACCAATAGGCGGCGCGTTCAGAATCGCCGGTCACTTTCTCGTTCAGCGTCGCCGCATCGTAAAGCCGCCCGTTCAACATGACGGAATCGATGTCGTCGGTGTTGGCGATGTCGTCCAGCGGATTGGCGTTGAGGATCACGAGATCGGCGAGTTTGCCGGCCTCGATGGAGCCAATGTCCTGATCGAAACCGAGATGTTCCGCCGGCGCCGTGGTCGCGGTTTTGAGAACTTCGACGGGGCTCATGCCGCCGCGCGCGAAGGACCACATCTCCCAGTGCGAGGCGAGGCCTTCTTCCTGGCCGTGGGCGCCGATAGTGACGAGGACGCCGCGATCCGCGAGCAGTTTCGACGTCGCCGCGCTCACCTGATCGGCATAGTCTTCTTCCGGCGCTTTCTCCCGGCGCACCGACGTCGCCTGTAAAAGGCGCGGCGGCGCATGTTTCGACAGCAAGGGATGCAGCCACACGTCCATCGCCTGGCGCCAGTAGGGATCGCCGCCGGGCCCGCCATAGGTGACGACCAGGGTCGGCACGTAAGCGACTTTCGTAGCGCTGAAGAAACTCAACACGTCTTCATAGAGCATCGATTGCGGCAGGTTGTGTTCGATGGACGTATTGCCGTCTGCGACGAGCGACATGTCCATGTGGAAGAGCGAGCCGCCTTCCGGCACGACCTCGATATTTTCGTTGATCGCCGCCGCCGTCACCTGCTGGCGCTGCTCGCGCCGGGGCTGGTTGTAGTTCTTGATGGAATGGGCGCCCTGTTTTTTCAGGCGGCGCACATGAGAAAGCGCGTCTTCATAGCTGTCGATGAAGGCGTAAACGCCCGGCGCCTTGGCGCCGTAGACGACCTCCCCCGTCGAATAGAGACGCGGCGCGAGGATTTCCCCCGCGCGCTGATATTCCGCGGCGGAGAAAACATGGCTCGCCTGGCTCGACGGGTCGTGCACCGTCGTAACGCCGAGCGCCAGATGCGCCATCACCGACCAGTTCTGTTCGGGGATGATGTCATCGACGCCGTAAGGCCCGTGCGCATGGGCGTCGATAAGCCCGGGGATCACCGTCTTGCCTTCGAGATCAACCGTCGGCGTGCCGGCGGGATAGGTCATGGAGGCCGCGGAGCCGACCGCGCTGATGCGGTTATTCTCAATGAGAACGACGCCGTTTTCGATGACGCCGCCTTCATCATCGCTCATGGTGATGATGCGCGCGCCCACCAGCGCCAGCGTTCCCGACGGTTTGTCGGCCTTGAAGGTGATGGAAAGATCGGCGCCGCTCTCGGGCGGTTCATAGCCTGGCGCGTCTTCGCCTTTCGGCGCGTCCGGCGTCAACTCGTCACGGCTTGCGGAATAAAGCGTCGGCCCGAGGCTCCAGTTGAGGGCGCCGTTCGACCAGCTCATGTAACTAACGCCGTCGCCGCTGGCTTTGGTCACCGGCAGCGCAGACGCCGAGCGCCCGGCGCCGGTTTTCTGCGGCCCCGGCGTCAGCGGCATCACATAGGCGCTGTAATTGTCGATAAAAGCGACGCTCTTGCCGTCCTGCGACACCTGATACTGGGTCACGAGATCGCCCGAAGCATGAACGCGCGCTTCATTGCCGGAGAGATCGACGCTGACGAGCTTTCCGGTGTCGCCGTCGCTGCGCGTCACATAGAGGCGGGACTCGTCGGCGCCGAAATGCGGATAGGCGCCATTGTCGGTGACGCGCGTCGCCGCGCCGCCGCGCGCCGGCATGACGTAAACGCCCGGCGCTTCCGACCAGTCGCCGTCGGTGAGATAGCCGCCCTCGCCTTTTTCAAAGACGATCACATCGCCATCCGGCGAGAAGCGCGGCCGGCGGTAATGACCGGGATCGCTCGTCACCGCGCGGCTTCCGCCGCCGCCGGCGCCGGTCGTGCGGATGGTTCCGAGATTTTCATCGCTCCAGCTCACATAAACGATGCGCCGGCCGTCATGGGACCATGAGGGAAAGAGCTCGAACCCGTCGCGGCCATTGGTGAGGCGGCGCGGCGTCCCATTCGGCAGGCTCTTCACATAAAGCTTGCCGACCGATTCAAAGACCACGCGCGACCCGTCCGGGGACACCGCCGAGAAACGCGGCATGGTGGTCGTGAAACTGTCGGGCGCGACGGCGACCTGCGGGCGCGGCGGGTCGACCACCGCGCGCGTATCCGCGACATGGAAAGGAATAACCGACGTATCGCCGTTCTCAACATTCAAGCGGCGGATCTTGCCGCCCGCCCAGAACACCACGGACCGGCCGTCCGGCGTCCAGTCCATATTCGGATAGACGCCATGCACGGCCCAGACTTCCTGCATATCCTGGTCGAGATCGTCATAGATCTTACGCTCCTCGCCGGAGCGCATGTCTTTGAGATAAAGCTTCGACTTGGCGCGTTCGCGGCGCACAAAGGCCATGTAGCGCCCGTCCGGCGACGGCGTCGGGCGCACCGACCCGCCATAGCCCGAAACAGCCGTTTCGATTTCGCCGGTCGCCATCTCGTAGCGCTTGATGTTGAAGAGATCGGTGTTCGAATCCTGCGCATATTGGAAGATCGGCCCCGGCGTGACGTTCTGCGAGTAATAGACATATTTTCCGTCTGCGGAGAATATCGGCTCGCCGAGTTCTTTCTGATGGGCTTCGCTCGGGCGCTCCACCAGCTGCACGCCACCACCGCCGGCAATGTGATAAAGCCAGATCTCGCCCGTGCCGAGAGAACGCTGCGTCGTGAAATGCTTGCGCGCAGCGATATAGTCTCCGTCCGCCGACCAGGTCGGGTTGTTGAGCAGCCGGAAATCCTCCTTGGTCACCTGCCGCTTGTCGGAGCCGTCGACATTCATGATCCAGATATTGTCGCCGCCGCCGCGGTCGGAGGTGAAGGCGATCTTGCCGCCGTCCGGGGAAAAGCGCGGCTGAAACTCCCAGGCCATGCCGCTGGCGATATTCGTCGCTTCGCCGCCGCCCATGGGGATCGTGTAAATATCGCCGAGAAGATCGAAGGCGATGGTCCGCCCGTCCGGGCTGACGTCGAGGCTCATCCAGGTCCCCTCCTCGACGTCAATAGAAACGTCACGCGTCTCAAGCGGCGGCGCCGAGACGTCCCATTTCTCGTCTTTCTTCTCTTCGCTTGCCGCGTCCTGCGCGAAAGCAACGCCCGGCGCGCACGCCAGAACGGCGAATAAACCAATCGTCTTTTTCATGAATAGGGTCCCGCTGATTTGTCTGTTGCGGCCAGCCTAGGGCGCGGAGCGCGCGCGTTACAAGCCTAGCAGGCGCCGACTTTGCGGGCGGGCGCCGCCAAATCCTCACTTTTACCCGAGAATTTCACTGACCCATGGCGGCACGATCTCGCCAGCGGGCCCGTAGCGCACATCGGTGAACAGATGCGCGTTTTCCGAAGGCTCGAGATTGAGCTCCATGGCCGGAACGCCCAGCGCCCGCGCCTCCGCCACGAATCCGGCGGCGGGATAGACCGACCCCGAGGTGCCGATGGAGACGAACAGGTCCGCATTCGCAATGGCGTCGGCGGCTTCATCGAGATGGCGGGGCATTTCCCCGAACCACACCACATGGGGGCGCATGCCGCCCGCCTGCTTGCAGCGCTCGCAGGCCAGATCCAGAGAAAGCTCTGCCGCGCTTACCGTCACAGCGCCGCAATGGGCGCATTCCGATTTCAGCAATTCGCCATGCATGTGCAGGATATGTTGTGAGCCGCCGCGCTCATGGAGGTCGTCCACATTCTGGGTAATCAGCGTCAGTTTTCCGCCGCGCGCTTTAAGCCCGCGTTCGAGCTCAGCAAGCGCCTTGTGCGCGGCGTTGGGTTCAACGCCCGGCAGGGCGCGCCGACGCGCATTATAAAACTCATGCACCAGCGCCGGGTCGGCGGCGAAGCCCTCGGGCGTCGCCACCTGCCGGTAATCATATTTCGACCACACCCCGTCCTTGTCGCGGAAAGTCGCAACGCCCGATTCCGCCGACACGCCGGAACCTGTGAGAATGACGATGTTGTCTGCGCGCTTTCCCGTCATGCGTTCGGAATATACTCCCGCAGGCTGATGAGAAAGTCCTTCTTGCCGATATCGACGCCCAGATGCCGGAGAATAAGATAGGCCGTCATCACATGAAAATAGAGATTGGGCAGGATCCAGTTCTGCGCGAAGACAAGGCGCGGCAAGGTCACTTCCATGGGCCCCATGGGCACAGTGACATTCGCTTCCGGATTGGCGTCGAGCGCGGCTTCATCCAGCTTCTTGATAATCATCTCGGCGCGGTCGATGCGCGCTTTCATTTCGGCAAAGCTGGTTTCGTCATCGGGAAAACTCGGAAGCTCCGCGCCTGCAAGCCGCGACAGGGCGCGCGCCGGGATTTCCGTTGCAAAGCGGATCTGCGTCGCCAGAGGAAACATATCGGGCGCCAGGCGCCAGTTGAGATAAACGCTCTCCTCGACGCCGGTCTCGGCGCAGCGCGCGGCGGCCTTGTCGAGAACGCCGTGCAGCGCCTCGAACATTTGCGAAACGGCGGCGATGGCGGAAGACGAAACAGTTATGGTCATGGGATCGCTTTCATGGATGTGAAACGCGCCGCTTGCGCGCGGCGCTAGTTTAAGCGATTACTGGCTTCGCCTTAAGCCGCAAGACCGCCCCGCGCGCGAACGTGATATGAAAACCATTCTCTTCGTCTGTCTCGGCAATATCTGCCGCTCTCCCGCGGCGGAAGGCACCTTGCGCGCCAAGGCGAAGGAACGCGGGCTCGAGCTTGCGATCGAATCCGCCGGCACCGGCGGCTGGCATGCAGGCGACCCGCCGGATGCGCGCATGATCAAGGCCGCCGCTCGGCGCGGCATCGACATTTCCCATCAGCGCGCGCGCCAGGTCGATCTCTCGGATTTCTACCAGTTCGATTATATTCTCGCCATGGATCTGTCGAACCACACGGATCTTCTGGAGCTCGCGCCGCCCAATCGCGAATGCGACATCCGCCTGTTTCTCGATTTCGCCGATTGCGAGGAGCGCGAAACGCCCGACCCCTATTATGGCGGCGGCGACGGCTTCGAGCGCGTGCTCGATCTCATCGATCTTGGCGCCGAAGGCTTTCTCGATCACCTCGAAGACGAAAGCGCGTAACTCGCCTCAATGGCGTAATGGGCGCTGTCGCGCCCGAGCTCCGACGAATACAAATGAAACGCCTCCACCGGAAACGGCCCGCATGAAAACAGCCCATGCTGCGCGGCGTATCGCTCCGCGGCGTCCTGGCTGACATTTTTGAGATAAGCGAGCGTCACATGCGGCGTGAATTTGCGTTTCTCCAGCGTGAAGCCGTCGCGGCGCAAGGCGGTTTCGACTTTCGCCTGGAGATGGTTGAGCGCCGGCGAGGCTTCGACGCCCGCCCACAGGGCATGCGGTTTCCTGTCGCCGAACACGCCAGCCCCGGAAAGGCGAATCTCGAAGGCCGGCGCCTCGATCCCGGCGAGGGAGTCGAGCGCGACGGAAAAGCCGTGCCGGTCCGCCTCGCCGATGAAAGCAAGAGTCAGGTGAAAATTCTCGGGCTTCACCCAGCGCGCGCCGTCAACGCCCGATTGCAGCACGGTGAGCGCGTCGGCGACGATTTCAGGAATTTCTAGCGCAACGAATAAGCGGGTCATGGAAAATCACAGTTTATATATTATGTGGCGTTTAGATAGGTTTGCATGACGCGGCAAGAAAGGGGCGCGATGGCCGAGGGGAAACTCCTTTGTTTTGGCTATGGCTATACGGCGGGTTTTTTCGCGCGCCGCCTGCAAGACGCCGGCTGGCGCATTACAGGCACCACGCGCTCGCCGGATAAAGCGGCGGCGCTTGCCGCTGACGGCGTCGAAGCGCTTGTCTGGGCGGGCGGCGAGATTGATCCCGCCTGGCTCGACGGCGCAACGGCGGTGCTGATTTCAACGCCGCCAGATGACGAAGGCTGCCCGGCCTTTCGCGCGGCGGCGGACCTGATCGCTGAGCGCAAAAACCAGATTCAATGGATCGGCTATCTCTCCACCAATGGCGTCTATGGCGATCATGACGGCGCCTGGGTCACGGAGGACAGCAAGCTATGCGCGACCTCCCCGCGCGCAAAGCGGCGCATCAAGGCGGAAAACCAGTGGCGCGATTTTGCACGCCAGCGCGGCCTGCCGCTGATCGTCTTCCGCCTGCCGGGCATTTACGGGCCCGGCCGCTCGGCCATCGACACGGTCCGCGAGGGCAAGGCCAGGCGCGTCTACAAGGAAAGCCAGGTCTTCTCGCGGATGCATGTCGCGGACATTGCAAAGACGCTGGAGGCGAGCATGGCGCGCCCACGCCTGCACGACGTCTATAATCTCGCCGATGACGAGCCGGCGCCGCCCCAGGACGTCATCGAATACGCCTGCACGCTGCTCGGCGTCGAACCGCCGCCGCTGACGCCCATCGAAGAGGCCGGCCTGTCCGACATGGCGAAAAGTTTTTATGCGGACAACAAGCGGGTCTCCAACCAGCGCCTGAAAGAAGCGCTTGGCGTGACGCTCGACTACCCGACTTACCGCGACGGCCTCGACGCCATCGCCCGAGAACTGCCCTAATATTCGTAAAAGGGATCTTCCTCAGGCTTTTCGAACCAGTTGTGGATCGCCACGATCTTGCAGATTTTTCCCGACCCGGCATTGCCGGAAAAGGTGATGTCGTCGCCGACGCCGACGCATCCGTCTTCGCCGCCGCTTACCGTTGACGCGAACATCAAGGTCATGACCGTGCATTCGCCGGACAGGTGCAAAAACGCCTGCCCGCCCTCAGTGGTCGCGACGATGACCATATTGTCCTTGGAATCGTAAGTCTCGGAAACCAGCGGATCGGCGAGGCATACCCTGTCGAGCGGTTCACCCATCTGTTTGTTGCTCATTTCATAATTTTCCGCCGAAGGCTGCGCTTCGGCGGTTACTGATGTGAGTGCATAAACTGAACTGGCTGCAATAAACGACGCAGCAACTAAAATCGTCTTTTTCATGAGAAGCGTCCGGTTTTCTCATCCATGGCGGCGCATTTTTTACGCACACGGAGAGTGTCGTCTTGATACGCCAGATCACGTCCATAGCAAAACGATCCGTACACTTGCATAGCGAAGCCCCGCCCTGATACGGGCGGGGCCTTGCAATTCGTACGAATGTTGCGCTGCGGCGCCTATTCGGAGTCTTCGGTCTCCTCGGCCGCGTCCTCGTCCCACTTATAAATAGCCGAGATCGTGCAGCGGCGGGTGAAGCCGGGCGTATCCTCAACGATGATGACGTCGCCGCGCGTGACGCAGCCGCCGGCCGGGCGGCTGTCAATGCCGATCGACAAGGCGGAGCGGAACAGGTTTTCGCGGCAGCCGCCCACCAATTCGGCCTTGTACCAATCATTGACGCTGCGCTGGAGCAGGACGGCGTTATCCTCGCCTTTCAGGCTGCGCCAGCCATTGATGGAGCCGGCGAAGCAGATGCGGTCGACCTTTTCGCCGATGCGCGGATCGGGACCGTCATTCTCGCCCTTGTCTTGCCCGGCGAACGCGGCCCCGCTCATGATCGCGGCGCCGAGCCCGGCGGCTGCGATCAGCGGCAGAAATGTTTTCATGGAATCCTCCACTTGTCGCGCCCAGCGGAGAAAAAGGTAACATAAGAAAACGCGCGGCGGCGCCACACATTCACGCGATCAGGGGCACACGCTCAGAGGCGCGCGATCAAGACGCGACGCTGTCGGGATAAGACACGCGGTAAAAGGACTTCAGCAATGTGAAAACCTCTTCGCCGCGGCTGTGACGGCGGAGATCGTCGAGAGAGGAGAGCGTCAGGTCGAAGGCGCCCGCCGGCGCCTCGGCGTGCTCTATGGTTCTCGCGCCCATGGACCAGTTGGGAAAATTCCGCCGGTCGATCGGCGCGCGATAAAGCTCCATGATGAGCTTGTGCCGCCGGTCGTTGCTGATTCGCGCAAAAGTTGCGTCCAGCGCCTCTTTGGGCCCTTCCAGCGCCTGGATGAAATTGCCCTCGGCGAACAGAAGCAGCCCTGTAAGGCCATTTTGGGCGTTGTTGCGGCGCGAAGCCGCGAGAATGTCGTCCAGCCTCGGTGCGGTTGTGGTCGCCGCGCTGGCATATACGAGCGTTTCCATGGCTCGCGCTCCTTTGATGTCCTCCCGCCCCTGAAAAAAAGACTACAAAACAACTATTTACAATTTCTTTACGAAGATTTTCCCGCGATAGGGGGAAGTCACATAAAGAAATCCTTATATGCCCTTGGCGCCGCCCGGGGGGCCTGTTATAGCCCGCCTCACATATTTTCAGCAGATCAGGGAAACACCTATGACCGCGCCCGCGCATCACGATTATCACGTCAAAGACATTAACCTGGCCGAATTCGGCAACCGCGAAATCGAAATCGCCGAGACCGAAATGCCCGGCCTCATGGCGACCCGCGAAGAGTATGGCAAAAGCCAGCCGCTGAAAGGCGCGCGCATCGCCGGCTCGCTGCACATGACCATTCAGACCGCCGTTCTGATCCAGACCCTCGAAGCGCTCGGCGCCGAGGTCCGCTGGTGCTCGTGCAACATCTATTCGACCCAGGACCACGCCGCGGCGGCGATCGCCGCCAACGGCACGCCGGTCTTCGCCTTCAAAGGCGAAACCCTTGAGGAATACTGGGACCTCGCCGACAAGATTTTCGAGTGGCCCAATGGCGAAACCGCCAACATGATCCTCGATGACGGCGGCGACGCGACGCTCCTGATCCTTCTCGGCGCCGACGCCGAAAAAGATCCGTCGCTCCTTGAGAACCCGTCCAACGAAGAAGAAAAGGCGCTGTTCTCCACGATCAAACGCCGCCTCGACGCTCAACCGGGTTGGTATTCGAAGGTGAAAGCCAACATCAAAGGCGTTTCGGAAGAAACGACCACCGGCGTCCTGCGTCTTTATCAGCGCCAGAAAAAAGGCCAGCTCCCCTTCCCGGCGATCAACGTCAACGACTCGGTCACCAAGTCGAAATTCGACAACAAATATGGCTGTAAAGAATCGCTGGTCGACGGCATCCGCCGCGGCACCGACGTGATGATGGCCGGCAAGGTCGCGCTCGTCGCCGGTTACGGCGATGTGGGCAAAGGCTCCGCCGCGTCGCTCGCCGGCGCCGGCGCGCGCGTAATGGTCACCGAGATCGACCCGATCTGCGCCCTGCAGGCCGCCATGGACGGCTTTGAAGTCGTCACCATGGAAGAAGGCTGCCCGCGCGCCGACATCGTCATCACCTCGACCGGCAACAAGGACGTTCTGACCGTCGATCACATGCGCATGCTCAAAGACATGGCGATCGTCGGCAATATCGGCCACTTCGACAACGAGATTCAGGTCGAGGGCCTCAAGAACTACAAATGGGTCAACATCAAGGACCAGGTCGACCTGATCGAGTTCCCGGACGGCAAGCGCATGCTGCTTCTTTCCCAGGGCCGTCTTCTGAACCTCGGCAACGCCACCGGCCACCCGAGCTTCGTGATGTCCGCGTCCTTCACCAACCAGACGCTGGCGCAGATCGAACTGTGGACCAAAGGCGAGCAGTACAAGAACGAGGTCTACATCCTGCCGAAGCATCTCGACGAGAAGGTCGCGCAGCTTCACCTCGACAAGATCGGCGCGAAGCTCACCCAGCTTTCCGAAGAGCAGGCCGATTATATCGGCGTGCCGGTCAAGGGCCCGTACAAGTCCGACCACTACCGCTACTAGTCGGCGCTCTTTAAAGACGCGTTTGAAAAGGCCGCCCTTCGGGGCGGCCTTTTTTTCGGCGCACGCCGAGCAGGCTTGCTACATATGTCGCAATAAGCTACTGTGCGACTTATGTAGCACTTATTTAGCACGGAGCGTGACGTTAGGCGCGCGCAGGCTCCGGCGTTCCGGCCTTAGCGCCTTTTCAGACCCGGCTCAGACTGAGCCAGAACATGAAAGGAATGCGCTATGTTTTTGTTTCGATGGGCCCTTGGGCTCCCTTTTGCAGCCCTTGTCACACTCGGCCTGTTTTTCATGATGGCGGAGCTCATCAGGGAAAAGGGCCGCGAATACCCCCCTTCCAAACCGTCGATCGATCTCAAAATCACCCCGGAGAAGAAGATGAGCGATCCTGAAACGATGGAACCGCCAAGCAAGACCATCCCTGAAAAAATGCCGCCGACAGATATCAGGTTTCCGCCCCTCGACGGGCCCGAACGCGGCCCCGCGCCCGCCCCGGGACCGACGGAAATCGAGCGCATCCCCCCGGTCGCGCAAAGAACGCCGGGCGCCGTCGTCAGATTTCCGCCGCCCTATCCCGAAAACTGCCGCTCGCGCAGCGTCGAAGGCGTGGTGATCGTCGAATTCGACGTGACGCCCGAGGGCAATGTGGTCAATCCGAGGATCGTCGACAGTGCAAACCGCTGTTTCGACCGCACCGTCATCAAGACGGTCTCGGGCTGGAAATATCCGCCGGCTTCGGGCGGCGGCATGCGCTACGGGCTTGTTGAACAATTCAATTTCCAGCTCGAAGGCTGACCCGCGCCGTGAGCGCCGACAGGGCCGCCGCCTGTTGAAAACTTCATCTTCGCAGCGGCCCGAACGCCCCCTTTTGCCCTAGCGACGCCAAACGAACACAGTACATATTGTGCGCTTTAACGCTGGCGACGCAAAATATCGCGAATCTGGTACAAGATTGCGATAAGGGGAGAACCCGCCGCGTCCGGCCGGCGCGAATAAGGGCCGCAGCATGCGTCGTTTCGCGAAATCATTGATGGCGGGCAGCACACTGAGCGGGCTTGGCGCGCTCATCGCACCTGCATTCGCCCAGGACGCCCCGGCGCCGGGCGCCGCGGACAGCGCCGCCGCCATGCTCGCCAATATCGATCCGCTGGTGGCCGGCGCCGGCGGCGCCATTGGCCTTGCGGTCGCCGCCGTGATCTGGGCTTTCCGGGTCTCCGCCGCGACGCGCCACCAGGCCGTTCACTGGTCCGACAAGCTCGCCGAACTTGAAGCGCGGCTGGAGAAATCCGATTCCGTGCTGTCCGCCCATCCGGGCCTCGTCCTGGTCTGGGAAGACGACACCGACTCGCTAAGCGCCGGCTGGGGCGAGCCGAAAATTCTCGGCGGGCCGGCGGCGCTCGCCTCGCTTCTCTCCTTTTCCAAAGACGATGAAGACGCGAAATCCTCGCCCGTCGACCGTCTCCTGAACGCGCTCGGCGCCCTGCCCCTTCAGGACGATGAAGCGGAAAAACCCGAAACCCTGCGCGAGAAGGTGAAAAACCTGCGCGCCCATGGCGTTGCTTTCTCCGGCAATGTGGTGACGCCCGACGGGCGCTCCATCGAAGTCGACGGTCGCGTCGCCGGCGGCCAGGTCGCTTTGTGGATCACCGACCCCGCTGTGCGCATGGCCGAGGACGGCGCCGTCATCGGCGCCTTCCGCGAACGCGCCGTCGATCTCCACGGCGCGCACGCGCTCCTTGAACGCGCGCCCGTGCCCGCCTGGCGGCGCGGCGCCGATCTTCAGCTTGTCTGGGCGAACCGCGCCTATGCCGATCTCGTCGAGGCGCCGAATGTCGCCGACGTCCTGAAGCAGCAGATCGAACTCGACAACACGATCCGCAAACTCGCCTCCACCGCAGCCTCGGAACGCAAGGCCAATGAAGGCCGGGCGGTCATCAATACGCGCGGCGAACGGCGCGTCTATCGCATCATCGAAACCCCGCTGCACGGCTCCGGCGATGCGGCCATGGGCGGCGTCGCCATCGACGTCACCGAACTCGACAAGGCGAAGTCGGATCTGAAACAGCAGATCGAGGCGAACCAGCGCACCCTCGATCAGATCCAGACCGCCGTCGCGATTTTCGGGTCGAGCCAGAACCTGATCTACAACAACCGCGCTTTCCAGGATCTGTGGTCCCTCGACGACGCCGAACTTTCGGGCCGGGTCTATCACGGCGAAGTGCTCGATCAGCTCCGCATGAAGGGCAAGCTGCCCGAACCTTCGGACTATGACGACTGGAAAGAAAAGCAGCTTGCGCTTTATACGGACGGCTTGTCAGAACCGGGTGCGGAGCGGCTCGGCGGCGCGCCGGACGAAATCTGGCACCTGCCCGACGGGCGCACATTGAGGGTCGCGCGCCTGCGCCACCCCCTCGGCGGCGTGATGCTGGCCTTTGAGGACATCACCGAAAAGATCGCGCTCGAAACGCAATACAACACCCAGATCAGCGTTCAAAAAGCGACGCTCAACAATCTGGCCGAAGGCGTCGCGGTGTTCGCCGCCGACGGCGCCTTGAAGCTCTACAACAAGGCGTTCCAGAAACTGTGGCGTCTCGACGGGCGCCATCTCGACGCCAGGCCGCATATCGATTCCATTCTCGACAATCTGAAGAAGCTTGCACGCGACGCCGACGCCTCCTTCGACGCGCTGCGCCGTTGCATCGTGTCGAAAGCCCATGAAGACCGCCAGACCTACGAGTTCCGCGAGATCCGGCTGGCGGACGGGCGCACCATCGCGATCGGCGCCGAGCCCCTGCCCGACGGGGCGACGCTGGCGCATTTCCTCGACGTCACCGACTCCAAGGAACGCGAAAAGGAACTGAAGGAACGCAATGCAATTCTCGAAAACGCCGACCGGCTGAAATCGAAATTCGTCGATCACGTCTCCTATCAGTTGCGCACGCCGCTTTCGACCATCATCGGATTTTCCGAAATGCTCGACGGCCAGATGTTCGGCGTCCTCAACGACCGCCAGAAAGATTACATCGCCTCGATCCTCTCGGCGTCCTATCATTTGCGCGATCTCATCAACGACATTATCGATCTCGGCGCCATCGACGCGGGCCAGCTCGATCTCAATGTCCAGAAGACTGACATCCGCAAGCTTCTGGAAAATGCGGCGACCTTCGCGGCGCTGAAAGCCGAGGACACGCAGGTCACGCTGAAAGTCGACTGCCCGAAAGACATCGGCGACGCCTCGCTCGACGAAAAGCGCATGAAGCAGGTGCTGTTCAATCTTCTCTCCAACGCCTTCGCCTATACGGGCGCGGGCGGCGCGGTGACCATCGGCGCGCGCAAGGTCGGCGACGCGGTGAAGCTGTGGGTCGCCGATACGGGCCGCGGCCTGTCGCCCTCCGATCAGGCACGCGCCTTCGACGCCTTTGAAAGCCGCGGGCCTTCCGCCGGCGCCGGTCTCGGCCTCGCACTCGTCGAACGCTTCGTGAAGCTGCATCACGGCTGGGTGCGCATGGAATCTCATGAAGGCCAGGGCGCGACCGTAACCTGCTTCATCCCGGACCCGGTCGCGGCGGCAGAGGCCGCGCCGACCGGCGAGAAAGCGGGCGGCGACGCCGGCGGCGCGCCCGACCCCGGCGCCGCGAAAAAAGAAGCGCCGAAGAAAAAGCCCGCCAAAAAGGCCCCGGCCCGCAAGCGCGCCAAGACCAAGGCGGACGAGACCCAGGGCAAGAAAGAGACGCGGCCTCAAGCTGCTGAATAAAGCCCGCCGCCCCTTTTCCGCCCTGATTTGTCGGCTACAGTCCCCCCATGTTGTTGAGCTTTATCGCCGCCGCCCTGGCGGCCCAGTCCCCCGCCGAACCGTCAGCCGCCCCTTCAGCGGCCGTCCCGCAGGAACAGCTGGACCCGCGCTATGTGGACTGCGTCGAATTCCTGAAAGCCGATCTCGAGCTCGGCCGCATCGCCGCCCAGCAATGGGTGGACGAAGGCGGCGGCGCGCCGGCGCGCCATTGCCTCGCCATCGCCGATCTCGAGGCGGGCTATCCGAAACTGGCGGCCCTGAGGCTCGAGGAAGTCGCCCAGCGCAAGGACGCCGGCGACGATTATGTCCGCGCCCGGCTCTATTCGCAGGCGGCGGAAGCCTGGCTTGAGGCGGAAGAGACCGCGCACGCCGAAGCCGCGCTCAACAAGGCGCTGGCTCTCGTTCCCGACAGCGCCGAGCTGCAACTGACGGCGGGCGAAGTCTATTCGGCGCAGGAGCGCTGGCAGGACGCGGTCGAGGCGGTCACCATCGCCGAAGAAGGCGGTTTCGTCAGCGCCAAGACCTATGTCATTCGCGGACGCGCCCGCTATATCCTCGGCGCCTATGAGCGCGCGGCGGAGGATGTGGTGGCCGCCCTCACCATTGACCCCGTCAATGTCGACGCGCTTGTCTTGCGCGGCGACCTCGCCCGCCGGGGCATGAGCATCGACGTCTTTTACGACCCGCCGGACAAAAAGTAACAATTGCCTGTCGGTTAGCGACTCCCCACGCTTCAAGCGTGGGGTCTATTGCCCCAGACTTCCTGCTGATCCCCATTTTGAAAGATGGACGCCACGATTAAATCGTGGCGAATCGCATACGCAAAGGGCGGCGCCCTTTCATGCCCCTTGAGGCGCTTTTTGGCTCGACGCCCCGGGAAAATCAGCCCAAAGCCCGAAGACTGCACAGCGTTAATCTTTGATTAACGATTGGGGCCTCCGATGGCCGGAAAGCCTTGAAAGGACAGCGCATATGGCGAGCGCATCGCTGCAGGGAAAAACGGTCCGCGAGCTTCAGGACCTGGCTCGCGAGACGCCGATGCAGCCGCGGCGCCGGCGCCGTCCGGGCCTGTCGCGCGCCGCGCGGCTGCATCTCGTCGACATTCTCTCGCGCTGGAGCGGGCTCGGTCTCGCGCTGGTCGCCGGCGTTTCGGTCTATATGGCCGTCGCGGCGGGGCGGGCTTACCCGGGCCGGGCCGCGGCCTGGGCGGCGATGATGCTGGCGGCGCTCTGGGTGGCGCGGCGGCTCAGAAGCGAATTCCGTTCGGGCGCGAGCCTGTCTTCCCGGCCCTTCCGCTGGCGCGCGTCTTTCACCGCGAGCCTCAGCGTGCTGGGCGTGGTTCTCGCCTCGGCGCCGATCCTCTTGGCCCCGACGGGCGCGCCGGCGGTGTTCGGGGTGCAGATTCTCGCGCTTTCGGTCACCGCGAGCTTCGCGGCGGCGCTGCTTGCGGCGGCGCACCTGCCGAGCGCGGCCGCATTTGCGGCGCCGGGCGCGATTTTCGCCGTGCTCACCGGACTTCGCGCAGGCGATTCGGGCCTTTTATTCGCCGGTTTTGCGACTTCCCTGCTTGCATTAACAGGCCTTTATCTGGCCCACCGCTACCTTGAAAAGAGCGCCGCCCGGGCGTATCCGCGCACCATGACGGTCCGGCGGGAAGCTCCGCGCCAGACTGCATCGCGAGGCGGCGCATCATCGGCGTCCTCGGCGCTGCAAGCCTGACGCTCCTTTAAGTTTTCGCAACCTTTCCGGCGCCTGTCCGTTCGACCTTCAAGGTCGACGCATTTTCGTTGCGTTCCGTTAGACAATTTCAAAGTCTTCGCGTTATGACCCGGCGAAAGACGCCAGTACAAAGGGAGCGATATGCCTGAGGGCTTCATCACGGATATCGACAGCCAGATCCTCGACCGGGTGATTGCGCTGGCGCAGAAGAAAAAGATCGGCGCGGTCGATGACGCCGGCGCCCTGACGCCCGCTTTCAAAAGCTATCTCGAACAGCTCGTTCTGTACGCCACCGGCGAAGACCAGAACTGGAACGAACCGCAATCGCTCTTGAACCGCGCCGCCGCCGCCTGGAAACATGGCGCGACGCGCAAAGCCGGCGAAAGCAAAGTGTCCCTGCGCATCGAAGACGGCAAAAGCTGGTCGGACCGGCGCATGGTTCTCGACATCGTCACCGACGACAAACCGTTCCTGGTCGACTCGATTTCCGCCGCCCTCGCTGACGCCGGCAAGCCTGTAAGCTTCTTCTCCAACGCCGTGGTCGCTGTACCGCGCGGCCCCACGGGCAAACGCGAGACCGACGGCCACGCCGCCATGCGCGAGTCGATGATCCATGTAGAGATGGACCCGCCGGTCATCGACAATGAACTGGAAGCGCTGCACGACGAGATCAACGCCGTCCTCAGCGACGTCGCCGTCGCCGTCGAAGACTGGGAGCCCATGCGCGCGCGTCTCGGCTCGTGCATCGCGCAACTCGAACGCTCGCGCCTTCCGGGCGTGCGCGCCGATGAACAGCGCGAAGCCGTTCAATTCCTGAAATGGCTCTGGGACAACCGCTTTGCGTTTCTCGGCGTCCGCCATTTCAACAAGGCAGGCGAAGACGACCATTTGCAACTCGAAGTCGATTCCGACAAGGATCTCGGCATTCTGCGCATGCCGGGCCGCAATGTCCTGATGTCGACCTTCCAGCCGGACGGCGATCTTTCCCCGGCGGTCGCGTCTTTCCTCGCCTCCAGAGAGCCGATCCTGATCGCCAAATCGAGCTCGAAATCGCTCACCCACCGCCGCGCCTATATGGATTACGTCGCCGTCAAAAGCTTCGCGCCGGACGGGACGGCGATCGGCGAAGAACTGTTCGTGGGCCTCTTTACGGCGGAAGCCTACACCCGGCCCGCCTCCGACATTCCGCTGATCCGCGCCAAGCTCAACGCCGTTCTTGAACAGACCGCCTTCTCGCCCGGCGGCCATAACGAAAAAGCGCTGATCAACATTCTCGAATCCTATCCGCGCGACGAGCTGTTCCAGGTCGATGTGGACACGCTGACCGAAACCGCGCTTGGCATTCTGCGCCTATACAAGCGCCCGCGCGTGAAACTGTTCCTGCGCCGCGACCGCTTCGACCGGTTCATTTCCGCGCTCCTTTACGTGCCGCGCGACCGTTTCAATTCCGACGTGCGCGAACGCGCCGCCGACCTTCTTGCAGACAGCTTCGACGGCAAGGTGATGTCTTTCGCGCCGTTCTTCGGCGACGCGGCGCTGGTGCGCGTGCATTTCATCATCGGCATCACGCCGGGCGCCCCGGAAGGCCCCGGCCTCGCCGAGCTCACCCGCCAGATCCGCGAGATCTGCCGCACCTGGAGCGACGGGCTTCTCGAAGCCATGCGCGAGGCCCATGACGGCGCGACGCCCGCCTCGCTTTACGCAAAATACGAACAGGCCTTCGACGCCGGCTATCGCGAACGCACGCCGCCGGAAGAAACCCTCGCCGACATCGCCGCCCTCGAAAAGCTCGAAGCCGAACCCATGGTGGTGCGCGCCTATAGAAAGCACGGCGACGGCGAGAAAGCCGTGCGCATCAAAATCTATAAAAGCGGCGAGCCGATGTCGCTTTCCAAACTCATTCCGACCATCGAAAATCTCGGCCTCAGCGTTCTGCAGGAGGCGAGCCACGAGGTTTCGCCCTTCGGCCAGAGCCAGAAAACCTACTGGATCCACGATTTCAACACGGAGCTGTCGAGCGGCCAGCCGGTCACGCTCAATGACGTCAAGGAAGCCTTCGAGGAGACCATCCTCGCTGTCTTCGAAGGCCGCACCGAAGACGACGGCTTCAACGAGCTGGTTCTGACGGCGGGCGTCAACTGGCGCGAGGCCTGGCTTCTTCGCGCTACGGCGAAGCATCATTTGCAATCAGGCTTCGCCTATTCGCAGGCCTATATCACCGAAGCGCTGGCGAACCATCCGGGTCTCGCGCGCAAGCTCGTCGCCGCCTTCCACGCCCGGTTCAACCCGGAAGGCCCGTCCGACGCGGACGCGCGCATTCGTGACGTCGAGGCCGCCGACAACGCCGTGCGCGAAGCCCTGAACGATGTCGCGAGCCTCGACGAGGACCGCATCATCAGCCGTTTCCTCAATCTCTTCTGCGCCGTCACCCGCACCAATTACTATCAGCGCGAAAAGGACGGCGCGGTCAAAACCTATATCTCCTTCAAGATCGACAGCGCCAAGCTCGCCGAGCTGCCCGAGCCGAAGCCTTATCGCGAGATCTTCGTTTCCGGCCCGCGCGTCGACGGCGTTCATCTGCGCTTCGGCCCGGTGGCGCGCGGCGGCCTTCGCTGGTCGGACCGGCGCGAAGATTTCCGCACGGAAGTCTTAGGTCTCGTCAAAGCGCAACGCGTGAAGAACGCGGTGATCGTGCCCACCGGCTCGAAAGGCGGCTTTTACCCCAAACAGCTTCCCGCCTCCGGCGACCGCGCCGCGATTTATGAAGAAGGCCGCGAAGCCTACAAGATCTTCATTCGCGGGCTGCTCGACCTCACCGACAATATCGTCAAAGGCGAGATCAAAACCCCGGCGAAAATCGTGCGCTGGGACGATCCCGACGCCTATCTCGTGGTCGCCGCCGACAAGGGCACGGCCGCCTTTTCCGACACCGCGAACGCAATTTCCAAGGAATACGGGTTCTGGCTCGGCGACGCGTTCGCGTCAGGCGGGTCGGCCGGCTACGACCACAAGGTCATGGGCATCACCGCGCGCGGCGCCTGGGAAGCGGTGAAGCGCCATTTCCGCGAAATGGGCAAGGACATCCAGACCGAGCCCTTCACCGCCGCCGGCGTCGGCGACATGTCCGGCGACGTCTTCGGCAACGGCATGCTCTTGTCCGAGAAGACAAGGCTCGTCGCCGCCTTCGACCACCGCGACATCTTCATCGACCCCGATCCCGATCCGGCGAAATCCTGGAAAGAGCGCAAGCGCCTTTTCGATCTGCCGCGCACCTCCTGGGCCGATTACGACAAGAAACTCATCTCCAAGGGCGGCGGCGTGTTCTCGCGCAGCGCCAAGTCGATCAATGTGACGCCGGAAATGCGCGCGCTGCTCGACATTACTGACAAGACCATGACGCCCGCCGATCTCATCCGCGCGATCCTGAAATCGCCGATCGAACTCTTCTGGCTCGGCGGCATCGGCACCTATTTCAAGGCCGAGGACGAAGAGAACTGGCGCGTCGGCGACCGCACCAATGACGCCGTGCGCGTCGATGCGAGCGACATTCGCGCCAAGGTCATCGGCGAAGGCGCCAATCTCGGCCTCACCCAGCTTGCACGCATCGAATACGCCCGCAATGGCGGACGCATCAACACCGACGCCATCGACAATTCGGCGGGCGTCGATTCCTCCGACCATGAAGTGAACATAAAGATCCTCTTGTCGGGCGCCATCGAGCATGGCGATCTGAAGCGCGACGAGCGCGATCCGCTGCTCGCCTCCATGACCGACGACGTCGCCGAACATGTTCTGCGCCACAATTACGACCAGACCCGCGCCATCACCCAGATGGAAATGACGGCGCCGGCCGAACTCGACGTCTATGCGCGCTTCATGTCGACGCTGGAACGCGAAGGCCGTCTCGACCGGGCCATCGAATATCTCCCCGACACGGAAGAGCTCGCCTCCATGCGCCAGCATGGGCTGGGTCCGACACGCCCGGACCTGGCGGTGCTTCTGGCCTATGCGAAAATGTGGCTCTTCGACGAGATCGTGCAGTCGGAAACGCCGGACGATCCGCTGTTTGAAAGCGAGCTCTTCGCCTATTTCCCCGATGCGCTGCACCAGTTCCACCATTCGCTGGTGAGCCATCAGCTGCGCCGCGAGATCATCGCGACGCGCCTGTCGAACGAGATCATCGACACTTGCGGGGTCAGCTTCCTGCAGCGCGCGGCGGAAACCAGCGGCGCCGACTTCGCGACGGTCACGCTCGCCTATGAAGCGGTGCGGCGAATCTACAATCTGAACGACTTCGCCGCCGCCGTCGACGCGCTCGACAACAATGGCCCGGCCGCGTTGCAGACCGCACTTTATCTCGAAGCCTCGCGGCTGTTGAGCGAACAGACCTTCCACCTTCTCGGCGACGCGAAGGCGCGCGACACGCTCGCCAATCGCGGCCTCAAGGCGATGATCGACCAGTATCAGGCGCCGGTGGCGGAGTTCAAAACCGCCCTGCCCGATATTCTACCGGCGGAAGACGCCGCCGCGCTGGAACGGCGGCGCCAGGGCTGGATCTCGGAGGAGGCGCCCGAAGACATCGCGCATCTCGCCGCCGCTATACCGGCGCTCGAATTCGCCTTCGACATCGTCAATCTCGCGCGGGAGACCGGCTGGTCCAATCCGGGCGTCGGCGGCGTCTTCTTCGCCGTGGGCCGTCTCTTCAATATCGACGTCATGCGCGACAAGGCGCGGGCCGAACCGCCCGCCGATCATTTCGACAAGATCGCCATCCGCCAGATCATCGAGGACCTGACGGCGCGCCAGCGGCTGTTGACGGCGCGCACCATTGCCGCGGCGGGCGCCGAACCGAAAGGCGCGGCCTCGAAATGGACGGAAAAAGTCCTCGAGAAATGGCGGACCGGCGCGGAAGACGCAATTGCGCTTTTCGATGAAACCACCGATGCGCTCGATCTCTCCGGGCCAGTCAGTGTCGGCAAGTTCACGCTGTTCATCCGCCAGCTCGATGCGCTGGCGGCGGATACGGCGCGCTAGCCCCGCCTTCTGCTAGCGTCGCTGTCTGCTAGTGCCGGAAATGCCGGACGCCGGTATAGACCATGGCGAGGCCGGCTTCGTCCGCGGCGGCGATAACCTCTTCGTCGCGCATGGACCCGCCCGGCTGGATGACCGCCGTCGCGCCCGCTTCTGCGGCAGACAAAAGCCCGTCGGCAAAGGGAAAGAACGCGTCCGACGCGACGACCGAGCCCTTGGCGAGCGGTTCGCCGGCGCCGCAGGCTTGCGCTGCGTCTTCGGATTTCCTCGCCGCGATACGGCTTGAATCGAGACGGCTCATCTGCCCTGCGCCGATGCCCACCGTGGCGCCGTCTTTCGCGTAAACGATAGCGTTCGACTTCACATGTTTTGCGACCTTGAAGGCGAACAGCATGTCAGCGAGTTCAGCCTCCGTGGGCTGGCGTTTGGTGACGACTTTCAAATCTTCGGGGCGCGTGATTTTCGCGTCGCGCGACTGCAACAGGAAGCCGCCGGCGAGCGGCTTGATGGTCATGCCGGAGGTTTGCGGATCGGGCACGCCGCCGGCGATAAGCAAACGCAGGTTTTTCTTCGCCGCAAAAACCTCTTTCGCCGCATCGTCGGCGCCGGGCGCGATGACGACTTCGGTGAAAGTCTCGACGATCTTTTCCGCGACCGGGCCTGTGAGTTTCTGATTGAGCGCGACAATGCCGCCGAAGGCCGAGACCGGATCGCATCTGAGCGCCGCGAGATAAGCCTCGAGCATATCCTCGCCCGCCGCAACGCCGCACGGATTGGCGTGCTTGATGATGGCGACCGCCGGTTTTTCGGTTCCGAATTCCGCGATCAGTTCGTAAGCCGCATCGGTGTCGTTGAGATTGTTGTAGGAAAGCTCTTTCCCCTGCGCCTGTGTCGCCGTCGCGACCCCCGGACGGTTCTCGCCCGTGCGGTAGAACGCTGCTTCCTGATGCGGATTTTCCCCGTAGCGCAGGCCCGCGTCGAGCTTGCCCGCAATTGTGTAATCCTTCGGGAAGGTTTCGCCATTCTGTTGCGCAAACCAGCGCGAAATCGCGGAATCATAGGACGCGGTTTTTGCATAGGCCTTGGCGGCGAGACGCTTTTTCATGCCGTCTTTCAGAGCGCCGTCCGCCTCGATTTCGCCGAGCACGATATCGTAATCGGCGGGGTCGGTGACGACGCCCACAAAGCGATGGTTCTTCGCGGCGGCGCGGATCATCGCCGGCCCGCCAATGTCGATATTCTCGACACACTCCGCGAAATCGGCGCCCTTCGCCACCGTCTCCTCGAAGGGATAGAGATTGACCACGAGGAGCTCGATGCCCTCGATGCCGTGCTCTTTCATGGAGGCCAAGTGGGCGTCGTCGTCGCGCAGCGCCAAAAGCCCGCCATGGACATTGGGGTGCAGCGTCTTCACGCGCCCGTCCATCATTTCCGGAAATTGCGTGATCTCGGAAACGTCCTTCACCGCCAGCCCCGCCTCACGCAGGGCCCGCGCGGTGCCGCCGGTGGAGACGAGATCGACGCCCGCCGCCGCGAGGCGTGTGGCGAAATCGACAATGCCGGTCTTGTCGGAAACGGAAATCAGCGCCCGCTTGACGGGGCTCGCGTCAGCCATTGGAAAATCCCTTTTCTCGAATGGCGCCGGATTACCGCTACTACCCTGTTGGGGCAAGGCGCCGGGCGGGATTTACCGATTCGACTGGTTCGGGGCGCGGGCGGCGTCCTTATGGGCGACGAATTCCGGCACCAGATGGTGCACCGCCTCGTCAAGAACGCCCTCTTCGCCGCTCTGGGCCGCCTCGATGACGTCCGACAGGCGCGGATTGAGGAGCGGCAGGTCGATCATCGCCGGCGAGGCCAGCAAAACGCCCTCCGCCCCGGTTTTGATGAGGGCGTCGCTATCGAGGAAGATCTCCTCGAACAGCTTCTCGCCCGGCCGCAGCCCCGTGAACTTAATCTCGATATCCTTGCCGGGATTGAGGCCATAAGCCTCAATCATGCGCTTGGCGAAATCGAGGATCTTCACCGGATCGCCCATGTCGAGGACGAAGACCCGCCCGTCATGGGTGACGATGGTTTCCTCGGCGACATCGAGACTCGCGGCGAGCAAAACGAGCTGCACCGCTTCGCGCGTTGTCATGAAATAGCGGATGATCTCCGGATGCGTCACGGTCACCGGCCCGCCATTCTCGATCTGGCGGCGGAACAGCGGCACCACCGATCCGGTCGATCCGAGGACATTGCCGAAACGCACGGTGACGAAGCGCGTGTCGTTCTGCGCGACGTCGAGCGCCTGCGCGTAGAGTTCGGCGATGCGTTTCGTGGCGCCCATGAAGCTGGTGGGGTTCACCGCCTTGTCGGTCGAGATGAACACAACCGATTCCGCGTCATGTTCGATGGCGGCGTCGAAAACATTCTTGGCGCCGAGCACATTGGTCATGGCCCCGGCGCAGCGGTTCTCCTCGACGATGGGCACATGCTTGAACGCCGCTGCGTGCAACACGACATCCGGCGCCGCGCGGTCGAAGACGCGGCTCAGATGCTCCTTGCGGCAGACATCGGTGAGATCCGACGCGATGATGCCGCCATGGCCCTTTTCTTTCAGTTCGAGGTCGATCTGATAGAGCGCAAATTCGGCATTATCGACCAGGGTCAGATGCGCAGGATCGAAGGACACGATCTGGCGGCAGAGCTCGGAACCGATGGTCCCGCCGGCGCCGGTGACGAGCACGCTCTTGCCGGCCACCATCTTGCGGGCGGCGCGCAGATCGATCTTGCGCGGCGCGCGGGGGAGCAGCGCGGCCGGATCGATATCCGACGCGCGGCGGCCGGTTTTTCCGCCGCCCGCCATCATGCGCTGAAATTTTTCGATCATCCCCGCCATTAGACGCCGCCGCTCCGCTTGTCTTTATTAATGCACACTGACGGCGTTCGCGCCAGTCATGCGCCCAGATGAGCGCTACACAGCGTCAAGCCGCGCCAGCGCCCATTTTATATTGATCGCCGTCTCCTCGCGCCGCGCATAGGCATCCGCCCGGATGACAATTTGTTCAGATGCGCCGGGCGCGCCGCCGCTCCCGCAATAGACGCTTTTCTCCAGCGAAAGCGCGGGACAGTTGGATTTGAACCGCCAGCCTTCCTTGTTGGGCAGCAAGAGGATCACCGATTTTTTATCCCGGGCGAGCGAGGCCTTCGCGCCCGGATGCAGGTGAAAGCGCCAGACCGCCCGGTCGATCTCGCCGGGCGCACAGCCGGCCAGCATCTCTTCCCCGCGCAGATCCGCGCCGCCCGCCGACAGATAGAACCGGCGCAGATAGGACGCGCCTTCGGGATTGGCGGTGATGATGCGGCGCTCGAACTCCAGCAAATGACCCGCCGTCTCTTCGCCGCGGCGATGGGCGATCTCGCCGAAAACCGGCGCCGGCCCGCCGTCGAGAAAGGAAAGGCCCGAATGGGCGCTGCGCTGTTCCAGCGCGCGGCGCCATTCTGACCCGCGATGAGCGCCCGATCCGCAATTGACGAGAATGCGCGAGCGCCCCGAGGAGAAATGCAAGGAGCCTGCGCTCTTATAGGCCGAGCCGCTGTCGTCGGCGGTGTCGACGATCAGGAGCGCGCGCGCCGCGGTCAGCTTGTGATAGCCGGAATGGCGCGCAAATTCCGACGGCGCAATGTCGGCGCCAGACCCGGTCTGAACGGCGATGATCGCTTTCGCGTCGTCTTCATACCCGCCATTGAAAACCGCGAGCTTGCCGTCGGGCGTGCGGAAGAACGCCGCCATGGCGCTCGCGCGCTGCACCTGATGGCGCAGAAAACCCGGCGGCTGAAAGCCGCGCGCTTCGATGACTTTAAGCAAGGCCTGCAAACGCAGGGCGAGCTTCAACTGCCGCGAGGGATTGCGGCTCACATGACCGCCATCAGGCCGCAATTGCAGACGCAATTCACGCCGCGCCATTTCAAGTCCGCGTTCGGCGGGGCCCTCGCAGCCCGGCAGGGAATAGCCCGCGACGCCGAGCCCCAGCGAGGTCATCAGCCGGTCGAAACCGGTGCCGGCGCGCGGCGCGGCGCGCGCGAGATGGCGCGTCTGGCGCGCCATGCAGGCGAGCACGCGGCTGCGCCACATGGCGTCGGTTCCCGCCAGCAAGAGCGGATAGTGCGAGCAGAGCTGCACCAGCCGTTCGGCGACGAAATAAGGCTCCCAGCTTTCCGAGGACCAGCGTTCATAGCGGTCGAGCCAGGCGCGCATCAGCGCGCGCGCCGGCGCCTTGCCATCGTCGCCGAGCGCCGCGAGATGGCGCAACCAGGTGAACTCCTGCAAATAGGCGAACAGAGGGCTGTCCGGGTCCGCCAGGTCCCAGAGCTTTTCAAGCTCGCCCTCGCAGTCCGCCTGCTGTTCGCCAACCACGATGCGCCCGCGCGCCAGCGCCGTCGCCAGCGTCTTGTCGGGCGCGTAAGGGTCTTCTGGCTGGAAGAGAAGCCGGTCTGGCGCCGGGCCTTTGAGTTGCGCCTGATAGAACGGGCTTTCGCCCCAGACCTTGCGCATGCGCGCGATCACGTCGCGCGAACCGGCGCCGGAATGTCGCGCTGGTCGCGCCATCGCCATTACGCCTCCGGCCGCAGGGCGGCGATATTCGCCGCGTAAGCGCTCTCACCGCCGCGGAATACAGCCGAGCCCGCAACCAGCACATTGGCGCCGGCGCTGATGACTTTCGGCGCGGTTTCGGCGTTCACGCCGCCGTCGACTTCGAGATGAATGTCGCGGCCCGTGCGATCGATCATCTTCCGGACTTCTTCGATCTTGCGAAGTTGCGAGGAAATGAAGGACTGGCCGCCAAAGCCCGGATTGACCGACATAACGAGCACAAGGTCGAGATCGTCGAGCACCGGCTCGATGACGCTCGCGGGCGTCGCCGGATTGAGTGCAACGCCGGCCTTCACGCCCGCCGCCTTGATGCTTTGCAGGGTGCGATGAAGATGCGGGCCGGCCTCCGGATGGACGGTGAGGATGCTGGCGCCGGCCGCCGCGAACTCCTCGATATAGGGGTCGACCGGGGAAATCATCAGATGCACGTCGAAAGGCAGGTCCGTCGCCGAGCGGACGGCCTTCACCACCATCGGGCCGATGGTGAGGTTCGGGACGAAGTGCCCGTCCATCACGTCGACATGGATGAAGTCCGCCCCGGCGGCGGCGACAGCAGCGATTTCGGCGCCGAGACGGGCGAAATCGGCGGACAGAATGGAGGGGGCGATGAGAACGCGGGTCATGCCATGGAGGTATCGTGATGCGCCTCGCCCGCGCAATATAAATAGCCGCTAAAAGAGGCCTGGCGCCCGCAAAAAACCCCGCCTTTCTGGCGGGGTTTTTCAGGGGGTGGTGCGTGCAAGAGCGTCAGGGACGTACGCTAAAGAAAGCTGCGTGCTGTTGCGCCAACGCTGATGAGGGATTTTTTAGGCGCCGAATGGGGCAAAAGTAAGACGAAAACTCCGTCAAATTTGTCCAAAATGTTGTTTTTACTGGTTAATTCACGTTATCCTTAAGAGGCTCCGGCTTTGCCTTTACCCTGACCGGCCGCAGGGCCCGTTTTGTTTTCCACAGGCCGAAAAGCCCAGCCCCGGCGAGCGCCGCGCCGGACAGCAGGCCGGCGATCCATTCCACGTCATAAAGCCCCGCGCCGGTGAGCGCGAAGAGCGCCAGCCCGAACAAGACCGCCAGAAAGCGGAAGGGCGACGCGACAGCCCGGCCCACGGCTTTGACGGCCACGGAAGCCCCTGTGGCCGCCGCCCGGGCGGTTCTGACGGCGCTTTCGGTCACGATTTCGCCCACCCGGCGCGCCCCGATGAGCCGCACGAGCCCGGCGAGCGAGGCCGCCGCCGCCGCGAGCAGCGCCCATTTCTTGGGGCTTGTTTTCTGGTCCTGAGCAGCCTGATCCACATGATCCGCGGCATGGGCCACCGGCGCCTCGACGGCCACAGTCGCCGGGCTGGCGGCCGCGTCGAAATCGCTCGCCCCCGCCGGCGACAACGCCGCCGACGCCGCGATCACCGAAACAGCCGCCATCATGGCGGCCTTGCCTTTGCCGATGTTGAACATTCCGTCCTCCGGGTAATTTGTTTCCTAGATGGGAACCCGGAAGGACGCTTTCAACATGGTGACGCTTCCCCTGAAGCGGCGCTAGAGCTTGGTCCACAAGCGAACATACCGCGCAAGCAAGAGGGCCTTTCATGGAAAAACGACGTCTCGGCCGCACCGATCTCGAGGTTCCCGCACTTTGTCTGGGAACCATGATGTATGGCGATCAGATCGGCGAGGACGACGCCGTCCTCCAGATGGACGCGTGTCTGGACCGGGGGATCAATTTCCTCGACACGGCGGAAATGTACACCGTGCCGCCCAAGCCGGAGACGCAAGGCGAAAGCGAGCGCATTGTCGGGCGCTGGATGGCGGCGCGCAAAAACCGGGACGACGTGGTCCTGGCGACGAAAGTCGCCGGCCGCTCCCCCGCCGCCTATATGCGGCCCGACGGCGGCGAAACCCGCCTGACGCCGGCGCAAATCCGCTTCGCCATCGAGCGCAGCCTTAAAAATCTGCAAACGGATTATGTGGACCTCTATCAGTTGCACTGGCCGGACAGGCGGGTGCAGCTTTTCGGCGGCGCGCGCACCGGCTATGTGCACTCCGACGAAGAGAGCGTCCCCATCGAGGAAACCCTCGGCGCCCTCGGAGATCTCGTTAAGGAAGGCAAGGTTCGCCATGTGGGCCTGTCCAACGAAACCCCTTACGGCGTCATGCGGTTTCTCGAGGCGGCGAAGGAACGCGGCCTGCCGCGTGTCGTCTCCATCCAGAACGCCTACAGCTTTCTCAACCGCACTTTCGAAACGGGGCTGGCTGAAATCGCCATGGCGGAACAGGTAGGCCTCCTCGCCTACTCGCCCATTGCGCAAGGGGTGCTGACCGGCAAATATCTCGACGGCAAAAACCCGCCGGGCTCGCGCAAGGCGCTGTTCGACCGCGTGCAGCGCTATGAAACGCCCTGCGCCGACGACGCCGTTCGCGGCTATCTGGCGATTGCCGAAAAATTCGGCGCCGACCCGGCAGCCTTCGCCATGGCGTTCGTGACGAGCCGGCCTTTCGTCACCTCGAATATCTTCGGCGCGCGCAATCTCGACCAGCTCGAGACCATCTTCGCCTCGCTCGACATCGACTGGACAAAGGAAATGGACGACGCCGTGAACGACCTTCACGGCCGCAACCAGAACCCCTGCCCCTGACAGCGGGCGCCAACCCCGGGAGGAACCGCATGGCTGAAGAACAGACCGACCCGCGCGATGAAAAGATCGCCGCGCTGGAACACCGGCTGGCGATCATGGAGGACAAGGACGAGATCCGCTCGCTTCAATACGCCTACGGATATTATCTCGACAAATGCCTTTATGACGAAGCGGCGTCGTGCTTTTCGGAGCGGGCGCGCCTGAAATTCATGAACGGCGTCTATGTAGGCCAGAAAGGCGTGCGCCGGCTTTATTGCGACTGGTTCGCCAATTATTTCGCCGACGGCAAGAACGGCCCGCCCTACGGCCTCCTGCTCGATCATTTCCTCGGTCAGGCGATCATCAGCGTCGCGCCGGACCGCAAAACCGCGCGCGGGCGCTACCGCGCGCTTTTACAGGGCGGCACCCACGAATCCCGCCCGCCGATCGAGGGCTTTCCGCCCGCCAACTGGGAGGGCGGCATTTACGAGCATGTCTATTACCGTGAGGACGGCGTCTGGAAGATCGGCGAGTTCAACTATTTCATGCTGTGGCAGGCCGACTATCACGAAGGCTGGGACAAGAGCGTCCTGCATCTGAAGCCGTTCGACACGACCTATCCGGAAAACCCCATCGGCCCGGACGAGCTGACCGACGCCCCGAAACCGCTCTGGCCGCACACGCAGATCGTGCCGTTCCACTACCCGCATCCGGTGACGAAAGAGCCGTGGACGGAGGACTAGGCGCCTAAACGTCGACGGCGCCGAGCCCGCGCCGGCGCGCGGCGGCGAGCACTGTATTGCGCAACAGGCAGGCAATGGTCATGGGGCCGACGCCGCCCGGCACCGGCGTGATGGCGGCGGCGGGATCTTTCGCCTCGCCATAATCGACATCGCCTACAAGGCGCGTCTTGCCGTCTTCCTCGATGCGGTTGATCCCCACATCGATGACGATGGCGCCTTCCTTCACCCAGCCGCCTTTGATGAGGCGCGGAATGCCCACCGCAGCGCACAGAATGTCCGCCTCGCGGCAGACGGCGGCGAGATCCTTGGTGCGCGAATGGGCCATGGTGACAGTGCAGTTCTCGGCGAGGAGCAGCATGGCGAGCGGCTTGCCCACGAGAATGGAGCGGCCGACGACGACCGCGTTCAAGCCGGAAAGATTTTCCTTCACCGTCTTTGCAAGAATGACCGAGCCCTGCGGCGTGCACGGCACGAGCCCTTCCTTGCCGAGCATCAGCCTTCCGGCGTTGGCTTCGGTGAGGCCGTCCACATCCTTGTCGGGATGGATTTCATTGATGACGCGGTCGGAGGAAATGTGTTTCGGCAGCGGCAGTTGCACGAGAATGCCGTCGACATCCGCGTCTTCGTTGAGCTTCCTGACGAGCGCGACGACATCGTCTTCGCTCGTCGTTTCAGGCAGCTTGTGTTCGATGGAGCGCATGCCGGATTTTTCCGTGGCGACATGTTTGTTGCGCACATAGACCTGGCTCGCCGGGTCCTCGCCGACAAGCACCACGGCGAGCGCCGGCTGGACATTGTGCTGTTCTTTGATCTTCGCGACGGCCCCAGCGACTTTCTCGCGGACCTCGGCGGCGACGGCTTTTCCATCGATAACGGTCGTCATGGTTTCTCTCCCAGCAATTCTTCATACCGCTTCTTCAGCGCGGCTTCATCCGGCCCGTTCAATGTCACGGTTTTCAGCCGGTTTTTCGCGCCGGACGTTACAGAGACGGCGGATTTCGACAAGCCGAAAGCGGAAGCAAGAAGCGACTCGATCGCCTTGTTGGCGCGGCCGCTGTCCGGCGGGGCGGTCACTTTCACCACCAGCCGCGCCGCGCCGTCCGGTCCCGTCCAGGCCCCGCCCGCCGCGTTTTTCGATGCTCCCGGCGTGGCGCGCACCGGAATAGCGAAAGCGGGCATGGAGCGGCCTTAAAGGCCGGAGGTGATCATCGGATTGAAGACATAGGTGTTCAGGCCGATCTGCACCGCGCGAATGAGGATGAGGACGATGATCGGCGAGATGTCGATGCCGCCCATGGCGGGCAGCATGTTGCGCACGGGCTTCAAGAGCGGCTCGGTCAGCGAGACGCCGGTGCGGTAGATCATGTCCACGAGCTGGTTATGGCGGTTGACCACATTGAAGTTGATCAACAGGCTCAGGATGATCGTGACAAACAGGATCAGCACATAGAGATTGATGAGCGCGTTGACGATATAGGCGATCATGGCCATGGGCGGGCGATCCTTCCGTTCGAGGCCTTTTTCCGGAGCGGCGCAAGGCGTTTAGAGCATCCCGGCATGTAAGCCGCGTCGCCCCGTGGCGCAACCGCGGCTACTCGCCTGAGCCCCCGCCTGAACCTCCGTCTGAGCCTTGATCCACCGGCCGGCGCAGGCACAGGAGCGGGCTCGCAATCCCGCCGACCCGCACGAAGCCGACGCCCTCGGTCTCGATGATGAAGAGCGAGACATCCGCCGTGAAGCCGCCATCCGGCGGGCTTGAAAAGGGAACGTCGTCCGCCGCCCAGACGAGCCGCCCGCCAATATCGACGACCGCCGCCTTGCCTTCCCAGCAGCCGGAATAGGCGCAGACCGCAAAGGCGCCGTCGCGCCGGGCGCTAATCGCCATGGGCGTCGTTTCCCCTTCCGGCCGGGCCGCGCAGCCATCCGCCGCGCACCAGACCTCGATATCGTTGGAACAGGCCCAGCGGTCCGGCGGGATTTCCGATTTCGAGGCGGACAAAAGCGCGGCGAGAAGCAGCGTCAGCATGGGCGGTTCCTTTCATGGAAAGGCGTAAAGACTAGGCCGGAAGCGGTCTGCGAGCCACGGCAAACCGGTCCTAAGCCGCAAATGGGGCGTCAATGAGCCGATTGACATTTCGTCCCGTCAGGCCCTATGACGCCGCTTCCCAAACGGGGCCGCGCCCTTTTCAGGACGCCGCCCTTCCCGGATCGGGGCTGTAGCTCAGTTGGGAGAGCGCGTCGTTCGCAATGACGAGGTCAGGGGTTCGATTCCCCTCAGCTCCACCATTTTCATATCTCACGGCAATGCGCTTCGCGCAGCTTCCCGCCAGCACCGCCTTGCGCCTAAGTCGGCTTGATGTTGGCGTTCTGGTTGAAGAAGTTGTCCGGATCGATGCTCGATTTGATCGCCCTTAACCGCTTCAGCCTTTCCGGTTCATAGGCGTCGGCGACCCGCGACGGCGGTTCCTCCTTGCCGATGAAGTTCACATAGACGCCGCCGGCGTCGATGGCGCGCAGGGCGCGATGGAACTCGTATGTCCACGCCAGATGCCGCCTCGCCTCCTCGGTTTTCAGCCACCGGGTCTGGATCACATAGGCGTATTTCGCGTCACGATGGCCAAAGGCCGCATCGGCGGCGCCGGCGCGGGAGAATTCGCCGCCAAGAAGCGCAACTTTGAAATCGCTGAAAGGGCTGGATGCCGCGTTGACGAATGTCGAGATGACATTGCGCACGTCGGCATCGTAGGCATTGAGATAGCCCCCGACCCATTCATTGCAGAAGCCGTCGCCCCAAGCGGCATCCAGCGCCGACTGCCATTCCGGATAAGACCGCCGTTTCAACGACGCGCCCAACGGGACCGCAGCCTTCAGAAGCGGCGCCGTGATGCGCTCGCCCTCCGATTGCCCGCCGGTCCAGGTGACCGCGAGGATCAGAACGGGTTTGCCGTGAACCGACTTTTCCAGCAGCGGCGACGGCGGCGCCATCCGGTGGAGCATCCAGACATTGAGATCGTCGGGCGCGCCGTCGAGATAGCCGTCCAGAAAACGGCCGACACGATCAAGGTCTTCCAGCGAATAGAAAATCAGGCCCGCATAAACGCTGTCCAGTTCGTGCAGCCGGTAATGCAGCCGCGCCGCTGCGCCGAAATTGCCGCCGCCGCCGCGCAGCGCCCAAAGAAGGTCCTCGTTTTCGCGGGCGTTCGCCCTGACGAGGTCTCCCGACGCCGTCACGATATCGGCGCCGATCAGATTATCGCAGCCGGCGCCGAATTTCCGGTGCAGCCATCCGATGCCGCCACCCAGCGTGTATCCCGGCAAGCCGACCATGGAGACAATCGCTCCGGTCGCCGCCAGCCCCGCCTTGTGGGTGAGCCCGTCGAACTGCGCGAAGGTCATGCCGGGCTCGACGACGGCGCTTTTGTCATGAAGGCTGACATCGCCGGCCCTCATCTGCGACAGGTCCATCATCATGCCGCTGTCGCTTACGGCGTATCCGTTGTGATTGTGACCGCCGCCCCGGATCGACAGAGAGACGCCATTTTCAGAAGCGAATTTCACGGTCCGCCACATGTCTTCGGGCGATGCGGGACGCGCGATCAGTTTGGGGCGCCGGTCGATCGATGCATTCCATATGGAGCGCGCATGGTCATAGCCATTATCGCCCGGATGAAGGACGGCGCCCTCAAGACCGCGCGCAAAACTGGCAATATCCTTTCGCGACAGGCGCACGTCGCCGCCCGCATAACCGGCGAAGGTCACGCCGCCCTTTTCATCCGCCAGCGCATAGCCGCAGGACCGCCCGAGGCCGGCAACGCCGCCAATAGCCGCAAGCGAAGCGGATCTGTGCAAAAAACCCCGGCGGTTCATGACCGTTTCCCCAGCGCGGCGACTTTGACATAGCGCATATAGGGCAAGGTGGCGCGCCAGCCGTCGGGATAAAGGGTCTCCGCCTCCTCGTTGGAAACCGAGGGCGCGATCAACACCTCGCCGTCCGAGAACCACCCCGCCGGCGTCGCCACCTTGTGCCGCGCCGTCAGTTGCAGGGAGTCGAGGAGCCTCAGGATCTCGCCGAATTCCCGCCCTGTCGTCATCGGATAGGTCATCATGGCGCGAATGGTCTTGTCCGGCGCAATGAAGAACACGGACCGCACCGTGTAATTGTCCATCGCCGTGCGCCCCGCCGAACTCTCGCCCGCCGACGCCGGAAGCATGTTATAGCGTTTCGCAACGCGCAGATCGCTGTCGGCGATCAGGGGAAACCGGACTTGCCGCCCTGTCGCAATCTTGATGTCGGTGATCCAGGCCAGGTGGTCCTTCACACTATCGACGCTGAGCCCGATCAGCTTGCAATTTCTCCTCTCGAATTTTTTCTCAAGGCTCGCAGCGTCCGCTAGCTCCGTGGTGCAGACGGGCGTGAAATCCTTTGGGTGGGAGAACAGAATGCACCACTGATCCCCGATCCATTCATGAAAATCGATGCGGCCCTTTGTGGTTTCCGCAGAAAAGTCCGGCGCAATATCGCCAATTCGCAATGACATGGGGGCATGCCTTTCCTGGTTGAGGCAACGATCCGGACGGCGTGTCCGCCATGACCAGCGCCGGCAAATCGTTGCGCTTGATGGGAAAGCTATCTATTGAAGACACCTGTCCGGTTGAATGATCCGGACGCTCGCCGTCATGATCCAAACGCCGAAATGCAATACGGGTGAAAGATGGACGCGCTTTCTGATGTCTTGCGCCTCGTAAGGCTGGCCGGCGGAGTCTATCAGCAGGCGGAGTTCACGGCGCCCTGGTGCCTTGAGGGAAAATTGCGGCCGCATCATCTGGGGCCGATGCTGCATTCCTCCGAACATGTCATCATCTATCATTACGTGCTCGAAGGGTCCGTCTGGGTAAAGATCAAAGACCTCGACCCGCAATTCTACGAAGCCGGTCAGGTCATCATCATGCCGCATAACGACCTTCACCGGCTCGGCAGCGCCCTCGACATCGAACCGGGATCGAAATCCGAAATCGTAGAAACGCCGCATCGCCTCGGGCTGACCAAAATGGAATATGGCGGCGGCGGAACGGCGACAAAGCTCATTTGCGGCTATCTCGGCTGCGACAAGCTTGAGGCGAGCCCGCTCCTCACCTCCTTGCCGCCGATCATCAGCTTTGACGCGCGCAAAGGCGACGCCGCAGACTGGATCATGACGTCGTTCCGTTTTGCGGCGGAAGAAGCGGCGGCCGGGAAACCGGGCGGCGACGTGATCCTCGCGCGCATTTCGGAACTCCTATTCGTCGAGGCCGTCCGGCGCTACGCCGAGTCGCTGCCGGAAGACGAGCGGGGATGGCTGGCGGGCCTGCGCGACAAGAAGATCTCAAAGGCGCTTGCGCTCATCCATGCCGATTGCGGTTTCCCTTGGACAGTCGATCTGCTCGCCACGGAATGCGCCCTTTCAAGGTCGGCCTTTGCCGATAAATTTTCACGCATTCTCGGCGAGACGCCGATGCAGTATCTCGGTCATTGGCGCCTTCAGGTGGCGGACCGGCGCTTGAAGGACAGACAAGCCACGATCGCCGATATCGCTAGCGATGTCGGCTTCGGCTCCGAAGCCGCGTTCAGCCGCGCCTATAAGAAACATTTCGGGGCGCCCCCGTCGGCGCGGCGCTGAGGCCGGATCAGCCCTGACAGGCCTTCACCACCGGCGCCTCGTCGGAAATCGCATTGCTTTGCGTATAAGCCGAGAGCTCGCCGCTTTCATCGAGGGCGCGCCATTTTTCAAGCCCCTCGCGCAGCTCCTTGCACGCCTCGTCGCCCACGCCGCCCGCCTGGAGAATTTCCGCCAGCGTGATCTGGGACTCCGCCACGCCGCGCGCCAGCGCCGTGTTGTCCGGCTGCTCTCCGGCGAGATTAATGCGCCCGGCAAGACCTTCACGCGCCGACCGGATCGCGTCTTCATGGCGGCCAAGCGACGAGAGCGAGCGCGCTTTCTGCATGGTCACGATGGAGATATTGCGGAACGTGCCAAGGTCTTCAGGGTCCTGCGCGTAAAAATCCCGATAGATGCCTTCCGCCTCCGAAAGGTCCCGGAGAGCCTCTTCGTCATGACCGTCGTAAAGCACATTGGCGCGTTTCCATAAGCTGCTGGCGAGCGTGCGCGTCAGCGCCGGATCGCCCGGGTTCGACGAAAGAAGATCGCGCAACTGAGAGACGCCGTCATCGAGAGAGGCGAGCGCGGCTTCATGATCGCCGCCCGTCATATCGGCTTCCCGCGACAGCGCATCGCCGTAATCGACCGCCAGCTTGGCGCGCGCCTGCGCGATGTCGAGATTGTCGGGCTGGCTTGCGGCGAGGTTTTCGCTCAAGGCGATCGTCTCGCGCAGGATGGAGAGTCCCTCCTCGCCGCGGTCTTCCCAGATATGGGCGCTGGCGCGGATCGTCATGACATCGAGAAGCACGGCGGCGTCTTCATGGCTCAAGGCGCCGAGCCGCTCCAGCTCTTTATAGGCCTCTTCCGCAGCCGCGGCTTTCTCGATCGTCGCGTCGGAATCGTCGCGCCCGAACCATTCATAGATCACATAGGAATAGGCCGCCTGCGCATAGGCGCGCAGGACGTCCGGGTTTTCCGGGCGGCGATCGCGCAAGTCTGACAGGCGCGCAAAGGCGTCCTCGAGCAAGACGCCCGCTTCGTCCATGCGCCCGAGATTGATCCCGCTGGGCACGCCGACAATATCGGCGAGCCGGCGATAGCCGACCGCTGTTTCAAGCTCGAGATCGAAGGGCGCGTCCGGCGTGCGGCTCAACACGTCGAGATAATTCTGCGCGGTGCCGGCCACGCGCTCGCGCGCCGCCGCCGTTCCCGGAATATCGGCGAGGTCGTCGTAAAGGTCGAACATCAAGACCTTCGCCAGGGAGCGCACCTCGTCGAAGCGCGTCGTCGCGCGCGTTTCCGCCGCTTCCGCGCGAAAATAAAGCGCGGTCATGGCGCCGCCGCCGAGCGTCAGGGTCAAGAACGCCAGACATCCCGCCGCCACCGCGAGCGGACGGCGCTGAACATATCGGACGAGCGAAAGGCGCCAGTCGTCTCCGCGCGCCTTGACCGCCTGCTGCGCGGCGTAGCGCTCAAGGTCGGCGCTCAATTCGGTGACGCTCTGATAGCGCTCAGCGGGATCGTCGGCGCGCGCTTTTTGCGCGACCGCGTCAAGATCGGCCTTACGGGGCGCGGCGGCGCCTTGCAGCAACAGCTCGAGAATGACCCCCAGGGAGTAAATGTCGGAAACGGTGGTCGCCGGTTCGCCGCGCAGTCTTTCAGGCGCGGTGAATCCCTTGGTCGCGGTCATGCCGCCGACAGCGGCGCGCGCATCCCCGCCGATGCTGTGCGCAATGCCGAAATCGATCACCTTCGCAACGCCCTCTCCGGTGATCAGCACATTCGCAGAGGTCAGATCGCGATGCACCACAAGGTTGCGGTGCGCATAGGAAACCGCGGCGCAGATATCGGCGAAAATCCGCAGCCGCTCCTCAAGGTCCGGCGCCCGGTCTTCGAGATAGGCAAAGAGCGGCGCGCCATCGACATATTCCATCGCGAAATAAGGATGGCCGTCCGGCGTTTCGCCGCCATCATAGAAATGGGCGATGTTCGGGTGTTTCAGGCGCGCCAGCATGCGGCGCTCCATGCGCAGCCTTTCGACCTGCGCGCCCTTCACGTCCCGTCTCGACACCACCTTGATGGCGGTCGGATGCTCGAAATCCGCATCCGCGCGGCGGCCGAGATAAACGACGCCCATGCCGCCGCGGCCGATTTCACGCTCGATGCGGTAATGCCCGATCGTCTCCGGCTTCATAACATCCTGAAACAAGGCCGCGCCGGCGCCGGTCACAAGACGCCCGCCCGCGCCGTCGCTTTCGCCCGCCTCGGCGGCCTCCAGAAGCGCGAGCGCGCGTTCACGCACCGTCGCATCACCTTCCGTCTCATTACGGATGAAATCGGCCCGCGTCGCCGCCGGCCGCGCCAGCGCGTCTTCGGCGAGCGTCATAGCGCGCGCTTCGATTTCGGCGTCAGGCAATGCCATTGCCGATCGCTTCCTTCAGCCAGGCGCGCGTCACGCTCCATGACCGCTTGATCGTCGCCGGCGACACGCCTGTGACTTCGGCGATGTCGTCAAGGCTCATCCCGCCGAAATAGCGCATCTCGACAATGCTCGCGCGCTCCGGCGAAATCGCCTGCAAGCGCAACAGCGCCTCGGACAGCGCCAGCGCCTCAAACGCCGGATCCTGCGCCCCGCCGCAAGACGCCGTCAGCGTGACGACGTCCGCCTTGCGCTTGTCCGCCACCCTGCGGCGCACATCGTCGACGAGAATGAAACGCATGATGCGCGCGCATAGCGCGATAAAATGGGCCCGGCTCTCAACCACAAGCTCTTTGGCCTGAATGACTTTGAGAAACGCCTCATTCACGAGATCGCCGGTCACAATGGAGCGCGGCGCGGGATGGCGTTGCAGAATGGAGGATGCGATCACTTCGACTTCATTGTGAACGAGCCCCACCAGTTCGTTCATCGCGTCGCGGTCGCCTTCTCGCCAGCGACGCAGCAACGAATTGAAAGCCTCGATATCCGCCGCCGCCTGCACCTGCGTCCCCTGCACACTCAACCGACACTTCAAAACGCCGTCCGCGTGGACGCGCCTTTTTTCCGGAATACAATCTATCCAAAAAAATATGAACCGTTTTTCCCGGCATTTTCGAAATTAAGGATGAAAGCGCGCGTCGCGCGCCGGATGATTTTCGCCGCCTGCATGCAACGCATGCGGGACAAGATCGTGCGGCCTTGCGGCGCGTGCGACGACCGACGCAAACAGGATGGCGCCGCCGGTTCACGGCGACGTCGTAGGGGACCGCCCGTTCGGGGAGAGCGGGCGGTCTTTTCTTCTCCAGCCCATCCCAGCGTACATAACGCGCGGCGCCCCGCCTCAGGCCGCATAGCGCATACATTGCGCACTCATCCTTACACCCATGATTATTCTGGATTTCCCGCCCTGGCCGGCGGGCGCCAAGGCGGCTGGACAGGTCTTCCTCATGGACTAATATCCGGCCAAATCTCCGGAGGAGGCCCCATGGCCGCAGACACCGCCCGCTCCCCGTCAGAAGGCCTGACCGATGGCGAGCGCGAACTCGCCCGCCTCTTTGCGCTGCAAAAAGACGCCTACGCCGCCGCTCCCTATCCGCCCTATGAGGAACGCGCCGCCAATCTGGAGCGCATCATCCGGCTGACGGAAGCGAACGAAGACAAGTTCATCGAGGCCATCAACGCCGATTACGGCCACCGCGCCCGGCAGGAAACAGTCATCGCGGAAATCGTCGTCACGGTCTCTGGCGCCAAGATGGCGAAGAAACAGCTCAAGAAATGGATGCAGCCGCGGGGCGTGCCGACGCCCTTGCACATGCTCCCGGCGCGCAGCCGCATCGAGCCGCAGCCCCTCGGGGTCGTCGGCATCATCTCGCCGTGGAACTATCCCCTGCAACTGGCGCTCGCCCCCGCCATCGCGGCCCTCGCCGCCGGCAACCGCGTCCTGATCAAGCCGAGCGAACTGACGCCGCATCTCGCCGAGACCCTCAAAACCGCCATCGCATCCGAATTCGACGAAAGCGTCTGCGCTGTCGTCACCGGCGGAGTCGAGACGGGCCAGGCTTTCACCGAAACGCCTTTCGATCACCTCCTCTTCACCGGCTCGACATCGGTTGGCCTGCGCGTCGCGCAGGCCGCGGCAAAGAACCTGACGCCTGTCACGCTGGAGCTCGGCGGCAAGTCCCCGGCGATCATCGACGAGAGCGCCGATATCGAGACCGCCGCGCGCTCCATCGCCCATGGCAAGATGCTGAACGCGGGCCAGACCTGCGTCGCGCCGGATTATGTCCTGGCGCCGGCGGACAAGGTTGACGCGACGGTCGAGTCCATCGCCGGCGCGGCGCGGAAAATGTTCCCCGCCATCGACACCACCCATGACTACAGTTCGGTCATTTCCGACCGGCATTTCGAGCGCCTCAAATCTCTTGTCGAGGAAGCGCGCGACCGCGGCGCGGCGATTGTCGAGGTGGGTTCGGCCAATGCGCTCTATCCGCAACGAAAACTCCCGCTCACCATGATCGTCGATCCGCCCGCGGACGCCGCCGTGATGAGAGAAGAGATTTTCGGACCAGTCCTGCCCATCCTGCCGGTCGCCTCGACCGACGAAGCGATTGCGCATGTGAACAAGAGCGACCGCCCGCTGGCGCTCTACTGGTATGGGGAGAATGACGCAGCGCGCGACAAGGTGCTTCAGAAAACCGTCTCCGGCGGCGTCACGGTGAACGACTCGCTGTGGCATGTGGCGCAGGAGAACCTGCCCTTTGGCGGCGTCGGCAAGAGCGGCGTCGGCGCCTATCACGGCGAAACCGGCTTCAACACTTTCTCGCATCTAAAGCCGGTCTTCTATCAGAGCCGCTTCGCAAGCAGCGCGCTCCTCCATCCGCCCTATACGGCGAAGACGGACAAAATCATCTCTTTTGTGCGTAAAATCCTTTAACCGGCGCCGCCGCCGGTTCTATCCTCCGCGAAGGCGCGCCTGACGCGCCGCGAAGAAGAACAAGAACGGGTGGAAGCATGAGAGAAACGCTCGGCGAATTCGATTATGTGATCGTGGGCGCGGGCTCGGCCGGCTGCACGCTTGCGGCGCGCCTCTCGGAAAGCCCCGGCGTCAGCGTCTGCGTGCTCGAGGCGGGCGGGCCGGACGACAATCCGCTCATTCACGCGCCCATCGGCTTTGCTTTTTTCGGGGAAAAAGCGCCCCTGAACTGGCGCTTCGACACCGTGCCGCAAAAGCACCTGAACGGGCGCAACGGCCATCAGCCGCGCGGCAAGACCCTGGGCGGGTCGAGCTCCATCAACGCCATGATCTACATCCGCGGGAGCCGCGCCGATTACGATCGCTGGGCGGCGCAGGGCGCAAGCGGATGGAGCTGGGACGATGTCCTCCCCTATTTCCTGAAAGCCGAGGACAATGAACGCGGCTCTGACGCCTATCACAGCATCGGCGGGCCGCTCAGCGTTTCCGACCTGCGCTATAAAAATCCGCTGTCGGATGTTTTTCTCGAGGCGGCGTCGGAAATTCAGTTGCCGTCCAACCCGGATTTCAACGCCGCCGCCCAGGACGGCATGGGCTATTACCAGGTGACGCAGCGCGGCGGCCAGCGCTGCTCCGCGGCGCGCGCCTATCTCCATCCGGCGATGGAGCGGCCCAATGTGAAGGTCGTGACGAACGCCCATACGGAACGCGTCGCCTTTAACGGCAAGCGCGCATCAGGCGTTGAATTCTCGCAAGGCGGCGCGCGCAAATTCGTGTCGGCGCGGCACGAAGTCATTCTTTCCGCCGGCGCTTTCCAGTCGCCGCAAATCCTCCAGCTTTCCGGCATCGGCCCGGCGGCGCATCTGCGCGAAAACGGGATCGACGTGATCGCCGACCGCGCTGAAGTCGGCGAAAACCTGCAGGACCATCTCGACTGGGCGGCGCTTTACAAGGCGAAGTCACCTGACACGATCGGCATGCACCCGGCCATGGCGATGCGCGTCCTGCCCTCGCTCAACGCCTACCGCAAACGCCGCGAAGGTCTTTTCACCAGCAATATCGCGGAGTGCGGCGGCTTTCTGAAAACAGACCCTTCAGAAGCCGAGGCCGACATCCAGCTCCATTTCCTGCCGGCCATTGTCGACGATCACGGCCGCAAAAAACATCTCGGCGGCGGGATCTCCTGCCATGTCTGCGTGTTGCGCCCGAAATCGCGCGGGACCGTGCGCCTCGCCTCGCCCGATCCGCTGGCGGCGCCCGCCATCGATCCGAATTTTCTCGACGACGAAGACGATCTGAAACGCCTCAAGAAAGGCGCGCGCCTCGTTGAGCGGATTTTCGAGGCCCCAGCCATGAAGGCGGTGCGCGGCAAGCGGTTATATCTCGAAGAGCCTGCCGATGACGCGGCGCTCGAAGCCGACATCCGCAACCGCTCCGATACGATCTATCATCCGGTGGGGACATGCCGCATGGGCTCGGACGCGGACGCCGTCGTCGACACGCAATGCCGCGTCAACGGCGTCGAAGGGCTACGCGTCATCGACGCGTCGATCATGCCGTCCCTGATCTCAGGAAACACCAACGCTCCGACCATCATGATCGCCGAAAAAGCGGCGGATACGATCAAGAGCGCTTAAGCGTCCGCCGGTTCGATCATCGCGGGCTTCACCGGCGCCGCGTCGGAGAGCGTTTTCGCGATCTCCACCCGCTCTTCGGGGCTTTTCTTTTCGTCGCCGAGCGCCATGGCCTTGTCGAGCACGAAGCGCAGGCCCCTGCGATTGGCGATCTGGATCGAAATGCCGGGCCGCGCATTGAGCTCAAGGAGGAGCGGCCCCTTTTCGCGGTCGAGCACCACGTCGACGCCGATATAGCCGAGCCCCGTCACCTCATAGGATTTCGCGGCCATCAGGAGGATGTCCTCCCAGAAGGGCGTCTGAATGTCTTCGAGGGGATGGGCCGTATCCGGATGGATTTCGATGAAATGATCGTGCTGCATCGCCTGCAGGGTGCGGCCAGTCGCCAGGTCGATCCCGACGCCGACGCCGCCCTTGTGGAGATTGGCCTTGCCGTCGGATTCCGCCGTCGGCAGGCGCAGCATGGCGAAGACCGGAATGCCTTTCAGGACGATCACGCGGATGTCCGGTACGCCGCGAAACGAAACCTTGCCGAAGACGTCGTCGAATTTCACGCGATATTCGATCAGCGCCTTGTCGGGCTGGCCGCCGAGGGAATACATCCCTGAGATCATGTTGTTGATCTGGAACTTCATGCCCTCGAGGTCGATGCGCTTGCCGGAAGCGAGCCGCCAGCCGCCTTTCAGCGGGCCCTCGACGACGATGATGCCCTTGCCCTGCGAGCCCTGCGCCGGCTTGATGACGAAACCGTCGGGATGGCTGATGAACTCTTCGAGACGCTTCATGTCGCGGGCGTTTTCGATGACGCCGTAAAGCTCTGGCACGGGAATGCCCGCCGGCTCCGCAAGCTTCTTGGTCAGAAACTTGTCGTCGACGCGGGCGAGAAACTTGCGCGGATTGAGGGCGGCCACATAAGCGACATTACGCTCATTGATCCCCATCACGCCATTCGCCCGCAAAGCTTTGAAGGTCTTGAACATGGCCTAGCTCGCCAGCGCCTTGAAGCGCCAGAGCTCCAACAGCCGCAGTCCCGTATAACGCCCCATGAGAACGCAAAGCCCCATCAGGACAATCAACAGCTCGGGGAAACGATACATCAGATATTCGATTTGCGGGTTGGTCATAACCAGATAGGCGAGCGACGCCGCAACGAGCGATCCGAACCCTTGCTTCAGGGCTTCGCCGGCGGAGCTTTCCTCCCAGATGATCGACATCCGCTCGATCGTCATGGTCAGGATCACCATCGGGAAGAGCGAGATGGAAAGCCCCATGGCCTGATTGGTCTCGGCCATCAGGACCGCGAACACGGCCATGGCGATGACCACGAAGATCAGCACCACCGCCAGCCGCGGCACCAGCAAGAGCTGTAATCGCTCCAGATAAAAGCGAAGGGCCAGCCCCAGCCCCACAAGCAGCGAGAAGAGAAGAATGCCGTTCAAAAGCGCCGTCTCCCGGAAGGCGATGCCGATCAGCACCGGCATGAACGTGCCGAGCGTCTTAAAGCCGATGAACTGGCGCAGGAAAACGAGCAGCGTGATGCCCACGGGAATGGTGACCAGCACCTGATAGACAAGCTGCGTCGTCAGCGGCAGCGCGCCGAAGCCGACGGACCGGCCGAAGGCGCCGAGCGCGCCCGGCGCGTTCTCCGCAACGCCCGAAGCGGCGGTTTCCTGAGATTTCAACGCGATCTGGAAGTCGAGATTATCAACCCCCGTGGCTTCCAGCAGCGGCTCCGGCCCGTACCAGATCGTGAAGAAACGCCCCGGCGCGCCGGCAGGAAAAAACCGGAAATCCTCGCGATCCACATAATATTCGAGCCAGCGCCGGGGCTCGACGCGCCGGCTCGCCTCGGTGAGATAAACCCCGCCGGCGATGCGCGCCGGAATGCCCTGCGAGTTGAGAAGCTGGCGCACAAGCTCAAGCCGCCCGGCGACGCCCGGATTGCCGTCGAGCAGCGCCGAAATTTCATCCGCATAAGGCTCGCCGCCGCTGCTCTCTTCGAAGATTTCCGCAATCGCAAGATCCGCAAAGGATCGTTCGTCGGCGGAGCGCTGTCTGAGATTGCCGGAAAGAACGATAAAAGCCTGGCGCTTGACCGGATCGGCTTCGAAGGGCGTCACCTGCGCGCCGGCTTCACGGAAAGAGAGCGGCAGCGGCGTCGAGCGCGTCTCGCCCATGGTCTGCGCAGCGTAGCGCAGAACTTTCTTGTTCGCCGGATAGCGATAGGTCCAGACCGCCTTGCGGTTGCGCGTCTCGGACTCGGCCACGAGGCTGCGCCCGAAAGAGCCGTCATAGAAGGCTTCCTGCAGGAAGGCGCGCCCGACATCGCTCGGCGGCAGAAAGGCCTCGATGCGCGCCGGCTGGTTGCGGCCGTCGAATTCGATATAGAGTTCGAAATCCCAGAGCGTCGCGCGCTCGCCAGGGCTCAGCGGATAATGGAGAAGCGCCGCCTTGACGAGGAAGACGGCAAGGCCGGCGGCGATCAGAGCGAAGCCCAAAATCACCGCCTGGCGGATTTTAATCTTCATCTGGCGCTTCGCATTCTTGTTCCGCCACAAAGGTGCGTCCGGAATCGACCAGCACACGGTTGGCGAGGAATTCCCGTCCCAGCAAGATATCGTATTCGAAATCGCCGCGGTCGGCGAGGTTGAGTTCAGCCCGCCCCCAGCGCCCGCCCACGCATAGCGGCAGGTGGATGACCGGGCGGCGGATCGACCCGCCGGTCTTGGTCTTGATCTTCACAAACCGGATGACGTTCTGGTCATAGCGGATGGCGCGGCCGTCCTTGCCGATCAGCCGGAACTTCACCCAATTGTCGCGTTCGCCGCGCTGGTAGACTTTCATATTATAGGCGTGCACCGAGCTTGTGTCCGCGCCGGTGTCGAGCTTGCCCTTCATCTCGAGGGCCTTGTTGCCCACCGCCACATTCTCGATATAGCCGAGCATGATGGGCTCGCCCCGGCTCTCGTCCTCCGCGGCGGCCGCAAGCGGCGCCAGCACGCCGGCGAGCCCGACCAGGCTTCCGATCAAGCCGATGCGCAAAATCTTCATCTTTTATCTCCCGGAGGCTCCCCCGCCTTTCTCAAGGCGGCGAGGGCATAGCAAAGCCCTTGATAAAGTAAACTGGGCCCCCGTGTACAACTGCGGCCCAGCGCCTTAACTAAAGGTAAGGCGGGACGCGGCGCGCGCCCCGGCAAAGACGGGGGACCTCCCCTTGGATGGCCGGATTTTTGCTATATTGAAGCCGCACTCGGGGACTATCGCCAGTGAGCGGCGGCCAAGCAAGGCGGAAGAGATATGTGCGGCATTATCGGCGTTTTAGGCAATGAAGAAGCGGTTCCGCGAATCATGGCGGGGCTGAAGCGGCTGGAATACCGGGGCTATGATTCCGCCGGCGTCGCCACCGTCCATGACGGCCGGATCGACCGCCGGCGCTCGCCGGGCAAGCTCGCCAATCTCGACGCCGTCCTTGGAGCTGATCCCCTGCCCGGCGCGGCGGGTATCGGCCACACTCGCTGGGCGACCCACGGCGCTCCGAACGAAACCAACGCCCACCCCCACGCGACCTACCGGGTGGCGGTCGTTCATAACGGCATCATCGAGAATTTCGCGGAGCTGCGCCGCGAGCTCGAGGAGAAAGGCGCAGTCTTCGAATCCGAGACGGATGCGGAAGTCTGTCCCCAGCTCATCACCTATTATCTCGAGACCGAGAACATGACGCCCGCCGAGGCGTTCAAGAAAGCCATCAGCCGGATGCGCGGCGCTTTCGCGTTCGCCGCGATCTTCTCCGGCGAGGAAGACCTGATGATCTGCGGGCGCAAGGGAAGCCCGCTCGCCATCGGCCGCGGCGACGGCGAGATGTTCCTCGGTTCGGACGCTTATGCGCTGGCGCCGTTCACCAATCGCGTCACCTATCTGGAAGAAGGCGACTGGGCGGTGCTGACGCGCAATTCAATCGAGGTGCGCGACGAGAGCGGCGCGAAGGTCAAGCGCGAGGAGAAACTCTCCAGCGCCAGCCAGGGCCTCGTCGATAAGGAAGGCCACCGCCATTTTATGGCGAAGGAGATTCACGAGCAGCCGGAAGTCATCGCGCACACGATTTCGCGTTATGTCGATCCGCAGAAGATGACCGTGCGCCTGCCAAAGAGCGCCTTCGATTTCAAAAAGCTCGACCGGCTGACGATCTCCGCCTGCGGCACCGCCTATTACGCCGGGCTCGTGTCGAAATACTGGTTTGAAACCTGGGCGCGCCTGCCCATCGAGATCGACGTCGCGTCGGAGCTGCGCTATCGCGAGGTGCCCTGGACGAAAAACGGCGGCGCGCTGTTCATTTCGCAATCCGGCGAGACCGCTGACACGCTCGCGGCCTTGCGCGAAGCCCGCGCCAACGGCCAGCAGATCGCCACCGTGGTCAATGTTCCCGAAAGCTCCATCGCGCGCGAGGCGGACGTCATCTTCCCCATGGCGGCGGGACCCGAAATCGGCGTCGCCTCAACCAAGGCCTTCACCTGCCAGCTTGTCTCCCTCGCTTGCATCGCCATTGCGGCGGGGCGCGAACGCGGAACGCTCTCCGTAGATGAAGAAAAGGAACTGGTGGGCGGCTTGCTCGAAATCCCGCGCCTCGTCTCGGAAGCCCTGAAGCAAAGCGACAAGATTGAAGCTATCGCCCGCGACATCGCCAAGGCCACGGGCATTTTCTATATCGGCCGCGGCGTTTCCTATCCCATGGCGCTCGAAGGCGCGCTGAAACTGAAAGAAATTTCCTATATCCACGCCGAAGGCTACGCCGCCGGCGAGCTGAAGCACGGGCCTATTGCGCTGATCGACGAAAACCTGCCCATCGCCGTCATCGCGCCCAAGGACGTTCATTTCGAAAAGACCGTTTCCAACATGCAGGAAGTGATGGCGCGGGACGGCAAGGCGCTGCTGATCTCCTGCAAGGACGGCATCGCCGAGGCCGGAAAGAAAGCCTGGGCCAGCATCGAAACGCCGAAAACCCATCCCATGCTGGCGCCGGTCGTCTATGCGGTCCCGGTGCAGCTGCTCGCCTATTTCACCGCGACCACCAAGGGCACCGACGTCGACCAGCCGCGCAATCTCGCCAAATCGGTGACGGTTGAGTAAGCCCGGCGAGTGCGCAAGGATGACAGACGCCTGAACAGAGGCGGCCCACTGGCGGCGAACCGATTGCGGACCCCATGACCACGACAAGCGACATTGCCAGCGCCATCGCCGCGCGCCTTGAAGAGAACCAAGACGCGTTGCGCGGCGCCTGGACGCGCGCGCCGGAAGGCGTCGCCCGCCACGCCGTGATTGACGGTCTTCTGGACCCGGCCCTCGCCTTGCGCCTCTATCACGCCTTCCCGCCGGAAAGCGAAGACTGGCGCCGGCTCGACAGCTTCCGCGAACGCAAAAAGACCTTCGCCAAGCTCGACCGGATCGATCCCGTCATCGGCGCGGCGACCGACGCCTTCCAGGCGGCCGAGGTGGTCGCCGCCGTCGCCGCGATCACCGGCATCGACGATCTCGAACCGGACCCGAGCCTTTACGCCGGCGGCATATCGAAAATGGACCGGGACGATTTCCTGAACCCGCATATCGATAATTCTCATGACGCGGACCGGTCGCGCTACCGGCGGCTCAATCTGCTTTATTATGTCAGCCCCGACTGGCGCGCCGAGCATGGCGGCAATCTGGAGCTCTGGGACAAGCGCGTAAAAACGCCGCTCGAAGTCCCGTCCCTGTTCAACCGGCTTGTCATCATGGAAACGGACAGAACCTCCTGGCATTCCGTGAACCCGGTCACCGCGGACGCCGCGCGCTGCTGCGTCAGCAATTACTATTTCAGCGCCGCCTCGCCCGACGGGTCCGACTATTACCACGTCACCTCTTTCATGGGCCGGCCCGAACAACCGCTTTTGCGTTTCGTTAACGCCGCCGACAATAGTCTGCGCCAGCAGATCGCATCCAGCCTGAAGATTTCCCGCGGCAAGAATCTGCGCCGCCTGCCGGAGAACGCCTCATGAGTTCGCGCATCGTCGTCGCCGGCGGCGCCGGTTACATCGGCAGTCATGTCTGCGTCGACTTGCTGTCGCGCGGGGACGCGCTGCTGATCATCGACGACTTTTCCAACGCCCATCCCGAAGCCGTTGAGCGCATACGCGAACTGGCGTCTGGCGATGTGACGCTTTTGAAAGCCGACATGGCCGATGAGGCGCAGCGCGAAACGATCGTGAACGCGGTCAAAGCCTTCAAGCCCGACGGCGCGGTGCATCTCGCAGGGCTCAAGGCCGTCGGCGAATCCGTCGCCGAACCCGCGCGCTATTACCGCGTCAATCTCGGCTCCGCGTTGACGCTGATCGAAGCGCTCACCGCGGCGGACGCAAAGACCATCGTCTTCTCCTCTTCGGCCACCGTCTATGGCGAAACCAACGCCAATCCGGTCGATGAGGACGCAGCCACCGGGCCGACCAATCCTTACGGGCGTACGAAATTCTTCATCGAGGAAATGCTGAAAGACGTTGCGCGTTCGGACCCTGACTGGCGCGTCGTCAATCTTCGCTATTTCAACCCGGTGGGCGCGCATCCTTCCGGCCGCATCGGCGAAGACCCGAACGGCGTTCCCAACAATCTTTTCCCTTTCATCGCCCAGGTCGCTGTGGGCAAACGCGAAAAGCTATCCGTTTTCGGCAATGACTATGCGACGCGGGACGGCTCCGGCGTGCGCGATTACATTCATGTGGCGGATCTCTCCCGCGGACACGCCGCCGCGCTCGACTATCTCGCCGCCCAAAAGGAAGGCTGCGCCCTCGACGTCAATCTCGGCACGGGGACCGGCTATTCTGTTCTGGAGGCTGTCGCCGCGTTCAAGCGCGCTTCGAACCGCGACATCCCTTACGAGATTGCGCCGCGCCGCGACGGCGATATCGCGGAGATTTACGCCAATCCGGCGCGGGCTGAAAAACTGTTCGGCTGGCGTGCGGAGAAAACCCTGGACGAGATGTGCGCCGATCACTGGCGCTGGCAAAGCCAGAATCCGGACGGCTACAAATCCTGATCCTTACGACGCGTATTCGGCGAACTGGCCGTATTTGCGGTAGCGCACCATGTAGCTCGGCAGGATCGCCTCCAGCGTATCGGGCTGGACGCCGAGATCGGCGAGCAGGCCGACATCGCCGCCCGTATTGACCACATTGTCTGATTTCAGCAGCTCCACCTGGTCGCGGGTCAGCGGCGGCTCCACGAAAGGCAACGCCCCGGCGATCTCCCCGCCGAGCCCTATCAGGGACGCGACAGGAAACGGCACGGGCAGCAGAAGCCGGCGCATGCCGGTTTCGGCCAGCATCAATTCCATCAGCTCACGGAATGTATAGACGCGCGGGCCGCCGATCTCATAGGTACGGCCCGCAGCGTCGGCGCGCTCCAGCGCGGCGCAGACCGCGTCCGCCGCATCGTCCACATAGATGGGCTGGAACTTCGTCTTGCCGCCGCCGATCAGCGGCAGCGCCGGCGACAGTCCCGCAAGGCCGGCGAATTTGTTGAAGAACTCGTCTTCCTGGCCGAAAATGATGGAGGGGCGGATGATCGTCGCGGCCGGAACCGACTCGCGCACCGCCCGCTCGGCCTCGGCCTTGGTGCGGGCGTAACGGCTCTCGCTCTCCGCATCGGCGCCGATCGCGGAAACATGGACCAGCTTTTCAACGCCTGCCTCGGCTGCGAGCCGCGCGACCGTCGCCGCCCCGCCGGCCTGCACCGTGTCGAAGCGCTGCGCGCCCGATTGATACAAAAGCCCCACGAGATTGACGACGGCGTCCGCGCCGACCAGCGCCTCGGCGACCGAGGGCGCATGGCGGACATTGCATTGCTTGAGCTGGACCTGGCCGACAACGCCCATGGTCCTGAGGAAGCCGGCGTGATGGGGCCGGCGCACCGCCACCCGCACGCGCCAGCCGCGCTTGGCGAGCTCGCGCACCACATTGCGGCCCAGAAAGCCCGATCCGCCGAAGACTACCGCCAGTTTTCCCGTCACGTTCCGTCGCCTCCGCCGCCATGGCTGGCGGCCTATACGTTCTCTCAAGCAGGCCCCGATCCGGGCCCGGTTTCGTGCTGACGGACCTATCCGAATTCCGCCCCGGGGACAATCGGCCCGAACGCCGCGGCGGACGGGCCCTCAGGGCTTCCCCGGCAAGGGGCCCGACCGGACCGCAAGGCCGCCCCATAGAAAGAGAAACCCGCATAAAAGGCGGCGTCGGCCCGCCAAGGCCAATTGACAGCAAAGGCGCCCATCCCGTAAACGAGCCGTCCTTCACCTGCCCAGGTGGCGGAATTGGTAGACGCGCTGGCTTCAGGTGCCAGTGGCCTTACGGTCGTGGAAGTTCGAGTCTTCTCCTGGGCACCATCTTCACTTTTTTGACGTTTGCGGACCGGCGCTGAAATTTGTTCAGCGCCGTTTTACTGTCTTGAAAAGCTTACGCTTTTCGGCATGGCCGCAAACCTCCCCCGACATCCGCAAAAATGCGCAGCGATGGCCGAGCTGTTGGAAAAGTTGGTACGATTGTTGGTCGTCGATTCCCGTTTGTTGGTACTTCGTTTCCAACAAATCTGCGCGGAACCGAATAGAGGAACCTCATGCGCTTAACTGATTTGCAGTGCAGAACCGCAAAGCCCGGTCCCAAGGTCCGCAAGCTGTCAGACGGGGGCTGCCTCCAATTATGGATACAGCCGGCCGGCTCCCGGCAATGGCGCTTCGCCTATCGCTTTGACGACAAACAGAAAGTTCTCGCCATCGGTCCGTATCCCCTGGTCTCGCTCGCAGAAGCCCGCGCCGCGCGGGACGACGCCAAGCGCCTCCTGCTGCAGGGCGTCGATCCGCAGGCGAAGAAGAAAGAGGAACAGGCCGCGAAAGTCCCGTTCCGTGTGTTGGCGGAAGAGTATCTCGACAAGCTCCGGCGCGAGGGCCGCGCCGAGCAGACCATGCGCAAGCTTTCCTGGCTTATGGATATGGCGAATGCGTCGCTTGGGGATAAACCGATCCGGGAAATCACCGCGCCCATGGTGCTTGAAGCGCTGCGGGTTCTCGAAGGACGCGAGCACTATGAGTCCGCACGGCGGATGCGCTCCACCATCGGCGCCGTCTTTCGCTACGCCATGGCGACGGCGCGGGCCGAGACAGATCCGACCATCGCCCTGCGGGACGCCCTTATCCGACCGCAGCGGACGCCCCGCGCCGCCATCACCGACCCAAAGGAATTCGGAGGGCTCTTGCGCGCCCTCGACGACTTCACGGGCCAGCCGACGACCCGCACCGGGCTCCAGCTTCTCGCCCTTCTGTTCCCGCGGCCCGGCGAGCTGCGCCTCGCCGAGTGGAAGGAATTCGACTTCGAAAAAGCCGTCTGGACCATCCCCGCCACGCGCATGAAGATGCGGCGTCCGCATAAGTCGCCGCTCTCCCGCCAGGCCCTGCACATCCTCATGGAGCTGCGCGAAACCGTCGGCGGACGCCTCGTGCTTCCAAGTCTGCGCTCCATGGAAAAGCCCATGAGCGACAACGCCATGAATGCAGCGCTCCGCCGCATGGGCTACGCCAAGGACGAAGTAACCGCCCACGGCTTCCGCGCCACGGCGGCGACGCTCCTCAATGAAAGCGCCAAATGGCATCCCGACGCCATCGAACGCCAGCTCGCCCATGTCGAGGAAAACGAAGTTCGCCGCGCCTATACGCGCGGCGAGCACTGGGATCAGCGCGTCGAGATGATGCAATGGTGGGCCGATTATCTGGACAAGTTGAAAAGGCCAATGCGGCCTAAACCTGTGGTGCAGCACGCAACCGGCCAGCGCGACTTCATTATTATCGGAAAATAATCGCATTAGGGAACCGCCAGCATGAGTTTATCCGACATCAGCGATCCGCAATTCGTTCTCAATGCCATAGAGGAATGCGACCGCATGGGCCGCGAGGCGTTTCTCCTTGAATATGGTTATGGCGCGGCGAGAGCCTATTGGCTCCTTCACAATGGAAAGCCTTACGACTCCAAAGCGATCCTCGGCGTCGCGCATAAATATGCAAGGCCCGATCTCGGCGCATTAGGCGCGCATGATTTTGTTGGCGGCGACAACACTGTCCGCCGAAAGCTTATTGAATTGGGATTTGACGTCGAGGTGACAACCGATGTTGACGCCCAAGGGGCGCGAACATCTGACTCGCTCAGCCCTGGCGAGGTATACACTCGCAAAGACCTTAAAGAGCAATTCGACATCACCGACGCAACTATCAATACGGGCGTCTTTCAGCCCAAAGGCACTCCATCCATATGGCTCTTCGTAACGGAGGACAAAACTGCCGACCGCACGCAATATAAAGACCGCCTTGAAGGCGACATGCTCTACTGGCAAGGTCAACTCGCCGGCCGCAAGGATGCGCTCATAATTAATCACAAAACCCGCGGGCTGGAGTTGCTGGTCTTCTTCCGCAAAAACAAAGGCGAGTTCGCCGGTGCAGGATTTTGCTATCTCGGCTCTTTCGATTATGTGGAGCATTCCGGCTCCGCCCCCGCCAGCTTTGTCTTGCGCCGGCAATCGCCCGGCCCGCTGATCGACGCTCGCACTGCGGATGAAGGGGAGTTCGATCCGGCGAATATCGATGACGCGCGCAAGAAAGTCATGCGCGCCATCGCTGTGCGCCGTGGCCAGCGCGCTTTCCGGGAAGCTCTATTACAAGCGTATGATTACAGATGTGCGATCACTAACTGCAGCATTATCGATTTGCTCGAAGCCGCACACATTCATCCATATCGGGGCGAGGACACCAACCGCGTTGACAACGGCTTGTTGTTGCGCACGGACATTCATACGCTCTTCGACTGCGGCCTATTGGCAATTGATCCCGAGTCTATGTGTGTCGTTGTCGCCGACCCGCTGAAATCCACCGAATATGGCGACTTAGACGGCACCGCGCTACGCCGGCCGCAATCGCCGGAGACGGCTCCAAGCAAGAAAGCGCTGCAATCGCACCGGGAGGAGGCAAAGCTCTGACGGGGCTTTTTCGATGAGTGTCACGACCCGGAACTCCTTACGAGATACATAGCCCGCGGAACGTTCCTTGAAGACCACCAACGCAGGTTTCTTCGTTTCGCCGTAACCGATGAAGCGATTGAGAAAGCCCGACGCTATCCAAATCAAACTGTCATTCGCCAGGCGGGTCTTGGATTGTCTGGGGCGTGAATTGGAGGAACGGCGCTCGCGCCAGACAAAATTTAACCGTTTCCTCGAATGGAATGCCAAAAAACGAACTCGCATCAATTTCGACTGAACAGTTACGCGACACGCAAACGACGCAGCAGCTTTTCAAGTTCGCCTTCGAACTTTTCGTCGTCGCGGAAGTCGGCGTAAAGTTTTCCTTTCAGGAAGCCAGGCAAATTGCACTCCTGAAACAAGAGCGGCAAGACTATGACCTCTTCTCCCTTGATTTCGTTGGTCATAGCGATTTCTACTTCTCGCTGAACCCATTCTGCTTCGACAGCTTGCGGCGACAGAACAACCCCGAAATAGCGCGATTCATCAATGCCCTTTTCAATCTTTCGAATGAGAGAATCGCCAATCTGAATTTCGGCTTCATCGATCCAAACATTAGGAACGCCGCGCTTGATGAGTTCATCGCGAAGTTTGCGGGCAAATGGCTTGTCTTCGCCCGTATGGCTGAGAAAAATGCTATGGTAGGCTTCGCGCTTGCCATTCTCGCCAATAAGGCCAAGCGCATTTCGGATTAGCAGATTTGCGCTTGCCTGATCCGTCGGCGGGGTCACAAACCAACCGACCGTGTCGTCCAGCTCGTCCACGAACCGCCCGCCCAGCGTGTAGCCGTCTGGTGTTTCTACGAATGATCGATAATGCACCGGCGTCTCGGCAAAGCATAACCGCCACCCTTTGACGGCAAGCGATTCGTAATACTCCGCAAAAGGCGTTTCGCGATCCGTAATGTTGAGGCGGCGCCCCTTTTTGACCTCAATGCCGGCGTCCCGCACCGCCTTTTCGGCAGCCGCATGAACATACCCCAAATGGGTTGTGCGATATCCGAAGAAATTCCTGCGCCGGGGTTCGGAAAGACACCAAACCACCGCTGCGCCTTCCTTCAACGCCGCTTCTAACTCGCGCTGGCGGTCATCGCCGTAGAACAAAGCATCAAGGTCGTAATCGTCCTTGAAGCTTTTAAGATCCGCCAGTTCAGTTTCCGAATCGGAGAATTCGCCGGGCCCGCCAAACAGAAAATGGCTATATGTGGCGGGATTAATGATGATGAGGTCGTATTCGTAAAGTGGGTACGCAGCATGTTCGTCGCTTATGGCGCCCCGGCAAAGACCGAGATTATCGATCTCGACATCGGCGATCTTTTCACCTTCATATTTCAGGCCGACGGTAAGAACTTTCAACATGGCTGTTCTCAATCTTTCGCTGCGAAATTAGCTGCAATCGCGCAAGCCTTTTCCATGCGCTCCCATATTTCCTGAAGCACCCGATCCAAGGCGATGCCTTCAAGCTCCGTGGACTGCGCATAAGCGTTCCATTGCGTTATCTTCTTCTCCTCGGTCAAAAACTGAGGCGAAAGCCCAACGGGGCGTTCGACGGGTATTTCCGTCCTACGCATTTCAAATGTCGCCTTGATTGATTGCGCCAGTTCGTTGTCATCGATTTCGACAGCCTTCGGCACAGCCCACAAATCATAAAAGTCTTTCATCCGGCCATTGGCGAGGCCGAGATTGACGACTGCTTGCAGTTTTTCGGCGATCACCGTCGCCGGCGAATAGGCTCTAATCGTCGCCGTCGGAAGATCGAGAAGCGATCCATAGTCGACCTCATGCTTCGGATCGCTCAGCGCGTCGCCAAACCCGAGATCAATCGTGATTGGAATTTTCGTCTTGCCGAGATAGGCGGTCGTTTTAAGACGCATGCCGCCATAGACCTGATCTTCACGGATTGGCGCTGCTGTGATGTTCGCTGCGTCGAATGCAAGCCCGTCGCCGCCATCTATGGTGAGTATCTCCGCAAATGCGGCTTTGAGCTTGTCTTCGTCTTCAGCGCCGAACGCCAAGAAATCGACGTCGCGCGTAAACCGCCCAGGATCGGCGGTCCAGAGCGTGACGAGCATCCCGCCCTTTAAGACGAATTCGTTTCGATATTTGGAAATCGATAGCCTGTAGATCAAACGCTCCAATCCGAATGCGACGAGAACAACGTCAAACACCCGTTCTTCTTCGCGCGCCAGATTGAGGAGGCGTTGACGCACGGATGCTGCGAGGTCTTTCGGTTCCCTAGCCATTCGATGTCAGCGCCTCCAGATAAGGACGCATTTGCGTCCAAGCGCCATAAGCTCTGGCGGCGTCAGCAAGCTCGGCGGGCCGCGCGTTTTTTTCATCGAGCGCATTTCTCAGGCATTCGACGGCGACCGACCGATCAACCAGTTTTGGATTCCTGAAGGCGTCCGCTATCGATTTCGCCGCAGAGTAAATTTTAACGGTCGCGCCTGTGACCTTGTGCGTTTCGACGCCTTCGGACAGATAAGGCTCTCGAAATCGAACCGTTCGAATTTTTGGATAGGAAATCTTCGGCTCCCAGTCTTTGGCGCCAATGGCGATCCAGACTTTTCGGGGGAGTTGATCGGTCAGTCCGTGATAAGCCAGCGCCGACATTAGACATATAATCGCATTGGGCGCGCGCTTGGCGATTTCCGCAAGACTTGCATTCGCGTCGATCTCAGCGTCCGGCAGTTGGTAGAGACCGCGGCCCAGGCGCAGGATATCGCCGTCCGCAACAGCTCTCGATATGGCTGTGGCGGAAACGCCGATTTCTTTCAGCTCCCTGGCCCTGGCGATGGCGTGTTCGGCCATATACGCCATAAGCTGGTCATGTTCTGTCGCTCGCTGCGGCATCGATTTGTTACATTTCCTTGGACAAAAACCATTCTTGTCCGAGGTTTTGTAACACAAAAAAGCTAAACATTCCACTATCAAGCGGCATGGCGCCCACCGCCGGGAACGCTGGAGGACCAGCGGGAGCCATAATCGTTGACGAATTCCTTTTACAACATTATTGTTGTAATCATGATTCCGCCCCTTATCTCTTTGTCAGGGTCGCCCTGGACGGTTTTGCCCCCCGGCATTCACCCCGGCAGCCTTGAAGACGTGGAAACAGCCTTCGCGACGAATTCTTGGCGCAGGCAGTTATTCGACGGCCTCGTAGACGCCGCCGGGCAATTGCGATCCGCAGGATGTGGGCAGGTCTATTTGGATGGAAGTTATGTGACCGGCAAACCTCGACCAAACGACTACGACGCATGCTGGGAACCAGCCGGGGTTGATGGTCAAAAGCTCAACCCGGTGTTTCTCAACTTCAACAACGGAAGAGCGCAACAGAAAGCGACATTCAAAGGCGAATTTTTCCCCTCCTCAATGATATGCGCCGATGTTGGACGAGCATTCGTCGATTTTTTTCAATTTGATCGTTTCACCGGAAAGGAGAAAGGGATCGTTTCAATTTCGCTTGCGACAGATCCAATTCTGTCATGAAGGACGCAGCCATGATTTACAGCGAAAAGCAGTACAAGGTATCTCGAACCGCGCTTGCAAAACTCAAAGACGCGCTCTCGGAGGCTCAAAAAAGCGAGTCTGATAAGCTATGGCTAAAGCAAGCTGAACTAAATGCATTAAAGAGCCAAATCGCTGAGATTGAAGCCGAGATATCCGAATACGAACTTCTAAAGTCAGGGCAAATCTCATTCTCGAAAGCATACGCGTTAGAGGAATTACCACGCGTTCTTGTCCAGGCGCGAATCGCCGCCGGGATAAGTCAAAGTGATTTGGCGGAGCGGCTTTCCATGAAGCCACAACAAATTCAGCGGTATGAAGCAACCGATTATATGGGCGCAAGTCTCGCAAGACTCATTGAGGTCTCGCGGGCTTTAGGCGTGAAAACGTCAGGATCGTTTCAGGCATCAGGCAAAACCGGTGGATCGATATTCGCCTGGGCTGACGCTGACGATATTGCTTGGGCTCGCCTGCCATACAAAGAGATGATAAAGCGAAAATGGTTTTCGGTTCCTCGTGATGCAAACATTATAGAGAAAACGAAAGAATATTTTCTAGAAGCCGCAGGCTCTCAATTCGCCACCGCCTTTCACCGAAAGAAAATGCGTAGCGGCAACGTACCGAATGAATATGCATTGCTTGCATGGCAAGCACGCATCCTAGAACGGGCGCGCAATAAGGTCGTGCATGGCGAAATCGCAGATTTCGAATTGAACGACCGATGGACAATCGAACTGAGGAAATTGACCAAGCGCCAGGATGGCCCCGCGCGCGCGCAGCGGTTGCTTGCCGAGAAAGGCATTGTTCTTGTCATCGAAAAGCACTTACCGGGGTCTTATCTAGACGGCGCCGCGATGCTTGGCGAAAATGAACGACCAGTTATCGGCCTCACCCTTAGATATGATCGATTGGATAATTTCTGGTTTGTCCTACTTCATGAACTTGGACATGTCTTTTTGCACCTATTTGATGGACTACACTATGACTTCTTCGACGAAGAGAGCGCCACAAACGATGACTCAATAGAAGCGGAAGCGGATCGATTTGCTCTCAATACGTTGATTCCAGACGACTTGTGGGATCAGTGTCTTTCGCGCTTTGCCCTATCTGAGGAAGCAGTACGCATAGATGCGGAAAATTTAGGTATTGATCCCAGTATTATTGCCGGACGCATTCGAAAAGAACGCGGCAACTACACAATTCTTAATGAACTCGTAGGCCAAGGTCGGGTTCGAGAGCAGTTAAAGGAACAAATCGATGATCTTGACTAACGATATGTATGTTCCCGGCCTGCGTTGGCGGCAGGGCGAATATCAAGCCCTCATGAGGCTGCATGCAGACGCCAAGCTAAGAACCGTGCCCTTCATCACTATTCCCGATGTAGAGTTCGACTTTGAAATATGGGCGCCCAAAAAGTCAGTACAGCAACATGTTCATCCATTCATTGCGCGATATAAGGCAAAATGGGGGAAAAGACCTGGGTGGATCTCAGTTCATAAGAACATAGTTGAAAAGCCGATGGACGATGGCCGCGACATCCTTACATATGTATTCGATGGTTTGCGCGCATTTGAAGCGAACGCTGTACCCGCGATACCGTTAAGTGCAGCGCCTGGAACTATAAATTCGTTAGCGCAGATCGTAAAAAGAGACACCCAGGGTGCCGCCTTCGTGATTCAGCTCGAAGACCTAATGAAGCCGAATCTTGCAGCAGTCATTCGAAACCTAGCGAAGGCTGTTCGGGCAGAGATCGACGAGGTAGACTTGATAGTCGATCTAGGCGCTCCCAATTTTGAGCCCTATCCGACATTCTCTGGGGCCCTCATTGCCTCACTTGGAAAGGTCGATAGCCTAAACAGCTTTCGTAATTTTGTTGTTTTGGGCACCGCGATCCCTTACTCGTTCAAAGACGTTGCCAAGGGGCATGACGCAATCGTCCGGCACGATTGGCTTTTTTACAAAACTTTTCTCGAAAATTTGCCCGACGCCGTTAGGCGGCCTGTTTTCGGCGACTATACAATCGTCCATCCCGATTTTGTTCCGCTCGATATGCGAAAGATCAAGTCTGCAGGCAAAGTAGTCTATACGACGCCGGACTTCTGGTGGGTGCGTAAGGGGGGCGCTTTCCGCGACAATCCCGAACAAATGCATGACCATTGTTCAGCGCTTGTAAAACAGGATTTTTTCTGCGGCGCCGATTATTCAAATGGTGACGAATACATTGCGCAGTGCGCGAAACGCGAAGTCGGCCCTAGCAATCAAACGCGGTGGAAAGACATCACAATTAACCACCACATTACGCGCGTACTAGACGATCTTTCCAGGCTTGGCGGCGTGGCATAAATTCACGAATGGCGGCAGTTATCTCGCGCGGCGTTAGCGTTTCAGAAAGCAGCTTGTACAAATGTTTGCGCGGTTGACGTAATTCCTTAGCCGGATAGCCATGGCGTTTGAGTAAAGCAAGCGCTTCCGGACGCCAAAGAAGGTGCGCCAACATGGCCGGCTCAACATCCGGATTGAACTGCGCCGACCTGATTGCAATAAAGCTTATGCCGCCGCGAGGCCCACGTTCCACCTCGATTATACCGCACCACTCCGGCACACAATCAGCGATGGATTGCAAATGTTTCGTATCTGCGACAATGGTCAATTTTTGCAGAGTTCGGCGATAAATGCTCAATTGATTTTCTAGTCGGACCAGATCGTCTTGGCCGCTCTTAATCTCATATCCGTGGACGCACCCGTTTATAACCGCAATATCAATCCGGCTTTGGGCGTGCGCCAAACCTAGCTCATCAATAACCAACGTATTCGGCTGCCGCCTTTGACGGTTCAGCCGCCGCCGATGAAGGGCAAGGCGAATTTCAGAGTCACTTGTGGCGGCCGGAGCGGGCATATCAGACATTGAGTTGAGGCTAATGAGGCACTATTGCTCAGTTTCCATTCAGCACCAAGGTCCAATTCAGCAAAAGTTAGCGCTAGAAGAAATGGCGCCCCCGGCAACGCCCGAAGCTGAGCCCTGTCGCGCCTGACAATGCGCAATTATGTCGGCAATGTCTGAGGCTTCGAGAAGCCCATTTGCCTCATCTCAGCATAACGCCGCCTCTAAGAACGGCCAAACTGTGCCTTTTGGGGAAAATTTGAGGCCCAGAAAGGGTCTGCTGACCTAGCTGACCGGCTCCGACCCGCGTTTCGGGAAAAACGCCGCTAACGAGGCGGCGAACTGCAACCACAAAGGGGCTTGCACCGCAGAGAAGGCACCCCATCTACAGCCTATATTTTTGGCTGTATTCAAGGAGCATTGCATGGCTGATTTATTGAAAAAACAAGACACAATAGGAACCGGCGATATCTGGGACGTCTATCTCAAAAGCGGTGAAGTGAAGCGGGATGCGACCTGGCGCGGCGATCATTTTGTCGGCGCGGACGGAATGCCCATTCCTAACGCTGATATCGCCGATTGGGGCAACGAGCGTAAGAAGCAATCGGCTGAGTAGCGCTCGCCTTGTCGCGGCTGTCGGGATGCTGTCGTGGCGCGAGGCGGTCTTCGTTGGCTACCTTCCGTGGAAAACGAGGAGACCTAAATGACCGTTGCTGAACCCCAATTTATTAAGCCTTCGTCGCTGGCAATATGGATTAAATCGCTCCGGACCGCACAAGACCTATCACAAGAGGCCGTCGCGGTCGCTGCAGGAATTGACGTTCGGTCCGTACAACGCGCCGAAAAAGGGCTCGCGGTGAGCCGCCAGACCCGTCTCTCTTTGGCGCGTGGATTGGGGTATGACAATATTGATGTTTTCGACAACCCGGCCTCTGCGGAAGTAATCAACGGCTTTGTGTCTGACTTGGCCGCTCTTGCAGAAAAAGAAGAACTTAGAAAGCTGGAAGAGGCATATCCCGATTGCATTCGCCTGAATGCGCATCGGGCGAAATCCGCCCGCACCTTGTGCGATCTAGCCTGCGGTTGTCAGGGACTCAGTATTCACTTTGGTCATGATTTTCCCAAAGAGCTGGAAGACCTCGCAGCAACAATATCCGATTGGCTTCGCGACTTTGGCGACATCGCCGATGAGTTGTCCATAGCCGACAAACTCTCCTTGGAACGAGAACTCAATTCTCTTGTCGACGAACTGACCGAGCAAAGCGGCGCGATATTCGCAGCTCAAAGAGATGTTCGATTTCGAAGCAGCCAGAGACCGGAAACCAAACCGTTTGAATGGACGATTGGCTATTTGGCTTTTGGCGGCGGAGGCAAAGACGAGGCGCTGATTATTGCTCCGCGCCAAGTGCGTATGACTTGAACCCGTGTACTAGAGTCCGACTAAAGCTCTCCTGTTGACGGACTGCTCAGGGCTGGACGCGGGCTCGGACGAGCCTCACCAGGAGTGCCACCCAGCGGAGCGCTGCACCTTAAATCCCATGTGCCACGTGCCAGGCGGTTACGGGCAAAGCGCGCTCCCTCTTCGGCCTGGCCCCACCCTAAGGGCTAAAAAACTTCGAAAAACGCAACGACGAAAATTGTTGGCGCCTCACTTGGTATGGCGCACGCCCGCGCTCCGTAATCAGCTTCTTCGAGAAGCTGAATCGCCATGTGTGTGTCCTGGGGGTGCAATCGGTTCTGAGAACGATCTCGAAGCTTTTCCGATTAGATTAGTGGTGCTACCGCTTCGCAGCCAAGATCAAATCTAGTTCAGCGAGGACATATTCCAAGTAGTCACGTCTTTTCCGATCGCGCGCTTGTTGCAACGCACGATCCAAATCATGGCGCAGGCTTTTGAGATCACTATGAATGGCAGACGCAACCACGGCATATGATTTGTCCCCTGTTCTGAATTTGAATAGTTGATCAAGAACCGCGAGGTACTCCTTTTGAAGCTGCTGGCGATAGGCCGTAATTTCGGCATTTTCATCTCCGAGCTCCGACCAGATCGCATGCCGAACATCGGTCAAAAATTCCTCCTGACTGTAAATATCGACATTCGCTGGGGCGGAAAGCTCGAATTCAACCAGAGCCTTCAACCGCTCATATCTTACAAGCCCCTTCAAAACACGGGATTGCAGGCCGACAACATGATCGACGCTACCTAGAGGGGGCTCAAATCGGTTAGAGATTGCAGGATTTATCAAATAAGCAGGCGTTTGAAAGGCCGCCTCGCCAAGATAGGCCATGGCTTCACGCTGTCGTTCTGCCGGAATGGGGGTGTGGACCGGACCAGGCTCAGTCGCGCTTTTGGGGGCGATCGTATAACCGCCGACCAAAGTCGCGACGTGACTCATCAGGGTCACCCAATAGCCAGTAGCGTCAAAATACATCTGCTCAAGGAGGAATTGCCCGCCCCCTTCATGCAGCGTGGCCTCCGGCAGCCTGTTGATTGCATTTTTCAGATTATTGAGGCCAAGCTTCGTCGCCATAACAGGATCATCGCTATCGACGGCATTATGGTATCGCTGCGGGATATTGCTTCTTCGACCTTCAATATAAGTATACCATGGCTTGGCTTTCATTTCTTTGATAATCGCCTCAAGAAACGGCGACTCATCCTGCCAGCTATCCGCTTCAATAAACTGTGTATAGGCCCATTTGATCATGTGAATATCGGCCGGACCCACTCTGGGAAGCAGGTATTCAGCCGGAATCTTATCTTGCGGCTGTGCAACATAATTACAGCGCGAGTAATTCATCACGCTTGGGGTAAAGCCCATACGCGATAGCCATTCTTTATCGCGCAATTTTTCCGTCGGGTAGACAAATTCACCATAATTTCCATCGATGATACCAAACGCATGCCCCGATTCATGGGCGGCGGTGTTTTGCAAGAACGCTCCCTCCAATGATTCGGGAAAAGGCGCGCGTCGCGCCCTGGAATCCAAAACACCACACAAGGCAAAATAAAGATTTTGCATCAATTCGTGTGGCGCAGTTACAATAATATCTGCTTTCAAGATTTCTCCGCTGCGTGGATCGATAACCACATCCACGGTTCCACCACCGCTCGCTTCATCATGTGGGTCCCGATATCGCCAGAACTGTTCTCTATTCCTGACTTTTACAACGGAGTAACGCATACTGCGCCCGTCAAATTCTGCATCGTTATCAGGCGTATCCCGCACGATCACCGCGTCTTTAAACCCCGCAGCCTCAAATCCTTTTCGCCAGGATTCAATTCCAGCCTTTAGCCAAGGCTTCATCCATGCGGGGGTATTCTCTGCGAAATAGAATACAATCGGCTTTTTTGGCTCGCTTAGACTTTGTCCGGAATCTTTCTTTTCCAGCCGCCATCTCGCAATCCCAGCTGGAGACACAGGACTTCTCAAGTCCCACGCATCGGAAAAAAATCCCATGCGTGTATCGTATAGCCGGGGTCGCATGTGCGTTTCCGGCAATTTCAGAAAACTCCAAAATGCAGATATGGTAAGCGGTTCCTCTTCGTAGCGGTCCCGGTCATATTTTATAAGACCTGCTGCTGAACGCGTCATCGTCGCGCGTATTTCAACCAACCCTTTGTAAGAAAAAACTTTGTTTACCCTGCATTTGTCGTAATCGATCACGCCTTCTATAGAAGGCAACCCTTCAATCCGTTTCAAGAAAAGGTCCGTTACATCGATCTCGTATCCAATTTTTTTACTCTTCGTACGGATCGGAAAGGTCGCCAATATGGAAGGCCGCCATGCATCAAAAAGGTCATTTCTGAGTTTAACGCCGACGTGGGCGTCACGACCAATCGATTTCTCAACTATCGGCGCAATGAGTAATATTTTGTCGCCCTCGCGAACCCAGCGCACAAGCTTTTGGCCAATCCCTGCTCTTACGACGAGGAAATCTTTATCCAGTTCGGCAGGTGGTACCGTTAAGATCACGCGGTCTTTTTCGAGGCGAGCAGCAAATGCAGTTGCATCTTCCTCGCCGGAACCACTGATCGCCCCGGCCTCTATTGTCATACTTGTTAGAATGGAAATCGCAAGAAGCACGACCACGATCTTACGTTTCATATTATCACCCACGCTTGCCAGTCCGCCGCCGACGCAAGATCGCCGGCGGCAAAACGCATGCTAAACTTTTTTCAAATTAAAGACTAAAAGGCGCCCGTAACGCCAATCCGAAATTGGCGGCCGCCGAAATAGTTTTCCAAGCGAATATATTTCGACGTATAACCATCATCCGCGCCAACAGATTGTGAAATGCTGGGGTCATTAGCGCCGTGCAACAGATCCGCACCCTCCAGATAAATGCGAAAATCTCCAAAACTCTGATCGAATCGATATTCGAGTCGCAAATCGAGTGTTCCATAGGCTTCCTCGTAGCGGCTCAAATTGTTTTTCTCGAAGCTAAGTTGCCGGCGCGCCTGCTTGGTATAGGCAAGGTTAGCGTCAATCCCGTATTTGTTATAAGTTAGTCCGGCCGTCCCGGAATGCTTAGCTTGCCCGTTAAAGGCAACATTCGGGACGGTGATATCAGCCGACTCAAATCCGCTGACATTACCGTCTCCGTCTAAAACCGGACGCTGCGACCAGTTGATTGGCTGGTTCTTCGAACTGTCAGTAAATGTGTAATTGGCATAAACCCCAAACCCGCCCCAGAAACCAGGCAGGAAGGTGAGCTGTTTTTCGATAGAGGTCTCAATCCCCCAGATTTTAGCGCTATCCGGGTTATTCGCAGGAACTTGCAAGATAAGGTCGTAATCTTGCGGATTGTCCAGCACATCCTGGAACCTGGGATCGTCGGGTAGAATTTCTCGTACCTGATCCAATACCGCTTCGCCTGAAGTTACATTGCTTTCCAGAAGATTGGAGATATTTTTGTAGAAAGCACCAATTTTTAAAACGCCGATATCTCTGTCATAATATTCCGCGCTGAAATCCAGGCTATGAGTTCGCGCGGATTTAAGGTCTGGGTTTCCTTTGCTCACGAAAAGCTGCGGTTGATCTCCGTTCGGACCAAAAAAAGGCAATAAAAAAAGAAGCACGGTTGGCTCACTTGAAAGGAGTGACACCTGCGGTCGTGCAATGGACATATAATATCCGGCGCGGAAAATTAAATTATCACTTTGACGATAGTTGATAAGCATACGCGGCAGGTACTCGGTCTGAGTCGCTTTCTCTGACACAAGCCTAATATTGGATTCTCGGAAGGCGATATCATAGCCGCCGGCCTCATATATGTTCGGGCTGTTCAGGTTTGTAGCCTCGAGTTCCACCCGCGACATTCGCACGCCGCCAATGAATTCGAATTTTCCGACATCGACTTTGCCCTGAATATACGCCGCGAACTCATTCTCCTTTGTGAAAGCCTCCGAGAGTCTTGGATCACGGTCAAAAACGCTTTTATAAATCAGCGCCCCCGTTGGACATCCCGATACTGAAGAAGGATCACATACCAATTCCAAGTCTGGGACAGCATCGATAAAACCTATCAAGTCCTCTTTGCTGATGAGGCTTACTGGAGAGTCAATCCCAATGGAAGACAGACTGCCTTCAGAAAACCCAAGGCCGACATCACTAAGCGAAGGAAAGGAAAACAACGGAGGCATCCTCACGCCTGCATAACTCACCGAACCGGGATATCCATTGGAGAATTTGGACACCTCATAACTGGCACCGAAGTCTAGATAGTCGAGATATCCATTTTCGAAGTCACGACGCACGCTAGCTTCACCACTAAATTTCTCATTGCGCCCCCAAAATGTCGTTTCAGCAACACTGCTGAATGCAGTGTTATCCGGGTTTTGAAAGTAATCGAATCCAGCTTCCGACAAAAGAAGATCCGGCAATCCTCCCTCACCAGCGGTTCGCGGAGCAAAAAGTGATAAAATGCGCCCCTCAACAGTATCCGTTGCTGAAGAAGCAACATAGCTCGAATCTAGAACCTGATTAGGAAACGACGTAGTGAGAGTTCTTTCAGGATTTGTTCTGCGTCCATTCGCATAACCGGCTGCATATGTGAACCGCCACTTATCAACTTCCGATTGCCCTCGAAAACTGTAGACATCTGTCAGCTTTTCTTCATTTCGAAGAGCGTACAATGAACCGCCGTAAACTGATCCATTCCAGCCCAGGGCCGAGCGTGCCTCTCCTCCCAACGCCAGAACCGGTCGCACACTATATGAATTCGATGAAGACAAACTCGATTGCCGCCAAACTGTAACATCATCTTGATCCAGCCTTTGAAAATCAAATGATAATTCTGTGTGATCGCTAATCCGCCATGCTCCGGAAATAGTCAGCGCAAGATTTTTTGTCTCCGCGTCATCAAGATTTACACTAAATCCGTCGGCATAAACTGCGGCAGCGGCGCCTTCATAAGGAAAAGGAGTGCGTGGATCAATTTGTGAAACTGAGGTTACAGGCGAACCGTCCGCGTGCAGCGGGAGATATTGACCAAATCTCAGGTCGGTAGAAAGGCGCACTTTGCTAACGTCGCGATCGCGATATTGGACTGATGCCGATAGTCCAAACTGATCCTCTCTTCCGAAGGTGCCCGAAACTGTGCCTGCAGCCAGAAACGATTCATTAAAGTCATTCGCCCGCTTTGCGCCTTCCAGCGTAAAGGAGGCATATCGTCTAGGCCGGTCCAGCGGCGTTTTGGTCTCGATCTCGATGAGAGCGCCCGTGCCTGAACTGTCCTGATTGGGCATCAGCGTTTTCGAAATCGTGACCTTGGATATGGATTCGGTCAGCACATTGCTTAAACTGGCCGAGCGTCCAGTGCCGCTTCCCTCCGGTAATTCGACGCCATTCAGCTTCACCGTGTTCAAATCGGGCTCCAACCCTCGCACGATGATGTTCGCGCCGTCGCCCGTCTGCGCATCACGTTCGAAAATTACACCGGGCGCACGGCGGAGCGATTCCGACAATGTCGTCCCCGTAAAATTACCGAGCAGATCTCCCGATATCACCGTCGAGACATTCTCCGCCGTTCGCTCTTGGTTGAGCGCCTGCGCCCGCGCAGATCTACTGCCATAAACGACAACAACATCGTCGCCCGAACCGCCTTTCATCGCGAAACTTTGGTCGAAGCGCCGTCCCGGTGCGACGTCGATCGCCGCCACAACATCGCGATACCCGAGATAAGAAATCCGCAAAGTGTAAGAGCCAGGGCGAACGCTCGGAAATCGAAAGTTACCCAAATCGTCAGTCGATGTGGACTGACCGGTCTCCTCGATCTCGACAAGCGCGCCTTTAAGGTTGCCGCCGGTGCGCTCGTCCTTGACGCCGCCGGTTACCGTGACCGGCGCGCCGTCGCCGGACGGGCCCGTCGCGCGTGGTTCGACCGACATGCCTTGCGTCGCGTTTTCTGTCTGCGCCACCGTAATGACACCGCCGAGATCGGCCTGCCTTGCATTTGCGCGAACAGCAAATGCGCCGCCTTCGCCAGCGAATACAGAAAGGCCGGTGCCGTCAATCAGCTTACCGAGCGCGACATCCGGCTCGAATTCGCCTTCGAGACCGTTCGTTTTGTAACCTTCGACAGCGTCATAAGCGAAAACCACCGAAGCATCGGCCTGTTTGGCGAAGGCATTCAGCGCTTTCGCCGCCGGCCCTGCGTCGATGTCAAACTTTTTCTCTTCCGCCAATGCTGGCGCAGTTGCGGACACGAGCATTGCGGCAAGCGACGCGCCTGCCAGATAACGCGTCTTGCGGCGCTCGATTTGCGCGTGATCCCCTTTGAAGTTATTGGCGGATTTGGTCATGGATTGACTCCTTCGTTCCCCTCCGGCCGCTCCCTTGCGTGCAGCCCTTCAATCCACCGACGCCTCAGCTCCTTTGCGCCGCCAATCGGATTTCAAAAAAACTTCAAATTATTCGCCCACGGAAATCCCTGTTGCAAATTAGCCACGCACTGAATTGCCGCGCGAAGTTGCGATCAGCACTAACCGTGCGAAGCGTCACGCAGCATAATCAGTCCATCGCCCTCGCGATCGACCTCGATGGAGAGGCCATGTTCCAAGACACTCAAGAGACTCTCGACATCATCGGTCCTGAAATACCCCCCGACGCGCCGATCCCGGATTGAATCATCAACGATGATAAAGCGCGCTTCGGAATACCGGCTGAGTTCAGACACAACATTTTCCAGCGGCTCGCCCTCAAAAATCAGCATGCCGCGCCGCCAGGCGAGCTCCCGGTCGATTGCGGCTTCGGAAACAGACGTAACTTTCTCCGGCTCCGTCATGTCGGCGCCGAGCCGTTGACCGGCCTCCAGATAAACCGTGGCGAGCGGTTTCGGTTTTTCAACAACTTCTGGTTTGTGCGCCGTTGCTGGCCGGGGCGCCGGCATATCTTTCTTCGTCACCTCGACCTTGCCTTCGGTGACGAGCACTTCGACCGGCGCATCCGGCGTCAAGCGAACATTGAAGGCGGTGCCGACGGCGCGAACCGCGGTATCGCCCGCCATTGCGATGAAAGGCCGGTCGGGATTCTTCGCCACCTTGAAATGCGCCTCGCCCTTGGAGAGCCGCACCAGGCGTTTATTGTCCGCATATTCGACATCGACGATCGAATTCGTATTGAGCTCGATGACGGACCCGTCCGCCAGTTCGATGGTGCGCTGCTGGCCGACGGCCGTCGCATAGCTCGTTGGCGGATGGGGCGCATTGCGCGGCGTTGCGATAAATAATGTCAGCGCTACCGCCAAAATCAGCGACGCGGCGATTGCGCCATAGCGCAGCACGCCGAGCGGGACCGGAACAAGACGCTGGCGTTCTTCTTCATCAACGCCGCGCTTGACCGTTTTCAGTTTTGCGTCCTGCTTCAGAACGGCGAGCTCATCGAGCCGGCCCCAGACCTTTTTGAACTCTTCGACGGCGCGTGCATGGCGCGGATCTTTTTTCAGCCATGCATTGAATTCCGCGCGCAGCTCCGGCCCGGCGTCTTCCGCATCAAGGCGCCAGACCCATTGAGCGGCCTCTTCTTCGAGCGCAGTCCGATCCTTAAGATGGTGCACGCGGTTATCGCGATCGGACGCCGTCATGAGCGGCCTCCGCGTTTATCTGCACCCGACGATGCTGAATCCCTGTCGTCATAACCGTCGTCATGCACATTCTCGCCGGCGTCATGGCGCGTAAGAAAGTCCCGGCACGCGACAATGCCGCGGCCGACATGTTTTTCTATGGTGCTGGGGGCGATGCCAAGCACGTCCGAAATCTCCTTATGGGAAAGGTTGTAGACTTTCCGCATGATAAAGACGCGGCGCGCCTGCGGCGGCAATCGATCGATCGCTTCCGCGAGCGCCCCGAGCCGCTCGCGCGCCACCAGCAGATCATCCGCCGCGGCGCACATATCCTTGACGCTTAAGGCGTCCACATCCTCCACTGCCTCGATCGGCGAATTGCGGTTTTTCCGGTAGCGCTGAATGAAGAGATTGTGAGCGGTGCGAAAGAGGAATGCGCGAGGGTTCTCGATGTCCTGGCCGCGCTGGGCTTCGTAGACTCGGAGATAGGCTTCCTGCTCGATTTCTTCGGCCTCATGCGGCGAGCGCGACAATTGCAGAAGATAGCGTTTCAGGGCCGCGGAATGCCGGTGGACATGGGCCAGGAACCAGCCGCTCCCCCCGTCGGTCCTTTCTTTTTTTTCGTCCTGGTCGGCCATATCCTGCAGGCTCCGTCACGCCCCATCAAACCACGCCCGGCGCGCCATTCCCCTGTTTTTGCTTAGGATTTTTTACCCGCCGGCAAGGCTTAGGATGACGTTTTTTTGAAAGCCCGTCCAGATGTGGCGCCGGGAACGCAGGGCCGGCTGAAAAAACTTTCAACATCGACTGGCGGCGCCCGGGGCCCCAGGCGTCAAAGGTATGCAGGCATTTTGCAGCGACCTATCGGTGCCCCACACAGCCCTCTAATTTCGCCGGTCTGGCGGAATTTCCGCTCCAGAGCGTCATAAACCATACGGGATGCCCAAGAGGGCGCGGCGGCGCAAGCCGGCGCGGGGATTTTCTATGAAACCAAGATTTTTATTGCTCGCTTCACTTGCGCTCACTGCATGCGCAACCGGCTCGTCCGGCGGACCGGAAGATGCGGGGCGCCGCGGCGAAGAAATCGACACCGTATGTTTCACCGGCGGGCTCTCCGGATTCTACGAAGCGGGGAGCAACGCGGTCATCCTGCGCCGCAGCCCGAGCGAGTCCTATCTCGTCGAGACCGGCTACTGCCCCAATATGAGAGCCGTTGAAGGCCTCAAAATCGACGACCCCAGCATGTGTCTGAAGCGCGGCTCGCGGCTTCTCGTATACGATACGCAGTTCCCCCGTTCCGGCGAACCTGCCGACCGGCCGGATCGCTGCCTAGTGAACCGGGTCTATGAATGGCTGCCGGCGCAAAACGAAGAAATGATCGCGCTCGCTGCGCCGCGACAGGCGACGAACAAAAATACGCAATAATCGCCCCTTCACTCCGCATAGATCAGCAGAATTGCGCGCCGCCCGCGCGGCTTGCGATGGATACACGCGCAACGCCTCTGAATGCAGCGTTAATGCGCGCTTGCGCGCCTGTCCCCTATCGGCCAACCGTTTGAAAAACACGATCAAATGAGCGCTTCTGAGTGGCGGCATGGTCGCCGCTCTGCGTCTTATCAAATGGAACGCGCGTGCGTGAGGCGATCCTCAATGCGCCGCGCGCCGTTTCGGTAAAGCGCCCTCTGGACCGGAGCAGCGTTCCACCTATTCGCCTGAAGCAGCGCGGGACGCCGTGTTCCCGCGCTGCTTCTTTTTCAAGTTTGTGACCGGAATGATGACAATGAAACAGACGATGTTGAAGCTGACCAAAATCGCTCTCCTCGCCGCAGCAAGCCTCGCCGTACTTTCGGCATGCAATAATGAGCAAGCATCGACGCCCAAAGCAGCGGCGGCCGCGGCGGAAAGCGCAATGACGGCGTCCAAAGTCGACGGCGTGCGCTTCATCGAAAAGGTGACGCGCGGGGAAGGCGACGACTTCGTCATTCCTTATGAAAAATACGCGCTCGACAACGGGCTCACCGTGATTCTTCATGAAGACCATTCCGATCCCCTCGTTCATGTAGACGTCACCTATCATGTCGGCTCCGCGCGCGAGGACATCGGCAAGTCAGGCTTTGCGCATTTCTTCGAGCACATGATGTTCAACGGCTCCGAGAATGTCGCCGATGAAGAGCATTTCGGGCTGATCACCGACGCCGGAGGTACGCTGAACGGCACCACCAATACCGACCGGACCAATTATTTCGAGACAGTGCCCAACAACCAGCTCGAACGCATGTTGTGGCTCGAAGCCGATCGCATGGGCTTCCTTCTGCCCGCCGTCACCCAACGGAAATTCGAAATCCAGCGCGCGACGGTCAAGAACGAGCGCGGCCAGCATATAGACAACCAGCCTTATGGGCTTGTAGGCGAAAAGCTGAATGAAGCGCTCTACCCGGAAGGTCATCCCTATTCCTGGCAAACCATCGGCTATATGGAGGACCTCGACCGGGTCGACGTCAACGACCTCAAAGACTTCTTCCTACGCTGGTACGGGCCGAACAACGCCGCTCTAACTATCGGCGGCGATTTCGACCGCGACCAGGCGCTAAGCTGGGTCGCAAAGTATTTCGGATCGATCCCACGCGGACCTGAAGTGGGCGAGCCCGAAGCGCCGACATTTACGATCAACAAGAACCGCTATCTTTCCTACGAGGACAATGTCGCCCTGCCGCTTATAGTCATGTCCTGGCCGACAACCACACTCATGGACAAAGACGAAGCGCCGCTTGACGTGTTGATGTCGATCATCGGCACCGGGGATACGTCGCTCCTTTACAAAAACCTCGTCAAGAACGGCCTTGCTGTGCAGGCGCAGGCCGGCCATGGCTGCCAGGAGCTTGGCTGCACATTCACGGTGAATGCGCTGCCAAACCCCAATGGCGGCGCGAGCCTCGCCGATCTCGAACGTATCATCCGCGAGACGTTCGAGGAATTCGAAGAGCGCGGCGTCTCGGACGCCGATATCGACCGGTTCAAAATGCGCATTGTCGCGGGCAAGGTCTTCAGCCTCGAGAGCGTTTCCGGCAAGGTCTCGCAGCTCGCCGCCTATCAGACCTTTTTCGCCAATCCCAATCTCTCGACGGAAGACATCGCACGATATGAGACGGTAACAGCCGAAGACGTGATGGCCGCGTATGAGAAATATCTCAAAGGCAAGCCGGGCGTCATCCTAAGCGTTCTGCCGAAAGGCAAAGCGCTCGCGCCCGCCAAGCCCGACAACTGGACCTACACGCCGCGCACCCTCCCTGTATATCAGCCGCTCTCGGAGAATGATCTCGAGTTCAGGACGGCGACGGATGATTTCGATCGCGGGGAGAAGCCGCCGGTTGGACCCGCGCCCGAAATCCACACACCGCCGATCTGGCGCGACACGACGCCGAACGGCATCGCGGTTCTCGGGGCTGAAAACAATGAAACGCCGACGACGGCGCTGCAATTGCAGATCCATATCGGTCAGCGCGAGGAGCCGCTCGACAAGCTCGGGCTGACGGCGCTCACATTCGCCATGCTCGATGAAGCGACCACCGGCGCCAGCAAGGAGGAGTTGAGCGACAGGCTGCAACGCCTCGGCTCCGGCGTCTCGATCGGCGCCGGTGACGATTATGCAAGCCTCGTTGTGTCAACGCTTACGGATAATCTGTCCGACACACTCGACATCGCCGCCGCGAAACTGTTCTCGCCTGCGTTCAATGAGGACGACTTCTATCGCGTCAAGGACCAGTTCCTGCAGGCCATCGCCCAGAAGGAAAAGAACCCGGGCGCGCTTGCCGATGACGTGCGCCGTCTCCTCATTTATGGCGGCGACAACGCTTTCGCGAATGCGGATATGGGAACCGCCGACACGATCAGCGCCATCACGCTGGACGACGTCAAAGCTTTTTATGAAGAGAAAGTTCAAAAAGCGAAGGCTCAGATCGTTGTCGTCTCGGACCTGCCGCAAACAAAAGTGATCAGCGAGTTCTCGGCTTTCGCGCAATGGAAGGCGGGCGATGCAAAACGCGCTGAGATCCATGCGTTCCCCGCGCTCGAAACCAACGCTATCTATCTCATCGACAAGCCAGACGCGGCGCAGTCGGAGATCCGCATTGCGCGCCGAGCCATGCTCTGGGACACCGCCGGCGAATATTTCAAAGCGAACATCATGAACTTCCCGCTTGGCGGCTCGTTCAACAGCCGCATCAATCAGAACCTACGCGAGGACAAAGGCTATACTTACGGCGCGCGCAGCGGCTTCGGCGCCAACGACTATGCGGGAGCCTTCACAGCTAGCGCCGCAGTGCGCGCCAATGCGACCGGCCCTGCGCTTACAGAGTTCTTCAGGGAAATAGACGCCTATCGCGAAGACGGCGCCACGGACGAAGAACTCGTCTTCGCCAAGAACTCGATCGTTCAGCGCGAGGCCCTAGCCTATGAGACGCCGGGCAAGAAAATCGGCTTCCTGTCGAACATGCTCACCTTCGATCTGGAGCCGGATTTCGTCGACGATCAGCGCGCGGCGCTTAACGCCATGACGCTAGCGGACGTCAAATTCCTCGCCCGGCAATATCTCAATACGGACGACATGATCGTCGTCATTGTCGGGGATCGCGACCTCATCCTTGAGGATCTCAAAGGCTTTGGCCGCCGCATCATCGAAATCGACGCAAGCGGCGCGCCGATCGCGGCAGAATAGTTGCGGCGGGGTCATGCTGATTTCGGCGCGAAAACGCCCCCCGCAGTTTTCCCTCATTCTGAAGCGGCCCGGCGCCGGCTCCATAAACTCAACCTGGGCTGAGACAATCTCGCGGACCCAGCGTTATCCCTCCTACGTTTTTCCGAAAGTCAGAATATCGCTCCCCAGGAAGGCGCTGCCGACGGCCGGCGCCCGCTTGCCTGTGGGGAAAGAACGGACCGGGCCGGAGTAGGAGAGCGCCATAAGAGCCCCCCTCGCCTGCAACTTCTGCCGCGACGCTCGCGGCGGATAGGTCGCGAATCTAAGTGGCGTGCCTTGCGATCTACAATAACGTATGCCTGCACGGGGCGTGGATCTAGTATGGCACCGCAGACGAGGTTCGCAAGGCCGTCGCCGTCATGCTGGCGGCGAGTCCTGACTCGGACGCAGAAGAACGGGCGCCATGGTGGTTTCGAGGGCACGAGCGTTTCGGAATATGCCGTGTTTGACGAGTTTGTGCCCTTGCCGAATTCATCGGGGGCACGGGAGACTTGGATCGATGCTCGGGGAGCTAGTATTAGAAAGCGTAAAATGCTCGGCTTTACGCAAATTCAGCAAGGTCAGGTTGCGTTAAGATCGGCGCAAAAAGTTCGAAGGATAAACGAGGTTGAGAATGGAAAAATGGCTATTGCAAATGGCTATTGCACACCCTAATGCACCTGCGGTGCGGACGGGCTGGCGCCCGCCTGACCATAAGCATTTGAATCTCCGGACTGAAACTTTCAGCAAGGCCGTACACAGAGTAGCGCCACGTCGATTACCCCGGCGCATGCGGCCTGTCTTATGACGCTGATCGCGTTGTCTCTTTTCCTCCGTACACGCGATTACGCATTTTCAATCCTTGCGCATGTTTGTCCTCGTTTGCGCGCTCTAACGTTCGGGCTCGCGATCCATGGCGCGGTTGCGCTGTTTCAGGTCCGGTCCGCGCGACGATCCGCCGTGCTGTGCGGGCCCCATGATTAGCTGAATCTGGCGCGCGATCTGCGCCAGTTGCGCCGCAATTTTCGCGCTCGACTGACGTTTTTTTGTATGTTCGAAGGCTCGATTTTGCGCGGGATTCAGCTCCCGATTCATTGGTTTTTGATCAAGCGCCGGCCGCTCCAGTGCGGATGAGGGCGCGCGAATCTGATCTTGCTTCAACACAAATCCGAGCGTTTTTGCTTCCTCCCGCCACGCTGAAAACAGCACTCTCGTCTCGGTTTTTTCTTTCGCCCGTCGGGTTCGCAGCGTCGCCAATTCCATGCCGCGCGGGGTCGAATAGCCATGCGCTTTTGCGGCTTCCGTAATGGCCTCGCGACGTTTGGAAAAGGCTTGTTCGACATCGCGCGGGATCGCCGCCACGCGGAAATTTTCAGCGGTTCTTTCAAGCGCGATGCCTTCGCGTTCGAGGCCTTTTGCGAACTCGTTCCGGTATTCAAGGCCGGCCTGTTTCTGGGCGAGATAGAGTTCCTTGCTGAGGATCGCGCCCCAGCTTCCGTCGCGGCGCGGCGCCAGGTTGAAGATGAAAGTATGGGTGTGAATCTGCGGGTCAAGATCGCGGCTCGTGTGGTGATCGAACTGCGCCGTGAGGAGGCCGGCCGTGCGTTCGCGAATGCGCCCGCCCTTGCCTCTGCGGGCCCAGGCGGCGTTCTGTTCGAGATATTTTGTGGCCTTCAGGACCGCGTTTCGCTGCGCGGCTTCGATGATCTGACGGTCCTGTTCTGACGAAAGCGCCCACAGGACGGAGACGGATTTGGGCGCCGAGAACGTCATGTCCCAGCCGGCGGAATGGGTGTTCTCGCGCCCGCCGCGGGCGACAAGGTCGAGCCCGGATTTGGGGTCGCGGCCCATCAGGGCCGCCTCGAATTCATGTCTTGTGACCGGGCCTTCAAGAGAGAGCTGGTCGGCGCCGCGGCCGGCCCAGCGGCCCGGCGGCTCGCCCTCACGGGCGTAGTAATTGTCGGCGCCGAGATGGCTGTAATAGGCGAGCGCCGCCTTCGCGCCGCCCCTTGCAGAGATGGTCGCGACCATCAGGATTTGAGCTTCCGGATCGCTTCGGCGCGCGCGCCGGAAATCCCTTTCGGACCCTTCGAGGGCGCGTCGGGATCGGGTTCCGGCGGCTCTTCATTCGTCTTGGGTGGCTTTGAAGCGGCCCTTGTCCAGCGCGCCGGGACGGATGAAGGGCGCAGTTTTTCGAGCGTAATGTAAGGGAAAGTCAGCTCGAAAATGTCCTCTCCGACGCCAAGGATGAGCGCCTTCACGCCCTTTCGTGTCGGCCCGAGCCGGGTAGAGAGTTCAGACGGCGAAACGACGAGGCGCCGCTCGCGGTCCTTGCGCCAGGTGACGCTCATTCCGTTCGGGGTCTGCGTGCGGCTCTTGACGGTTTTTTCCACTTCCTGAAAGCCGATCAGCTCCGAAATTTCCTTCGCGGCGTGGGATAAATTGAGGCGCCCGACGATCTGCGTGCCGATCATGCTCATCCAGCCGTCGCCGCGATTGCGGCCGTAGGTTTCGCGCAATTGCGCGATGTCCTGGGCGCCGATCACGGTGATAATGCCCTTAGACCGGCCGAGATCGATGAGCGTCGAAAACTGGTCGAGCCGGGGCAATTGCGGGAATTCATCGAGGAAAAGCCAGATGCGGCGGTGCTTCGATTCCTCAAGCGCGGGGCTCCCCACGGCCGAGGCGAGAAGCGAGATCAGCCCGCCCATCCACGCCGCCGAAAGCTTCGGATAGCGTCCGTCCTGCTGCAGGATTACGGGGCGGAACGGCGCCGGATTTTCGAGCCAACGCGACACGGAAAAACGCTGGTTTTCGTTTTCCTCCCAGGCGTCGGCCAGCGTTGCGACCACGTTCATATGCGACTGGAAGGTCGAAAGGATGCCTTGCGTCGTCTTCGATTCTGGATGTTCGAGGCTGCGGGTTGCGTTCGGATGACTGCGCGTGGCGATCTCCAGAAGCTTGTCGGCGCTAAGCGTCGCGGTCTCCTGAAGGTCGCGCCAGGTCCAGTTTGCACCCTTCGTTTGCTGCAGATGGACGGCGCAGGCGACGAAAATCTCGCGAGCGGCATCCGCCCACATGGGATCGGAACTTGCCGGAATGATGCGCGCGGCAAGCTCGCGCGCGTCCTGCTTCGTGCGGCAGTCGCTCGCCACATCCCATACGGCGGACCGCGCGTCCTGAGGCGCGATCAGGACCGGATCGCCGGGGAGCGATGCGGTCATGTCGCCCTTCACATCGAGCACGATGACGCCGTCGCCGCGCTTAATGGCGCCAAGGATCAGGCCCAGCATGATCTGCGTTTTGCCGGCGCCGACGCTGCCCGTAACGAGAAAATGCCGGGATTCCCGGTCTCGACTCATGGGCAGGCCCCGCGCTAGATCGAGCCCTTCTCCGGAGAGTTCGCATTCTTTTCGAAGAGCCCTCTTGATGGCCCGTTTGGCGTTCGCGCCTGCATACCGCACCGGGCCCCAAACCACTTTCGCGGCCGGTTGCCTCAGGCGCGACGCGATGGCGAAGGCGAAGAGCGAAAGAAGGCTCAAGCCTGAGAACGCCAGCAGCGCGTTGATGCGGAATTCGAGCGCGCCGAGCGCGCGGTATCGCGCGAAATGCACCTTGCAATCGTTCCAGTAATATTGCGCGGCCTTGTCGCCGAAAAGGCTTAGCGCCCTGTCATGCAGACACTGGCGCATGTGATCGGCAGGCACGGGATAAGGGCCGTTCTGCGTCGCCGCCATCACGGGGAATGCATCGCCAAGAGCGAATTTATAAATGGCCACAGCGATTGCGAAGCAAAACACGGCGGCGAGAATCAACATGCGGGCTATGTTCATCGGTCGGGCTCCTGGATTCCTGAATCTTCAGTTTGTTTGTCGGTCAGCGCATCGAGCAGCGCTTCGAACATCGCGAGAAGCCGGTTCATCGATTGAAGGGCTTCCTCGGCCTTGCCCTCGTGAGCGGCGAGACGCCGGTCCATGGTCCGAAGTCGCTCGGCGATTCCCTCGAAATCGGCGCCGGACAAGCCTTTCAGGATCAGATCCCGCGCGACGCCTGCGGGCGTGCCGTTGACTGTGTAAGCGCGCGCTTTCAGCGCCTCGTGGGCGTTTGCGGGCAGTCGCAAGCTGAGCGGCCGCGCGGGGTCAGGCACGGGACTTTTCCGCATCGGCGGTCGATGCGCAGACCTTCGAGCGCATCCAGCTCAGGAGTTCGCGCCGCGGATAGCGCACGGTTTTGCTTCCGAGCTTGACAAAACTCGGGCCGCCGCCGCGCGAGCGCCAGGTTTCCAGCGTTTGCACGGGAACGCCTGTCAGCTTGCTCGCGGCTTTCGTATCGATCGCTTCTTCGAGCCAGCCGGGATTGTCCGACAGGATGGTTTCGAGCGACGGAAGGGATGGAGGAAGTTTCAGCATGGGACGCTCCGTTCACGAAGGAAGAACGTCCAAAGCCAATCACTGGAATGATCGGCGAAAAAGCAGTTTCATTTCCTCAAAACACCGCAGAGTTGCGCCGGTTTGGCGCCATTCGCGCCAATGTTCGCAAAAACGAACTACAAGGCTAGTTGTTGAGGATTTCCTTCATGCGGCGAAGAATGGTGTTCTCTGAGGGCACATCGAGTTCGTCGCAGTGCTTCAACGCTTCCTGGCGCGCCTCATGGGCGAGAACCTTATACGGTTTCTCGGGATCGGCGTCGCGTAATATGACAATGTGCTCGCGCACGATCCGCCAGCCGGGCAGCTCGGGACGGCCCTGTTCTTTCTTCCGTATGATGGTCTCGGGTATTTCAGTCGCGGCGCCTTCAATCGTTAGACGGATATCGCCTAGCTCCCTGAGAATTGGCGGCGCCGGATAGCCGTTTATCGCCAGCCATTTGGCGATGCGCGTCCGCGAAATCCTTATATCCCCTATCATTCTCCGGCCGGTCTCGGGGAAATCCGACAATGGGGTTGCCGTGAGGTGGTTGAATACCTCGCTCCTTTGAGCAGGATCATATATCCATTGATGGAGAAGGCCCTGTTCGCCCGGAAGACCGCCCTCGCAATAAATGACGCTGGCGATGGAGTCCCGGTTCATCTCGTAATAGCGAGTTACGCGCGTTTTCAGTGCGCGCTCAATCTCGGTCATTTCGCATTTCGGAATGACGACCGCAATCCGTAAGTATTCGCGACCTGGCTTGGTTCGCTCACGAACCGGCGCATCGAACTCACCGCAAAATACTGCCTGCTTGAGCCGTTCCAACATCTGATCGGCGGTGAGAAACGCATCCTCGCTTGCGATAAGCTCTGCGGCGCGCTTCAGTGCAAGATATTGCGGGCCGTCTGCTGCTGCGGATTCTGACATGATCTCACTCCTTACTCTTGGCACGAACAATACAGATTGGCAGCTGGACGAGCCGTGTCAATGTGCAGTGATCGTGCAATGAGCGCCTGAGATTGTCTGGCGTTGTCTGGCGTTGTATGGCGTTGTCTAACGTTGGATATTCTTCGAAATTTTTAGAAGGATTTTTCGCTATAGTTCAGGCGATGGTATTCCGAGCCGTGTTGCGCGCCCGGCTTCAGCCGGACCGGGCTCTCGTAAACCGAGCCCGCTTACGCGGTCTCGGCCATCCGGCTTCGATCCCTCGCGGGGTAACGGCCCGTTACCACCGGCCTTCGGCCAGAGGCCGGGCCTATTTTGTCCTTGCCACTGCGTTCCGCAGGGGCGGGCTTTATTGTTTTAGTTGCTTAGGGGCCAGCCCCTCGGCGCGCTTCAAGAGAAACAGGCGGTCTCCCGAGGCTCGCCAGCGATAGGGGCCGGCTGCGCCCGCCGCCGGTTTCTCTCTTCCGCTTGCACACCCCGTTCTCGGCGAAGGCCAGGGTTGCATTTGCAACCCCTTTCTACGGGAGAACTTCATGAGCAAGCCGGAAATCGAAATCAGAATCTATGTCGCCTGCCTTGCGGCGTACAACAATGGAATCCTTCACGGGCGCTGGATCGACGCGCTTCAGGACGCGGACGCCATCCTTAAAGAGATTGGAGGGATGCTTAAAGCGTCGCCTATTGCGGGCGCCGAAGAGTTTGCAATCCATGACTATGAGGGATTCGAAGGCGCGCGGATTGAAGAATATCAGAGCATCGACAGCGTGGCCGAGATTGCAGAGTTTATCGGCGAACACGGGAAGCTTGGCGGGAAGCTGCTGGAATATTTCGGCGACCTTGAAGACGCGCGAACTGCGATGATGGAAGATTACAGGGGCGAGTATTCATCGCGCGCCGACTTCGCGCAGGAGCTGACCGAGGAGACGACGGAAATCCCTCAAGCCTTGCAATACTATATCGACTATGAGCGCATGGGGCGCGATCTTGAAATTAACGACGTGCTCGCCGTGGAAGCGGGATTCGAAGAGTTTCACATATTCTGGCGGCGATAACGTCTAATCTTGCCCCCTCGGTATACAATTGCACCTCGGGCGAGAGACGCCCTACCCCTGCCGGGCTAGTATGTCCCGTATCTCCCCGGGATTGAAAGCGACGTCCCAGCACCATACTCCAAACCCGCCACAACCGTTGATGGCCTTCACCCATTGATCGAGAGCGTCGCGTTTCGCCTTGTTTTGGGGACTGTCTTTTCCCTTGATCTCGAGTGCGAGGATTTTCCCGCTTTCGAATTTCACCAGAAAGTCGGGAAGGTAACGTCGCCGCGATCCGCCCCACATGTACTGAATCTGGAATCCCAGATGATCGTTCTTAGCATAGGAGGCAACTTTGCCGCTCTGTTCAAAAACGTTGGCGGCATGCCCTTCCCACGCGGAGTCGCCCACAAGATGACTGATATGAGATTTGACCGCTGGAAAGCATGGTTTCGCGGTATACCACGTCCGCATGTGGCCAGTCGCACCGATCGGCCAGTCTTCATCGAAAATTGGCGTCAATTGCTGGGTATTCTGTTCGTTCACATACCGCATCAAATGCTGCACCACGAGATCGATGTTCAGCGCAATCAGAATGCGCCTGCGCAACGGGTCGGAATGGAATAGCGAGGGAATATCCAGCCGATCCGAATTTAGAAAGGTCTCGACGATTCGTACTAGTTGCGACGCCAGATAATCTTCCGTGCCCCTGAAATTGTGCCTCAGTTCCGCAAAGCCCTTGCGCGTCGCCTGAAAGACAAGACGCTGAAGTCGGAATCCATCTGGGAGTTTTTCAAGATCAATCGCCGAAACCTTGCTCATGTCAGTGGCGCCGCCAAGCGCCGGCGCCAGTTCCGCTGTGATAGGCGTAGACGCAGGATCGAGCGTGAGCGGCTCTACCTTGTCCCAGTCAACAGTCAGCTTTGGCGTGACGATTGTTTCGATGCGGAGAACATTCGGCCATTTAATCTCGAGGCTTGCACGTTCGGGCACCACTTCGATCTGCGTTGTCGGCTTTGGAGGAGGTGGCGGGTCACCGCTGTCCCCTGCTTCGGAGATCGAAAGCGGTACGCCAAAGACATTGACATATTCGGGAAGGAAAAGTCCGTTGTCGTCGGTATCGTATGATACGCGCCGAAGGCCGCGACCCACGACCTGTTCACAAAGCAACTGTGACGTAAAGGCGCGAAGCCCCATGATGTGCGTGACATTCTTGGCGTCCCAGCCTTCGGACAACATCGCCACCGAGATGACGTTCTGCAAATCTTGGCCTGCCGCTCCGCGTTTGCCTACATTGTCCACGATCTCGCGGAGCAGCTCTTCCTTCTTCAATGCTAGAAGTACTTCCTTGCGCGTTTCGGGAATGTCAGCTGCGCGGATAATATCCTGAAGTCTCTCTTCGTAGTCCTTGTCGGAGGTGGCGGCTTCGCCGATTTCCGCCTTGTCGAGCACTTTGGAGTCAACTCGCAATGTGCGGTCCGGCGATTGCAGTTCAGGCCAGTGCGAATCGCCCTGATTGAAATAGTGCTCGACCCGCGCCGCCGTCTCTGTCCTATTACAGACCGTCAGCATGACCGGAGGTGAGTGATGTCCTGCCGCCTCCCAGTCGCGCTTCGCTTCGCGCCAGTCCGCGCCAAGCAGCGTGTAGGCGTCCTGCACGAGCTTCGGCAGCGGCTCATGCTGTTCGGCGCCGGACCGGTTCAAGTCCTCCGAAACCGACGGATCGCGGTAAATATGATAGAGCTTTGACTTGAGCGTTTTCGCGTCAGGCAACGCATCATCGCGCACGACAATGCGTGGCGTCTTGACGAGACCGGACTCGATGGCGTCGTTCAAACCGAAATCCGAGATGATCCAGTCGAACAGCGCAGTGTCGGTGCTCTTCTTGCCCGTCGGGGCGAAAGGCGTCGCGGAGAGGTCAAAGCAGCGCTGTATGCGCCGGCACTTGTGTATGCGGTCAAGGCCCTCGATCCAGCGCGTCGCCTCATCAAGGTCGATGCCCTGTTCCGCCGCCTGCTTCTTGCTAATCTTGAGTTCCGGCGGCTTGCGATAGGCATGGTGCGCCTCATCATTGATGACAATAATGTCCTTATGCGCAGCAAGTTTGCCAAGAACCCGCCGCGTAAAGGCTTCATCGGACTCCTTTCCTTTCTTGACGACGGAGCGCGCAACCTCCTTCGGCGGCATCAGCGTGTGCCAGTTCTCGATCAGCACGTCGGCCTGATTGAGCTTTGATCGCAGCGCCTCCGAAGGGCACATGTTGAATTCGTCGTAATAGCTACCTTCTGTCGGCAGCAACACCTGAAGCCGACCTTTCACCGTCAGCCCGGGCGCGACGATGAAGACCGCCTTGCTGAAATCCTTGTTGCGTTTCGGGTAGGTCAGTGCATTCAGCACCTGCCAGGTGATGATCATCGCCATCACCGCGGTTTTGCCAGCCCCGGTCGCCATCTTGTTGCAGAGCCGCTGCCACGCGCCGCCATCCCCTGGTATGTAAATGCCCTGTTTGTAAGCTTCTGCGCCCTCAACCCACCAGATCAGCGTCTCGATAGCTTCAAGTTGACAGAAATAAAACGGGTATTGACGAGCCTCATGATCATGCCAGTGCCCAAGAAGTTTGCGCGTAACAATTGTAACACCAGGATAACCATCGGCGCGCCATTGATCGACGCGCTCGCGGATCGTGTTGACGAGACCAAGATTTTCCGTGCGTTTAGTATTATTTTGCGCGTCGAATATGTCATAGCTTGCCGGACGGCGCACCTGAGTGACTTCAAGCTTGCCACCCCGGGCTTCGGTCCAGTGCTGTTCCGGTCGCACATATGGGGAATTGATGATCAGGGACACGAGGACTCAGTCTTCCAGGGAAACGATCTTGAGGGACTCGATCCCGCGATCATCGACGATTTTCACCGCCACGCGTTTGTTGTCACCCGCCTCGAATGGCAGAGAAATGGTCCCATGAAACTGGTCAAGCAGGTCCTCGTCGAGTTCCGCGCGGATCGTCTTCTTCAGGCGGTTCCATCCGCCCTTGGCGTCCGCCATTGGAAAGAACACCTGATGCGGCATCAGCGAGCGCTGATCGTAATCGGTATCGAGCGACCACATGGCGATCTGTTTCGTGCCGCCGCTCTCGATCTCACCGGTCTTCGGATTGAAATAATCAAATCCATGAACCTCGACTTCCCAGTGGTCGTCTTTGCGCTTGCGCACCTCGACGTCCGGCTGTCCCATTAGCCAGAAGCTTTCGTTCGACGCCCGCTTCTTCTTGAGGTCCTCTGTTAGGAGATCGGTGTTCATCTGAACTTTGAGAAAGGTGACGCCCGGCACGTTCAACTCATCAATGTCTTTCGCCGCCTCCGGATCGAAGGTGAAGGCGCAGAATAGAATGAATTTCGGCTTCGGCATCAGCGTATAGGCTTCATTCAGCGCCTCCTCGACCTGCCGCTGTTCCAGCGCAGCGTGCTCTGGGCCGAAACTGACGACGACGCGCTCGCCAGTGTCGGCCAGCGCGCCCGACGCGTGGAGATAGCGCGTCCCCGGCAGCGTCTCGAATTCAGCGAATTTCAGCATGGCGCCATCCTTTCCGCGCACGCCTGTCTTCAGGAGTTCATCGCGCCAAAGCGACTGGCGCGAGGTCTCGCCTGAGCGCGCGACGCTGTCGTCCGCTTCCGCCGGCGTGAAGTTTTCATCAAGCGACAACACGGTCGGCGCCGGCACCGCCTCCACCGAGAAAGGCCCGGTGATCCGTAGACGGTTCTTATCAATGGTCGGCTTGTCGTAGAGCGTTTCTTGTTCGGAGTGATCGGCGATGGAGGAGTCCATCTCCTTCTGCATCGCCTGTCGGGCCCCGTGGAAATCATCGAATGCTTTCCGCGCCAAATCGGGCCAGTCATCAGGCCAGTCGAACGGAACCTCCCACTCGTGCAGGGACTCGCCCTGGGCGAAATTGACAGCCTTGCCCTTGCGCACGCCTTGCAAGGGCGTCAGCGGGCCGGGCGGATTGGCGATCAACGCCTTGTTCAGCGCGCCGAGCGCCGCTTCGATCTTCGGATGATGCATTTCATAGATGGTGTCGATGTCCGGGTTATTCGCGATGCTGCTCAACATAATATGAGGCACGGTTTCGTAATCGAAGCCGCCCTTCAACCCCTCATGTGGGTAACGCAGGGCATAGTAGTCGAAACCGGCGGTCATCAGCCGCTGCTTCGCCAGCGTGATGGCGACGCGAGATGTGTCGCAAGTGATCCAGCGACGTCCCCATTTTTCTGCGACGAAGGCGGTGGTGCCGGATCCGCAGGTGGGATCAAGCACGAGGTCGCCAGGATCGGTGGTCATGAGCATACAGCGCTCGACAAACTTTGCTGCCGTTTCGACAACATAGCTCTTCCCCTGGGCGGCTGGCTTATCAGTCCAGCAATTGTCATATTGCGACAGAGGGAAGTCGCGTTGATATTGTTTGTAATAAGGGTCTTTGCCGAGCTGAAATAGTCTGTCGGCTTTAATTACGCGAGCCATTCCCTCAAAATTGCTTGACCAACTCTTGTTGCCGGACGGCGGAAATTTCATGCCTAAAAAAGGTAGATCGAACGTGCACGAGGGGGTGAAACCGGACGAAGTTGCATTCCGGCGACGATAGACTCGGGCGAGGAATTCCTTGCTCTTTCGATTTATGGGGGTTTCCACATCTTTGATCGGATCTATGAAACGATATTCCTTGTCGTCGCTGACGTCTCGATCCCGGTAAATTTGCCTGAATTTCAAATCGGGCAAAGATTTGCCGTACCAAAGGATATGATCATAGACTTTCGCAAGTCCCTTCTGGCCAAGTGGGTCCGTGGCTTTAAAAGCAATTTGAGCCGCGAAATTGGTCGGCCCAAACACATCATCAAGAATGTTCCGAACAGTGTGGAAGTTTTCATCGCCAATCTGGACGAACACCGACCCGCTCTCGCTCAGCAGTTCCCGCGCAAGCATTAGCCGGTCGCGCAGATAAGTGAGGTAGGAGTGGATACCCAATTCCCACGTGTCCCGGAACGCCTTGATCATTTCGGGTTCCTGGGTGAGGTCGTCGTCCGAGCGATCCTTAACGTCCCGCTTGTTCGTGAAGGGCTGAAAGTTTGATCCATATTTGATCCCGTAAGGCGGATCGATATAAATCATCTGAACCTTGCCGCCCATGCTCTCCTTGGTGACTAAAGAGTTCATGACGAGAAGCGAATCGCCCGTCACCAACCGGTTCGACCAGCCCTTTTCATGTTTGTAGAAATCGAGCGCCTGCCGCAGAGGGAGGTTTTCAAACGGCGCAGCGAACAAATCCGCCTGTTGCCATTGCGCCTTCGCGTCTTTTCCCTTTAGTCGCTTCGCCGCGTTTGACAGGATGGTCGACGGGTCCACGCGTTCATGAACGTGGAGCGAGACAGTATCGATCTCGAAGCTGGTCTTTTCCGCCTTGCCGGTCCAGTTGAGATAGGGCGCCTGCAGCCGCTTCAGCTCCGCCAGCGCATCACGCATTCGGTCCGCGTCGCCGCTTTCCAGCGCATCATCTATCAGCTTTTCAATACCGGCCCGCGCACTATCGAAGTTGAGCGCCGGGTCCAGATGCGGATCATAGGCCCATGTTGTCTTCGCGCTATCTGGGTCCGTATCCGCATGAACCATCCCAACTTCTGGGTTGTTCACCCGCATGTCGCCATGGCGATAAGCTGACACCTGAACAGGCTCGCCGGATTTCTTTGTTGCCTTCTTCTTTTTCGTTGATTTTCTCTTTGCAGGCTTAGCCGGCTCAATCTCCTGCGTCGTCAATTCGAGGTCCGTTATGTCCGACCGATAAATCGACCCGCCGCGGCCCTTACCCTTTGCCAAAACGCCCTCATCAACGAGCCTATCTCGTGCGGCCTCGTAATCCGCGTCGCTCACATTGGGTAAGCGTTCGCGCAGCAACGCGAGAAGAGCTCCGTTGCCGATGGAAGCCCCATCCTCAGGGGTGAGAGCTAGAATTAGGTCAGCAAGTCGGTCCGCCATCAAATACGCGCCATTTTCTTTCAAAACTTCAGATAGTTACCGTGAGTCATCAACGGGGGACAGCCGAGAATCACCGGTCAGGATAGATTTGAAACTACAGTATTTTCTAAGTAAAGCTGTAAATATCCGCCATGCGCCTCACAAAGTCTCTCATAGCTGCCTTTGATCAATGTCCGAAGCGCCTATGGCTTGAGGCGCATAAAGGCGCGCCACCCCAGGAAATCCCTCAAGCAGAGCTCCGGAAGGCCGAAGGAGAGCGCATCGGCGTTATAGCACGAACGCTTCGGCCTGGTGGAACCCTTGTCGACTCGCATCTCGGTCAGGAAGAAGCCCTTGCATTCACGCAAAAACTTCTGGCAGCGACGCCGCCTGCTCCGATCTTTGAGGCGGCTTTCCTTCATGACAATACCTACATCCGTGTCGATATACTAACGCCGTTGCCGGGCGGCTCGTGGTATCTTGTTGAAGTCAAAAGTGCGGCGAGCCTCAAGGATCATTATGTGCGCGACCTCGCCACCCAGCTCTATGTAGCGAAAGGGGCTGGATTAAACATAGGCAAAGCAAGCGTATGGCATATCGATAGCTCATTCATTCTCAGGGCCATCGATGAGTATGACGGTCTCTTCTCCGAACAAAATGATACAGAGAACTTTGACGTAATCGTTGACGGGCGACCGCAGGATATCTCTACCGCGCAGCACATTTTAGATGCTGATGAACCGGATGTTGATGTGGGCGATCACTGCACTTCGCCGTACGATTGTCCGTTTCAGGATTACTGCTCTTCGTTGCATCCAAGCCCACCCGATTGGCCGACGACCCTGTTACCTGCCGCCGCCGGTAAGAAAGCCGCTGCCGCACTTGCCGACCTAGGAATTGAGGACCTTTTGCAGGTTCCTATCGGCTACTTCGACGATCCAAAATTGCACCGCATCCACCAAGCCACCGTTTCGGGTATTGCCCATCACGAGCGAGAGGCAATACGAAAGAAGATCGCAGAATGGCGCTATCCACTTCATTTTCTTGACTTCGAGACCATCCAATTCGCCGCGCCTATCTGGCTAGGCGGGAAATCCTACGCTCAAACACCATTTCAATTCTCAAATCACATTCTTCAAGAGGATGGTGCGCTATCACACCATGAATTTCTTGACCTGTCAGGGAACGATCCACGACGCGCTTGCGCTGAGGCGCTAGTTGAAATTCTCTGCGCGCCGGATGTGGAGGAAGGCTCCATCGTCGCCTATTTCGCCGGTTTTGAGAAGCAGTGCATCAAGGGCCTCGCGCTCATATATGACGATCTGCGCGAAAGCCTGATGGGCATTCACGAGCGCGTCGTTGACCTGCTTCCAGTGGTGCGCGAGCACTATTATCATCGAGATCAGCGCGGGAGCTGGTCGATCAAGGCAGTGCTTCCGACCGTTTGTCCGGAACTCGACTATGCTGATCTTGAAGTGAAGGATGGAACAAACGCTCAATCAGCTTATGTTCAGGCAATTGATCCCAGCACCCCGCCGCAGAAAAAATCTGCAATCGGCAGTGCGCTCAAAGAGTATTGCAAGCGCGATACACTAGCTATGGTGAAGCTGTTGTTGGCTCTATCCGAATAGCCAATATCAATGTCTTGATTACAAAATTCCCGCTTGACGGGTAATACCGCGGATCTGAATTCCGATAAGAAAATTTGTGGCAATGCCCTGCAGAAACGCAGAGGCACTCGAAAGTTCCGCACCGCGATTATTCGCCATCCTCTTCCTCGAGATCTTCATCGTCATCGTCGTCGTAGTAGTCCTCTTCGTCATCATCATAGTGAAACGCGCTATCATTCCAGATGGTCGCAAGGCATTTTTCGTCGGCCTTAGGAGTCAGCGAAGTGCGCCCCGTCAGTAAAAGTAAGTCGCGATAGGCGGCGAATGCGAGCATGTCGAAAGGATTGTCGAAGCTCCGAGCGTCATGATCGGTGAGGCGCCAGAGAATGAGCTTCTGCGCAATCTCTTCGAAGGTGCCGGCCCGCGTTCGCGCTCCGAACTGGATGAGTTTCTTCTCAGCGGCAAACCAGGCGCGCTCATTATCCTCGACCGCTGCAAGTTCAGGGCAATCGTTGAAAGTTTTGTACCGGGCTGACGCGTCTGCTTCGACACGGTTTCGTTCGGCCATAATACTTTCGAGTTGGGCGACCATGTGACGGTATTCGCTGATTAGTATGCCGAATGGCGACTCTGCCGCCGTCACGTCAAAGGGATTGTTTAGATCGAAATCGGCCGGGGCGATCAGCGAGGCGGCGCCTTGGAGAATTGTTCGACGAGTTGTCATTGGGCTTTCTCTCCCGTCTCGCGGAATGCGAGATATTTCGAAGGAAGATTCGAGATTTTGCGAATCGTTAGGCGCATGGGTGACCCTCCACGACTTGCCAAAAGTAACGATAATTTATATTCTAATACTATTTTTTATATCTTGCGACAAGCGCTTTTTTATATTTAGTTGCGTTTTTTGATATCCTCTGCCCATTGTTCCGGGATGATTACCCCAGAACAGTGTCGGGCGGCTCGTGGCTTGCTGGATTGGACCCAGCAGGAGCTGGCGGCGAACGCCAAGATCAGCAATCAGACTGTCCGGAATTTTGAACACAGAAGCAGCGAACTGCGAGACAGCACCGCTCAGCTTTTGCGGATGTTGTTTGAGGCCAATGGCGTCGTTTTCATCGACGAGAATGGTGGCGGTCCGGGTGTGCGGCTGGAAAAACCTGTGAAAAGCGGTGATTAGCCGAAGCCTCAATTTCGGACGGCCGTCTATTCGCAAGACACCGTGTCTTGCTTCGCGTCATCGCAATTTACCGGCAAAACAGAATTCTGCCGGTAAACCGGGAACGGCCTATCGTCCACTGTCCATGGACCGTGGACATTCGTATCCCCCGAGAATGGCGGCGGGCCGGCCGTCCGCCAGGCAAAACCTGCCAGAAATTAGGAGGGGTAGTTGGAGCCTTTAATAGCGAATTTTCTTATTAAAGGTTCGCGCGCCTACCTTAAATAAGGCTCTCCGGACCGCTTGCTGAAAGGCTGTTTCTGGTTCAAGACTATACCACAAATTATCTTTTGTGGTATATTGAGCGGCTATGACACCGATCCCACTGACTTTGCAGACGCTCTATCAGGACCTTCTTCAGGCCCATCTCGACCGCGCGCCTGAAGAAATGACCGGCTCCCCGCATATCAGGAAAAGCGGCGGAAAGTCATTCTGGTATGTGACGGTGCGGGCGCCTGGCGGGGCGCACCACCAACATTTCGTCGGTCCTGACAACGAGGATACGCGGGCGCGCATCGAGCGCTGGAATGCGGCGCGAAACGACGCGCGCGCATTCCGGGCGAATGCGTCCGAAAAGGCAGCGGCCTTGAGATCTGCGCGTCTTCCCGCGCTCGACATGACCACCGGCAAGGTTTTGCGCGCCATAGCGCAGGCCGGCGCATTCCGGCTCGGGGGCGTCCTTGTCGGCACGCATGCATTCCGGCTCTATGACTTGGAGCTTGGGGCGCGGATTTCATCGGGCGCAACTGCCATCACCGCCGATATCGACGTGGCCTCATTTGAAAAACTGTCCCTGGCCGTCGATGACCACGCCGAGCCGCAACTTCCTGAAGTCCTGCATTCTCTCGGCATGAGCCCCATCGGTTCGCTTGATGCAAAGAAACCGACACGGTGGCGCATGGCTGACAGCGATTTCGTTGTCGATTTTCTGGCGCCATCGTTCGACGAACGGGAAGGACCGCAGAAGCTCGAAGCGTTGGGCGTGTGGGCGCAAGGCCTGCATTTTCTGAATTTTCTAATCCGCGATCCAATATCGGCGGTAGCGCTCTATCGAGAAGGCGTCCTTGTGCAGATTCCGCGCCCCGAACGCTTTGCAATCCATAAGCTGATTGTCGCTGCGCGTCGCCGCGGCCCCGGCAAAGCCAAGACGGAAAAGGATATCGAGCAAGCGCGAGCCCTGATTACAGCACTCGCCGAAATGCGCCCCCAAGAACTTACGAGCGTTTACGAAGAAGCTTTGCAGCAGGGAGAAGCATGGCGGAAAGCCATCGAAGACTCATTGAAGCGCGCGCCTGACATACGCGAACTTATCAAAAACGCGATTTGAATATGCATCGAAAATTATTTCGTCCTAATGCTGACAAACATGCGCAAACGTGATACAGAATAGATCATGTTTGGGAACTGAATTACCCAAGCGTAATGAAGTGTTGGTATGATGCTTGGTACACGGATGAACAACCTCTCGCAGCATTTTGATAGTAAAATCAGACTCGGGACGGCTGATTCCTCTCCTGGCACCAAAACAGAGTTTTCCACTGTCCGGCATCAGCCCCGATAGGGCTGCCTTCCGCCTCAAGGCATCGCCAGGAAGACTGGCTTGCCGCAAGGAAAACCGGAAAATTTACTCCAGGAAATAAATCCCAACATTCGCCGCCTCATGGTCACAGTGTTCGAGGCGGCTCGATAAATCGCATACTGAAATGGCTGGCATGACCTCGCCGTCATATCGCGCAATATGAGTAATGTACTGAATCAGACTTGTGACTCTCGCATAAGCAAGGGCCCGATCATCAGGGTCGCCTCCATCATCATAGGTTGCGTGAATGGCTATGCTTTTCGCCCCTTTTAAAAACAGGTCTCTTGTGGCGTCATGAATATCTGCATGCGTTGACGGGACCACCTGCCCCCCGTCCAGCCGAAAAGAATAATCCGCACCGCTTGGGCACACTGTTGTGAGCTTGCTTCTTACGGGGCAATGATCCCTGACGATGGGAACCCGCACGACACGAGCCGGATCGGCAGGCATGGGCGAGGCCGGGATTTCTGTTCCCGTCTCCTCACCATCTCCGTCTTCCTCCTCGCCATTATCCGGCGATCCCGCCTCTTCTCCCTCGCTCACAAGGCTCAATAATCTTCTTGTTTGACCGAAAGCGTTTCCGCCATGGGGGGACCCAAATGAAACGCCATCGATGCTGATGAGCTCCGAGGATAGAAAAGGAAGGCGCGTATCGACCAGAGAACCAGAAGCCGTAAGCGTTCCAATACGCTCCTCACCTATTTCGGCCACCCGTGCATAGGCGTCATCTTTTGGCGGCTGCGCCGCCCCCAGCTCATGGTCAACGCCCAAAAGGTGAGCGACTTCATGCGCCAGGGTCGAGCTCGACTCCGCCGCCGTGCAAGCGTGATTCACCCAGCCTATGCGAGGCAGCTTTAGCGCCCGAACATCGCCGGTCGCCACGCCGCAAGGAACATCTCCCTCTATGAGGGCCACAGGGCTAATGAAGATCCAAAGTTTTTGAAGGTTACTCTCGCTGTCTCCAAGCTTGCGGGTCAGCGCCGTCATCTCTTGACGGGAGTAGTTCTGACATAGCTCGTTTTTTCTAGGGTCAATTTTGGATTTGTGCTCCCTTCTGGGATTATGCCTGAGGGACGCATCTTGCACGAAACAGTACCCCATCTTCCCAAGAGCCTCTCTGATCCGGGCGGAGTCGACCGAAAAATAGTCTGTAGCCCTTTCAATGCGAACGATAGAGTCAGCATTGTGATACCCGAGCACTTTCAGGCTTTCCTCTAAAAACAGCTTGTTCACAGAGAGCAAGTCATCGATTTCGTCATCCATGCTTTCATGCAAAATGACGATGTCGAGTCTTTCCGCCGGCTCAGTCAAGGCGGTGTAATCGTAAACGCGATAACGCTTATCGGCTGAAATTTTTTCTATCCCTGCTCCGGGTATGTGACGCGAGGTGGAAAAGTCTTCTCCATTTTCATGACCGGCGTCATCCGTTTCAAACGTCAGCTCCGAGAATATTCTCCGCGTCGCACCCTCCCCGCAGCTTATTTCCTCCCATATCGTCTTGCTCTCTTCTCTTGTCTCGGTGATTTTCAGCCGTTTCCCGCGCCTCGCCACGAATATGGTGCTGCCATCGCTGCGCTTGCTTCTGATCAACCCTCCCTTTGGTCCGCCTGGAAAATATTCCAGGCTTTTCTCCAAAGTCGGAGCGCGGGACTCAATATCAAGGATGAGTGTGTTGGCATTGGCGAGATTGCCGTCCGGCTGTTGAAGGTCGCCTGCGAAGGCTTCCGTTTCAAGAAGCAAATGCCTATCGGGAGACCTTCCATATGTCTGGCGAATTAAGTCCAGCCGCTCGCTCTCGCACCTATTCAATGCCCCTTCAAAGTTCTTGAGCAAGAGCACCCTGTCAGGCTCCACAGCCAGCTCGGTGCGCATTTTTACTTGCTGCGGTTCCTCGTCATCTCCCAGCATTGCTGAGATCTCTAACGCCCTGTCAGGCATGACCCCCTGACTTACAAGAACACTCTGAAATTGGGCTGCAGTGGGAATTGCCGGCGCGGCTATGTCCTTTTTTATCGGGCAAAGGGTTTCGCATTTTCTTTCGAACCGTGAATTTTCGCCCAGCACCCAGACAACAAGAAAAAGAAACAGCAAAACGAAGACTGCCATGCCTATTGCGATGACGGTTTTCATAAGCCCCCCGGCAATGTATCAATCTATGTTATAATATATCAACTTGTTCCAAGCATTGTTTGAGTCTATTTAAAGTAAAGATTGATATTTTTTCTAGAGGGGGGTTCTATGAAAATTCAAATCCTGATGGCTGTCCTCACTTTTACTGCGGGGTGCTCTACTTACGACAAGGAAGGCGCGCGCGCCGCGCTGGCGCAATGGGATAGCGACAGAAAGGTCGCGTTTGAGGCCGTACAGGGCGCGGATACGAGACTGGCTAGCGATCAAGCCAAGAATGACGCTATTAAACTGTATGCCGAGGTTAAAAAGTCGGGTGATCTCTACCGAAGCGATCTGGCTGATCTCGTCGAGAGCGGCGACACGATATCCGGCAGCACCATTCTTTCCGATCGACGGCGCCAACTCGACCAGCGGGTCGCCGAACTCGTCACATTCGTCAACACCCGCCCCGGAGCGACAGATGATTGGGGGCTTGCCCTTAAATTACTCGGCATCGACAGCATTCCAGGTATTTTAAAGCTCTATGATGACTACACGACCCGCCAACGCGCCAATGCAGCGGCCAAAATTCGAGACCTGTGCTTTCCAAGTTGGGACGCCGTTTTAGACGGTCGGGCTTTGCCGAGTTCAAAATGCATTGAATAAGGCGCTCTATCATCCAGATTTCAGGCGCATGGCTCCGACAGCTTGCCTTTGAGTGATCCGTCAAATCGCGACGGCGGCGCCGAAAAACATCTGTGCAGGGCACAGATTAACCACGGTCATCGCCGGCGCTTAGCCGGCGATAGCAATGATCGTTTCCGTGACTTTCTCCCTTCTTTTCGCTTGTTCTGTCAGTTCCGGCAGGCGCTGCGCGCCCATAGCCAAGCCATAGGCCCGGCCGGGCGCTGACGCGCCTTGCCTGGGGGCGGGATCGGTGCTGCAATTCGCCCGGAGCGCGCCCCTGACTTTCGGCAGGGGGCGGCCCCTGCCGAAACGACATGGCGGCCCGAAAATTTATGACCGACGCTTCTTCCGGCATGAGCGACCAGGACCATCTGCGCGAGATGATCGAGGTCATCAGCGGCGAGCTTGAATTGCGCCCGCTCCTGACGGTCATCGTTCAAAAAGCCTGCGAGCTGCTGCGCGCAGAACGCGGATCCATCGGCCTGATCGAACCGGCAGGCCAAGCCGGAGAAGGCGTCGTCCGGATCGAAGCGGTCTACCGCATGCCGGCGGAAGAACTCGGCTCCATGGCGCGGCCGGGCGAAGGCCTTGCCGGCCGGGTCTATGCGGAGCGCGCGCCGGTCCTGCTGGAGCGGTATGGCGAGCTTGCGGCGCCCTCCCTTTCCGGCATGGATGACGACAGCGTCATCGGCATGCCGATCATGTGGCGCGGCGACATTATCGGCACGTTCGGCATCGGCGCGGCCCCGCCCAAACGGTTTGGCGACAACGACATTCACATGCTCGGCACCTTCGCGCGCCACGCCGCCATCGCCATCAACAACGCCCGCGCCTATGAGCAGAACAAGAAATATGCGGCGCTGAAGGAGCGTCAGCGCCTTGCTCACGACCTTCACGACAATGTCAGCCAGCTGATTTTCTCGCTGTCGCTGGTCGCGGAATCCATCGGCGCGGGCTATGCGCGGGGGAAAGAGGAAGGCGAGGCGCGCACGGCCCGCCTGCTCGATATCGCAAGCCTGGCGCAAAAAGAGATGAAGGCACTGCTGGCGGAGCTGCGCGTGCCGTCCGAAGAGGAAAATCACTCCCTCGCCGCCTATGCCCGCGACAACGGCCTCGCCAAAGCCCTTGAGCGTCACCGGGCGCTGACCGCGGGCGAGGACTTGACGATGCGGATCGAGGTCGACGACCGGCGCCTCACCGAAGCCGAAACCGAAGCGTTCCTGCGCATCGCCCAGGAGGCGGCGGCGAACGCAGTGCGCCATGGCGGCGCGCAAAATGTGCGGATCTCGCTTGCCGAAAAACCGGACGGCCGGCGCTTCCGGATCGAGGACGACGGAAAAGGCCTTTCCTCCGCAAACGGCGCAACCGGGACGGGGATCGGAATCGCCAGCATGCGCGCCCGCGCCGCCGGGGTTGGGGGCGCCTTGTCCATTACAAACCGTCCGGAAGGCGGCGTCCGCGTTGAGGTTCTTCTGCCGCTGGCCTAGCATGGCCCCGGGAGAAAGAGCCGTCATGACAAGCGCGAAGCCCATACGCATCGTGATTGTGGACGATCATCCGATCGTGCGCGAAGGCCTGCGCACGCTTTTGAGCGACGAGCCCGCCGTGGAGATTGTGGGCGAAGCCGGCGACGCGGATGTGGCCGAGAGCGTGATCGACGATCTTAATCCCGACATCGTCTTGATGGACGTCGCCCTGCCCGGGCGCAGCGGCATCGAGGCCGCGGCGGCGCTCAAAGCCAAAGGAGCCGAGGTCAAGGTTATCCTTTTAACGAGCGCGGTCGGCGACGATCTGCGCCTGCATGAAGCCATCGACGCGGAGGTGATGGGCTATCTCCTAAAGGACGTCTCCAAGGCCGACCTTTTATGGTCTATCGACAGCGCCTATCGCGGCGCGCCGGTGTTTCACCCGGCAGTGCAGAAGCAATTGCTGCGCCGGGCGACCGGCGCCAGCCTGCCTCATGAGAAACTGACGCCGCGCGAACTCGATATTCTCAAAGAGATCGCGCGCGGCAAAAGCAACAAGGCGATCGCTTATGACCTCAGCCTCACCGAAGGCACGGTCAAGGGCTATGTCAGCGTCGTCCTGTCGAAGCTCGGCGTCGACGACCGCACCCAGGCGGCGCTTTACGCGGTCAAGCACCAGCTTGCGGAAGAGTGATCATTCCGCCGGCAGCTCATAGTCCTTGAACTTCTTGCGCAGCTCCGTCTTCAGCACCTTGCCGGTAGCGCCGAGCGGAATTTCGTCGACGAATTCGACGGCATCGGGCCAGGCGATCTTGTCGAGCTTGGGTTTCAGAAATTCGAGCAGGCCCTCCGCCGTCAGATCCGCGCCGACACGCTTGTGCACGATCAGCAGCGGACGCTCCTGCCAGCGCGGGTGATGAACGCCGATGACCCCGGCCTGCGCCACATCCGGATGCAGCATGGCGGCGTTTTCGATCTCGATGGACGACACCCATTCTCCGCCGGTCTTGATCACGTCTTTCGACCGGTCGGTGATCTGCATGAAGCCGTCGGGATCGATGATCGCCACGTCGCCTGTGTCGAACCAGCCGTCATCGGTGAGCGTCGCCTGGTCCGCCTTGTAATATTCGTCGATGATCCACGGCCCGCGCACCTGAAGATGGCCTTCGCATTCGCCGTTGCACTCAAGCACATGACCGCCCGCGTCGACGATGCGCATATCCACGAAAGGCAGCGCCCGTCCGGCTTTCAGCATATAGGGAATGCGGTCATCGAGAGACAGGGCCTCAACGTCAGGGGGCAGAACATTGATGGTGCCGATGGGCGACATCTCCGTCATGCCCCAGCCCTGCATCAACTCCACATCATATTTCGCAAAGCCGCGGATCAGCGATTCCGGCAGCGCCGATCCGCCGCTCATGCCCTTGCGCAAATGAGGCAGCTCCTTGCCGGATTGCTGAAGATATTGAAGCAGCCCCAGCCAGACGGTCGGCACGCCGGCGCTGAAGGTCACCTTTTCGCCTTCGAGAAGTTCGTAAAGCCCCTCCCCGTCGAGGCGCGCGCCCGGGAACACCTGCTTCACGCCCGTCATCAGACAGGAATAGGGCGTGTTCCAGGCATTGACATGAAACATGGGCACGACAGGCAGAAGAACGTCCCCTTCCTTCAGCCCGAGCGATGACGGAAGGCAGGCGGCGAAGGCCTGGAGCACCAGTGCGCGGTGAGAATAAACGACGCCTTTGGGATCGCCGGTGGTGCCCGACGTGTAGCACATGGCGACCGCCGTGTTTTCATCGAAATCCGGCCATTCGAGCGCTTCGGAACCGCCCGCCACGAGATCGTCGTAAATCAGCGCGCCCTCGCCCGCCTCGCCGGCGTTTTCGGCGTCGGAGAGCACGCAATAATGCTTCACCGTTTTCAGATGCGGCTTCAGCGCGGCGACCAGCGGCGCGAATGTCGTGTCGTAGAAAAGATAGGCATCTTCGGCGTGATTGATGACGAAGCCGGCGTTCTCAGGCCCGAGCCGCGGGTTCACCGTGTGCAGAACGGCGCCGAGGCCGCCGACAGCATAATACATCTCGAACTGGCGATAGGTGTTCCAGCCGATGACCCCGATCCGGTCGCCCTGCTTGACGCCGAGATCCTTCAGGGCGTTGGCGAGCTTCCTGATCCGCTTTTCGGCGTCGGCGACGGTGTATCGATGGATCGGGCCTTCGACGGTGCGCGTCACGATTTCCGTGTTCCGGTAGTTTCGCGCCGCATGTTTGAGGATCTCGGTCGTCAGCAACGGCCGGTCCATCATCAATCCTCGCATCGCCGTATTCCTCCCTTGACGGTTGTTATTCCGATATAAAATCCGTTCTTGAAGGCGGGGTCAAATGCCGGACGGCGCAAATCGCAGCGGGGCTTGGCTTATTTTCCGGTTTTGGCGAGCTCCTCAGCAAGGATCGCCCGCTGCCGGTCCTGAGAGGGAAAGTCCTCCGCGATCCACCGGGCCTCGACCGCGGCGAGGATTTTCGAGACGTCCGGGCCGGGCGCAAGGCCAGCCGCCACAATATGCCTGCCGGAAATCGCAAAATGCGGGGGCGGCCCGGCCTCCGCCATGGTTTTCAGGCGGCGATAATCGTTTTCATCGATGCGCCCCTGCGCCGCCGCCGTGAGGATCGCATCGCAAAAGCCGTCGCGGCCGAGGCGATATAAGCGTTCGCGAAGCGAGGTCTCGCTCATCTCCGGCGTGAACGCCGCCGCGCCCTTCAAGGCGCCGGACCGCATGGCCTTTTCCGCGTTGGAAAGCCTGAGGCGCCGGCCGATCCCGGCGCCGCCCTCTTCGCCGTAAAGCGCTGCGAGCATCAAGGGCGCGGGCGCGGCGGGTTCGAGCGTTTTCATGCGCGCGGCGGCGGCGAGATCGCCCGGCGCCTCCCAGACTTCGGCGAGAACGCCGCTCGCCTGCATCGCCTCAAGCGCGAAGGACGCGCGCGGCAGGGCGAGAATGCCCGCCATCTCCGCGCCGATGCGTTCCGCCGAAAGCTGGCGCATTCCGTCCTTCAGCGCTGCGCAAGCCGCGAGCCCCGGACCATCAAACGCATCGCAGAACCGCGCCGAAAACCGGAAGAACCGCAGGATGCGCAAGAAGTCCTCGCGGATGCGTTCTTCCGGCTTGCCGATGAAGCGCACGCGCTTCGCGGCCGCATCCGCAACCCCGCCCGCAGGGTCGTAAAGCTTCCCGTCCGGCGTCAGATAGATGGCGTTCACGGTGAAATCGCGCCGCCCCGCGTCGACCGCCCAGTCGCGGGTGAAGGCGACCGTGGCGCGCCGTCCGTCGGTCGACACATCGGCGCGCAGGCTCGTCACCTCAACGCCCTTGTGCTCGGCGATCGCCGTCACCGTGCCGTGTTCCAGCCCCGTCGGCGCGACGCCCAGCCCCGCGGCTTTGAGCGCCGCCACCGCCGCTTCAGGCGCAAGCATCGTCGCCACGTCGAAATCCTTGGGCGTCTCGCCCAGAAGACTGTCGCGCACGCAGCCGCCCACAAACCGCGCGCCCTGAGGCTCGGCCGCTTCCAGCGCGGCGATCACCGCTTTCAGATGCGCGGCCTCGAGCCAGGAAAAATGCGCGCGCTGTTCCTCCGTCAACGGATGAAACGGGGCGTCGGTCACGCCCCGGGCTCCGGCTGGAGAATTTCCGCGAAAGACCGCAGGATGCCCGCGGTCAGCCCCCAGATGTGATAGCGCCCGTAAGGGGCCGCAAACATCTTGTAGGGAACGCCTTCAAGAATGCGCTCTTCGGTGATGTGATTGTTGAGGTCCGCGACGAAATCGAGCGGCACTTCGAAAATCTCGCCGACCTCGCGCGGACAGGGCCGCAAAGGCGCGTCCGGCGCGACAATGCCGACCACCGGCGTCACCGAGAACCCGAGCCCGCCCTTGTGAACGCCGAGCGCGCCGATGACGTCCACCGCCTCGGGCGGAATATTCACTTCCTCATGGGCCTCGCGCAGCGCCGTCGCCACCGCGTTTTCATCTTCAGGCTGGGTCTTGCCGCCGGGAAAACTGATCTGGCCGGCATGCGACGGCATGTCGGAGGCGCGCACGGTGAGAACCAGATTAATCCCATGCGGGCGCGGGATCAGCGGCAGCAGCACGGCGGCGTCCTTGCGCTTGTCGCTCCAGCGCTTTTCAAACAGTTTCTCGCCCACAAGATGCGGATTGATTTCGTTGAACAGCTCGCGCACGCGCGCCGCCGTCGCGTGTTTGAGATTGGCCTCAATCACCGCGCGCAGATCATTCGCCGATTGGTCCGCATTCATGCTCATGGTCAGGCGTACACGTCGCTGGCCGCTCCGAAGGGGAAGAAAGCGCCGCCGGAAGCAACTCCGAAGACCTCTTCGCCCTCTATCTCGCGGGTTTCGCCCAGCTCCACAAGCTCATAGAACACGGCGCGGGCGATGCGCGCCTCGAGCCCGGCGCGCACTTCCACATAAGGCGCGTCATCGCCGGTTTCCGGATCGTTTCGGAAATCGATGGGGTGATCCGGCCCGGCGGCGACCTCGTCGCCGACATTGGTAGTGAAAACGAGCGTCCGGTCCGGTCCCTTGCCTTCGACGCGCATCAGGACGGCGACAAAAGGCGCATCCTCGACCGTGATCTCCATCTTCTCGACCGGGGTCACGAGAAAGAAGTCGTCGCCTTCGCGGCGCAGGACAGTCGAAAACAGCCGGACGAGCTTGGCGCGTCCGATAGGCGTTCCTTCGTGAAACCAGGTTCCGTCGCGCTTGATGACGATGTCGATCTCGCCGCAATGCTCTGGATGCCATTTCTCGACCGGCGGCAGGGACTTGTCTCCCGCGCCTTCAAGCGCGGCGGCGTATCGCATGAGATCGGTCATAAAAACGAAACCGGCGCCGCTTTTGACGGCGCCGGCCCTTTATTCAGTTTGCATTCAGGCCGCCGGCGCGAGGCCCGCTATCTCGCAAGCTTTTATTCGCAAGCAAGGCAGCGCGCATAGGCGGCGTTCGGATCGTTGAACTCCGCGAAGAACGCAGCCTTTTCTTCCGCCGCGCGCACCAGTCTGGCGACAGCGCCGCCGCGGCGCTCTCCGGCATCGCCGCCAGCCGCTTTCAGCGCGGCGGTCGAGAGATTGCCCATGAAGATTTCAAAAGTCGTACGTTTTTCCTTCATGTCGACGAGGTCGTATTTTTCGAGATTGGCGAGCCGCGCCGCCGCGTTGGCGGCTTCATCGAAATCGCCGAGACGGTCGACGAGTTTCAGCTCGAGGGCGCGTTCGCCGATCCAGACCCGGCCCTGGCCGATGGAGTCCACATAGGTCTTCTCAAGGCCGCGGCCCTGGCCGACAATGGTCAGGAAGCGGTCATACCCGTTCTCCGTCGACTGCTGCATGATGTCGGCGGCGCTTTGCGGCAAGGGGCCGATGCCGGTCGCAAGGATCGGCGAAAGATCGGTGGTGCCGACGCCGTCCACATGAACGCCAAGCTCGGCGGCCGTGTCCTCGAAAGTGTTGAAATAGCCGAAGATCCCGATCGAGCCGGTGATCGTCGTCGGCGCGGCCCAGATTTCGTCCGCATCGGCGGCGATCCAGTAGCCGCCGGAGGCCGCGAGCGAGCCCATGGAGGCGACGATAGGCTTGCCGGCGGCTTTCAGCGCGAGAATTTCATCGCGCATGATGTCCGCGGCGAAAGCCGACCCGCCGGGGCTGTCGATGCGCAACACCACGGCTTTGACCTTATCGTCCTCGCGCGCCTTTCTGAGCTGCGCGGCGATGCTGTCGCCGCCGGCGGCGCGGCCCGTCGGCGCCTCGCCGTCGATGATGGTGCCCGCCGCGGTGATCACCGCAATATTCGGCGCGCTGGTGTCGTCGTCATCATCGAGCGAAGTGAGGTAGCGCTTGAAGCTGACCTTCTTGAACGTCTTGCCGTCCTTGGCCGCGCCGAAGGTCTCCATCAGCTTTTCGTTCATGTCGGCGCGGGACATGAGCCCGTCCACAAGCCCGGTCTCGAGCGCCGCCCGGCCGAAATCACCGTCGACAGTTTCCATGATCGCGCCGAGATTATTGGCGTAATTCTCGATGGTCCCCGGGGCGAGGCTGCGCGCGCCCTCGACGGACTCTACATATTTGTCCCACAGGACGCCGAGATAGGCGATGTTCGCTTCTTTCGCCTCGGGCGACATGTCATCGCGGATGAACGGCTCCACGGCCGATTTGAAGGTGCCGACGCGGAAGACATGGGTCGTCACTTTCAGCTTCTCGAGAAACGACTTCAGGTAAGTGCCGTAAGACCCGTAGCCGTAGATCAGCAGATTGCCGTAATCGTTCATGTAGATCTCGTCGGCGTGCGACGCGAGGAGATACTGGTCCTGGCTGTAATAATCGCCGACCGCGACGACCTTCTTGCCGCTTTCCTTGAAGGCGTCGATCTCGTCGGCGAGATAATGAAGCTTGCTGGCGCTTGAGGAAGAGGCGCTGAGCGCGCCGAGATCGAGGACGAGACCCTTGATGCGTTTGTCGTCCTTGGCGGAGCGGATCGCCGTGACGAGATCATGGACTTCGATCTGCGAGGGCTCGGAAATGCCGTAAGCCTCTTCGCGCAGGACCTCGAAAGGATTGATGTCCTCGGCGATCTCCACGAGCACGCCGTTAGGATCGAGCACAAGCGCCGCATCGCTTGGAACCGAAATCGACACCGGATCGTTGCTGCCGGCGATGCCGTTGGTCACCTGAATGAGGACCCCGACGAACAGAAGAAGAATGACGAGGCCGATCAGCCCCTGCAGCACAAGGAGGAAGCCGATGACCAGCTTCGCAAAGCCCTTGATGAAACCCCAGACCGTGAAATGCGACTCGTGCTCAGACACAAATGTCCCCTTTGACGCTGCGCCGGCTTAACCCCGGCCCGCAGGCGCGCAAACAACCGCGCCCTTTCTTTCGTTCATCCCGTCCGCAGGCTCCAGACACTGTCCTGACGATCAGGGGACGAACGCCCCGCCGGCGCTGGAAAAGAGGCCTCCGGCGCGCCGCGAAGCATGGTAGAGATTGGGTGCAAAGCCGCAAGGGGCAAGACATTTTCGACAATCCGTTCGGTTTCCTTGCCAAGCAGTTCTTTAACCCTCATCAAGCCATGCTATCTGGAAGATTGGCCCAGAATCATAGCCCGATCGCTACCGATCACAGCCCGTTGCGCAAAGCCCAGGATTGACGCCATCCCATGACCGACACCCAGCCTGACCCAGACCTTTTGCAAAAATTTGATGAGATTTCGGTAAAATTCGGGCGCGCCCGGGCGGCCCTGGGGAAGGTGGTGTTCGGCCAGGACGAGGTGATCGACCTCACCCTTGCGACACTTGCCGCAGGGGGCCACGGCCTCCTGGTGGGGGCCCCGGGCCTCGCCAAGACCCTGCTCGTCACCTCCATCGCCGATCTCATGGGGCTTTCAGCCAAGCGGGTGCAGTTTACGCCGGACCTGATGCCCGGCGACGTCCTCGGCTCGGAGGTCCTCGAGGAGAGCGCCGACGGCCGCCGCGAATTCCGTTTCATTCCGGGACCGGTCTTCTGTCAGCTGCTGATGGCGGACGAAATCAACCGCGCCTCCCCCCGCACCCAGTCGGCGCTACTTCAGGCGATGCAGGAGCATCATGTGACGGTCGCGGGCGCCGCCCATGACCTGCCGACGCCGTTTCACGTTCTCGCGACCCAGAACCCCATCGAACAGGAGGGGACCTATCCCCTGCCCGAAGCCCAGCTCGACCGGTTCCTCCTTCAGATCGATGTCGGCTATCCCGATATCGACGCCGAGCGGCGAATGCTCGCGTCGACGACGGGCTCGGACGCCGCCCATGTGGATGCGGTGATGACCGCCGACGATCTCATCGCCGCCCAGAGCCTGGTGCGCCAGATGCCCATCGGTGAACAGGTGGTGGAACAGATTCTCAGCCTCGTGCGCGCCGCGCGGCCAACCGAAGACGCCAAAGAACGCGTCAGGACTTTCGTCGCCTGGGGCCCCGGTCCGCGGGCGAGCCAGGCCTTTTCGCTGGCGGCGCGCGCCCTTGCGCTGATCGACGGGCGCCATGCGCCCTCGCTCGACGATGTGAAACGCCTCGCCGGACCGGTTCTGCGGCACCGCATGGCGCTCAACTTCGCCGCGCGCTCGGAAGGCATCGACACGGACAGCTTCATCGAAGAACTGATGGCGGGCGCTTAAACGGCCGAGGAAGGACCGAAGTCGAATGACATCTTCCGGGCCCCAAATGCTCGCCGTCCGCCACCAGGCGGAAAAGGCGGCGGCCCTGTTTCCGGCCATGCTGCTCGAGGCCGAACGCATCGCGCAGTCGGTTTCCGCCGGCCTGCACGGGCGCCGGCGCGCCGGGCCCGGCGAGACCTTCTGGCAGCACCGGCCTTATGTGTTCGGGGACCCGGTCTCCAGCATCGACTGGCGCCAGTCGGCGCGCGCGTCGGGAAGGCTCTATGTGCGCCAGAACGAATGGGAAGCGGCGGCGGCGGCTTATCTCTGGCGCGACCCGTCTCATTCCCTCGATTACGCCTCGGCGAAAGACTGGCCGACCAAACGCCGCCGCGCCGACATTCTGTTGACGGCGCTGACGATCCTTCTGTCCCAGGCGGGCGAGCGCATCGGCCTTCTCGGTGAAGAGCGCCGCCCGTTTCAGGGCCGCACCGCCCCGGAGCGCTTTCTGGAAGCGCTCCACATCGACCAGTTCGACGACAGGCAAGGCGCGCCGCCGCTGGCTTCGACGCCCGCCGGCGCACGGGTCGTCATGGCGAGCGACTTTTATACGGCGCCGGAAGGCGTCGAGCGCGCCGTCGCGGCGCTCGCGGGATCGGGCGCCAAGGGCGTTCTGTTGCAGATCTGCGATCCGGCGGAAGAAGACTTTCCTTTTGAGGGCCGCGTCGAGTTCCGCGACCTTGAAAGCGCCGACCGGCTCGTCTTCGGCGAGACCGGATCGCTTGCGGGCGCCTATAAAGAAAAGTTCGCGGCCCACCGTGACGCGCTTGAGACCATCGCCCACAAGAATGGCTGGAGTTTCCTCGCCCACCGCACAGACCGGCCGCCTCAGACGGCGCTCCTCGCGCTTTTCACCGCGCTCGCCGATCTGCGCCTCTGGAAGGCGTAAGTCATGGGCGCGCTCAGTTTCACATCGCCGTTCATTCTGCTGGCGCTCGGCGCCCTGCCGCTGATCTGGCTTCTCCTGCGCGCAACGCCGCCCTCGCCGAAGCGCGAGCGTTTCCCTGCCTTCATCATTCTCCGTGAGCTGAAGAGTTCCGAAGAAACGCCGGATCGCACGCCCTGGTGGCTGCTCTTGATGCGGCTCCTCCTCGCCGCGATGATTATTCTCGCGCTCGCCGGTCCCGTCATGAACGCGCCGCAGCCGGGCGCGCATTCGGGGCCGCTTGTGCTCGTCGTCGACGACAGTCTCGCAGCGGCGCAGCAATGGCGGGTGCGCCGCGACGCGATCCGCGAAGCCGCGGCGGAAGCCGCGCAGGCCGACCGCCAGGCGTTCCTGATCACCACGGCGCCGCGAGACGTTCCGGCGCCGGTGGAGCCCATGAGCGGCGAGGCCCTGCGCGCCGCCGCCGATGCTCTCGAGCCTCAGCCCTTTTTCGCCGACCGCGCGGGCGCTGCGGCGGCGCTGGTTGACTTCGACGGCTATCTTGCCGGCGGCGATGTCGAAATCCGCTGGCTTTCCGACGGTCTCGCCGGCGAGGGCGACGCAGAGCTCGCCTCGGCCCTCAATGAGCACGGCGCCCTGACGCTCTATGCCGATGCGCGCGCGCCGAAATATCTCCTGCGCGCCCTGCCGGTGAACAGTGAGGCGCCGGCTTATCAGGTAGAGCGTCTTGAGGCCGGCGCGCCGGCGGAAGGCGCAGTTGTCGCCACCGCCCGCGACGGGCGCGAACTCGGACGCGCGGAATTTGAAATGGCGCCAGGCGAAAAGACGCGCGAGGTGACGCTCAACCTGCCGCTGGCTCTGGCGAACGAATTATCCGTGGTGCGCATCGAGGCCGTGCCGTCGGCGGGCGCGGTGCATCTCGCCGATGCGCGCGACCGGCGCGCGCTCATCGGTCTCGCCGCCAATGCAGAAAGCGCCAGCGACGATCTTCTTTCCGGCGATCATTATATCCGCGAAGCGCTGGAGCCTTACGCAGCATTTTTAAGCGACGATCTTTCGGCGCTGTTGCAGTCCGACGTGTCCGTGATCGTTCTCGACGATGTGGGGCGGCTGCGCGCCAGTGAAGCGCAGGAGCTTCAGGCATGGGTCGAAAGCGGCGGCGTGCTTGTGCGTTTCGCAGGCCCCGTGCTCGCCGAAGCCGCGCAGGACCGCGCGCCACAATTGACGCCCGCCCCCTTGCGCGGCGGCGGGCGCGCCTTTGGCGGCGCGCTTACCTGGGACACGCCGCAACGCCTCGATGTTTTCGCGCCGGAAAGCCCCTTCGCCGGCCTTCCCGTGCCCGACGATGTCTTCATCCGCCGTCAGGTGCTGGCCGAGCCCGGCGGCGAGACCACCGAGCACACCTGGGCCCGGCTTGAGGACGGCACGCCCCTCGTCACCGGCGCGCGCCAGGGCGACGGCGTCGTCGCGCTTTTCCATGTCACCGCCACGCCGGATTGGTCAGACCTGCCGCTGTCGGGGCTCTTCGTCGAAATGCTGCGCCGGTTGACCTTCCTCTCCTCGCTTGGTCCCGACGCAGCCGAAGACGGCGAGGATGCGCTTTACGCGCCTTTGCGGATGCTGAACGGCGAAGGCCGGCTGACCCGCCCCGGCGAAAGAGCCCGGGCGCTCACCGCCAGCGAACTTAGCCAGCCGCCCGCGCCGGACCGCGCGCCGGGCTTTTACGGCGCCCCCGAAGCGCCGCTGGCCCTCAACGCCGTCGCCGCCGATACGCCGTTCGAGCCGATCTCGATCCCCGGCGTCGCGGCCGCGCCTTACGAGGCCGAACCGCCAGTCTCTTTAAGCCCGCCGCTTTACATCATTGCGCTTCTTCTCCTGCTGGCGGACGGCGTTCTCGCACTCCTCATCAGCGGGCGTCTGGGCTGGCGGGCCGCAGCGACGGCGTCGCTCATCGCCATTGCCCTTGCGCCGCTCTCGCCGGAACGCGCAGCCGCCCAGCCTCTCGATCCGCCGATCGAGGCAAAGACCGTAGACGCCGCCATCTCCACCCGGCTCGCCTTCATCCAGTCGGGCGACCCTTCCGTCGACGAGCTTGCGGAACAGGGCCTTGCAGCCCTGAGCCGGGAACTGCACCGGCGCACGGCGGTCGAGCCCGCGCCGCCGGACAGCGTCGATCCCGATACGGACGATCTTTCCGTCTATTCCTTCCTCTACTGGCCCATCGCGCCGGACGCGCCGACCCCGTCCGACGCCGCGCTCGCCAATATCGAAAACTTCATGCGCTTCGGCGGGCTGTTGCTTATCGACACGCGCGACGACGAGCGCGCGGTCGGCGCCGGCTCGACGCCGGAAGGCGCGGCCCTGCAACGAATCTTAAGCGCCCTCGACATTCCGCCCCTGATCCCCGTCGACGACAATCACGTGCTGACGCGCTCCTTTTATCTACTCGAGACGCTGAACGGCCGCTCGAACAACAACCCGGTCTGGGTGGAAGCCGATTCCAGCGGCTCCAATGACGGGGTGACGGCGCTGATCATCGGCGGGCGCGACTGGGCCGGGGCCTGGGCCGCGGACAGTTTCGGCCGGCCGGTGCGGCCCATGAACGCCGGCGGGCCCCGGGCGCGCGAGCTTGCCTATCGCGCCGGGGTTAACATGGTGATGGTCGCCTTCACCGGGAACTATAAGTCGGACCAGGTGCACACGCCGATCCTGCTGGAGCGTCTCGGCCAGTGATCGCGCTTCCCATGAATATCGTGCTCGATCCGCTGCTGCCCCCATGGGCGCTGATCGCCGCCGCTGTGCTCGGCGCCGCCTTCGCCGTCCTGTCGCTGATCCGCAACTGGAAAAGCGGAATCGCCCGCCTTGTCGCCGTCGCCGCGCTCCTTGCGCTGCTTGCCGGCCCCATGACCCGCGAGGAAGAGACCGCGCCCCTGAACGACATCGCACTGATCATCGCCGATGAAAGCGCCAGCCAGTCGCTGGATGATCGCGACGCGGTCACAGCCGACGCCGTCGAAAAGCTTCAGGCGCGGCTCGAAGCGCTGGGCGGGATCGATGTGGAGACCGTGCGCTATGGCGGCGAGGAAGAAACCCGCAGCGTCGACGCCCTGCGCCAGACCGTCGCCGATACGCCGCGCCAGCGTCTCGGCGCCGTCTTCCTTATCACCGACGGTCAGGCCGCCGACGCCGAGGACGCGCGCCAGCCCCTCGACATTGACGCGCCGGTGCATCTTCTCACGACCGGCGATCCGGGCGAAGTCGACCGCAAAATCACGCTGTTAAGCGCGCCGCGTTACGGCATCGTGCGCCAGTCCGTGCGCGTGTCCTTCCGCATCGACGATCTCGGCGCTGAAGGCGAGTCGCTGCCAGGATCGGCGACGCCCATGGTGACCTTGCGCATAGGCGGCGAGGAAATTCTGCGCGAGGCCGTGCCCGCCGGCGCCGAAGCCGGGTTCGACGTGCCCCTCGACCGGCCCGGCCAGACGATTATCGAACTTGAAGTCGCCGAACGGCCGGGCGAGCTGACGACGCGCAACAATATCGCCGTCCTGCCGATCACCGCGGTGCGCGACCGCTTGCGCGTCTTGCTGATTTCCGGCGAGCCGCATCCGGGCGAGCGGGTCTGGCGCAATCTCTTGAAGTCCGATCCCGCCGTCGATCTCGTGCACTTCACGATCCTTCGGCCCATCGACAAGAATGACGGCACGCCCGTGGACGAGCTGGCGCTGATCCCTTTCCCCCAAGACGAACTTTTCATCGACAAGCTCGACGAGTTCGATCTCCTGATCTTCGACCGCTACGCCTATCGCGGGGTGCTCTCCTCCTTCCATTTCGACAATATCGCCCGCTTCGTCGATGGCGGCGGCGCCGTCCTCATCGCCTCCGGTCCCGAATATAACAGCCCCTTAAGTCTGGCGACGCGCCGCAATCTCTCCTTTATCCTGCCGGCGCTGCCGGCGGGGGCGGCTATCGAGGAAGCCTATCGGCCGCAAATCACCGATCTCGGCCGGCGCCATCCGGTGACGGCCGATCTTCCGGAGACGGATATCTGGGGCCGCTGGCTGCGGACCATGCCGGTCAACAAGCTGCGCGGGCGGACCCTGATGGAAGGCCCGAACGAGGCGCCGCTGCTCATTCTCGACCGCATCGGCGAGGGACGCGTCGGCCTGTTTCTGTCCGATCATGTCTGGTTGTGGGCGCGCGGCTTCGACGGCGGCGGGCCGCATGCGGAGCTTCTGCGCCGCATCGCTCACTGGCTGATGAAAGAACCGGAGCTTGAGGAAGAAGCCCTGGACCTCAGCGCTGAGGGCGGCGACCTCGTCATTGAACGGCGTACTATCGAAGACGCCGCCCCGCCGGTGACGCTCGCCTTTCCCGGCGGCGAGGAACAGGAAGTGACGCTGTCGGAAAGCGCGCCGGGACATTTCACCGCCCGCATCGTTAATGCGCCGCGCGGGCTCTATCGCGCGCGCTCTGGCGACCTCTTCGCCATCGGCGTCATCGGCGTCGAAGCCGCGCCGGAATTCCAGAATGTGGTTTCCACCAGCGCCCAGCTTTCGCCGCTGGCGGAGGCGACCGGCGGCGGTGTCTATCGGATCCGCAGCGGCGGCGGCGATAACGCCGAACTGCCGGAGCTGCGGCGCCTGCGCCGCGGGGCCGACCCGCGGGCCGGCGAGAATTGGGCGGGCGTCCTCGAGCGCGGCGCGGCCCGGGTCCAGAATGTCCGGGACGCGCCCCTCGCCCCGGCCCTTTTCTGGCTCGTCCTTCTCGCCTTGTCGCTGCTCGCCGCCTGGGCCATCGAAGGCGGGCGCCTGCGTCGCGGAAAGGCGCAAGGTTAACGGCTGTAAAGGCTGTTCGGCCCCACGGGCGATCCAAAAAATTTACGTAATTGTTTAACGGCGCCGAAAATCGCCCCGCGTTAGGGTCGCGGTTTAGGACAGTCATGCTGAAGGAGACTATGCGTGGCGTTTGCGACCAATAAACAATCGGGCGACCAGGCGAAACGGCGCAGCCCGCTCGCTGGCTGGCTCGGCAAAAAAGTCGATCCGTCCGGGGATGAAATTCCGGCGATGGATGTCGCCGGCGGGCTGGACCGCGCCCTGCGCAACCGCAAGGCCAATATCGAAGAGCCGCATCCGGATACCCGCGAAAATCCGGTGCGCGACGCCTTGAGCGCCATCGAAGCGGCGCTTTACGCCATCGACCGGGTGCGCGACATACTGGAACAGGCCTGCGAAGTCGCCATTTCCGCCAAGGATGTGGACGACGCCGGCGGCCGGGCGCTGCTCGCCGAGAGCTATGACGAGCTGCGGCTGTCGATCAACGACTCGCTCGACAAGATCGACCCGCGCGCCGCCGTGCTGATCGGCAAGGGCCAGCGCCATATCGACGTGATGCTCGGCGGGCGCACGAAATATTCGGTCTCGCCGGTGCGTCTCGACGTCAGCGAAAAAGGTCTCGACCTGCCGCCGCCTGCGGAAGCTTTTGCGCATTACGAGGAAATCGATATCGTTCTCGATCATCTCGACAAAGCGCTGGGCCGCGCCGACCGCGCCGCCGCCAGCTATTGCCGGGACGCGCAATATCTCATCGCGCGCATGAAGGCCGATCTGGAAAATTCCGACGCGGCCTAGACCGTGTAAATGCAGGTCTCGCCGTTCGACGGACGCGAGACCCGCACTTCGGCAAGCCCCGGGAAACGCGTCTTCAGCCTGCCCGCCGCCCATTGGCAGATATTTTCGAGCGTCGGGCGCTCAAGCCCCTCGACCTCGTTCAACAGGCGATGGTCGAGCGCGTCGTGCAGCGTTTGAAGCGCCTCGGCGACGTCGGCGAAATCCACGACCCAGCCGGTGTCTTTCTCGGGCTCGCCATCAATCACCACTTCCATGGTGAAGGAATGCCCGTGCAGGCGCGCGTAAGGACGCGCCTCGGGGTCGTGATCCAGAAAGTGCGCGGCGTCGAAACTCATCGACTTGACGATGCGCATGTCCAATCCTCTGTCTGCTCTCCCGCGCGCCTTAGGGAATGCCCACGATCTTGTGGGTCTGAAGGCTGAGGCGCCATTGCGGATGCTGTCTGCAATAATCCACCGCGGCGGCGGTGTCTTCCGCCTGCGAAGGCCCGTCCATAGGCTGCAAAAAGAAAAAGTCAAATGCGAGACCGGCGAACGCCTCCGGCGGCGCATCCTGCTGGCGGTAAACCAGCTTCAGCTCATGCCCCGATGTCTGGGCCAGCGGCGCCGTCGATTTCGGGCTGACGCAGAGCCAGTCGATCCCGGCCGGCGCGGCGATGGTGCCGTTGGTCTCCACGCCGATCTCGAAGCCTGAATCATGGAGCGCGTCGATAAGCGGCGCGTCGAGTTGCAGCAAAGGCTCCCCACCTGTGCAGACCATGTAAGGCCGCCCGCCGGCTTTCTCCGGCCAGGCGGCCGCGACCGCCGCGGCCAGCGCCGGCGCGTCGGCGAACTTGCCGCCGCCGGGCCCGTCGACGCCGACAAAATCCGTATCGCAAAAAGTGCACACGGCCGCCGCCCGGTCGCGCTCGAGGCCCGACCACAGATTGCAGCCCGCAAAGCGCAAGAACACCGCCGGGCGCCCGGCCTGCGCGCCCTCGCCCTGCAACGTATAGAAAAGCTCCTTGACGGCGTAAGTCATGGAGACGGGCTTTAGCGGAAACGGGCCTTTAGACCTAGAGGGCGAAAACGTCCTGTTCCTTACAATCTCCACGCTTTTTTGCACGGCTGCGGGCGTCCATTACAGCGCCTTTGCTTGACTATGCATCGTAAATCGGGACGATTTCAGAACGTCAGGGGGACGAACACATAAACGGGTTTTAGTCCGCGTATGATGCCCCCTTTTGCCTCAAGAACCGCTCGCGCGTTTTTTGCATCCTCGTTTCTCATGCTGGCGGTCGCCTGCGGCGGCGGGGGCGGATCGCAGAACAGCGGCGGCGGCTCAACGCCGCCCCCCTCTTCCGGTGGCGGCGGCGGAGGCCAAACGGGCCCTACATGGACCGCCGGCGTCTATGAAGCATCCAGCCAGTTCCGAAATCGCTGCGAGACCGTCAGGACCGGCGCCGACATCGAAGGCAATCCCTTTCCGGATATGGCCGGATCGACGCTGCACGAGAATTTCTTCCTGCGCTCCTGGACCAACGAAACCTATCTGTGGAACGACGAAGTCACGGACCGCAACCCGGCCGGCTTTGACGACCCGGTGGAATATTTCGCACTCTTGAAAACGACTGCGCAGACAGCGTCGGGCAAGGACAAGGACGAGTTTCATTTCACCCAGACTACCGCGGATTATCTCAGAGAGCGCAACGCCGAACCCTTCGCCAGCTACGGCGCCGTTCTGGTCGCCTTCTCAACAACGCCGCCGCGCGACATTCGCGTCAGCTACACCGACCCGGGAACGCCCGCGTCGCAGGAAATCATGGGCCAGCCCAACCTTCAGCGCGGCTCGAAGATTATCGAAATCGACGGGATCGACCTCGTCAACACCAATAGTCAATCGGAACTCGACATCCTGAATGCGGCGCTGTTTCCCGAAAACGCCGGCGCGATGCACACTTTCGTGGTCGAAGACCCGGGCGTAGCGGGCACCCGAAGCGTCACGCTCACTTCCGCCGACATCGCGCCGCGTGCGGTCAATCTGACGGACGTCATCGACACGCCTTCCGGCAAGGTCGGATATGCGCATATCACCACCTTCAGCCCCTATGCCTCCGAAGAAGAGATCGCCGACGCCATCGCCCTCTTTGACGCGGAAGGCGTGTCCGATCTCGTTCTTGATCTCAGATATAATGGCGGCGGGCTGCTCGCGGTCGCCTCCCAGCTCGGCTATATGGTGGCCGGCGGGGCGCAAACCAGCGGCAAGGTTTTCGAGGGCTTCCGCTTTAATGACGACGCCGGAAGCACGAACCCCGTGACCGGCGAGCCCAACACGCCGGCGCCGTTTTACAGCACCGGTCTCGGCTTTTCTCTCGCCGACGGCGCCCCGCTCGCAAGCCTAGATATTTCGCGCGTCTTCATCCTGACGACGCAGGACACCTGCAGCGCAACCGAATCCGTCGTCAACGCGCTGCGCGGGATCGATGTCGAGGTTATCCTCATGGGCGAAGGCACCTGCGGCAAGCCTTACGGCTTTTACCCGCAGAGCAATTGCGGCCAGACCTATTTCTCGGTCCAGTTTCAGGGCGTCAATGACAAAGGCTTCGGCGATTACATGGACGGCTTCATCGCGGCCAATTCAAGCGCTGCGGCCGGGGTGCGCATTCCAGGCTGCGCCGTCGCGGATGATTTCGCCCACGATCTCGGCGATCCCGCCGAAGCCATGCTCGCCGCGGCGCTGCAATATCGCGACGCGGGAACCTGCCCGACGCCGTCCGCGAGCGCCGGCATTACCGTCAGCGCCGTTGAAGAAACGACCGCGCCGGCGGCGTTGTCTCCCAGGATCGACGTCATGCGCGAGAACCGCGATATGAGAATGCCGGAGTGAGGATCACTATGGCGTCATGGCGCACATATTGTCTTCTCGGGTTCATGAGCGCGCTTTTGACCGCGGCCTGCGAGACCGCGCCTGCTCCTGAAGCGGCGGTGCTGAAAAAAACCGACGCCGAAACCATGGCGAAAGTGATGACCGTGCTGGCCGGCGCCCTGAATGTCGCCAGCGTCGAGTTCGGCGGCGGCGACCCGTCTCAGGCGCCGGTCATTTCCGTGCTGCCGCCCCCGCTCGGCCCTCACGAGGACCGCAGCCCGGCCATGCCGGTCCTGTTCGACCTCGTCTTGAGAAAAGACGGCTGCTACGCCGTGCGCCGGGAGACCGGCGAAGCGTTCTGGCTTGAAGGCGTCGGCTGTTATCGGTTTGTCGAGGGGCTTTAGCTTTTGCCGCCAAGGTGCAGCTGGCGCACGACATCGAACAGGAAGGCGGCGGACAGGCCGAACAGCAAAAGCCCGTTCGACGCGGCGGCGCCCGCCAGCAGGCGCCATTCGGTCGGCAGGAGGACGTCCCCGAAACCGAGCGTCGTGAAGGTCGCCCCGGCGAAATAGAACGCCGTCTCCCATTCGGTGAACATGCCGTGCTGGAAGAACACCCAGGCCCAAAGGCCGATTTCCAGCGTGTGGGCGAACATCAGCCACAAGACGAGCACCACCAGAACCGCGGTGTCGCGAAAAAACCGCACCGCGCCCTGAGCGCGGCTCTTGGCGGCGCGAAAGGCGGTCGCGGCGGCGGCGACGAACACGCCATGGATGAAGGTGGTCAGTGAAATGACCAGGCTGTTGAGCAAAAGCTGGTGAACGAAACCGCCGCTGTCCATCGAATCCCTCGTTGCGCCTTCCTTAACAGGAAACGGCCGGGATTGTCGCGCAAAGGGGTTTATTTGGGCTGGTTCAGCGCAGTTGAAATAAGTTTCAGGCGGCCATTGGCGCGTTTGACCGCTTCGTCGAGCTCTTTCAGCGAGTCGGCGGCCTCGTCGGCCTCGGCTTCCTCAGCGTCGAGGAGTTCTCTCGCCGCCGCCAGTTCTTCGGCGAGCGCGGCAAGGCTTTGCGCATCGGCCGCCTTGCCGCCGGCCGCCCCTTCCTGCGCCGCGGCCCGGCGCGCCGCCCAGCCGCCCGCGAGAGCGCCGAGAACGAAACCGGCGAGCGCCAGGGGCCAGCCATTGGCGAGCATCTGCGTCAGCGCATCCATATCCATCGCTTTCCGCCGGCCGCGCGGGGACGAGCCCGTGGCCGCAGCGGCGTAAACCTTTATTCCAGCCCCATGATGAAGCAAGGGCCGGGCCAGTCTGTGCCAGAATAGAAAGCCTGGCCCCTTGCGGTCCCCGAAAACCCCATGACAAAACCGCCCGCATGGGGGCCATGCGGGCGGCGTTAACCGTCAATTCAAAGCTGATTAGCGCGGCGCCATGACCATCATGATCTGGCGGCCTTCCATTTTCGGATACTGTTCGACCTTGGCGATGTCATCGAAATCGTCCTGGACGCGTTTCAGCAAATCCGCGCCGCGATCCTGGTGGGCCATTTCCCGGCCGCGGAACCGCAAGGTCACTTTCACCTTGTCGCCTTCTTCGAAGAAGCGCTTCATCGCCTTGACCTTCACCTGATAGTCATGGTCGTCGATGTTCGGCCGCATCTTGATCTCTTTGATCTCAACGACTTTCTGCTTCTTCTTGGCTTCCGCCTTCTTTTTCTGCTGCTGATATTTGAATTTGCCGTAATCGAGAATCTTGCAGACCGGCGGCGTCGTTCCCGGCGACACCTCCACAAGATCGAGACTGGCTTCGGCGGCGATCGCAATCGCCTCGGCCGTCTTCATGACGCCGCGTTTCTCGCCATGATGATCAATCAGGAGCACCTGCGGGACGTCGATGTCTTCATTGATGCGCGGTCCTTCGTTTTTGGACGGCGCGGCGGCGAAAGGTCTGCGTGCTATGGGCTTCTCTCCATCGGTTGCTAAAAGCGGGATTCCTGCGCCCATTTCGGTGAGAAACGGTTAACCGTAATCCCGAAATGCGACAGAAGGGAGGATATATAAGGCTTTCGGCCCATCGATCAACGGGCCTGAGCCGTCATCGGCGCATCCCTGTCGGCGTGCACAAGCCCCATATTTGTCAGGGTGCGCCACACATAGACCGGCTCCACCGCCTCAAGACCGGCTTTTCCGGCGTCGGCGGGGGCGGTCATGGTGACGATATGCCGGCCCTCGGCGGCGAAGGCCGCGCCGGCCGGGGCGATCACCACCCCCTCGCAGCCGACGCTGAGCGCCAGCTGGAGCTCCTCGGCGCAGTCGCTGACGAAAAACGCCGCTTCCTGGGCGAGCGCCGCGAGCTGCAAATGATCGGTTTTGCCGGTGAGGTCCACAAGCTGCGGCGTCTCATGGGCGATCTCGTCGCCGAAGGCGTGAAGGCCCTTCGAGCCGGCGAGAACCGGCATGTAGCCCGCTTCGGCCATTTCTCTCGCGAGCCCCGCATAGCCGGCCGCGCTCCAGCGCCCGCCCGCATTTTCCCCCGGCAGGAGGAGCCCGAAGGGCCCGGAAATGCCATACCAGGAGGGCTGCATGTTGGCGCTGTCCTTGCGCGCGGCGACGGCCCAGGACAAATCCGGCAGGCGCCGCGCGAGATCGAGCCCGGCGCTGTCGGCGAGCTTTTCAAAACGCGGCGGCGTCGCCGTCAGTCCCCGCGCCTGTTTCGGCGCCGGGTCCGCGGTATGCCATTTCGGCCCGAACATGCCCATGGCGCCTTTCAGCCGGCGCGCATGATCGTCGCTGGAAAGATCGTAGACCTGCTCGAATTTCGACGCCTTGAGCTGGCGCACGAACTCCTTGCGCGCTTCACGGTCCCGCATGTCGGGCATCGCCGCGACCTGGTCGAAATATGGAGAGGCGCGCGCAATGCGCTGCAACCCTTGCGTCGTCAGCAGGCTGATCTTCGCCTTGGGGTGCGCCTGGCGGATGGCCTCGAAAACCGGGTCCGCCTCGACGAACGCCGTGAGCCCGTCGGTTTTCACGACAAGAATATTGTTTTGCTTACGCCCCAACATGCCGCCCCATTACGCCTGCTCCGACAGAAGCGAACGATAAACCCCTAAAGTCGCATCGCACATCGCCGCCGACGAAAAAAGGCTCGACGCGCGTTCGCGCGCTTTTTCGCCCATCACCCGGCGCGCCGCAGCCGGCATCACCATGACCTGTTCGATCGCTGCGGCCAGCGCCTTGGCGTCGCCCGGCGCGGCGAGATACCCGGTCTCGCGATCGACGACGGTCTCGCGCGCGCCGCCATGACGGCTCGCGATCACCGGCTTTTCCATGGCGCCCGCCTCCACCGCGACGCGGCCGAACGCTTCCGGCTCCGTCGACGGCGAAAGCACCGCATCCGCCCAAGCGTATGCGGCCGGCATGTCGGCGCAATCGCCAACAAAATGGATCATGGCGCGAACCCCAGACTCGTCACTAGCCGCGCGCAGGCGTTTTTCAAGCGCTTCGCTCCCCTGCGCGCCCCCGCAAAAAACTAGCGTCAAACCCGCGCCTTGGCCAGTGGCGCCCGGCCCAAACCGGCCTTTCAGCCTGGCGAGGGCGGCGATCGCCGTCTCATGCCCCTTCCAGGCGCTGATCCGGGCCGGCATCAGGAGCCTGAAGCCCGGATTTTCCCCAAGCCCCCAGCCGGCCGTCGCCTGGTTAATGCGGTCCTGGGAAACCTTTTTGGGATCAAAAAGATCGATATCGACCCCGCGCGGAATGACGGCGAGGCGCGACGGCTCGACCCCGCCGAGATCCATGACCCGCTCGGCGGTGAAGCGCGAATTGGCGATCACCCGGTCGCCCCGCAACATCGAGGAATTGTATAGCCGCTTCACTTTTCCCGTCGCCGAATAGACCCCGTGATAGGTGGTGACGAAAGGGATGCGGGTCCGGCGCGCCGCGGCGAAGGCGCTCCAGGCAGGCGCGCGGGAGCGGGCGTGAATGAGATCGACCTTTTCCCGCTTGATGATCGCCGCCAGCGCGCCGGCATTGAGCCAGATCGTCAGGGGGTTCTTCGAGGCGACCGGGAGGCGGAGGATCTCCCCGCCTGCATATTCAATATCCTTTGCCAGCCGCCCGCCCTCGCAGGCGACCAGCGCCCGGCCCCCGGCCCGCACCACGGCGTCGGCGATCTCCAGCGTCGTGCGCTCGGCGCCGCCCGTATTGAGGCGCGGCACCACCTGCAAAATGGTCTTTTCGAAACGGTTCATCAGGACCGATCATAGCCATGTTCTCCCCTCCGCAAAGCCGGTCGAGAAAGGTCGATTGACGCCGGGGCGAGGCGCGCGGCATGAATCCCCATGAGCCGCAACAGCCAAGACAGCGCCCCCTGGCCGGACGGCGCGGTGATCTATCAGATCTACCCGCGCAGCTTTCGCGATTGCGACGGCGATGGGATCGGCGATCTCAAGGGCGTCGCCGAAAAGCTCGACTATGTCGCGAGCCTTGGCGTCGACGGCGTCTGGCTGTCGCCCTTCTTCACCTCGCCCATGCGCGACTTCGGATACGACGTCGCCGATTACTGCGATGTGGATCCGGTGTTCGGAACCCTCGCCGATTTCGACGCCCTGATCGACAAAGCCCATGGGCATGGACTCAAAATCATCATCGACCAGGTCTATTCGCACACCTCGAACGACCACCCGTGGTTTCAGGAAAGCCGGCGCGACCGGACCAACGCCAAAGCGGACTGGTATGTCTGGGCCGACCCGAAGCCGGACGGATCGCCGCCCAATAACTGGATGTCGGTCTTCGGCGGCGTGTCGTGGGAATGGGATGCGCGGCGCGGGCAATATTACCTGCATAATTTTCTCGCCAGCCAGCCGGATTTGAATGTTCACAACAAGGACGTGCAGGACGCGCTTCTGGACGTCACGCGCTTTTGGCTCGATCGCGGCGTCGACGGCTTTCGCCTCGACGCGCTGAATTTCGCCATGCACGATCCGCAATTGCGCGATAATCCGCCGGCGAAACGGGGCAAGCGCAAAGCAACACGGCCTTTCGACTTCCAGGAGCATCGCCACAACCAGTCGCACGCTGATATTCCAAAGTTTCTGGAGCGCATCCGCGCCGTCACGGACGAATACCGAAACATTTTCACCGTCGCCGAAGTCGTCGGTCCGCGCCCGCTCGAAGAGATGAAGGCTTTCACCGCAGGCGAAAGGCATCTCACCACCGCCTATAATTTCGACTTTCTCTATGCGGATGAATTAACGCCGGAACAGATCAGAACATCGCTATCGGGCTGGCCGGGCGGCGAAGATGAAGCCCTGCCCGCCTGGGCGTTTTCAAACCATGACGCGCCGCGCTGCGTCACGCGCTGGGCCGAAGGCGCAGACCGGGCGCAGGCGGCGAAACTTTATCTTCTACTGCTGATGGCGCTGCGCGGGCATGTCTTTATCTATGAGGGCGAAGAACTCGGCCTGCCGCAGGCGGACGTGCCTTTCGAAGCGCTTCAGGACCCTGAAGCCATCGCGAACTGGCCGGAAACGCTTGGGCGCGACGGCGCAAGAACGCCCATGCCGTGGGAAACATCGGCGAAGAACGCGGGCTTTTCAGACGGGGGCCCGTGGCTGCCCATGGACAAGCGCCACCCCGCGCTCGCCGTCGATGCGCAGGAAAAGGACAAGACATCGGTTCTGCATTTCGCGCGCGAGGCGATTGCGCTTCGCCGGCGGTCACCGGCCCTGCGCGCCGGCGCGATCCGGTTTCTGGATGCGCCGCAAGGCGTTCTGGCTTTTACCCGTCAGGACGAGGACGAAAGCCTCCTCTGCGTTTTCAATCTCGGCCGCAGCGAACAAGGCTGGACGCCGGATAAGACGCCCCTTTCCAAGCTCCGCCTCAGCGCCGGCCCTGTATCGAAAAAGGGCGGCGCGTACACATTGCCTGTGCTTAGCGGCTTCATTGCCGGGTGAGCGAAGCGCGTGAACAGCATCCCTTTAGACTATTTTGATCTTGCCCTCTTGCGCCCTTTTCAGGCATTCTATGAGTAAATGAACCTCATTTCATGTATAGTATGAAGGAATGACCTGATGCCCCTGTCGGACGGGACAGAGTTCAAACACAATACCGAAGAGCTCGCCTGGCGGCTGGACTGGAACCTCTTGCGCTCCTTCATGGTCATCATCGACGTAGGCAGCATCACCGAAGCCGCCCGCAAGCTCGGCCTGAAACAACCGACCGTCTCGAACGCCCTGCGCCGCCTCGAAGAAACGCTCGGTCGCCGCCTGATCGAGCGCGGGCCCCGCAGTTTCGAGCCGACCGCGCACGGTCAGGCGCTCTACGAACAGGTCACGCAGATGTTCGGCTCCATCGAGCGGCTGACCGCCCTTCTCGACGAGGAGATCGAGGATGTGCGCGGCGCCGTGGAAATCGCCATGGCGACCCACATGATGACGCCGCTGATCGACGAAACGCTGGCCGCGTTTCAGGCCCGCTATCCGAAGACGACGATTTCAATCACCGTGAACCCGAGCCGCAACGTCGTCGAGATGGTGCGCGGCAGGCGCGTCGCGATTGGCGCATGCCTTGTGCGCGAACAGGACCCGACGCTCGATTATCGTCACCTCTTCCGCGCATGTTTCGGATTTTTCTGCGGGCCAAGGCATCCGTTTTTCGGGCGATCCGACATTTCCGTTGATGACCTTCGCGGCGAGCGCAGCGTCTCCTTCGACACCGACCGGCTCGAGGACGTCTTGCGCCCCGTCGCGGTCCTGCGCGAAAGCGTCTCCTTCGCCTCGCCGCCCGCCGGCGTCTCCAACAGTCTCGAAGAAGTGCGGCGCATGTGCGTCGCCGGCCTCGGCATCGCGGCCCTGCCCGTGCATGTCGTGCAGAACGACATCCGCAACGGCCTTCTCTGGCGCCTGCCGCCTTACGACAAGGCGCCGGAAATCGACGTTTTCACGGTCTCTAATCCGCAAATGCAGCTCAGCCGCGCGGAAAAGGAATTCGTGCGCATGCTGACCGAAAAAATCGAGGCGACGCCGCTCGAGGAGCGGACCTACGGCAAGGACGCGCAGTTCGACGCCCGTCAGGCCGCTCACCCTTGATCAGCTTCCGCTGAAAGGACGGCGCGCGTCCTTGAGCATTTCCCGCGCCGCATTGCGGCCCGGAAGCCCCGTGACGCCGCCGCCCGGATGCGCGCCAGAGCCGCAGTGATAAAGCCGTTTCAAGGCGCCGCGATAATCGCCATGGCCGAGCGCCGGGCGCGCCGCCCACATCTGGTCGAGACTCATGGCGCCGTGAAAAATATCGCCGCCGACAAGCCCGAACTTGTCTTCAAGATCCTGCGGCGTCAGCACCATCCTGCCAAGAACGGACTGCCTGAAATTCGGCGCATAGTCGTTGACCGTGTCGATGACCAGATCGGCGGCCGCGTCGCGGTGATCCGACCATGACCGGCCATCCGGCAACTCCGGCGCGAATTGATGACAGAAGAGGCTCGCCACATGACGGCCCTCCGGCGCGAGACTGTCGTCGACGGTCGAGGGGATCAGCATTTCGATTATCGGCTTTGACGACCAGCCCTTAAGTTTCGCTTCGCTATAGGCCCGGTCCATGTAATCGAGACTGGGCGCAATGACGATGCCGGCCCGGTGATGTTCGCCGGCGCCGGGAAGCGCGGTGAAATCCGGCAGTTCCGACAAGGCGACATTCATCCGCAGCGTGCCGGAGGCGCAACGCCAGCCTTCCATGCGGCGGCGAAACTCGGGATCGAGCGCTTCGCGCGGCGCGAGGCGCCCGTAAAGCAGCTTCGGATTGACATTCGACGCGACGCGCGCAGCCGCAATCTCCTCGCCGCTTTCCAGAATGACGCCCGTCGCTTCTCCATCCTTAACGCGCAGAGACTTTACCGCCGTGTCCGTCGAAATTTCGACGCCGGCCTTTTCGCAGGCCTTGCGCATGGCGCCGGTAATCGCGCCCATGCCGCCGACCGCATGTCCCCAGGCGCCTTTGACGCCGTTCGCCTCGCCGAACACATGGTGCAAGAGCACATAGGCCGAACCCGGCGTGTCGGGGCTGGCGTAATTGCCGACAATGGAGTCGAAACCGAATGACGCCTTCACCGCATCGGATTCGAACCAGGCGTCGAGAAAACCGCGCGCGCTTTTCGTGAAAAGGTCGAGCACGTCCTGATGCAATTGCGCGTCGCCGCGCACTATTGGAAGAAGCTGCGAGGCGGTCGTGAACGCGGCGCCAAGACCTTTTTCGGGATTGGGCGGCGTTTTAAGGGAGATATCGCGCAGGATGTCTGCGACTTTATCAAGCCGGTCGTAAAAAGCCGGCAGACGTTCGGCGTCAGCCTCGGAAAACTTCCGGAATTCAGCCTGCGTGCTTGCCAGGTCGTTGCCGAGCTTCAGGTAACGCCCGTCGGGAAAGGGAAAGAAATTCGAGATTGGGCGATTGAGAATGCGCAGGCCATGCGCGGCGAGCTCCATGTCGGTGATGACTCGCGGATTGAGAAGGCTCACCGTATAACTCGCCGTCGAATTCCTGAAGCCGGGGTGAAACTCTTCCGTCACCGCCGCGCCGCCGACGACGCCGCGCCTTTCGCAGATGCGAACGCTCAAGCCAGCCCGGGCGAGGTAAAAGGCGCAGACAAGCCCGTTATGGCCGCCGCCGATGATCACCGCATCATAATCGCCTGCCGTCATCGTCCCGCTCACCGGTCAAAGGCGCAGCCCGAAAGCCGCAAAACGCCAGACCTATCGCCGCCCGGCGGTAAAAACAATGCGCGGGGGCTTTACTGTGTTGCGTTGTTTCACAGCGGCGAACAGTGTTGATACTCTGCCGCCCCTTGCAAAAAGCCCGAGAGTCCCATGCCCAGCCTCCGTCTTGCGCCTGCCTCCACAAGCGATTTCCGCGATCTCGCGGAGAAGCGCCTGCCCCGGCAATTGTTCGATTATGTTGACGGCGGCGCCTATAGTGAGAACACGCTGCGGGCGAATGTCGAAGATTTCCAGACGCTGCGGCTGCGCCAGCAGGTGATGCGCGACGTGTCGAAACTCGACACCTCCGTCGAGCTCTTCGGACGGCCCATGACGATGCCTGTCGCGCTCGCCCCCATCGGCCTCGGCGGCATGATGGCGCGCCGGGCCGAAGTTCAGGCGAAACGCGCGGCCGATGCGGCGGGGCTTCCCTTCTGCCTCTCGACCGTGGCGCTGTGTCCCGTCGACGAAGTCGCCGCTATTTCCTCGACCCCTTTCTGGTTCCAGCTTTACATGCTGCGCGACCGCGGCGCGGTGACGGAGATTCTTGAGCGCGCGAAAGCGGCGGGCGTCAAAACCCTCGTCTTCACCGTGGACGTCGCCATTCTCGGCACGCGCTACCGCGACATCCGCAACGGCCTCAGCGGTGACATCGGGCGCTGGGCCAAATTGCGCAGCGGCCCCCTTTCCTATCTCCTGCATCCGGACTGGACCTACGATGTGGGCGTCAAAGGCAAGCCCCACACCTTCGGCAATCTCGAACGCTATGTCCCCGACGCCAGAACCCCGGCGGATTTCGCCGCATGGATCACGAACCAGATCGACGCCTCCGTTACCTGGAAAGACATCGAATGGCTGCGTTCGGTGTGGGAGGGCGATCTCGTCATCAAGGGCGTTCTAACGCCGGAAGACGCCGCCGAAGCAGTCCAAGCCGGCGCCGACGGGATCGTCGTCTCCAATCACGGCGGACGCCAGCTCGACGGCGTCTCCTCTTCCATCGAAGCCTTGCCCCGCATCGCCGTAGCGGTCGGCGACAAGACGGCCGTCCTCATGGATGGCGGCGTCAGGAGCGGCCTCGATGTGGTGAAAGCCGTCGCCTCCGGCGCAAAGGCCGTTCTGATCGGGCGCCCCTGGATTTACGCCGTCGCGGCGCGCGGCGAACAGGGGCTCCTGGCGCTGCTCAGGAACTTCGAGAATGAAATGAAGGTCGCGATGTCGCTCACCGGCGCGCGCACTATCGGCGAAATCACCGGCGACATTCTCGACACGGCCCGCAAGGGCTGACCGGAAATCCGGCTTCCTTCTTATGCCTGCTTGCGGCGGCGTCTCAGTCCCATGAATGCGGCGACGGTGAACAGGCCCGCCATGGACGGGATCGGCACCGTGCTTGTGCTGCGCTCGATTTCGGACAGAACAAAGCCCGACACATCCGACAGGATGAAAAGGCTGGCCTCGTTTTCAGGCGTGATGAAAATGCTGAAACTCAGCACATCCGAGACTGAGAAATCCGTATCCGGCGTTTCCGTATCCGCAACCCAGTCGAACTCGAGCACCGGATCGGATGCCTGGGAATTTTGCACCGAAAAGTAAGTCGTCGCCGTCGCATATTGAAGGAAAGCGTCTTCAACGGACGCCAGCGCCGTCAGGCTGTATTCGAGCACGAAATCGAGCTTCACCGTATTCGTCGTCGAATTGTTGAACATCGTGATAATCGAGTCAGCAATCCCGAAGGCGTCCGCGCTGCCGATTCCCGGCGATTCGCCCGTCGCGTTCAACTGAACCGACACGGGCGCCACTGTCATTGAAGTCGGAAACGCCGGCGACAGGGCTGCGCTATGATTGCTGCTCGCATCGCCATCGGCAAAAGAGTCAGAGTCGATAAGAACCGTTTCGCCGAAGACTTCGACATCCGCGTCGCCGGTTCCTTCGGCAACGCTGACGCCCGTCAGGGAAAGGGTTGCGTCAATCGTGGACTGAAAGAGCGGAACCGCGAGAGCCTGTCCCGCGCTTAACAAGCTCAAGGCCCAGCCGACCGCCGCGATTTTGAAAATTTTACTCATGGCACACCCCTTTACAGTTATCCCCGTTAGAACTTCACGACAGCACGAATCTCGCCCCGCGCCTCTTCTCTCTCCGCGCCGAATTCGCTGACCCCGGCGGCGGACACTTCATAACGCTCGCCGGCGACAAGGCTGAAGCCCGCTTCCATCTTCAGCGCATCGCGATTGTCGCTCTCGCCCAGAAGACGGAACTGGTGATCCGGCATGTCCGCGAAGCTCGCCGTCACGCTCTCGCCTTCACCATAGCGGCGAACCCAGGAAAGGGACAGATGCGGACGGATATTAGCGCCTTCGATATTCATATTACTGACCATCCGCAGACCGAATTCGCTTTCAAGTTGTTCGTCTTCGCCTCTTTCCACATTCAGCGACAGATCCGAAAGCCGGTTATGGGCATAGGCGGCGCCCTTGGTCTCGCGGTAATTCAGCGCCGCGAACATCTCCGGCGCGCCGGGCAGCTCACGCAGGCTCCGGCCGGTTTCGACGCTCAGCCCGAACGCACGACCGTCCTTTTCAAATCCGGCGTAGTTTTGCGGCCCTGTCCTGTAAAGCGGATCGTCGCCGGTGATATCCATGGCGCCCCAGCTCATCGCCGCGGTCGCATACCCGGCCTCGCCCAGAGGCGCAGAGCCATACAGCGTCGTCGTCGTCGACTTGAACGCCGATGAAGACAAGGCGTCGCCGAGCGTGCCGTTCCCCTGGAGATGGGTCATGGAAAAGCCGACAAGCGCGCCGGATTTGGTTTCGACATCAACGCCGCGCACGAAACCCGCAACGTCGCCGGCGAAGTTCGCCGCGAAAGCGGGCGCCGCACTGCCGCCCTTGAAGGTCGCGCCCCAGGCGGTCGCGCCTTTTGTCGTTTTGCGGCCTTCGGTGAAATTGAAGCCGAAGGATGCCGGCGCCGCCTGGTTTGCCTTGCCGGCGCGGAAACTCATCAGGCGTTGCTGCGTCGCCGTCACGCCGGCCTCGAGCGTAGCGCCCGCCATTTCGACATTACCGGTGGAAAGCTCCGGAGTGATCCCCTCGACGGCGCTCGTGACCTGCTCTGCTTCAGGCAGCGACTGAAGCACGCCGATGGTCTTATCAACACCGCCTTCAGCAAATGACGTTGCGCTGTCGAGCGCCGCGGCGAAAGACGCCGCTGTCGCGCTCGACCCCGACATGACGCTGGAGATCGGTGCGACATTAGCGGTCACGACATAAGCATCTGCGCCGTAACTCCCGGAGAAAGACCGCAACGCTGTTGGTTCCGGCAAGGTCACGGTGCTAAATGCGCCCTGCAAGCCGTCTGTGGTGACAAAGACCGGCGGCAGCGGGAACGGACGATTAATGATTTCGACGCCGCCCTCCCCGCGAACCACGTCATAAGAAGCGCCATCGCTATAGGCGCCTTCATTTGCAAGCACGGTGAGCTGGCCATTGGCGGTGATCGCGCCAGTGCTGTAAAGCTGTCCGACGCTCCCGTCAGCGAAAACTGACGTCGTCAACTCGCTGCCGCCGCCGAACGACACGTCTCCATTGATTCTGAGAACGCCTTCAAAGACTTCCGTCACCCCGGCCAGCGCGCCGGGGCTGGAAAGCGTCGCTGTTCCCGCGCCGCTTTTGGCGAAATTCTCAAAGCTCTGGCCGCTCGCATTCCAGCTGTGAGCGCCGACGAAATGCAGCGTGTCGCTTCCCGCGCCGGCCGAGATCGACCCGCTTATGCTGGAGCCTTCCTCCAGGATGAGCGTATCGTCGCCGTCCCCGAGCGTAATCGCCGTGCCGCCGCTGGCGTTGATCGTTCCCGCATTCGTGACGACATCGTCTCCGTCTCCCGACGAAATAGCGACAGTACTCTTTCCACCCGCGGAGGACGCCTTATCGTTTTGGTCGATCTCGCCATATTCGCAGACTGTGACGGCGGGAATAATCGTCACGCCGCCAATCACGACAGCAGGCGTCGAAATGTAACAGAAACTGCCTCTCGACGCGATGGTCGTCGCCTCGGCGCTTGGCGTCGCGGAAACGGTAATCGTTCCGTTGTTGATGATCGTATCGGCGCCGTCGCCGGTCACAATGCCGTAGGCTTGCGCGTAGCGAGCGTAAGCGCGCGAATAGGATTGCGCATCGCCGTCCCGTCCGCTGCCATAGCTTTCAGCGCTCGCCTTGGCGTAAGGATCCGAAACAACGGTGATCTGGCCGTCATTGATGATGGTGTTGTCGCCGCCGCCGGCATGAACGCCATAGGCCTGCGCATTATCCGCATAGGCGTAAGCGTCCGTGAATGCATCGACGCTGAAGGAAAATCCGCCGCCGGATTTCGACCTCGCCAGCGCGCGATTGGCTTCGGGCTGGCTGCGCACGCTGATCGTGCCTGTATTTTCGATCCGGTCGTCGTCAGCGCCGCTGCGCACCCCAAAGGCGCGGGCATCATTTAGCTCCACGCGCGCATAGGACGTCGCATCAGGGTCGATAAAGCTGACCCCGACGGCGTTCGCCGCAGCGGAAGACGCGCCTTTCGGCTTGTTCAGCACGCGAAGAAGCCCGGTATTCACAAAATCCAGCGCGCCGGTCAGGCTTTCAACGCCGGTCAGCGTGCTGCCATTGGCGTATGCGCGCGCATCCGCGCTTGCATGCCCGTTAATGACGGAATTGCCGTTGCCGGTCGCTGCGGAAGAGGAGAAAGCGAAAGATTCGATCTCCAGATCGCCATTATTTACAACATAATGCGAACCATCGCCGAGCCGCACGCCGCGCAATGTCGTGTAGGAATGAGCGCGGGTGTAGGCTTTGGCGTCGGTGCCGACGCTGGCCGTGACGCCATTCGCCGTCGCATCGGCCCGCGCAACACCGCGCAGGCTGCCGCGATCGCCAAAATAGGTAAGCTTGGCGTCTCCGTCATTGATGACGGTCGTGCTGTTTTCCGCATCGTAAAAAAGACTGCCATAGCCATAATTCCTGCTCGTCGACCTGGCCTGACCGCTGGAGAAGATGGCGTAGCTCGAAACCGTGTTGTTCGACCTGGTGCTGTTCGTGACTTCGCCGGTGATGGTTCCGGTGTTGATCAGCGTATCTTCGCCGTCGCCGCCGTAAAGTCCGATCGCATTGGCGCGCGCCTTGACCTCCGCTGCGGAACTGGCCGTGCCGATAGCGGCCCCCGCCGCGCCCGAGCCGGTGGTTTTCGACTCTGCGCTGACATAGAGAACACCGTCATTACGCAGCACGTCGTCGCCGCCTTCGCCGAGAACGCCAAAGGATTCTGACTTTGCATAGGCTGCATTCGAGCCGTCCGACGCGCCGACGCCTGCGAACTTCGTATTCGTCATCGAGATATTGGAATAGCCGTAAGTATTCAGCACGCCGGCGATGGTGATGATGTCATTGTCCGCGCCGCCATTGGCGCCCCGTCCATAGGCCTCGGTCCCCAGCACCGAACTGTCGGTGTCCGATGCGCCGAAGGTAACGTCGACATCGCTGTTCATGGTTAGCCGGGCGTCGGCGATGCTTGTGACCGTTCCGCCCAGATAGAGCTCGTCAAGGCCGGCCCCGCCAGAAAGGCCGGTCGTGGTCGCCGTGGCGCCCACTGCGCCGCCGCCGCCCGAATAACCGGCAAAGGAATAAGCGCTCGACCCGAAGGTGCCGCGCGCGTCGGAGCGCGCATAAACATCGCCGTCCGTGTAAAGCAGATCGTCGCCGGCGCCGCCTTCCATGCCGTAAATGTTTGTCGTGCCCTTGACGTCGCCGCCGCTTGTCGCGCTGCCCGCCAAGGTGAAGCTCGACCCGCTCGCCGAAGCTATGCCGTTAATGTCGAGATGAATGTTCCCGTAATTATAGAGATCGTCGTTTCCGGAGCCGCCGGCCATGCCGGTTCCCGTGCCGCGGCTGCGCATCAGGCCGTTCGTGGCGGAGACGCCGGCAATGTTGAAGCTGCTATTGCTGGCGCTGATATTGGCGTTTGCGTCAATATCGATATCGCCATTGAGGTCATTGACGAGCGTATCGTCATCGCTGTCGCCATTCATCCCGACGCCTGCGACGGTGGAATAAAGCCCGGCGTTGATTTTCGACGCGCCGGCGATGACCCGGCTTGCGGAACTAGCGCTGGTGTTCGAGGAAAGGTCGATGTCGACGAGCGCGTCATTGACGGCGTAGTCGTCGCCGGCGCCGCCGGAAAGCCCGACTGCGCTCGCTTCGATGTCCGTTTCCAGAGAGGCGCCGCCATCGGCGCCGGCGACCGCTACGCTGGTCCGCCCCACAGAACCGGTGGCGGAACCGTTGAGGTCGAGGCGCGCGGCGTTCAGGATTTCGTCATCGCCGGCGCCGCCAACGAGACCGTTGGCGGCCGCTTCGGTTTTGCTTTCCGCTGCGCCGAGAAGCGCGCCGCCCACCGTCACCTCGACATTATAGGCGACGCCGACCGCGGTCGCGGCAGACACGCCGACGCCGTAATTTTTAATGTCGTCATGGCCCGCCCCGCCTTCGATGATCGAGGCGCGCGCTTTTGAATTGGCGCTGGTATCGCCCTTCGAAGCGCCGAGGAGCGTCACGGAGGTATTGAGATTGCCGCCAGCGACCGTCGAGACGGAGGTGACGACGCCGCGGCTCTCGATCTCGTCGTCGCCGTCCTCGCCGTCGAGGCCCGTAGACTTCGCTTCGAGGATGGTTTTCGCATCGACCAGCCCCGCGCCCGCGATAACGACGCCGACGGCGCTCGCCTCGCCGGTCACCGTCGTGGTGCTGACGACGACGCCCCGATTGTCGATCACATCGGCGCCGTCGCCGCCGAGCGCGCCCGCCGCCAAGGCTTTGGCAGTCTGGTTGCCGGAGGCGGTGTCCACATTAGCGCCGGCCAGCGTGACATCGACGCCGTCGCTGTCGAGGCTGGCGCGCGCCGCGCTGTCGAGCCTGCCCGTATTGGACAGGACATCGTTATCATCGCCGCCGTCGAGGCCCGCCGCATCAGCGTTGCTCATGCTCGACACCGACCCGATGCTGGCGCCGGCCAGCGTGACGCGATAGCGGCCGACATTCATGTCGGCGTCGGCGTCGGTGTCCAACTCGCCGGTGTTCGACAGGCTGTCGGCGCCGGCTTCGCCGCTGAGGCCGCGCGCGCGCGCCCAGGCGAGCGGATCGGCTTTGCCGCTCGACGCGCCGATGAGCGACACCGACGTGGCGCCGGCGATCGCGTCGGCTTCGGCCTCGGCCTCGCTGTCGCCGCTATGGGTCGCGCTGTCGGCGCCCTCGCCGCCGCTGAACAGACTGGCGTCGGCCGTCGCTTCCGGTCCTGTATTCGCGAAGGAGGCGCCGGCGACCGTCGCGGCCGCGCCGTCATTGCGCACATCAGCGTCAGAGCGAACGAAGCCGTCGCCGCTGATGAAGCCCGCGTCACTGTCATCGCCGCCAAGATAGCCATAGCTGCGAGCGAAGGAGCGCGTCGCCGCATCCGCCGAATCCGCGAAGGCGGCGCCGGCGAGCGTCACGGCGACATTGGTGGAGCGCGCATTGGCGGTCGACGTAGACGAGAAATCACCGCCAAGCTCGAACATGTTGTTTCCGGCGCCGCCGGCGAGCCCCGCCGTCCAGGCGCTGGCCTGCGTCGTCACATCCGCGAAAGACGCGCCGGTGAGATTGACGGCGACAGACGTGCCCGTCACTTCGGCGAAGGACGTCGTCGTCAGATCGCCGGTGCTGGAAAGGAAGTCGTCGCCGTCATTGCCGAAAACGCCGTAAGCGGCCGCATTCGCCTTGGTCGACAGATCGCCGAGCGTGCCGCCGATAATGGTCACCTGCACCAGCTCGCCGGAAACGTCCGCCATGGCGTCGGAAATGATATCGCCCGTATTGAAAAGCATGTCGGCGCCGACGCCGCCATCCATGCCGAAGCTGTAGGCGCTGGCTTCCGTATCGATATTGCCGATATTGGCGCCGATCGGATTGACCGCGACGGAGGGCCCCGAGCCAAACGCATCGGACATGGTCTCGATGACGGCGGCGTTCAACAGCTCGTCCGCGCCCGAGCCGCCGAACATGCCCGTCGCATAGGAGTCGGACGTGGTCTCGGCGATGATCGCCACGCCGCCGATGCCGTTATACTGGCCGTTGACCCCGACGCTGACCGTGGACGCGTCGGCGCGCGATGTGACGGTCAGCTTGCCCGCAAGATTTTTGAGAATGTCGTTTTCGCTTTCGGCAAGCGTCGTCTCGTCGTCTTCCTTCAGGCCGTCAGCGTCGCCGCTGAGGCCGACGGCGTCGCTTTCCGCAATCGTGTTGGCGCTGACAATCGCCGCGCCGGCGGAAACGCCTACCGGGGTTGCGTTGACATTGACGGCGACCGACGCGTTCGCGGCGTCAGCATCCGAATCGATCGTGATGGATGCGGCGTTCTCGACCGTATCCCGGCCTTGCCCGCCATTCATGCCGAGGGCCGTCGCGTCAGCCTTCGTATCGGCGAGCAGGCCCGCCGCCCCTGCTGCAAACCCGGCGGCGACGCTGCCGTTCACGGCGACGCCGACCGTATTGGCGTCGGCGGTCGCATCGCTCGTCATCACGCCTTCATTGCGAAGCATATCGCCGTCCGCGCCGCCCTCGGCGCCGGTCGCATCCGCTTCGGCGAGAACCGTCGTGTCCGCAATCGCGCCGCTAACCGCAGCGCCAACCATGGAGCCCCCGAGCGCGACATTCACGGTTTCGTTGCGCGCCTCGCCGGTCGCATCGACATCGACCTTGTCGATTGTCAGGAACTGGTCTTCACCGGCGCCGAGATCGACGCCGGTCGCGTCGGCGTCGCCATGAACGCCGGCGCGCGACAGGGCGGCGGAAAGCCCGACCCCGATGCCGGGACTTACCGGCGTGCCCACAACAGCGGAAATGCTGACGCCGACCCCGGTGGAATTAGCGTCGGCGAACGCATCGGCCTTGATCTCGCCATAGGGGACTTCTTCCGAACCGTCTTCGCCCAGCGCCGCGCCGTCATTGACAACCACATCATCGTCGTCGCCGGTCTTGATTGTTGTCGCCTTGGCGATGGCGTCGGTCCTGTTGTCCGCCAGGGACCCGCCAATGGCGAGACCTTTTGTCGTGCCGCCGACCCCGACGCTGACATCGGTCGACCGGCTGACGGCGTCCGCATCGGCGAAAAGAACAGCGCCGTTCATGACCGTGTCGGCGCCTGTTCCGAAATCGAGCAAGGTCGCGGCCGAGTCGGCGATGGTCGAGGATTTCAAGACATTGACGCCGGCGCCCACGCCGATCTGGCTGACGGCGGCGCTGACGCCGACCCCCGTCGATGTCGCTGTCGCATCGGCGTCCGCGGTCATGTCCGCAAGGCCGGTGAAAATGTCGTCGGCCTCGAAGCTGATCAGCGCGCCGGCGGTCGCCTCCGCGCGGTTTTCCGCATCGATGATCGGGGCGGCGATGCTGAGCCCGGTATTCGTGTAGGCGAGATCGACGGATACGCTGGTGCGCGTCGAGGTCGATGTCGCCGTGGCGTCGATTTCGCCGGTGCTGGTGAAGCTCGCATCCGCATCGCGGTCGTCAAGCACGCGCTCAACGCCGAAGGCGCGCGATTTCGCTGTCTGCTTGGCCTTGGCGAGGCCGCTTGTCACCGACAGTCCTCCCGCGGTGTTGACCGTGACGTCAACGCCCACGGAAGCGGAGCTTGCATCGGCGATCGCCGTGGCGTCGATGGTTCCCTTATTGTCGACCGTATCGGTTCCAAGACCGTCGCGAATGCCGGTCGCCGCAGCGTCGGCAAGAATGTCCTTGTCGATGATCGCCGCATTGATCCCGCCGCCGGTATTGATGAGGCTGAGGCCCACCGTCACATCGGTGCTGGTCGCGGACGCATCCGCGACGCTCGTCAGATCGCCATTGTTTTTAACCGAATCGAAGCCCTCGCCGGCGTCGATCCCGTCGGCCTGCGCCACAGCGGCGGTCTGGGAGAAAATGACCGGCGCCTCGATCTGCAACGCCTTGTCCTCGACCGCCATGGCGACGCCGACTTCCGTCGAGATGGCTTCGGCGTCGGCGCGATTGATAACCTCGCCGTCATTGACGATGTCGTCGTCTTCCACGCCGCCCGCAAGGCCGACGGAATGGGACACCGCATTGGCGGCGCTGTTCACGACCGTCGCATTGATGCTGAGCGGCTCGTCCGGTCCGTCGCCGTCCGGCGCAAGGTCGAATGTGGACACGGCGACGCCGACCGTATTCGACCGGGAATTCGCCGTGACGTCGATGAGGCCGGTATTGTCGATATCGTCATTGCCGGCGCCGCCGCGCACGCCGTCGGCAAAGGCCGTCGCGTCGCTGCTGTAATCCATGAGCCCGACGCCGAGGGCGCTCATCGCCTGATGCGCGAGCGTCAGGGTTTTCGACGCGCTGATCTTTTTCGAGTCGAAAACTTCGCTCAACTGCACGCCGATGCTGACGCTGGCGACATCGCTGTCCGCCGTCGCCGTGCCGGTGATGTCGCCTTCATTGAGCAGCGTGTCGGCGCCGCCGCCGGTCTCGGCGCGGTCGTCGCCGCGCAGGCCGACGATTTCGGCTATCGCGCCTTCCTCGACATATTCTTCGCTCTCTTCCGGGTTGAAATGATCGACGATCGTCACAATCGCGTCGCTACTGACGCCGCCATCGGTGACGGCCAGCCCGAATTGATTGAAATCGGCGAAAGCGCTGAGCTCGATGCCGCCCTCATTGGTGACGCGATCAGCGCCGAGCCCGCCATTCATGCCCGTGGCGACGGCAAGGGACAGCGTGTTTTCCTCCGACTCCGGCAACAGGCTGCTCGGCGGCGACAGCTCCTTGATCTGCGCGCTGAGATCGGTTTCCGCGAGCGTCGAAGTCGCATTCGCCGCGAGAGCGCCCTCATTGAGGAGAACGTCATTGCCCTGCCCGCCATCCATGGCCGTGCTGATCGCGCGGGTCTGGGAAACGTCGGGAACGCTGCCGAGTTTCACGGCCTGCAAGGTCATGCCGAAAACCGAGATGTCGCTTGTCGCCGTCGTGGTGATTTCACCGCCCAGCGCGTTGGTCAGGTAATCCGTATAGCGGTCGCCGGAAAGTCCGATCGCCCGCGCTTCGCTGGTGCGCAGGGCGGAGATCAGCTCAAGCCCATTGAGGTCCACGGTGAAAGCCGCGCGCGAAAACTCCGCGGTCGATCCCACCATTAAAATGCCGTCATTGGTCGTTCTGGCGCGCCCGCGCGTGTCGGTGAATCCGAGCGCCGTCGAATAGACGCTGGAGGCGAGCGAAAGCGGTATGAGGTCGTCATCGCCGCCGGCCGTGCTCGGAAAATCGAAATCCGTCTGATTCGCCGTCGCCTTCGCGTCCACGACCAGAACATCTTCGAGCGTCAGCGTATTGGCGCCGTACCCGCCTTCGACGCCGTAAACATTGACGGTCGTTTCATCCACTTCCGGAAAAAAATCGAGAAAAGCCGAGAACCCGCCGAGCTCGGAGAAGCTGTTGTCTTTTTCCACAAGGCCGCGCACATCGCTGTCGCCCGTCAGCGTGATGCGGTCATTGCCGTAATCGGCGTCGACGCCGATGACGAAAAGGTTCGGGGTCAGTCCCGCGCTGTCGGTGGACTCCTGAATATCGATGGTGACATCGGAAAGCGTGCGGTAATCGGACCGCCGCGTCAGCTCCTGGGCGGTTTCCTCGACTGTCTCCTCCGCAAGGGCGGCCGGCATGAACTGCGAAAGGGCCGCAAGCCCGCTTGATGCTAAAAGAGCGCGCCGCACGGCGCGGCGGCGGGCGGTATCGACAGTCGTTTTCATGAACCTCTCCCCAGAAGCATCATCGGCGCACGGGCCGTCCCGGCGCGCGTGAGGAAAGTGCGAGGATGCGTCCAGCCCCTCAATGGTGGAATCACACCATATGAAGACCGGCCCGTGACTAAATCACGTTGCTTTTCAACTTTGCAGGGAAATCGGGGATGCGGCGCTAATTCTGATTGGCGCCTTCAAGAAGCCCGTCGCGCAAGGCGCGCGCGAGGAGCGCCGCCGCCGAATGCACGCCAAGCTTGCGCATGATGCTGGTGCGGTGTTTGTCGACGGTGTTGGCGCTGATGCCAAGGCGTTCGGCGATCACCGCATTGGTTTCACCGCGCGCAATGCCGAACAGGATTTGCCGCTCCCGGCCGGTCAGGGCGTTCTTTTCCGCCCGGTCGCTGACGAGTTTCATGACCGAGTCGCTGATTCTGCGCTCGCCTTTGCAGATCGCCAGGAAATCCTCGACCCAGCCCGACGCGTCGCCCGCCTTTAGGAAAACGCCCTCAACGCCGCTCTCATAGACGTGCTGAAGCATCGCATTGGAGTTCATTCCCGTAATGACGGCGATTTTCGTTTCCGGACTCCAGCGGCGAACCTCCTCGATCACTTCAACGCCCGTCGCCTGGGGCATGGCGATATCGAGAATGACCAAATGAGGCTGATGCGACTTGACAAGCGTGACCGCCGAGACCCCATTATCGGCTTCGCCGACGACGCGGAACCCATCCGCGCTTTCAAGGATGCGCCTTATGCTTTGCCGGACAAGCATATGATCGTCCGCGATCACGACAGAATACGTCAAGACGCTCAGCCCTCCGCCCAATGGCCATGCTGAAACGTCTTTACATAGTTTTCGCTGTCTTGGGAATTGCCCTGACGGTTTTCCCGTCGGTTTTTGCGCGCGCTGCGGCGCAAGACCGGGCTGTAGTTATCGAGAACGGCGCCCCGCCCGGACGCATTGACGCTTATGTTTCCTATTATCTTGAGAACGGCGAAACTCTTTCCTTTGAAGAGATCAGACAGCCGGCCTATCAGGCGCAATTCGCGCCGATCAAAACCAGCGAACCCGACTTCAACTACACCGATGACGGCATCTGGCTGAAAATCGGCGTGCGGAACGACAGTCCCCGGGCGCTCGAGCCCATTCTCGTCATGCATACCAATTTCATGCGGGAAATCAGGATCTGGTGGGTTACCGAAAGCGGCGTTGAAATCATTCTCGACCAGGATGTTCATTCGCCGTTCCGGTCCCGGCCTGTTCAATACCACGAACTGGCGGCGCCCTTCGCCATCGAGGCCGGCGAGGAAGGCGCGCTTTATATTCGCTACACCTCCGAAGGAAGCACCGTGTTGCCGGTATCACTGGAAACACCGCTCAGTTTCGCCGGCACGGCGTCGCAGCGCATTACCGTGGACTTTGCTTTTTACGGCGTGATGGCGATGTTTATTCTGGTCAGCATAGTCGGGAGAGTGTTCTGGAAAAACCCGACCTTCATCGCTTATGCGGTCTATGCGGGCAGCGTTCTTCTCTACCTGCTTCAGCGCGACGGCTATGCGTTTCAATATCTGTGGCCCGGCGCGCCGGAGTGGAACAACTTCTCATCGCTGCCGGTCGGCGCGTCCCTCGCCATTTTCGCCGCCGCCTTCACCCGGGTTTATCTGCAGACGAAGTCGATCCATCCGGTTATCGACAAGATTTTGACCGCCATCATCATCATGCAGGTTTGCGTGGTCTCGTCGGCCCTGATTATCGGGCCGGCCGAAGCGAAAAAGATCGCCGTCCTGACGACGACCCTCGCCATCATGACCTTTCTTTCCATCGGCATCATGGCCTACCGAAAATATGGCGGGCGCACGCTGTTTTTCGTCATCGGCTGGCTCGGCGTTCTGTGCGCGTCCTTCGTCATGACCATCGTTCACTGGATCAATATCGACATCTCACGGGCGGCGTCGCTGGACGTCATGCGCGTCGCTATGGTGTTCGACGCCTTCATGATGGGCCTCGCCAGCGTCTTCAGCATTGTCGATCTACAGCGCGACCGGGAAAAACTCAGCCAGGAGCGCATGGCCGCGCTCGACACCAATTTACAGCTCCACAACCGGCTGGCGCGGCTTGAGCAAAAACATCACCTCGCGCAAACCATTGCGGAGACGAACAGTCAGCTTCTCGTGGACACCACGCACGACCTTCGCCAGCCGCTATACGCCCTGCGCGCCGCGATGAGCGAGGTGCTGGCGCAAAAGGCGTCGGGCGAGCGGATTTCCGAAATCGAGCACTCGCTTAATTACATGGAAGAGCTGGTCGAGGCCGCGCTTGAAAAGGCCATCGAGGAAGACGAGGCCGGCCGCGCCAACGACCGGATCGAATCGGAGCCCATCGAGCTCGGCAAATTCTTCACCGCGCTTGAAACCATGTTCGAGGCGGACGCCGAAAAACAGTCCATCGATCTCCGGGTTGTTCCGACAAAACACAGGATCGACGGACGGCCGTTTCCGGTGCTGCGCATCATGACGAATTTCGTCTCAAACGCGATCCGCTACGCGGGCGGCGGGCGCGTGCTGATCGGCGCTCGGCGCCACGGCGACGTATTGTCTCTTGAAGTCCATGACACCGGCGCGGGCATGTCCGATGAAGAAATCGCCGCCGTCCGGCAGCGTTATGTGCGCGGCGCGACGGCGGCGGATGAGGCCGATTCCGGCAAGGGCGTCGGGCTTTCCATTGTCGCGAAACTGGCGCTCGAGGAAAATCTCGACTGGACGCTTGAAAGCCGCAAAGGCGTGGGAACGATCGCCAGGCTCTTTGTGCCCCTCGCGCACAAGACGCGCGCCGAAGCCAAAGAGCCTGTCTTGCCGAACATATCCTGAGGCGCGCCGCGGCCAGGCACACATTTGAGCGGCGTTTAGATTTCGCCCGGTGCGTCCTTATTATGGCTGAGGATCACCCAAAGCGCATGAATAATGCCCGGCAGATACCCGAACAGGGTGAGGATCACATTGATCCAGAATTGCGTCGTAATGCCGACCTGAAGGGCGACGCCCACAGGGGGCAACAAGATTGAAAGCAATACGCGTAAAATATCCATTTCCGATCTCCTGTTCCTATCTTATTTCAGGCGGTCGGCCGTGAAAAAAGAAGACACGCCCAACGCCGCCACCGTGAAAATGAAGCCTAACAAAATGACCGCGCTGATCATGGCGGAGTCTCCCGTGCTGCTCTGAAGGAAACAGAAGACGGCGGTTCAAAGTTCCAAATCGTTAAAATTGGAGGCAAACAGCCGGTTATCGCGCCATCAGGCGTGCAGGAAGGCGAAGGTGATGAACGCCGAATAGGCCGCTGACACCGTCGCGATGACAGCCGCCCCAACTGCAGCCCGCATACGGACGATGCGAATGCTCGACGTTCTCGCAATGTCGCTTACCGCATGGGCGATTTCCGCGGAAACCGCCTCTTTCGTATAGGAGGAGATCGCGATGGCGTGGCTGGCGCCGGGCTGCGAGGTCGCTTCCAGCGCCTTCTCATAAGCATGGTCGAAAACGATCCGCGCGATGAATTCCTTGAGCGCTGTCGCCGGATTCCAGTCATGGCCGCGCACATAGACATAACCGCGCCAGACATGGGGCGCGAGCATGACTAGGTCGCGCACGGCGAATCCTGCCGTGACGGCGATGACGAGAAACTGAAAGCCGCGCGTTGATAAATCGCCGCTGCCGTGGAGCGCGAACAGCGCACTGACAATCGCTGTCTTCCACAAGAGGGAGATCGCGACCGCCTGCACCCGCTGACGCACCACTGTCGTGGTTTCCCGGCTGAGATCCTCGATGGCGGTCGCTCGGGCGATCTCAACGGCCTGGGTGACGCGCGTCTTGACCGCCTTGTCGGCGGCGCGGCGGCCCAGCGCTGCACCGCCGGCCACCGCCGTCGCCGCAAAGATCAGCGCTCTAAGCCACATCTTCCTCACCTTTTCTCAGGCCTTTCCGCCCCGACAGAGATAGGCGCTGCGCCGGTTCTCATCAATTCCCGCGTCGCGGGGATAAAGAAAATTCGGTTTCCGCTCTCTTGCGCCGGAACTTACCGGGCCCCCTATTGTTATCGGCGGGACGGAAGGCCATTTCGCCCTTATCGGTCCGCCGTCAAAACGCCCTGCCCCTGACGGGCTCCGTACCGCAGCCCCTATCGCCCCTCGATATGCGGTTCGGGGCCCGTCAATTCCAATCAAAATTATGACGCGCCTCTCCAGCTTCGCCGGGCGCCGCTCAGCGTCATGCTTAAAGGTTAATTGTCGTCAAAGGCGTCAAGCGCCGCCACGGCGAGACCGGCCGCCGCCGCAATGGCGAGGACGCCCGCCGGCTTCGACTTCACCTTTTCAAGCAACAGGCGCTGCGTCGCCTGATCCACAAGCCCGCTGGTCATCAGATTGAGGCTTGCCGGCGCCGTCTCGGCGGAGGACTGCTTCTGCTCACGATAGTCGTTGTGATGATCGCGATCCGCCACAATAAGGACGATAAGCCCGACCACCACGACCCCGCCGCCGCTGATTAAGAGCGCGACAGACATCGGCACGTAGGCATTCAGGGCGACGGCGCTCGCGGCGGCGGCGAAGCCGACGGCGATCACGAGAAGGAACGCCGCGAACATCACCCAGATGGTGCGCCGGACGGCGTCTTCGCCTTCTTCTTTTATGACCTGAAAAATCTTGAACATGATGCGCACCTAAGAGGCGTTTTTATTTCCGCAAGATCACGCGCCCGACGAGAAATCCGAGCGCCGCCGCCGCACCAAGAGAAGCCACCGGATTTTCCCGGACGTTCTTCTCGACTTCAGACATGGCCGCGCGGCTTTCCTTGTCGGCCGACGAAATGAATTTCTCCGCCTGCGTGCGAACCCGCGTGATGTTGTCTTCAACAGCTTCGCCTGCATCCACGGCTCTTTTCGCGCCCAACGCGACCATATCGTCACGCAGCGCTTTCAGATCCTTGCGCAGCGCCGCCAGATCTTCGCTGAGTTCGGCGTCGGAGGCCGCGGCGGCTTTCTTCTTCGTCGCATCCATAGCTTTTTCACCGTACATGACGATGCTCCTTTCCTGCATTCATCCGTTTCCCCTACCAACACTGCCTATTTTGGATTGTTCCCACCGTACGCTGGGGCCTGCGCGCCCTATTCTGCGGCGCTTTACGGGCCTTCGGAGCCGTCTGTTGCATGACTCACTCATGTTGAGGCGCCGGTTTCGGGGGAACCGGGCGCGCATGGCGCTGTTTTCAAGTCACAGGATTAGCAAATCCGGTAAAAATGGAGGCATCTATGCTTGGATGGGCCCTGACATTTCTGGTCGTTGCTTTGATTGCAGCATTCTTGGGCTTTAGCGGCGTCGCCGCCGCGTCGGCGGGCATTGCACAGATTCTGTTCTTTGTCTTTCTGGTGCTGTTCGTCATCGCCATGGTGGCGCGCGCCGTTCGCGGCCGGGCGCCGTAACAGACGGCAGGCCATGACCTGATAAAAACGCCCGCCTTTTCAGGCGGGCGTTTTTTTATTCCTCGGTTTCTTTATCGATTTTGATTTTCACGAAAACGCCCTGGTCGGTGACGGACCGCTGGATTTCGCCGCCCAGGAAGCCATCGACCAGCCGGTCGACAATCGTCTGCCCGAAACCCTTGTCGTCAGGATCGCCATTGGACGAGAACCGGTAACTTTCCTCGCGCCATTCAAAAACAAGCACGGCCTCGTCATCGCGCCAGTCGATCACCAGCTTTCCGTCCGCTTCCTTGAGGGCGCCGTATTTGGCGGCGTTGGAAACAAGCTCATGCACGATCAGGGCCCAGGCCGTCGCCGCGCCGGCGTCGAGATTGAGCGAGGGGCCGTTGATGAAGATGCGTTGCGGATCGGTCCGCCAGGGCCGCAACGTGGTGGTCAGGATCTCCCGCAGATCGGCGTTGCGTTTTTTAAGATCGACCGCGCCCACATTATGCGCAGCATGGAGCGCGAAAAGCCGTTTGCGGGTGGCGTCGGCGAAATCTTCCACCGTGGTCGCATAACGCGCGCTGAGACTGATGAGCGCGTTCGTGACCGAGAACAGGTTCTTGATCCGGTGATTGAGCTCCTGGACCAGCAGCGTATTGCTTTCCTCGGCCGTCTTGCGTTTTGAAATATCGACCGCGCAGATGCACAAGTGCAAAGGTTCGCCCATATCGGATTCGATCGGCGTCACGGTGATTAGCGCCCAACCCTTTTCGCCGTCTTCCTTCCAGAACGGCGCTTCGTCAGTGACCTGCCCCTCTTTCATTGTGCGTTTCACCAGTTCGCGCACGGCGGTCCGGGTCTCGCGCGAGCGCCCCCACATGCCGAGCTCCCAGAACTGGGCGTTCATCCATTCGTCCCGCGGAACGCCGGCGAGAACCTCGCCGAAATCGTTCAGTTCGAGGATCCGGCCGTCCGGGGTCGTGATCGAGAAAAGCGCGCCGATGCCGTCGATCAGCTTGCTGACGAGGCTTTCACGCTCTTTCATGTCGGTGACGTCGTAATTGACGCCGGCGAGGCTGAGCGCGCCCGAGCGCGGATCGACAATCACCCGCCCCCGGCCGGCAATCCACCGGTAACGTTCGCCGTCAATCTTGATGCGAAACTCGGCGCGATAATTCCGTCCGCCCTTGCGGGCGTGATCGATCTCTTCGCGAAGATGATCGATGTCCTGATCGTGGACCTTCTCGAACACATCCTTGCCGTAGACCTTGGCGCCGGAGGGCAATTGCAGCAATTCGCGCAATTTCTGATTGGCGTGAAGCTCGTCGGACTCGAAGTCCCAGCGGAAAACGCCGAGCTCGGCCGCTTCCGCTGAAATCTCCGCCTGCCAGCTGAACTCAAAAGCGCGTTCTTCAAGCTTGCGGATGTAATAGATCACCGCCGCCGTGACGATGATCAGCACGATGGCGGCGGCCAGCCATTGCAGGCTGCTTTCGTTGAGCTCCCCGGGCCCGGCCCAGACGACCACCGCGGCGACAAGCGCGACGCAGCCAAGCCACAGGATCGTACGCTTTGCCGGCGCGAGATAGCCCGAGGCTGTCGCGCCGATAAGCGAAACCAGAGTCAAAAGCGGAAGCGTTGAATTGGGGATCAGCACGGCGAGCGCCGTCAGAGCAACGCCTGCGCCGATCCAGATCCGTCCCGATCGGCGCGATTGCAAGACGCTTCGGAATATGCGCGCTGTCGGGTTCCGCAGTAATTTCATGGGTCCGGCCGATCAGGCCCTGTCAAGCTGGTCCAGGAGCTTTGAAACTTTCTCGGGATCGGATTTGGACAGCTCAAGACCGAGATAAATCAAAGACCGAATGGCCGCAGAACGGCTGGCCGCGCGGTTTTCAAAACGCCAGTCGTCGATCATCCCCAATTCGGAATCGGCGACCATGATTTGCAGTTTTTCCACGCGTTTTTCAGACGTGGAGGCTTTTTCACCCTTCATTGAACGTCACCATTGGCGATATCGCCGTCTATCGTCGTAAAGCGCATGGTGTCGAGACAATGCGCCACGGCGGCCTGAACGGCTTCCGGCCGATACGGTTTGACAATGACGAAATCCGGCTCGACGTCCTCTCCCCTGAGAACATCATCGGGATAGCCGGTGATGAAAATGACGGGGCAGTCATGCCTTTCGTGAAACGCCACGACGGCGTCCACGCCGGTTTTCTGACCGTCGAGATTATAGTCCGCCAGGACCACATCCGGCATTTTCTTCACCGCCTCGCGCGCGCCCTGTTCGGCCGTGCGCGCCTGCCCCACAACCTTCACGCCCATGCTCTCCAATACATCTTTCAAATCGGCGGCGATAAGCGGCTCGTCCTCGACAATCAAGGCCGTGCGTTCGCCGCGATTGGCTTTAACCACTGACCGGCCCTCGGCAAGCAGCTCTTCAAAAGGCTTGTCGAGCGGCGCGAGGACGAACTCCACATCGCGCTGGGACAAGCCGCAAATATCACTCAGCAAAAGCACGAGACGCGACTGCGGCGGCAGCGGCCCGAGGCTCTTGACATATTCCACATTGGAGAAGGGTCTGGCCGGCGCGTCGGAGTCGACAATCTCGCACCATTTCAGAATAAACTCGCGAAACAGCTCAGCGCGCGTGGCGCCGGCGGCGCGGCCCTCGCGCGTCGCTTCCGCCATAACCGCGCTGGCGAGTTCGTCTCCCGCCATCCGGTCCGCAGTCACGGCGCGGGCGAATTGCCTGATAGACGCACTTACTGGTAGAAACACTTGTTTTCCGTTCTGATTTCAACTTTTGAGTTTAGCACAGCAAAAACAAGACACCTCGTCACGGTTTCCGGTTCCCCCAACTTGGCAAAAAGTCTTTAAAATCCAATATGAAACAGAACCGCCCCCAATTTCCCGTGTAATCCGCCCGTGGTCAAGATCGCCCATATTTCCGACCTCCATTTCGGCCGGACCAATCCCGCGGCGCTGACCGCGCTCACCCAGGCGCTGGACGCGGCCGAGCCGGATATCACGGTGATCACCGGGGACCTCACTCAAAGCGGCCGGCGCCGGGAGTTCGCGGAAGCGGCTGCCTTTCTGGGGACCCTCAAAAGCCGGTTTCTGGCGGTTCCGGGCAATCATGACGCGCCGGTCTACAATCTGGGGCTGCGCTTTTTCAAACCCTGGGCGCGCTATGAAACTCATATCGGCGACGCCTCGATCCAGCGCCTCGCCCTTGGCCCTTTGAGCCTTGTGGGCGTCAATTCGGCCCGGCGCGCCCAGCCCCGGCTGAACTGGTCTTATGGCCGCCTTTCAAAATCCGTGATCAAGGCGGCGAGCGCCATCGCCCGGGAGGAACAGGATGCGGGCCGCCAGGTTTTTCTGGCGCTCCACCATCCGGTCACGCTCGGGCCCGGCAAGGCCGGCTCGAGAATCGTCAGCAATGGCGAACAGGCGCTTCAGGCCTTCGCCGAGAACGGCGTCAGCGCAATTTTGACCGGTCATGTGCATGTGGCCTCGGCGGCGCCGATCGCCGCAACGGACGACCGCATCCTGTCGATCCAGGCGGGTACGGCGCTCAGCACGCGCGAGCGCGGCGAGCAGCCGAGTTTCGGCCTTATCGATGCTGGCGATGATCAGATCCGGCTCTCGATTAAGCGGCTGGCTGACGGCCGTTTCGAACCGGAAGGCGAGCAGGCTTTCACAAGGAAAGCCGGCGTCTGGCGTCCCGCCGCCTGACGCTTACGCCGCGCGTCGTCGCAACAATCGCTCGACCGTGTCGCGCAGCGCATGATCGCTGTAAATCGCGGGACGCAGCACCTGAAGCGCCGCGTTCAGCGTTTCCATTTTCGCGAAATCTTCCAGCGCGCCGAGATCTGTCTTCAGATAACGACGCAGGGAATCGACGCGCCCTTCGGCCAGTTGATTGTCGGCCAGCGCGTCGATGTCCAGTCGGGTGAGAAGCTCAATTACCTTCGCCATGCCCCCTTTTACACGACGGCGGCGAGCTTGGTTCCCACTTCCTCCTCATTTTCGCCTTCAATCATGGTCATCAGGCGGTTTCTCGCCCGGGACAGGCGCGAGCGCACCGTGCCCACCGGCACGTCAAGCATTTCGGCGGCTTCTTCATATTTCATGCCTTCGATGACGACGAGGGAGAGAATGACCCTGTCATTCAGCGGCAGCTCGTGAAATGCGTCGACAACGTCATTGAAGTGCATGGTCTGCTCCTGGGTTTGAGCGCTTGCGAGGCGCGATTGGGGCGCATCATCCATATCCACCGCCACGCCGCGCGCTTTTTCGCTGCGGATCTGGTTGAGAAAAACGCGGCGGCAAATCGTGAAAAGCCAGGAGCGCAGATTTGAACCATCAAAAAGGTGAGCCTTGCGCAAGGCACGCTCGACGCTGTCCTGAACGAGATCGCAAGCGCGATCCTGATTGCGGGTCAGCTGAAGCGCAAAACGATGCAGCGCGGGAAGGCAATCATTAAGCTCGGCGGTTGAAATTTGATTTTGCATCTCATCCTCCTGTCTTTCGCTGACGAGAAGGTGACGCAGCCCTAAATCGAAATCAAATGAAAGCGTGGCGGTAATATACCGACCCTCAGCATCCTATTCACCTTGATTATGATGTTTATTCTACGTCCATTGATGACGTTGAATAAGGAACGGAATATGCGTCGTATCCATGACTGATGGAACCCACTCCAAAACCGGTCCATCTCCTTGATAAGAAGCGCATTTTACTTGGCCGGAAAACGGCCTGGTTTCTCCAGTAAAGAAGGATCGGAGGCTGCGCGCGCGCCGCGCTTGCGGGGAAAACGCGCCGCACTGGCGCAAAGCGCGCCATCATTACAAAACGATCAGATATAAAACATCTGTAAGACAAGGCCGCTTTGCGCGACAAAGCCCCTTAAAGAGCGTTTGAAACGTCCCTTCGGAACTGGCCATGAAGCAGCCTGTTCAATCATGAAAGAGTTGCAAACCATATGAAAGCCAGCGTTTTCATCAATTCACATTCAGGCAGCGTTCAAAGCGCCGGCGCAGACACAATCTCGGCGCTGATCGCTGAGACGCTGAAGAAGGCGGACATCGGGGCCGATATCGCCTGCGGCGATCCGGGGACCTTCAAGGAATTTTGCGAATGCCTCAAACGGCCCGACGATCTCGCCATGGCGGTGATCGCGGGCGGCGACGGCACTTTCGCCATGGCGGCGGAAGCGTTTGCGCACGCCCCCGTTCCTGTCGCCTTCCTGCCCGCAGGCACCATGAATCTCATCACCCATGATCTCGGCGTCGATGTGGGGCTGGAAGACGCAATCGAGGACTTTCTCAACTGGAAGCCCCGGAAAATCGACATTGGCTGGATTAACGACCGCACCTTCCTGAACAATATCGTTTTCGGAGATTACGCGGAGGTCGCCGAAGCCCGCGAACATCTGCGCGAGGCCCCGACGCTCGAAGAAAGGCTGGGCGCGATTTCTGAGGCCGCCTACACGCTGTTTCACTCCGAGCCGGAACGCTTCGTGCTGGCGGCCTCGGGCGAGGTCATCAAGGTCCGCTCGAACATGCTGATGATCGCCAATAACCGCTATACCGGCGCCGTCGAGATGCGGCCGACCCGCGACCGGCTCGACCGGGGAAAGCTTGCGCTTTATCTCGCCGACAGCCGGGACGGCGTGGAGCTCGTCGCCCGGGTCATGGAGGTGCTGCGCGGCGATATCGAGTCGTCCGAGGCCATCGAGCAGCGCGAAGTCACGCAGTGCCGCATCACCGCCGAGAACAACCCGGTCACGGTCGCCGTCGACGGCGAACCGATAGAGTTTGACAGCCCCGTTGAAGTGCGCATCGAACCGGGCGCGCTGACGGTGCTTTGTCCTGAATGATGGGAATGAGCCGCCGGCGTGAACAGGCGCGGCTGTCAGCGGTTTCTCGCCGCTGACTTGCCCCGCGCGCTATCGCGCTTCGGCGGCCTTCGCCGAGGGCTCGTTCTCGCGCTCGCCCAGCAAGGGCCGGTCGATGCGCTTCAGTCCGCCGATGAGAACGCCCACCGGCCCCATCACCGGCACGATATCGCAGACAGCCTTTAGGATCAGGAGCAAGGGAATCGCCAGAACCCCGCCTAAAGGCCCCCAGAGGAAGGTCAGCAGCGAAACGGAAACAATGATGGCGAGCGGCGTAATCCGCATGCGCACCCCAAGCACCATGGGCGTCACGAAGTTCGATTCCAGGAAGTTCAAAAGAATGAACGCCGCCGCCGGCGCCAGCGCGGTCAGCGGATCGTCATAGTGAACGATGCCCGCAAGCCCTAACAGCAGGGTCAAAACGGCCGGGCCGATATAGGGAATGAAATTCAACAGCGCCGCCAGAAGTCCCCAGATATGCGGCGACGGCAGGCCCAACGCCCAGGCCGTCAGTCCCATGCAGACCCCCAGAACGGCGTTGATCGACGTCATGGTCAGCATGAAGAGGCCGATTTGATGCTCAATATGACTGAACAGGCGCATGGCCCGCATTTTCGCCTTCATGGAACGGTTGGCGGCGACCAGTTTGCGCTTGAAGTCCTGGCGCTCGGAAAGAAGGAAAAACACAAGCACCCAGGTAAAGAGGAATTTCACCACCGCGCCGGGCGCCGCCTTCGTCATGTTGGCGGCGGGCGCATCCTGTTCGACCTTGACGGCGGGCTCTTCCCCCTCGCCCATCTCGGCGATTTCCTCGACCTGTTCGGAAACTTCCTTCACTTTCGAGACCGCCTCTTCCAGGCCCGAGAGTTTCTCCCGCGCTTTCAGCGCCAGCTCGGGAATATCCTCGGCCCAGGCGATGGCGGGCCGGCCTGAAAAAATGATCGCCGAGGCGATCGCCGTCACCGCCAGCAAGGTCACGGCGCCGGCCGCGCCGGTCTGGGAAAAGCCAAGCTTCGTCAGGCGGCTGGCCGCCGGCGCGAGAATGATGGAAATGACGAACGCCGCCGTCAAAGGCAGCATCACGGGCTTTGCGACATGCAAGAAAAACGCAGCGCCTAAGATGGACAAAAACAGCGCCGAGGCGGCGATGACCTGAAGCGACCGCCGCGGCGTAAAGAACTGAGGACACGCCTCGTCAAAAAAGCGACGATTCCCGGCGGACATTGGATTCCCCTTTTGAGCGATGAAAAGCAAACAGACTGCTCAAGACAAAGGTTCCTCACGCCCCCGCCAGCAGGGAGGCAGGCGATAAAACAAGGGGTTTTGCTTCATTCCTGAATTTTTGTCTGACTGACGGCGAAATCACGGGCCCGCCTCATCGCTTTTGCTTGCAATGCGCGACCCCAGGCGATGCAATCGCTTTTTAAGCGCCTTTGACGGCGAAGACATCATTATGCGACTGCGGAATGAGGCGAGAAAATGACAAGAACGCCTGAAGAAGAACGCAACCTACAGCATGTCATCGACATGTTTCACCAGGTTCTGGTCCCGCTCGATTCGAGCAAGGTCGACGATTACATCTCGCCCGATTACATCCAGCACAGCCAGATGGCCGCGCCCGGCGTGGAGTCGTTAAAAGCGTTCCTCGACGAGAAACAGGCGGAAAGCGCGGAGGCCGAACAACATCTGAAGCGCGCCTTTGTCGACGGCGATCATGTCATCCTGCATTATCACGTCATCCGGTTTCCCTCAGACCCCGGTTTCGGCGTGATCGATATTTTCCGCCTCGAAGGCGGTCTTATCGTCGAGCATTGGGACTGCGTTCAAGACGTTCCCGAAAGCTCGCCCAATCCGCTTTCCATGTTCTAAAAAGAGGAGACGCTGTCATGCGCTTTTCCGGCAAAACCGCCGTCATACTCGGCGGCAATAGCGGCATCGGCCTTTCCGCCGCAAAGAAGTTCGCCGACCAGGGCGCGAAGGTCGCGATCACCGGCCGCAATAAGAAAACGCTCGCCGAGGCGAAAAAGGAGACGGGCGCGGTGCTCGCATCGGTCTGCGACATCGCCGATCTGAACGCCGTAAAAGCCTTCTATGACGACCTCAAAGGCGCCATGGACGGGATCGACAGCCTTGTTGTAAACGCCGGCGTCGGCGGCTTTGCACCAGCGCGCGAGATTACGCCCGAGTTCTGGGACGAGGTTCATAACGTCAATTTGCGCGGCGCGTTCTTCGCGGCGCAACAAGCCCTGCCCATGATGCGCGAAGGCGGCTCCATCATCTTTACCGGCTCCATCGGCTCGGTCCTCGGCATTCCCGGCAATTGCGTTTACGCCTCCGCCAAGGCGGGGCTGCGCGCCATTGCGCGCACGCTCGCGGCGGAGCTCGTCAGCGAGAAGATCCGCGTCAATCTCGTCAGCCCCGGCCCCACGGAAACGCCGATCATCAACCGCAGCGGCCTGCCGCCGGAAGGGATTGACCAGATGCGCAAGGTGATGACCGAAGCCGTCCCCATGAAACGCATGGGCGCGCCGGAGGAAATCGCTGACGCAATCCTGTTTCTCGCCTCTGGCGAAGCGAGCTTCATCACCGGCGTCGATCTCTATGTGGATGGCGGCTGCGTTGAAATCGGCTGACGCCTAGCCGCGGTTTTTCGCAAGCTCCGGCGGCCGCTTGCGCGGAACCCAGCCGCCATGGCCGGGAAAGCGCTCCAGCGCCTTGCCGTCCCAAAGCCTGACCACGCGTTTTTGAAAACGCCAGCTTCCGTCGCCGCCCTTGACCACCTCGTCTTCGTACCAGCCGGCGAAGCGCAAGAGATAAGGCGGTTCGCCATGACATTCGGTGACAAAGGCGAATGACTTTACGGCGACGACGCCCTCGCCTTTCGGCGTGAACACCTGCTGCGTCACATGATGCTGGCGGCCCGGAAAGCCCGGCGAGGTGAAATAATGCCTGGCGAGACCGCGAATGCCGTCATGGCCTTCCCAGATATCCGGATCCTCGAAGACTTCTTCGATCATCACCGCATCTTCGGTGAAAACCGCGACCAGCCCCTCGACATCGCCGGTATCGAGCGCCCAGCCATAGGCGGCGAATAGATCCTGAATGCCGAAACGGTCTTCGGCGGATAGTTTTTCCTGCATCCTCGCCTCTTCCCAGCCAGTTTTAGCCTGCACGCGCGCGGCGCATGAAACCTGGACGCCCGGCGCGGTCCTGTCCACGCCAGGAGCGCGCGAATTGAACCCCCATGGCGAAGCGGCGGGCCGAGGCCCGCCGCTCACCGACATTTCATGAAAACCGGGTCAGGCCGGCTGAGCAGGCAATGACACGATCTCGAACCAGTAACGCTCGATTTGCTGCATGATATCGACAAAACCCTGAATGTTCGCAGGCTTTACGACAAACGAGCTCGCGCCAAGCGCATAACACTGATCGATATCGCCAGGCTCGCCTGATGTGGAAAGCACGATTACAGGAATGCGCTTGATATCGGGCTCTTCTTTAACCTTCGCCAGAATTTCAAAACCGGACATGCCGGGAAGGTTTAAATCAAGAAAAATGAGGTTGGGATAGGCGTTGTCCGGCCCCTCATTTCTGTTTCTTCTTTTCAGATAGTCCAGCGCTTCTGCGCCGCTGCTGACTGCGTCTATATTCGCGGAAAATCCGCTTTCTTCCATAACGCGCGTTATAATTTCGAGGTCCGCCGAATCGTCCTCAACCAGCAAGACCCTTGGCTTGTTCTCCTTCATATAGCCTCGTCTAGCAGATGGCGCAGACACAACGAAATGCCTGCGCCTCCCTCTCCCCGCTTCATTATGTATATAGCCGCAGAAAAATGCACCTTTAAATATTTCAAATGTGATGCAAAATATCATTACACCGAGTTTCAGCCCGCTTTTAATTCGAATTGGAAGTGTGTGCCTTCATTTCCATCGCCATCGATCCAGATGCGACCGCCCATGCGCTCGACGGCCTTCTTGCAGATCGCCAGCCCGATGCCGGTGCCTTCATAATCGTCGCGCCCGTGCAGGCGGGATAATGGCTGAAAGACATAATCGCGTTGCGCTGGATCGATGCCGATGCCGTTGTCTTTCACGCCCAGAACAACCACCCGCCCCTCCATTCTGGCGGTGAAAGCTATCTCGGGGCGCCGGTTCGCCGGGATGAATTTCAACGCATTGACGATGAGGTTCTGATAGACCTGAGTCAGCAGCGTTCGGTCCCCGCGTATGTCCGGCAAGTCTTCATAGGAAAACTGCGCGCCCTTGAGGCTTTCTTCCGAAAGACGCTCCATGACGTCGTCGATGCAGGCGCGCGGGCTCACGCTCTCCGGCGGACCTTCATTTCCTTTCAAGCGTGACAATTCGAGGAGATCGCTCACAAGCTGCTTCATCCTCTCCGCCGAAGCGCTGATCGCATCGATATCGGACCGGACCCGTTCGTTCAGATCGTCTCCGAGATCCTCTTTCAAAAACTCGCTGAACGTTATTAGCTTGCGCAACGGCTCCTGAAGGTCATGCGAGGTCACCCGGGCGAACTGTTCAAGCTCGACATTGGAGCGCTTCAACGCCTCCTCGCGCTCGCGCTCCACCGTAATCTCGTGCATCGCCGCCACAGCGCCGATCTGAAGCCCCTTCGTATTGATCAGCGGCTTCGCCTTGACCACAAAGCGACGCGCGGCAAGGTTGTCCGGCGCGATGACCATCTCCTGACTTTCAACGATCTCCCCCCTCATCGCCCTGTGAAGAGGCACGCGGTGAATGGACAAAGCCGTTTCGCCGTCGGACTCGAAAAGATCCTTGGCGAAGCTCCATTCCGTCGGGTGGATGTCGCGCAGGCCGATGCCGTGAAACTGGCGCGCGGCGAAATTGAAAAGCGTCAGCTCCCCTTTCTCATTGCAGGCGACAATACCGTCCTGAACATTTTCAAGAACCGATTGCAGGAACAACCGGTTTTTCTCGTCTTCAAGTTCTCTTTGTTTTTTCTCGGTGATGTCAATCAACGTGCCGGCCATTCTGTAGGCCCGGCCGTTTGCATCAAGGTTCGCGACCCCGAACGCCTCCACCCATACATAACCGCCGGATTTGGTTCTCATGCGGAATTGCGAACTGTAAGCCGCGCCCGTTTCCAGATGCGCGTTTATCTCGGCGATGGCGCGCGCCTTGTCTTCAGCCAAAAGATGCGCTTCCCATGTGGCATAGTGATTTTCGACCTCGCCAGGCTTGTAGCCGAGGTGATCGAGCCATAAATCCGAATACCAGACCTCTCCGGTTTCGATGTCCCAATCCCACAGACCGACGCCGCCCGCATTCACCGCAAGCTCGAGCCGGTCTTCGCTGGTTTTCAGGGCGGCATAGGCGCTGGCGAGTTCTGCATTCGCCGTTTCAAGCTGCGCCGTGCTCGGCGTCGCCAGGAGTTTCGGCAACAAGGGCCAGACGGCGACCGCCGTCGCGACCGAAACGAACGCCGTCAGCACTTTGAGCAGGCCTTGCTGGAAATAAACCGGCTCCCAGATCGTGTAAATTTCCATCACATGCGTCAGGCCGCAAAGAACGATAAAGCTGACGAACAGGTAGATGCTTCTGTTCAAACCGAAATCCGGCCGTTGCCGCGCCAGCCTGAACAGCGCCAGGGGAATGGCGAAGTAAGCGGCGGCGATCAACGTATCGCTGACGATATGCAGCCACAGAATATGCGGGAACCACAAATAGCAGTGCCCATGCGGCATGAAGTTTTCCGTCGAAAATATCTGAAACAGACCGTCCATAGGGGGGATTCCGGAAAATTGGCTGACGCCGTGGCGGATAAACCGAACAGGTGATTATCCTAGCGTTTGCCTGCACCCCGCAAGCCCCGGCCCCTGCGGGCGGCGCTGAACCGGACCCGGAACGTCATGTGTGGGCGGGGCGCTATTCCGGCTTTTGCGACAAGAAGGCGAGCGCAAACCCCGCAGGCGTATGCCTCGCAACAACGCCGTGAAGAACGCCGATGCGCACGCGCACGCCGAGCGGCGGGACGCGGTCGGTCTCCACGGCGGCCCCGTCCTCGGAAAGCTCGACGATCCGGCAGGCGAAAGTCTCGCTTTCGCCTTCCATGACGGCGGCGGCCTCAAGACTGAGCTTGGTGCGCACGCTGGCGCGGCGCTCCATGATTTTCAGCAAAGGCCGCTCAGCCAGAACCGCATCCAATTGTTTCGAAAAGAACGCGCGCTTTGTCTCGCTCATGAGAAACTCGACGGCGACGCCGCCATGATCCTTACGCGAAATCTTGCCGACGAGACGGCCCAGCTTCTCAGGATAGGCGATGAGATAATCGCCGACGCCGGCGGTCGTCTCACAGCGCATATACAAGCCGCTTTCCGATATATCGACGATGTCGCCGATCGCATCCGCTTCCCGCGCGGTCGCAAACCGCACCGGACATTCGTGCAATTTTCGCGAATAGCGCCGCCTCTCGGCGCCGCCGCCCGGAGGCTCCTGGCTCGTCATAACCGCATGGTCTCCCACTGCTGCGGCGGGGACCTTATGAGAAATTCAGACGGCGGCTATCCGCATCTGAGGGGGGTCAGGCGCAGGCGAGCAAGGTAAGACGCACGAGTTCGGCTTGCCGCGAAACGCCGGTCTTGCTGAAAACGGTCTTCAGATAGGACCGCGCCGTGCTGATGGAAATCCCGGCGCGGTTCGCCGCTTCTTCCATGTTGTCGCCCTCGGCCAAGCCATGGACGATCCGGGCCTCGCTAGGCGTCAGATTGAGCGCCGCAGCGATTTCCGAAGCCTTGGGCAGGCTGCGCCGCGCCGGATCGAGAACCAGGGCATTGAAAAAGGGCTGATCCTGCGGGCCGCCCGAGGCGCTGAAGGACAGGGAAAAGATTACGGGCGTCGGTTTGTCCGGCGCAGTGAAACGGAACATGCAGCGTTCCTGAAGATCGCCGGGATTGGCCGCACATTTGCGCAGAAATTCCTGAAACTGGCGTGTTTCATCGGCTTGAACCGAGCGGACCGTCGTCGCCCCGCCGCGCATATCGAAGAAACCGCTTTCCTCGAAAATGCATTTCGCCGCGCCATTGGCGAAAATCAGCGCGCCGTCGACGCCGATCGCCGCAACGCCGATCGTCATCTGTTCGACCGCGCCCAGCGTCGTCAGGGACACGCTGCGCAAGCGCCGCGCATTGAGTTCGGAAAGCGCGTCGCAAAGCCCGGCTTCGAGATTCTCCCTTTCGGCGGGCTTGGTATAGAAGCGATAGACATCGCCGTAATTCATGGCGGCAAGCGCGGATTCGAGATCGGCCTGTCCGGAGATCAGCATATAGATGCCGTTCGGCGAATAGTTGCGCATTTCCGCGATCAGCTTCAGCCCGGTTGTCGCGCCAAGACGCAAATCGGAAAGCACAAGATCGGCGGGGTTGGCGCGATGAGCGCTCAGGGCCTTTGCCGGCGAGCCAAAATAATCACACCGAATTGGAAGACGAATTTCATCCAGCGCAAAACGCAACTGGTCCAGCGCCAAGGGATCATCGTCGATGCATATCATTCTGGGCGATTGATCTGACATGCGCACTCCCGCGACGCGTCCTGCGCCTATTGCGAAACAGCCTCACATCATTACTCAACAAGTGCTTAATGAAAAACTAAGAGTTGTGCTTTAGACATCAAAATGACTAGCAGGGATCTTGGCCATGCCGCTTGGCGACAGCTTGCGCATATTGGTCCTAGATGACGATGAAAGGGACTTTGAAATCCTCAAAAGGCATTTGGGGTCGTTCAAGCGTCCTTTCTACAACATCACGCACGCCCAAAACCTGTCCGACGCACGCATCGCGATTTCGGAAAACAAATTCGACGCAGCGCTTGTCGATTACCGGCTTCCCGGCGGGCTGACTGGGATGGACGTCATTCGGGAAATCGGCGGGCGCTCCGCGCCCTTTCCCATCGTGCTCCTTACCGGCGTTTCGGACGCCGAGCTTGACCGCGAGGCCCTGCAACACGGGGCCTATGACTATATCGAGAAGTCGGCCTTGACGCGCGAAATTCTCGAACGGACCGTGCGGTTTGCTATTTCAAGCCATCAACACGAAAAGAAACTGCGCGAACTTATTGCCGAAGCCAAGGAGCAGGCGGCCATCAACAGCCGTATTATTTCGGTCGTCAGTCACGAGATGAAATCCCCGGTCAGGTCGCTCATCGGCTATTGCGACCACATGATCGCCGCCGGCGAAAACCAGGGCGCGGCCGACTCCATCCGGAAAATGAAAGCCGCCTCCATTCATCTCGAAGACTTCTTGAACAATCTTTCCGAATTCGTGAAGCTGGACAAAGGCGCGGCGATTCTCAGCGCCTCGCGCTTCAACCTGCGCACGATGCTGGAAGAAACCGTCTCTTTTTTTGAGCCTTTCGCGATCCATAAGGACATCACCCTGCGATTGAGGGCCGGGCCTGAATGCGACGCCTTTTATGTCGGCGACCAGCTTCGCATCCGGCAGATCCTGATCAACCTCATTAAAAACGCCATCAACTATTCCCATGAAGGCGTCATCTCGATCACTATCGCCGTTGCGGACGGCCGGCTTAAAGGTTGTGTCAGCGATCAGGGCGTCGGCATGACCGAGGAAAAGGCCGCCTCTCTTACGCAGCCGCATTTCGCCAAGGAAAACCTCGGCGGAGACCTGGAAGGCGGCATGGGCATCGGCCTGCCCATATGCATCCGCCTTCTGCGCATGATGAATGGCGGCGTCAGCATCAAGAGCCAGCCCGGCAAAGGCACCAAGGTGTTTTTTGGCTTTGCCCTGCAAGAAGCCGGCAAACCGGCGCGCCGCGGCGCGCCGCCGCCGGCCCGCGCGGCCGGCGCGCAATAGCCTCCCCGCCCTCGCGCCAAATGCGCTTGCGCCATGACGGCGCCTCGGTCAGTAAACTGACTTTTGTCTTCCCTGAAAAAGCGTGTCCAGGATTGGTGCAATTGTCTCCAACTTTACCCCTATATGCGGGTGATCAAAGGACGCATTTATTTTTAAACTGCGCTTTCGGTTTTTCAGGGGACACAGGGGACGCAGATGTCAGAATCAGCCGCAAAAGTGCTTGTCGTTGACGATCTTGAAGACAATCGAAATGTATTGAGCCGCCACCTCCTGCGCATGGGGTGCGATGTCGCCATGGCGAGCAATGGCCGCGAGGCGCTGGATTCCATCCATAAAGACGATTACGAGATCGTGCTTCTCGACATCATGATGCCGGAAGTCGACGGCTTTGAAGTCATCGAGAAACTCCGAACCGATCAGGAAGGCAAGCAGCCTTCGATCATCGCCATTTCCGCGCGTCATGACACGGACGCCATCACCCGCGCGCTGAACATGGGCGCCAATGACTATGTCACCAAACCCTATGACTTCCCGGTCGTCTGGGCGCGGGTTGAAAAACAGCTCAATCAGGCGCGCTCGGCGAAACTCATCCGCGACGTCAATACGCGTCTTGTCAAACGGCTCTCCGAACTGCGGGAGAGAGAAAACATCAAGGCCGAGGACGACGACGCCGCGGTCGAGGCGATCCTGAAAGCGGCGCTGAAATCGGCCAACCGCAACGACCTGACGGGAAAGCTCAATCATGAGGTCCGCACCCGGCTCCATCATATTCTGGGCCTTTCCCAGCAGATGAAGCGCTATGACATCGAGCGCCTGAGCCCGGAGGAAACGGCCGCACGCATTCGCCATATCGAAAAGGACGGCTGGGGCCTTCTCGGCATCGTCGAGGACCTGACCGACTTCATGACCCTGCAAAGGGGCATGCCGGCGCCGTCCAATCTCGCCGTCAATCTGCGCGAATCCGTTTTGCATGAATGGGAGATGCTCGATCATCGCCATAATACGCGGGAGGCGAAGATCAATATTTACACCGATCGCCCCGAGCAGACGGTCAAGGGCAACCCGCACTATATCCGCAAGGCCCTGTCCGCAGTGCTGTCCAATGCGGTGCGGTTCTCAGACAACCCTTCGGTCACGGTGCGTCTCGAACCGGCCTCGCGCGACTATTTCCTGGTTTCGGTCGAAGACAACGGCCCCGGCATTCCCGCAGAGGAACGCCAGGACGTTCTGGCGCCGTTCTATCAGGTCAAAAGGGAAAACGCCCCCGCCTATGACGGGCTCGGGCTCGGGCTTGCCGTCGCGAACAGCGTCCTGACCCATCACGGGGGCAAAATCGAAATCGCCGACGCGCCATCCGGAAATGGCGCGCTGGTTTCCCTGTACTTTCCATATATTCAGACCAAGTCGAACTGAGGCTTTTTCCTCAGGCGCGGCGCGGCGGCTTTCAAAGCCGCCGCGTTTTCATGCGCGCGCATGTTTTTCCAGCATCGCCGCGAGCGCCGTGAAATCGATGGGCTTGGGAAGATAATCCGAACAGCCCGCATCGAGACATTTTTCCCGGTCGCCGCGCATCGCATAGGCGGTGAAGGCGATGATCGGCAATTCATCATATGTCTTTTGCGCGCGTATCTGTTCCGCCGCCCGCCAGCCGTCCATCACCGGCATGTTCATGTCGAGAAGCACGATATCGAAATCCTCCGAGAGCGCCCGGTCGAGACAGGCCTTGCCGTCACTCGCAGAGGCAACGTCATGCCCCTTGCGCGTCAGATAGCGCTCAAGAATGGCGCGGCCGTCCGGATTATCGTCGGCGATCAGAATTTTCAGCGATCGCATCTCACCTCTCATGCAACGGAACCGCACCGCGTCAGGCGGCGTCTTCCGCCGCCCTCGTCTCTTCGGTCATCCCGTTCCTGACCCACATCGTGAAGCGCGATCCGGCGCCGGGCGTGCTCGCCGCGACAATATCGCCGCCCATGAGCTGGCAGAAACGCCTCGTGATCGGCAGGCCGAGGCCGGTGCCGCCGGAGGTTTGCTGATCCGAATCCTCCACCTGCACGAACTCGTCGAAAATCGCTTCGCATTGCTGCGCCGTCATGCCTTTGCCGGTGTCGCGCACCTCGAAATAGACCATGGGGGCGCCGTCGTCCTCGCTCATCCATATTTTCAGCGAGATAGCGCCGCCCTTGGTGAACTTGGCGGCGTTGCTCAACAGGTTGAGCAGGCATTGCGAGACCTTCTGACGGTCGATGGCGATCGACGTCATGTCTTCGGGCGCATCAACGGTGAAAACATTGCCATGCTTGGCCATCAGCGGGTCGGCGCCGGCGCGGATGTCTTCCACAAGCGCGCCGACGGTTACATCACTATAGGAAAGCGTCATCTTGTTGGCCTCGACCTTGGAGAGATCGAGAATATCGTTGATGAGGTTCAGAAGATTGCGGGCGTTCGCGACCACGCGCCCGAGATCTTTATATTCCTGCGACTCCTGTTTGCCGTCATCGGAAAGGTCCTGAAGCATAAGATCGGTATAGCCGAGAATGGCGTTCAGAGGCGTTCTCAGCTCATGGCTCATATTCGCCAGGAACCGGCTTTTCGACAGATTGGCCTCGTCCGCCGCCTTTTTCGCGCCTTGAAGCTCCCGGGTGCGTTCCGCGATGGTCTGTTCGAGACGCGCCTGCGCCTCCTGAAAGGATTTGCGCGCCTGGGTCACGTCCGTGATGTCGCGGCCCAGACACAAAAACTCCCGCTCTGCGTCGTCATTCTCAATCTGCGCAATAGTCAGCATGAAAAGACGCGGCCGCCCCTCGCCGGGCGTCAGAACCGCCTGGCTTTTGACCGCCTCCTCGCCCCCGGCCTGATCCAGCAAAGCCCGCCATGCCGCCGCCGCGGAGGTCTTCTGCGTTCCGGGAAACAGATTCCACACATAGTCGCCGACACAGTCCATGCGCGCCTTTTTCAGGAACCGCAGGGCGCAGCGATTGATATCGCTGACAAGACCGCTGGCCGAAACAAACAGCACCATATCGTCATTGGCGTCGATCATGGATGTCATGCGTTTATCGAAGCGTCGCCATTGCCGCTCTTTTTCCACGGCGTCGTTCATGGGCTCGGCGACCATCAGGCGGAAGCCCTTTGCCTTTTCCGCGCCTGTCCGGCTTTCATGAAGACGGACATAGCGCCGAACCCCCGCTCTATCGACAAAAGCGCAGGGCGTTCCCGCCTTATCGCTGTGAAGCGACTCCTCTTCGTCGCATGTAAGCGGTGTCAACAAAGGCGCCTTGCGCCCTTCCGGCAAAGACGGCTCAATCCGGAAGAAGGTCTTTGCAGCGGGCGTCGCGGCCTGAACGAAACCTTCGTCATCGAGCGCATACGCCATCACCCCGGCAGGCAGGTCTTCAATGGAGAAGGTTTTCTGCTGAAGCGCCGTCTCGCCGCGACGGCGCGGGAAGCGCATCGCCGCCAGCATAAGACAGGCCCAGACCCCCAGCCATTTGACCGTCTGCGCCTCAACGAAGCTGCTGCTCTCGCCGCCGAGCGCGCTCGCCGCCGCCGCGGAAAGACCGGCAAGCACCAGGCCTGCGCCAAGCGCTCCCGCCAATCGCGACGGCGCCGCGAAAACCAGCCAGTGCAGGAGGAAACTGACCGGCGCCGCGCCAATCGCGGCAAGCGTGACCGCATTGCGGATATCGTCAAACTGGGCCGCCAGGATAGCCGCGATACCAGCCACCGCCAGAAGGGCGTAAACAAGCGCGGCGGCGACAAGGGTCAAGGGATTGAGCCGGTAGCGCTTGAAAAGCTGCACGCTGCATATGCCGGCGAAAACAAAAAGGCTCATTCCCGTTGCCCAGAAAAGCGGCCCCGCTACATCGTCCGCTGACGGACCAACTGACGCGACAGGGGCCGTTGACAATTCAAACGCAATGACCGGAGCCATGCCGAACAGCCCGCCGGCGCAAAAGATATCGGCGCGCGCGCTCGTTTCAGACGCCGCAGCGTTCTGCGCGCGCCGGAGAAGCCCCACAGCGGCGGCGTAGAGCGCCGCACTGGCGGCGAAAGAAACAAGAAAAACGGTCAACAAGATCCCACGCGCCCGCTTTCAAAAAAATCATTTGCACCTGGCGTTTTATGATTCTACAGAACGTATGTACAAAGATTGAAGTCATTTCAATTGTCAGTATTCTAAGCAAAACATTAATCGAATAGGGTCAATTGAACATACTCATACCCCCATCTTGGGGTTCTTAAATTTTGCAAAAAAGTCGACGCTTCCCGGCCAGTCGGAGCCGCGCCTTCCTGGAGAAGACGCTCCGACCCGGTGCGAAAGGGAGCGGGACATGCCTTCTAGTGGTTATGCCGGAGACGTTCCGAACGAGTTTGTAACCGCCGAGGACGCGGCCCTTGAGGACGGGTCCGTTTCTTCGCGGCTGAGAGCGGAGGAGTTTCGCGCAGAAGACCTGGACGGCATCCTCGAAGGGGTGTCCGGCACGGGCAATCTCAACTTTGCGGTCTTGCAGGCAGGGCTGACCGACGGCGGCGCGCTCGCCGGCGACAGCGGGTTTGCCGGTTTTGACGGCGTCAGCATCGCCTCGGCCAATGCGGACGCGCTGGGTCGCGGCCCGGTTGGCGATACGGCGCAGGCTTATACCGCCGCCTTTCCTGAAGCTCCGTCTTTCAACACCTTTCACGCCCTCGATGGCGCGCAGGCCGGGGCCTTTCCCGCCGCAGACGGCGGACCGAAATCCCTGCAAACCGCATCAGGCCCCGCAGGCGGGTCGTCTTTTAGCGCGCAGTTTTCCATCGCGCCCCTCGGCGCCGCTATCAACGATGCAGATGCGCCGCCGGCGCAGCCAGTGGTGAAAGGACCGGTCGTCAGCCCGGGCGCGCAAGACAATCTGACCGACATCGATACGCCGACGACGACGCAGCCCCCGCCCGCGTCGGATGGCGGCGATCCGCCAACTCCCGGCGGCGGTGACGGGGACGGCGATCCCGGGGGAACGCCCGACGGTCCCGGACATGACGGATATGGCATTGACGACGTCATTGACGTCGCCACCGATATCGTCGTCCCCGTTGTTGAACCTGCGCTCGATCTGGTGGACGGCGTCGCCGGAGCGCTCGACAGCGTGCTGGAAGGCCTGCCCCTCGATCCCGCGCTTGAAATCATCGGCGGCGTTGTCGACGGCGCCGCAGAGGTCCTCGATCCGGTCACGGATATTGTCGACGGCCTGCAGGATGTGCTTCTCGGCGGGACCGATGAGATTCTGAACGGCGTTCTCTCGCAGGTCGACACGATCGGCGACGCGCTTCTGGGCGACACGCCGCTCGCCGGCCTGACGGGTCTTACGGACCTGACAGACTCGCTTTCTGGCGTTGGCGACCTTGTGACGCTTCCTGCCGCGGGCGCGCTTATCGACGACGTGGTTTCCGGCATTGGCGGGCTTTTCAATCAAGTTTCGGGCGGCGGTCTCGGCGAAACCGTTGACGGGCTCACCGATGTGACCGGGGGGCTTCTCGATGGCGGCGCGGCAGATCTGATCGCCGGCGTGTTCACCAATCCGGGCGGAACCGTCGATGCCATTGGCGGACTGGCGGACGCCGTAACCGCGCCCATCGGCGGGCTTCCCGACGGTGGCGCGCTGAACAATATTCTCGGCAGTGTGGATACGCTTGTCGATGGCGCCGCCGGCGGCCTGATCGATACGATCGGCGAAAACATCACCGGCCCTCTCGACGGATTCGCTGGCGACACCGGCATGGGTATTGTGGACGACGGCCCCGTCGGCGACCTCGTGGACGGACTCGACGGCGCGGGCGAAGATCTGGGCGGCGTTGTCGATGATGTCGCCGGCGCCGTGGATGAGGGCGTCGAAGACGCCGTCGACGATGTGACTGACGCAGTCGGCGACATTCTGGACGGCGATGGCGGCGGCTTGGGCGGCGGTCTCGATGACATCATCGATCCCGTTGAAGACATTCTTGGCGGCGGCGATGAAGAAGGCGGTCTCGGCGATATTGTCGACGAGGTCACGGACCCGATTGAGGACGTTCTCGGCGACGGCGGAGACGGCGGTCTGGGCGACGGCTTGGGCGGTCTCGTTGACGGCCTGCTCGGCGGCGATGAAGGCGGCGACGCCGAAGATGGCGCCGACCCGCTGATCGAAATCGATTCCGTCCTCTCGCTCAATGGCGACGGCGCCGGCGGCGACACGCCCGAAGACGGCGAAGGCTCGCTCCTCGACATTGACGCGGTCGCGCCGCTCGATACGGATGGGGGCGAACCGCTGGGCGACGGCGAAGCCGACATCTCCGTCCTCGGCGGCGATCCGGTCGATCCTCTGGACGCCGTCGACGAAACCCTCGACGCCGCCGGCGAGGCGCTCGACGATCCCCTCGGCGATATGACGGGTGATGGCGGCCTGCTCGGCGATCTCGACGTCGACTCGCTGCTCGCGCCGCTGGATGAAACCGTCGACGGCGCACAGGAGCTTCTCGGCGCCCAGGAAGGCGACGGCGATTTATCGCTTGATGTGGACGATTCCGGCGATGTCGACGGCGAACTGATCGGCGACATCCTGATCAGCGACGGCGACGGCGGCGATCTCGGTCTCGATGGCGGACTCGATCTGCCTGATCCGGATTCGATCATCTCGGAAGGACTGCCGCTTGTTGACGACGGCCTAGCCGGCCTCGGCGATGGCGGCGGGGGGCTGTTTGGCTGATGTCCGGGGCGGCGGGGGCCTACAGACGGGTTGACTGGTTCTGGCGCAACCGCACGCCGGAACTCATCGTCGGCACGATCTTCATCAACCTGCTCGCCATCGCCCTCCCCATCTTCTCGATGCAGGTCTACGACCGGGTGATGCCCGCCCGCGCCAGTCAGACTCTGATCATGCTGGTCATCGGGGTCGTCGTCGCGATCGGGCTTGAAATCATCCTGCGCATCGAACGCGGCAAGATCATTTCCCGGAACGGCGCCGCGTTCGAGCGCAATCTTTCGCGCGCCGCCGTCAGGCGCGTCCTCAATTCAAGCCTCGAAAGACTGGAGTCCCAGACGGCCTCGCAGCGTCTGCAAAAGCTTCAATCGATCCGCGCCTTCCGAGACTTTCATTCCGGCCATGCGCTCACCGTGCTGATCGATTTTTCCTTCGTCTTCATCTATCTGGCGCTGATTTTCCAGATCGGCGGACTGATGGTGCTGGCCCCGCTCGCCATCGTCGTCTTCATCCTCGCCAACGGACTTGCCGGCAGCCTTTATCTGCGCGACGCCATCGCCGAGCGCCGGCATGCGGATGAATCCCGGTACGATTTCCTGATTTCGACCCTGCAAAGCATGAGCGCGCTGAAATGCTTTTCGCTCGAAAAACTGTTCGAACGCCGCTACGAGCCGCTGCAATACGCCACCAGCGCGGCGAATTTCCGGGTTTCAAAATCCTCCGCCAATATGCTGAACACCTCCATGGTGCTCGGCAATCTGATGACGGCCTCGGTGGTTTCCATCGGTGTTTTCATCGCCACCTCAAGCGCCTTCACCATCGGCGCGATCATCGCCTGCATCATGCTGTCAGGCCGGCTTATCTCGCCCCTGCAGCGCGGCATGATCTTGTGGATGAAATATCAGGAATATGACGCCAGCCGCGAACAGTTCTTTTCGCTCATCGGCGGCGAGACGGAAGCCGTCCGGGTCATCGAAGAAGCAAAGAGCGATCATGCGCGCCGCCTTCTCACGCTGCAGCGTTTCAACGCGCCGGCCGGTGAAAGCGCGCCCTTGCATTTCCGCGAAGGCGATATTGTCCTCGTTAGAGCGGAAGCCCCGCAAAAAGCCTCACGGCTGTTGAAGGTCATCGCCGGGCTCGCGCCGCGTAACGAGGCGGAGATCATCGTCGATGGCCGCCCCTTGCAATCCATCGCGCTAACGGAGCGCGCCAACTATATCGGCTACCTGTCTCCCAACGCCAAGCTGTTCAATGGCGGCATTCTCGACAATCTGACCAGCTTCGGACTGCGCGATCGCAACGAGGCTCTGCGCGTCGTCCGCAGCCTCGGCATCGACACGGATGTCGCGCGCATGCCAAACGGCTGGAACACGGCGATCAGCGGCCGTCAGGGCGACGAGGCCCCCACCGGCCTCAAGCAACGCATCGCCATTGCCCGCGCGCTGGCGGCCCGCCCGCAGATTATTATTGTGGATGAGGCCTGCGAGCTGCTCGATAATCGCAGCTATGACCTCACCGTGACGACGCTTCTGGAAATGAGCGCGCACAGCGTCATTCTCCTGAACACCGCCGATGAAAATCTCATTCGCTTCTGCAATCGCGACTTGCACGCCGAAGGCGCCGGCGCCGTTCTGGCGCCGCGCGGCCTCACGGCGGAATACGGGGAGGCGCCGGCGGCATGACCAGCTCCCCCGACCAGACACTACAGGCAGAACCGCAAAGCGAGGACGGCGCGCTCAATCAGGAAACGCGCGCGCTTTTCGACAGGCTGCGCGCCCTGCGTTGGGGGGACGGTTTTTCCGGGCCCTATGCGGAAGCGTTCTGCGCCATTCTTTCGGTGCTCGGACGGCATCGCTCCGTGCGCGACGTCGTCGAGATCATGCCCCATTTCGAGGACGGCTTTCACCTCATCGACCTGATGAACGCCATGGTCAATCTCGGCCTTGACGCAACCCGCCTCAAGCCGCGCCATGAGGACAGGCTGAGCGCGCCGGCCCTCGTCCTGTCGCCGCGCGGCGTTCTGAAAGAGCCGGCGCCCGGCGTCATTTTGACCATCGAGCATCGCGACGGCGAGCGCATCGCCCGCCTTTTCGATTGTGTGACGCGGGATATCCGTCCGGTCAATCTTGACCGCGACAGGGCCCTGCGCGGCGCGAGCGTTTATGTTTTTTCCAAGCCCTCCGACGACAAGAAGGAGACCGCGGCGGCGTTGCGCGCCGGCGCCGGACTTGGCTGGTTCCGCGCCCTCGCCATCCGATTTTACGGACTCCTGACGCAAATCCTGTGTCTCAGCTTTCTGATCAACATTCTCGGGCTGGCGACGCCGCTTTTCATCATGGTGGTTTATGACCGCGTGATTTCAGCCCGCGTCACGGAAGCCTTCCCTCACCTCGTCGCCGGCGTCGCCATCGCCATCGCCTGCGACTGGTTCCTGCGCGGCCTGCGCTCGCGCCGCCTTGCCTGGATCGCCGCGCGCATCGACAACATCATCGGCAATCTCAGCTTTTCAAAGCTGATGCGCTTGTCCTCGCAGACAAGCGACAGCGTTTCGGTGACGGCGCAGCTCTTGCGCCTGCGCTCCTTTGAGTCGCTGCGGGATTTTTTCAACTCCGTCGCCTTCCTGTCGGTGCTGGAGCTGCCATTCGCGGCGATCTATCTCGTCGCCATTCTGCTCGTGGGCGGGGTGCTCGTCGCGGTGCCCCTCGCCTGCGTCGTGCTTTACATCGTCATCTTCGCGCTGATGCGCAAACGCATCGGCGTCGACATAAGACGCACGGCGCGCACCGGCGCGGCGAGCCAGCGCTTTCTCCTCGAAACCTTCGCGAAAACCCAGGATATCCAGGCCTCAGGCCTCGGCGGCAAGTGGGAGAGCAAATACGCCGCCCTCTCAAAAAGGGAATATGACGCTTTCGCGCGGCTTACCAACGCCGGCAATCTTGCCGAAACGCTGGCGCATGGGGTGACGCTGCTCGGCGGTCTCGCCACCCTGTCCTTCGGGGCGATGTTGAGTTTTTCCGGCCAGCTTCAGGCGGGCGCGATGATCGCCTGCCTCATTCTCACCTGGCGCACGCTGACGCCTTTCCACAATTTCTGCGCGGTCATCCAGCGCTTTGAACAGATCCGCAACAGCATCATACAGATCGACACCATGATGGATATTGTCGAGGCGGAGGAAGCGCGGGCCGCCGGCGCGCCGCTCAAGACCTTGCGCGGCGGCGTGACATTTGAAAAAGCGGGCTTGCGTTTCGAGACCCGCACGACGCCCGTCTTCACCGATATCAGCTTCTCCGCGTCGCCGGGCGAAGCCATTGGCTTCACTGGCCGCAGCGGCGCCGGCAAATCGCTGCTCCTGAAACTCGTGCAAGGCATGTACGATCCGTCATACGGCGCAGTGCGCATCGACGGCTTCGACATCCGCCAGCTCGACACGGCCAATCTGCGTCACAAGATTTCCTATATCCCGCAGCAGCCGCAGCTCTTTCAGGGAAGCATCGAGGAAAATCTCCGCCTGGTGCGGCCCGAGGCCAATCATCAAGAGCTCTGGCGCGCACTCGACATGGCGGGCGCTGCCGATTCGGTAAAAGCCCTGCGCGACGGCCTCGCGACGCCCGTCATCCAGAACCGGTCCTTGTCGTTCAACCTTCTGATGCAGATCTCCATGGCGCGCGCCTATCTTCTGGACGGCAATCTCTTCCTCATCGACGAATTGCCGGGCCCGCTCGTGATGGGCGCCTGCGGTCTGAAGCTGAAAGTCTTCATCCGCGAGAATATCGGCAAGCGCACCATCCTCATCGCATCACAGAACGAAGAGCTTCTGAGCCTTTGCAGCCGTTGCTACGAAGTCACGGCCTACGGTCTGCGCCCGCACGAAGCCGCGCCGGCGCGCGCCGCTCCCGCAACAGGAACCGAAACCGCCAAGGAAAATGTCGCATGATCAAAGATCTGTTTTCCTCTCATCATGACGATCCCGCGCAAGACCGGAACGGCGCCGAGGATCTGCGCTATCTCGCCGCGTCGGTCGAGCTCGCCGAACCGACAGCGCCGAACAATGCCCGCAGCGTCACCTACGCCATCGCCGCGGTCGTCACGGCGCTTCTCGTCTGGGCGGGCGTCGCCAATATCCATGCAGTCACGCGCACCAAGGGCGAAGTCGCGCCGTCCGGCTCTCTGCAAACGGTTCAGCACCCGACGGGCGGCGTCATCCGCGACATTCTTGTCGAGGAAGGCCAGCTTATCAATGAAGGCGATCCGCTTGTGACGCTGGTCGGCGACGGCGTTGTCGAGGATCTGCGCCAGGCCCGCGAGAAACAACAGACGCTGCTTGCGCGCGAGGAGCGCTTCCGCGCCTTTGTCGAAGGCCGCGAGCCGGATTTCGCTCACCTGTCCGGCGCCGACGCGCGCTATATTGAAGAGCAGAAGAAGACCTTCCGCAGCATGCGCGCCGCCCTGACCGAAGAGCGCGAAGTCATCGCCGAGCAGCGCGAGCAGAAAAACCAGATGCTGCTGGCGCTTCGGGAGAAGTCGCAAACCGTCCGGCACAATCTCGACATCGCGCAGGAAATATATGAACGGCGCAAGAGCCTTCTCGCCGAAGGCTATCTGCCGCGCATCCAGTTTCTTGAAACCGAGCGCAATCTCAACGATCTTAAAGGCTCGGCGAAACAGCTTGTGCGCGACATCACGCTCGCTGAAACGGCGCTCTCGGAATACGACCAGCGCCTTGAGCTGCAGGAAGCCAAGGCCCGCGACGACGCCTATGTGGCGCTCGACAACATCACCGCCGAAATCGCCCAGAACCGCGAGACCATCGAGAAACTGGAGGCGCGCGCACGCAGCCTGACGCTTGACTCTCCGGTGCGCGGCATCGTCAAGGGCCTCAGCGTCAACTCCCTTGGCGGGGTCATCGCCGCCGGACAGGTGATCGCCGAGATCGTGCCTCTCGACGAAGAACTGATCGTCGAAATCAAGATCGCGCCCAAAGACATCGGCAAGGTGCGCGCCGGGCACATGGTCGACGTCAAATTCAGCGCCTATGACTATTCGCGCTTCGGCTCCGTGCGCGGCGAGCTCGCCTATGTTTCCGCAACGACATTCTCCGGGGCCGGCGGCGAGCGCTATTACCGCGGCAGAGTATTCCTCGACAAGAATTACGTGGGCGACGATCCGGACCGCAACATCATCATTCCCGGCATGACGGTGATGGCGGACATCATTCTCGGCGACCGCACCCTCCTCGCCCACATCCTGTCGCCCGCCCGCAAAGTGGCGGAAAGCGCCTTCAAGGAGTAACGCCATGAACGCCGACGCCGCTCTCAAGACCGATGCGACCACCGCAGAAGACGCGCCCGTCCAGATCGTCGTCTTTTCGGCCGACGCCCGCCACGCCCGGGTGATCGCCAAATACCAGGACGGCGCCTGCATGATCTTCGACGATCTTGAGAAGACCGTGCAGCATCTCATGGATATGGAAGACGAGCGCGCCGTGCTGGTCGTCGACCTGCTCGGTTTTTCCGGGGACGGCCTCGACGATCTCGCCGAATCCGTCGCCGGCCATATTCCGACCATTATCATTTGTGAAGCCGCGCAGGAGCCGCATCTTTCCGAAACCCTTCTTGATGCGGCCTTCTTTGTCCTTCACGCGCCGATCTCGAAAGGCACGGTAAAATGCATCATTGACGCCGCGAAGAAGAAAGCCGCGAAGACGCGCGCGGCCGGCGCGCACTATCTGAAACTTCTGGAGACGCTGAAACAGGCGGAGACGGGAAAATTCGTCTTCCGCACGCTGAAGGAAGCGGAAACCCTGGCGCGATTTCTGGCCTACGCGTTTCCTGACCGCGCGGCGGCGGCGAAAGGCCTGACGGAGCTCATGCGCAACGCCGTCGAGCACGGCAATCTCGAAATCGGCTTCAAGGAAAAGGCGCGTCTCATGGAAGACGGCATGCTGAACGCTGAAATCGAGCGCCGGCTGCATAACCCCGCCTATGCGGAACGCTGTGCGGAAGCGGTGCTCGCGAGAAAACCCGAAGGCGTTTACGTGATCATCACCGACAAGGGGCCGGGTTTTCAGTGGAGCGACTTCACGAAATTCTCCCCCGCCCGCGCCGCCTACAAGAACGGCCGCGGCATCCAGGTTGCGCGCCTGACCTGCTTCGACAAGCTGGCCTATAACGAAGCCGGCAACCAGGTGACGGCGTTTTCGGCGGCCGGCTGAAAAAACGCGACAATAGTCCGGCAAAGGCCGGGCCCTGATTGCATTTTTACGCTTTGTTTACGAACGCCGGCGCGAACCGCGCCGGACGGACCCGGCAGTCCATATAAAGATCAAGTAAAACTCCCGCCGCTTATCCGCTTTACTGCTCATTCGAAATTAAAATCAAATCATCACCTCATATGGGGGTTATGATTTTTCGTCATCAAGTCCATGACTAAGGCTGATAATGCAGGCCGGCGTCATATGCGACTGAAGGTAAGCATTTACGCAAAAGATTCGTCCCGTCTGCATGACAACCGGCTTTGCTCGCTCGCGTGCTGCAAAGCCTGCAAACAGGAGGATCCTATGCCGAAATACGCATCTCTCGTGAGCCCGTTTGCGCTATGCGCCAGTCTCGGCCTCGTACTGTCCGCCTGTTCATCCGACGGCGCTATGCGCGTCGGCGCAATCGGGCCCGCCGGGCCGGCAGGCGCTCCCGGCCCGCAAGGCGAACAGGGCGAAGCAGGAAAAAATGGAACCCCCGGAATGCAGGGCCAGCAAGGCGCGCAAGGCGACGACGGCAACCTGACGCTTGGCGACGCAGGCACGCTCTCCGTGGGCGGACTTGTGGGCCCGAACGGCGTCGCAGGCACCGGCCTCCTCGCCAACACCGGCGACCCGGACAACAATAATGAAACCTGGGCCTGGGTCGGCAAAGAGGCGGGAGAAGAGCTTGTTGAGGGCTCAATCTTCATTGCGCAAATGGCCGACGAAACCGCGCCCGGCGGCGTGCCTTTCTCCGGCGCCGTCCTCGGGGTTCTGGAAGACACCGGTCAGACGCTCATTCAGACGTCCAATGGCGACGCCTATCTCGTCGACGGCCTTCTGGCCGCGCCCGGCAGCCTTATCACTGGCACTGTCGCCGATTCGCGTCCCATTGGTTCTGAAGACAGCGAAGCGCTCATCGCGCTCAGCAAATTTTCCGAAGAGAGCGAGATGGGACAACTGGTGTCGACCGGCCTTGGAAGCGGCGGCGAGCTCGCCTCCGCGGATGTCAGCGGCCTTCTCGATACCACAACTCAGACTCTCGGCGCAGAAACGCTCACCCTCGGCGAGACGCTGAACGAGACCCTGCCCGGTCAGGACTTTGTCTCGATCGACCCCGATTCAAGCCTTGGGTTCAGCATCGGCGACAGCGCCCCGGTTCAAGAAGACATCGCGGCCGTCGGCGCGGTGAGCGACGGGTTTGACGGCGGCCTCGCCGGCGCCCTCGATCCGTCTCTGGCGGATGGCGGCGACCTTGGCGGCGCGCTGGAAGGCATCGCGGGCGGCGACGATCTCACCGGCGCCATCGAGCCGGTGCTCGCCGCCGGAGACGATCTCGCGACGACGCTCGACATCGGCGGCGGAGAGGACCTTACCGGCGTGATCGAGCCTGTCCTGGACCCGCTTGCCGGCGACGGCGATCCCTTGGGCGATACGCTTGAGGGCGTGACGGAGCCAGCGGAAGACCTCCTCGGCGGGCTCCTCGGCGGCGGCGAATAAGCCGCCCCTCCCCGGCGGCGGCGCCCAGCCTCCCCAAAGCGCCGCCGCCCCCCATCCCCTCTCGTGAGTTCCCCCGCATGCGTTTCGGCTTCATCCTGGTGCGCAGAGCCTGTTTCCTCTGCACGGCGTTCGCGGCGGCGGCGGCCCCCGCGCAGGAACGTCTTGCGCCCGGAGACATCGCCGCAAGGCAAAGCGCATCTGAAAGCAAGCCGCAAACCGTGAAACCGTTTCTCATTCGCGGCGTCCGCTTCGAGGGAACGGATGTGCCGCCCGAGGTCGCCGATGCGGCGCGCCCTTTCATCGGACGCATGGGCTCCAAGAAAACCCTTGACGCTCTCGCCGCCGCCATGAGCAAGGCCTATCAAGACTCTGACATCGCGTTCTTCACGCTGGCCATTCCCAACCAGGACTTCAAGGACGGCGTCGTCCGCGTGCGCGTCGCGGAAGGACGCATCGGCAAGGTGCGCCTGATGGGCGAAACCGACGGTCGCAAACACAAAATGGTCACCGCCTATGCGGAGCGCCTGCAAAGCCCGGCGCCGGCGAGCCGCGCCGCGCTGGAGCGCACGCTCTCCCTGTTCCGGGACATTCCCGGCCTCACCGTCGAACCGGTGCTGCGTTATGGCGACGAGCCCGGCGAACTCGCCGTCGACATGAAGCTCGATTACAAGCGCCCGACCGTGAGTTTCGGGTTCAACAACCGCACCACGCGCCTGGTGAAAGACGGTCAGTTTACCGCAGTCGGCAAGGCCTATCGCCTGTTGCGCGACGGCGACATGACGACCTTGCGCCTTGGCGCGGCGGTGAATTTCAAGGACAGCCTGCAAGCCGGGCTTTCGCATTCGACACCCCTCGGCGGCAACGGCGTGCGCGCCGAAGCGAGCGCGGCGGTGCTGCGCTCGAAACCCGCCGACACGGATATCAAAGGCGATGCGGAACTCTACAGCGCCGCAATCACGGCGCCGCTGATCCGGTCTTACAAGCGCAACATGCTGCTGCGCGCTTCCCTCGATGCGGTCAACAGCGACAACGCCGCTTTCGGATCACTGATCGCAACGGAGCAAACCCGCGCCCTGCGCTTTTCGCTCGCCTATTCGGACCGGCCGGGAAAGTTGTCCTACCGGGTGAAGATCGAAGCCGCGCAAGGGATCGATTTCGCCGGCGCCGACGTAACAGAACAGATCGGCGATGAAAATTATTTCAAGCTCAAAAGCGACTTCTCCGCAGCACGACGCTTCGGCGACGATTTTTATCTGCGGCTCAACGGCGCCGGGCAGTGGACTGAAGACATGCTGCCCGCCAACGAACGTTTTTCCCTCGGCGGCCCGCGCTTCGGGCGCGCCTTCAAGACTTCGCTCATCAACGCCGACCGCGGCTACGGCTTCCTTCTGGAGCCGGCCTGGCGGCCGCTCGGCGGCGATTTTTCAAAGAGCGAGATTTACGCCTTCGCCGATTACGAGCGGGCGGATGTTTTCTCGCGGCTCAACGGCGCGGACAGGACCTTCGATATCGGCTCTTACGGCGCGGGCCTGCGCGCCGCCTATAAGGACAAGGGCGTGCTCGAGCTTGAAATCGCCCGGGCCTATGACCAGCCGGTTCCCGGCTATGGTCAGGACTGGCGGTTTTCCGTGGGCTGGCGCGTCGACTGGCGGCCCTGAGCCGGCGCCCCAGCGGGACCAGAAGACATTGGCCGGGTCACTCCTCCAGCGTGAGGATGCCTTCCTGCATCTTCTTCGCCCATTCCTCCGGGCTTGGAATGAACGTGACGTCGTTGCGGTCGAGAATTTTCCACGCGCCGTCCCGGCGCACAAACACATCCTCATAGCGCCCGGCAAGCACCGGCGTCGGATCGCCGCCCAGCCCCCGGATGATCGACAATTGCCGCGAATGCGCCGTGGCGCGGTCGCCGTCGATCTCGATCTGGATGTTGGAGACCAGCATATAGCTTTCTTCATTCACATAGTCGGACGGCGTGTCCGGGAACATGTCCTGCAGCATCGCCTTGATCTCATCCCGGCCCCGCTTGACGATATCGCCGTTCCGCCAGACGCCTTCGGGCGCGAACAGCGCGACATACCCGTCGAAATCGCGCGAGGTCAGCTTGACCGCATAGTCCTGAATGATCTCCCTGATGGCGTCTTTGTCCTCGAGACGCTGAAGGCGCTCTTCAAGGGTCGGCTCTGCGGCCTGCGCAACAGCGAGATACGGCGTGAAAAAGAGTGTTAAGGCCAGGATCGAGCGAAGCCGCATGAGGTTTCCTTCCCTGTTTTGAGCCGGAACAGCCGGCGTTTTCTTTTGGCGGACGCGGTCTCTTATTCTTTGCCCGTCATTCTTTGTCGGCCGCCATCATCTCCTGCATCTGCTGGCGCCATTCTTCCGCCGTCGGCATGATCGGATAATCGGTGCGATGGAGAATTTTCCATTCTCCATTTTCGCGGATGAATTCGTCTTCATAGAGCCCCCCAAGGGTGGGAACCGGATTGCCGCGTTCGCCGCGCGTCAATGTCAGGTGGCGCGAGCGCGCCGTCGCCCGGTCGCCATCCACATCAATCTGCATGTTGGTGACGATCCGGTAGCGCTCATATCCGTAAGGCTCGATCTCCGTGTCTTTGTAGAGACCGGCAAGCATCGCACGGATTTCATCCCGCCCTTCACGCACCATATCGCCGATCTGCCAGACTCCGTCTTCGGCAAAGAGATCGAGATACTGCTCGAGGTCTTTGGCGTCCAAGCGAACGGCGTATTCCACGATGATGCGGCGGATGGCGAGTTCGTCTTCAACTTTTTGAAGCCGTTGCTCCAGACGCGAGACGTCCGTTTGCGCATGGGCGGCGGCCGGCGCCAGGGCCAGCAACAGGGCGAAAAGCAGCGGGCGGGACATGGCGTTTCCTCCGTTTAGCGAGTTTATTGATTTTTGCATGGAGCCGCGGTCTTCATTTGTCAATTGAGCCCTTCCGGAGAGGATGCGCCCGGCGCCCGTGAAGTCCCGGGAAAGCGCCAACAGGCAGTGATTACAGGAAAAACAAGGCCCTTTTCATGAGCGGAACAGCGCCGGCCCTGGCGAGCGGAGCATCATTTCATGAGCTCGATCAACAATTTACCGCGAGAGCGAATGACTTAACTTACTAAACGACGCCGGAAGCGGCGTTCCAGCATTCCGCCCGTTCCCCTTGGGGAAAGCAGGCCACGCCCGAAAACAGGCAGGATGTCGCTTCCGTCAAAAGGCGGGGCCTTTGAAACGGGAGGAACTTCGGCGTGAAAACACCCTTACTCATAATGGCGGGCGCGACGGCGGCGGCGTTTTCGGCGAGCCCGGCATGGGCGCAGCAGCCGGGACAGAAAAGCGCCGTTTACGAACTGAATTGCGACCGCGACTGCCTGCTCGGCTTCCTCGGCGAGTATATCGACGCCATGCGCGACGGCGCGCCATCCGCAGCGCCTGTTTCGGAGAAGATCGTTTTTACCGAAAACAATGTCGTCATACCCCACGGCAAAGGGCTGTGGACCACTGTCGATGATGTCGACGCAATCGGACTGGAAGTCGCGGACACGCAAACCCAGAACGCCGCCTGGTTCGGCTCGGCGGTCGAGAATGGCGAACCGGTGATCTACGCCGTGCGCATCCATGTGGAAGACGGCCGCATCGACGAGGTGGAAAGCGTCACCCACCGCCTCGCCGAACTGCCGACACCCTTCGGCGACACGACCAACCTCATTCACGATCCCGAATTCAACGAAGTCCTGCCGCCCGAAGAGCGCCGCCCCCGCGCGCGCATGCGCGCCATCGCCGACGCTTATTTCGATACGGTGGAGCTTAATGACGGCCAGGTCTTTGCGCCTTTCGCCGATGATTGCGGACGGCTTGAAAACGCCATGAAAACCGCAAGCATCGATAGCGAGGACCGCGGAGACTCCGACTTTATCGACGGCTGCGAGGCGCAGTTCCGCATGGGCTATTTCGCGATCAACAAGCGCATTCGCGAGCGGCGCTATCCGATTATCGACGAAGAGCGCGGCGTCGTTGTGGCGACGGGCTTTTTCGATCACGCGAACGAGTTCGACCGCTTCACCCTGACCGACGGCAGCGAAATGGAAACCTGGCTGAAATGGCCGAACACCATCACGCTGCTGGAGGCGTTCCGCATCAAGGACGCGGAAATCCAGCGCATCGAAGCGGTGTTCACCTATGTTCCCTATTTCATGCACAATCCGTGGGTCGGCCACGACTCGGTTCCGCCGGTCTCCGTAAGCTCGCCCGAGGAATGTAATTCGCGATGCCTCGCGAACCTTACGGGACAGGTCATGGACGCCTATGTGGAACGCGGCGCCTGGAAGAGCCTGCCCTGGGCCGAGGAAGTCGGCTATGAGGAAAACAGCGTCGGCATGCAGGTCAATGAAGGCATCTGGGGCTCGACCACCGGCATCGGCGACAAACCCCTCGTCATCGCCGATGAGGAACTCGGCCGCGCGCTCTGGATCGGCCGCATCGAAGCTCATGGCCAGCCTTCCTGGGCCGCCATTACAGTAAGCGCCGACGGCGACAAGATCGGCGGCATTGAAGCGGTGATCCGGCGCAAGGAATATCTCGGTCCTTTTGCCGAGCCGGAAAACGGACCGTCCTTTTCCAATATTCGCCGCGCTGACCGTTCATCGCGGCCCGACATGCTGACAGCCGTCGACAGCTATTATGAGGCGGTCAACGCGCAAACGCGGACCGCGCCGGACGCGCTTGGAGAGAACTGCGCGCTGACGGTGAACGGCCAGTCCATTTCGGCCTGCGCCAAGCCTTTCACCGACGCCTTGCGTCAGGGGCTTGAAGAGGTCCGGGACCGCCACGTGATCGCCGTTGACGAGGCGCGCGGCCTCGTCGCGATATCCGCTTTCGAAGACTACCCGGCGACGGTGCAGGAATTCACCGATGCGAATGGCGAGACCTACAAGGACACGGCGCCCTTCCCGCGCACCTTGCAGGTGGTGGACCTGTTCCGTGTGGAAGGCGGAAAGATCGTCAGCATAGACAGCTATCGCTCGGAGCTGATCTATGGCGCGAAACCGCGCTAAGACAAACGGTCAGCCATCCATCCTATAGGGGCGAGCGGACCTGCCGTCCCTATAGGGGAAGGCCCACATAATTTTCCGCGATCGCCCGGCGCGCCGTTTCAGAGGTCGCGATATAGTCGAGTTCGGCCAGCTGAATGCGCCGGTCAAAGGGGCCGTCTTCGGGAAAACGGTGCATGAGCATCGTCAGCTGCCAGGAAAAACGTTCCGCTTTCCAAACCCTGGCCAGCGCTGTTTGCGAATAGCCGGCAAGCCCTTCCGCATCGTTCTTCTTGAACCAGGCGATGAGCGCCCTGGAGAGATACCGCACATCCGATGCGGCGAGATTGAGCCCCTTGGCGCCGGTGGGCGGCACGATATGGGCGGCGTCGCCGGCCAGAAAAAGCGAGCCATGGCGCATGGGCTCGAATACATAGGAGCGAAGCGGCGCAATCGACTTTTCCAGCGCGGGGGCGCGCGTCACATTCGCCGCCGCCGCCGGCGGCAGGCGACGGCAAAGCTCTTCCCAGAACTTGTCATCGGGCCAATCTTCCACCTGCTCCGTGAGCGGAACCTGAATATAGTAACGGCTGCGCGTCATGGAGCGCATGGATGCGAGCGCAAACCCGTTCTCGTGATTGGCGTAGATCAGTTCATGATCGCAAGGCGGCGCATCGCAGAGGACGCCAAGCCAGCCAAAGGGATAAACCTTTTCAAAACCGCGCCCCGAGGCTTCCGGCACGGCCTTGCGGGACGGGCCGTGAAACCCGTCACAGCCGGCGATGAAACGCGCCTCGATACGATGTTGCGCGCCATCCTTCGTAAAAGCGACGTAAGGCGCATCGCTTTCAATATCATGCAGTGCGGTTTCCTCCGCCTCCCAGATAATCTCGAGCCCGCGCGCCGGCGCCGCATCGATCAGATCCTTGGTGACTTCGGTCTGGCCATAGACCATCACCTGTTTTCCGGTCAGCGCCTTTATGTCTATGCGGATCAGACGTTCGCCGTCAGCGAGATTGAACCCGTCATGGGGCAGGCCCTCGGCGCGCATCCGGTCGGCAATGTCGAGATCTTCGAGAATATCCGTGGTGACGGTTTCCAGCACGCCGGCGCGGATGCGCGAGAGCACATGCTCTTTCGACTGGCGCTCCACAATCACCGCCTCGACGCCCGCCTGACGCAAGAGATGACCCAGCATCAGGCCGGAGGGGCCCGATCCGATAATCGCAACGTCTGTCTTCATCGAGTTTCTCCCTCCCCGCCCGGGCTGACCGCACAAAGGCGGACGCTATTTTCTGTTACACGGCAGGGTCGGAAAATCAGGGAAAGAAGGGAATAGGCGGCGCTGAAATAATAACAGTTATTATAACCCGCAGCGCTCCCGTCCGGCGCCGGCTATCGACAGGGCGGCGCAGACCGGCTGAGACTTTGCGATTTTGGCGCGCCCGCAAAGGCGGGCGTTTAGTAAGACCAGAAACTCAATGGCTTGAATATAGCCGCCCAGGAACGGCCTTGGCCGCGCATCCGGCGCCCCGAAATGCGCGGCCAATAACGACGGCCTTATTCCGGACGCGCCAAAGCAACGTCCGGAAGGCCGAGATCAGGCGGCGTCAAACCGGTCCGCGTCCATGACCTTGGCCCAGGCCGCGACGAAGTCCTTCACGAACTTCTCTTTGTTGTCGTCCTGGGCGTAGACCTCAGCATAAGAGCGAAGAATGGAGTTCGATCCGAACACAAGGTCGAGCCGCGTCGCCGTCCACTTCACGGCGCCGGTCTTGCGGTCGCGGATCTCGTAGACATCGCCGTCAGTCTTTTTCCAGACATTGCCCATATCGGTCAGATTGACAAAGAAATCATTCGTCAAAGCGCCTTCGCGTTTGGTGAACACGCCATGCTTGGTCCCGCCATGATTGGTCCCGAGGACACGCATGCCGCCGAGCAAGACAACCATTTCCGGCGCGGTCAGACCCATCAGCTGCGTACGGTCCAGCATCAGCTCTTCGGGACTGACGACATAGTCCTTCTTCAGCCAGTTGCGGTAGCCGTCATGGATCGGCTCCAAAGGCTCAAAGGAATCCGCGTCGGTCTGCGCGTCGGTTGCGTCGCCGCGCCCCGGCGAGAACGGTACTTCGACATTGTAGCCGGCGTCCTTGGCCGCCTGTTCAATCCCGACATTGCCCGCGAGCACGATCACGTCGGCGATGCTTGCACCCGCCTTGGCGGCGATCGGTTCGAGCACCGACAACACCTTGGCCAGACGCTTGGGCTCGTTGCCTTCCCAATCCTTCATGGGAGCAAGACGTATGCGCGCGCCATTGGCGCCGCCGCGCATGTCGGACCCGCGATAGGTGCGCGCGCTGTCCCAGGCCGTGGCGATCATCTCTGCGTTGGTGAGCCCGCTCTTGGCGATCTTCTGCTTCAGCTTCTTGAGGTTGTATTTAGTGGGCCCGGCGGGAACCGGGTCCTGCCAGATCAACTCCTCATCGGGGACCTCGGGGCCGAAGTAACGGGCTTTGGGTCCCATGTCGCGGTGCGTAAGCTTGAACCAGGCCCGCGCGAAAGCGTCCTGGAAAAGCGCCGGGTCCGCGCGGTACCGGTCCATGATCGCGCGATAGGCCGGGTCCATCTTCATGGCCATGTCCGCGTCGGTCATGATCGGATTGTAGCGGATCGAGGGATCCTCGACATCGACGGGCTTGTCTTCTTCCTTGATCGACACCGGCTCCCATTGCCAGGCGCCGGCGGGACTCTTCTTCAGCTCCCACTCGTGATCGAGCAGCATGTCGAAATAGCCCATGTCGAATGTCGTCGGATGCGTCGTCCAGGCGCCTTCAATGCCGCTGGTGACGGTGTAACGGCCGTGGCCAGACTGGTTCGGATTGGCCCAGCCGAAGCCCTGCCCGTCAACATCGCAACCTTCCGGGTCCGGGCCCAGGACGCTCGCATCGCCATTGCCGTGACACTTGCCGACGGTGTGGCCGCCTGCCGTCAACGCAACGGTCTCTTCGTCATTCATGGCCATGCGCGCGAAAGTTTCGCGAACCTGCGCGGCTGTCTTGAGCGGATCGGGCTTGCCGTTCACGCCCTCGGGATTGACATAGATGAGGCCCATCTGCACCGCGGCCAGCGGGTTTTCCATTGTCGAGGGATCGTCGAGATTTTCATAACGACCGTCGCTCGGCGCCAGCCATTCCTTCTCCGCACCCCAGTAGATATCGGTTTCAGGCTGCCAAATGTCCTCCCGGCCGAAAGCGAAACCGAAGGTCTTCAGCCCCATCGACTCGTAGGCGACATTGCCGGCGAGGATGATCAGGTCGGCCCAACTGACCTTGTTGCCGTATTTCTTCTTGATCGGCCACAACAGGCGGCGCGCCTTATCGAGGCTGACATTGTCCGGCCAGGAATTCAGCGGCGCAAAGCGCTGGTTGCCCGTGCCCCCGCCGCCGCGGCCGTCCGCGATGCGATAGGAGCCGGCCGCATGCCAGGCCATGCGGACCATCAGCCCGCCATAATGGCCCCAGTCCGCAGGCCACCAGTTCTGGCTGTCCGTCATCAAAGCGCGCAGATCTTTCTTCAGGGCTTCAGCGTCGAGCTTCTTGAGCGCCTCGCGATAGTTGAAGCCTTTCCCCATGGGATTGGTCTTGGCGTCATGCTGATGAAGAATGTCGAGCTTGAGCGCGTTCGGCCACCATTCCATGACATCTTTGGCGGCCGAGGTGTTTCCGCCGTGCATCACAGGGCATTTGCTCATATCATTCATTACGTTTCCTCCGGTAAGATTGAAGCGCGCGAAATTTATATCTGGAAATCAATTTATAGCAGACGCTCTTTGATCGAGATAATAGATTATCTCTCTTCGTCATATCGGAATAATCGAAACCTCGCCCGCCTGAAGCCGACCCGCCGGCCGTCGCAAGTCGTCGCGAGTTGTCAGACGGCAGCTCCGGCCCGGCGCTCTTCAGACAAGTTCTTTGAGATTCACGCTGACATCTGCGAGCTGGGCCGGATCAAGCGGCGTTTCCGCCATGATCAGTTTCTTGCCCATGGCGAAGGAGGCGGCGTCGTTGACGGCGTCGACGGCGACTGCCTTGCGGTCTTTGAGATACCAGACCGCGAACTTCTTCTGTTCGGGCGCGCCGCGAATGACCAGCTCGTCATAGCCTTCCAGTAATCCGACCGTCTGAAGCTTCACGTCATACTGATCCGACCAGAACCAGGGGAGCGCGTCATAGAGCTCAGCGCCACCCGCAATATTCGCCGCCGCGACTTTCGCCTGCTCGGTCGCGTTCGGCACGGATTCAAGACGCATGCGCCGGCCGTATCGCGGCGACGGGAAGTTCGTGCAGTCGCCCGCCGCCCAGATATTCTCATCGCTGGTGCGCGCCTGCGCGTCGACGACAATGCCATTGGCGATTTCGAGGCCCGCTTCCGCGGCGATCTCCACCTCCGGCGCAGCGCCGACGCCCACCAGCGCGGCGGCGCAGTCGATGATTTCCCCGTCGGCGAGCTCCACGCCGGCCAGCGCGCCGCCCTCGCCGATAAAGCTTTTCAGCGTCGTTCCCAACCGCAGATCGACGCCAGCGTCGCGATGGAGCGTTTGATAAAACTCCGACAGGGGTTCGCTCGCGACGCGCGACAACACGCGGTCCGCCATCTCAAGAACCGTAACCTTGCGGCCCGCCTGGCGCGCGACAGCCGCGACCTCAAGACCGATATAGCCGGCGCCGACGATCACGACGCGTCCTTCACAACTGAGGATCGCCCGCAATGCGTCGGAATCCGAAAGCGTGCGCAGATAATATACGCCGTAAAGCTCCGCGCCCGGCGCTTGCAGGCGGCGGGGCGGCGCCCCGGTGGCCAGCAGCAGCTTGTCATAAGGAATTTCTTCTTCCTTGCCGGTGATCACTTTCTGGCCGGCGCGGTCGATAAGGCGCACGCGCTCGCCAAGACGCAGCGTAATGTTCTGCTTTTCGTAAAAAGCGAGCGGCCGGAGATAGAGCCGTTCTTCCGCAAGCTCGCCTTTAAGGTAAGCCTTCGACAAGGGCGGGCGCTGATAAGGCAGCGCGGGCTCCGCGCCCAGCATAATGATCTCGCCCTCAAAACCAGCCTGGCGCAGCGAGATCGCGCCTTGCGCGCCCGCCTGACCGGCGCCCACAATAACCGCCCTCTGTGTTACGCCGGAAGCGTCGCTAGCTGCCGCCATACTCCCTCTCCTCGCTGATCGTGTTTTTACTTTGCGGTGCGTTGAGCCCGCTTATGAAGCCGGTGAATAATCGAGACCGATATCGGCCGCCGGCGCGCTTTGCGTAATGCGCCCCACGGAAACGAAATCGACGCCGGTTTCTGCGATGACGCGAATCGTATCGAGCCGAACGCCGCCGGACGCCTCGATCGGAACCCGTCCCGCCACGAGCGAAACCGCCTCGCGCAGCATTGCGGGAGACATGTTATCGCACAGGAGACGGTCCGCGCCGGCGCCAAGCGCCGGTTCTATCTGTTCGATAAGATCGACTTCGACCTGGACCTCCAAACCGGACGCTTTCGCCGAACGCACCGCTTTCTCCACGCCGCCGCACATCGCGATATGATTGTCCTTGATCAGGACCCCGTCATCGAGGCGCATGCGATGGTTGGTCGCCCCGCCCATGCGCGCGGCGTATTTCTCGATCACGCGGAGGCCCGGAATGGTCTTGCGCGTATCGAGCAAGACGCAGCCGGTATCCGCGACCGCATCGGCATAGGCGCGCGTCAATGTTGCGACGCCGCTGAGATGCTGCAAGGTGTTGAGCGCGGAGCGTTCGGCGGACAGCATGGCGCGGGCCTCGCCTTCGAGCCGCATGAGGACGGCGCCGGCGGCGACCCTTTCTCCATCGGCAACCAGACGGTCAATTTCAACCTGCGGATCGAGCCTTGAGAAAAAAGCGGCCGCCAGCTCCAGGCCGGCGACCACGATGTCCTGCCGGCTCGCGATCTCGGCGCGCAGACGCAGGCCCTCTTCAATCGTGAAGGCCGTGGTGACGTCGCCGCCGGCGCCGAGATCCTCGCTGAGCGCGTTCGCAAGGAAGGATTCCAGCGCCGCCGGATCGAGGCCGGCGACGCTCTCAGATGATGCGGTCAACCCACCGCCTCTTCTTCGCCCTGCTTTGCGCTGCGCTTGCTGTCGGCGGATGCTCTCAGCTTGCGCTCTTCATCGGAGATGTTGTATTCGCGCCAGTCCTCGCCTTTCGGCACCATGCCCTGATAGGACAGGAGCACCGAATGGGGGACGACCGCTCCGTCAGCGCCGATGGCCGGGTTTCCGTCCGCCACCGCCTGCGCGGCGCGGTACATCTGTGTGCGGAAGGTAAAGATCGCCCTGTCGCTCGAGCCGAGCCGGTCTTCGCTGCGGTCTGCTATGGTTCCCATGGATTCCCACATCGCCATGTCCTGACAGGGAATTCCGTATATGCCGGTGAAGTCGCCCGCCTTCATCGCGCCGCGATCCTGAAGGTAGTTGTTTTCCAGATTACGCATTTTCTTGAAGGTAACCGGCTCGACGTCTTTGCCGATCTCGGCGCCGCAGAACTTGCGCCATGCGTCCTGGCTGATCCCCTTGGTCGGATGCCAGGCGATCCAGTAAAAGAAGGTGTTCTCATCGTCGATGGGAACAAGCAGCTGGCTGAGATGATACTGGTCATTGGACGGGATGATGACCGTATAGGGCGCGACGAAAAGCGTGGTGCGGACATAGTCCTGCTTGTCGGCGTCGACGATGGGCTTGCGTATCGCCGCATAGCGGAAACCGAAAGGCGTTTTTTCAACTTCGATACGCGGCGACTTGTCCGCCGACGGGCGAAGCCACGCGGTTTCCGTCGCCGTCGACCCGCTGACATCCGCCGCCGTCGGCATGTTGCTCGAATGAAGGCTCGAACTGTGCGAGGAATCGATTGCGCCCTCGAGAATCTGGGCCCAGTTGCAACCGCCATGAATCTTCATGATGCTGATCTTGTCCGCAGGCGCGGAGGCCCAGTTGGGCGCGTTGAACTCCCCGACATTGTCCGGATCGCCCATCCAGACCCAGATAAAGCCCGCCTCTTCCCTGACCGGGTAAGCTTTGGTTTTCATGGTTTGCCGCAGCTTTGAATCAACCGGCTCCGAAGACAGATCGACGGCGTTGCCGTTCACGTCGAATTTCCAGCCGTGATACAGACACCGCAAGCCGCATTCTTCATTTCGCCCGAAGGCAAGCGAGGCTCTCCGGTGGGGGCATTGCTCGTCCAGGGCACCCACACGGCCCTCTGAGTCGCGGAACACGACCATGTTTTCGCCCAGAAGCCGGACCCGCAGCGGCGTGCAATCCGGCTCCGCGACTTCCTCGATCATACAGGCGGGAAGCCAGTGCTGGCGCATGAGCCGGCCCATAGGGGCGTCGCCCTCCACACGGCAAAGAAGGTCATTTTGTTCCGGTGTCATAAGCTAACCTCATTATTTTCCGCCGGCCGAAGCCGGATCGCGGCGTCTGCGAACCCTTTACAAATACCTCTATATAGAAGTATTATTCCTGAAGCAAGAAAAATCGGCTAAAACCGGCCGCTGGAAACATGTCCCGATGACGGAATTGAGATTAGCGACAGTCGGCCTTGGCCGCGGCTTCATGCTGACCTTGCCGGCGCTTCAGGCGCATCCCCGGATCCGCCTGTCCGGGGCGTTCGACCTGCGAAGCGAGGCGCGCCAGCGCTTCGCTGCTGAATTCAATGCAACGGCGTTTGACAGCTTCGAGGCGCTCATCGCCTCCCCGGATATCGATGCGGTCTACATCGCCACGCCGCACGAGCTGCATGCCGACCAGACCGTCGCGGCGCTTGAGGCCGGGAAACATGTGCTCGTCGAAAAACCCATGGCCACCAGCATCGCCGACTGCCTCAGGATGGAAGCCGCAGCGCAAGCCGCCGGCAAGGCGCTCGTCGTGGGACCGAGCCACGGCTTCGACGCGCCCGTCAGGCGCGCGGCGGACCTTGTCGGCTCTGGCGAGTTCGGCGCCGTCAGAATGATCACCGCGCTGAACTTCACCGACTTCATGTATCGGCCCCGGCGGCCCGAAGAGCTCGAAACAGCGCGCGGCGGCGGCGTCATTTACAGCCAGGCGGCCCATCAGATCGATGTCATTCGCCGCATCGCGGGCAGTCCCGTCGCCTCGATCCGCGCGATGACGGGAAACTGGGACAGCGACAGGCCCAGCGACGGCGCATACGCGGCCTTCATGACCTTCCGGAACGACGCCTGCGCCACGCTGACCTATAGCGGCTACGCGCATTATGACAGCGACGAACTGGTCGACTGGATTTCAGAACTCGGCTACCCCAAGGATCCCGCGCGCTATGGCGAGGCCAGGCGGCAGCTGGCGCACGCAACTCCCGAAGACGAAACGGCCGCCAAGCTGAGCCGCACCTATGGCGCGCAAGCTGACGCGGCGCGCCCCTCGCCCGCGCCCTATCACGAACATTTCGGCTTCATCCTCGTAAGCTGTGAGCGGGCCGACCTGAAACTCTCTCCCAAAGGCGTCGCCATTTACGGCGATAAGGAAAGGCGCTTTCTCGAGATCGCGCCGCCAAAACTGCCGCGCGCGGAAGTCATCCTTGAATTCGTGAACGCCGCGTCGGGCGACAAGCGGCCCATTCACGACGGACGCTGGGGGCTGGAGACCATGGCCTGCTGCGAAGCCTTGCTTGAATCAGAAAGAAGCGACCGCGAAATCGATCCGATGTCGCTCATAACATGACTAACGAAGGAAACTCTCTTGTGACCAGACTTGATCTTTCATTCGCCTGCTGGGGTTACGACCGGACCGAAGCGCTTCGCGCCGGCGAGGTGCGCCCTGACGGGATAAACCTCAATTATCAGGTGCTGGATGTCGAAGAGACATTTTTCCGGATGCTGCGCAATCGGGAATTCGACGCCGCCGAAATGTCGATGTCGTCCTATTGCGTCACGCTCGGCCGCGAAAATCCGCCTTTCATCGCCATTCCCGTCTTTCCTTCGCGTTTTTTCCGGCATTCGTGCATCTTCGTATCGGCCAAGAGCGGCATCGAAAAGCCGCAAGACCTCGTCGGCAAGCGGATTGGCGTGCCGGAATACCAGATGACGGCGCCGGTCTGGATCCGCGGGATCCTTCAGGACGAATATGGCGTCGACCCCGCCTCGGTCACCTATATGACCGGCGGCGAAGAAGAGCCGGGCCGCGAAGAAAAGCTGAAGCTCAACCTGCCCGAAAAATTCAAAGTGGAGCCCATCGGCCCCACGCAAACGCTGTCGCGGATGCTCGCCGACGGCGAGATCGACGCGCTTCATACGGCGCGAGCGCCGTCGACTTTCTATTCAGAGCCCCACAATGTGCGCCGCCTCTTCCCCGACTTTATGGACGTCGAAAAGGCTTACTTCGAGAGAACCAACATCTTCCCCATCATGCATGTGGTCGCCCTGCGCCGCGATGTCTACGAAGGCAACAGATGGATCGCGCAAGCCCTGACCAAGGCCTTCGCGGAAGCCAAGCGCCGCGCTCAGGAAGAACTTCTTGTCTCGGCTTCTTTGAAAACGATGCTGCCATGGCAGATCGCCGCCATGGAAAACACGGTTGCGTCCATGGGGCATGACTGGTGGCCCTATGGGATAGACCGCAACCGGCATGTGATTGAGACCTTCACCCGCTATCATCAGGAGCAGGGATTGTCGCCCCGCCAGTTGACCGCCGAAGACATGTTCGCGCCCGAAACATTTGAAGAATTCCGCATCTGACCGGCGCCGCCAGCGCCACCCCCGCCATTCGATTGGGGATTCAATGCGACCGGATTGCTGTATAGGGAAAGGAGACAAAATGTAATCAGCCATGAGGAGGGTCAGGCTTTGCCGAATGAAAATCCCAAGCTGGATCCGGAATCGAGCGCCGGATATCAGGTCCGCCGGTGTCACAGGCGATTTGACCGTATGTTGCATGCGTTTCTCGCCAAGCATGGGCTCAAGGCCGGCTACTGGTATTATTTGCGCATCTTGTGGATCGAGGACGGGTTAAGCCAGAAAGTCCTGAGCGAACGGACGAATGTCGCGGAAAATACAACGGTCGCCATGATCAACGGCATGATCAAGGACGGACTCGTTGAACGAAAACGCGACCAGCATGACCGGCGAATGGCGCGCATCCTCCTGACCGACTATGGACGATCGCTTGAGGCCGAGCTCATGCACTACGCCGTAGAGATCAATCGCAAGGCTTCCAAAGGCGTCAGCAAGTCGGAGTTGCGCACAACCCTTTCGGTGCTTCGCCGCATGTCGGAAAATCTCTCCTCAGCGTTTGAAGACTATGGAATGCAATCCAGTGACATCACCGACTAGAAGCACGCCCCTCCCCGCTTTCCGGTCTCGCCATGACCGCCTTGCTTATCAATTAAAGAACCGACTTATCCGATAGAAAGGAAACCGATGATCAGTATTAGCGTAACGCGCCGCGACGACGGCCAGAGTTCAATTTCGGTCGAGCCCGGCGGCACGCTGATGGAGGCCCTGCGGGACAACGGCATCGACGACATCCTCGCGATCTGCGGCGGCTGCTGCGCCTGCGCAACCTGTCATGTCTATATCGAGGACGGCAGGGACGAGCTGAAGGCGCCGGCGTCGGAAGACGAAAACGATCTCCTCGACACTTCTGAATACAGGCAAGAGCAGTCCCGGCTGTCCTGTCAGATAACCCTAACGCCAGAAGATGACGGGCTAAAAGTCCGCGTCGCGCCAGAAGACTAAGCGGCGCCAGGACCGCGGCGTCCCCTCGCCTCTCCCTGACTGAAAAGATGACCTTGTAACCGAAGAAAGTTCGACCATGAAAATCGGAGTTGTCGGCGCCGGCCTGATGGGCGCGGAAATCGCCTTTGTTTTCGCCATCGCCGGTCATGACGTATTGCTGAATGACCGCGACGAAGCCTCCCTTGAGCGCGCCCTGACGCGCCTGCGCGCGCTTATGGAAAAAGGCGTTGACCGAAACTTTTATGACGCGGCGGACGTCGAGCCGGCGCTGGGGCGAATTCAGCCGACAACAAGCCTGTCCGATTTCTCCGGATGCGAAATGGTGACGGAAGCGGTCTTTGAATCGCTCGACGTCAAGGAAAGCGTCCTGAAATCCCTTGAAGCTGTATGCGGCGGCGAGTGCTTGATCGCGACCAATACGTCGACCATCCCCATCTCCACCCTCGCAGGGGTTCTCTCTCCCGAGCGGCGCGCGCGCTTTATCGGCACGCACTATTTCTCGCCGGTTTCAAGAATGAAGCTCGTCGAAGTCATCCCCGGCTTCGACACCAGCGATGAAACGGTCGAAGAAACCCTGGCTGTCATGAGCGCCATCGGCAAGGCGCCGATAAAAGTGAAGGATGTAACGGGCTTCGCGGTCAACCGGATGCTTCACGCCTTCATGATCGAAGCCGTCAAGCTGGTGGAGGAAGGCGTCGCGACGCCGGAGGATCTCGATACGGCCTGCCGCCTTGGCCTCGGGCATCCGATCGGCCCGTTCGCCCTCATGGACGCGGTCACGTTAAGCCTTTGCGTTCAGGCGCAGGAGATCATGCAGGAATCCTACGGCGAGCGCTTTCGTCCGCCGCCTCTCCTGAAACAGCGCGTGCGCGCCGGCTATGCCGGCGGCAGAGGCAGGCCGGGCTGGTACAAAGCAAAGCCATAGCCGCAAAAGAAAAGGGCGCTAGCGCCCTTTCCATTGCGGCGGGCGTTTTTCGATGAAGGCGCGGGGGCCTTCGGCAAAGTCTTCAGTCTTCATGACGCGCTCCTGGGCCTTCAGGCCCAGCGTGAACAGCGCGTCATCGTCAAGGTCGTAAGCCTGACGCGCCACGCCGAGGCTTTCGCGCACGGCGACCGGCGCATTGGCGCATATTGTCTCCGCCAGCGCCACGGCCCCGGCGACGGCCTCGCCTTCCGGCGTGAGCTTGTTGATCAGGCCGAGCGCGGCCGCGCGGTCGGCCGACAACCGGTCGCCCGTCGCAATCAGTTCAAACGCAAGCGCTTTCGGCAGCGCGCGCACAAGGCGATACACCCCGCCGGCCGCCGCGATTAACCCGCGCTTGACCTCGGGCAGCGCGAACACCGAATTCTGCGAGGCCACGATCATATCGCAGGTCAACGCTATCTCGCAGCCGCCGGCCATCGCATAGCCTTCCACCGCGGCGATCCAGACCTTGCTGCGCGGATGTTTTACAAAGCCGGCGAACTGGCCATCGGCCGTGTAAAGATCATCCATCCGTCCGGCCGACACCTCCTTCAGGTCGGCCCCGGCGCTGAAGGCGACGCCGCCCTCCCCCGTCAGCACCGCCGCCCAGATGTCGTCATCGGCTTCGATCTGTTTCACCGCCGCGTCGAGCCGCCGCGCGACCTCGCCATTGACCGAGTTGCGCGCCTCGGGCCGGCGGATCGTCACCAGCGCCACATGAGGCGCGGCAGTTTCAATTGATAAGGCCGTCATTGCCCTTCCCCCGTCAGTAAATTTCAAACAAGCCGGCCGCGCCCATGCCGCCGCCGACGCACATGGTCACAACGCCGTATTTCGCGTTGCGGCGGCGCCCTTCCAGCAGGACATGGCCCGTCATCCGCGCGCCGCTCATCCCATAGGGATGGCCGATGGCGATCGCCCCGCCCGACACATTGAGGCGCTCATCGGGAATGCCGAGCTTGTCGCGGCAATAGAGCACCTGGCTGGCGAAGGCCTCGTTGAGCTCCCACAGGTCGATGTCATCGACCGTAAGGCCGTGCTTTTCGAGAAGCTTCGGCACGGCGAGAACCGGGCCGATGCCCATCTCGTCGGGATCGCATCCCGCAACGGCCATGCCGCGATAGGCGCCGAGCGGCGCCAGCCCGCGCCGTTTCGCTTCGCCGGCGCTCATCAGGACGAGCGCCGCCGCGCCATCGGAAAGCTGGCTGCTGTTGCCCGCGGTGACCGACCCGCCGGGCTCGAGTTCCTGTCCGCCCTTAAAGGCCGGCTTCAGGGACGCTATCGAGTCGACCGTGGTTTCTGGCCGGATGCCCTCATCCTGTTCCAGCGTCACATCGCGCGCGGAAATTTCACCGGTCTCCTTGTCTTTCACCAGCATACGCGACGGCAGGGGAACGATTTCGTCGGCGTAAACGCCGGCGGCGGTCGCCGCCGCGGCGCGCTGCTGCGATGCCGCGCCGAGTTCGTCCTGGCGCTCGCGGCTGACGCCGTAACGGCGCGCCACCATCTCGGCGGTCTCAAGCATGGTCATGTAAAGCTGCGGCAGATGCTCGACGAGCCAGGGATCCTGCCAGCCATCAAGATTCATTTTCTCGTTTTGGACGAGAGAAATCGACTCAACGCCGCCAGCGACCGCGACATCCATGCCGTCATCCATAATCTGCTTGGCCGCCGTCGCGATCGCCATCAGTCCGGAAGAGCATTGCCGGTCGAGACTCATGCCCGAAACCGACGTCGGCAGCCCGGCGCGCAACGCCGCTTGCCGCGCAATATTGAAATGCGTCGCCCCCTGCTGGATCGCGCAGCCCATGATTACGTCGTCGACCTCTTCCGGCGCCGCGCCCGCACGCTTCAAGGCATGCTCGATTGCGTGACCGCCGAGCGTCTGGGGCTGCGTGTCGTTAAACGCCCCGCGATACGCCTTCCCGATCGCGGTCCGCGCATAGGACACTATTACTGCTTCTTTCTCAGACATCGTATTCCTCCAATTTTCAGATCAAATTTCTTTTCAGGGAGCGGACGCAGCGAAACGCGCGAACCCGCAACCAATTGCGAAGACACGGGTCATGCCGCCGGGGCGCTTTCCGTCGCCGCCTGTTGCACGCCCTCGAAGGTCTCAAGCGCCCCGGGCAGGGCCTCGCGATAGCGCGCCGCAGCTTCATCCTTGACATGGCCGAAGCCGCGAACCTCCTGCACGAGGCTTGCGAGTTCCACAGCTTGCGCGAGATTGTCCGGACGCAAGGCGGCAACCAGCCTGTCGAGCAGCGCTTCATAATCTTCGATCATGCGCCGCTCTTCTCGCCGCTCGCGGCTATGGCCGAACGGATCGGCGAAGGTGCCGCGCAGGACGCGCCCCTTTGCGAGCAGGCCGAGCAGCGGCGTCAGCCAGGCGCCGAAGCGGCGTTTGCGAAGATGGCCCGTGACGCGATCACGGCGCGACAGGAATGGCGGTGCCATATGGTAGGCGAGTTTCACATCGCCTTCGAACGCGTCGCCGAGCGCTTGGGCGAAAGCGCCGTCGGTGAAAAGCCGGGCGACCTCATACTCATCCTTGTAAGCCATGAGCCGGAACAGGCTCCGGGCGGCGGCGCCGGCCAGCCTGCCGTCTCCCCCGTTCCGGTTTTCAGCGGCCAGCACAGCCCCGATTTTCGCGGCGAACCGCTCGGCATAGGCGGCGTTCTGATACGCCGTCAGGAAAGCCGTGCGGCGCGCGATAATCTCGTCGACGGTTTCTTCGCGCTGGTCGCCAAAGCCGCAGGCCTCATAGACAGCCGCGGGGTCGGCAGCCAGACGGCGCCCCCACGCAAAGGCGGCTTTATTCATCTCCACCGCAACGCCGTTCAAGGTCAGCGCCGTCTCGAACGCGTCCTCGTCAAGATCGAGCCACCCCTTCTGCCAGCTGAACCCCAGCATCATCAGATTGGCGCCGATCGCATCCCCGAACAGCTTTTCCGCGATGCGCGTGAATGGATGAGACGCGACCATCCCCTCGCCGGCCTGCTTGCGCAGCCGCCGCGCCAGAAACGCGCCGTCCGGCGTCGCCGCACGGTCTTGCGTAAACTCTCCCGTAATCGCGACATCGTCATTGGCGATAACATGCGTGCGTTCCGAATCGATGGCGGCAATGACGTCACGCATATTGGCGACGACCTGGTCGCAGGCGATCACGAGATCGGCCTCGCCCGCAGGCACGCGAAGCGCCGTAATCGGCTCGTCGGCGATATGAACATGACTGACGACGGCGCCGCCTTTCTGCGCCATGCCGATCTGATCGAGAACCCCCGCGCGCCGCCCTGAAACATGCGCCGCCATGGCGGCGAGCGCCCCGATGGTGACAATGCCGGCGCCGCCAATGCCGGAAACGATTATTCTTTGATGGCGCGCCGCGCCCTTCGGCGGGGCCGGCAACGCGGCGGCGTCGAGGGCAAGCGCGGCGCGCAAATCGCGCTTCGGCTTACCCCCCGCAACCGTCACGAAGCTCGGACAAAAGCCGTTCAGGCAGCTATAGTCCATGTTACAGCTTGACTGATTGACCTTTCGCTTGACGCCGAAGGGCGTGGCTTCCGGTTCGACGGAAAGGCAATTCGATTTGATCGAGCAATCCCCGCACCCTTCGCATACAAGCGTGTTGATGAAGACGCGTTCGGGGGGCGTTTCCATCTTGCCGCGCTTGCGCAGGCGCCGTTTTTCGGTGGCGCACATCTGGTCATAGACGATGACGCTGACGCCGGGCGCCGCTCTCAGATCCCGTTGCAGCGCGTCGAGATCGTCGCGATGAACAATTCTTTCCACTTTCGCGTGCGCCGCATGGCCGGCCGGATAGCGTTCGGGATCATCCGCGCAAATAACGACCTGACTGACGCCTTCGGCGCGAAGCTGATCGACGATCTGAAGAACGGAAAGCTCGCCGTCCACGGATTGCCCGCCGGTCATCGCCACGGCGGCGTTGTAGAGCAGCTTGTAGGTGATGTTGACCCTGGCCGCGACGGCCTGGCGAATGGCCAGGAGGCCGGAATGAAAATACGTGCCGTCGCCCATATTGGCGAAGACATGCTTTTCCTCTGTAAACGGCGCGAGCCCCACCCAGTGGACGCCTTCCCCGCCCATTTGCGCGAAGGTTCCTGTCTCGGGCCGGTTATAGGCGGCGAGGCCGTGACAGCCGATGCCGGCCATCGCCCGGCTGCCCTCAGGCACGGTGGTGGAGCGGTTATGGGGGCAGCCCGAACAGAAGAACGGTTTGCGCAAGACCGGCGGCGTTGCATACTCATCCTGCACGGCGAGCCTGGCGCGCGCCGCGTCACCGCAGGGCGGCAGCGCCGGATCGCCGGTTAGCGAGGCAAGCGCCGGTCCGAGCGCGCCGGCGATGCGCTCCGGCGTGAGGTCGCCCGTCGCCGGCGTCAGGACATGTCCCCTGGCGTCCCGCTTGCCCCAGATCGCAGGCGCGTCGTCGCAATTATACAAGAGCGCCTTGGCCTGGTCCTCGATGAGCGCGCCCTTCTCTTCGACGACAATCAGCGTTCCAAGTCCGCTCGCGAAGTCGCGCATTCCCTCCGGCTCGAGCGGCCAGATCATCGCCGGCTTGTACAAGGCGACGCCAAGCTCGGCCAGCTTCGCGTCGTCAAGACCGAGAAGACGCAATCCTTCGCGCAAATCCATCCAGGACTTGCCCGCTGCGACGAGACCGATGTGCGCGCCCGGTTCTTTAAGAACGATACGGTCTAGGCCGTTCGCGCGGACATAGGCGGCGATCGCCGGCAAACGATAATTAACGTGACGGTCTTCCTGTTCCAGCGGCGTTTCCGGCCAGCGATTGTACAAGCCGCTCGCCGGCACCGGCGCCGGCGGCAGGACAGGATTGAACGGCAGCTCCGCCCCGGAGACCGTGCGGGTCGAATCCGCAACCTCGGTTATGATCTTCAGCGCGGTCCAGCTTCCCGTATGGCGCGACAAGGCGAAACCATGCAGGCCGAATTCCACGATTTCACCCACATCGGCAGGGTAGAATAAGGGAACCTGCAAGCCGGCGGCGACATCGTCGGAATTGCAGACGATGGAAGAAGACTTCGCGACGTGATCATCGCCGATGGCGAGGACAACGCCGCCCTTTGGCGACGCGCCTTGCTGCACGCCGTGCCGAATTGCATCCGAGGCGCGGTCCAGCCCCGGCCCTTTTCCATACCAGAGCGAGAAGACGCCTTCGACGGCGGCGCCAGGCGATCGTTCTATCTGCTGGCTGCCGGCGACCGCCGTCGCCGCGAGCTCTTCATTGACGGCCGGCCTGACGACGATGCCGCGCTCCCCGACCTGCTTGTCCGCGCGGGCGAAAGCCGTGTCGAGACCGCCAAGGGGCGAGCCGCGATAGCCGGAGACGAAGCCGCCGGTTTTCAACCCCGCCGCCTCGTCGGCGTCAGCCTGAACAAGCATCAAGCGCACAAGCGCCTGTACGCCGTTGATCAGGATGGCGCCGGAGCGTTCCTCATAGCGGTCGTCAAGGCCGGCTTTGCGCGAGCGCCCGTTTTCGTCCTTATCCAAAGCAGTCGCCATCGCAGCGCTATGCCGACGCGGCGCCGGGCTCGGGCGAAAACTGCGCGCGAAGCTTTTTCTTGTCGAGCTTGCCAAGATTTGTGAGCGGAATCGCATCCATGAAATGGACGGCTTTCGGCGCCTGATGGCGCCCCTTGGCGGCGCGCACGCTCTTCACAAGCTCTTCGCAGGTTGCTTCCATGCCGGGTTTCAGAACCACTGCGGCCGTCACCATCTCCCCCCATTTCTCGTCCGGCACGCCGAAGACGGCGACGCTGGCGACAGCCGGATGCGCTATAATCACATCTTCGACCTCTCTCGGATAAACATTGAAGCCGCCGGTGATCACCATGTCCTTCGCGCGGTCGACGATCCGCAGGAACCCGTCCGGCCCCTGAACGGCGATGTCGCCGGTGTGAAGCCAGCCATGCTTGAACGCTTCTTCGGTCAGCTCCGGCTTGTTGTAATAGCCGGGCATGACAAGCGGGCCGCGCACGCAGACCTCGCCGGCCTCTCCTTCGCCAACTTGTTCTCCCTTATGGTCGAGCAGCGCGACATCGACCCACGGCACCGGCCGGCCGCACGAGGCCAGCCTCTCCGGATCATCTACGAGATGTTCGCTCCGGCGCATGATCGTGATGGTCATCGGGCATTCGACCTGACCGTAGAACTGGAAGAAAACGGGGCCGAATTTTTCTATCGCTTCCTGCAAACGCGGCACCGACATGGCGGAGGCGCCGTAGATGACGGTTTCGAGACTCGAAAGGTCGAATTCGGAAAAACGGGGATGGTCCATCAGCGCATAGATCATTGTCGGCACCATCAACAGGCAATTGATCTTGTGTTTCTGGATCGCTTCCATCACCGCCACGGGCTCGAAGCCCGGAATGACGTAAAATGACCCGCCCGACATAAGAGTCGGCAGGAACAAGGCGGCGCCCGTGTGACTGAGCGGCGACACAAGAAGCTGGCGCATGTCTTCCGGCCATTCCCACTCGGCCATCATGATCTGGGTCATTGACAGAAAACAACGATAGGAGCCTTCGATCCCTTTCGGTTTTCCCGTCGTCCCGCCGGAATAAGTCAGCCTGTAAACTTCTTCGCCGGTCAATGGCGGCGCAACCAGCGGCGCCGGCTGCTGTTCGGCGACAATCGGAAGAAGGTCCCGTCCCGCATCGCTAGGTCCCAACGACCAGACGCGCTCGAGATGGGGACAGCGCTCTTTCACCTCGGCGATAAGCGCATCGTATTTCGGATCGAAGATGATGGTGTCGATATTGGCGTCCTCGACGACATAAACGAAATCCTCCACCGCGCCCATGGGATGCAAAGACGAGATGAGCATGGTCTCGATCAGGGTCGCATGGGTGATATGAATCACTTCCGCCCGGTTTCCGGACAGGAGCGCAATGCGGCTGTTTCGGTCGAGACCGAGAGCCTTGAAGGCCTGACAATAGCGGCTTGTTTCTTCGGCGATCTCCCGGCCGGTCTGCGCGCTGCCGTCAGGCAGAAACAAGACCTCCCGGTCCGCGTGAACGCGAAGCATGTCGATCAGAAGATGCGGCGTGAATTTTTCCTGGTGAACCTGCCCCGGCATATTTTTTCTCTCTGTACAAATTAGCCTGCCTCCCGGCGAAAATCACTTAGATTGTGTTTCGGGTACACAAACTGAAGCTGCGGCATGCCTTCAATTTATTTGAAGCGCCAAAGCCCCGGACCCGGCCGCATGCGCATGCCCCGGCCCGCGCCGAACTCCGGTTCTTATGTGATTAGCTCAATAGCCGGACATAAAACAGGACCAGAGCGCCCCGGCAGGCTTCGGCGCCGGCGCTAAAGGAACGGCAAACAAGACCGGTTGCGGGGTCAAGAGCCCCCGCCTCAAGAAATGAAGGGCTGGCGTGAACAAAAATGATGTCAATTATGACCTCGTACCCGTTATGCTCGGCAGACCCGGGCCCCGCACTGCGGCGCCCACCTATAAGAGAACGCGTCAGCGCTTCGGCGACGGCGCAGAAAACAACTCAGCAGGGTAGGAAATGCAGAAAAGTGTGAGTCTTGGGGCGACATCGCCAGCGCCCGGTGTTCCTGAATCGGCCCCTGCCCCCGCTCAACACGCTCCGCAATGGCCTCACCCCACGCGCGCCTGGATTACGGTCTGGGTTCTGATGGCTGCCTCGACAATCTCCTATGTCGACAGGCAAATCCTGACCTTGCTGGTGGAGCCCATCCAGCGGGACCTTGCGATCAGCGATACGCAATTCAGCCTGCTGGCGGGTCTCGCCTTCGTGCTTTTCTATTCCCTTGCGATCATTCCCCTCGCCTGGGTCGCTGACCGGTGGTCGCGCAAAAACCTTATCGCCGCCAGCCTCGTCACCTGGAGCGCCATGACCGGCGCCTGCGGCCTTGCGACCAGCCTGCCGGCCCTGTTCGCCGCACGCATCGGGGTCGGCGTCGGCGAAGCCGGCCTAACGCCCGCCGCCTATTCCATGATCTCGGACAGCTTTCCCCCGGTCCGCCGGGCGCCCGCCATCGCCGTCTTCAGCACCGGCACCATTCTCGGCATCGGTCTTGCGCTGATGCTCGGCGGCGCCGTCGCGCAATGGGCGGCCGGCATCTCTCCCGTGCCTGTCCCGATCATCGGCGAGCTTCGCGGGTGGCAGATGGCTTTCATGATCGTCGCCGCACCCGGCGCTCTCCTCAGCCTCATCATGCTGTATCTGCGCGAACCGGCCCGGAAAGACGCCGGCGTATCGCAGGATCGCAATGGCGCCTCGGCGATAAAATTCCTCCGCCAACACAGCGCGCTCTTTTTCCTGGTCACTTTCGGATACGCCCTCGTCGCAATGGCCTTCGCCAATTATCTCGCCTGGACGCCCGCCGTGATGACTCGCGCCTATGGCTGGAACATCGGCACGGTCGGCGCCGTTTTCGGCGCGATGGTGCTGGTTTTCACGGGCGGCGGCATTGTGATCGGCGGCTGGTGGGTGAAGTCGATGCAGGCCGCCGGCCGGAACGACGCCATCATTCGGGTGAGTCTCGCCGGCGCGGCGCTCGCCCTGCCGTTTACCGCGCTCGGGCCGTTTTCGCCGGATGGAAGAATCGCCACCATCGCGCTTGCAGGCATGTGCGCAGGCTGGGGGCTGGTTCACCCGATGGCGGCGGCGGCTATTCAAACGATCGCCCCCAACAGGCTTCGCGCGCGGCTCGCTGCGATCTTTCAATTGTCCTTGAATGTCATCGCGTTTGTCCTCGGGCCGACGGCTGTCGCGGTTGTCAGCGATAATCTGTTTCAGGATCCGGCGAAAATCGGCTGGGCCCTCGGCATCGTTTCAGGCGTCATTATTCCGTTCGGCATGGTGGCGCTGTATTTTTCAAGACAGCTCTTCGCGCAACGCGTCGCAGAGGAAATTCAAGCCACGCGCGAAGCGACAGCATCGTCTTCCTGATCTGAGTCAAAACCATGGATCGTCCTATGCCTCTTCTCGGCGTCATCATATGCAGCACCCGTCCGGGCCGCGCCGGCCCTGTTTTCGCCAACTGGTTTGCGGACATCGCAGCCGCCCATGGCGGGTTCGAGGTGAAAATCATCGACCTGGCGGAAGTCGGCCTGCCGCTGTTCGATGAAGGAAAGCTTCCCCAGCTTCAGGATTACGAACACGCGCACACCCGCAAATGGAGCCAGACCATCTCGGAACTGGACGCCGTCATGTTTGTAACCCCGGAATATAATTTCGGGCCGCCGGCGCCGCTGGTGAACGCGCTGACTTACCTGGTTCGGGAATGGGCTTATATGCCGGTCGGTTTTCTCGGCTACAGCCTCGGCGTCACCGCCGCCGCGCGCGCCATACAGACGATCCGGCTGACGGTAAACGCCCTGCGCATGATGGCGATACCGGAATCGGTTTTGTTTCCGGCTTACCAGCAAACGCTGACGGAAACGGGCGAGCTGAACGCGCAACCCGCAAGCGAGAAAGCGGCGAGCGTCGTGCTCGATGAACTTCTGCGCTGGACAAAGGCCCTCTCGGGGCTTCGGGCCAAAGCCCTCAAGCGATAAACCGAGGCAAGACGCGGGGGCTCGCGCCGCTTATGGGCGCACTATGACGCCGCCTCGCCATGCGGGGTGTGAAAGGCGTTTCCGATACAAGCTGCTCAACTCACGCATGCGCCGCACCCCGGCGCATCAGATGACGAATTTACGGTCGCGAACAGCCAGTTTCATGGGAATGATGTCAAACCGGCTCCAGACACGGTTGAGGGTATAGGGATCCGCATCGAGCCAGTCCTCCAACTCTTTCTGCGTCTCGAAAGTAGCAAAAAACGCTGAGCCGATAATCTCATCCTTGTCGTTGAGCATGCCGCCGCCAGCCACGACTTCGCCTGACTCGACGAACGGCGCCGCTCTTTCAAAATGAGCCGGCCGGGTCGCATCCCTTCTGGCCGTACACTCCGCGTCATCCGCATCATGGGCGATTACGAGAAAGGTTTTCATCGTTCATATCCTTCAGGCAAACGCGGCGGCCGGTTCTGCCGGCCATACGCCGCGGTAAGTTTATCTTTTGATCGCCTTATTGCGCGTTATTGCCGGGCGATCGGCTGTAAGGCGCGCGCTCCAGAAGATAGCGGTCGACCGAATCCACCATGCCGCAATAAGGAACGCCCGTGTTCGAAGTGCGGACCGTGGCCAATTCCGGGTTCGTTTCGTAGCGCGGCAGCCCGACCCGGCGCGCCTCCGCATTCGGCCAGCTCACAAACATGGCCGACTGAGGGATGGTCCCGAAAACGAAATCGAAGCCGCCGAAAAGACTTGCGCCGGCGGCCTCAAGCGCCGCCGTCTCCGCCGCAAGAGTCGCCTGCTTGGAAGCGACGCCCGCCTGAAAGCGGAAGCGGTAAAGCCAGAGCTCGTCAACAGCGTCCGGCGAAGAAGAGAAATTGAAGCGGGCGTCCGCGCAAGGCTCCATCATGGTGACAAAGCCGTCGCGGGTGAAATCCGGCGCGGGCGTGCGCGCCCGATGCGCACCCCACTCCGGATAGAACGCCCGCCAAGCCTCGGCCCTCGCCTGATAGTCAGGCCAGGCGAGCATCCAGATATAGACGGGGGTGGCGGGGCCGCTTACGGCCTCCCACGCCCCGACCATGTCGTTGAAGTCAAGACGACGGAAGATCGGCTGAAGCTCCTCTTCCATCCTCCTGTGCATTTCAGGCATGCCGCCGGGGGCCAGAGCGTATTGACGCAACTCGTATATCATAACAGCCCCGCTTTGCCTAAAAGTGCACGTCTATGGTCGCTCCGTAAGTCGCGGGCGCGGCGGGCGTGCCGTAATCGCCGCCGGTCGGCGTCGTCACGACAAACGCATTGTACTCCGTGTCCGTAATGTTCTTGCCCCACAGACGCAGCGCCCAGCGCCCAGAAGGCGGCGTGTACTGAGCCGAAAGGTTCACGACGTTATAGGAGTCCTGGGCCGCACGGTTGTCGACTTCCGGATCCCAGATGAACCCATCATTATACTGATAGTTCGCGGCCCACAGAAGTTCTGCGTTATTGGGCAGCGGCATCGAGTATGTGGCCCCGAGAGACGCGCTGAATTCCGGCGCGATAAACAGACGCTCGCCTGTCAAATCCGTCGGCACGGTGATATTGCCGCCGGCCGGATTACGCTGCGTCGCCGGCGCGTTTGTGAAATCCTTGAACTTGGTGTCCAGATATTCAAACGCGCCCACAAAACGCAGCCGGTCGGTGACGACGGCCTGGAAGGAAACATCCACGCCTTTAATCTTCGACTCAGCGGCGTTGACGAACACGACCAGCGATTCCGGGGTGATCGTCCGCACCTGCATGTCCTGATAGTCATATTGGAAGGCCGAGACGTTGAGGCGCAGACGGTTGTCGAAGAGCTCCGTCTTGACGCCGCTCTCGATCGCATCGAGCACTTCCGGACGCACGCCCGGATCGGCCGGGCCGGCCGGGCTCAAAAAGCCAGCCTTGAAGCCGCGGCTGGCGCTGACATAAGCCATGATATTATCGGTCAGCTGATAATCCAGAGCCGCGCGATAGGTGAACTTGCTCCAGGAATCCTTCTGATCGCCCGCAGCGAAAACCACGCCCGACTCCGCGGTGTTCTCGCCGAACACATGCTTGCGGTCTTCGGTATAGCGCCCGCCCAGCGTCACGCGCAGTTGCGGCAGGATGTTGTAGGATGCCTGTCCAAACGCCGCATAGGAATCCGTGGTGACTGTCGCGTTGATGTCGAAGTAATCGCCGAAAACAGGATGGCCTGCGGTAAGAACGCGCGCGGGATCGTAGCCTGAAGAATTTCTGAGGTAGAACGCGCCGAGAATCCAGTCCAGCCGCGAGCCTTGCGGCGACAGGAGCTGAAGTTCCTGCGTCCAGGTGCGTGAGAAAATCCGCACCGGCGAAAGGTGTGAAATCGTCGCCGGCGTGTTGTCGGAGTCATGACCGTACATCACATTGCGGTTGTTCTGATAGGCTGTGATGTTCTTTAACGTCGCCCATCCGAAATCGTGCGTAAGGTTCAGGTGCGCGATCCAGGCCTTGTTGCCGTATTCGCTCCGGAGATTCTGGTTGACGTCATAGAAATCCGCCGGCGCCGTCGTCTCTCCGTCCGCGCCGAGCGAGCCCGGCAGCAAGCGAGCCGCAACACCGCCCTGATCCGTCGAATTGTTGTAGAAAACGCCAAGCGTGACGGAGGTGTCTTCACCCGGCTCCCACAGCCATTTGTTTCTGATAGAGGTGCTTTCGCTCACGAAGACGTCTTCATCGAGCGCAAGGTTCCGGCCCCATCCTTTGTTCTGGTCGCGAAAGCTCACCGCGAGATTGGTCGATAGATTCTCGGCGACTTCGCCCGTGCCGTAAGCCTCCGCCCGGATCGTCTCGAAATTCCCGAACGTCATGCTCGCATCGAATTGCGGATCGCTGCCCGGGGTCTTGGTGACGACATGAACCACGCCGGCGGCGGCGTTGCGCCCGAAGAGCGTGCCTTGCGGCCCGAGAAGCACCTCGACCCGGTCGATATTGCTGAGCCCGAACATGTTGCCGCTAACGCTCGAAATGTAGACGTCGTCCATATAGAAGGCGACGGCCCCTTCGGCCCCGGCCGTCCCCGTACCAAGGCCGACGCCCCTCAGGAAGACGAGACCGGCGTTCGTGCTCGTGTTGAAATGCATGCCGGGAACAACGGTCGAAAGGTCCGTCAGACCGTCCACGCCGCGCTGGCGCGCCGATTCTCCGGTCAGAACATGTAGCGAAATCGGCACTGTCTGCAGGTTTTCCGACCGGCGTTGCGCAGTTACAACGACCTGATCAACTCTGCCTGACGCCGTATCGCCGCCCGTTTCGCCGGTGCTTTGCGCGTTAGCCGCGCCAAAAGCCGCTAAAGCGCTTGCCGCGCATGACATAAGAAGATGATTGTATCTCATTTATTTCCTCCCTCTCCCTGGTAGTTTTTGGGGCGAACCGAAGCACGGTCCGCACTTGTTTTGGTTAACTGTCAGAAAAATGCCGAAAGACGCCAAAGGCCCTTCGCTGAATTTAAGCCCCCTATAAACGAAAGCCCTCCTGTTCCTGCACGTTCTTTCACGGCGCCTGCGAACAAGGCGCGATCCAGACCGGCAAACGCCCGTCTCGCCTTGACACCAAGTACCTTCTAAGCCAGATTTTTGCGGTATTGACGGGAACGCGCCACGTCAAAATCTAGGCACACTGCCCTACAAAAACTGTGGCCTTGGGAGTCGAACAGCCGCCGCCGGTGTTTTACCATTGTCATGCTAGCAGGGGTTGCGCCTTCAGCTCACGAACACTCGCTCTCGGGCGGGAGACTGTGGGTCAAAAGCTCAACGCCCCCGAAATCGAAATTGTGAATAGGTAAATGGCAAGACAACGTCGGCTGCCTCCCATGAACGCCCTCAAGGCTTTTGACGCGTCTGCCCGCTGCGGCGGTTTTACCGCAGCTGCTCTCGAACTCTCCGTCAGCCCTGGCGCCGTTAGCAGGCATGTCTCGAATCTCGAGGAATTTTTCGGCACGCAGCTTTTTGAGCGCCACCACAACGAGATTCAGCTCACCCCGGCCGGAACGCAGTATTTCGGCCGGATTCGGCCCGCGCTCGACGTCATCGAGGATGCAAGCCGGCGGATCGTTGAGAGCTCAAATCCGCGTCAGGTCCATATCATTTCGACCACCGCGCTTGGCAGGGACTGGCTCTTGCCGAGCCTTTCGGACTTCATGCGCGACAATCCGAATGTCGAACTCGATCTGTCCACGAGAATGGCGCTGATCGAGGAAATCAACTTCGATCTCGACGATATGGATATCGTCATTCACTACAGCCTGAACGACATTTCCTCCGAGCACTGCCATTTCCTTTATGAGACCGAGCTGCAGGTGGTTTGTAGCCCGGACATGCCCGGGCTCGAAAAAGAATCCGACCTTTACAACCACACCCTGCTCTACAGTCTGCATGGGCTGACGATCTGGCGGCAATGGTTCGATCTTGCGGGAATCGAGCCGCCCACCAGCAGCCACGCCTTAAAATTCGGCGACGGCTCCCTCGCCGTCCAGGCGGCCATCAACGGCCTCGGCGTCGCTCTTGGCGAATCCGTATGCGTTGAAAATGACATCAAGGCCGGCCGGCTGATTTCGCCATTCCCGCATCGCCTTCGCACCGGGAACAAATTTTTCATGACGGTAAACCCGGCGCGTACGCAACGCACGGGCGTACGGGCTTTCAGCGAGTGGGTGCAGCGGCAAGCGGCTGAAAGCCGCAAGAACATGTCTCAATCCTGAGACTGGCGGCGCCGGTCGCGCGCCGAACTCAGCTGCGCGTAGGGTCGATGAGAAACTTCTCGCCGGTCGCCCTTTTTTCATAAGCCTTCAAAATCTCAGGCTTCAGGGCTTCGCCGAGACCGATCACCTGCGTGTAGCGGCTCGCGAACGTCGTGGTGAGACCGTCAAGAACCTGCTGGCGCAGCCGCGCCGCGGTCTCTTCGCCCACCTGGCTCAGAAACGGCAACAGCAGCCACCGCGTGATGCTCCACTGAGAGCCGAAGCTCAACAGATCGTAAGTCACAGGCTCGGGATTGAGCGAGCCATAGACATAAAGCTGTTTGAACGTCTCTGACCCGTAGCGGTTATAGGATGTCATGGCGTTTTGGGCGGCGCGCTCCATGGCGAAAAGAATAGCCCCGCCGAGCGGTCCGCCGCCGATCGCATCGAAGGCGATGGTCGCGCCGGTCTCTTCCACAGCGCTCAACAGTTTGGAGGAGAAGTCGCCATCCTTGCTGTTCAGCACATGCGTTGCGCCGAGCTCCCGCAGAATACCCGCCTGCTCGTCAGAGCGCACGATATTTACAAGCGGCATCCCCTCGGCGAGGCACAGCTTCTGCAACATTTGCCCGAGATTGGAGGCCGCGGCGGTATGAACGATCGCCTTGTGCCCTTCGCGGCGCGCCGTTTCGACGAAACCGAGCGCGGTCAGGGGATTCACGAAAATCGAGGCGCCGTCCGCCGCGCTGACCCCGTCAGGCAGGGGAATGACGTCCCGCGCGTTGATCTTGCGGTAATCGGCGTACATGGCGCCGCCAAACATGCCGACGCGCTTTCCGATAAGGTCCTTCGCATTGCGGCCGGCGACGACGACCTTGCCGGCGCCTTCATTGCCGAGCGCCAGGGGCTCGTCGATCCGCCCCCGGAATTTCTCAAGCCGGCCTTCGGGAATGTCGAAGGTGAGCTCGGATTGATCTCCGCGCCCCGACGCCTTGAGCGTCGACACGTCCGCAGGCCCAAGCATGGCGCCGATATCGCTCGGATTGATCGGCGCGGCCTCAACCTGAACGATGACCTCGTCATCGCCAGGCTCGTCAATGGAAACCGTCTCCAGCTTCAGCGAAAGGACGCCGTTCCGCGAGATCGTCGAATACATCGCCCTTCCGCTGTAAGTCATGCCGGTCCGCTCTTTCTGTGAGGTGTTTTTCTCGCCGTATGACGCGCTATTGACGCTTAGCGACCCAGTCGCTCACCAGAGCGGCTACGTCCTTGCGTTCGTCAGGACCGCCATTGAAATAATGGCTGCCCTTGATCATCTGAAGCTCCTTGTCCTCGGAACCGATGTTCTCGAAAATCTGCTCCGCATCGCTGGGGAACACGCCGAGATCGGACGATCCCTGCACCACAAGGCACGGCATGTTGAAGGTCGCGAGCTGCTCGCCGCCCTGACATTTCGACGTTTCAAGGCTCCACATGGAGAGCCACGTTTTCAATGTATTCGCGCGGCCCAGCCCCGGGGCGGTTCTGTTGGCGGTTTCGGGATCCCCAAAATAACACATGGGCGTTTCGCGGTCGGAGGGGTCGAGAGACCCGTCCATGAATCTGAGGTCGGCCCAGCTGCGATAGAGCGGGAACAGACGGTCCGGAATGCCCGCCGCATTCAGGCGTTTCAATTCCGCTTTCGCCCAGTCCGTGATGCGCTGGTTCCGATCGCGCTGCGCCTTGCGGTATCGCGTGATGAACTCTTCCGAATAGGAAGGGCCGTTATCCGGATTAAAGGGATTGAGCGACTCATCGGTCGGCACGGGATCCCATTCATCAACAACGGACGGATCCAGATAGGAGGTGAGAACCTGCGGCCGGCCCTGATGCGCGTTGAAGGAAATATAGAGATCGCCCTTGGGGAGCGTATGCAGCGCGTCGAGCCCCGGCCCGGTGAGCAGATCGCCAAGCGAGGGAGAAATCGCTTCCGCCTGATACGCAGCCATCAGTGAGCCGCCGCCGGAATTGCCTAGCAGAACGATTGTCTCAACGCCGGCCTCTTCACGTAGCCACCGCATGCCGGCACCGATGTCGAGCACCGCCTGTTCGAGCAGGAACTTGTCTTCCGCGCCGCGAAAGCGCGTGTTCCAACCCAGAAACCCATAGCCATGCGCGGCGAGATGCGGCCCCATATAGTGTTCGGTAAAATCGGAATTGTAGTGACTGGCGATAAAAGCCGTCTTCGGCTTTTTGCCCTTGGGCGTTACGTAAACGCCCTGACAGGGATGAGCGCCTGTGGGGCCGACGCCGGCCGTCGGCGAAGGCAATCCGAGATAGAGCCGATCGGCTTTTGCTATCAAGTCACTATCGTTGAGCATGAATTCATATTCCCTTGTCTATTCGTTTGTTTGAAGAAGGCCGGCCTTCCCCGGGGGGAAGAGGCCGCGCCGTCCGCAACTTCAAAACACGGCGGCCGACCGCCGCGAGTCCTGAGATTGTCAGGCGTGATAGAAGGCCCTAGGCGCGCGAAACCAGGTCAAAAGACCGGTTTCCCTGCGCTCGCATTTCCACTCCCATTCCCGATTATTGGTCTCCTGTCCGGAGGCACGGGTTCTTTGTTCATCGAGAGCTCCAATATACCGAACGGCCTGCCGGAATCGCGGTCATTTTTTTGAGGGCTAGCCCCTCATTTTTTCGGGTCCTTGGACTGGGTCCGGCGAGGCGCGAAATCTCTGCCCCATGGCGGCGGAACCAAGCTTTTTAGGGCCTGTGCTGTAATTTTCTTACGTGTACAGCGCCCGCCCCCCGCCATACCCTGAATGCAAAACAGGCCGGCCCGCTCCCTGGATGAAACGGGGCGGTCCTTTTCTTGAAGCCGGTCCGGACGATAACAACGCAACTGCGAAGCAGGAAGGAAACACGGCAATGGCGGACAAAGCAGAGAAAAAATTTGAAACTCATGGCGTTCACCATCTCGCGCTGGTCTGCAAAAATATGGCGAGAACGGTGCATTTCTACCGGGACATTCTCGGCTTTCCGCTGATCAAGACGCTGGAGATTCCCAAAGACGTGCCGCACTGGTCGGCCGGGATGCAGCACTTCTTCTTCGATATCGGCAACGAGACCTCTCTTGCGTTCTTCTGGTATCCGAATGCGCCGGAAACCGTTCCCGGCGTCTCCGGCGCCCCGGCAGGCGGCGGCACCTCGGCGCACGGCTCCATGAACCATGTCGCCTTTACGGTCTCCCCGGAGATGATCGACGTTTACCGCCAGCGCCTGGTCGACAACGGCATCGACGCGACCCCGGTCATCAATCACGACGACAGCAGAACCTCGGTCAGCCCGGACATCAACGAAACCACCTATGTCCGGTCGATCTATTTCTTCGATCCGGACGGCATCCGCCTCGAATTCGCCGCCTGGGTGAGAGAGCTGACGCCGGAAGACGCAAAGCTCCCCGCTTCGGAAATCGACAGCGTGCCGGCGCCGGACGCGGCGACGGAAAGAACGCCGGAAAAAGTCGGCTAACGCGCCGTCGGCTCTATCGCACCTTGCGCCCATGGCTCGGCCTTCGCTTTACCTGCGGCTTGAGCCATGGCCGCCCGGCCGCCCGCTGCTTTTTTAACAATGGCGCCGGGACCGGCTGAAAGGCCGTATGGAAACAAATGCGCCTTCTCCTGTTCGCCCCCTCCTATGCTCGCGTCGCCAAAGCGCTTGACGCGTTCGCTTCTCAAATCGACCTTTACGTGATGGACGCCAAGGGCCGGGTCGAGCACGCAGGCCGTCCGGCGGCGCTCGACGCGGTGCGTCCGGAAGCCGGCTGGGCGAGCGTTGAAACTTTTCTTGCCGAGGGCGGGCAGGCTTATACGGCGGCGCTTCTCAATTCGCCGGACCTGAAATGGGTGCAGAGCGAACTGGCCGGCCTCGATCACAAGCTGTTTTCGCAATTTCTGGAAAAAGGCGTCACGCTGACCACCAGCCACGGACAGGCCGTCGGCATGGCGGAATATGTGTTCTGGGGCGTGCTCGATCATTTCCAGGGCGGCCCGGCGCGCCGGCGCGCCCAGGCGGACCGCGTCTGGAAACAAAAGCCCTATCGCGAGATTTCGGGCGCCAATTGGCTGCTGGTCGGCTTCGGCGCGATCGGCCAGGGCGTCGCGGCAAGAGCGCGCGCCTTTGGCGCGCATGTCACCGGCATCAGGCGCAGCCCCGCGCCGCATCCGGACGCCGACCGGATCGCGACCTTGAAAGACCTGCCCGATTTGTTGCCGGACGCCGATATCGTAGTGTTGTGCTGCCCGCTCACCGATGAAACCCGCCACCTTGCGGATGCGCGTTTCTTTTCCGCCATGAAACCCGGTGCGATGTTTGTAAATGTCGGGCGCGGCGGACTGGTCGATGAACCGGCGCTGATCGCTGGACTCGAGGGCGGCGTTCCCGAGCACGCCTTGCTGGATGTTTTCGAGACAGAGCCCCTGCCCCAAGACAGTCCCTTCTGGACACACCCCCGCGTCACCGTAACCGCTCACACTGCCGGCGTATGCTCCGGCTATGCGGCGCGCAATGAAGCGCTCTTCATGGAAAACCTGCGCCGCTATCTGGCCGGCGGCCCCTTGCTTCACGAAGCTGCGCCGGCTGCATGACTTTTAAGAGAGTCTTTTCCGGCCGGGGACCGTCGTCACTTCAAACAGGAGAAAGCCTGCAATGACCGAGATGAAAGCCGCCGTCGCCAGCACCGACGGCTTGAAGATCGCAACGATCGCGCGTCCCGCGATCGGCGACAACGATATCTTGGTCAAGGTTCATGCGGCCGGCGTCAACAGGGCGGACTTGTTTTCGGCCGCCAATCCCGACGCGCTCGGCAAGCCCATCGGCATGGAATGGGCCGGCGAAGTCGTCGAGACCGGCTCCGGCGTTGACGCCTGGCGCGTCGGAGACCGGGTCGCCTGCATGGGCATGGGCGGCTATGCGGAGTATGCGGTCGCCGATCAGCATCTCGCCCTGCCGATTCCGGAAAACATTTCCCATGAGACAGCGGCGGTGCTCCCGCTGGCGCTGATGACCGCGCATAACGCGCTCGATGTCGCCGGTTTCCGGTCAGGCGAAACCGTGTTCGTCCACGGCGCGGCGTCCGGCGTGGGCCTCGCCGCCATACAGATCGCCAGTCGGCTCGGGGCGAGTCAGGTCTTCGCAAGCTCGCGCAAGACCGACAAGCGCGAACGTCTCCTGAGTTTCAGCGCCACGCGGATGATCGATTCCGGTAAAGAGAACTGGTCGGCCGATATTCTCCAAGCCACCGGCGGAAACGGCGTCGATGTCGTCGTCGACATGGTGACCGGCGCAAGTTTCAACGAAACCATGCAAGCCACGGCCAAGCTGGGGCGCATCGTCAATGTGGGACGGCTCGGCGGCATGACGGCCGATGTCGACTTCAACCTTCACGCCCTGCGCCGGCTCGCTTTTTTCGGCGTGACGTTCCGGACGCGAAGTCTCGACGAAGTGCGCGAGATCGTGCGCAAGGTTAAGACTGAATGCTGGCCGCTCGTCGCGGAGGAACGGCTTTCCCTGCCGGTCGATCGCAGCTTCAGCCTGGACGAAGCTGTCGCCGCGCTCGACCATATGGCGGCGGACCGGCATTTCGGAAAACTCGCTGTGCATTGCGACGCCTAATGATCCGGCCTCTTAAGGACGGCTGGCTGCACGGGACAATTGCCGCGCGGCGCATCGCGTCGTAGAGCCTGACATCAGGATGCGCGCGCCGGCGGGCTCGCACGCATCATTTTTATAGCCGTTCCGGCGTTATGGATAAAAAGATGAATACGATTGAGTTGCGCGACCTGAAACTGCTTTTCGACTGGCTTGACCTGAACGGCGTTCTCAAGCGCGATCGCTACGCCTCTCATACGCCGGACGATATCGAGGCTGTGCTCGAACTGGTCCGCCGCATCGCGGAGCAGGAAGTCGCGCCTTGCGCGCGCGCAAGCGACCTGCAAGAGCCGCAGCTCACGCCCGAAGGCGATGTGACGGTCCTGCCGGCGGCGGCCGACGCCGTAAGGGTGATCGCCGATTCCGGCTTGTTCGGCGCGCCGTTCGACTTTGACGCCGGCGGGTTGCAACTGCCGCTCACTGTCTACACCGCGGCCCTTGCGACCTTGATGAGCGCCAACATTTCCGTGCCGTCCTTCATGCTGCTCACTGTCGCGAATGCGCGCCTCATCAAGGCGTTCGCCAGTCCGGCGCAGGTCGAAGCCTTCGCCCTGCCCCAGATCGAAGGCAAAACGCTCGGCACCATGTGCCTTTCCGAACCCCAGGCGGGGTCGGCCCTGTCGGATATCCGCACCCGCGCGGTCGAGGAAGGCGAGGACGAGCTGGGCCGCCGTTTTCGGATCAAGGGCTCGAAGATGTGGATCTCGGCCGGCGACCACAATGTCACGGACAACATCATCCATCTCGTACTAGCGAAAGTCGCCGATGAAGAAGGCCGCACGGTTCCCGGCACGAAAGGCATTTCGCTTTTCATCGTGCCGAAAATCCTGCCGGACGGGGCGCGCAACGACGTCGCCGTCTCCGGTCTCAATCACAAGCTCGGCTATCGCGGCATCCCGAACTGCGCGCTCAATTTCGGCGACGGCTCGGCGACGCCCGGCGGCGCGCCCGGGGCAATCGGCTGGCTTGTGGGCGAGCCCGGCCAGGGCCTGCCGCAGATGTTTCACATGATGAATGAAGCCCGCGTTTCGGTGGGCGTCGGCGCCGCCGCGCTTGCCTGCCGGGGATACAGCCTGTCGCTCGACTATGCGCGCCAGCGCCCTCAGGGGCGGCCCATCGGCGTGCGCGACGGCGATCCGGTTCCGATCATTCAGCATGCGGATGTGCGCGCCATGCTGCTCACCCAGAAAGCCTACGCTTATGGCGGGCTGGCGCTGGCGCTTTATTCCGCGCGATTGCAGGACGAAGAGCTGACCGCGCCCAATGCGGCGGACCGTGAGGCTGCAGCAAGCCTTCTAGCGCTGTTGACGCCGGTCACCAAAACCTTTCCGTCGGAAATGACGCAGCAGTCGCTGCATCACGCCATCCAGATTCATGGCGGCGCCGGCTACACGCGCGACTTCGAGGTCGAACAGCTTTATCGTGACAACCGCCTCAACCCTATTCACGAAGGCACGACCGGCATTCACGGCATGGATCTCGTGGGCCGCAAGCTGCGCAAGGATGGCGGCAAGGCGCTGGCGCTCCTGAAGGCGCGCGTTGCAACCACCATTGCAGAGGCGCGCGCCATCCCGGCGCAACAGACAAGCGCCGCGCAACTGGAAAAAGCCTGGACGCAGGTGACGGAGGCCGCGGCGAGCCTGATGGCAGAGCCGGATGAGACCGCGGCGCAGGCGCAGGCGACGTCCTTTCTGTTCGGCTTCGGCCATGCGGTAGTCGGCTGGCTATGGCTCGACCTCGCCGTCGCCTGCGAGCGTAAAGGCGCAGCCGATGACAGCGCCGACAAATCACTGCTTCGCGGGCATGTCTTGGCGGCGCGGCATTTTCTGGAAACCGAACTCCCCCGCATTCCGGCATGGCTGGCGCCGCTGGCGGGCGGAACGCCCGCCTTCGTCGATATCCGCGAAGACGAGTTCTGAACTCAACGCGCCTGAAAGTCCTGAAGGTCTCGGCCCGGCAAGGGCGCCTTGCCGCGTCGTCTATCGGTTTGACGGCCTCGTCATTAGCCGCTATCGCCCCGGAGTTCCGGATTAATGCGGCGAATCGATAATGTAGAAGGCTTATGGCGAAAACCCCCGCACCCCGCCGCGCCGCTAGCGCCCGCCCGGATCGGAAAATCAAGGCCAAACAGGCTCCCGCCGCGACTGTCAAACCCGGCCCCGGCGGCACGCGTGACTACCTCGTGCAGGACATCATCAAGCGCCTATATGACGGCGAATACGAACCGGGCCAACGCCTTCAGGAAACGCAACTCACCGCAACCTACGGCGTCAGCCGCGGCCCGGTGAGAGAAGCGCTGAACGCCCTCGCCGCCATGAACATCGTGGAACTGACGCCGCAACGCGGCGCGCAGTTGCGCGTTTTACGAATAGAAGAAGCCATTGACACTCTTGTCGTCGCGCAGAACCTTATCGGACTCGCGGCGCGCCTTGCCGCGCAACAAGCCCCCGATTCCAAGGCCGGACAGAGATTCCGGACTTGCCTCGAAAAGCTGCAAACATTCAAGCCGGACACAGAAGGGTCGGCGTTCGCCGTCGCCCGCGATAATTTTTACGCCGCTCTCACCGCCATGGCGAACAATACCGAGCTGAGCCGCATTTTACCGACCGTGCGCGTTCACCTGATCCGCGTTCAATTCCGCTCTCTTCTTCGCATAACCGATTCCACGCGGCTTGCGGATTATCAAAAGATTGCAGAGGCTGTTTTCGCCGGACGCGCCAGACAAGCGGAAACAGCCGCCCGCGCGCATATTGATCGGGCGATCACGCGCCTCAAATCCTTCAGCTCAGAGTAATCGCCAGCCGTCACGCGGAAGATGACCTTGCGCCGGGCGCAACAGCGCCTCTGGCGACAGCATCCCCCTCTTTTCGTCCTACAATAATTTTCAAGAAAATCATGATATAAAGTGCTTTTATAGATTTAATCGAACACCGTATCTGTATAATGTAGGACGATATTTTGAAGGAAACGCCTCCGTGGACCCCAGCAAAAAAAGCGCCGACCTCGCCGAACGGTTAACCGCCTTCATGGCTGAGCATATCTACCCCAATGAACGCCGTTATTTTCTTGAAACGGAGCGGCTGGGGCCGTGGGCCATTTACCCGGTGGTGGAGGAATTGAAGCCTTTGGCCAGAGCGGAAGGGCTGTGGAACCTGTTCCTGCCGGTGAAAGAAGATCCGAATGGGTTATCCAATGTCGATTATGCTCCGCTGTGCGAAATCATGGGACGCAGCATCCTTGCGCCCGAGATTTTCAACTGCTCGGCGCCCGACACCGGCAATATGGAGACGATCCTGCGCTATGGCTCCGAGACGCAGAAAGAAAAATGGCTGAAGCCGCTGCTCGCCGGCGAAATCAGGTCCGCCTTTGCGATGACCGAGCCCGAGGCTGCCTCCTCGGACGCACGCAATATCGGCAGCTCCATCATTCGCGACGGCGATGATTACATCGTGAATGGCCGCAAATGGTACACAACCAATGCGACGAGCCCGGCCTGCAAGATCATCATCTTCATGGGCAAGAGCGACCCGGACGGCGAAGATCCCTATCGCCGTCAATCGATGATCCTCATCCCGCGCGATGCGCCCGGCGTCAAAGTCATTCGAGCCCTGCCGGTCATGGGCTTTTACGGAACGCCCGACCGCGCGGCGGAAGTTCTGTTTGAAAATGTCCGCGTGCCCGCGTCTAACATGCTGCTCGGCGAAGGATGCGGCTTCGAGATTGCGCAAGGGCGTCTTGGCCCCGGCCGCATTCACCATTGCATGCGCCTGATCGGCCTGTCGGAACGAATCCTGGAGCGCATGTGCCGACGCGCGGAATTGCGCGCGCCTTTTGGCAGGCCGCTGGCGGAACAATCTGTCACGCTCGAGCGCATCGCCGAATCGCGGATCATGATTGATCAGGCCCGCCTGCTGACAATGAACGCCGCCCACATGATGGATACGGTCGGCAACAAGGCCGCCCGGCGCGAGATCGCAATGATCAAGGTCGCCGCGCCCCGCATGGCGCAACAGGTGATCGACTGGGCGATACAGATGTTCGGCGGCGGCGGCACCAACAACGATCACTTCCTGCCGGCGGCCTTCGCCATGGCGCGCCTCCTGCGGCTCGCGGACGGGCCGGACGAAGTGCATCGCAATCAGATCGGCAAACTGGAAATTCGCCGCCATCGCCAGACCAACGCCGACAACACGGGATCCGCGGGAGACGTTCTGCCTCTGGATGAGGCGGCGCGCATGTCCAATCAAGGGCTTTGGCCGAGACCTGCGGATTTCCAGGAATGAGCGGGCGGCTTCAAGGCAAGCTGGCGCTCATCACCGGCGCCGCGCAAGGATTAGGCGCCGCGACGGCGCACGCCTTCGCCCGCGAAGGCGCGCGCATGCTCCTGACCGACCTCAATGAAGACGGCGCGCACGATACGGCGCGCGCCGTCAACAAAACCTATGGCGACGGCGTTGCTCTTGCAGCCCGCCAGGATGTTGCCAGCGAAAGCGACTGGATCGATGTTGTCGGCGCGGCGCGCGAAACGCTTGGCGGCTTGTCCATTCTCGTCAACAACGCCGGCGTCGTTCTGACGGGAACGGTCGAAGACTTCACGCTGGACGAATGGCGCCGCGGCATGGCCGTCAACTGCGACAGCGTCTTTCTGGGAACAAAGCATGCCTTAAAGCTGATGCAGGTCCGCCAGCCCGGCTCGATCATCAACATATCATCCATCGCCGGGCTCATCGCTTCGCACAATTTCGCAAATTACAATGCGTCCAAGGCGGCGGTCTGGATGCTGACCAAATCCATCGCCCTTCACTGCGCCCGCAAAGGCTGGGACATACGCTGCAATTCCATACACCCGGCTTTTGTGCTCACGCCGATTCTGGACGATCTTGCCAGCGGCAAGGACAGGGAAACGATCATGGCCAAACTCGTCCGGCAGGTGCCCCTGGGCCGCCTGGGCGAAGCCGAGGATGTCGCTCATGCGGCGGTCTATCTTGGTTCCGATGAAAGCCGGTTCATGACCGGCGCCGAGATGAAGCTCGACGGCGGCGTATCGGCCATGTAAATGGCGCGCTGAGGGCGCGGCGCGCCTTTTACCGGCGAAGGAATTGCGCGCGGAGCGCCTTCTTGTCGGGCTTGCCCAGATTTGTCAGCGGGATGGCGTCAACGAAATGAACGGTTTTGGGCGCCTGATGCGCTCCCTTCGCCGCCCGTACATGTTTTGACAGCTCTTCGCCCGTAGCTTGCCCGTCCGGTTTCAAAACGACCGCGGCGGTCACCATTTCACCCCATTTTTCGTCCGGCGCGCCGAAAACGGCGGCCTGCGCGACAGCGGGATGCGCGCAAAGCGCGTCTTCCACTTCCCGGGGGAAGACATTGAAACCGCCGGTGATGATCATGTCTTTGGCGCGGTCGACGATCCGCAAGAAACCGTCCGGATCCTTGATGGCGATATCGCCGGTATGAAGCCAGCCATGCCTGAAGGCTTCCTCCGTCTGCTCCGGCTTGTTGTAGTAGCCCGGCATGACCAGCGGCCCACGCGTGCAAATCTCGCCGGGCTCGCCGTCGGGAACCGGCTCTCCGTCATCATCGAGCAGGGCGACGTTTAACCAAGGAACGGGGCGGCCGCAGGATGCGAGCCGCCTCGGATCGTCGGCGATATGTTCGCTTTTGCGCATGATCGTGATCGTCATCGGGCATTCGACCTGTCCATAGAACTGGAAGAAGACGGGGCCGAATTTTTCAATCGCCTCCTGCAAGCGCGGCACCGACATTGGCGACGCGCCGTAAATCACGGTCTCCAGGCTGCTGAGATCGAACTCCGAAAAGCGCGGATGGTCCATAAGGGCGTAAATCATGGTGGGAACCATCAAGACACAGTTGATCCTGTGCTTCTGGATCGCCTCCATGACTGCCACGGGCTCGAAACCGGGAATGACATAAAAGGCGCCGCCCTTGAGCAGCGTCGGCAAGAACATGACGCCGCCGGTGTGGCTCAGCGGGGCGACCAGCAAATGACGGATGTCTTCCGGCCATTCCCATTCGGCCATCATGATGCGCGTCATCTCTATGAAGCAGCGGTATGAGCCCTCGATTCCCTTCGGCTTTCCTGTCGTCCCGCCGGAATAGGTGAGCCGGTAGACTTCATAGCCGCTCAAGGCCGGCGCGACCAGCGGCGGGGCCGGCTGTCTGGCGACGACGGGCAACAGGTCATCTCCCGCCTCGCTCGGCCCCAGCGACCAGATACGCGCCAGCTGCGGGCAGCGTTGCTTTACCTCCGCGATCAACGCGTCGAATTTCGGATCGAAAATCACAGTGTCGATATTTGCGTCTTCGACCACATAAACAAAATCGTCCGCCGCCCCCATGGGATGCAGCGGCGCGATAAGCATGGTCTCGATCAGAGCGGCGTCCATGACATGGATGACCTCCGCCCGATTGCCGGACAACAAGGCTATGCGGCTGTTGCGGTTGAGACCGAGCGATTTGAAAGCCTGACAGTAGCGGCTGGTCTCGTCGGCGATCTGTCGGCCGGTCCTTGCGCTGCCATCAGGCAGGAAAAGGACATTCCGGTCGGCGTGAACGCGCAGCATCTCGATCACCAGATGCGGCGTGAACATCTCCTGATGGATTTTTTCCGGCATTCAATAGTCACCCTTTTCGCCATGTCGCTTCAGCAAAGAAAGAACGCGTCGGGCCCTCGCCAGAAAAGATGACTCGCCGGGCGCCGGCTTCGCCAAGCCAGCATGAAACAGCCCGTCCCGCGCGCGCCCGTCAATCGTCTTCAACAACCGCGCGTGCAAAGACCCCGCGTGACAGGAGCGCCAGGCCGGCGCCCAGACCGGCAAAACCGGCGAGAACGACAGACAGCGACAACGCCAGGTCCTGCCCCGCAAAGAAGCGGTCATTCAGCACGCCGATCAAGACAGGGCCGAGCCCGGCCGCGCAGAGAATTGTAGCGGTGACATAAAGGGACATGGCCAGGCCCCTATGGGGCGCAGGGGTCAGCATCTGCATGCCCACGACGGCGGCCGGACCGCAAATCTGGATCGCCGCCTGCGCCAGACTGTACCCCGCCAGCGAGACAATCAGGTTGTCCACGGAGGTGAAGGCGAGCATGCAAGGAATGCTCAACGCCATCGACAAGGCCACCAACAGGACGGGCGCGCCTTTGATATGGCGCATCGCGTCCAAGGCCGCGCCGCCCACCAGGAAGCCCAGGGGCGCGCTGATTGCCGTGACGAGTCCTGACAGAATGGCCGCTGTTGAGATGTCGAGACTGAATTCGCGAACATAAAAGCTGGGTGACCATGTGGCGAGCACGGTGTTCGCAAGGATCGCACATGAGGCATAGCTCAAATGCAGAAAATAGGCCGCCTTGCGCGAGCCCAGATGGGCAAGGGCTTCGCGTATGGTCGGCTGTGTCTCCTGTCGCCGGGGGGGATCCCGCAAGAGCAAAAAGATGGCGGCCAGAAACAAGCCCGGAACCGCGGCGAGGATAAAAAGGCCCCGCCACGGCGAGAGATCGCGCCCCAGATGCCAGCCGCCTTGCTCGGTCAACAATGCCAGGACGGCGCCGCCGCCGACAAAGGCCAGAATCTTCCCGAACGAACTGCCGGTCAGGAAGACGCCCGTGGCGCGTCCGACCTTTTCGCGGGAGAAGTAGGAGGCGATCAGAGACGTGCCCGCCGGGAACACCGTCGCCTCCCCCATGCCAACGCAGGCTATGGCGATGAAGATGGCGGTAAAGGTGCTTGAGAATCCGATGGCGGCTGTGGCGAGGCTCCATATAATCGTGCCGAAGGCAATCAACCGGAAGCGATGAAACACGTCCGTAAAGCGCCCCATGGGTAATGAAAACAAGGCATAGGAAGCCGCAAAAGCGGGACCGGAAAGCAAACCGAGCTGCGTATCCGTCAGGTGCAGCTCCATCTTCATTCCCGGCAGAGCGACACTGATCAGATAGCGGTCCAGCACCGAAACCAGGTACGTCACTGTTAGCAAGCCCAGGATCGGCCAGGAATGCATGGCGCGCCTGGGGCCGCCCGGACCCGCAGCGGATTCTGCCGGCGCGGCGCCGCTTTTCAAAGGCCGCAGGTTCGACTCGCTCGCTTTCGACATATTTCTCTCGTTTCAAAAGCGGCAGGAGACACTACACGCGCCTCCCGCCTCCGTTCTTTTCCCAACCCAACCGTCGCCGGATGGGCGCGCGATGAAAGGAGCCTTCGTCCATATGTTCGATGGCCTGTCTTCAGATCCTGGCGGCCGTCCATTCCGCAATCATGTCTCCGACCATCGGACGCAATGTCGAATCGTCTTCGAAGTAATGGCCGCCCGGCGTCATCTCGAGAGTCTTGTCTTTGGCGCCAAGGGCTTCGAAAATGATCTCCGCGTCACTTGGAAAGACGCCCTTGTCGCCTGTCCCCTGGATCACCAGAGACGGCAGCGCGACATGGCCGAGCTGCACCCCGCCACGGCACTGCGAGGTTTCAAGGCTCCACATGGAAAGCCATGTTTTTAACGTGCTCGATCTGCCCAGCGCGGAAAGCCCGCGATTTGCGGCCTGCGGATCGCCCCAATAGCATCCGGGACATTGCCGCGTTGACGGGTCGATGGCCGGATCCATGAACCGCAAGTCCGCCCATGCGCGGAACAAGGGAAAGGTGCGGTCGGGAATGCCGGCTTCATTCAAGCGCGCCAGCTCTTGTTTCGCCCAATCGGTAATGCGCTGGTTGCGCGCCCGTTGGGCCGCGCGATAGCGATCGATAAAGTCCTCAGAGTAAGGCGGGCCATTGTCCGGATTGAAAGGATTGAGGGACTCGTCAGTCTTGACCGGGTCCGTTTCGTCGATGACCGAAGCGTCCAGCCAGTTCGTCAACACCTCCGGTCTTCCCAGATGCGAGTTGACCGAAATATAAAGCTGGCCGCCTTCCAACGACTGCAAGGCCTCTTGAGCGGCGGCGCTTGCGTCTTTCGCCAGCGCATGGTTTTGCGCTTCAGCCTGATACGCCGCCATCAGCGATCCGCCGCCAGAATTGCCCAGCAGGATGATCTGTTCCACGCCCTGCCGGCGCAGCCAACTCACGCCCGCGCCAATGTCGATCAACGCGCTTTCGAGCAAAAACAGGTCTTCCGCGCCGCGAAACCGCGTGTTCCAGCCGAGAAACCCATAGCCCCGTTCGGCCATGACCGCGCCAAGATAATGGTCCGTGAAATCGCCGTTATAGTGGCTTGCAATAAACGCCGTCTTTGGCCTTTTGCCCGCCGGCGTCCAGTAAGCCCCCTGACAACGATAACAATTCGGCAAGCGCGGCGCAGTCGGCGACTCCAACTCGACAAACTGTTTTTCAACCGACGCGGAATTGCCCATTTTCTCTCCTATTCTACATCGCTCGACAGAAACATTTCGCGCCGCAAGGTGACGGCGTGATCGATTGCCGGGCCCCTTGCTGCTTAGCTGTGTGACGCCAGCGCACGGCCCGAGACCGGCCGCGCCGTAGACACTGCGCGCCGGATGAAGACGGTTTCAGATCGGACGGGCGCGCTTCTCTGACGGCCATGGGCGCCGATTTTTTCTGTCGCCAACACCACGCCGCCCTTCATGACAAAGGAACGCTGTCTTTTTGAGACGCAGGCGTGTTTGCCTCGTCAGGCCCCAACTCCCTCACCCATGCGGCGAATTCCAGCCGGATGCCATCAGGGTCAAAGAAGTAAATGGCCCGAACATAAGTGGTCTCATTGACTTCCGGACTGACCGAGAGCCGGCTGTCATCATGGTTGACGATGGGCGTAACCTCGATGCCATGCTCGATGAGCCGCTGGCGATAAACATCCAGCATTTCGGGAGCGACAGTCAGCGCAACATGGTTCATCGACCCATGCGCCGACCTCCCGCCTCCCGGCTCCGAGCTTGCCACGCCGGGCGCGGCTTCGGGCGCATTGGGATACCAGAAGAAGGCGAGCGCCGTTTCATTGCCGATGTCAAAAAAGAAATGCTGCATGCCCGCAGACCAGTTCGGCACGTCGCCCGGGATTTCGAGCGTCTTGATCAGCGGAAAGCCGAGGATGTCACGGTAAAAATGCACCGTCCTTTCCATGTTCTTGCAGACCAGGGCGAGATGATGGATGCCGTGGGTCTGAAACTTCGGCTTTTCGGCATGCGTCATGATCGAGTCTCCTCTTGTTTTGCAGGAGGACCGCCGCCGGCCTTCATGGCCGGCCGCCAGCGCCGGCCCGGGCGGAGCGATCGCTCATCCCGGCGGGACAAGGATCGCTCATGTCCCGGGGCCCTCTCCCGCTTCACGCATCAGCCCCCGAAATGATGGCCGACGCGGACGCCGAAAGTCCTGGGGGCGGCGATAGCCCCGCTGTCCCCGAGGGCGCTCGAAGAGGCCTGGTGAAGATACTCGGCGCCGGTAAGGTTCCGGCCCCACAAGCCGACGTCCCAGCGTCCGTCGGCAGACGTCCACTTGGCCGTCGCGCTGAGAAGGTTATAGCTCGACTGCCTGCGCCGGTTGTCAGGCTCCCAATAAAACCCGTCATTGTAGCTATAGGTTGACCCAAGCTCGAGCTCTCCCGAGAAGAGCGGAACGGTGTACCGCACGCCCAGATTGCCCGTGAATTTAGGGGCCATGATGAAATCATTGCCGGTGGCGTCGATGACGCAGCTGGTGTTGCCGCCGGCCGTCGCAGACGTCGCCGGCAAAGGCGTCGGGCAGTTGAAGCCCGCCGGAATGGTCAACGGCATGACCGGATTCGACAACGTCGCCGGGGCGTTGGGAAACTGGGTGTACTCCGAGTGCAGATATTCGGCGTTGGCGCTGATGACCAAATTGTCGGTAAGGGCGAACTCTGTCGAAACATCTACGCCCTGGGATACGCCGCGCGCCGCATTGAGAAGGAACGTCCCGCCCGTCGGCACCACCGAACGAAGCTGGATGTCTTCGAACTTGTTGTGGAAGTAGGCCAGGTTAAACAGAACCCGCTTGTCCCAGAATGTGGACTTAAGGCCGGCCTCGAATGTTTTGACCGTCTGGGGTTTCGCGGCAGGGTTGGCGCCGTTGACGCCGCTGAGATTATAAACGCCGGACTTGAAACCCGTATTGTAGGATACGTAGCCCATCAGCGTATCTGTGAACTGGTGATCGAGGGAAAGCCGGTACGTGACCTTATCGAAGGTTTCTTCGGTCGGAACGGTGAAGGCAATGGGCACGCCCGCTGTGATGGCGGATATTTCGCGCTTCTCGTTTGAATAGCGAACGCCGCCTGTCAGGTCAGTGTCCGGAAATAGGCTGATGGTGGCCTGGCCGTAGCCGGCCCAGGCTTCGGTTTTCTGGAGGGACTCAAATCCGAAGGTGCCGAACAAGCCGGACTGAAAGCTGTCCGCAAACCCGGCCTCGCCGTTCAGATAGAAAGCGCCCAACACCCATTGAAATGGCGAGCTGCTCTGCGAGAGAAGCCGGAATTCCTGGGTGTAGCTGTCGTCTGTCGGATTAAGCGCGAGCGTCACAAGATTTGACGGCGAGAAGTCGAAGTCCTGAAGCTCCTCGCCTCGAAGGAACCGGTAGGAAGAGACGCTGACCAGACGCGCCCAATCGAAATCCTGCTCAATCTTCAGATTGACGCCGCCGGTCTTGATCTTGTTCGACGAGTCGATATCCGAATCGATATCATAGAAGTCCGCCGGAGGGTTGGTGGCCTTGTCAAACGCCAGCGCCATCGGGCGCAACACCGCGCCCAAATCATCGTTTCTCTTGAAATAGTCCGCCCCCAGGGTCACCGTCGTTTCGTCCGTCGGCGACCATAGAAATTTAGTCCGGAGGCTGATGTCATTGCCGCTATAGACAGGCTCGCCGGTGTTCACATTACGGCCCCAGGAATCGTCCTGGTTGCTGGCCATCACGGCGATATCGGCGGCGAGATTTTCAGTGATCGGCGCCGTCGCATAAAAGGAGCCGGACACCGTGTCGTAGTTTCCATAGCCGACCCTGATATCGGCCGAGGGGGTGAAGGACGGCGTCCGCGTAATCACCTGAATAGCGCCCGCCGCCGCGTTACGGCCGAACAGCGTGCCCTGCGGCCCCTTCAGAACCTCGACGCGCTCAATATTATTGAGGCTGAATATCTGCGAAAACAGGTTTGGAATGTAAACATCATCAACATAGACAGCGGTCGCGCCCTCGTCGCCGGCCGACCCGGAGGGGTTTCCGATGCCGCGGATGAAAGGGATGGCCGCGCCAATGGAACGGCTGATCACCAGGCCCGGAACGAGGGTCGTTAAAGCAACGGTGTCTTCAACGCCGGCGCTCTCCAGAGTTGAAGCGCTGAGAACCGACACGGTGATCGGCACGGTCTGAACGGGCTGTTCGCGCCGCTGGGCCGTCACGATGATTTCTCCGGGCCTTGCCCGCGCCGGGACGGCCCGCGATCTGGCCTCATTCACCCCGGTTTCGTTCGTCTCCGCCGCCACTTCAATAAGATAGGCGCCTTGCGGCGTGCGGCGCGCCTTCAGGTCCGTGCCCTGAAGCGCGGCCTCCAGCGCCTGTTCCGTGGTGTAGTCGCCGCTCACTGGCTGAGCGCGCTTGCCGCGCACATCATCCGACGCGAAAATGACTTCGGCGCCCGTCTGCTGGCCGATCTGGTTCAAGGTCAAGGCGACGGCTTGCGCCGGTATGTCGACTTCGAGGACCTCGTCCGTCTGCGCCCGGGCCGCGACCGCACTGGCCGCAAATAACGACAAGGTCGCCGCCCCAAGGAAGAATGACCTGCGGATAGCGCGCGCACTTCGAGTCTTGACTGTTACCATGATATCCCTCCCGTTCATTACAGCGCTGATTTTTTTGCTTGCCTATTCGCAAAACGCGGCCTTGGATTAAATCCACATCCAGCGGGAAAAAAATTTCCAGCGGCCGGGGGCTGAGAGCCGAATAGCAAACCGGGGCGCGCTCGCGAAAAAAGCGCGAGCCGTTGATAACGGTTCTCATTAAGCGTCATTTTGCGCGCGCCGGGGGGCAGCCTTGGCTGCGTGCGCGCCTCGAAGAAGCGCGGCCTCAACTTACCGGAGCGATGGGGTTATGGCGTCGAGCTGGCGTCCACCGCCGTCAGCTCGATGTCGCCATTGGCGAGACGTCTGGACTGAATGGGCAACAGCTCTCCAACGATCGCCGCGAACCGCTCGGGATCGTCAACGCGGAAGACGCCGCTTAGACGCAAGCGCCCGCTTGCGGCGTCCGCCAGCACCAGTTGTTGGTTTGAATAACGATTCATTTCCTGAACCACATCCGTCAACGGGTCGTCATTGAACTCGACAAAGCCGTCAGACCAGAGAAGGTTCTTTTCAACATTCACCTTGGTGATCTTCGGGCGCGACCCAAACGACGCGACGAGTTCTTGCCCCGGGCTCATCACCATTGGCATTATCGCCTCTGCACTCGCCATTTCCTTGTCGGCGGCGTCCACCACCACTTTGCCTTCGACGAGCACAACCTTCATGCTGTCCTGGTCGAGCCTGACCTCGAAAACCGTGCCCAACGCCGTCACCAGCCGATCCCCGGCCTGCACGACAAAGGGCCTGTGGTGGTCCTTGGCCACTTCAAAAAGCACCTGCCCTCGTAAAAGTTCAACGGCGCGCCGACCCGATGTGTAATCAACCCGCACGGCGCTGTCCGTATTGAGGGTCAGCACGCTGCCATCGGCCAAATCGACGGTCCGCCGTTCGGCTTTTGCAGTGGCGAATTCGGCGTTGACCAATTTGCTGTCGTCGCGCGGCGACGGCGCTTGTGCCGTTCGCTGCGCAACCGCCGGCGCGGCTTGCGGCGAGCCGCCGGACGAAGGCCATAAGAGGCCCGCATTCAGCCCTATAATGACGAGCAACGAAGCGGCGACGCCGGCTACGCCCATGCCGATCAACAGTCTTTTCGGGGGCTTGCGAGAATAAGCGAGCGCCGACTCCCGCAAGGTGTTGAGCTTCAAGCGCCCGTCCGGGTCCTCGAAGATGCCCCAGGCGCGCTTTGCGCGCTGGAAGGCCTCGTAATTGGCTGACGATTCCGACAGCCATGAATCGAACTCCATCTGCTCCTGCCCGCTGAGCGAGCCGGAATCGAGACGCACCATCCAGGACGCCGCGACGTCATCCGGGTCCTTGTCGCCTCCGGGGATCTTTGTGCTTCGCCGCTTCATAGCTAGTCGATCCGCTGAGCGAGATGCTTGATTGCGCGCTGCATATGCTTCTCCACGGCACTGACCGAAATGCCTAATCGCGCGGCGATATCCTTGAAAGGCAACCTCTCGATTCGCCTCAACACGAAAATCGCCCGCGTCCGTTCCGGCAGCTCAAACAATACAACAATTGCCTGTGCGAGTTGCTCCTTTCCCTGCAAAACGCGCTCGGGAGAAAAATCCTCATCTGAATGCCTGTCATCTTCGAACGGTTCATGGGCGTCGGCGCAGCGAGTGACCCGCTTTCTATAGCGATCCCGGAGAACGCTGCTTGCCGTTTCGAACACATATGCGTTGAGATTCCCCTGCTCAAGGGTCGAGGTGCCGCCGCGGCGGATCAATCTCAAAAACACCTCCTGGACCATGTCCTCGATGTTGTCGACATTCTTGGTCCGGCGGCTGAAATAACGCAGGAGCGCGCCATGAAAATTATGGCATAGACGCTCTATGGCGGCTGCGTCGTCCTCACTCAGTCGGGTATTGCGATCTGGCTCAACCAAGTCCTTATCCCTTACTAGGGCGTCCGGCTCGATTGTTAATGCATCGTCGGGGGCTGTCAAAGGCCCTGTCAGCGCCAAAGGTCTGACGTCCCCTCAGGGATATTTTCAGAGGCGGCGGCGCTAACGTTCGAGCGAGATCGCGAGAAGCTCGTCGAGAAGAGAATAGATGATCTCGCCATGGGCGACGGTCTGATTGATCGCGATAGCGATGCTGACGCCCTCTTCCGGGTCATAAGCCGTGCACACGCCCCAATAGCCGCAATGGCCGTAAACCTGCCGGCCGCTGGGCAAGTCGAAGCGCCCGAGACCGAGCCCGTAGACCTTGTGAAACGACGTTTCGCTTGGATGGTTCAGGGAATTTTCGGACGGGGTCCGCATTGCGGTCAGCGTCTCGGCCCGCTCGAAGAGCGCGCCTTCCATGAGCGCTTCGATGAAACGCGCCAGGTCGTCCGGCGTCGATGACAGCCCGCCCGAGCCGGGCGAACCGAAATCCAGAGAAGCGACTCCGGTCAGCGCGGTCAGGTCGACATTGACGCCGTTTTCCGGATCGACCAGCCAGTAATGATGCGCGCGCCGACCGGCGACAGGCATCGCCTCGCCGGTCTCGAGGAATGTGTGGTTCAGATCCGCTTTCTCGAAAATATAGCGCTCATAGAGTTCCTGCATGGGCGCATTCCCGGCCTTTTCGAGAATAAGCGAGAGAATGAGATAATTCGTATCGGAATATTCATAGCCCTCGCCGATCGGGAACAGCGGCGTCGTATTCAGGCCGGCGCCGAAAAACCGCCGCACCAGTTCGTCGCGCGTCCAGATTTTCGTCGGGACATCGCTCACATCCCCGTCCATCATCCGGTCCACATAATCGCCCGCAAGCGAGGTGCCCGTAACCGGCGAGACCGCGAAATGCTGATCCGGAATGCCGCTCGTATGAGACAGTAACTGGCGCAGCGTGATGCGGTCCGCCATGGGCTCGCCGTCCAGCACGTAAAAATCGGCCACGGCGTTCTCGCCGGGGACGTCTTCATCGTCGAGAAGGTCGGACAAGGGCGCGTCGAGATCGAACTTGCCTTCTTCGACCATGCGCAAGGCCGTGGTCGCCGCGAAGGCCTTGGTGACGCTCGCGGTGCGGATGATGTGATCGCCTGTCATGGCTTCGCCGGATGCGGGATCGGCTTCCCCGGTGCCGCCGCGCCAGGCGAACCCCTCGTCTGCGATCCTGACCGCGGCGGAGGCGTTGAGGATGGCGTCGTTCTCGGCAACAGCTTTCTCGAGCGCCGCCTGATAGCCGGCCTCTCTCATCGTTTCCTTTTCCGGCGCCCTGTCACAGGCGCTCGCGAAAACCAGAAACACCAACAACGCTCGCACCATCATAACGCCCTCATGCTTTTTCTGTAATTTTCTCATTGTCCGCGCGGGAAGGCCGCGGCGGCGCGCGCATTTGTTCAAGCAGCGCCGTCATGCGCGCGCGCGCTTTTTCAACCGACGCGTCTTTGACATGGCCGAACCCGCGGATCATCTCGGGAAGTCTGGCGATCTCAATGGCGAGATCGCGATTGCCGGAAGAGGCATGATCGAGGGCGGCCTCAACGGCCTTGCGGTATTCTCCGATCAGCGCGACTTCCATGCGCCGCTCCTGCGTGCGGCCAAAAATATCGAACGCCGTGCCGCGCAGGAATTTCAGCCTTTTCAACAAAGAAAAGACGGACCCCATCCACGGCCCGAATTCGCGCTTGATGAGATGGCCGGTCTCGCTGTCGCGGCGCGCAAAGACGGGCGGCGCCAGGTTATAGGAAACGGTGTAATCGCCTTCAAAAGTCTCTTCCAGCTTGCGGCGGAACGCCCCGTCCGCATGAAGCCGCGCGACTTCATATTCGTCCTTATACGCCATCAGCTTGGCAAGGCCCGCCGCAACAGCCTTGAGGAAGTCGTCGCTTTCAAACCCTTTCGCGCGCGCTTTGGAGGCTATTGCCTCCACGTAAGAAGCGTATTTTTGCGCATAGGCTTCATCCTGATAAGCGGCGAGAAACCGGCGCCGGTGCGCCACGATGTCAGGGAAGGACTGCGGAACCGCCTTGTCGCGCGCCGGCGCGGCGAGCCCCTCGAAATCGGGAAAAGCGCACGCCACGCGCCCCAGCAGGAACGCATTCTTGTTGAACTCAACCGCAACGCCGTTCAGCTCGATGGCTTTCAGGAGCGACGCCGCGGACACCGGCAGCCCGCCGCTTTGACAGGCATAGCCCAGGAGAAAAGCGTTGGCGCCGATCTTGTCGCCGAGAATGCACTCCGCAATGCTCGCAGCATCAACGGTCGAGACATTGCCAGCGCCGGCTTTCGATTTGATCGCCCGAAGGAATCCGTCGGCCTCGAAATTCAGGTCGCGGTCGCGCTGGAACGCCGCCGTCGCGGTAACGCCGGAATTGAGAACGACTTTTGTTTCGTCCTGCCGGATCGTCGCACGCGCCTCGCCGCCGCCCGCGACGATCAAGTCGCAGCCGAGCACAAGATCGGCCTCCGCCGGACCGATCCGCGACGAAAACATGGCGTCATTGGCGGGCGCGACAGACACATGGCTGAGCACGGCGCCGTTTTTCTGGCTGAGGCCGGTGATGTCCAGCAGGGTTGAGGCGAGCCCTTCGAGATGCGCCGCCATGCCGAGAAGCGCGCCGATGGTGACGACGCCCGTCCCGCCGATTCCCGCCACCAGAGTGTGATGGGGACCGTCCTTTTGCGCAACGGACGGCTGAGGCAGCTCGCCCGCTGCGCGCTTGACCTTGTCCATCAGCGTCGCGTCGAACGACTTCTTCAGCTTGCCGCCATGCACCGTCACGAAGGATGGGCAAAATCCCTCGACGCAGGAATAGTCCTTGTTGCAGGAGGACTGGTCGATCTTGCGCTTTCTGCCGAACGCCGTCTCCAGGGGAGCGATGCTCACGCAACTGGATTTTTCGCTGCAATCGCCGCAGCCTTCGCAAACCGCGTCATTGATGTAATAGCGTTTCGGCGGGTCGGCGATGAGCTTGCGCTTGCGGCGCCGGCGCTTTTCCGCCGCGCAGGCCTGATCGTAGACCAGGACCGTCACGCCCTCTGTTTCGCGCAGTTCTTTTTCGACGGCGATCAGCTCATCGCGCCCATGCCGCGCGACCGTTGCGGGAAGCGCAGGAACATAGGTTTTGTCGGGCTCGTCGGAAACCAGAACGATGCGCGCGACATTCTCCGCGTCGAGCTGGCGCACGATATCGGAAACGGTCAGGACGCCGTCCACCGCCTGGCCGCCGGTCATCGCCACCGCGTCATTATAAAGAATCTTGTAGGTCATGGTCGCGCCGGAAGCGATCGCCGCGCGAATGGCGAGCAGGCCCGAATGAAAATAGGTGCCGTCGCCCATATTCTGGAAGACATGGTCGAGAGTCGAGAAATTGCGCGCGCCGATCCAGTTCGCGCCCTCGCCGCCCATCTGGGTCGGCGGCAGGGTCGGCCGGTCGGGCATGAAAATCGCCATGGTGTGGCACCCGATGCCGCCCATGGCGAGACTGCCTTCGGGCAGCTTCGTGCTTGTGTTGTGGGGACAGCCCGAACAAAAGGCCGGCGTCCGGACGATGGCCGGCGCCGGCGCCCCGCCCTCGCCGTGATGGGGCGCCTCGAGGCGGCGCCATTGCTCGCGCAGCGCATCATCGGCGAGCCCCAGATGCTCCAGTCTCTCCACAAGACGGCGCGCAATGATCAAGGGAGACAGCTCGCCATGCGCGGGCAGCAGCGCCGCCCCGCTCTCGTCGGCTTTGCCGACAATGCGCGGACGGCGCTCCGCCGGCAGATGATAAAAGGCGGCCCGCAATTGGTCTTCCAGAACCGGGCGCTTTTCTTCGATGACGAAAAGCTCGCGATGGCCTTGCGCAAAGTCCGCCGCGCCCTCGGTTTCCAGCGGCCAGGTCATGACGCACTTATAGACGTTGAGGCCCAGCGCAGCGCAGCGTTCGTCTGTAAGCCCGAGCATGGCGAGCGCCTTGCGCGCATCGGCGTAAGCCTTGCCCGCGGAGACAATGCCGAGCTCACGCCGCTGGCCGAGAAGAACCGGATGATCGAGACGGTTCGCCCGTGCAAAGGCTTTCGCCGCGGGCAAGCGGTGCAGGACGACGCGCTCTTCATCGCCGGCGGGATTGAAGCCCATGCGGAGATTCAGCCCGTCAGCAGGCAATGGAAAATCCGGCCGGCGAAACGCATGATCGGGCGAAACCTCTATCGTGCCGCTGGTCTCCACCACTTCCGTGGCGCATTTCAGGCCGACCCACAGTCCTGAATAGCGGGACAGGGCGATCCCGAACAATCCCGCTTCCAGCAAGTCGCTCAGCGAAGCCGGGTTTAAGACAGGCATCATCGCAGCGATGAAAGCCTGTTCGGATTGATGCGACGTCGTGGAGGATTTGGCGGCGTGATCGTCGCCGGCCAGCGCCAACACGCCGCCATGCCGGCTCGCGCCGGCGAAGTTTCCGTGTTTCAGCGCGTCGCCGCTGCGGTCGACCCCCGGCCCCTTGCCGTACCAGATCGCAAAGACGCCCGCTTTCGTCGCGCCCGGCAGCAGCGGCGCCTGCTGCGCGCCCCAACAGGCGGTCGCGGCCAGGTCTTCATTCAGTCCCGGCGCGAAATGAATGTCTAGATCGCGCAGGCGCGCCGCCGCCTGGCCGAGCGCCATGTCGTAATTGCCGAGCGGCGACCCGCGATATCCGGAAATGAACCCGCCCGTGTTCAAATTCGCCTTGATGTCGAGGCGGCGCTGCATGATCGGCAAGCGCACCAGCGCCTGAACCCCGGACAGGAAAATCCGGCCGGCCTCCTGGTCGAATTTATCATTGAGCGTGACAGCGTTCAAAACCAACCGGGCCTTTCTTCTTTTCGACCGAGCTACTTAACGAGTTGCGGCACGCGGCTCTTCAACTGGTTCTTGTCGACTTTGCCGATGGGCAACATCGGCAGTTCATCCTCGATGATGAACCGTTTCGGCACCTTGTAATTGGCGAGTTTCGTGCGGCTATAGTCCGAAAGCTCGCCCTGAGACAACGAGGAGTCCGCTTCCTTCAATATAAACGCACAACCGACTTCGCCGTAAAGGTCGTCCGGCATCGGAATGACGGCCGCCGCGGCGACGCCGGGATGGCTCTCAATGGCGTTCTCGATTTCACGCGGATAGACATTGTAGCCGCCGGAGATGAACATCTCTTTTTTCCTGCCGACGAGGCGGATCGCCCCGTCCGGCTGCGCCACGCCGACATCGCCCGTATGCAGCCAAGATTCCGCGTCAAACGTCTCCTGGGTCGCCTCGATGCGCCGCCAATAGCCGTTCATGACGAAGTCGCCGCGCACCACCACTTCGCCCTCTTCTCCCGGCGCGGCCAGCCGGCCGTCTTCCTGCATGACCGCGACCTCGAAGTCCGGCACGGGAAAGCCGATCGTGCCCGCCAGGATGTCGGCGCCGTCAGCCGTCTGCGCATAGGTTACGCTGCCGACGGTCTCGGTAAGGCCATAGCTGCTGCTGATCTTCGGAAACCGTTCAAGGAGTTGTTCGACGAGATGGCGCGGCGCCGCCGCGCCCGACCAGGCGACGATCTGAAGCGAGGAGAGATCGTAACGCTCCGCCGCCGGCTCCATGAGCATCATCTGCAACACCGTCGGCACCGCCAGAAACCAGGTAATCTTTTCGCGCTCGATCCGTTCCAGCGCCTCAACCGGATTGAACTTTTCCATGAACGCCATGCGCCCGCCGGCGACGAGGCAGAAGCACGACATGTCGCCGACGCAACCGACATGATTGATGGGCGCGTAGTTCAGCACCCGCAACGGATCGCACCCCCAATAGTCGAGCTGGACGCGCGAACATTTGACGAGACCGCGATGGGGCAGCATCGCGCCCTTAGGGCGTCCCGTGCTGCCCGAGGTGTAAACGATCAGGGCGGTGTCGCCGGGCGAGACCTTGTTACGGGCCTCGGCCAGCGCCTCTTGCGACACGCTATTGGCCCGTTCTCGAAACGCCGCATAGGAAACGCCCGGCGCGCGACTGTTCTCATCATCGAGAAGAACGATGTCGCGCAGCGATGAAATCTCCGATTGCAGGATTTCAAGCTCATGGGCGTAGGAGCGGTCTGCAATCTGCGTTCGCGCAAAAAGGAAACAGGGCTCGCTGTCGCCCAAAACGTACCGATATTCATCCACCTGATAGCGCGGATTGAGGCCGAGCCAGATCGCGCCGATGGAGCTCGCCGCCAGGAAGGTGATGAAATATTGCGGATGCGGCGTCGACAGGGTCGCGACGCGGTCGCCGCGCTTGACGCCGGACGCGATCAGCGCCCCCGCCACAAGGTCGATCTCATCCGCCAGCTCTTTATAAGTCCAGACCACGTCGCCTAGCGCCAGCGCCTCCGCGTCCGGATCGCGTTCGGCGTAGTACCGCGCATAGTCGCTTACCCGGTCGAAGACCGGCGTCGCTTCGCTTCGTCTTTTATCCATGTTTCAAGTTCCTGGCTCGGTCAGTTGAACCGTATCGTGAGTATCGCTTGCGGCGCCTTGCGCCGCCGTCCCGGCGGGTTCGGACAATGAATAGCGCCGCAACAAAAGAAGGCTCGCCACGGCGAAAAGCGGCGGCACGGCCGCAAAGCCGATGCGCACGCCGGTAATCGCCGACGCGCTTTGCGCCGCGCCGCCGACGGACTCGACAAAGCCCGTCAGGGTCAAAAGCAGGCCGGCGATGAGCGGGCCGAAAGCCAGCCCCGATTTCTCGCCCGCCGTCCACAGGCCGGTGAACATCCCTTCCCGGCTCTCGCCGCCGAAGTGAATCGTGTCGGTCAGCATGGAAAAGGGGATCATCATGATGCCGCCGAAAGGCAGGCCCATGACGCTCGCGAGCGCCATAATCATCCAGACCGGCGTCGCCTGATCGACCGCGAGGAAAGCAAGACTGGCGCCCGAATAGCCGAGGATCGAGAGCGCATAGGCGCCGCGCTTGCCGAGCGCTTTGCAGGCGGCGACCCAGACCGGCATCGACAAGGTCGTGACGCCGAAGAAAAACAGAAAGAACCCGCCCGCGAGACTCGCCGAAGCGCCGAGAGCATAAACGAAGAAATAGGGCGCAATCGCCGTGAAGACGCCGACGCCCGCCAGTTGCAGGAAATAGACGCTGATCAGCGTCAGGAAAGGCTTGTTTTTGAGACAGGCCGAAACCTGATCGCGCAAAGGCGCATGCGCCGCCGGCGTCGGCGCGGCGGGCGCATTTTTCGTGGCGAAGAACGCGACCAGCATGGTCGCCGCGCAAAAGCCGCCGACAATGAACGACATGGCGGAATAGCCGGCGCGCCCGCCGCCGAACCAGTCGACGAGCTGCGGCGTCAGCGACGAGCCGAGAACCAGCCCCGCCATGGCGAAGAACATGCGATAGGACATGATCACCGTGCGCTGATGGGGGTCCTTGCTCATCTCGGCCGGCATTGAAATGTAAGGCACCGCATAGACCGTGTAGACCGTCGCGCTCAACACATAGACGACGAGCACATAGATGAAGCTCGCGCGCGGCGACAATGACTCCGGCACGGAAAACAGGAAGACGAAGCTTACCGACATCAGGAACGCGCCGGCGAGCAGATAGGGGCGCCGCCGGCCCCAGGGCGATCTTGTGCGGTCGGAAATCACGCCCATGATCGGATCGCTGAAAACGTCCCAGAATTTCGGCAAGGCGACGGCGAGCGCCGCAAGCGCGGCGGAAACCCCGAGCGTGTCCGTCATGAAATAAAGCAGGAGAACGCTCGGCGTTATGGAATAGATGCCGGGCCCGAGCGAACCGACGCCGAAACCGAGCAGCATGCGCCGCTTAAGCACCGCCTCATTGTTGGACATTTGCTGCGTTCGCTCGCTCATATCGCCGCCGGAATTCGTCTAGGCGTTATGCGATTCGAGTATGCGCTTATGACCGGGTTCGGTCACCCACAAAAACAGCCAGTCGGCGATGAGCGCCGGTTCGTCTTCGCCTTCGACCTCAACCGTCACGGCGATTGTCTGCACAAGCTCGCCCGGCGCGCGCTCGCGAACGTCCTTCAGCACGAAGCGTCCGCGAATGCGCCCTCCCGAAGGAACCGCGCCCGTAAAGCGCAGACGGTCGAAACCGTAATTCAGGGCGTAGCCGCCGGAATTGGCCGTGCCGTGTTTGTCATAGTGCAGCACTTCATGGACAAGAAAGGTCAGCAGGGAAACGGTCAAAAACCCGAAGGCAATCGTATCGCCAAAGGGACTGTTCTGCTTGCACCAGTCGCGATCGATATGCATGGGATCGGGATCGAGCGTCACCGCGCTGAACTGATCGATCATCTCCTGGGTCACCAGCACCCAGTCGGAAACGCCGATCTCCTCGCCAATGCGCTGCACCTGTTGTTCGTAGCTAAAAGTTTCCAGTGGTTTCGGGCTCATCGCCAGCCAACTCCCATCCCGACTATTGTCACGCCTCATCTAAAAACTGATACTGACGTCGGTGTCACTTTTTGTCAAGCCGATATTGCGCCTGTTTCGGCAAAGACCAAGGAAAACAGCCCTTTTCAATATTTTGACATTCAGGATATGACGCGCATATCAGATTATTCTTTTCGCGGTTCCCATGAACCTGGAAGACGGGGCGTCCGGCACATTCCCATGAACCATCTCGATTACCGAAAGCATCTGGAAAGCAAGCTGAAGCAGAAGGGCAAGCGCCGCAAAGGCGACCAGACCCGCGACCAGCTCATGCTCGCCGCCGCCCACAGCCTCAGCGACCGCGGCTATCACGACCTTCGCGTGTCGGACATCTGCGAAGGCGCCGGCGTCGCCCACAGCACCTTCTATCTCTATTTCAAGAACCGCACCGACATCACGATCAAGGTTCTCGAAGATTTCGTCACGGTCCTCGGCCAGTTTTATACGGGCGGCGCGAAAGACACCAACGCATTTGAAGCGATCTATTACGCAAACCTGCAATGGCTGAAATCAATCCGGAATAATGCCGGTCTTCACCGCTGCATGCTGCAGCTCAGCGACGAAGTCGGCGAGTTCTCGGGATTCATGCACCACCAGAACTCGATCTGGTACGAGAAAGTCACGCGCAGCATTCTGCGCCGTTACGAGACGACGGAAAACATTTCCGCGGAGACCATTCGCATTGCCGTCTATGCGCTGGGCTCGATGATGGATGAAATCTGCCGCAAGCTCGTAATCTATCCGGACCCGACTCTCGTCGCGCTGGTCGAGGAAGCGACGCCCAGCGACGAGGCGCTTGCCGAGCTTCTCTCATCGATCTGGTACAAGACGCTCTATGGCGAGAATCTCGAACTGCCTCTCTCCTCGCCTCACGCAAAGTCCCTGGCGGCGCTTCACCTGAACGGAAACGCCCCCCGCGAGGGGGGCGAGACCAAATCCGCAGCGCCGTCGCGCCGCCGCGGCGCGGGCAAAACCGCCTCAAAAGCGTGAAATCAGGCGCACGCCGAGGGTTCTCGGCTGGCCGAGATCGATCAGCTTCTGACCGAGAAGGTCGATATTGGAAACGTCGAAGAGACGCTCCTTGTAGGTCTTGTCCGTGAGATTGCGCCCCCAGAACAGAAGGCTCCAGCTGCCGTCTTCGGCGCCGACGCCGATTTGCGCGTTGAACAGCGTATAGGGATCGACGACGCCCTCCGGCTGATTGTCGAGGCTGAGATACATCTTGCCCTGCGACATCACCTCGCCGGTCGCCAGCAGCACAAGGCCGGCGCCGATCGGCTGCTCCAGATCAGCGCTGAAATTGACGCTGTATTTCGGCACGCGGTCGAGTTTGCGCAAGGGGATCACCGGCGAGCCAGGCTCCGTCGGCAGATTGCCCTCGTCATATTCCGCGTCGATGAGCGTGCCGTTCACCCCTAAGGTCAGGGCGTCGGTCGCGCGGTAGCTAAGCTCGGCCTCAAAGCCGGTCGAGTGCGCCTTGCCTGCATTGCTGGTGCGCGGATCGTAGACCGGCGTATTGGGATCGTCCTGCTGGATCTGAATGTCGCTCCAGACCATGTGAAAGACGGAGCCGTTGGCGATCAGCCGCCCGTCGGCAAGCGTCGCTTTCACCCCGCCCTCATAGTTCCACAGATATTCCGGATCGAAGGAAATGCCCGTCGCCTCGCCGATGGCGTCGTTATAACCACCGCTTTTAAAGCCGCGCGACACCGTCACATAGGTCATGACGTTATCCGTCACATCCGCCGAGAGGGACACGCTGGGCGTGAAGGCCGACCAGTCGTCCGCCGCCTCGACATCGGCGTTGCCGCCCAGAAGATCGATGAGGTCGACCTGCACGAAGTCGATGTCTTTTTCCTCATAGGTGTAGCGCCCGCCAACCGTCATCGACAGCCGATCGGTGAAGTCGTAGGTGGCGCTGGCGAAGGCCGCGTAGCTTTTCGCATTGAGCGTCGCCGTGGAGCCGGTCTCGAGGCCGCCGAAAGACGTGTCCCCGGCCAGCAGGATCGACAGATCGTCGCCGACCGTGACGTAAGACAGGTTGTCCGAATGCTGACGATAGAAATAGGCGCCGGCGATCCAGTTGAAAGGCCCGTCATTATTCGAGACGAGACGCAGCTCCTGGCTGACCCGCCAGGTGTCTTCCGGGTCGCCGTCGGTCAGGATCGACAGCGGCGACATGTCCGTATCGCTGACATTGAAATAGTCATGGGCGCGATAGGATGACACCGAAACGAGGCTGACGGCGCCGAGATCGATTTCGCCCTTCAGGGAGAAGCCGTAGCTTTCGAGTTCCTCCCTTGAGATGACGTCCGAATAAACATTGCGGTCAAAAGGGTCCATGTTCACGGGCACCGCGGGAAGGTCCGGGATCTGACCGGTCGCGCGGGCGTAAAACGTGCTGTTCGTGTCGACGCTCAGCAGTTCATACTGCTTGGAATGCTGGTCGACGGTTTGATAGTCGGCCGTGAACAGAAATTCGGCGTTCTCCGTCGGCGTCAGCAAGGCCGACAGGCGCAGGCTGCGGCGCAGCGCGTCATTGGTCTTGCGGTCAAGGAACAAATTGTCGGTCACCCCTTCCCGCTCCAGATAAGACCCCGAGAGCTTCACCGCGAGAAGGCCGGGCTGCACCGGAATGTTCACCGAGCCGCGCGCCAGGATGTAATCGTAATTGCCGCCTTCGACCTGTAGCGAGGCTTCGAACTCGTCGGAGGGTTTGCGCGTCGTGATGTTGATCACGCCGCCGATGGCGTTGCGCCCGAACAGCGTGCCTTGCGGCCCGCGCAGCACTTCGACGCGCTCGATATCGAAAAAGTCAACCGAGGCGCCGACGCCGATGCCGAGAAAAACTTCGTCGAGATAATAGGCGACCGCCGGGTCTTTGCCCGCCGAGGTCGCGTCGATGGCGTTGATGCCGCGGATCGCCGTGGTGGCGAGTTTTAAATCGGTAAAATTGCCGAACTGAAGCCCCGGCGTGCGCCGCGCGATCCCTTGAATGTCCGTGACGCCGAGCTTGTCCATTTCCGCGCCCGACACCGCGGTGATGGAGGCCGGCACGTCCTGAATGTTTTCTTCGCGCTTCGTCGCGGTCACCACGATGGTGTCGGAGCCCGCGCCGAAGGACGACTGCGCATAGGCCGGCAAGGCGGCCGCGATCGCGCCGGCGCTTGCACATGCGCTCAAGACCAGGCGCAACCCATTGTTTCTCATTGATTTATTCGGCTTTTTCAGCATTGCCGGAATCCCCTCTGACAACAAACTGTTTCTGACGTCAGTATCAGTTTCTACACAAGCGCCCTTGCCGTCAAGAGTTTTTATGACACGAGCGTCATTTTTGTCGGAAACGCCAAGACCGCGCAACGACGCGAGAGCCCCCGCCCCCGCGCGCTAGATCCCGGTCCCGATCAGATTCCAGTTTGCGAGCGCCCACAGGAGAATAACCAGCACTGCGGTAAAGGCGGCGTAGTGAAGCTTGCGCAACGCGGAAAACCGCGCACGCGCAAACGCCGGATAGAGCCCCGCGACCATCGCGGCGGTGAAAACGCTCAGCAGGAGCGCAAGGCCCAGAAATATTTTGAGATAGTCATTGGGCCAGGAGAAAATCGCATGGACGCCGATGCGCGCGAACTCCCCTGTCGCCTTGCGCAGGAAAAAAATCATGGCGAGCACAAGGCCCGCCGTCGAAAGCGTCACTACGGACAACCGCGTTGACCACGCGTTATCCGATCGGAGCCCGCCCGCGAGGCGCTTCCAGAAGGCGACGACCTGAACGGCCGCGGCGATGACCGCCAGCCACAGAATTTGCGAAAACAGTTTCGGATCGAACGAGGCCTGCATGCGCTCGTAAGAGGCGTGGCCATATGGCCCGTAAAACCGCACCGCCCTGCCCTCGCTGTCGAGATCGAAGGCGATCTGGAAATCGCCGCCGACGCGTTCGAAAAGCCGCTCGCCGATCCGGCGATATTCATCGGACCGGTTGCCGTCCGAGATGATCAGGCGGCCCTCGCCCGACGCCCGGACGCTCGCTTCGGCGCCGCCCATATTCCTGACCGTATCGGGCGCCTCATGATAACGGCGCGTCGTCAGATAGCGGCCCGTGAAGTTTTCCGGCGCCGTCAGCGCCATGCTCGGCGCGGGAGCGCGCGCCGCGTCCCCGATCAGCTTTTTCGCGATGAGATAGCTCACCTCCGACGGCGTCGAATAGCCGGCGCCGCCATTTATGGCGACGAAAACGCCGAGCTTCAGATCCGGGAGCATCACCATCGAGGTGTCGGAAGTCAGGGTCGAGCCCGTATGCTCGAAGGTCTCGTAACCGGCGAGGTTCCAAGTCCGGAACCCATGCGCATAATCGGCGCCGGGTCTGCCGGGATAAGGCCGCGCACGCATGCTCCGCGCCGTTTCCGGAGCCAGAATTCTTTCGCCGTTCCCTGCGCCGTCGCCAAGATGGGCGAGCATGTAGCGCGCCATATCCGGCGCCGTCGACGACATGGACCCCGCCGGGGCGTTGATAATCTCGGACATGAAGGGGCGAAACGCGCCGCCGCGCCAGTGATAGGTTCTGGCCATGTTCCCGGCCAGAGCCGGGTCCATATCACGATACGAACCGTCGCCCAGCTTCTGCCGCACGGTTGTCGAACTCATCCCGAGGGGCTCAAGAATGTTGCGCGCCACATAGTCCTCGAAGGAGAGGCCGGAGACGTTTTCGACGATCAAGCCCGCCAGCGCCGCGCCGTAATTGTCGTAGCTCGTGACCTCGCCGGGCGGGCGCACCCGCGCGGGAAGATTGTCTTTCAGCCAGTCCTCGAGCGATGGAAAGTCTTCGGCTTTCGCGACAAATAGGTCCTGCGTCACCACATCGAAACCCGACCGGTGCGTCATCAGATCTCTGATGCGCACGGGTTCGCCGTAAGCCTCAGGAATTTTGAACGAAGTCAGATAATCATTCACATCCGCCTGCAAGTCGATCTCGCCGCGTTCGGCCAATTGCATGATCGCCGTATAGGTGAATGTTTTCGTCACCGACCCGATGCGGAAGGAATGTAAATACGGATCGACGGGCGTTTCCGCCTCGACATCGGCATAGCCATAGCCCTTGACCAGCCTGACCTTGCCGTCGCGCACAACGGACAGGGAAAGGCCCGCCACATGGTCCTCGCGCGTGGCCATGGACACGACGCCGTCCACATAGGCTTCGAGCGTGTCCGCTTGAGAATCGGGCTGCGCATGCGCCAGGCCGGCGAAACCCGCCGCGAACGCCAGAAGGCGGATGAGGCGCCGGATCACGTCAATCCTCATGCCGACCGCGACAAACGCACATGTTTTTCATCAACATATTCCACTTCGATGTGGAGCATCTGCGCCAGGGCGTTCAGCAAGCCGTCGACATCGCCAACCTTGAAGCGCCCGCCGATGGGCACCGTTTTCAGGCCCGGATCGTCCAGCTCAATGACGAAATCAGTGTAGCGCTCTACCTCGAGGATGACTTCGGCCAGGGGCTCGCCCTCGAAGGACAGCATACCCTTGCGCCACAGAAGTTTGCGGTCGATCTCCGCATGGGAAAGGCTGTCGAGACGCTCGAGACGGCCCCGGTTGAAGCGGGCGTTATCGCCGGCGGCCATTTCAATCGACACGGAAGCCGCGTCTTCTTCCGCTTCAAGCGCGCCCGCGGCGTGGTCTTCGGCAAGGCGCGGCGCCATTTTCACCCGGCCTTCCGCGACCACCACTTCCACCGTGCTGTCCAGCACTTTCACGCTGAAGGCGGTCCCCACTGCGCGCACGACATTTTCGCCAGCGGCAACCGTAAAGGCCCGGCTTTTATCTTTTTCAACGTCGAAATGCGCCTCCCCCCGTGACAGCACCACTTCGCGACCGTCTTTCGTGTAGCGCACATGGGCGCGGCTGTCGGTGTTCAGGATCATGGTCGAGCCGTCGGCGAGCGTCACCGTCCTCTGGACGCCCTTCGCCGTTTCATAGACTGCGTCCTGAAGCGGCGGCGCCCGGCGCGCGGCGACATAGACGGCGCCGGCCCCGACGATCCCGGCGACGCAAGCCGCCATCGCCCCGACCGCCCGGCGCCGGGTCCATGACGCGCCCGGAGCGCGGGCCGGCGTTTGCGCAGGCTCTTCGAGAGAATTCAACTCTTCCAGGAGGTCAAGGCAGTCCCACAAATCCGCGAACTGGCGCAGCGCCGTCGCATGGGCCGGGCTCTGCGCCATCCAGGCGTGAAGCTCGGCGCGCTGCGCATTCGTCATCTCGCGCGCGTCCATCTGGGCGACCCATGCGGCCGCCTCGTCCCGGATCTGCCCCATGTCGGGAAAGGGTATGATTCCGTCTTTATCGTTCATCATCCGCTTCCAGCGCTTTTGTTCGGCCATAGGAGGCGAGCCCCCCGCCCGACGCCATTTTACGGAACTCGGACGGGTCATAGCCATGCGCGCTAAAATAGTCGTGACACTTAACCAGCCCGGTCGCGATATGCTTTTCCACTGCGCTTACGCTTATGTTTAATTTTATCGCGATTTCACGAACGCGAAATCCGTCCACCTTGCGCATGATAAAAACCTGCCGGCATTTCGGCGGCATATGACAGATCGCTTCGGCCAAAACGGCCAGTTTGCGCCGCGAATCGAGCGTTTCATCCGCGGCCACATGTTTCTCATCTACTATGACAGTTGGGTTCTCCATATCCTCAATATGCCGGGTCGAGGAATTTGCGCGTTTGGCGAGTTCATTGAGCGCCACGTTCTTGGCCGCCATGAAGAGATAGGCTTTCGGCGAGTCTATTTTTTCACGGGATTCCGCCAGAAAACTGCGCAGGAACGCCTCCTGGGCGCAGTCTTCAATGTCTTCGGCGCTGTTCAGATATTTCCGCAAATAGCGTTCGATGGCGTCCTTGTTCTCTAAAAACGCCTGTAAAATAGGGCTTATCTTGTTTTTTTCGGCTTTCACTCCGCCCCGCCCCGGCCGCGCCTTGCGTCGTCAAAGAGCGGCGCCCAGAGAACGCCGGCTCATTTAATCCGCACCCGGCGTCATCCCCCGAACACGGCGCGCTACAATATTCCGTAGTCAGAAGGCGTCAAGACGCGTTCTGCTTTTTACGCGCGACAACCCGTGCATGACGCAACACGAAAACGGTTGGCGGGCTTATAAAAAAAATTTAGCGTCCGGACCTGAGGGTTTTTTACCGGCGCCTGTCTCAGCTAACAGGCCGGTGAAAACGTCCGTTGCGAGGCATCATCATTGGGCCAAAGAGTGGGATTTGGGAAGTATAGCGGGCTTTGTTGCGCATCCACTTTGTGGATGACGTTGCTTGTGATGCTCGCCTTTCTTTCCAGCGCTGTTGCTGAATCGGACCTGGAGACGCGATTCAACTTCCATATTGAAGCGGCGACATTGCCCGAAGCGATCGGCGACCTTTCAGAACAAGCCGGCATTCAGGTGATGTACCCTTACGACTTGGCTCAGAACGCCAGGACCGGCGAGGTCATCGGCGATCACACCCTAGCCGAAGCTTTCGGCATACTGTTTCGCGATACCGGATTGTGCGCCAGCCGTTCAAGCGGCGGAATCTACCTGATCACTCCCGCCGCACAACAAATGCGCCAGGAGGGCAAGGTGTCGAAAAAAATTTCAAGAAAATCGTTGTTAGCACGGTTGGCGAGCGGGGTGTCATCCGTCATTGCGGTCTCAGGCATGGGGGCCGGCGCGATTGCGCAGGACGGCGCCGAGAGCGCTGACGGCGGACGCGACGAAATCGTCGTCACTGCCCGCTTCCGCGAGGAATCCGTTCAGGACATGGGCATGAGCGTCACCGGCGTTTCGGGCGACGACATCGTGCGCCAGGGGATCAGAAACTTTGACGACCTGAGCCGCACGGTCGTGGGTCTTCAGACCTACAGGTCGCGCCAGAACGCCAACGACATTTCCATTCGCGGCCTGCGCGACGCGAAAGGCGGCATCTATGCGAGCAGCTCCGTCTTCAGTATTTTCCTGGACGACGTTTCAGTCGCGTCTTCCGGGTCGCAACGTGATTTCAGCTCCACCGATTTGAACCGCATTGAGGTCATTCGCGGGCCCCAACCGACTTTATTCGGCGAAGGCGCCGTCGGCGGCGTCATCCGCTATTTCACCTCCGAGCCCGACCTTGACGGCCCGGCCTTTTCAGGCTTTGCGCGCGGCTTTATCGAAACCATCAAAAGCGGCGGCATCGCTTATGGCGGCGAAACCGGCAGCACGTTCAATCTCGTTCCCGGCAAGCTCGGCCTGCGCGTTTCCGGTTTTTACAGAAACGACGACGGCTTCATCGACAATCCGAGCGAGGGAACGACCGACGTCAACGATTTCGAGAATATCGGCGGCCGCGCCGTCCTTCTTGCGAGACCCAATGACGATCTTGAAATCAGGCTGTCCGCACACCTCATGCGCGACGATATGGGCGAGTCCAACCAGATCGACCCGGGCTCGGACGCCGAAGATCTGAGCTTTGGCGTCTCTCCCAGAAGCGGCACGGCAACCGATGATTTCGACCTTTACGCGGGCCGCGTTTCCTACGATCTCGGCTCGGTCGAAGTGGTGTCGATCACCGGCTATATGGAGCGCAACCAGCAAATCTCCCGCTTCGACCCGGCCAACACGTTCGACCTCGTGCCTTTCTTCGAAACGGACACGACCTCGTTTAACGTCACCGGCGCCTCCCAGGAGCAATGGTCGCAGGAATTCCGGTTCATCTCGGACTTCGACGGACCGTTGAACTTCACCGCGGGCGCCTATTTCCGCGATCGCGACAGCCTGACGCGTTCCCTGTTTACAGGCCCCGGATGGGCGGCGGTCACCGAGCCCTCCAGCCCGGACTTCTACAAGGCGGAAACCGGCACGAACTCACGCCAGTATTCCGGCTTTGCGGAGCTCAATTTCGACGTCACCGACCGCCTGCGGCTGATCGGCGGCGCGCGCTATGTGGATGACCGCGTCACCTCGACCATCGTCTCCAACGAGGTGATCGATTTCGTTCTGCGGCGCGATATGGGCGGCGCCATAATTCCCTGGACGCCCACCGACCGCATCGGCTTCACCTATCCGGCGGAAGTTCTGAACGACGCCGGGTTCGGCACCGTCTTCAACTTTCATCTGAAACGCTTCCTTCCACGCGGCGGCGCCGAGTTTGACGTAACGGACGACTTCCTGCTTTACGCCAATGCCGCGGTCGGCGCGCGCAATGGCGGCACCGGACAGCCGATCGCCGCGCTTGCGGTCTCGGGCGGCGACGCCACCGCCTTCTATAACGCCCTTCGCTTCGACGAAGACAGCGTCCTCAGCCTGGAAGCTGGGTTCAAATCGTCCTGGCTTGACGACGACCTTATCGTCAATGTCGGCGTCTACCGCTCGAAATTCAAAGACACGCAGATTTCCGTGCAGACGCCGGCGTTCAACGTGGTCAACGGTCCGGCGCAACGCATCCTGGGTCTTGAACTCGAAACCTCCTACCGGGTCAGCGACGCGCTGTCCGGTTTCTTCAACGCCAATATCGTCGACGCCGAATTCACGGAGAATTTCGCGTCGGTCGACCTCTCCTCGCAAGGGCTTCCCTTCGATTTCGACATCCCCATGGGGAACGCGCCCGAAAACGCGCCGAAGCTTTCCTTTGCGCTGGGCTATAATTACGACCGCCCGCTCGGTTCATCGGGCTTGCGGCTCACCTCCACCGGTTCGTTCCAGTTCATCGGCAGCCGTTACAGCAGCAACCAGAACTATCCGCTGACGGAGCTCGACACCATCGAACACATGAACCTGCGCGTCGGCATCGAGAATGACCGCTTCTCGCTCAACGCCTATGCGTCCAACCTGCTGAACGATATCGAGATCATTCAGTCGGATACGAGCTCCATCACCCATTACGTCAACAGCGACGGCGTTCTGGACAGCAATCCCGGCAGCCATAACGTCAACACCCCGCGGGTGATCGGCGTCAGCCTTACAGTGCGTTACTGATAGACGCGCGGGGGGAGCGCCGGAGCGGCCCTGATCGCTCCGGCGCAACCGTAGTTTTTTCAAAGAACCTTATGCTCAAACAATTTAGTCTTTTTCCCATCGTCCTGTCGCTTTGCAGCGCTGCAACGGCCGCAGCACAGAGCGCTCCTCAACCCGAGGAACGCCTGATTGTCGCCGGCGCGGTTCACAACATTCATTCGGAGATCCTTGGCGAAGACCGCCCCTACCGGGTGCGCCTGCCCAAATCTTATGACAGCTAGCGCATTGCGCCGCAGCTTTATCCGGTTCTCTATATTATCGACGGACAAAGCCAGTTTCTGCCGGCGGTCGGCGTGATCGACCATATGAGCACGGCGTTCTTGAACCTGCAGACGCCGGAAATGATTATCGTCGGCATCGACACCTCTGCGCCCCGCGGCGGCGACGGCCCCGGTCTCGACCGCACAAAAGATCTGACTCCCACAAACGCCCTCACCGACGTGCAAGGCAAAGCCGCACCCGACCAGAAGACCAGCGGCGGCGGTCCGGACTTTCTGAAATTCATCGAGACCGAACTCATTCCCCATATTGACGAGACCTACCGCACCAGCGATGTGCGTCTTCTCGCCGGTCATTCCTATGGCGGGCTTTTCACGCTTTATTCTTTCGTGGCGGCCCCGTCCGCCTTCGCCTGCTATGTGGCGATCGATCCCAGCCTCTATTGGGATGAGGGCGTCATGATCGACCGCCTTGAAAAGCTGCTTGAAGATCGCAGCCACGCGCTTGATGCGCGTGTGTTCATCTCCATGGCGGGCATGAACACGACCGGCGTCCTCGACTATTCGAACATGCTGCTGACCACCATGCGCTTCGCCGAAGTGCTGTCAAAAAGCGGCGCGCCGGGCCTTGAGGCAAAATTCCGCGCTTTTCCGGATGAGGTCCACAGCTCGGTCCCGCTGCTCAGCCTCTATTACGGCATGCTGCATTGCTATGACGGCCTGAAGCCGCCCATCGACGACATGATCGCCCGCGGCGCCGAAGCGGTTACAGAGCATTTCAGCGCCTATGAAGAGCGCGCCGGATCGCCCTTCCCGCCGCCGGAAAGCTATGTGAACCAGCTTGCCTGGATTCTCGCCATGCAGTTCTCCGAGCCGGACATGGCCGAAGAGCTGTTCCTTCTCAATATCGAAAATTATCCGGCCTCGTCTTACGCCCGAAGCAATCTCGGCGATTTCTATGCAGCGACCGAACGCCCGAAGAAGGCGCGAAAGCGCTATGACGAAGCGCTGAAACTCGATCCGTCGAATAGCGTCGCGCGCAGCGGGCTGGCGAAATAATAATCACTTACGGAATTCCCTGTGACTTTGACCTATACCCGGATGACAGCCGCGCGCACAAATGGCGGCCTTCTCCCGGCATGAGCGCTTCATCCAAACAGGACGCCGTGATCGTCATCGGCGGCGGCATTGCCGGCGTGTCGACTTTATACGAATTGTTGGCGCGCGGCATTCCCGCCAAACTTTACGAAGCGCGGGAAGGCGTGGCGCTTGAGACAAGTTTCGCCAATGGCGGCTTGCTGACGCCCTCCATGTCCGATCCCTGGAACGGCCCGGGCGTCTCAAAACAGCTCGCCGCCTCCGTGACCGATCCGAACTCGCCCATGAAGCTGCATATGAGCCGCCTGCCGGGACTGGCGCTATGGGGCTTTCAGTTCCTGCGCAACTCCTCGCCGGAGCGTCACAGGCGCGCCACCCTCGCCAATTATCGGCTTGGCGCATTGTCGCTCGATCATGTCCGGCGCTTGAAAGAACAATTGCCGCTTTCCTTCGCAGAGAATTTTGCGGGCACCATGAAAGTTTTCGACTCCCCCGAGGGAGAGGCGCACGCCATTGCCGTATCGAACCCGCTCCGGCCGGAAGGCATGCGCTATTCGGTTCTGTCCCCGGACGAAGCGGTCGCCATGGAGCCGCAGCTCGCCGACATCCGCAAGACGATCCATAGCGCCATCCACTATCCCGACGACGCCTGGGGCAATGCGCATCTCTTCGCGACGCGTCTGGCGGAAGAAGCCGAAAAGCTAGGCGGGTGTTTCGTTGGCGACCGCACGGTTCGCGCGCTTGCGGCGGAGAAAGGCAAGCTGACAGGGATTCACACGGAGGACGGCTTCGAGCCGGCGCGGCGTGTTGTGCTCGCCGCCGGCGCACGCTCGCCCCTGCTGGCAAAAACAGTCGGCGTCGCTTTGCCTATCAAGCCGGTCAAAGGATATTCGCTGACCTTTGACGGCCTGCCAACGGACGCGCTGCCGCGCATGCCCATTATTCATGACTCCATGCACGCGGGCATTACACCCATTGGCGGCGCGCTGCGCATCGCCGGCACGGCGGAGCTCGCGGGTTATTCTACAACTTGTTCCTCTGCGCGAATTGACAATCTTCGGCGGCTTTTGCGGCGGATCTATCCATCCCTGTACAGCCAGACGGGCGATGCGCCGTCGACACCCTGGGCGGGGCTGCGCCCCACAAGCGCAGACGGCGTCGCTTTCATCGGCGAGACGAAAATCGAGGGCTTGTGGACGAATACAGGCCATGGCCATCTCGGCTGGACGCTCGCTGCGGGGTCGGCGCACCTTCTCGCCACGATGATGACCGGCGGCGCGCCCGATATCGATCCGGCGCCTTACGATCCGAAACGCTAAAATGATGAAACAGGCGACAGCCAAGGGAGATATGTCATGACTGCTAAAATGAATACACTGCGAGGGTGGCGCGGCTTGTGCCTTTCCATCGTTGCAAGCCTGATGGCCAGCGCCGTTGCTGCGGCCGATTATGATCTGGTCATCGCAAATGGCCGCGTCATGGACCCCGAAACTGGTTTCGACGAAGTCGCCACCATCGGCGTTAAAAACGGGCGTATCGAAAAGATCACGAAAAAGGATCTGAAAGGAGAACGCCGGATCGACGCCAGCGATCTCGTGGTGGCCCCTGGCTTCATCGACCTTCACGCGCACGGACAGAACATAATTGCCCAAGGCCTGCAGGCGCGCGACGGCGTCACCACCGCGCTCGAACAGGAAATCGGCGTTTATCCCGTCAAAGAGTTTTATGAAGCTCGCGAAGGCAAATCGCGGCTCAATTTCGGCGCCAGCGTCAGCCATCAGGGCATCCGCATCAAGGTGAAAACCGGCAGGAGCGCCGGCCACACGCCCTCGGCGAGAAGCAGCGACACGGACCGGCTTCAGGATCTCGAACGCTGGGCCATGGCGCCGATGACCGAGGAAGAGCTTAAACAAGGCCTTGATCTCTACCGCGAGGAAGCCGCGGCGGGCGGGCTGGGGCTCGGCCTTGCCCATGAATATACGCCCGGCGCGGACCGCAAGGAAATCTATCGCTTCATGGAAACCGCCGCGGCGCTCAATCATCCGGTCTTCACGCATGTGCGGATGGCGCGCCACCCGAACACCGGCGGGCTGTTTGAAATGATGCAGGAAGTCATCGCCAATGCGGCCGTTCACGGCGGCGCGCTTCATATCTGTCACGTCACGAGCAAGGGCCTTGGCGACACGGCGCTCATCCTCGAAGCCGTCGATGCGGCGCGCGAAAACGGACTCGACATTACGGCCGAAGCCTATCCCTATGCCGCCGGCAGCACCGGCATCGGCACGGCGCTCTTCAATGAAGGCTGGCAGGACCGCTGGAACGCCGATTACGGCGACGTGGAATGGCCGCCGACCGGCGAACGCCTGACCAAAGAGACCTTCGAAAGATACCGGCGCGAACAGCCCGGCGCAGATGTCGTCTTTCACATGATCCCCGAAGAGGCGATGAAGCAGGCCATCGCACATCCCGACGTCATTATCGCGTCCGACGGCATGACCTTCGAGGGCGGCGTCGGACACCCGCGCGGCGCAGGCGCCTATGCGCGCGTCCTCGGCCGGTTTGTCAGGGAAGAAAAACTGCTGACCCTGATGGAAGCGCTCGCCAAGATGACGCTATTGCCGGCGAAACGCATGGAAGGCGTCGCTCCGGCCATGCGCCGCAAGGGCCGCCTTCAGGAAGGCATGGACGCCGACATCACCATCTTCGATCCCGAAACGGTGATCGACCGCGCCACCTACAAGGACTCCATGCAGCCCTCGCAAGGCGTTCTTTACGTGCTCGTCGGCGGCGTGGAAGTGGTCACAAACGCGGCGCTCAATGAAGAGGCCTTTCCCGGAAAAGGAATAATGTCGTCAGATAAAAACTAAAACGGCGCTATTGCCGGAATAGAGCTTCAATCTTCACAGACTGCCCCTAACGCTGTGTTGCGCAACAGAGAGAAACCAGCGCTCTGCAGACTTAACCGCCGAAAGCCTCGGCCTGAATGGCGGGCGGCGCACTCCTCAGCGACCCTGTTTTCAGAGAATTGGGAGACAACTCTTGCTTTTCGGGCTGCACCACGGGCGGAAACCTGTTGGGCCCCGCGCGAGAGCCCCCTTAAGGGCTTATCGCGGCGTGCGCGCGCCCTCGCGGCGTTTCCATAGAGACGGCATTCTCTGCGATTTGCGCTATCCATGAACGGCAGCGCCGGAGGAAGGCCATCGCTTTCACCGGCTTGTGCGCTACAATCAGGGTGTGCGACCTGACGGCAAGACTATCATGACTTATGCACAGGCTCGCGAGGAGGCCGATGCGTGGTTCGCGCTGCAATTGCGCATTGGCGCAGCGGCGCCGTCGAAACCCTTTGGAACCAAACTTAGGTTGTACCCCAATCATTTTGTCGTACAAAATCGAATCTTCTTTTTCGGTGATGACTTTCCAGCCGATGTCACACGTTAGACCTGCCGAGGCCGGATTCACTATGAGCCATATCAACTCTCTCCCTCCTCCCTGTCCATCATAGCTTGTAGCTTACGGCGGGCGCGCACGCCGCCAGCATCGCTAGCTATCATTAGTTCTTTCGGCTCATATCCGATGGTCGTCAGCATCTTTTCGATTTCGCGAGTCGCCATAACGTCTTCCTCGATCACGGGACGAAGATATTCCCTGGCGCCGTCGAACTCCTCATCGCTCATTGCGCCGCCCATGCCGAAAAAGTAATTCGTCGTATCGCGCTTGCCCGGCGTGACGGCATGGAAGACACGCAGCGCGGAAAGTTGTTCGCCGCCACGCGTCGGATGATCGTCCGGCATTTTTATTTCGTCGAGACCGGCGTGAAAGCCCGGAAAGTAAAAATCCATACCCGCAACGCGGTCCACTGGACCGTCATAGCCGTATTGTCCTTGCTGACTCGGCGGGATAGGCGCATTTTTCATGTAACGCCGACTCTTGAACACATTTTCACGCTCTTCGCGCTGTTCCGGCGTAGACGCATTGTCATCCACGCCAATGCTCGTGCCGTGAAGATAGGCAAGATGCGTAAGATCCAGTAGATTGTCGTTCAACAGCTGGTAGCGCCCCTCTACTTCCAACGCATAAAAGGGTTTGAATCGGAATGACGGATCACCGTAGCCGGACGCGTCGAGATCAGGCAGCAGCGCTTCATCGGCGTCTTGCGGGTCACCGGGCCAGATGAAGACCCACTCACCGCGTTCAGCGATGGGATATTTCTTGATGCGGTAGCTGCCTGGAACCTTTTGCTGAGAAGGAATATGCGTGCACTGGCCGTCCGCGCCGAACCTTATGCCATGATAGCCGCACTGGATCTCGTCGCCTTTGAGGCAGCCCTTGCCCAGCGGGAAATGCCGGTGCGGGCAGCGCCCGTCCAGCGCGACCGCCTCGCCCGCTTCGGTCCGGTACATCACAACGGGCTCGTTCAGAATCCACCGGGACAATAGCTCGCGCCTGAGCTCATGACTGAAGGCTGCGACATACCAACCATTGCGCGGCGCGAAACAACCCTCTTTGAACGGATACACGGTCGCTCCTCCCTCGGGCTATGCGCTGCGGCTCTGTATTGTTTACGCCGCGCTGAAAACCTTTCGCGGATCAGGCGCGTCAATGCGGCGGACAGGCGTTTCCAGCCGGCCGAGCCCCTCGATCTCAATGACGATCCGCTCTCCGAACTCGTTTATATTGCCGTAGGAGATGGGCCGGCGGTCTTCATCGGGATGCAGCGCCGTGCCGAGCGCGATGACGTCGCCGGGCAGAAGCGTCGCGTGCTTAGAAAGCCAGAAGATCACCTGCGGGATAGAGAAGTGATAGGCGCTGGTATTGTCGTCCATCAGGACGTCGTCATCGAGCCAGCACTGAACGCGCAAGGCCATGGGATCAGGCACGGCGCTTTTATGGACGATCGTCGGTCCGATGGGCGCAAACCCGTCCGCGCTTTTATAGCGCCCCTGATAAACCACATGTTCCGTCGTCGGCGTGAAACCGCCCTTGCCATCAGGGATCGGGTATTCGGCGACGAAGCGGTCTTCCTTGCGCATTCCCACCGAGGTGATGTCGTTGAAGATCGTATAGCCGAACACATGCTCCATGGCGTCTTCCATGGAGATGTTCTTTGCTTTCTTGCCGATAATCACGGCGAGTTCGGGTTCGGGATGAACCAAGCCGTAATGCGGGAAAAGCTCGACCGGGCGGCCATGGCCGTTGAGTGCTGAGGGAAATTTCGGAAAATAGACCGGAAAGTCCGGGCGGTACGTGAGCTGCGAGTCCGCGGCGGAATTGTTGAGCGCAATACACAGGATTTTCGAGGGATCAGGAATGGCGGGTGCCCACACGGCGTTATCCGCGTCGATCAGAGGCGCGCGGGCGTCTTCAGCGAACGCCTCAGCAGCGCTCAGCGCCGCATCGCCCATCTCGATGAACTGGCGCACGCTCGCAACTTCACGGCCCAGCGCCTGCAAGGGCGCAAAGCAGCCAGGTTCGGTTTCGAAAACGCCGAGCGTTTCTCCGTCAACGACAATTGATGCAAGTTTCACTGGTCTTCCGCCCTGGCGCGCGCCGTTTCTTCGTCTCTCAACATTTTCTTGATCATGCGCCGCGCCTGAATGGCCGCCGCATCGCTCGGCAGAAGCACCGGATCGAGATCCCAGAAATCGCGCCCGCCCATGCGTTCCTGCACGGCGCGGATCATCGGCCGGTCTTCGTCCTGAAAGGCGCGCGTGGCGAACTCTTCCATGATCGCGCCGATCTCTTCATTGCCGCGATTGAAGTTGCGGAACATTTTCCAGAAATAATGCGACGTCTCTTCAGTTTCCGGCGTTATGATGTGAACCGTCGGCAGGGCGTTGCCTTCTTCGCGCTCGCCGCCTGTCGGCTTGACGCCCACATCGAGAAAGAACGTCGCCGGCGCATCCCAGCGCATTTCGAGCCACGTATCCACATGAACATCGCCCGTCGCCGCGCCTGTCGCGGTCCAGATCGGCGGCGGCGGCGCATCATAGGTCGACAACAAGGAATAGATCCGCTCGCCGTCGCGACGCACATCGGTTTCCGTTCTGAGGCCTGGCGTCGGCGCCAGCGTGTCGGGATGGAGATAGGCGCCGTGGGTGAGATCGAGAAGATTATCGAGAATGAGGTCCCAGGCGAGCGGCATGTGCATCACATGGCCGTCGGAAAAATCATAAACGTCGTCTTCATTCAGCCAATTATAATCGGGCACTTTGCGCTCATCGGCGAGCGCCGGATCGCCGAGCCACACCCAGATCAGCGTGTCCCGCTCCACCACCGGATAAGCCTTGATCGACGCCGATTTCGGGATCGTTCCGTCGCCATGAGGGTTGTGGACACAGGCGCCGGCCTTGTCGAAACGCAAACCGTGATAGCCGCACTCGATCTCGCCATTGACAATATTGCCGCGATGCAGCGGCGCGAAACGGTGCGGACAGGTGTCGTTCAGCGCGACGATCTTGCCGTCGGTCCCGCGATAAAGAAGAACCGGTTCCTTTGCAATCGTGCGCGCGAAAGGACGATCCGCGACTTCTGCGGACCAGGCGGCCGCATGCCAGACATTCTTCAGCATGGACATTATCCGTTCCTCCCATATGCGCGGCGAAGCGGACGCGCCCGAGGCGGTCAACCTGCTCTTTTGCGTCCAATCTTGTCAATTTTTTCAACTTGACGCAATGTTCAATTTGGAATTAGCTACAAACCGGCGCGCAAAGTCAACACAAAAAGCGCGCCCGGAGGAGACCGAATGACGGGCGAAACGCATCAAAAAGATGCCGAGGCAGAGTGCGCCCTGCGACGCCTCGTTGAGGAATACTGGGCGCGGGTCGACCGTCGTTACGGCGTGGAAGGCGACTTCCAGAATTTTTTCGCCGAAGACGCAACAATGCGCCTCGCTGTTCTTAACCTTGAGGGCCGCGAGGCCGTTATCGGTTTTCTTCGCGACCGCGAAGAAAAGATGGGCGTCCAGAAGCGCGTCACGCGCCATGTCCTTTCGAACTATTTTCTCTCCCGTCTGAGCGCCGATGAGGCTCTGCTTCACACGACCATTCAGGTTTACGCCGGCGAAGGCGACCTGCCGCTTCCCTGCGGGGCGCCAAGCGGCGTCGGTGACTTCGTATTCCACTTCGTCCGGGCCCCCGGCGCAGGATGGCTCATCGCAAGAATCGAGGGCGACAGCATTTTCGCGGGCGACGCGGCGCCCGCCTTCGCCAAGGGAACACAGACTTCCATGGAGCAACAAAAAGGCGCGGCGTTCAGCGCTTGCGTTCCCCACGCGCCGATGATGAAGCTGCAGGCGCGCCGTCATAATGAAGCGTTCTGGGCCGAATATGACCGCCTGGTGGATGAATTCGAGCGCTTCGATCCCGAGCTGGTGATCGTTTTCGGCGGCGATCATGTCAACACCATGCACCTGTCCCTGATGCCCTCTTTCATGGTCGGCCAAGCCGCCGAAGCGATTGAAGATTGGGGCGGCGCGCAAGGCGTTCTCGACGTGCCCGGCGATCTCGCCATCGATCTCGCCGACACGCTTATCGATGCGGATTTCGATATTGCGACCTCCTACGCCATGAAGGTCGATCACGGGTTTTCCGCCGTACTTGATGCGTTTTTGCGCGGCGACCTTGCTTCCGTTCCGGTCATTCCGGTTTTCATCAACTCGCACTATCGCCCGCGCCCTTCCCTCAGACGCTGCCGCGAACTCGGCGCCGCCATCGGCGAATGGGCGGGCAAACTCGGCAAGCGCGTCGCTTTTCTCGGCTCCGGCGGTCTCTCCCACGACGTCTCCATGATCTTTCCGCAATATGAAAACGCTCCCGATGAGAAGACGCGCGACATCATGGTGCACGGCCATGAAAAGCTCGGGATCGACCTCCAGGAATCGCTGGAAACCGTGCGCCAGATCATGACCGGCCATGCCGAAGACCTGCTAAAAGGCGGCGAAAGCCCCGTCGCGGCGAACCCGTCTTGGGACAAGGAATTTCTCGATGCGTTTGGCGGCGATCTCAAAGCCTTCGACGCCTGGAGCGATGAGAAAGTGCTCGCAGGCGGCGGCTCGGGCGGCGGCGAAGTGAGAATGTGGATCGCCGCCGGCGCCGCCGGCCTCGCGGCCGGCTCCGCGCCCATTGAAATCGACTATTTCACGCCGCGTTCGACACTCGGCTTCGGGCTCGGTCTCGCCCACGCCGGAAAGCGCGCCTGATGACCACCCGCGTTCTTCTGGCCCATGGCTGGGGCGGGTCTTTCGACGCGACCTATAGCGGCGCGCACTGGAACGAGGCGTTCCAGGCGGCGGGCCTCGCCATGGCGGGGATCGACCTGCCCGGTCACGGCCGCAGCCCCGCCTCTCACGACCCGGAAGAGTACGCAGACCTCGCCGGCGCCGCCGACCGCACGATTTCAAACGACATCGTCGATGCGGTCGGCTTCTCGCTCGGCTCGAAACTGTTGCTCGAACTCGAATGCCGCACGCCCGGCCGGTTTCGCCGCCTGGTGCTCGGCGGCGTCGGCGCCAATGTCTTCGCGCCGGAGCGCGGCGTGGAAGCCGTCGCCGAGGTGCTTGAAAGCGGCGCCGTCGATGACGCGCCCGATATGGTGAAAATGATGATCCGCTATGCGGCGCCGAGCCGGAGCGACCCGCTGGCGCTCGCCGCCGTGCTGCGCCGGCCGCCCAATCCGGCTTTCACGCCCGAACGGCTTTCGAAAATCCGCGCCGAGATTCTCATCATCAACGGCTCCAACGACAAGGGAGTCGTTCCCGTCGAAGAGCTCGCGCAACCCATTCCCGGCTGCAAGGTCATGACGCTTGAGGGAACCGGCCATATCGACCTGCCGGACGATCCCCGCTTTGCGTCAGCAGCGGCCGGCTTTCTATCGGCGGACCAATAGCGCCGCACACACAACAAAAACAAAAACACAACAATTATCAGGGAGGCAGACATGACAAACTTAAAAACCAGGCTGCATTGTTTCGCCGGCGCCGCGGCGCTCGGCGCAGCCTTATTCACGCCCGCCTGGGCGCAGACACAACAGGATGAAGACGGCGCCTACTCCGGCATTGACGACATTGTCGTCACCGCGCAACGCCGGGAGCAATCCTTTCAGGAAACGCCGCTTTCCATTCAGGTTCTGGGCCCGGATGCGATGCAGCGAGGACAGTTGAGCCAGGCGGTCGATCTCAACCGGCTGGTGCCGGGCATCCAGATCGGCGCCGGCGGCAACGCCGCCCAGATCTATATCCGCGGCGTTGGCGACTTCGCTGCGAGCGCCCTTTCCAACCCGGCGGTCGCGGTCAATATCGACGGTGTTTACATCGCCCGCCCGCAAGGGGTGAACAGCAGCTTTTTCGATCTCGAGCGCGTCGAGGTGCTGAAGGGCCCGCAAGGCACGCTTTACGGACGCAACGCCTCCGGCGGCGCGATCAACCTGATCACCCGGCGTCCGGAACTCGGCGAATTCGGCGGCTACCTCTCCTTCGAATACGGCAATTACGACCGCAAGCACGGGCAAGGCGCCGTCAATGTGCCGATTGGCGAGAACGCGGCCCTGCGCGCCGCCTTCGACGTCATCGACCGCGACGGCTATCTTTCCGACGGCAATGACGACGATGTCAAACAATCCGCGCGCATACGCTTCCTGTGGGAGCCCACCGACACGATCTCGCTGCTCCTGAACGCCGATTACGCGGACGAAGACGGCAAGGGCACGGGCACCGTCTTCCTGCCGCGCATTCCGGGAACCGATCCGTGGGATTCGTCTTCCAGCCCGGAAGCCAACGCGATCCTGACGACCACCCCGCCGCTTGGCTTCATCGTGCCGCCGGTGGGAACGGATTCCTATCGCGACAACCAGTTCTGGAGCCTCAGCGCGGAACTCACCGCCGACCTCGGCTTTGCGATCCTGACGGTGCTGCCCGCCTATCGCGACGCGGTGATTTCAGAACGCAACTATCCGGCGGGCCTGCGCAACACCATTCCGGAAGGCACGTCCGAAGCGACGTCCGTAGAGGTCCGCCTCAGCAATGAAACCGACATCCTGAGCTGGGTGGCGGGCGTATACTATTTCAACGAGAAACAGGTCTCCGAACAGCAGATTTACGAAGGCGTCCTGCAGGACAACATCATCCATTTCGAGCCGGATGTGGAAAGCTACGCCGTCTTCGGACAGGCGACGCTGAGCGTGACGGACTGGGCGCGCGTGACCGGCGGCCTGCGCTACACCGATGAAAGCTCCACCGTCGAAGGCGATATCTTCACCAACAGCCCCACGGCCGCGCCTCCGGGCGCGATGCTGCCCGCGCTGCTTGTCGATTTCGGCGGCGAGACCAGCTTCGATTCGCTGACCTGGAAAGCCGGCGTCGAATTCGACATCGGACCGGACAGCCTTGTCTTCTTCAACGCCAGCACCGGCTTTAAAGCGGGCGGGCACAACCAGACAATCGAGCCGCTGGCGACCTACGATCCGGAAAAGCTGCGCGCGCTCGAGCTCGGTCTGCGCAACCGGTTCCTTGACGGCCGCCTTCAGGTCAACGCGGAACTCTTTCACTGGACTTACGAAGACGGACAGGTCGCCTCGGTCGTTTTCGACCCGCTCGCGAATATCAGCCTGCTGACCCAGAACGCCGGCAACGCCAAGATCAAGGGCGGCAATATCGATATCGTGGCCCAGCTGACGCCGAACAGCACGCTGACCTTGTTCGCCGAATATAATGACGCGGAGTACAAGGAGTTTTCCTACGACACGGCGTTCAGCATCTTCGGCTCGCCCCTGTTCAATCCCGCCTCTTCGGGCTGTACGCCGAGCGCGCCGTTCCCGGGCTCCATTCCCGGCACGCTCCTGACCACGCTCGACTGCAGCGGCTTCCAGATGGCGAGAACGCCGGAATTCACGGCGACGGCGAGCTATGAACATGTCTTCGAGCTTGGCGGCTCGGGCACGCTGACCCCGCATGTGGACATGCAATATGTGTCGAGCCGCTGGCTCAGCACGGAATTCGTGCCGAATGTGCGGGCCGACGAATACACAATCCTCAATGCGGATCTGACTTACGATTCGCCGGACGGCGCATGGTCGGTCAGCATTTACGGCCGCAACCTTACCGACAAGCCGTATTACACGGGCGGCAGTCTCCAGGCCTTCGTACCGCCGCTCGCTTATGTCACGATCGGCGCCCCGCGCGTTTACGGCGGCCGGGTCACGTTCCGCTTCTAAAAGCGAACGCTCTGTTACAGCCGATCTTGCAACGGCCAGTAAAGGGGCTCCCGTCGGGGCCCCTTTAGACGTTTTCGGACCAGAAATTTACAGGGCTTGAATCATCGGCCTGCGCGACCGGTTCGAGTTCGGGCAACGCATTGCCAATGATCGCGCCAGCGCGAGCCTTGGAAACGCCAAGGCCTGTCAGGATGCTGAAGGCGACGCTTTCGGGATAGTCTTTCCTGTCGCGGCCATAGAGGATGTCGAGGGTTGCGCCGAGACTGGCGCCAAGCAGCAGCGATTTTCCCGCCTCGGCGTTGTCGATATGGAACTCGCCGCTGTCGATCCCCTCCCTGATCGTCGCCTTGACGCGCTGCGCGGCTTCGGGGCCGAAAATCTCCTGCCCGATACTGGTGTGGATCATCGCCCAACCCCAATGCGGGTTCTGCTTGGCGGCATGAAGGTGATAGCGGATCGCGGCGCCGGTGCGCGCCGAAACCGTATTAAGGCGCTGCATCTGTTTTTCGACGGCGAGTTCGAAATCAGAGGACAGCTCGAACGACAACGCGCTGTAGAAGTCGTCGAGACTGCTGAAATAGTTGTAAAACGTCCCTCGAGACACGGTCGCCTCGGCGCAGATGTCTTCTATACGCTGGAAACGGCCATGCTCGTGACCGATCAGCTGAAAACCTGCGCGCATCATCACAGCGCGGGTCCGCTTTCGGCGTTCTTCGCCGATTTCAGCGCGTCGTTCGAGATTGACTTTCATCGCCATCAATGGCCCGGTTAATTCAGTGCCTTACGTCTAATTTAGCATAACTAATAGTGTTAAATTAGACTGCTTGTCCATCGCCAACATCCTCAAAGCAGGCGTTACCCTATTTGGGGAGGGGAAAGATCATTAGAGAATGGCCGGATACCGGAACTACATGCTTCAGTAGCACGGCCTGCCATTCTCACACTTATTCACCCGAGGCGGCGGCGGAAGAAGAGGCCCTGGCGTAACGGTCCTTAAATTTTCCACCTGCGCGTCTATCTCTCGCAAATCTCGCGAAAGGTTAGTAAACGCTCGTTCGGCTGTTTCCCAACGAGAGAGGGACGAGCGGCAATCCCCTTCGTCATACCCATTCATTTCCATGCACCGCGCATAAGCTTTGCAGCTGCTGGTCACGGTGCGGTACTGGGCGTCAACTTCTGCATCATAGTCATTAATGCGCCGGGCGAGGCTGCGGGTCTCTTTCTCAACATCGGCTCGTTCACGCTCAGCACCTATGGCCCCGCCTCCTTTTGGAAGCCCAATACCAAGAGCGCCGCGCCAATTCCTCGATTGATCCTTGATATAAGTATACTGCGTTTCCAATCCCGAAATATCGCAAACAGCTGCCGTTTCGGTATAGGGGCTGCCACCGCCATATGTAACACATCCACTTAAGGCGAGTATGGCGACAGTAAGGATGTATAGAACTCGCATTATCGTTCTCCCTCAAGAAACTTGATCGAAATCAGTGCCAATCCAACAGATCGGCATTTGCGCTTAGTTCGGGCGGCACTTCTCTTCATCACCAGTGACAATTAGTTTGTCTTTGTAATATCCATCCCGAAGCTCATCCCTGTAGGCGGACCACCTTTCGGATGGCGATTTGGAGCCGTGGTTTGCAATCAGACGAAGCGCGAGCACATGACCTAATGCCGCCGCCTGCTCTAGATAGTAATCGGCTTTGGCGAAGTTCTCACTTACTCCACAAAGCCGATAACTGCTGGTGATTGTATTGAGCCCATAGACAGTAGCTAGATTGAACAGCGCATCTGGATCGGGACGCTTTGAACCAGACTCGCCGGAGCCATAATCTTCGACAGCTCTGTTCAGCCACCGCAATCCAGCATCGGTGTCTTGCACCGTACCAAGCCCGGTCAAATACATGATGCCGAGCGTGTTCATAGAGCTACGGTCTTGTTTGGTCTGTGCGGCGCTACAAATAAGATACACGGTTTCGATCGCTGTTAGATCACCGGTCTCCTCGAAGCCAAAGTCTTTTTGGTAACGTTTAACTGCTTCTCTAGTCCCTGGACCGTAGCGCCCATCAATATTGCCGCCATAGTAGCCATGGGCTTGCAGCGCACGTTGGCGGGCTTCGAGTTTAATGACTTCGCCACCCTGCTCATTAGAGCTATCGCGAACCCCCCGTGAGATGCGAGCCAGGCTCTCAGAAGAATATTCGCAAGTGAGGTTGATCGCTTGCAGACGTTTTTGGGCGTCCTCTGCGGAGGCGGCGTTACATTTGCGCCCCTCACTCAATGCCTGTTCGAAAAGTTTTTTCGCTTCACGGACATTGCCAATCGCAAGGTAGGCCTCCCCCGCCTTCAGGGACGCTCGTGAACGGTCGCTACATTCGAGGTAGGCACGACGATCAGCTGTCTCGCTACTGACTGACGATCCAGATCCACCTGATGGCGGCTGCGAAAATTGACGCGACGAAGAATTGGAATCGATATTTTCGTAGGATTCGCCAGCTGGGCTTTGGCGGTAATATTGCGAGCCGAGGCCGCCCAACCCGCGACACTCTGGATTCACATCGCCGTAAGGCGCCTGCCTATAGCACCGGTCGAAATTATAGATGCTAAAAGCCTCATCAATAAGCTGTCCAATCCAGTAATCGAATTCATTTTCAGGGAGCTGAAGCTTTCTGACGAGATCTCCCGTTCGCGGCCATGCTCTCCGGTCATTGACCATGCGCCAGACAACAGCAGGATCAGAGAGACGGTTTATGCGCTGACGAAGCGTTTGACCTTCGCAGTGGTCAGCAATTCCGCCAATAGTCGTGGCGGCCATATCGTGTAACTCGCCTTGAGCAATTCGTTTAAGTGAATCCTCTTTGGAGGCCGAAAAGTTTCCTTGGTCTGCAATATAACCTTGCCACTGGATTGCTTCAGTGACGTTGCACATTACAGCCTTGGACATTGAGATGTATGCTTTTTCATACTCCGCCGTATCAGTGAGAAAGTCGTTGTTAAAGTACTGCGAATGTTTAGCGAAGCGCGGCTCAGCGTCGGGATAACGTTCATCTCCAATATCGAGAGCCAGATTATGCATATAAATCTGGCCGAGCCTGAAATAACCTTCAGCACCATTAAGTATATGCAGCTCTTCGAAAGCTTGTTGCGCAGCTTTTTCATCAGCTTTGGAAAGTTTCAAGTCGTAAAAAAGCTCACGCCCGTCGAAGTCGCCGTTAGCGCCTGCCAGCAGGAAATGGACACCAGCCTCTACCCTGCCGCCCGGGTTTTTCTCAAATACACGTTGATTGAGACTCTTTTCGAAAAGGCCGATGAACACATTCCCGCTGTTGAGATATGAATTGTCAAAGATGGAGTAATTCAAATCTAGAGACTGAAACTTTTCCTGAAGCACATATGTGCTTGGGGCAAGGTATGTCCAAGTTGACAGCACGCCTTGGTTAGCCAAGACCGGCTCGCCTACCGGTAGATACGCACCGCCGATTTGCCTTATTTCACCATTGCAATCATCACGGAGGGCCTGCGCACAGATTACACTGCGGAACCAGTCATACTGCCTGCCATCCAGGCGTTTTCCGAAATGAAAAATGAAGAAAAATATTAATAAACTAAGCAACAAACAGAAGATAGCGACCCAGCAGATGCCGGATAGACGTCTTTCAACGATAACTTTTTCAGATTTATTGGAGGTTTCATCTTTGAATGACGCACGCTCCAACGCCTCAAATTCAGATGGCGGCTCTTGTTTGGATCGGCTACCTGACGATAAGGGATTGTCACCATCAGTTTTAGGCAAACTCCCCCCCGCATGCACTCGTTTCACCCCATCCCCCGGCGCTTCATACGCTGCAAGTTTAGCCCCAACCAATCCCCCCCTGCTGGAAATAGGATTAGCACAGCTCAAACAAAGTCTTAAAACTGATGTTCTGTTAAGCCTAAATTTTGGCAGTGCGCTTACCCCATCTGGGTAATGACAATGGTCAATTATCTAAAATCGGGCGCATCTGACGCTTGATGAGAGGCGCAGTATTAGGACATGCCTAAAATGAAAAAGTCATTCGAGTTAGCTACAGGCCGCACCATTCACTCTAACAGCAAGCTCGAGGCGACTATTACTTCCTGTCTTTTCCATGGCTTGTTTTATCTGCTTACGTATCGTTTCAATACTCACTTTTCGGCTTATTGAAATCTGCTCTGTTGACCTGCCTTGAGCTACGGCTATAGCAACCGCGGCCTCGCTTGGCGTTAAAGAATATAACGCTACCAGCGTCGTATTCTTTAAGTCTTTTATCCGCTCGGGATCGCGAACGATTATGAGCACCGTATTATTTGCATAACCATTCTCTTCCGCCGTTTCGTCCGCCAAAGGAGAGACGGTTAGAACTAGCGGAGAGTCAGATTCTCGCGCAAGTATAACCTCGCCGCCGCCAGCGCTAGAAAGCGCAGTGTGAATTGCTTTGTTGATTTTTTTTTGCGCACTAATATCAAGAGTCAGCACTCCATTAGATAAAGGCAACCTATTTTTTGCTGATAATAGAGTAGACGCAACTTTATTGGCAAAGAGAACCTTGCCGTCGCGGTCACAAATCATAACGCCATCAGGCAGAGCATTCAGGGCATCTCCCCTCAATCGTGCGTGAAGAGCTCCTGCGCCCAACCTATGAGCAATGAACGTTACCCGCCGAATATCTTGTATTAAGTCCGCAAAGATCGATTTCGCCTGCTGATCAAATTGATCGGCCCGTCCATAACGATGAAACGTTGCGTTCCCGGGCTGCTGAGTTGTGTATTCATGCGCCGAAGCGTTAAACGTGCCTAACATCACGTCCTTTAATTGCATCTCTTCTACATATGGCCACCAGTTTGAGCTTTTCAACATGATGGAGCTGCAAAGCTCTTTACCAAGAACAATCCGCCCCATCGACCAGCCAAACCTGTCTAAATAGGCAACACTCCAAGGGTCCTGAGTTTTAAGTTCTTGCGAAAGCTTGGTGAGGTAATCCAGATCGAGAGAATGAGCGATTACGGTCTCAAACAGATTTGCCCCTTGAACAGTGGACGGCACGTTTAATAGGACATCGTCGGCGCCAACGGTTTCACACAATTGCGCCAAAGCAGCTGGCATAGCGCCATGATCATCAAGCGACCTGTACAACGCAAGACGCGTCGATACGATCCGTGCCTCCAATTCACTTTTTGACGCCCGCATTGCCCCCCCACCAGGTTCACGAGCCTTGTCATTTAAATGGCTCGCGAAAAGGGTTAATGAGGATGAATATGGTATTGGGCGGAAGGCAGATTCACAAGACGCTTGACTCCAAGCTACTTGCTTTAGCATCCTAGCAGCTCGCAGGGCCTCAACTGTAAAGTGCCGCCGGCTACGATAGTTTCTAGCTAGCTGACGCTAGTGGCGCATTATTGTGAGCTTAACGCCACTCTTATTTTTTGCCGAAAAAGCTTTCGTCATTGAATACCCATCCATCTTCTTCTAAAGTAAGAGGAAAGAAGTCATCATACTAGTTTCTTTAGTAACTTTTCTATGTCCGCTTCTGCGCGCATAGCCGACTCCCCGATCAGGCCCCGCTTCAGCGAGATAAGAACAAAAAGTGTCTTGCTCATTGCGGCAACTACAGGGACTTGCAAGTCGCAAAACAGGGAATTCATACCGCCATAACCGAGCATCGCCCCGCCTATGTTGAGATCGGGGAAGACGATTTCTGACTTTGACCCGCGTTAACGTCCCGACGGTCTCGCTCCGGCAATAAATCGTCAAAAACGATTTCCGTCACAGCGTCTTCGAACACAGGCCGCCCATAAGTGAACGACGGTCCCTGTTCTCGCCTGGAAGGCGAAGATGCAGCAATCTGGCACCTTTTGAGCGCGCCTAGCCGCCGCCTGCTGCTTCAGCCGGCCCGCCGCAGCACGACCGGGCTGTGATCCCTTCATATAAAAATTGACCATAATTGCCAAAATATGATAATTTGGTATAGTTATTGTTCTGCGCGCAAGAAACTTGGAAGGAAACGACATTGCAGTTCCATTTGAATGGATTTCGGGCCGGCGACCCGGAGCTTCTGCCCCCCGCCGCAGGGCGAGAGGCTGGAGAAGGCCCGAAAACGTTGCCGGAACAAGCAGACGTTTTGATCGTCGGCTGCGGCCCGACGGGGCTGGCTCTGGCCTGCCAGCTTTCAGGCTTTCCCGATATCGAGACCTGCATCGTCGAACGCAAGGACGGCCCGCTGGAACTGGGGCAAGCGGACGGCATCGCCTGCCGGTCCATGGAAATGTTCAATGCGTTCGGGTTTGCCGAACGCGTTCTCAAAGAAGCCTATTGGGTTAACGAACTCACCTTCTGGAAGCCAAAAGACGATAACACGCGAGAGATCGTTCGCAGCTCCAGCGTCAGGGACACCGAAGAGGGGTTGTCGGAATTCCCTCATGTCATCCTCAATCAGGCGCGCGTGCACGAATTCTTTCTCGATACGATGCGCAAGTCGCCCACCCGGCTGACGCCGCATTACAGCTGGCAGATCGCCAGCGTGGACATTGATCAAGAAGCCGCCAAGGACGAGGAGGCCTATCCCGTCACCGTCACGCTCGAACGCCCCGACGGGCATGGCGAACCGGAGACGCGCCAGGTCAGGGCCCGCTATGTCGTCGGCTGCGACGGCGCGCGCAGCAAGGTGCGCCAGGAGATAGGGCTCAGCCTCAAAGGAGACTCTATCAACCAGGCGTGGGGCGTGATGGATGTTCTCGCCCTCACCGACTTTCCCGACATGCGCAAGAAAAGCGTCATCAACTCTTCCGAGGGCAGCATCGTGCTGATCCCCCGCGAAGGAGGCTATCTTGTCCGCATCTATGTCGAGATGGGCAAGCTAAAGGAGAATGAGCGGATTTCAGCGCGCAAAATCGTGCTGGAAGACATCATCGGCGCCGCGCAGCGCATTTTCAGCCCCTATGCGCTGAATGTGAAGGAAGTCGCATGGTGGTCGATCTACGAGATCGGCCAGCGCCTGTGTCCGCATTTCGACAATATCGGCGACGGCCAGACAGGGCTGCCGCGCGTCTTCATCGCCGGCGATGCGTGCCACACGCACAGCCCGAAAGCCGGACAAGGGATGAATGTGTCGATGCAGGACGCCTTCAATCTCGGGTGGAAGCTCGCTGCTGTCCTGCGCGGACAATGCGCGCCGGAATTGCTGCATAGCTATTCGACAGAACGGCAGTCGATCGCCCACGAACTTATTTCCTTCGACCGGAAATGGGCCACCCTGCTCAGCATGCCGGTCAAATCCGAAAACGATCCTGATGGCGAGGGCGTCGAAGCGAGCGAGATCGAAAAGTATTTCGTTCAGCATGGTCACTATACCGCCGGAACAGCGACCGTTTACAGCCCTTCCGCCATTACCGGCGAACCGGAACACCAACCTCTCGCCAAAGGGTTTCGCATTGGCGCGCGTTTCCATTCCGCGCCCGTCATTCGGCTGGCTGACGCAAGGCCCGTGCAGCTGGGCCATACGGTCGAGGCGGATGGACGGTGGCGGCTTTTCGTCTTTGCGGGAATGAACGATTCCGGCGAACCGGGGTCTCCTGTCGCCGCGCTGTGCGATTTTCTCACGTCGTCACCGACCTCGCCAATCGTCCGCTACACGCCAAAGGACGCCGACGTGGACTCGGTGATCGATGTGAGAGCGATCTTTCAGCGTCATTTCCGCGAACTCGACCCCATGGACATGCCCGGATTGCTGCTGCCGCAAAAAGGCAAATACGGCTTGCGGGATTACCAGAAAGTTTTCGTCACCGACCAGTCGGGCGGCCGCGACATCTATGAAATGCGCGGCATTGACCGCGAAAAGGGCTGCGTGGCGATCATTCGTCCCGACCAGCATGTCGCCCATATCCTGCCGGTCGACGCGCATGACGCGCTCAGCGCCTTCTTCGATGGATTCATGATCAATAAGTCCGGGCAGAAGGCCACCAAGAAAGCGATGGATCTGGCCAAGTAGAATCGCATCGCCGCCGCACGCTGGCCGTCTGCCTTACCTGCTCCGCGCCAGCCCGGTTTTCCGGCTTCACCAGCCCCTCTTGCGCCGAGCTTCCCATCAGAACGGACGTCGCCGACTAAACCCGCCTTTTCGTCAGGCGGGCTTCCGGCGCGCCGGAAGTTTTTGCCTTGGCGTCAAATGATGACAGACCCCACCGCTTCGGCTACTCCTGACTTATGGAGACCACGTCAGACCGCACGCTCAACTGCCTCTTCCTGTTTTCTGCAACGGAGCCGGAATGGACCGTTGAATTGGCGGCCGAACGCCTTGGCGTATCGGTCAGCACGGCATATCGCTATTTCCGGAGCCTCGCCGCCTGCGGATTGATTTCCGCCTTCGCGCCAGGACGCTATGTGCTCGGCCCCGCGATTTTAGAACTCGACCGGCAGATGCGTATGCTGGATCCGCTGGTGCATTCCGCGTCCCCGGTGATGCATTCATTGATCGAGCAGATAGGCCATCCGGGAGTAACGCTGCTTTGCCGGCCCTATCATGACCGGGTCATGTGCGTGCATCAGGAGACGTCACGCGACATCACGTTGCATTCGAGCTATGAACGCGGGCGGCCCATGTCGCTTTTTCAGGGCTCGATGTCGAAGATTATCCTCGCCTATATGCCGCCACGGTCTGTGAAATCGCTTTATTCATCCAACAAGGAAATGGTCGCGCGCGGCGGCCTGGGCAGAAGCTGGGCCGAGATGAGAACATTGCTCCGCCAGCTCAGGAATCAGGGCTATTCCGTATCCCATGCCGAGCTGGACCCCGGCGTCGCCGGCATTTCGGTGCCAATATTCGATATCGACAGACAAGTGGCCGGAAGCCTGGGCTTCGTGTGCCTTGAACGGGACTTCGAGACCGTATTTGCGGACGGCGCGGTCTCGCGCCTGCAAGCCAGCGCCAAAGAGATCGAGACAGCCTTGTCTAACCGGATCGCGGCAGGCTCGAACGAAACGCAGAGCTGAGGTCACCGGGGCGCATGCAGTCGGCAGGGCCCGCAATCCCGGCCGCCGGCGTTTACTGATGTGAAGACCGGATCCGAAGCGCGCTGACCCCGCCGGCCGCAAGCACCGGCAGAACGGCGAGGGATCCGAACAGAACGAAAGTGCTCCCGCCGGCCGCAATGATCGCGCCTCCAAGCAGGGGCCCGGCGACGCTGCCCATCCTGCCGGCGAGGGACGCGCCGCCGACGCCTGTCGACCGCATGCCGGTCGGATAGAATTCGGCGGCCAGCGCATTCAGCACAAGCTGCGCACCGCCCACGGACAGCCCCGTGAGGATGGCCGCAACGATCAGCGCAGGAAGTCCGAAAGAAATCGCGCCGCCTACGGCAATGCACAAGACCGCTGAAAAAATGAAATTCACCCCAAGCACGAACTTGACGCTCGTTCTGTCCGAAAACCAGCTCAGAACCACGCCGCCGACGATCGCCCCGAGATTGAGCATCGCCGCAGGAATGACCGCCCGTTCCGCCGATAATCCCGCAGACGCGAGGGTCGTCGGCAGCCAGCTGATCAGAAAATACCAGACGACCTGATTGATGAAGGTGACAAACCAGAGGAGCGAAGTAGACAGACCGCGGCCATCCGCAAACAGGTCCTTCCACCGCGAGCTCGCCTGCGCTCCTTTGTCAGGCGCGCTCTTCATATCAAGCTCTTCGGAAATTCCGATGCGCGCCAGAAGCTGCTTGGCCTTCTTGCGGTATTCTTCGGCGCGCGGGCTGCCGGCCGCCTCGGCGACCCCGGCCAGATGGCCCATAAAGAGGATCGATTCGGGCAGCAACATGTAGGCCACCGCAGCAACCAGGAAAGGCGCAATGCCGCCGATCAGGAAAAGCGCGTGCCAGCTGTAAAGATCCAGCACAACCGACGCGAAAAGCCCCCCAAGAAAGCCGCCCAGCGGAAAGCCGGTCATCATCAAAGCGATCGCAAGGGCCCGGCGGCGCTTGGGCGCGTATTCAGCGGTTAAGGCGATGATATTGGGAATTGCGGCGCCGAGCCCGACCCCGGTGACGAAACGCAGAAGGATGAGAATCGAAAGGTTCGAAACAAATACCGTCGCCAGGGAGAGCGCGCCGAAGATAAGAAGCGAGGCGATGATGATCGGGCGGCGCCCGACAGTATCCGACACTGGCCCCTGCCCGACGACCCCGATAAGGACGCCAAGCAGGCCGGCCGTAAACACGGTGGTGAAGTCAGACTGCTGAATGCCCCACTCGCTGATAATGGCGGGCGCCGCGAAACCGATTGCCTGAATGTCGAACCCGTCGAAGAACGCGACTGAAAAACATAGAAAGAAAACGATCAGCTGCACGCTGCCGATGGGCGATTTGTCGATCAGTTGCTCCAGTCGCGCTGCAGCAGTCGCCTGGCTTTCAGGCTGGGTCATGGTTCAACTCCCGGACAATCACGAAGCTTATAGGTAGCCGTGCTCTCGATAATAGCGTTCAGCTCCCGGATGCAGAGGCACGGGAGTCGTTTGCGCACTGGCCGTTAAATCGACGGGACCGGTGAGCGGCGAAAACGGCTGGGGAAACAAGGCCTCTATTTCGTGCTTTTGTTCATCGATCGCCGCAATGGTCAAATAGGCCAGGTCTTCTTCCATGTCCGCGCGACAAACGAGGGCCCAGCCGCTGAAATCCGGCGTGGGCACGTCCTCTTCGACGCCGCGAAACTGTCCCGCCCGGATGACGCCCGCGCGCCAGCCGCGCGCCGCCAGACGGTCGAGGACATCGCGGTCCACTGGCAGGAAGCGCATGTCATACGTATCGGTCAACATCTTCCACCGGCGCGTGGACAGCGCCTCGTCGAACACTGCCTCGAAACGCTCATTGGCGAGTTTCTGGTCCGGCGCGTTGATGAAACGCGGCCGGTCCGACAGCAATTCCCCGCCCCAGGAAACGATATCATCGAGCGTAATGCCGTATTCGGCGAGCACGCTTTCGGCGCCCCACAGCGCCGGATGCCACGTATTCCGGGAGATGATCGAAAGCCGCAACGGATAACGCCGCTCGCGGATATCATGGAAGCTCTCTATGCCGGTTTCGCGGCGTACGGCGAACGCCATGCGGTCGTCATGGGGAAAGGTCGCAAGCATGCGCAACGGCAAAGGCTCTTCGAAAGGCGGCGCGCCCTCAACGGCAAGCTTCACGAACCAGTCGGGCGTCGTAATCGCCATGTCCGCCTTTCCCGCCGCAACCCACTTCGGGCCCAGCAGGCACATTTCGCCCGGATCGGCGGCGACGACGGAGACCGCGGACCCGGCTGGCAGCTTGCCGGAATAGCCCGTCAGGCCAAGCGCAATTTTACCGCACAAGGAGATCCAGTTTCCGCCCGAGCCCAGGATTCTGACCTCTCTGGCCTTCATGCAGGACTATCCTTTTCCTCACGTTTCTCAACTGTGACGAGCACGCGTCCGTTCTCGACGCGCGCCGCGTAAACTGGCAGCGGACGCCGCAATCCCGTCGAGGCGACGCTTTCGCCCGTCGCCAGGTCGAAACGAAAGCGGTGCCAGGGGCATTCGATTTCGTTGCGCTTGACGCAAATTTTTCCCTCACGCATCGGCGCGCCCCAGTGCGGGCAGGTATTCCCAAACGCAAAGACCTTGTCCCCTGCCCTGGCGATCGCCATCAGCCGCCCGCCGACACGCTTCATCAGGGGCCGGTCGGGATCGATGTCTGTGAGCGCTGCAACATCCGTTTCGACCATCACCATTGTGCTCGCGCCTCCGCTTCCGCCGGACTATCGTGTTGCGGGTCGAAACGATAGGCGAGCGGGTGTTCGGCGCCGCATTCATCACAGGTTCGAAGCGCCGGATCCTCATTGAAAGCGGCGACGCATTTTGCTTCCTCATCCCAGAAGGCGTTCCATCGCGCGCGGCCGGACTCAATATCAAATTTGGCGAGCAAATGACCGCATTTCGGACATATCCATTGAATGGAATCAGAGAAGTAGGTTCCCGAACAGCCGCCGAGGATCAAGGCGTAATAGACCCCTTCGGCCTGAACTGACCTGACCGTGATGATGTCGGCGTCGCATATGCGCCAATAGCCGAACAGATGCTCAATATGATGGGGCGTGCCGCCGTCCACGATCTGCATGACCGTCTCGCTATCCGGAATTCTCACCACGCCTTCGGGAATCTGTTTCCAGACCGTCAGGGGCGGATCTGTCAGCGCACGCAATTCCGTCCACACGAAATAGTCATGACTGCGAGACCACTTGCCCCTGTTCTCCGGCGCGGTGTTGAATTCGAATAGATAGCTCAGGTCGGGTTTCAAAACAGTCCCCTTTCGGCCAGACACGCACGCTCCCCGCGCATTAGAAATTCGCCTCCAGACGAATGCCGATTTCACGCGGCCGCCCGGGTTCGATTTGCACGAACCCGAATGGCAAATCGATATTCAGGCCGTTATTGATATAAAACTCATCGGTGAGATTAGTCCCGAAGAGTGCGATCGACCACCGGTCTTCAGGCGAGACATAGGCGATTCTCGCACTGAGCAGGCCGTAGGAATCGACCGGCACGGCGCTGAAGATGCTGGTTGTCGTCACGAAATCGTCCTGCCAGTTATAGTCGGCGCGGATATCGACGCGATCGCCTTTGGGCAGGTCGATCGAATATTGCCCGCCCACGGAGAAAGAAATCTCCGGCGAGCGTCCGAGACGCTCTCCGACCACGAACCCCGGGAAGGATCCCGCATCGAGTTCAACGATTTCGGAGTCGAGCCAGCCGAATGCGCCGTTCAAGGTTAAGTTCGCAGTCGGGCGCGCAACAAAGTCAAGCTCAAGACCTTTCACGTCCGCTTCACCGATATTCTCGGTGAGAATCAGCGACCGGTTGGGAATGACAGGATCGGTCGTGTTGATCGCCTGTTGCATGTTCTTGTATTTGGACCAGAAGAAGGCGGCGTTGAACCGCAGCATCCGGTCGAACAGTTCGCTTTTCAGACCAACCTCGTAATTGGTGCTGGTCTCGTCTTCAAACGGCAGGAAAGTGAACCCGCCGCCGGTAACGCCGATAATGCGGTCATTGAGGCCGCCGCCTTTATAGCCGCGGGTATAGGACGCGTAGGCCATGATGTCCTGCGTCAAGTCATATTGCACATCGAAGCGCGGCGTGATCGAATCGAAATCAATCGGCGCCGTGACAACCACATTGGGAAAACGGGTCGGCTCAGCCAGGATGAGCGTTTTGTCGTCATAGGTGTAGCGCAGGCCAGCCGTTGCGCTTAACCGGTCGGTGATATCGATCGTCGCCTGACCGAATGCGGCGTAAGACTTCGTATTCTGATCGTAGCTGAACTGCTCCACATTCGCGAAGGAGCCAACGCCGCGCTGCGCGATGCTGCGCTCGTCTTCCGGGTTTTCCTGGAAATAGAACAGCCCGGCGACCCAATTGATGCGGTCATCCCAGAACTCGCCCGAAAGCTGTAATTCCTGCGAGAACTGCCAGAACGTACGCTGGGAACGGCTCTCGAACATGCGGACGGGCGTGCCGTCGCCGTCGAGCGCGATATCGAGATCATAACCGCGATAGGCGGTCAGGGACTTGAAGCTGACGCCCCCGAGATCCCAGTTCACCTCGCCGCTAAAGCCCCAGCTCTCAAGCTCGTGGAATGTCGGCCCTGACGCCCAGGTCTGGCGCCCGATATCCGCCGGCACCCAGCGGGAGTCATAAGGCGGGTTCACACCCGGATTGAAGTTTTCCATCAGCGTGGGGAACAACGCATTGGGGTTGATGGAGGTGGCGACCAGCGCCGAGCCGTTGCGGTCGGTGGAGGAATAGTCGGCGGACAGATCGACCGTCAGCGTGTCGCTCGCTTCCCAGCGCAGCTGGGCCCGTCCTCCGGTCGTATTGGTGTCGCCGACATCGATCTCGTCGGTCAGACGCAGCACATGACCGTCGCGCTGCGCATGGTAGCCGGAGGCCCTGAAGAACAAATTCTCCTTCAGCTCGAGATTGACGATGCCTTCCATTTCAGCCCGGTCGAAACTGCCGCCGGTAAGACTGATTTCTCCGGAATAGCCCGGTTCAGGGCGCCGTGAGACGATGCTGATGGCGCCGCCGGCCGTATTCTTGCCGAACAAGGTGCCCTGAGGGCCGCGCAAGACCTCGATCCTCTCGATGTCCGAGAATCTGACCAGGCCCGACTCACTCCGGCCCAGATAGACCCCGTCGACATAAAGACCGACCGCCGGTTCCAGCGTGATGGACGGGCTGTCCTGGAAGGAGCCGCGAATCGAGAAGGCCGCCTGCGTCGACCCGAAGCTCGCCGTGCCGCCGATCGTGACGTTCGGGATGAAGCCGTTCAGCGCCTGAAGGTCCGGCAGGTTGCGCTCCTTGAGCGCATCCCCGCTCAATGCGGTCAGAGAGATCGGGACGTCTTGAACATCCTCCGCGCGGCGGCGAGCGGTGACGATAATCGCATCCGCCAATCGTGCGTCCGCTTCATCCGAAACCTGCTGTGACGGCGTATCCTGCCCGATCGCCGAGTTCGGCATGACTGACGCTATCGCCAGCAGGCTTGCCCCGACCTTGAACGATGCGCACGCAACGTGACGCTTACCCATATCATCCTCCCGTATATGGATCAGAGGCTGGGAGCCCCCGACATTCCCTCGTTTTTTTATTTTTTTTCGTATTGTGAGAAATCGTACCAATTTATTTCAGCTTGTAAAGAGCCGGAATGCCCCTCGCCCGCAGTTTCCGGGCCTTTCGAGCGTTTGATGAAAGGAATCAGCAATCGGCCGGTGATTTTGCGCGTATCGACGCGCACAGGCGGCCCCTGAAACCACAAGACGAGGCGCGTTCAGCCCTGAAGGGGGACGCCCACCAGGACGTCTTCGCCCTGAATGCGGACAGGATAAGTGCGCAGAGGCTCGACACAGGGCGGCGCCGTGGGCTCGCCGGTCTTAACGTCGAAACAGCCGCCATGCATCGGGCATTCGACTGTCGTTCCGGTGAGATACCCATCCACCAGATGCGCATGAGCATGGGTGCAGATGCCCTCCAGCGCGAAGACATCATCGCCGCAGGCCGCAAGAACGATTGACCGGTCGCGCAGCGATATTTCGACCAGCTCTTGTTCTTTTACGTCAGCCCATTTTGCGGCGAAAAGATACTCATGGCTATCGTCGCTCATGACTGCGCGGCTCCGTCAGGAATGTTGTCGACAGCATGGCGCATCAATTCCCGCGCCTCAAGGACGACATGCGTGCGCCGTTTATAATCGGCCCATCCCCAGGCTTTAACAGGGAAAGGCTCACTGACATGGCCGCAGGATTTGCACGTTCGCATTTCAGGATTTTCGTTGAATTCACTCGCTGCAGCAGCGGATTGTGAAATCGTGGGCATGCCGAGCAAGTCCTCTGCTGAGCCTGCGCTCAAATCATCCGGATAGGAGTGCGCATCGTAGTCCCTGCGATACAGCTCTTCTCCGCAATTATCGCACACGAAAGCCATCGCTTCGGACTGTTCGCCGCTATTGGCTTGCCGCTGCGTAATAACGGCCAGATTGATGAAATCCTGATTGAAAGGCTGTCCCCGCTTGGCGCCCACCGGATGGGTATAGGGGCCGACGCTGACGCCGCCAGGAACCCGCATGCCGCCGCGCGAACCAAAGCTCAGATTCACTTCCTGAACCGTATTCGTGTGAATGAAATAGCCGAGATCACCCGACCACCCCGGATCGTTAAGAGCAATGCAAGGAACCATGCATCCAGGCCCAAGATAAGGGAAAATCGGCGCCAGCGCCGCTGTCACGGATCGCGCAAAATCATAGACGTTGACCTTGAGCGGCGGACGGGAGTCATCCGCTGGCGGAATCTCCGTCGCGTTGGACTTCGACGTCACAACGCCTTCGCCATATTTGCGCACAGCGCGGGTCATTTCGGCGCCCTCCGCCTCGCGGATTTCTTCGGCGACGTTTTTCCAGGAGAACGAGGACAAATCGATTTCCGGCGCCACATCCTGCGTAACCGGACAGGTGCGCATCCGTTCATCGGCGTTGTAGGCTTCACAGGCGCGCAAATACGCTTCCTGCGGCATTTCTTCGGCGCAGTCCCAGGTAATGCGTGCGGTTTCCGCACGCGCCCTGTCCGAATACCAGGCGACGGCTTCAAGGCCGGGTTGGGCCGCCTTATAGCGCAAATTCACAGACTCTCCCTGGGGGCGGATCCGATGCGGCGCGCCAGCGGGAATATAAACGAAATCGCCCATCACCAAGTCAAAGTAGTTGACGCTCGAATCAGCAAACTCCAATCGCGCTTTCCCGGACATCTGGGCAAGAACCGTATCCTGCGCGCAAATGAGGAAAAACGGCTGCACGACCTCGTTGCGGCTCAGATGCAGTTGAGGGTCTATGCCAAGCTCGAGCATTGGCATTTCGTCGTAAGAACCCCGCTTGGCGGCTTCTTCAAAGGAATCGAACCTGTTTTTGCGCTTCACTGACTTCTCCATCCTAACGCGGCGCTTGCACTTTTGCGCACAGATTTGACATAAGTTCGCAAATGATGCAAATTTCTGCCAATCTTTACCAGCGGCCCCGGAAAGTTTGTTTAACCGTCATGTTTCAACATATCGAAGTTAAAGAACCGCTCGACAAGCTTATGGATGACTGGGATTTGCTCAGCGAACGGGTAATCCCGAAATTCGCGACCTTTCACGAGGCGGGGCATAGCGTCCTTGGCTTGCGGCGGCGCGAAATTCTTCCCGCCAATATCATTGATCCCGCCAAAGGCGACATCACAAAATTTTTCGAACTCGGTCCCGACGGGATTGAGGCCGGATCGCTGGAATCGATGAAGGTCAGGATTACGACGGCGGGAACCCCCCACCGCCTGCCGCACAATTTCGGCTATTGGCATATCAACGATAAAGATGAGCTTTACCTGCCGATCCCGGGCCGGAATGACGAGCTTGGCTATTTTGTCGTTGTGCAAGGACGGCCGACAGACGAGGAAACGGATGCGTTCGCCTGGTATTGCGAAGAATGCGGCACAATGCTGTTCGACTTCGTCATTAAGACCGGCATGTCGGGCATGACGGGCTTTTGGCAGGGCGAACGCGAAGCCGTGACTCAGTACAATGCCGACGTAAAATTGCGGACCTGTGACGAGTGCGGCCACGTTAACCCGCTCGGCTATTGCTGGAACGCCTATGGGGACAGCCCGGAAGAAGCGGCGGCAAGAAAACTTTGGTAATGTTCCTGCGGCCGCCCGCAGGGCGCTTGTCCATCTAAATCAAACCAGCGTCTTTATAATAACGCCGTGCGCCCGGATGATGCTCTACGGATGAGTTGGCGATCTTGGCTGGCTCCAACGGATAGGTGATCGGGCTGCGCTCAACGGGAATGTGGCGATACTGCCTCTCCAGAAGCTCACGGCGCTCGCACAGACACCACGCAAGAAGATAGGCGACATCTTCCGGCAAGTCGGACCGGCACATGACGAGGAAATCCGAAAACTCGAGAACCGGTATATCCTCGTCCAGCCCCCGGAAATATCCTGCGGGCAATTGAACGGTCGGCCAGTCATAGAGCTTCGCCATGGCTTGCTGCGTTTCAATCTCCAGCGGCAGGAATGCAAGGTCGATTGACTCCGCGAGCTTGCGCCAGCGCTCGGTCATGATGGCTTCGAAAATAACCGCATCTGTCTCGCCTCTGGCGACCGCGCTGATGCAGGCGGACGGGCGCGCATATTCGACATACCGCCCTCCCCAGCTCGCCAGTTCCTCGCGGCTGACGCCGCTTTGCGTCATCATTTCGCGGGCGGCAAAACCGATAATGCTGACGCCATCGTCCTCTCCGGTGGCGATTGAGAGCGGCGGCTTCTTTTCGCGCAGGTCGGCATAGGACCGGACGCCATGATCGGCCCGAACCGCCATGATCAATTTATCGGTTTGCGGAATTACGCCGAGCGCCCGTATATCCGGACAGGCTTTTCCTTCAAACGGGCCTTTTCCCTCGACAGCCGCCTTCATGAAAAAGGCCGGAGTCGAGATCGCGATGTCGACTTCGGCATTCTGGACGGCGAGCGGCGCATCAGCCGCGCCCCGCCCCGTCCAGATCGCAATCTTCGTATTCGCGCCGGTGCGGTCGTAAATTTCCTGGCTCAGCCAGCCGCACACGCGGTGCATATGCGCCTGCCCCCAATCGCCTTTCAAGTGAAGCTGTAGGGCGCGGCTCAGTGACGGATCGGCCTTTGAAAATTCCACGGTTTCCCCTCTTCCAACTATTATGATTGGTTGTGAATATACACCTATATAGAAGTATTCCATGATGCGATATTTCTCAAGCCGGAAAAGTCCGGACGCGGTGTATTCATCAAGTTTTCATCGCGGCTTCCCTCTCCTCTCCCGGCAGAAAGCGTTCTCATCACATGCCTCTACGCAACGGTTGTACGTGCGTCAAAAGTCTCAACCGTTGACGGAGCAAGAATGCCGAAGTGACTTTCACACCCGTTTCTCGATTGCAGTTCAGGCTTGTCTGTTTCGCTCTTTCGGCCGGCCAGGCAGGATGAGCGAGGCGCCCGCCACGACAATCAGGACGAGAGCAATCGCGTGAAACGCAGGCGCGTAGGCATGCGCCGACGTCGCGACGCCGGATGAGCCCGCAACGAGCGCCACAAATATCGCGAGCCCGATCGCCCCGCCCAATTGCCGCGCCGTATTCATAACGCCGGAGGCGGCGCCGGCGTCGGCCGCGGGAACGCCTGCGGTCACGATATTGGTGAGCGGCGTCGTCATCAGGCCGCTGCCAAAAGCGAAGACGACCCCGGGCAGCAGGATCGCGACGACATATCCGTCCGCCGGGTTGACGGAGCCCTGCCAGAAAAATCCTGCGGACGCGATGAGTGCGCCTCCCATGACAAGCCGCCTATGGGCGATGCGGTCCATGAGCCAGGGCGTCAGCCGCACGCTCGCCGCAATGGTCACGATTGTGTGCGGAAGAAAACCGACCCCGGTTTCAAGAGGCCCCATGCCCAGGACATTCTGCATCAGGAGCGACAGGAAGTACCACATGGGAAACAGCCCGGCGCCCGCCAGCAGCATGGCGGCGTTGCCGATGACGATCGAGCGGCGCCGGAAAAGCCGCAGGGGTACAATCGGCTCGGCGGCGACCCTCGCCTCCACCCAGACGAAGACCCCAAGCACGAGAAAGGCGCCTAGCAGCATAAGCTGGGTTTGCCGGTCCGCCAGACCGTGCGTCTCGATGAGGGTGATGCCGTAAACGAGCGCGCCGAAGCCAAGCATGGCCAGCACCGCACCGGGCGCATCCAGTTTGGGGCGGGCTTTCTCGACCCGAGGCTGCATGACATATCGCGCCGCCACTGGAATCGCGACGATCCCGACCGGCACGTTGATCAGCAAAACCCAGTGCCATGACAAAAGCTGTGTAAGCAGACCGCCAACCATGCTGCCTGCTGCACCGCCCGCTACGGCAAAGGCGGACCATAAGGCCAGCGCCCTGTTGCGCCCGGCCCCTTCGGCGAATCCTGTGGTGAGCAGGGTCAGGCTCGCCGGCGCGAGGATGGCGGCCCCAAGCCCCTGGAACGCTCTTGCCAGAGACAGGACGAGCGGCGTTCCCGCCATGCCGCCCACAAGACTGGCCGCCGTGAAGAGCGAAAAACCGATCAGAATGGCGCGCTTGACGCCCATAAGATCGGCCAGCCGTCCTCCAAGGAGAAGAAAGCTGGCGAAAATAAGCACATAGGCGTTGACCACCCATTGCAGATTGGTTGGCGAAAAACCGAGATCCTCCTGGATCGACGGCAGGGCCACATTGACCACCGAAACGTCGAGCACGACGAGGAATTGCGCCACGCACGCGACGAGAAGGCGCGTCATCGAAGCGCGGTCGGAAAAGGGCGTGGTTTCGGTCTTAATGGAGAGGGTCCTATGCGAGGTAATGCTATTCTGGGGGCGCTGCGCCAAGCTTAATTTTGCCGAGAATTGTCGCAATATGCAAATTAATGATTAAAATGAGCGTTTCGGAAAACGGGCGTCGCCTTAAGGCGCATGCTGAAATCCTGGCGCCCGGCGGTCTTCTGAGGGAATGGAAGCGGGGGTCGAATCAACCGCAGCGCAGGCCTTGACGCGGCAACGAAATGGGAAAGGTCAGGCTTTGGCCCGCAACGAGCCCATTCGGCTCGCCTTAGTAAATATCGCTGTAGACCCAGACGTTGTCATAAACTTTTTTGCAGTCACGCGGCGAAAGACGATCAAGCGGGCATTGATCGTCATCGACGACCGCATACCCAAAATGCTTGCTCAAAG
>JAUIMC010000021.1 GCA_030433215.1 Alphaproteobacteria bacterium
CACGCCTCTCAAGCCAAGCGAAGCAGGTAAACTCTATGACTATTTGGCTCACTGCTGCGGTTTGCAACACGGTGAGACCGTAACTTGGATGAAAAAAGGCCAAAGTATATTCGAAGGAAAGGCGGATCAGATTGGTGAGTATCTGACGGGTCAAAAGGCGCTTCTCGAAGTTTCGGGCGAAGCCATACGTGCCGCTCGTGTTCGTCCCAATCTGACGCGCTTTCACCCCAATCAGCGGAATCATCTCATCTATTTTGATGGAGGTACCAAAACCCTGCAAAAAAGGCTCGATGACATTGTCTTGCAGGAACGTTTTGCCTTTCTTTTTTCCAAATTGCCTCCAAAGAAAGCAGCCATTCCGCTACTCTGGGCCGGCAGGTCACTGAATAGTGAAGCAGACACGACGATTAATGGCCAAGAATGGGCCTACAGTGCGGATCCCGACGCAGTCGTGGCCCAGGAAGTGGACGAAGGAGTCTACGAGCGTTTCGATGGGAAGGACTGGTTGCCTTGGGATCCTGTAGCGAATCCGAATCCCAATAGTCCCAACGCATTGACTTTATCGTCCCGTTCCTCCTTCCGTCCGCAAGCGGGCGAGAAGCTGAATTTGACGCCTACTGTTGTGCTGAGAGATACGGCGTTTGCTGGCGACACGATCCTTGCTATCGCCGATTACGCGACTCTTTGGGCGGATGAGTTGGAGGGGCATCTCGACTCCTGGCTCACAGTGGGGGATACCATCGTTATCGCCCCGGGCACTCCCCAACAAGAGGTTAGAAAAATCGTTACATTCTCCCCCTTCGAAATTGATCAGGCGATCAGATTCGACCACATTGAAGATACGCTTGTATCGTTGGTTCCTGAATCAATACGAGTCAATCTGGATACGATCCAGAAGCTCGTCCTGGGTCGTCACCCAGTCCTGCGCCATAGCCGATTGCGCGACGCCAGCCGACGCCATGAACAATGTCGCCGACAGTAATCCAAGAAGGCGGCGTGGTTTTTGCTGAAATTTTTGCATTGCGTTTCCTCCGATAACATTTTTTTTGTTATCGCAAGGCGTTTTTGCTGTCGAGAAATCTCGACGCTTATCAAGATATCGCCTGCATTTCATTACGAAGCTCAATGAAGCAGGGCAGGTTATTCCGGGTACGTTGCTATGAATTTCTTTTAAAGCCGCGCACAAGAACAAACAGGAAAAAGCGCGCCCTGTCCGCGGCGCGCCTAACTTTCAGCAGAGGAACAATAACTGTCCAGAAAAGTCTGATGGGCCGGCATTTTGGCGACGGCGTCAGCAATATTGCCTTTAAGACCATCCAGGGCCCTGCGCAGCTGATCCTCCGTCATCATCCGGCCCATGTGATGGCGCCCCTGAGGCTCAAGGCGCTGGCCGAGCATGACCTGAAGCCATGAATCCACGCGGAACAGATCTTCGGGCCCCTGATACGCATAGGCGTCGTCGCGAAAGAGCGCGATCCGTTGCGCCAGCGTCTCGGGAATCTCCATATCGCGACATCGGCGCCAGAACGGCGTGTCGTCCCGCTCCGTCAATTTATAATGCAGGATGATGAAATCCCGTACGCGTTCCAGCTCCACCTCAGCCTGTTCATTGTAACGCCGCATCAGCGCATCATGGCAGCCGCTGAAAGGAAACAGTTGAATCAGCCGCGTCAGCCCGATCTGAATAAGATGGATGCTTGTGGATTCGAGAGGCTCCACAAAGCCGCTGCTAAGCCCAAGCGCAATGCAGTTCTTGACCCAGACCTTGCGGCGCTTGCCCGTGCGATACCGGATGAGGCGCGGTTCGGTGATCGCTTCGCCTTCGACAGCATCGAGCAGTTTTGCTTGCGCCTCATCACCGGAAAGATACTTGCTGCAAAAGACGATGCCGTTGCCGACCCGATGTTGCAGCGGGATGCGCCAGCGCCAGCCGGCCTCATGCGCAACGGCGCGCGTATAGGGCGGCGCCGGACCGACGGAAGCAGTTTGTAGAGCGATGGCGCTGTCTGTCGGAAGCCACTCGCTCCAGTCTTCGTAGCCCGCCTTATATGTCTGTTCGATAAGAAGGCCGCGAAAACCGGTGCAATCGACAAAAAGATCGCCCTCCACGCGCGCGCCGGACTCCAAAACAAGGGCGCTGATAAAACCGTTCTCCGGGTCCTGTTCGACGTCGCGAATTTTACCCTCGACGCGCTTTGCGCCCCTGGCTTCGCCGAAGTCACGCAGAAAACGCCCGTATAACCCCGCATCAAGGTGATAGGCGTAATTGATTTTGGCCTGTTCCGACGTGAAAAACTTGCCGGCTTTCGCCGCTTCATGCTCGAAGCAATAGTCGCCGATGTCGCCGCCGAAACCCTCCGCCCTCGCCTGCAGCCAAAGATTATGGAAGCCGCCCATCCAAGCCGGCTTGCCGACCTGACCGAAGGAATGGATATAGCCGTCGCCGGTCCGCGCCCAGTTTTCAAACATGATGGCGAGCTTGAAACTGGCTTGTGTGGCGCGCATGAAGGCGCGCTCGTCGAGACCGAGAAGGTGATGAAAGCTGCGGATGGTCGGAATGGTCGCCTCGCCGACGCCGACCGTGCCAATGTCGTCCGATTCAACCAGCGTCACCTCTATGAGCGATCCCAACTGACTGGTCAGGGCGGCCGCAGCGCACCACCCGGCGGTTCCGCCCCCCGCGATAACAACGCGTTTCACCGTCTGGTCTTGCATAGGAACGCCTCGTTTGGTCAGCGGTTCAGCCTGTTCAACAGATAAGCGCGCAGGCGCCGGGCCTTCATCTCGTCCATGGGCGCGAGATTGCCGCGCGCATGGTCCGGCAGATGCGCGCCCGCCTCTCCCGCCGGGCCGAATATGTAATAGTCGAACAAGGCCCGCCAGGCGCGTTTTTCCTCGTCCGGCCGGTCGCGCAGGCTGAGCAGTCCATGCAGCAAGGTGGTCTGAGGCGTGTCCATGAACGAAGGTGACACGCTCCACCAGTAATTCATCATGATATTGAACGCGTCGAGCGCTTCCACATGATGCCACCACAAAGCGGGATAGATAAGCGCATCACCCGGCTCCATCTCCGCGACCTGCGACTCGGCCAACGCCTCTTTAAAACGCGGGAAGCGATCATAATCGGGCGCATTGAAATCGACCATGCTCACCACCTGACCGCCGGGCGTCGGCTCAAGAGGGCCTGGATAGAGATTGGCGATCTGATCCGGCGGGAACAGCGTGAAGCGGCGCCGGCCGACCAGACAGCAGGCTATATTATTGGACATGTCGTAATGCGCGGATGCGACGGTGCGCGTGCCGACCCAGATATTCACAACCGGCGGATTGCGCTCGAACATCGGGTCATTGAGAACAAGATCGTTGTCTTGGCGAAGGCCCGGCAAATAGTCGTCGACCTCGGTCGAGCCGATATAGAATTCCTGCCCGTCTTCGAGATGGGCCAGCATGCGGTCGAGAAACGCATCCATCTGCACCCGCCCGCCCTCGAAATTGAAGCCTGTGACGTCCTGGTTATAAAAAAACCGTCCTTTAGCTTCAGGCGGCGCCACATAACCGACCACCGGTTTGCCGCTGTAAAAGGACTTCAGATACGCAGCCGCATCTTCCGGCGAACGACGCACAAGCGGCCAGCCCTGCGCCACGCCCTTCAGCACAACTGGTTCCTGCGCCTCCAGCAATTCCGCATAAGGAATACGGTCGGGCGAAAGCCCTGAGATTTCCTTTGTTTTGCGTATGACCTGCCTCATTGCGCGCCTTGCGGATCCGTGTCCAATACTCTGCAATACCCAAGCGCTATTGAGAATGCCGCCTGAGATTCTTCATTTCGATCAGGCGCTTGATATTACCAAGAGAAGAAAGCACTAAAAACGCCGCCTGCAGATAGCCCTGCCGGTTGAGCTTTTCGAGCGCCGCGCCATCGAGAGTGCGCAAACGCTCTTCGTTGATGCTGAAATAGTCGACGATATTATATTTCTCTGTGTCGCTCAGCATCAGCTCCAGCTTGACGGGCGCGATCAGGTCCGCCTCCTCGAAGGCTTCGAACATCGGCTTGACGATTTCCGCGCCCCGGTGAATGCGCCGCAGGGCCTCGCTCACCTGTTCCAGATAAGGCGCGTTGCCGCCTTGCGCCAAAAACACCGGCTCGCCTTCGCGTTCATTGACGCGCGGATCATCAAGATCAACATGAATCATCGGCTCCGGCGCATCAGCGCCGTCACGTTTATGCAGGGCGATCGAAAAGGGCCCGCGCGCATGGGTCGCCGGCACATAGCGCGCGCGCCATCCATCCTCGCCCAGAAAAAGATTTTCATCTTCATCGAGCCCCATAAGAGCAACCGCCTGGAGGGATTGGCCTTCCCGTTCCTTGCAGAACAGGATGGGATATTCGCGCTGGACATCCCCGAATTCGGTCGGAAAAATCAACGCCTGGTTTATGTTGTCGCCATAGGCGGCGTCATGTTTCGCGATCACTTTCAGATCCGCGTGGTCGATATTGTTCAGTAACGCCTTCTTGGTCATGCGGGTGATCTCATCTGGTCGCTCCACAAGGCAGCCGGTCTGCGCCCGCCGCCCTGCCCGGATGATGGAATACTCAAAAGCATTGCTCAACTCCTATACTGCAAAAGGCCGCCGCGAAAAACGCGGCGGCCTCTTGTGCTGCAAGGGAATTCCTATGCAGCAGTCCGCTAGAAGCGGTACCGGGCGCCGAGGAGGAAACGCGGCCCCAGTTCCTGAACCGACACGAAAGCCTTTTCGTTCCGGGAGTAAGTACGAAGGTTCTCGCCGGTCAGGTTGATACCCTCAAACGAGACCTGAACGTTCTCGGTCACGTCATAGGTAACGCTCAGATCGAGCTGTTTGTAGGAGTCGATGAAGAGCGGGTTGCGGTTGCTGCCGTCTTCATTGACATCGGTGAGGAACTTGTCGCGCCAGTTGAAGGCGAGACGCGCGGAAAGCCCGTATTTTTCGTAGATCAGCGTTGCGTTCGCCGAGTCGCTGAGACCCAGCAAGGCGAACTGATCCACGGCGGGATCGGAGTCGAGAGCCGCCGAGACGTCGCCGTCAACCATGGTGTAGTTGGCCGCAAAGCCGAAGCCGCTTTCACCGAAGAAGTGTTGCGCCGCGACCTCAATGCCGTGGATTTTGCCGTTCTCATTGACCGGCACCTGCGATGCAAACTCGAACAGAGGATCGTCCCCATTCGCTGTCACATCGTAAGCCGCCAATGTGCTGTCGACAAAGCCCTGGGTAAGGTCGCTTCCGGTCTGGTTGGCCATCAGCATGGTGCGCGCATCGGCGACGCCGAACTGATCGACCAGCGCCGTCGCCGTAAACAGCGTGACGTCGGATTGCGTGAGCCCGAGCTCGTTGATGAGATCAAGCGCATCCCCGGAACGCGTGCCCGGTTCGCCGGATGTCGGATCGCGCAGACCGAACAGAGGCTGAGGCGCAACGCCTGTCCCTGTAAAGTCACGAACCCGCTTGTCAAAGAAACCGATGGAGAAATAACTCGACTCCGTCGGATACCATTCGAGCGAGACATCGAAGTTCTCGGAGACTAGCGGGTTCAAATCGGTGTTGCCGGAGGAACCGGTGGCTTCACTGCCGAAAGCAATCGAGCCCGGAGGCGTGTTGGCGGTCGCCCGGGCGAAAAGATCGCCGAAGCGGGGCCGCGCCAGGGTCTTGCTGAACGATGCGCGGGCGATGACGTCGGGCAGAAATTCAACCCAGATATCAGCGCTCGGTAACAAATTATCGTAGTTGCCGCGATCGGTTACGACCAACTGTTCGTTCGAGAGAACGGTTTGAAAGTCGTTGTCCGAAAGCCAGACGATCGCCTGAGGCACGGTCTGCAGGGTGGTCGCCTTGACGGTCGTGTCCTCATAGCGAACGCCGAACGTCACCCCTGCAGGCATATTGTTGGCGATTTCGCCCTTCCAGCCGACCTCGCCGTAAACCGCTTTCACGATTTCCTCGAGTTCGTCTACGTTGTCGCTCGTTACGCTCACCGCGTTGCCGCGATCTGCATAAGCGGAGGACAGCATATCGTACAAGTCGACCGCGTTTCCTTCAGGAATGAACGGAACGGCGGCCGCATTGCCAGGCTCGAAATCATTGAACTCGCAGCTCAGGCAGAACATCTCAACCATGCCCGGCGCGAATTGGGCTACGTCGCCAGGATTGTTGATCCCCCAGTCGCCCAGCTGCTGCTGGGTGTTGAGGGTTTTGGTGCGCGCATCCGATTCTGTATACGTGCCCCCAATTCTGGCGTAGAAGCCATCGTCAATATCGTATTTGAAGTCGAGATGCGCCGCATTGACCGTGTTGGACTGGATCTGCCGATTGGTCCGCCCAACCTGCGTGCCGTAGTCGCCGACATCCAGCATGTCGTTGCAGTTTGTTCCCGGAAACTCAGAACCAGGCGCATTTTGCCGCGAACAGTCATTGACGGTGAACTGCTGCACAGGGAATCCCGACGACGTATCAAGGGAATGGTTAGCGATGACAGGCGCGCCGATTGAAATACGCGTTGCGGTCGTGCCGTTTCTGGCGTTCGGACCGGACCACGCCCGGCCCGAATGCCCGTCAAGCGTGACGGTAAGCTGGTCCGAGGCCTCCCATTCAATATTGGCGCCGAACGATGTCAGCGTTTCCTTGCTGGAACGATAGATCTGTTCCGAGCCGATGTCCTTCACGCTCTGTGTGAAAAGATCGGCATTGTCAGCAGTCCCGCCAATATCTTCGAACAGGTACTCCGTCAGCGGCACTGTGCCGCCGGAGAAAGTGACTTCGTCGAAGGGGCGGTTAAACCAGTTGGTCTGTTCTGTGTGCTTTTGCGACTGCTCGTTCTGCGCGTAAAACGCGTCTGCCGTGAAGGTCAGCGTATCGATAGGCCGGAACTGGATCGTCGCGAATCCGTTCAGACGTTCGCGGCTGTTTTCGTCAAAGACATAACGGCTGTCATTGGGAAACTGGATATAGGTGTCAGGATCGCTCGGCGCATTGTTGATTGTGGCGCCCGGGCGCACCAGCGACGCATCGTTGAGAAAGTTTTCAGCGGTTCTCACATTATACGTGTTGCCAGTCGCGCCCACGGCCGCACTGTCGCGCTTCTGCCAGCTGCCGAATAAAGCCACGCCGAAACGTTCATTATCGTCGCTCCAGCTCGCAAGGCCGCTCACTTCCGGCGTGAAATCGTCGCCATTAACGACCGTCGTGTCATGCAAGGCTTTCGCGCCGATGGTGAAATTCAGCCCCGGGCGGTCAAGCGGACGCACGGTGCTGACATTCACGGTGGCGCCGATGCCGCCCGTGGGCGCATCTGCGCGGCCGGATTTGTATACCTGAAGCCCGGTTACGCCTTCCGACGCCAGATTCGAGAAGTCGAAAGTACGGGTGTTGCCCGAATCGAATTCAAGGTCGTTTGCGACGCCGATGGTCGGAATGTTGGCGGTCGGCATTTGACGGCCGTTCAATGTGACGAGGTTGTATTCGCTGCCGAAGCCGCGAACCGTCACCTGCGAGCCTTCGCCGTTGATCCGGTCGATGGAAACGCCCGATATCCGCTGCAGCGATTCCGCGAGGTTCGTGTCGGGGAACTTGCCGATGTCTTCGGCGGAGATCGCATCGACGACGCCGCTGGCGTTGCGCTTGATGTCGGCGGCCCGCCCCAGCGATCCGCGGATGCCGGTGACGATAATGACGTCATCTTCTGAAACGTCATCTTGCGCATAGGCCGGCTGGACAGCCGAGATCAGCCCGGCCGAAGCGGTCGCGAGCAGCGCCGTCCGCGAGCAGCTTTGCAGCAAACTTGTTGCTTTCGTTAATTTCATCAATGCCTCCCTTATGATGTTTGTCTGAACTCGCGGCGCGCGAGCCAGGATTTTTGTTTGTTGAGTGTTGTTTTCAGAGCATGTGAACAATCCGCTCACGACCATCAAAGGCCGCCAGAACGGCGCCGCATGGTGCGCCGTATCTGACGCGCCAATAGCAGTGCACGCCCGTATCAGAATGGTCGTTTGCGGCCACGTTCACCTCCCTGACGGAGCCGATGTAACGCGCCTGTTCCTTGAGACGACTCTGGGCCGCCAATGGAATCTCGTTCGCGTCGCGCTCAGGTCATCACAAAATGTTTGCGTTATCAATCCTGATTGGTTAGCGCTAACAATCTTATGTCAGGCTATGGCATATATGACACAGTCGGCGTTTCCTCGATGAAAGGACGGGTTGATGCGTCGGCTGACATTCTTCCGTCAGCGCTGCGCAAGACCGCCAGGAAAGAAGAGGCTTTCGAGTAAACAGCAAAGACTCTCTCAAGCCTTGTGCGCCGCAGCAAAGGTCGCGCGGCCCGCTGCGCGGCGCGAAAAACCTTCAGAACTCTTGCAAAGGAAATGGTGGAGGGGGCTGGATTCGAACCAGCGTACGCTAACGCGGGCAGATTTACAGTCTGCTGGATTTAACCACTCTCCCACCCCTCCACGAGGCTGCTGAGGAAAGGTCCGAAAAGACCCGCCGCCCAGCGTATAAAGACAACGGCAAACCGGAGCGCGCCCAGCCTCGCCGCCATCGGGAGAACGGGGTCTATAGCGGCGCCGGTGGGGCTGCGCAACCACTCCCGGGGCGCGCCCTGACAATTTCCTGTTTCTCTTGAAATAAGAACCGGCTAGGGCGTCCTTATGACGGAAAAGAGCGGCTCGAAACCCAGCAAAAAGCATCCTCCCAAAACCGGCGCCCGAGGGCGACGACCGGGCGGCGGCAAACCCCGCCCGGCGGAGACCGGACTCTGGCTTTACGGCCGGCATGCGGTCGCCGCAGCGCTGGCCAATCCGGAACGCAAGATCAGGCGCGTTGTCGCCACCAAGAACGCCGCCGACTGGCTGGCGGACCATGGCGCCAGCGAGGCCCGCCTCGCCCGTCTGGAAGACCTGAAGCCCGACGCCATCGACCGGCTTTTACATGAGGGCGCGGTGCATCAGGGACTGGCGGCGCAAGTGGAGGACCTTCCCCGCGCAAGGCTGAAGGATGTCTGTGCGCCGGCTGACAAGGCGGCTCCCGTGCTCGTCCTCGACCAGATTACCGATCCGCAGAATATCGGCGCCCTCTTTCGGTCCGCCGCCGCCTTCGGCGCACGCGCCGTCATCGTCCAGGAACGGCGCACGCCGCCGCTCTCCGGCGCGCTTGCGAAAGCCGCAGCGGGCGCTCTCGAGACCATGCCGTGCGTGCAGGTCGTCAATATCGCCCGCGCGCTCGAAGCCTTGCAAGATCTTGGCTATCACTGCGCCGGTCTGGCCGGAGAAGCGGACGCGGAAATTACAGACTTTCCCGACGCGCCGCTCGCCCTTGTCATGGGCGCGGAAGGGGCCGGGCTGCGCCAGCTTGTCGCCGCCACCTGTAACGGGCTTTACCGCATCCCTATCTCTCCCGGCATTGAAAGCCTGAATGTCTCGAATGCTGCGGCGGTCTCTCTTTATGAGGTCGGGCGCCGCATGAAGGCATAGGGCGCACGCCCCAAGGGAAAAGGAAAAGGACGATGTTCGGACGCTCGCTCAAACTCTTCCGCATTCTCGGTTTCGAAGTGCGCGTCGACATCAGTTGGACCTTTTTCGCGCTGTTGATCGCCCTGTCGCTGGCGCTCGGGTTCTTTCCTTCTGTCTATGAAGGATGGCCCGCCGCAACCTATTGGTGGATGGCCGCAGGCGGCGTCATCGGCGTCTTTTTCTCCATCGTCATCCATGAATTGTCGCACTCCCTCGTGGCGCGCGCCTTCGGCACAGGGATGACCGGCATCACCCTGTTCCTTTTCGGCGGCGTTGCGGAAATGCAAGGCGAGCCGGAAAGCGCAAAAGCCGAACTCTTTACCGCCATCGCCGGTCCTGCGATCAGCATTGTGCTCGGTATTCTTTTCCTGTGGGTCGGCGGGCTTGGAGGAGAAGACCGCACGCCGCTGCTTGCGCTGTTCGACTATCTCGGACGGCTCAACTTCGTTCTCGCCATCTTCAACATGATCCCCGCTTTTCCCATGGATGGCGGTCGCGTCCTGCGTTCAATCCTGTGGGCCGTCAAAGGCGACATCCGCTGGGCGACCAAATGGGCGTCCGGGCTCGGCGGCGCATTCGGCTTCGCGCTCATGATGCTGGGCCTTTTCGCGGCGCTGAGCGGCGGTCTTGTCCAGGGCCTGTGGTGGTTCCTGATCGGGATGTTCATCCGCGGCGCGGCGCAAGGCTCTTATCAGCAGATGGAAGTGCGCCGGCTCATGGGCGGCGTGACGGTGCGCGATCTTATGCACAAGGACGCGCATGTGGTTCCCCCTTCCCTCACCATCGCTGAACTCGTGGACAAATATGTCTATGAATTTCAGCAGACGGCGTTTCCCGTCAGCGAACATGGACACTTTGTAGGCGTCGTCGACACGACGCATCTGAAAACCCTGCCGCGCGAGGACTGGTCCCGCAAAACCGTGCGCGATGTGATGACCCCGCCAGGCGAGGCGCCCCTCGCCGACCCGGCGCAGGATGCAATCACTGCGCTTCAGTCCTTGCAACAAGGCGCCGCCGACACGCTGATCGTGACGGAAGGCGGCCGCGTCGTCGGCACGCTATCGCGATCCGACGTGATGAAACTGCTCGGCCTTAAAATGGATCTTGAATCCGCCTGAGCGCTCTCGTGGTTGTTTCTTTGCAGCCGGGGTCAGGCGCGCTAACATCGCCGGCTGAACAAGGAGAGACCCATGGGAAAACCGGTTTTCTACTACTGCCCGCGCACGCGCGCCGATACGGTGATGTGGCTGAATGAAGAGCTTGGGGGCGTTTGCGACATCAAGCTTGTGAATCTTAAGGCCGGCGAACACAAAAAGCCCGACTTCCTGTCGATCAATCCCATGGGCAAGGTGCCGGCGCTAATGGCCGACGGCGTCGCGGTCACGGAAAGCGCCGCGATCTGCGCCTATCTTGCCGACGCCTTCGCGGACAAGGGATTTGCGCCAGCCCTCAACGACCCCAATCGCGGGCTCTATTATCGCTGGATGTTCTATTGCCCCTCCTGCATCGAACCGATGATGCTGGACAAACTTGGCGGCGTGAAGCGCGAGAATGCGATGTCGGCCGGCTATGGCACGGAAGAAGACGTTCTGAAATCCATCGACGTCGCGCTCTCCCCCGGCCCTTACATTCTCGGCGACACGCTGAGCGCCGCGGACATTGTCATGGGCTCGCTCTTGAATTTCGCGATCATGTTCGGCGCCATCGAGAAGAAGGGAAAAATCGCCGACTATGTGGATCGCATGACGGCGCGCCCGGCTTTCGTGAAAACGCAGGAAATAAGCGCGAAATACGCTTCGGAACTCGGGTTTGAATGATGACGGAAACCCATACGGGCGGATGCCAGTGCGGGGCGGCGCGTTTCGAGGCCAGGGGAGAGCCTGCCTTCATCTCAAACTGCCATTGTGCGGCCTGCCGCAAGGCGACCGGGGCGGCCTTTTCCACCTGGGTGGGCTTCAAGGATGAGAATGTCCGCTGGGTGGCGGACGCGCCATCATTCTATGCAAGCTCAAAAGGCGTCCGGCGCGGCTATTGCGCCCAATGCGGCACGCCCCTCACCTATGCCGGCGACAAATGGCCCGGGGAAACGCATTTCCTCATCGGCGTCATGGACCGCCCGGAAGAGTATGCGCCTGTGAATGAAGTCTTCGCCGATGAGGCGCTGCCCTGGGCTCAACATATTAATGAGCCGAGCATATAAAGAAGTAAGCGGCACTCACTCCTCTTCGGTTTCTTCCTCGAAATCGACCGCTTCAAGGTCGAAACAGGTCTCGCCCGGTTCGGCGGGTCTTTGCAGCGTACGGCTGCGCCCATTCGGATATAATCCGACATTGGTCTTCGGCGCAGCAGTGTAGGCTGCGTCATCGTCCGGCCACCCCCGCTGGAAGGTCGCGCACAAGCGGAACCGGTCGCCCTCCAGCGCTTCATAACCATAGGGGCTTTCACTGAGCGGATCGTCCGGAACGTCACGCCCGCAGCCGCTGGCGACCGGCTGGCGCGCGGCCCTTTCTGACAACGCCGCCTCCATGGCCTCAAGGGACGCCGGCACAGCGCCGAAATAGGTGCGGTGACAGTCGACGCCGCGCGCAATGGCGTAAAGGTCCGCCAGACGTTGTTCATCCAGGGCTCGCGCCCGCGCCGCGCCCGGCGTGTCGACGCGCAGCGCCGCCCAGAGGACCAGCAGAAGGACGGCGACGCTCGCAATAGCGGCGATGATGCGGCCCGGCACGTCGACGCCCGCGGCTGTCCGCTCCGCATCGCGGGTATAGGTGAACAGGATGGCGCCGGAGATGAGACCGACCACCAGCGCCTTTGAAATAAACCGCGCCGTCACTTCGCCGCCGAGGAAGTTGTAAACAACCGCGACGAGATCGCCGATCAGCGTCAGCGCCGCAAAGATCAGCGTAATATAGGTGAGCCACACCCGGATCCGCGACAGGCGCCGTTCGGGATCCTTGCGATAGGCGGCGCCGAGCCGCCAGCCAAGGTAAAGAAAGATCGGATAGCCGACCATCAGCGACGCGATGGCCCAGCGCAGACCCGGTAACTGATAGCTCCGCAAGACGCGCGACAGGGGATCGGCGAAGACATGATCCACAAAGGCGAATGCGAGCCGGCCTGTCTGGACCGCGACCATGCCGAGAAGCGCAAAGAAAACGATATATAAAAACGCCTCGCGCGCCCCGCCATATCGGCGCGGCCGGGGAACAGGGAGCGGAAAGTCAATGTCGGCAAAGGACGCCAGCGCGTCTTTCACCTGATCCTCAGGCCAGCCCGCTTTCAGCAATGCGGCTGCGACAGCATCCCGGCTTTCGCCCCTCGCCAGGGCCTCGCGAACAAAGTCCTTCAACGTCGTGTCCGCCATAGCGTGCCTCGTTTGATGCGCTTCGGGGCGCCTTATTCATTCCCCGCTTTCATACGCCACTTCGCCGCCGACAACCGTTTTCAGAACAGCAATATCTTTGATCGCCGCCGGATCGATCGCCCGCGGGTCGTCCGAAAGAATGACAAAATCCGCCCGCATGCCCGGCGCGATTCGGCCGAGGTCGTCTTCCTGCAACCCCGCATAGGCGTTGGTCGCGGTATAGGCGGTCAGCGCCTCTTCGACGCTGATTTTCTCCTGGGGCTGCCAGCCGTCGGGGTTAGCCCCGTCTATGGTGCGCCTGGTGACGGCGGCGTAAACGCCTTCTAGCGGCGACAGCGGCGCGACCGGCCAGTCGGAACCGAAGGTCAACAGGCCGCCGGCGTCCAGGATCGAGCGGAAAGCGTAGGTCGTCTTGATGCGCTCCGAGCCGATGCGCTTTTCCGCCCAGCGCCCGTCATCGATGGCGTGATAGGGCTGCATGGAAGCGATGACGCCGTCGCGCGCCGCGCGGGCGATGGCTTCCTCGGTCGGATGCTGGAAATGTTCGATGCGATAGCGACGCCCGACGATCTCATCGCCCGCCGCCTTTTCAAAATCGCTGAGCAGGGTGTCGATAGCCTTGTCGCCGATGGCGTGAACCGCGATGTGAAGCCCCGCCCCGTCGGCGTCGGCGATGTCCTGTTCCAGCGCATCGGGATCAGTCACCGGAAAGCCGCTGGTCTCGGGCGCGTCATCGAACGGCTCATAAAACCATGCCGTTGTCGAACCGAGCGACCCGTCGACAAAGCCCTTGAGCCCGCCCCAACGCAGCATGGCGGCGCCTTTTCCTTCCGCCGCGACGCGATCGCGCAACGCCTCCCAATCCGCCAGCGGCTGCAAGGAATAAAGCCGCATCTTCATGACGCCCTTGTCTTTCGCGGTTTTGAACACCTCAAGATTGTCGACGCCGGAAAGCGAGCCTACATCGTGGACTTGCGTCACGCCGAGGCTGAGCGCATGGGCTTGCGCCGTTTCAAAAGCCTCGATCATTTCGTCTTCACTCGGCGCCGGGATCACCTTTGCGATAAGGGACATGGCGTTGTCCTTGAAGACGCCTGTAGGCTCGCCGTCGTCATCGCGGATGATCTCGCCGCCTTCGGGGGACTGGGTCTCCGCCGTGACGCCCGCCAGCGCCATCGCCGCGGAATTGGCGAGCGCCATATGGCCGTCGAGGCGGGACACGAAAACCGGCGTGTCGCCCGTTCCCTCATCGATCCACGTCGCGCGCGGCAGTTCTCCGCCCCAGTTCTCATGATCCCAATTGCCGTTCAGAACCCAGCGCCCTTCAGGCAGAGTCGCGGCGTAATCGGCAATGCGCTGCGAAAATTCTTCCGGTCTCGTCGCATCGCGCAGATCGACGCTTGCAAGACCAAAACCGCCGTCGAGAAAATGCACATGATTGTCGATAAAACCGGGCGCCATGAAGCGGCCCTGCAAATCGACGATCTCATCGGCTTCGCCGGTGAACTCCTCTGCGGTGCCGACGAAAACAACGCGCCCGTCCTTCACGGCGACAGCCTGCGCATCCGGCGCACCCGGTTCGCCGGTCCAGACGACGCCATTCATATAAAGGACATCGGCCTCATCGCCGCTTTTTTCGGCGCACCCCCAAAGAAAACCGAATAGCGCGGCGAAAAGAAACAGATTTTTCATGACGAAGCTCCCGTTTTCGCGCCACCCCCGCAGCGCAGCCCCCATACGCGACCAACCGTCCTTTCTGCATAACACAGTTTGGCGCAGATGCGAGTTGCGATAGGTTCGCCCGTAAGGAGAAGCGCATGTCCCATTACCGCCCCCGCGCCGAACTCGAGACCCATGATGTCGCCAACCAGCCACCGCCCTTTGAGGATGTAAATCTTTTCGAGGCGGATGCGGCGCTGAAGGAGAACATCGAAAAGCGCGGCGCGAAAGGCCACGCGGAACGGCTTTCGGCTTATGGCCAAGCGCTCGGCTCTGCGGAGATGGTGGAAAACGCCCGGCTCGCCAATCAGAACCCGCCGAAGCTCATCAGCTTCGACCGCTATGGCCATCGCCTCGATGAGGTCGAGTTCCACCCCGCTTATCACGCGCTCATGAATCTCGGCCTTTCCGCCGGCTATTCCTCGATCGCCTGGACCGGGAACCAGGGCGGCCATGTCGCCCACGCCGCCATGGCGTACTTACAAGCGGGCGCGGAAGCCGGTGTCGGCTGTCCCATGACCATGACATACGCCGCCATTCCCGCGTTAAGGCATCAGCCCGATGTCGCCGCAGAATGGGTCCCGCGCCTCACCGCCGGCGCCTATGATCCGCGCTTTATTCCGGCCGCGGACAAAAAGGCAGCGACCATGGGCATGGCGATGACGGAGAAACAGGGCGGCTCCGACATTCGCGCCAACTCGACCGTCGCGGAACACATCGTCGACGACGAATATGAGCTCACCGGCCATAAATGGTTCTGTTCAGCGCCCATGTGCGATGCGTTTTTGACGCTGGCGCGCACCGAAGCCGGCATCACCTGTTTTCTCGTGCCGCGCTGGCGTCCGGACGGAACCCGCAACGCCTTTCACATCATGCGGCTGAAAGACAAGCTCGGCGACCGCGCGAACGCGTCATCGGAAATAGAATATCACGGCGCCTGGGCGCAGCGTATCGGCGAGGAAGGCCGCGGCGTCAGAACCATTATCGACATGGTTCAGCATACCCGCCTCGACTGCATCGCCGGCTCGGCGGGCGGAATGCGGGCGGCGACGGGGCAGGCCCTATGGCATGCGGCGCACCGCTCGGCCTTTCAAAAAACACTCATCGACCAGCCGGCGATGGCCATGGTCCTTGCCGACCTTGCACTTGAAACGGAAGCCGCAGCAGCCCTCGCCCTGCGCATCGCCTACAGTTTCGACCATATGAATGAGGAGCGCGAAGCAGCTTTCATGCGGCTTGCGACGCCTATCGCCAAATACTGGGTGTGCAAGCGCCAGCCCGGAGTCGTTTACGAGGCGCTCGAATGCCATGGCGGCGCGGGCTTCGTCGAAGAAGGACCGATGCCGCGCCTCTTTCGTCAGTCGCCACTCAACGCCATCTGGGAAGGCTCCGGCAATGTCATCGCTCTCGACATTCTGCGCGCCCTCGCCCGCGAACCCGAAAGCCTTGAAGCCGTGCGCAGCGACATCACCGCCGCCGCCGGCGCCAACGCGCATCTCGACCGCCACCTCGCCGCGCTCGACGGCTGGACGAAGCCCGGCGCCTTGACTGAAGCCACGGCGCGGGCCTTCGCCGAAGACATGGCGCTCGCCCTTTCCGCCGCTGCGCTGAAACAGACGGCCCCGGATTATGTTTTCGACGGCTTCTGCAACACGCGGCTCGACCCCGACAACCGCTCTTCCATGTATGGCGCGGTAACCGGAAAGATCGACGCGGCGGCGATCATCGAGCGCGCGCGTCCCGTCTAGAGCCGCCGGATCGAAAACATTTTAGACAAATCGTTTTGAACGCGGCGCGCGCGAAACGATTATCGCCAATCCGATCTAATCCCTTAAATCTCCCTCAAGGGGCGCTTTCTAACTTGTTTGTAACAATGTCAGACAAGCGGGGCTTGAAGAGCCATGGCGCAACGCATCGAAATTTCCTCTTACGCGGCGATTCCGGCGATCCTGGCGCTTGCCGGCGCGGCCTTTGTGATGAAGCCTGAAGAAATGCGCCGCAATCCGGTGCTCGAAGTGCAAGGCGTCGTCGGCATGGCGCAGAAATATGAAGTCATGTACGCGAACTGCATCGAGGGAACCGATGAGGCGGCGTTGAACGCGGCAGACCTTGCGAAAGGCTTCGTCGGCGGCTTCAGCCACCAGTTCCCGGCGCGCGATGACGAAGACGCGGCGCATTTCGTTGTCGAGGCGCGGCCGCAATGCAACGTGGCGAGCCTTTATCGCCTTGACCGGCGGCTGGCGGGCTCAACTCAGGCGCATCACTACCGCCGTACACGGATCGACATTTAAACGGCCTATTTCCCTGCCGGCGCGCCGCCGCCTAAATCCTGGCATCCCCCGGCGTCGCGCAGACCGCAGGCTTTGTGATAATAACGCGCCGCTTCGGCGCTGTCTTTCATGACGCCTTTGCCCGCCTCATACATGCGGCCAAGACTGCGGCAGGCGTCTTTTTTGCCGGCGTCGCAGGCCATTCGGAAATAGCGAGCCGCTTTCCGGTCGTCGCGCTTGACGCCGTCGCCCCTGACCTGCTGGCCCCAGAGATCTTCCCGGGTCTCATAGGCGTGTCCGAGCTCGTAACAGGCCTCGCCAGCGCCCTTGGCGCACTCAAGGCGCAAGGCGTCGAGCTGCTTGTAGCGGTCCTCAATGTAATAGGCCTCTGCGGGCGCTTCCGCTTCAACGGCGGGCGCGTCGGTTCCGGCGCCGGGGCTGCCGGCGACCGTCATCACAGCCGCACCGACGCCCAGGCAGGAAACCCCGCCAATAATAACACCCAAGGGATGGGCAGCCATGCAAACGCCCCACGCTTAGACCAGCAAGCAACGGGGAAAGCATTCGCAAGGATTCCCATCCGAAATCTTAAACGAAAGCGCGGCTTCCAACCGATTCATGATTATTTTTGTGCAAACGCGAAGGCCGACAGCGGCGAACCAAGCCGTTCAACCTGCTGCGGTTTTAAAAACAACGGAAGTCTTGTTGAAATGGTCGGAGCGGCGGGATTCGAACCCACGACCCCTTGACCCCCAGTCAAGTGCGCTACCAGGCTGCGCTACGCTCCGACCTCTCGCAACCGGGCGAACCCGCCCGGCGCGAGCGGGTCTTATAGGAGGCGAGCCCTGGAGGGGCAATGGCGAAAATCGCCCCTTGAGCGCTGCCGTTTCACTTTTCCGGTTTGGTCGTCAACAGCTCGAAAATGCGCCCGCAAGCGACGGCGTCAACAAGGTTATTCGGCCGCGGCCTCGCCCTGATCCGGTTCGATGGCTTCCAGCGCCAGCGCCGCCTGATCGAGGGCGTCCTGAACATTCTCAAGCCGGGCGAGAAGCGCTTTCATGGCCCGGCGCATATCGGGGGAAAGCGGCGCCGCCTTGAAGGCTTCCTCAGCGCCAAGCTCCAGCGTTTCGGTCTGATTCGGGCCGTCATCCTCGTCCTCGAGAACCGGACGGATATCCACGGACTCGCCCGCCGCCGCGCGCCGGCCGAGCTCGGAGACATATTTGACGCCCTCGTCCTTGAAGATCTTCTGGACGCCCTTGGTGGTGTAACGCTGTTCGTAGAGGAGGACGCGAATGCCGCGCAGGAGATCGATGTCGAGCGGGCGGTAATAGCGCCGCCCCCCGGCCCGCCGCATGGGCCGCACCTGGCCGAACACCTCTTCCCAGTGCCGCAACACATGCTGAGGCACGTCCAGTTCCTGGGCGGCTTCAGAGATGGTGCGAAAGGCGTCGGCGGATTTCGCCACTGACATAAGTTCGGCTCGGGTTCAGGCCCAGATTCTGCTTTTGGCGCGGGCGTTATTCGGCGGCGTTCGCCTGCCTGTGAGTGTCGTTGATCTGGTCTTTTAACACATGCGAAGCGCGGAAAGTGATGACGCGCCGCGGCTCGATCGGCACCTCCTCGCCGGTTTTGGGGTTCCTGCCCATGCGCAGTTTCTTGTCACGCACGGAAAAGGTGCCGAAAGACGAAATCTTGACGGTCTCGCCCTTTTCCAGCGTCTGCGCGACCTCATCAAGGATGCGCTCGACGAAAGCCGACGATTCATTGCGCGAAATGCCAAGCGAGCGATAGACCGCATCGGTCAGGTCCGCTCTGGTGATGGTTTTTCCCGTCATGCTGGTCCCTGCCGCTTTCTCCCACGAAGCCGCAAGGTTAACGGGTCGGCCCCCGCAAGGTCAATAAGTCTTTGATAAATATTGCCTGTTTTTCAGGCCCTTAGGCTGGCGCGTCCTAAACCCGCATCAAGGCCGCGCCCCAGGTGAGCCCGCCGCCCATGGCTTCGATCAGCACGAGATCGCCCTTCTTGATTCGCCCGTCCTCGACGCCGGCGCGATAGGCGAGCGGGATCGAGGCGGCGGACGTATTCCCCTGACCCGAGATGGTCGAAATCACCTGATCGGGCCGAAGATCGAGTTTTTTCACAACGCCCTGGATGATCCGCTCGTTCGCCTGATGAGGCACGAACCAGTCGATCTCCGTTACCGGCGTCTCCGCTTCTTCGCAGACCTTCACCATAGCTTCGGAAATCCGGGTCACCGCCTCGCGGAACACCTTGTTGCCCTGCATGCGCACATGCCCGACGGTCCCGGTGGCGGAAACTCCGCCGTCGACATAAAGAAGGTCGACCATGCGCCCGTCGCATCTGAGATAACTCGCCATGAGACCGCGATCGCCCGCTTCTTCCGCCGGCTGCGCTTCGAGGACGAAGGCCCCGGCGCCGTCGCCGAACAAAACGCACGTGCCGCGATCTTCCCAATCGAGAATACGCGAGAAGGTCTCCGCGCCGATAACCAGGGCGCGCTTGTGCTGGCCGCTGAGCAGGAATTTCTCCGCTGTGGACAAGGCATAGACGAAGCCCGTGCACACCGCCTGAATGTCGAAGGCCGCGCCCTCGCCTGCGCCAAGTTTCGCCTGAACGATTGCGGCGGTCGACGGAAAGGTGAGGTCCGGCGTCGTCGTCGCGACGACGATGAGATCAATATCCTGCGCCGTCAGCCCCGCATCGGCGAGCGCGGCGTGCGACGCCCGGACAGCCAGGTCCGATGTCAGCTCGCCATCCGCCGCGATATGGCGTTCGCGAATGCCTGTGCGTTCGCGAATCCACTCATCGCTCGTATCTACGCGCTTTGAGAGTTCGTCGTTGGTGAGGACTGTTTCCGGCAAATAAGCGCCGCATCCGCGCAGCACTGCTTTCAAACTCATACCGCCGCCGCTTTTATCGTATCATCATCCGCCGGTGTTTCGGCGATGCGCTGACGCCGGTCCATAACGGTTTTCACTGTGGACGCAACCTCGTCGCCGAAAGGCCGCTTGGAAAGGCTCGCCGCCATTTTCACGGCGCTCGCCACTCCGCGGGCATCAGCGCCGCCATGGCTTTTGACGACAATGCCGTTGACGCCGAGGAAGACGCCGCCATTGTTGGATGAAGGATCGATCCGGTCCTTCAGTTTTTTAAGGCCGGGCATCATCAAGAGCGCGCCCAGCTTCGCATTGAGCGTGCCCGTGAGCGTCTCGCGCATCCACTGGCCGAGAAGGCGCGCCGCGCCTTCTGCGGTTTTCAAGGCCACATTCCCGGTAAAGCCGTCCGTGACGACGACATCGACCGTGCCTTTGGAAATATCGTTGCCTTCGACAAAACCCTTGAACGCCATATCCGGGTCCGCTTCGCGCAGAACGCGCGCGGCGGTGCGGATAAGGTCATGGCCCTTCAGGTCTTCGGCGCCCACATTGAGCAGCCCGACCGTCGGCTTTTCAGCTTTCGTCAGCGCCCGGAAGAACGCCTCGCCCATGATGGCAAACTGAACGAGCTGGTCTCCGGTCGCCTCCACATTCGCCCCGACATCGAGAACGACCGTGCGCCCGCGCGGCGTCGGCCAGAGCGCCGTGATGGCCGGACGTTCGACGCCTTCGATCATCCCGAGCTGTTTTCTCGCCACCGCCATCAGGGCGCCCGTGTTGCCGCAGGAGACAACCGCCTGGGCCTCGCTGTCGCTCAGCGCCGAAACCGCCGACCACATGGAGGTGTCGCGGCCGCGGCGCAGGACGTGCATCGGCTTGTCGGTCATGGCGACGACGCCGTCAGCATGCCGGATCTGCGCATCGGCGAGTTCGGGACGCGCAGCAACGAGGGGCTCAAGCTGCGCCTTGTCGCCAAAGAAAATGAACCGCGTCTTGAGGCCGCGCTTCACGGCATAGGCGACGCCCTCAACAACCGCCTCCGGGCCGGCGTCGCCGCCCATCGCGTCAATCGCGAGCGTTACGTCCCGCTCCTCCGTCATCGCCTGTTCAACCTGTCTTGTCTGGTGCGGCGCAGAATATGAGCGCCCGCCCCTTGTGGCAACGCGCCGCCCGTGCGCCCCGGAGGGGCAAAGAAGGGTCTTATAGCCTCTTCGCCGTCGTGGTAAACCTATTGATTATCATCATCTTTTCTCATCGCCTCCTTAAGCCCGGCGAAAGGCGAGACCTTTTCCGGCTGGGCATAGGCTTCGGCCAGGCTTTGCGCCCCTTCTTTGCGTGGAAAAGGGTCCATGGCGAGGGAGAGCTGCTGAACCAGAAGCTCGCCGAGATCGAGCGTGGCGCCTTGATGAACTTCCGGCGCATCCAGGTCATCCTCCTCGATTGCCTCCTCGGGCGGTTCGCGCAGGAAGTCGATCTCGAACGCTTCGGAGACGGTCTCGCCCATCGGCTCGAGGGAGGCGACGCATTCGCGCGTGAGCTCGGCCTCGATCACGCCCTCGACCCGGATCGCGGTTTTCGAAGCGGTAATGCGCAGCTCCCCGGCGAGCTTTTCGATAGAGATCGCCTTCAATCGTGCGGCGATCTTACGGCGTTCTTCGTCATTGGCGGAGAGCTTGAAACGCTTGCCCTGTTTGCCGACATCGTCGAGCTCGATCTCATAGCTGAATTCAGGCTCTGCCTTGTCGCTCTCGCTCATTGGCTGCGCTCCGCTTCGGGAAACATGACAATGCCGTTCGCAATCCGCGCGGCCGGCTGCGCCTCGAGATGGCGGTCGGCTTCGCGCACATAGGCGGCAAGCGCCTCGGCGTCCTCGCTGGCCTTGACCCCGTAAATATTGCGGGCGAGCGCTTCAGCGAGGTCGGCATCGGCGGCCCCTTCTTTCAGCGCCGCCTCATAGGCGCCGATGCGGCCGTAAAAGTTCTCGGCCAGCGCCCTTACCTTCTTGCCGACCTGAAGGTCGCCGACGCCCAGCTCGCGCAGGCTGTCGTCCATATTCTGAAACATGGCGTCGAGCAGGCTCTGGCTCGTCTTTTTCGCCGCCTCGTCGCCTTTCAGGCGGCGCATGATGAGATAGACATGGAGGGCGACCTGCTCGAAACGGCCCTCGACCGTGTCCGGCGCCCCGAAATCCCGGTAAAGCGCCGGCGTCCGGGCCTGATCCACCGCCGCCCCGTAAAGCGCGCGCCCGGCTTCGAGCGCCGGGTCTTTCCTGAAAAAGGCTTTGAACATGGGGCTTTCCTGGGCGATGGCGGTCCGGATCACGCGGCCGGTCTCTTGTATTTGCGGCAATTTGAAATCACTGGTAGATCACTGATCCACAGGGCGAGGTATTCCCGACGGAGCCTGGGATCAAGCCCCGGCCCCCGCGAACCGCCCCCAGACGGCGACGGCAGAGTTAAAGAGACCCCGATGATCCGACTTGTGCTTCTTGCGTTCACCCTCCTTTCGCTTCAGGCCTGCGTCTCCGTGCGATCCTCGCATGGCTATGTGCTTGAGGCGGACCAGACGGCGCTGACCGCCGAACCCGGGTTCGACACCAAGGATTCGATCCTCGCCAAATATGGCGAGCCCTCGATGATCGGCACTTTCGACAGGGATGCCTGGTATTATCTTCATTCGAGAAACCAGACGCGCGCCTTTTTCAAGCCGAAGACGACCTCGCGCACCGTGATCGCGATACATTTCGACGATGCCGGCCAGGTTGATAATTACGAGACCTATGATCTAGAGGATGGAGAAGACATCCGGCTTGTGCAACGCGAAACGCCGACCCGCGGCAAAGAGCTGAATTTCTGGGAGCAGCTTCTGGGCAATGTGGGCGCCTTGCCCGCCTCGCTCGGCGAAGAAGGCCCGGTTCCCGGCCAGTAAGACGCCTAAAAATCTTTGAAATGATTATAGCCGGTCTCCGGCGTGGAGATCGGCGTGCCGGTTTCATCGAGAAAAAACACGCCCTCGCCGCGCGTCAGCGTTCCGATGCGCGAGACCTCCATGCGCGACGCTTTTGCCGCGACCGTAACCGACCGGCGCAAGGCCGGCGGCGCCGCAAAGAGAATCTCATAATCGTCGCCGTAACTCGCCAGCGCCGCGAGCGCTTTCCAGCGATTGTCCTGCGCGGCCACCCAGGACCCCGCCCCGGCCGAACGGGGCACGGCCACCGCGTCGATCTCCGCACGCAGGCCGGAGGCCCGGGCGAGATGGCCCGCATCCGCAATCAGTCCATCAGAAACATCGATGGCCGCCGTCGCCACCCCCGCCAGCGCGCCGCCGAGAACCAGCCGCGGCTCCGGCAGGCGATAGCGCCCCGTAAGCGAGGCCTTGTCCACGGTCGTGAACTTGAATTCCTTGCGGATCGCCGCAAGGCCAAGCCCCGCATCGCCGATTGTTCCGGACACGTATAAATCGTCGCCCAGCGACGCGCCGGACCGTTTGATGACGCCTTGCTTGGGCGGCGTTCCGAAAAATGTCGCCGACAGGGTCAGCGGCCCGCCCTTGGCGTGATGCGCCGTCGTATCGCCGCCATAAAGGGAAATCCGGTACTTTTCCTGATCTTCCGCGAGACCGCGGGCGAAGAGTTCGATGTCGGCGCGCTTTATGTTTTGCGGCCAGACGCAGCCGAGGAAATAGCCGGCGGGCTTGGCGCCTTTCGCCGCAAGGTCCGAAAGATTCACGCGAATGAGTTTTCTCGCCACGAGATCGAGAGGATCTTTGGGCAAAAAATGCACGCCGGCCACCATCAGATCCTTGGTGACCACGAAGTTTTGCGATTCAATCAGCGCCGCATCGTCCGTGAGATTGAAAGCGCCGGGCGCCGACGCTGTAAGCGGTGCAAAAACCTCGCGGATGATGTCAAATTCGCTCATGCGCTTTTTGCGAAAACTCCCGCCCGTCTACACCGTCAATTCATCACCGCGGGCTTCCTTGGCCGCGGCATCGAGAACGGCGTTGATGAAGCCCGGCTCATCTCCATCGAAAAAAGCGCGCGCCACATTCACATATTCGTTGATCACGACCTTATAGGGAACATCGGGGCGGCGGATCATTTCATAAAGACCGGCGCGCAGAATCGCGCGCACGGTCGCATCGAGGCGCGACAGACGCCAGCCTTCGGCGAGCTGACGCGTCAGGTAAGGGTCGAGCTTGGATTGCGTCTCCACGGCGCCGCGCAGGATGTCCGCAAAGAACGTCGCATCCGCCGCGTGAAGTTTCTCCCCCTCGATATCCTGACCGAGACGGAAGTCCTTGAATTCGCGGATCGTCGCTTCCACGCCCTGACCGCCGGCCTCCATCTGGTACAGCGCCTGCACGGCGGCGAGCCTTGCGGCGGAGCGCGGCGGCACGCCTTCGCGGTGTTTGTCGTTGTTCGCGGCCATGATCATCGCGCCCATCCGGGCTCTCGCCTATCCTTCTTCGCGCTCGCCCTCTTCCATGCCGCCAAGAAATTCACCGAAGTCCTTAGCCTCACGGAAGTTTTTGTAGACGGACGCATAGCGCACATAAGCGACGTCATCGAGCTTGGCGAGCCCTTCCATCACCATCTCGCCAATCAATTTCGATTCGATTTCGCTCTCGCCGGTCGCCTCGAGCCGCCGGACAATGCCCGACACCATCTGCTCCACCCGCTCCGACTCAAAGTCGCGCTTCCTGAGCGCCACCATGATCGAGCGCATCAGCTTGTCGCGGTCGAAAGGCGCGCGCTTGCCGGTGTTCTTGATCACTACAAGCTCGCGCAATTGGACCCGCTCAAAGGTGGTGAAGCGCCCGCCACAGGCCGAACACTCCCGGCGGCGGCGCACCGACGCGCCATCCTCCGCGGGACGGGAATCCTTCACCTGGGTGTCGTCGCTGCCGCAAAACGGACATCGCATGGGCTGGTCTCCGGCTCTTCAGCCCAGCGTTTCTACGCGAGTCAGCCGTAAATGGGAAACTTGGCCGTCAGCGCCTCGACGCGCGCCCGAACGGCCTTTTCCACAGCCGGGTCCGCCTCGCCCTTGGCGGCCAGGGCGTCGAGCACTTCGGCCATCATCGCCCCGACTTCCTGGAACTCGGCGACGCCGAATCCGCGGGTGGTGCCGGCCGGCGTGCCGATGCGAATGCCGGAGGTGATGGTGAATTTCTCCGGGTCGTTCGGCACCCCGTTCTTGTTGCAGGTGATGCCGGCGCTTTCGAGGCTGTGCTCGGCGGCGTTGCCCTTGACCCCCTTGGGGCTGAGATCGATGAGGGCGAGGTGGCTGTCGGTGCCGCCCGAGACCACCGCATAGCCGGCGTCCACGAGAGTCGCGGCGAGCACCTGCGCATTGTCCACCACGGCCCGGGCGTAGTCCTTGAATTCCGGCCGCAGCGCTTCGCCGAAGGCCACCGCCTTGGCGGCGATGACATGCATGAGCGGACCGCCCTGAATGCCCGGGAACAGCGCCGAGCGGATCTTCTTGGCGAGGTCGGGATCATTGGTCAGCACCATCCCGCCGCGCGGGCCGCGCAACGTCTTGTGCGTCGTCGTCGTTACAACATGCGCGTGTTCCAGCGGGTTGGGATAAACCCCGCCGGCGACCAGACCGGCGAAGTGGGCCATGTCGACCATGAAGATCGCGCCGACGCTGTCGGCGATTTCGCGGAAGCGCTTGAAGTCGATGATGCGCGAATAAGCGCTGCCGCCGGCGACGATGACCTTGGGCTTGTGTTCTTTCGCAAGGCTTTCGACCTGATCGAAATCGATCCGGTGGTCGTCTTCACGCACGCCATAGGGAACAGCGTTGAACCATTTGCCGGACTGATTCGCCGCGCCGCCATGGGTAAGGTGCCCGCCGGCCGCGAGATCCATGCCGAGGAAAGTGTCGCCCGGCTTCATGCAGGCCATAAAGACGCACTGATTGGCCTGGCTGCCGGAGTGGGGCTGAACGATCGCCTCTTCGCAATTGAAGAGTTGCTTCGCCCTGGCGATGGCGATCTCCTCGACCTCGTCGACCTGCTCGCAGCCGCCATAATAACGCCGGCCCGGATAGCCCTCGGCATACTTGTTGGTAAGAACCGATCCCGCCGCCTCAAGCACCGCCTTGGAGACAATGTTCTCCGAAGCGATGAGCTCGATCTGGTGCTGCTGCCGGGCAAGCTCGCCTTTCACCCATTTAAAGACCTCATCGTCCTGGCTGGCGAGAGAGTCCGTGAAGAACCCTTCTGGCAGCTTGTAAGCTGAGGCGGGTGTTTCATTGGCGAGTTTACTAGCGCTCATTCCGGCGGCTCCTTGCGGCGTTTGAACCCCGGCGACGAGGCCCCTGAAAACTGCGGCGACATATAAAGGCGGCCGGGTCCAGCGGCAATGGCGCCCCGGAAAATCAGTTATTTCAGACCATTACCAATCGCCGCACCTATTAGATGGAATGATGACATGATTAGCATGAATGTTTCAGCTTCCCCTCATTTTGGGGCTAGTTTCCAATTCTCTTATGGAGAACTATTTTTACAGTCATCATGTTGGGCAGCTTGCCATAACTGCTTGGAGCGGTTACCGCCTAGTCGGGCTTCGGCCCACGCGGCATAAGTTGCGTTTTTTAAGACTCGCGGATGTCCGGGAAGGCAAGTGATGGCAGAAACGCCGTCGTCGGATGGTTCCGCACTGGAGAAGACTAGAATGGCCACAAAGAAGACGGATTCCGTTGACCAGGTCAGCGCAATCCATTTGGCGAGCGACATTGTCGCCGCTTATGTCGGGAATAACACTGTTAAGACCGAAGAACTACCAACCCTTCTACATGATGTTTACGCCGCCGTCACAGGCCTTGCAGAGGAAGGCGCCGCATTCGTCGCCAACCGCGAGCCGGCCGTGCCGATCAACAAATCGGTGACGCCGGATTTCATCATTTGCCTCGAAGACGGCAAAAAACTCAAAATGCTGAAGCGCTATCTGCGCACGCATTATAATCTGTCTCCGGAAGAATATCGCCGGAAATGGAGCTTGCCTGCGGATTATCCGATGACGGCGCCGAACTACGCGAAGTCACGTTCGCAGCTGGCGAAAGACATCGGCCTGGGCACCGCTGCGACGTCGAAAAAACGCAAGACGACAAAGCGTAAGACTACCCGCAAGAAGTCTTAACAACGCGTCTCCTCGACACCATAAGGGCGCGGCGCGAAAGCGCCGCCGCGCCCTTAATTCCTTTGCGCGAATATAGTGTTTCCGCGACCGCCATACCGGCGGGCCGGGCGCAACGCGAAAAAGAAGCGCCAATTTCAGCAAAAATTCTTATGAATTTTAGCGAGCGGCCGCTGCGTCCTCATTAACCCGCGCAGTCTTGAAGCGGGACGAACCCCTGTCCTCTTCTGAAACGACGCGCGCCGCCGGACGCGTATTTCCGGTCGCCGCCGCACCACGCCGCGCCGTCGGGCGCTTGTGAAAACAGGGCCTCTTCTCTCGAAAACCGGAACAAAAGCCGCGATTTTTTCATCGCAAAACCACGCGCGAACCCGTGCGCCGAGAGGCGTTCCAACTGTGTGCGCGCAACGCCGCCAAGCGTTGCATAAAGATACAATTGTAGTGTCTTCAGAAAGCGGAAACCTTATTTTTTCACGAACAATCAACCACTTATAGAAGCTTTTACCGTGCTGTTTAGGCGTTTTTTAAAAGCGCGAGCCTAGTCTCCAAAACAACGAAAGTTGCGTTTTAGGGGTTATGAAGCTCATGTCTGTCGTTGTTGACAACGCTGCGTCGCCGAGCAAGTCCGATGCATATGTTATCGGGCCGGACGGCACGCCGCTCACCTTGCAGGATTTGCCACCGCCAACCACCAAGCGCTGGGTGATCCGCCGTAAGGCCGAAGTAGTCGCCGCCGTGCGCGGGGGCCTCTTGACGCTTGAAGAAGCGTGCAACCGCTACACGCTGACTGTTGAAGAATTTCTGTCCTGGCAGAAAGCCATCGACCATCACGGACTGCCGGGGCTTCGCGCGACGCGCGTGCAGCAATACAGGTAATCCCTCCTACTTTCGGTTTTCGACCCCCGCCGGATCCCATCCGGCGGGATTTTTTTATGTCCGGCGGCCCCCTGCGGGGCCGCGCCTGCGGGCAGACGGTCTTGGAACGCCCCCCTCGTTCGGGCTATGGTTAAGCCTTGAGTACGCCATTCAGGCCCCCAAGGCCCAGTAACCCCCGGTAGCCGCCCATGATGAAATTCATCGCCTCTGACGTCGACGCGGCGAAGGCGAAGGCGCGCCGGGCGCTCGGGGACAAGGCGGTGATCGTTTCCGTCAGGGACCTGCCGAGCGGCGATGTGGAGGTCACGGCTTCCGACAAGCCCGCCCCGGCGGCGCCGGAACCAGCCCCGAAGGCCCGCTTCGCCGGCGCGGCGCGCGAGGCGGTGGACGAAGGCCCGTTCAAGATGGGCGCGGGTGCGCGGCTCAACGAAAATATCGAGTCGAAATTCTCCGCCGACGCCCTCGCCAAGCTTTCCAGCCGGCTTACCGGCGGCAAGGGCCAGCGCGCCCTCGACATGAGCGACGCCACGGTGCGCGCCATGGCGGAGATCCTCGCCCCCCACGGGGTCGGCGAAGGGCTGCTGGCGGCGCTGATCGACGGCGCCCGCAAATCCCAGATCGACGAGGACCTCTACCGGCTCGAAACCGGCTTTTCTGAGGTTTTCACCTATGCGCCGCTCTATTTCGCGCCGAGCGAGCCGATCATGCTCATGGGGCCCACGGGCGCGGGCAAAACTTCGACCGCCGCCAAGCTCGCCGCGGCGGCGCAAGGGAGCGGCGCGAAAGCCACCATGATCACCGCCGATGTGGGCCGGGCCGGCGCCATCGACCAGATCCGCGCCTATGGCGAGGCCCTGAGCGCCGATTATTTCATCGCCGAGTCGCCCCTCGACGTCGCCCAGATCCTCAAGTCGCACCGGCCCCAGGGCGCGGTGATTTTCGACACGCCCGGCGTCAGCCCCTATGATTCCGGCGACATCGCGGCGCTGCGCTCCTATCGCGAGGCGGCGGACGCGGAGCCCGTGCTGGTGCTGCCGGCGAGCGGCGACGCCGACGAATATCTCGACTGGGCGAAAGCCTTCAAGGAACTCGGCGTCCGGCGCTGCATCCTGACCAAGTTCGACGCCACCAAGCGCGTCGGTGCGGGACTGCGCGCCGCCTTTGAAACCGGCCTCGCGCTCGCGCATTTCTCCGAAACGCCCTTCATCTCCGAAGGGCTCCTGCCGGCGACCCCGGACTTTCTCGCCCGGCGCCTCATCGCGAGCCGGCCCGGCCAATATGGCTGAGCGGCCGGGCGCCGCCGCCCGCGCCGCGGGCGTGAAACAATTTGCGTAAATCTTTTTTCCGGGCTCGTTTAAACGGCGTCTTTGCTCGCGTTCAGCGAAGTTTGGCGCCATTTGCGTAAATTGTTTCACGGGGAGTTTCTCTCGAACGCTTGCGCCGCCATGCCGTTGACCGCAGTCATTCAACGCGGCGGGGGATGACATCCAAAAGCATAGTACCCCCGCCACAAAACCCGTGGACGCTTATCCACCATGATTTTTTCCGTGCTATCATGAACGGCGCCCGCCTGCTCCGATCGCAGAACCGGCCGCCATATGTCAGCACAAAGAAAAAGGCGGGCCCAAAAGACCCGCCAATCGATACGCAACTTTTTTGTTCTTGATACGGATGGCTGAAAACGCAACCGGCGCATCCGGGCTTGGGACTGCCCGTATTAGGGTTTGCCGAGCAACGCAACAGGGTCGAGGGTTTTCGATTGCTGGTTGGCGTCGAGCTGGCGGATTTCGAAATGCAGTTGCGGCGTCGTCACGGCGCCGGACTGGCCGACCTTGGCGATGACCTGGCCTTTCCTGATCTGATCGCCCTTCTTCACCAGCATGGCGTCGTTATGAGCGTAGGCGGTGACATAGCCGTCCTGGTGCTTGATCAGCAGGAGATTGCCGAAGCCCTCAAGCTCCGAGCCGCGATAAACGACCTGGCCGTCGGCGGCGGCGCGCACGGCCGTGCCCACGGGCGCGGCGATGTTCACGCCGTCATTGCGGCGGCCGAGATTGCCGGCGCCGTATTCGGAAATGACGGCGCCGCGCAGCGGCCATTCAAACATGGATTTCGCGGCGACCGGCTCCGGCTTCGTATAGGAGACCGTGCGCGCGATTTCCGCGACGTCGTCCGATTGCGGCGCAGCAGGGGTCTCTTCCCTCGCCGGCGCCCGCTGGGCGGTCAGCAGAGGCTTCGCGCCCGTGGGCGCCTGCGGGATCAGCAGCCGCTGGCCCACATTCAGCGCATAAGGCGCAGCGATATTGTTGGCGGAAGCGATGTTGGTCACGGGCACGCCGGAGCGCCGCGAGATCGAATAGAGCGTGTCGCCTGAGCGGACCGTGTAAAGTTCGTCCTTCGCCACCACGACCTTGCTGGAAGCAGCGGGCGCCGCCGGGCGCGAGGGCGCTTCGGTTCTGAGCGCCGCCGAGCCGCTGGGCAGCTTCAGCGCCTGTCCGACTTTCAGCGTATAGGGTTTCTTGAGATCGTTCGCATCGATCACCGCCGCGGGGCTGACATTGAAGCGGCGCGCGATCGCATAGACCGTGTCGCCGCGCTGCACTTCGATATAGCCTTCGGCCTTGTGCAGATGCGCCGGCGCGCTCGCCGCTGTGCGTGTCGTTGCGCGCGCCGAAGCCTGTTGCGCGCGGGCGCGTTCGCCGTCATCGAGATAGACGGCGGACAGCGGCGCCAGGGCCACCGGTTCGATCTCGGCGGAAGAGCGCTGCTTGAATTCGGGCTGACGATAGGCCGGCGCCTGCGCAGTTTGCGTGCGGCGCGCCTGCTGCTCGCGGCGGATGTCGTCGGGCGAATGATAAACGCGCGTCTGGCGCGCCGGATCGGAGCCGTAAACAACCGGCGCATGATTGTGCGAACCACAGGCGGAAACCGCCAAAAGCGAAACTGTCGCCATCGCCCAACGCATGCGTGTCATTACCCCTCCGAATGAAGAAAAGCCGCAGAAAACCCTGCTATTTTATCCGCCGATTCGAGACGACGTTTGTCTTCTTTGGTTAACGAATCGTTAAGATTCGCGCGCCGCCCTCAAGACTTCGGCGAGGATTTTTCCCCGGCGCCCATAAGGGCTTTTTCGATGGCGTCGCGCGCCTCGAAATCGGTGAGCGAGAGATGCAGGGGCGTTATGGAAATCCGCCCGTCATAGACGGCGCGCAGGTCCGTTCCTGCCGGCGGATTGGAAAGCTCGCCCGTAAAGCCGTACCAGTAATAGGTCCCGCCCCTGAGATCCTTGCGCTCTTCGGCAAAGAGCTGCACCGCGTCGCGATGGCCCTGGCGCGTCGCTTCGATCCCCTCGACATCTTCAGGCGCGCGGTCGGGGAAGTTGACGTTCATGACGACGTTTTGCGGCCAGCCGGCATCGAGCAGCAGTTTGACGATCTTCGCGCCATGGGCCTCCGGCGTATCCCAGCGGGCCTGATCGCGCGACAGTCTTGAAAGCGAGAGCGCGATCGACGGCACGCCCATGGCCATGCCCTGAAAGGCGCCGGCGATGGTGCCGGAAACCGTCACATCTTCGGCGAGGTTCTGGCCGTTATTGACGCCGGACAGAATGAGGTCCGGCTTTTCGCCGCCGAGCACTTTCTGGATGCCCATCAGCACCGCGTCGCTCGGCGTGCCGGTGACCGCGAAGCGGCGGTCGTCATATTTTCTCATGCGCACCGGATGCGCGAGGGTGAGCGCGCGCGCGGCGCCGGATTGCTCCTCCTGCGGGGCGCAAACCCAGACATCGTCGGAAATCTCGCGGGCGATCTTCACGAGGCTTTCCAGCCCGCGCGCATAAACGCCGTCGTCATTGGTGCAGAGAATACGCATGAGAATACCTTTTTATCCGTTCGGGCCGGCTTCCTTATCCCTAAGGAACCGCCAGGCAAAAAGCCACCACAGCGCGGCCCAGGCCGCGCCGAGCGCCCAGCCGGCGAGCACGTCCGTGGGCCAGTGGACGCCGAGATAGACCCGGCTGACGCCGACCATGATGGTGACCAGCACCGCATAGAGCATGATGAGGGCGCGCTCGCGCTTCCTCTTGTGAAAACGTGCGAGCAGCGCGCCGAGGGTCAGATAGATGACGGCGGAGAGCATGGCGTGGCCGCTCGGGAAGCTTAAGGAGTGAACCTCCGCAAGCTGCGGCACAAGTTCCGGGCGCGGACGGCCAAACCCTAGCTTCAAACCCTCGCTGAGGATCATGCCGCTCGCCGAGGCGCCCGCGACGGTGACGGCATATTTCCACTTGCCGGTCATGAAGAGATAGATGACGACGCTGAGGACGAGGAAGGACAGCACCACGAAACCACCGAGGCTCGTAATGTCGCTCACCGCGATGTCGAGCCATGCGGGGCCGATAAGCTGGGACGGATCGTCCGGCGAGCGCAGCGCCAGAATGATCTTTTCGTCGATGAGATGCGTTTCGCCTTCGACCGTTTCATCGGCGATCCCGGCAAAGGCCAGAAGTCCCAGCGCCGCGACCGCAAAGGCGGCGAGCGCGCCGATCTCCGCACGGGCCCGCTCTATCCCGGCGCGGACAAGGGGATGGTCTTTGAGGATTTTGACTTGCGGAAGCTTTATTTGAGCGCCTCGATTGTTTCCGCCCCGCCCATATAGGGTTTCAACACATCCGGCACGGCGACGGAGCCGTCCGCCTGCTGATAGTTTTCGAGAATGGCGACGAGCGTGCGTCCCACCGCGAGGCCGGAACCGTTGAGCGTATGCAGGAAGTTGATCTTTTTCTTTTCGCCGGCAACGCGGTAGCGGGCGTTCATGCGCCGCGCCTGGAAGTCGCCGCAATTGGAACAGGACGAAATCTCGCGATATTCCCCCTGCCCCGGCAGCCAGACTTCGAGGTCATAGGTTTTCTGCGCCGCAAAGCCCATGTCGCCGGTCGACAGCACCATGGTGCGGAAGGGCAGCTCAAGCCGCTTCAGGACTTCCTCGGCGCTGGAGACCATGCGGTCATGCTCGTCCTTCGACTTGTCGGGCGTCACCACGGAGACGAGTTCGACTTTCGAGAACTGGTGCAGGCGGATCATGCCGCGCGTGTCGCGCCCCGCCGAGCCCGCTTCTGAACGGAAACACGGCGTCCAGGCGGTGAACCGCAGCGGCAGCTCTTCCTCGGCGAGAATGTCGCCGGCGACGATATTGGTCAGCGAGACTTCCGCCGTGGGGATGAGCCAGTGATCGACCGTCGTCTTGAACAGGTCTTCGGAAAATTTCGGCAATTGCCCGGTGCCGTAAAGCGCCTCGTCGCGGACCAGCAACGGCGGCGCGCATTCCGTATAGCCGAACTCGCTTGTGTGCAGATCGAGCATGAAGGACGCGATGGCGCGTTCGAGGCGCGCGAGTTGGCCTTTCAAGAGAACAAAGCGCGAGCCGGACATTTTCGCCGCCGTTTCGAAATCCATCTGGCCGAGCGCCTCGCCGAGGTCGTAATGCTCCTTGGCGCTGTTCGATTTCTTCGGCTCGCCCCATGCGCGCACTTCGACATTCGCGGTTTCGTCCTCGCCGTCGGGCGTGTCCTCGGCGGGCAGGTTCGGAATGCCTGAAAGAATGTCGCGTATCTGGTCCTGAAACTTCTTCTGCTCGGCTTCGGCGACCGGCATCTGCTGTTTGATGCGCTCGACTTCCTCGCGCAGGCGGTTGAACTCCGCCTCGTCGCCCTTGGCCTTCGCGGCGCCGATCTGCTTCGACGACGCGTTGCGCTTTTCCTGCATCTCGTTGAGCGTATGCGTGAATTTGCGCGCCTCTTCATCGAGCGCAAGAATTTCACCGGCGCGGGGCGAAAGCCCCCGGCGGGCGAGCCCGGCGTCAAACGCGTCCGGATTGTCGCGGATATAACGGATGTCAAACATGGGGCCGGGGTTTAGCCTGCCCGTCGCAACGGGTCTAGAGTGAGGCGCTTCTCCTCCCCCGTTTACGGGGGAGGTGTCCGCGCAGCGGACGGAGGGGGTGGCAAAGACGAAATACCCCCTTCGCCCCTTCGGGGCACTTCCCCCGCAAGCGGGGGAAGAGAAGGGTCACGCGGCCGGGTCTTCCGCCGTTTCCTGCGCCTCTTTCACCTTGCGTTCCGCAAGGCGCACAGACAGGACCGAAAGCTCATAAAGGGCGATGACGCAGGCCCCGAGAATGAGCTGGCTGATCGGGTCCGGCGGGGTCAGGAAGGCGGCGATGATGAAGATGACGACAATCGCCACGCGCCGGTTGCGGGCGAGAAAGCCCGAGGTGATGAGCCCGGCCCGCGCGAGCAGGGTCAGGAACACGGGCAACTGGAAGGCGAAGCCGAAGGCCATGATCAGCGTCGTCATCAGGGAGAGATAATCCCCCACCCGGGTCAGAAGCTCGATGGCGACGCCGCCGGTCTCCGCCGAGTTCTGCTCCATGCCGACAGCGAAGCTCATGACGAAGGGCATCAGGATGAAATAGACGAGCGCCGCGCCGAGCGTGAACAGGACCGGCATGGCGAGCAGGAAAGGCAGCGCCGCCGCCCGCTCGCGCCGGTATAGGCCGGGAGCGACGAATTTGTAGATCTCGTAGGCGACGATGGGGAACGCCAGCGCAATGCCGCCGAGCGCCGCCAGCTTGACCCGCGTGAAGAAGAATTCGAGCGGCGCGAAGTAGAGTTTCGGTTCGACCCCGGCGGCGGAGACCGCGCGCTCGAACGGGACCACCAGAAATTCGTAAAGCGGGATGGAGAACGCAAAGCAGACCGCAAAGCACCCGGCGAAGGCGATCACTGATACGATCAGGCGCGTGCGCAGTTCGACCAGATGATCGAGCAAGGGCGCCGACGAGGCTTTCAGCTCGTCCTCTTCGGAGAGCCCGTCTTTCTTGTCCGCCTCGCTCATGACTTGGTTGTTTCGCTCTCGGCGGGCTGGTCTTGCCTGGGTTGCTCCGGGACGGGCTGGTCCGTGACGGCCTGATCTGAGGCGTGTTGATCCGGCGCAGGCTTGTCCTCAACCGGCGCGCTTTCGCCTGTCTTCTCCGGCTCGGCGGCGCCGTCAGGCTTCGGCGTCTCGCGCGCGGCCTTGTCGATCTCCCGGGCTTCGTCGCGGATTTCCTTGTCGAGCGGCGCAATGCTTTCCTCGACCGCGCGCTTGGCGTCGGCGACGGGATTGTTCTTTTTAAGGTCGTCGATTTCCTTGCGGAGATCTTCCATCTCCGCCTCGCGGGCCATCTGATCGAAGGCGGCGGTGAACTCGCCGGCGAGGCTGCGCGCTTTCGCCACCATGCGCCCGGCGGAGCGCATCAGCCGCGGCAGGTCTTTGGGCCCCACCACGATCAGCGCCACCACGGCGACGAGCACCAGCTCGAAAAATCCGAATTGCGGCAGGAGACTCATGCGGCGGTTCCAGAAACGGCCTGCGGCCGGAATAGAGACATCGTTCTCGCCTTTTCACCGCTCTTTCCCGTCACAGCGGGAACCCGCGTCTCAGTCCGGTCCGGATCCCCGCCTCGGCGGAGAGGCGCGGGGCGAAAGGTCGGCGCCAAAGGCTAAACCTTGTCCTTTTCCTTGGCGGGTGTCACGTCCACCGCCGTCTCGCTCTGGTCGTCGAGGGCCTTGTCGTCTTCCTGAAGACCTTTGCGGAAAGACTTAATGCCCTTGGCGAAGTCGCCCATGATCGACGAAATCTTGCCGCCGCCGCCAAACAGCAACAGCGCCAGAACAAGGATAATGACGATCTGCCAGGGTCCGATTGCGCCCATGTCACGCGCCTTTCAACTTGAATTTCGGCCTATAGGTAATGCCTGAGGCGGGTGGACGCAAACCCAAAGCGGCGCGCATTTTATGCGTCTGCGGCCCTGTCTTCCGGGTCATCCCCGCCCTCTCCGCCTTCAGACTCGCCGTCTTCAAGGAAATCCTGCGCAAATTCGCCGGATTCGTCCTCTTCGTCGGTTTCCTCATCGTCGCCGTCGGCCGGCGACGGCACGGAAAATCCGGGCGGCAGGCGGGCGTCGAGGAGCCCCGCGGCCTTCAGATCCGCAAGCCCCGGCAGGTCCTGAACACTCTCCAGCCCGAAATGCTCCAGGAAATCCTCGGTGGTGCCGTAGAGCGTGGGCCGGCCGGGCACGTCCCGGCGCTTGCCGCGCATTTTCACCCAGCCGATCTCTAAAAGCTGGTCGAGGGAGCCCTTGGCGACCTGGACGCCGCGCACATCCTCGATGTCGGCGCGGGTGCAGGGCTGGTGATAGGCGATGATGGCCAGCGTCTCGAGCGCGGCGCGCGAGAGCTTGCGCTGCGTGACCTTTTCCTTCCGGAGCACATGGGCGACGTCGGGCGCGGTGACGAAACGCCATTTCTTGTCGATCTTTTTCAGAACGACTCCGCGCGTTTCATACTCTTCCGCGACCGCCGCCACGAGTTCCGCAACAAGCGCGCCGGCGGGCAGCCGGTCGGCGATGGACTTCTCGTCGAGGGGTTCGGCGGCGGCGAACAGGAGCGCCTCCACCATGCGCTTGTGGTCGGCGAGGTCTTCCTCGCTCCACTCAACTTCGGGTTCGGGCTCTGGCTCGGACTCCGGCGCGGCTTCTGCTTCAGGCGCAGCCTCGGCGACAGCGTCGTCTTCGGCCGCCTCTTCGTCCGCAGCTTCCGTCCGGTCGCCCGTTTCTTCGTCCATCTCTTCTGCTTCGTCGGTCACGGCTTCGCTTTCGCTTTGCTCCTGCATCAGCTCTTCCGCCAAGTCCTCGGCGAGCGCTTCCTGCGTTTCACGCGCATCCATGGCTTTATAGTTGCGGCCTGCGTCTTCGGTCATTGCGACCCGTCTCCTTCATCCGTCACGACCTCGTCCGTCGCAACTTCATCCGTCCCGGCGGGGCCGCCTTCCTCAGCGTCCTCCGGACGGGCCTTGATGTAAATCGGTTCAAAATGCGCCACCTGACGCAAATGGATGCGCCCCGCCTTGGCGTATTCGAGCGCCGCATTGAACGAACTCGCGAGAACCGAAACCTCCGGCGCCTGGGCGTCATAGGTTTTCGTCAGGGTGCGGAGCTCCGTCCATTCGGGAATAGAGCCGAGAATGCGCTCGAGCCGGGCGCGCGCCGCCTCGACCGAAAACACCGCCGGCGGTTCGATATGATATTCACGATCGACGGCGGCGATGCGCTGGACCGTATAGGCTTTCAGGAGATCGAGAAGATCGGCCTGCCAGTCCGGCTTGTGGGTGACGCGCACGCCTTCGGGCGCGCCGCGCGGGAAGAAGTCGATCCCCTCCTGCGGCAGGCCTTGCAGGTCGTCCACCGCCTTGCGCATGGCCTCGAGGCGCTGAAGCTGGAAGGCGAGACGCGCGGCCATTTCGTCCGCGGTCGGTTCGTCGCCCTGATCCTCCGCCGCCGGCAGCAGCATCTTCGATTTCAGGAAGGCGAGCCAGGACGCCATGACGAGATAGTCGGCGGCGAGCTCGAGATTACGCTCCTTCGCGGCGTCCACGAACAGCAAATACTGATCGACGAGCGCGACCATGGAGATCTTGCGGATGTCGACTTTCTGGTGACGCGCGAGATCGAGCAATACATCGAGCGGGCCCTCATAGCCCTCGATATTCACCACCAGCGCGTCGATGGCCTCGTCCGTCGTCGTCACGCGCACCGGCGCGTCGAACGAATCGCTGCTCTCGGCGGCGCCTTGCGCGCCGCTTTCGGGTTCCGCCTCGTTCACCGGCGCCGCCATTTGGGGAATATGTTCGCCATCCGCCATCAGATCAGTTTAGGGCCGATTCTGGCCGCATCCTATCGGCTTTCCCGTCCTCTGTTGAAAACTAAGCGAGCGCCGGCTTGATCAGCCCGTTGAGCCGCTTGTAAGGCTCGCTGGTATCGCCTCTTTCGGGCGTGCGCAAGTCGGCCATAGCGGCCTTTGCGCGCGCCGCCGCCGCGCCCTCAAGCGCGCGCAACGCAGACGCGCTTTCCTTCTTTTCGCGCAGCGTAAAATTGCAGGCGAGCGCGATGTCGCAGCCGGCGTCATAGGCGCCCGTTATGCGATCAGAAATAGCGCCGCCCAGCGCCTTCATCTTGAGATCGTCCGTGAACAACAGACCGCCGAAACCGATCTCGCCGCGGATCACCTCTTCCACGATGACCGGCGACAAGGTCGCCGGACGTTCCGCATCATAAGCCTCGTAAACGATATGCGCGGTCATGCCCATTTTCTCATCGCGCAAGAGTTTGAACGGTTCGAAATCGCAAGCGACGAGGTCGCGCTTTTTCGCCGAGACGCGCGGCAGGTCATGATGGGAATCGCAGAGCGAACGGCCATGGCCCGGCAGGTGCTTGATGACGGGGAGCGCCCCGCCTTCCTTCAGCCCTTCGGCAGTCGCATGGCCGAGATTGGCGATGATGTCGGGCCATTTCGCCAGCGCCCGATCACCGATGACCTGCGGGTCCGCGTCGATCTGCGGCACGTCGAGCATGGGGACGCAATTCACCGTGACGCCGAGATCGGACACGAGACGCCCGAGGAGATAGCCGTTGAGCTTCGCGGCTTCATTCGCCTTCTTCGGATCGAGTTTCCAGAGTTCGCCGAAAACGGCGGGCGCGGGATGGGCCGGAAAGGCCGGCGGCTTCATGCGCGCGACGCGCCCGCCCTCCTGGTCAATGAGGATCGGCGCGTCTTCGCGCCCGACGCACTCGCGCAACTCGTCGCAATGCGCGCGCACCGCATCGGCGCTTTCGCAATGGCGCGCGAACAGGATGAAGCCCCAGGGGTCGACATCCTTGAAGAAAGCCCGCTCCTCTTCAGAGAGGCGCGGGCCTTCGCAATCGAAAATAACAGCTGTGGGCATGACTCTATCACCTGCCGCTCACCCCGGCGCAGGCCGGGGTCTTTTGCTTGTGGCGCGAGATCCCGGCTTGCGCCGGGATGAGCGGATTTTTAAAGCCCCTTCACGAGACAATCCTGGCCGCGATCTTTCAACCCGGCGCAATAGGTCTTGGCGTCGTCGGAAGACGAGAACGGTCCGACGCGCAGGCGGTAATAGATCCCGCGGTCGCCGAGATCGGCGCGCTCAACATCGGGGCCCTTGCCCGAGAGATAATCGCCGAGCTTGCCTTCCATGCGGCCCCATTGCGCCATGGCTTCGTCATTGGAGCGGAAGGCGCCGACCTGCACCACATGCGTGCCGCCGCCGGCGTTGACCGAGCCTGAGCCTGAAGAGGATGCGCTTGTTGAGGCCGGCGCCTGCGCGACGCTGACCGTTTCCGGCGCATCGTCAACGGGCTCTTCTTCGGCGGGCGCATTGTCGAGCACCTGCGCATCCTGCGCCTCGAGATCGGCGAGACGATCCTCGACTTCGTCATTCATGTCGGTGGCGGCCGCTTCCGCTTCGGCGGAAAGCGCGCCGATGGCGTCTTCGGCGGAGCGGTCCACAGGCTCTTCGGGGCCTTCGGCGAGGGTCGTCACCGGTTCGCCGCCATCGCCGTCGAGCGCGTCATAAACCTCGCGGTCTTCCGCGACGGGCGTTCCGTCCTCGGCGGTCTCGATCTTGATGGGATCGGGATCGGCGGCGACATAAGGCGTTTCGACGGCGCCGCCGTCGCGGCCGACCTTCATGCCCTGCTTGTAGGCGATCCACACGACCGACACGAACGCGCCGATCATGACGATGCCCATGATCAGGACAGCGAAGCCCGACAGTCCGCGATCGTCTTCCTCGTCGTCGAACTCGTCATATTCCTGATAGTCTTCTTCGTAAGCTTCGTCTTGTGCTGCGTTCGCCATGTCTAAAACCGCTCCTTCGAAAGCGCTTCAATAAAGTCCGCGCCCGATCTTCTCCCCTCGAAACCGTCCGAAGCCCGCTTGTAAAATCCCCGGCTCAGAGGTTCGTCAATTCTTTCTTCCGGCCCATCTTCCGGTCGTGGTCCGGCTCTTGTCCCGGCCGACGCCGAATCGCCGCGATCCGCCATTCTACCATCGGAAGACGCGAACGCAGAGCGTTAGCCCTCAAATTCGACCCCAAAAAGGCGCCGGTATTCCCTGATGGCGTAACGGTCAGTCATGCCAGCGATATAGTCGCAAACCGCGCGCGCCCGGCGGGCGTCGCTCCCGCCCTCATATCGCTCGCGCCATTCCGGCGGCAACGTCTCGGGCTCCGTAAAGAACAAGTCGAACAAAGATTTAATGATTCTCTTGGCCTGGCTGCGGGCGCGATTGACCTTGTAATGGCGGTACATGTTTTCGTGCAGGAAGGCGCGCAGGCCCGAAAGCTTCGTCTCCATCTCTGTGGAAAACGCGCACAACGCCGCCGGGGCGCGGCGCACCGCATCGGCGTCCGCCGGATTGACAGCGACGAGCCTGCCCTTCGTTTCCGCGATGACGTCCTCGACCATAGCGCCGATGAGGTCTGACACGGCCTCCGCGATGAGGATGTCGCGGGGCGCGTCTGGAAAACGGTCTTCGGCGGAGCGGATCGCCGGCCCCACCAGCGGCAGCTCGCGCGCTTCGGCGAAGCTGAAAAGCCCCGCTCGCAGGCCATCATCGACGTCGTGATTGTTATAGGCGATGTCGTCAGCGATGGCCGCGACTTGGGCTTCCAGAGACGGAAAGGTGTCGAGCCAGAGATCATGGGTCTCAGCATATTCGACGATGGCGGCGGGCAGCGCTTCTTTCTTCTTCGCCAAGGGCCCCGAAATCGGGCCGTTATGTTTGACGACGCCTTCGAGCGTTTCCCAGGTGAGATTGAGCCCCTCAAACGCAGCGTGGCGGCGTTCGAGCTTGGTCAGGAGCCGCAACGTCTGGGCATTGTGGTCGAAGCCGTTATAGGCCGCCATGCACTCGACCAAGACGTCCTCGCCCGTATGGCCGAACGGCGGGTGACCGAGATCGTGGGCGAGCGCCACGCATTCGGCTAGGTCCTCGTCAAGCTTCAGCGTCCGGGCGAGCGTCCGCGCGATCTGGGCGACCTCGAGAGAATGGGTGAGCCGGGTCCTGTAGTGGTCTCCTTCGTGGGAAATGAACACTTGCGTCTTGTGCTTGAGGCGCCGGAAAGCGACGGCGTGGATCACCCGGTCGCGGTCGCGCTGGAAGGCGGTCCGGAAGGCGCTTTCGGCTTCCGTGTGGAGCCGGCCCCGGCTTGCCTCGGCCCGCGCGGCGTAGGGCGCCAGCGGCGCCGGAAAGGCCATCGGGCCGGACGGCGCGTCGAAAGCCGATTCCGGCATGTCTTCAGGGACTTGGCCTTGCAGCTTCATAACAAAGCTCTACTCCGCCTTCTCGCGCGCGTCATCATGGGCCGGCGTGATCCGGCCCCTGGACGCCGCCGGATTGCCGCGCCGGGGCTTCGGGTGCAACTCCACCAGCCGCAGCGCCCCCGCCAGCATCAGGATCGAAAAGGGCAGCATCAGAAACCAGCCGATCTGCGCCAGGCTCGGATTGGGCGCGCCGCTCTGGAAGGTCTGCAGCGCAATCCTTAAAAACAGAACAAAAAGAACGACAAAGATGACCTCGGCGATGGTCTGCTTGAGCTGGCCGATCTGCTCCACATGCATCCATTCGGGCAGGCCGAGATCGCTGGAATTGAAATCCGGCCTGATGAAAAGCCCGTAAACCCCGTAGGCGAAAAACAAAAGCACCACGCCGATGAGGAAATTGTCGAGCGCCACCATGAGATTGATGACCGTCGCCTCGTCCTCGGGCAGGCCCTCCACGGGCTTGGCCGGCGACGGGTCGAACTGGTGCTCGAAGGCGGAAAAGGTGTTCTCCGCCCCGATATAGAACATGATCAGCGCGCCCCCGAGGGACGCCATGACGGCGACCAGCGTGGTCAGCCGCGTCGCCCAGAAGAACAGCCTTTCGATCCTGTTGAAGTCCATATTGTCCCGCGAATTTCCGCCCTCATTGCCGTGAGTCGCCAGCAAAACCGCCGGTTTCCCGAAATTAACCGCTTTCACGCCAGGATCGGGGCGATTTTCAGCGCCGGCGCGGGGGGCGAGCCCTCGAAATAAGGGCCCGGACCCCTTATGTTGGCCGAACACGCAGCAAGAGACCCAAGTTCATGAGCGTCGCAGAAGCCAGCACCGCCTCCGGCCCCGTCACCGTATCAGAGCGGGCCGCCAAACGCATCGCCGCGATCCTTTCGAAGGAGCCCGAGGGCGCCATGCTGCGCGTGGCGGTGGAAGGCGGCGGCTGTTCCGGCTTCCAGTACACCTTCGACATCGTGACCGACCGCGACGCGGACGACCTCGTTCTCGACGCCAACGGCTATTCGGTGCTCGTCGATTCCGTCTCGGTCGACTACATGGCCGGCTCCGTCATCGACTTTTCCGACGAGCTCATCGGCGCGGCCTTCAAGATCGAGAACCCGAACGCCACGGCGGCCTGCGGCTGCGGCACCAGTTTTTCTCTTTAGGCTTGAAGACGGAATGGAAATTTCGTCAACCCAATTAATAGTATATTGCGAACGTGGTGCTTGGGGAGTGAGGGGAATAAAGGGGTTACTCCGTTCCCCAAAAGTTCAGGTCATTCACTTTCCTTACGATGAAAATGATCGAGCATGGCAGGAAAAACGTAAAATTACTTTCGCAATACCAAGCCTAGTTACAGTAGACACGACACAAATACGTATGAGCGATACTATTCCGTTGTACATGATGGAAAAGTCAGAACTCTTTGACGAAATTGCTGGAATCTTAAAGCAGCAAAACCGGTCTTTGGATATTAGACATTTCGATTCTGCTCATAAATCGAAGGCCGATGCTTTCATAACTTGTGACACTGACTTTGTGGATGTGGCTAACGAACTCGAAAAATTAACAGGCATCAAAATATTCAATGCAGCCTCAACGACTGATATTGCTAAATTTGAGGCGCTAGTTCGCTCGCGCTAGCCTTTTCTATGCGCTATCCTCCCCGCACAAACAAACGGGAGAGAAACCATGCGGAACATTCTCATGACGGGCGCAGCGGCGCTGGCGGCGTCGCTGGTCGTCGCGGCCTGCGAGGCGCAGAACGGCGGCGAGGAAACCTCCTTGCAGCAAGCCAACAAAGAGAAGGCGCTTTACTGCATGGACCTTCTCTTCAACCAGCACGAGCTCGAACAGGCGAAGACCGAGTGCTTCGGCGAGACTTACATCCAGCACAACCCCGCCGCGCCGGACGGCGCCGACGCGCTGATGGCGTTTCTCGGCCCCTTCTTCGAGGCGAACCCCGATCTCCGGATCGACATCAAGCGGTCCGCCGCCGAAGGCGATCTCGTCTGGATCCATTACAACAACAAGCCGACCCCGGACGGTCTCGGTCTCGCGGTGGTCGACATATTGCGCATGGAAGACGGGAAGTTCGTGGAGCACTGGGACGTGGTGCAGCCGGTGCCGGAAGAGGCCGCCAACGACAACACCATGTTCTAGGACGTCATCGCCCGTCAGCGCGGTTCCCTCTCGTCATAGCGGGCGCCCCGGGGCTCCGGTAGAATCCGCCCAAACATGGGAGGCGGGATATGCTGAAATGGTTGGCGACCGGCGCGGCGCTGGCGGCCCTTACGGCCCTTGGCGGCTGCGAGCAGAACGCAGGCGACAGCGCGCTTGCCAAACAGGCGGCGCTCGAAGCGGCGAATGAGGAAAAGGCGCTTTACTGTTTCGACCTTCTCTTCAATCAGCAGGAATTCGAGAAGTCGGAAGAGGAATGCTGGGGCGAGCCCTATATCCAGCACAACCCCCACGCGCCGGACGGCAAGGACGCGATGTTCGCGCATATGCGCCCGATCTTCGAACAATATCCGGATCTTCAGATCTATGTGAAACGGGTCGCGGCCGTGGACGATCTCGTCTGGATTCACTATCACAGCCTGCCGACGCCCGAGGGGCCGGGCCTCGCCGCCGTCGACATAGTCCGGCTCAAGGACGGCAAATTCGTCGAACACTGGGACGTAGTGCAGCCGGTGCCGGAAGAATCCGCCAACGAAAACACGATGTTCTAAGGGCGCGCCCGCCTCGGCTCCTCAGGCGCGCGGTTCCCTCTCGTCATAGCGCCCGCCCCCGGCCCCCGTTAGTCTCCGCCCCACAAAACATGGGAGGCGAGACATGCGGAATGTGTTGATTGCAGGGGCCGCGCTGACGGCGCTCCTCAGCGGCTGCGGCGGGGGCGAAAGCGACGCCGAACGCCAGGACGCACTGGAAGAAGCGAACAAGGAAAAAGCGGTCTATTGCATGGACCTCATTTTCAACCAGCACAATCTGACCGACAGCCGGACCGAATGTTTCGGCGACAGCTATATCCAGCACAGCAGCCTCGCCGAAGACGGGCTCGATGCGGCGTTCGATTTTTTCGCCGAGTTTATCGCGGAAAACCCCGAACTCTCACTCGACATCAAACGCGTCGCCGCCGAAGGCGATTATGTCTGGATCCATCACAACGGCAAACAGACGCCGGACGCGTTGGGATGGGCCGTGGTTGAAATCTTCCGCCTTGAAGACGGCAAGCTCGCCGAGCACTGGGACGTTTATATGGAAGTCCCTGCCGAGCCCGCCAACGACAACACGATGTTCTAGGCGAAACCCTCCTCCCCCGCCTGCGGGGGAGGTGTCGGACCGGATGTAATCCGGGACGACGGAGGGGGGTTATGCCCCCTCCGTCCGCTGCGCGGACACCTCCCCCATAAATGGGGGAGGAAAATCCTATCTCCTACTCCAGCACCGTCACGATGTTGGAATTCTGCTCCATGAGCTCGCGCGCGGTGAAATAAAGGTCCTTGCCTTTCCATTCCGCCGCGAGCTTGTCGCGCCAGACCGGGTCCATGGGCGAGTCGCCGAAATAGCGGTCGAAATAGCGCCGGCTCACGAGGTCGCGCTCGAATTGCGGCTGGTCGACTTTCTCGCCGGTGTAGAAATCATAGGCCGAGGGCTCGTGGAACATGAAGCGCGCATTCGCCGCCGCATAGCGCTCCTCGCCCTGAAGATAGATCGGCACGCACATGGAGTAACAGGCGCGGCGCGCCTTGACGCGCGTGTCGATGATATGCGTGCGCTTCATGCGGTCGATAAGGCGGATCACCTGTTCGCCCTCCGCGATGGCGCCGCCTGGCGAATGCAGGTCGATGATGATCCGGCTGCCCTCGCCTTTCCACTCGCGATAGGCCTCCTCGAAGCGCCGCGCCATGGGCGCCTCGACTTTGCTGCGCCAGGTGAAGACCAGCGTTTCCGGATCGGCGCGGTCGCGCGTCACGGCGACCTCGCCCCGATCCTGAAAGATCAGCTCCTCATTGCGGGCGATCAGGAACGCCGTCGCCGCGAACATGAGGATTGTCGCGAGGAACGTTAATTTGGACTTCTGATCTTTACTCACTGCTCGCCGCCATTGCCCGCGGGGCCCGCTCCCGTCACTCTCGCCATGAGCATTTCATGTAAGTCCCCAAGGGACGGAATAAAAGCGCTGGACCTTCCGATGACCGTCACTGAAGCCGTCAAATCCCGCATTTCCACGCGGGCCTTCCTCGACAAGCCGGTGAGCGAGGCGCAAATCCGCGACTTGCTGGAGACCGCGCGCTGGGCGCCGTCAGGCGGCAATCTCCAGCCCTGGCGCGTTGATGTGGTGATGGGCTCCGCCCGCGACCGGCTGGTCGCCGCCGTGAAACAGGCGATCGCCGACAACCCGCTGGGCGATGAGAGCGAATTGCAGGTCTATCCGCCGAACCTCGCCGAACCCTGGCGCACGCGGCGGTTCGAGGTCGGGGAAGAGATGTACGCCCTTCTTGGCATACCGCGCGAGGACAAGCCCGCGCGCATCCAGCACCTGCTGCGCAATTACGAATTTTTCGGCGCGCCCGTCGGCCTCTTCTTTTCTCTCGATTGGCGCTTCGACAAGGGCCAGTGGGCGCATCTCGGCATGTTCATGGCGACGCTTGCCCTCGCCGCGGAAGAGAAGGGCCTTGCGACCTGCATGCAGGAAGCCTGGACCGCGCGCGCGAAAACCGTCTCCGCCTTTCTCGGCCTTCCCGACAGCGAGCAGCTCTATTGCGGCATGGCGCTCGGCTATGCGGACCCCGACGCGAAAGTGAACGCCTTGCGCTCCTCGCGCGTCGGTGTGGAAGAATTCGCGCGGTTCCACACGCAATAGCACGCCGGCGTCGCCGGGCTCTAAGGCCGCCTGTAACGGGCGTTTCAGCACGACCGACCCAGCCTTTATCCGCCTGGCTGTCATCCCGGCAGAAAATCGGTTATGCCGGGTCGGCCGGCCGTCTCAGGGCCGTGACAACGAATTCTATCCGGGACAGACATCATGTCGGTACAGATCTCCGTCACCGAATATGCCGACGCGCCCGCCGCGCGCGTCTTCGACGCCGCCGCCTCCATGGATGCGCGCGCGCTGATCCAGAAGCACGGGCCCTTGCCGGCCATTCTCGAGGTGGAAGGCCATGACGCGCCCTGGTCTACGATTGGCGAGGTGCGCCGCCACCGGCTTTCCGACAATTCATCCGTACGCGAAGAATTGATCGGCTTCACCCGCGACAAGACCTTCGCCTATCGTCTGACGGAATTCACGGGCCTCTTCGCCCCGCTTGTCGCCGAAGCGCGCGCCGACTGGCACTTCACGCAACGGGCCGCCGGGCGCACCCGCATCGACTGGACCTATGTGTTCACGCCGGCGGGCGCGCTCTCCGAGCCTTTCGTCTGGTTCATTGTCAAACTGTTCTGGCCCGGCTATCTGAAAAGCGCCCTCCAGCGCGTCAAAGAAAAAGCCGAAGAAACCGGACAGCTATGAAAATCGCCTCCTTCAACGTCAATTCCATCAACGCCCGCCTGCCCCGCATTCTCGAATGGTTCGATGCGACAAAACCCGATGTCGCGGTCTTGCAGGAGATTAAATGCGTCGATGAGAAATTTCCGGCCCTCGAATTCGAGGACCGCGGTTATAATGTCGAAGTCCACGGTCAGAAAACCTATAACGGCGTCGCGCTCCTGTCGAAGCATCCGGTCGAGGACGTGCTCAAAGGCCTGCCCGGCGACAAGGACGACGAACAGGCGCGCTATATCGAGGCTTTGGTGACCCCGGATGACGCCGAGCCGGTGCGCGTCGGCGGGCTTTATCTGCCCAACGGCAACCCGGCGCCGGGACCGAAATACGACTACAAGATGAAATGGATGAAGCGCCTCAAAAAGCACGCGCAAAAGCTGCTCGAGCATGAAGAGGCATTCGTTCTCGCCGGCGATTACAATGTCATCCCGCAGGAGGAGGACGCGCACGATCCGAAAGCGTGGGAAGGCGACGCCCTGTTCCTGCCCGAGACGCGCGCCGCGTTCCGCGAGATCGTCAATCTCGGCCTCACCGACGCCATCCGTCAGGCCCACCCCCGCGCCGCCTGTTTCACCTTCTGGGATTATCAGCGCGGCGCTTGGGAGAAGGACAACGGCATCCGCATCGACCATCTGCTGCTAAGCCCGCAGGCCGCCGACCGATTCAAGGACGCCGGCGTCGACCGCAAGGAGCGCGGCAAGGAGAAGCCCTCGGACCATGTTCCGGCATGGGTTGAGTTGAGCTAGATGCAATGGTCCGTCGAACAGGATAACGCGCTTCTCGCCGTAGAGCGCTGGCGCAAGGCCGGCGAAACGCAAGTCTTCCGCCTCTTCGGCTATGCCGGCGCGGGCAAAACGACGCTTGCGCGCCATATCGCCGAGAACGCCGGCGGCGAGGTCGCCTTCGCCGCCTTCACCGGCAAGGCCGCCCATGTGATGCGCCAGCGGGGCTGCGTCGGTGCGACGACCATCCACTCGCTGATCTATCGCCCGTCGCGCGCCGACGAGGAGGATGAAGGCGAGCCGTCCTTCACCATCCGCCATGACGCGCCCGCCGCCGACGCCGATCTCATCATCATCGACGAATGCTCCATGGTGGACGAAGACCTCGGCAAGGACCTCCTCTCCTTCGACAAGCCGGTGCTGGTGCTGGGCGATCCGGCGCAGCTCCCGCCGGTCAAGGGCGGCGGCTTTTTTACCGAAGGCGATCCCGATTTCATGCTGACGGAAATCCATCGCCAGGCGGCGGACAATCCGATCATCCGGCTGTCCATGGCGATCCGCGAAGGCGAGACCTTCGACGAACAGTCAGAGGAATGCCGCGTCATCTCAAAGCGCGACGTACAGACCGAAGAGATCATGGACGCCGACCAGATCCTCGTGGGCGCCAACAAAACCCGCAAGCGTTACAATGACCGTCTTCGCGAACTGCACGGCTTCTCCGCCGATACGCCCGAAGCCGGCGAAAAGCTCGTCTGCCTGCGGAACAACAAGAAGAAGGGTCTCCTCAATGGCGGCATCTGGACGGTCGACCGCACCATGAAGCCCAAGGGCGGGCGCGTGCGCTTTTCCGTGCGGCCCGAAGAAGGCGGCAAGGCGGTCACGGTCACGGTGCCCCGCGCCTTTTTCACCGAAGGGCCGGAAACCGTCCCGTGGCTCCAGCGCAAAGGCGCGGACGAGTTCGACTATGGCTACGCTCTCACCGTCCACAAGGCGCAGGGCAGCCAATGGGACAATGTGGTCCTGTTCGACGAAAGCTATATGTTCCGCGAACACGGGGCCCGCTGGCTTTATACGGGCGTGACGCGGGCGGCCGAGCGGCTGACATTGGTGCGATAGCCCCCTTCTGGCGCCGATTCGCGAATCCTGATCCTATTCCCGATTGAGACTTCGGATGCGTTGTCCCGAAGGCTGTGTCGCGTTGCTGTCAGCGCCCGTCGACGGGCCCAATAAGGAGAAATGCAATGTCCGGAATCGTCAGCCGCTTCATGACTTTCGACAAACTCATCGCCACGGCGCTGATCAAGGTCCTTTACTGGATCGGCATCGCCGGCATCGCCATCAGTACGCTGATTGCAATTTTCGGGGCGCTCGCCAGCTTCCGCCTGGGCTTCGCCCAGGGGCTGGGCATGCTGATCATGGCGCCCATCGGCGGGCTCATCGCGCTGATCTTCTGGCGCTTTCTGTGCGAGATTTATATCGTGATCTTCGGCATGTATGACCGTCTCGGCAATATCCAGGAGGCCGTGGGCGGCGGTCCCGCGAAAGAAGCCGGCCCGACGACCGAAACCCCGTAAGCCGCTTCTCACAAGCGCATTTCAGGGCAGGAACCCAGTTAAGGCCCCGGGTGTTCTCTTCTCAGCGAGGAGTGACTCGAGGGCCTTATGTCTTATGTGAAATCCAGTCTCGGCTCTGATGAAGAGATCCTGATGGTCGCGCGCTTTCCCTGGCCCTATCATGTGGTGGCCTGGGGATCGCTGATCCTTCTCGGCATTGTCGGCGTCGGCATCCTCATCTGGGCGCTGATGCTCATTCACTTCGCAACGACGGAATCAGCGCTCACGACGCGCCGCGTCGTTTACAAAAAGGGTCTGTTCACCCGCGAGACCATGGAGCTCGGCGTCTCGACTGTGGAGCAGATCGAACTTCACCAGGGTTTCTGGGGCCGCATCTTCGGCTTCGGCGTGGTCGAGGTGTCCGGGACCGGCGACAGCGAAATCCGCACCCACCCCATGGCCGATCCCGTGAAATTCCGCCGCCTCGTCACCGATGCGCGCGCCGCGGACCGCGCCGTCGCCGTGACGCCTGCGCAGCGCGCCGAACCGGCCCACGCCCACGCCTGACCTCTTACGCAACGGGTTTCAGCCATCCTTCATAGCGCACGATTTCGCCCGCCAGCGGAAACCGCACGAACACCTCGAAACAAAAGCGCCCTTCCCTCACGCGCTCATACCCGCCCGCTTCCGGACAGAGAAAGCGCGGCAGCGGCGCCCCGAACAACTTAACGCCTTCGGGAACGAGATTGACGCCCTCGTCATGGGCCCTCATGCGAAGGTGAAACGCGAAAGGCCCGAAATGTTCGGTCAGCGCCGGCGCCGCGCCGTCCTGTTTCAGCATGAGCCTTGTCCGAAACGTCTCGCCGTCGAAATCGCGCGTCCAGCATTCGCCGCCTGGCAAGGGATCGAAACGCACCTCGACCGGCACGTCCCGTCCCGAATGCGGCGCGCCGGAAAGCGCGCAGAGAAGTTGCGCCAGAACCGAGCGGCCTCGCTGAATATCGCCGCGGCCCGCCGCTTTACGCGCCGCGCCATGCATGGCCTTTATTTCCGCCGGCAAAGCCTCAAAGCGCTCGCCAAACAGGTCGCGATACAGCGTCCGCGCCATCGCTTGTCTCCATTGCCGTTGTAATGTCGAAGGCTGCAAATTCCTGCTCGAACGCGTCAAGCGCAATGTCGCCCATGGTGATGCGCGCCCCCGGCGCCGGCCGGTCGCCCGACGCACAGCGTTTTGCAAGGATCGCCGCCGCTATGGCCGGGATGTTGGGCCCGTCGCCCGACCCCGCGACGAGGCGCCATCGCCGGCGGACAGGCGCGCCCGTCCCGTCCGTTCCAGCGAGTTCGACGAACATGCCGCCCTTGTCGCCGCCAAAGGCCTCGAACCGGCTCGCCGCCGCGTGAAAGAAGCCGGCCGCTCCCGCGAGATTCGGAATCATCCGGGCGCGGCGCAGTTTCGCGAGCGTCCATAAAGGCAGGTGCAGGATCGGCAATTCCAGACCGGCCAGAAAATCGATGCGCCGCGCCTGCGGGAATAGCCGGTTCATGGCGGGCATGTCCGGCGCGTCGCAGGGACTGAAATAACGCGCCCCGAGGCCCGGCAAAGACTCCCTTGCGAGGCTCCCCCAGCCCGTCGCCATCACCGTCTCGCCATCCTTTCGCACCGGGATCGGTTCTCCGACATAGGAGAGGATCGCCTCGACGACCGCCGGCCCGCGCGGCGCGCGATTGCCCGGCGTGACGCCGACGCGAACCGCGTCGATGCGCGAAAGGCCTTCCGCCAAGCGCAACGCCGCCGCCGTCGAGAGCGCCGATGTCGTGCTACAGGCCGTCAGGGCGAAGACGCCCGCCTTTTTCGCCGCCGCATCGAGGATGGGAAAGCCTTCCGCGAAAGCACGCCCGTCGGAGAGGTCGGCATAGTCAATGCCGACGGCAATTGCTGCTTCGGCGACTGTGTAGTCATGCCCCTGAAAGGGCCCTGCGCAATGGATCACAAGATCGGGCGCCATCTGCCGCAGCGTATCGGCAATCGAGTCAACAGAGGCGCCAACGCCCTCTTTTCGTGCGGGCCCTGTCAGCGTGGCGGCGAATTCCTGCGCGCGCGCTTCGTTGCGGCCCGCGATGACAAGATCGAACCGCGCATCCCGGTCGAGCATGCGCGCCAGGCGGCTTCCGAAAACCCCTGCGCCGCCGAGAATGAGAATGCGCGTCATGCCCGGCGACTCCTTTCGCAGCAGGCAGGTTGCTACTGGCCGCGCACGGCGGCGACGGAAAAGGCCCCGTCCATGCGGCCCGACACCCGCTTGATCAGCACATCCATGAGATCGAAAATAAGATCGAACTCGTGCAGGATCGTTTCGACCCGCTCCGGCCCCTCAAGCGGCTTGAACATCGAGCCCATATTGAGCTTGTCGCCGCTCTCCAGCGCCATATAGAGCCGCCCGCCGCTAAACGCCGCGCGCAGCTTGGCGCCGTCAAACAGCCGGTCGAGCTCCTCGAAGCGCTCCAGCACGATGGGATCAAGCAGGTCGCGGGCCTCCACCTGGTCGGTGGACCAGGCTTCAAAGATCTTTTCGAATTTCGGCGACGCAATGCCGACCTGGCTGAAATTCGATCCGGGCTTGCCGAAACGGTTGAACAGCCCGGCGTCGCGGCGCACCACCGTCTCGCCCAGAAACTCCTTGTGATAGTCGATCACCAGAAGCTGGCCGTGAAAGACCGTGCGCGTCGAGGAGTTCTTGCCGCTCGACTTGTATTTCAGATGCGCCTCGCAGAACACGAAGTCGGCGCCGTCCCGGGCGCCGCGCACTTCGTCTTCCCAGCTCTCCCGGTTGAAACCCGGCATCAGTTTCAGCCTGTCGAAGGCGGCGAAATAATCCGGCCGCCCGATATCGCGGCGATAGGCGAAATCGAGCTTGCGGCAAACCCGTTCCAGAAGGCCATGGGTGATGGCGGCGCGGGTGCGGTTGACCCGCCACATGACAGCGGCGAGCGTAAAGAAGCCCATGAAAAAGCCGAGCTGCACATTGCCGTCGCCAAAGGGGCCGAACCGGACGGCGGCGGCGGCGGCGACCGCCCCCGCGACGCCCACAAGCCCCGCCTGCATCAAGGCCGTCTGGCGCGCCTCTTCCTCCCGGCGGAGATAAGGCGCGATCTCGGTCTCGTAAAAAGCGGGAAAGCCCTCAAACTCTTGCCGGTCCGAGGGCGGCGTCATGGTCTTGGTCATCTCTCTCCCCTGCGGCGCAGCACGCCATGTGCGCCCCGCCAGCATGATAGCAAACTGTTAACTGTTCTTTTCAACTCCGGAATTTCCGTCTCACCAACACGCCCGCGAACAGTCCCGCCATAAGGTTGAGGCAAATGAAGCCTCGCCTATACGGCGAATTAACCATCATTTTCCATGATCAGGGCAAATAAATCTGGAGCCAGCCGCCGGATGAGAAAAATAGTAAAACTGTTCGGCGGCGCACCCGTCTCCGATGCGCCCGACGCCGTCATGGCGCGGCAGCTGCGTGAACTAAAGCAGCAGATACCGCGTATCCTGATCGCTATTGCGCTGTGCTCCGGCCTGATCGCCTTTCGTTTCTTTGATCACGCAGAACCCGTCATCCTGACGGCGCTCGGCATTTATATCGGCTTTATCGCCGTGCGCGCGCCGGGCTGGATAAGGCTCGATGTCGGCAAGCTGAGCACAGAAGAAAAGCGCCGCCTCCTCTCCGTCGTGCCGAAAGTCGCCGCAGGGCTCGCCGTCGCCTGCGCCGGGATCGCGATCTTCCTTGCCCAGTACGCCAGCAAGGAAGGATACATTCTCCTCAGCCTGTGGTGCCTTTATTGCGGCGTTGCAGCCTCCATGGCGCTTGCCGCCCTGCCGCGCGCCGCCAGTTTTCCCCTGTTCATGTGCATCGTGCCGTTCACCCCTGTTCTGATCGCCACAGGCGACACCGACCTCATGGTAATTGCGCTTCTCATGCTGCTCGGGGCTTTTGTCGCGTTCCATCACAACAAGCGCGTGGGCGAAGCGCTGACCGAGCTCTCTCTCAAAAAGCAGATGATCGAAGAGACCGCCAGTCAGGAAAGCGGGCGTTTCCGGTGGTTCATGGAAGCCGCGTCGGACTGGGCCTGGGAAACCGATGCGGACGGCTACCTCCTCTATCTTTCCGAGAATTTCGAGAAGCTGACCGGCCGCTCCACAAATCCGCCGGCAAACCAGAAGGCGCTGGAAATTTCGCCGCTTGATGAAGGCGGCTCGAAAGAGGCCGAAGCCACCCTCCTTCGTCTTTTCGACGAACGAAAGCCCATTGACGGCGTGCGCCATAACGTCATCCGCATGGACGGCACGGTCATGACGGTCAGCGAACACGGCATGCCGGTCTTCGACGATGACGGCGTTTTCAAAGGCTATGTCGGATGGACGAAAGACATCTCCGAACAGGAGGACGCGGAAAAAAAGCTGCGCGAGAGCGAAGCGCGCTATCGCGACTTCGCCGAAAGCGCCGGAGACTGGATCTGGGAGGTCGACGCCGAGCTGCGCTACACCTACATCTCCGACCGCGCGACGGAAGTCACCGGCGCGGACCACAGCAAATTCATCGGCGCGACAATGTCGTTTTCCGGCAACCATGTCAGCGATGAAGCCTGGGAGGAACTCCGGCAAGCGGTCATGCGCCGCGAGCCCATTCATGAATTCGTCTCCTGCGTGACCTTCGACAACGGCAAATCGGTCTGGATCGAGCGCAGCGCGAAACCCGTCTTCGGACCGGACGGCGAATTCAAGGGCTATCGCGGCGTCGCCCATGACGTATCGGACCAGATCGGCGCCAAGATGGCGGAGGCGGACGCCCTGCGCCAGCTTGAAGAGACGAACGCCAATCTCGAGGAAACGATCCGCCGGCGCACCGAGGACATTGCCCAGAAATCCCAGCTCCTTTCCGAAGTGCTCGAGTCCATGGCCCAGGGCGTTGTCGTGCTCGATGACAGCTTCACCATCATCGAGATCAACGAAAAAGCCTGGCGCATGTCCGGCATGGCCAAAGACGCTTGGGCGATCGGCTCCGACATACGCACGCTGCTCGAAATCGGCATGCGGCACGCGATGTATGAGTTCGACAGCGTCGAGGAATATTTTTCAAGATGCGAGGCGGCCCTGGCCGCAGGCGAGGATTTCCGCGCCGTGCGCCGCCAGAAAGACGGACGCATCATCGAGGAAAGCGCAAGACGGCGCCCTCATGGCGGGCTCGTCATCACCTATCGCGACATCACCATGGCGCAGATGCGCGAGGACGAATTGCGCGCGCTGTCCGAACAGCTTCGCGAGTCGAAAGAACAGGCGGAAGCGGCGAACCGCGCCAAGTCCGAATTCCTCGCCAATATGAGCCACGAAATCAGAACGCCCATGAACGGCGTCATCGGCATGGCGTCGCTCCTCCTCGGCACCAGGCTCGAGGACAAACAGGCCGACATGGCGCGCGTCATTGTGAGTTCGGGCGACGCCCTCCTGAAAATCATCAACGACATTCTCGATTTCTCACGCCTGGAAGCGGGCAAACTTAAGCTCGTGAAGGAATCCTTCTGCCTGCGCGAATGCATCGAAGATGTGGGCGCCCTTCTGTCGATTCCGGTGGAAGAGAAAAATCTCGAACTTCTGGTGCGCTACGATCCGAGCCTTGACGAAACCTTCATCGGCGACCCCGGCCGCTTGCGCCAGGTTGTCACGAACCTTGTCGGCAATGCGGTGAAGTTCACCGAGGAAGGCCATATCCTCGTCGAAGTCGAAGGCGTGAAGCGTGGCGAAATCGCCGACGTGACCATCTCGGTCTCCGATACGGGATGCGGCATTCCGGAACAGAAACTGACGGCGATTTTCGAAGAGTTCGAACAGGTCGACGGCTCTTCAGCCCGGAAATACAATGGCGCAGGGCTGGGTCTTTCGATCAGCAAGAAAATGGTCGAGGCGATGGACGGCGTCATCAGCGTCGAAAGCGAGAGCGGCAAGGGCTCCGTTTTCCGCGTGCGCCTGCCGCTCGCCATTGACGACGGGGCCGACAGCAATCCGGCGCCCTCCGCGTCCTTCGAGGGCAAACGCGCCATCATCGTTGACGACAACCCGGTCAACTGCACGATCCTGAAGGAACAGCTCGCCTCCTGGAATCTTGCCGCCGATCTGAGCGGAAACGCTGACGAAGCCCTTGCCGCCATGCGCAAGGCCGCGCGGGAGGGCGCGCCCTACGCGATCGGCATTCTCGATTTTCAGATGCCCGGCGCCGACGGCGTCGAACTCGCAAACCTCATCAAGGCGGACCCGGACCTCGCGTCCACGCCGCTGGTCTTGCTGACTTCCGCCGGACGCAAGGGCGATCCGACCGGCCTCGCCGGCGGGCTGTTTTCCGCCTATCTGGTCAAACCGGCGCGCGCGTCCATGCTGCTCGATTCAATCCTCACGGCCTTCAATGACGGCGCCGTGGAACAGTTGCGCGGCGCCGGCGCCAGCCTTGCCAGCGACACGCGCAAGCAAGACAAGTGCGACCGGCCGCACCGCTTCATGAAGAATGGCGAGCCCTTGCGCATCCTTGTCGCCGAAGACAACATCGTCAATCAGATGGTCATCAAGGCGATGCTCGAGAAAATGGGCTGCGCCGTGACGATTGCGGACAACGGCAAGCTCGCCGTTGAGAAGTACAACAAGGAACGTCCCGATATCGTCCTCATGGACATGTCGATGCCGGAAATGGACGGCGCCGAAGCGACGCGCGAAATTCGCAAACTCCAGAACAAGGAAGACATTTCCGCGCCGATTATCGGCGTCACCGCGCATGCGCTGCGCGAAGACCGCCAGCGTTGTCTCGACGCCGGCATGGACGACTACCTGCCAAAGCCCGTTAAAGAAGATGCGCTTAACGCCATGCTGGCGCGCTGGACGGAAGCCGGCGACGGCGCGGATAAAAAGCGCGCCTAAGGCGCTTAAAGCACGCCGATTGAACCAGATGCGCTTTAGACGGCGGGAACCGCTTCAGCGCCCGGCGCCGTCTCCGCGGCGCCGTCGCTTGTCTGGCGCCGCCACAACGAGGCGTAAAGCCCATCTTTCAAAATCAGCTCCTGATGGGTTCCGCGCTCGACGATGCGGCCGTCGTCGAAAACGAGGATCATGTCAGCATTGGCGATCGTCGAAAGACGGTGCGCGACAGCGATCGTGGTGCGCCCGCGCGCAGCTTCCTTAAGCGCCGTCTGGACTTCCCGCTCCGTCGTCGAGTCGAGCGAGGACGTCGCCTCGTCGAGAATCAGGATCGCGGGGTCGAGAAGGATCGCTCTCGCCACCCCGACCCGTTGTTTTTCGCCGCCGGAAAGCTTCAGCCCGCGTTCGCCGACTTTCGTCTCGAGCCCCGCCGGCAGGCTATCGATGAACGGCGTCAGCTGCGCGCGCCGCACCGCTTCCAGGATCTCCTCATCGCTCGCATCAAGGCGGGCATAGGCGAGATTGAACCGCAGCGTGTCGTTGAACAGCGTCACTTCCTGCGGCACGAGGCCGAGCGCAGCGCGCAGGGACTTCTGCGTGAGGCCGCGAATATCCTCTCCGTCGACCAGCACGCGCCCCGACGCCGGATCGTAGAACCGGAAGAGCAGTTTCAGGATGGTCGACTTGCCAGCCCCTGACGGGCCGACAACGCCCACAAAGGCGCCGCCCGGGACCTTAAAAGACACGTCGCGAAGACCGCTCGCCCGGCCCTCATGGGCGAAGGAGACATGCTCGAAGGCGATCTCGCCTTTGCGCGGCTGATAATCGACAGCGTCCGGCGCGTCGGCGACCGCGGGTTTTTTGTCCATGAGCCCGAACAGCTTTTCGATGTCGACCGTGCCTTGTTTGATCTCGCGCCAGGCCCAGCCGAGAATGTTGAGCGGGCGGTAAATATTGAAGAGCATAAGCATGATCGCCGTCACGTCGCCGACCTGGAGATTGCCGTTCACGACGCCGAAGCCGGCCATGATAATGACCGCCAGCACGCCGCAATTCATGATCAATTCCTGACCGCCATTGAGAAAAGCCAGCGAGGTCATGATCTTCACGTAATGGCGGTTATAATCCTGCATGGCGCCGTCATAGCGCTCGGATTCGCGATCTTCTGCGGCGAAGGCTTTCACGGTTTCGAAATTGGTCAGGGTATCGAGCGCGATGCCGCGCAGGCGCGTGTCGGCTTCGTTGAAGACGCGGCGTTGTTTGTTGCGCCATTCGGTGACGACAATCGTAAACGCCGCATAGACCGCAACCGTAACAACGACGGCGATGGAATACTCAACGCCGTAAAGCCGGGCCATCACGACCGCGGCGAGGGCCAGCTCGACGAGGGTCGGGCCGATATTGAAGGCGAGAAAGCGCAGGAGATATTCCATGGCGCTCGCGCCGCGCTCGATCACCCGGTTCAGGGCGCCGGAGCGGCGCGTCAGGTGGAACTGGAGGTCGAGATGCTGGGCGTGGCGGAAAGCATCCACCGAAACGAGCCGCTGGGCGTCCTGGGTGACGACGGAGAAAAACCCGTCGCGCAGCGCCGGCAGTGCGGTCGAGGCGAAGCGCGCCGACGCGAAAAGGATGAAGAACAGGACGAAGGCGCCGCCGGCCGCCGCTGCGCCCTCCCCGGCGGAAAGCTTGTTCAGGCCCTCGCCGATCAGCACCGGCGCGAGGACCGAAAGTCCCTTGGCGGCGACGGTCAGGATAAAGGCGAGAGCGATTCTCGGACGCCAGCGCGAAAGCTCGGGCCTCAGGAGAATCCCGAACATGCGCGCGATCGAGCGCCCGAACGGCGCCGGCGCGCCTCCGAATTCGTCTTCAGTCTGTGCGGTCACGGCGGGAAAATGGGGGCCCACAGCGCGAAAAACCAGTCCCGGACGTCATTTTCCGTACCGAATTAGCGAAAAGAAATTCATTACAACGCCTTGCATCGATAGCCCCCGGCCGGGAAATCACTATATTTAGGACACGCTGATCGGGGGAGAGACGGCGCGAGAAACAGATAGCTGGATGGCGAAAAAAGATAACCGGATTGCAGAACGCCTTGCGGCGATCAAAAGCGCCGCGCCCAAAGTGACAGAAGCGCGGATTCCCCAGTTGAAAAAAGGGGGACGGGCTGATCGCGACGCGCGCGGCGCCGTGTTCAAGCCCGGCAAGATTTATCTCACCAAAACGGACCAGCTACGCTGCGTCATCCGTAATGTCAGCAATGGCGGCGCCTATGTGCACCTTGAAGGCGCCTATCCGCTGCCGCCGGTCGTGGTCCTGCATTTCGACCAGACCGGAGTCGTGAAGAAAGCGCGGGTCGCCTGGCAGAAGGAGACGGAGGCCGGGCTCGCCTATGTGCAGGACATCACGCCCGGCCGAGAAGGCCCCGACCCCCATGCCGGCGGCTCTACAGCGCCCCCCGAATAAGCTTCATGACGCCGGAGAAGTCGACATTGTCTTTCCCGGCCGATTCCATCAGCGCATAGATCGCTTCCGACTGCGCGCCGAGCGGCGTTGCGGCCTTGGCCTTGTGCGCGGCTTCATTGGCGAGGCGCAGATCCTTCAGCATCATGCCCGCCGCAAAGCCGGGCTTGTAGTCGTTATTGGACGGCGCGGTCGCCACCGGCCCGGGCGCCGGGCAATAGCTTGTCATAGACCAGCACTGGCCGGACGCCGCCGAGGAGATGTCGAAGAAAGTCTGCGCATCGAGGCCGAGTTTCTCGGCGAGGTTGAACGCCTCGCAAGTGCCGATCATCGAAATGCCGAGCAGCATGTTGTTGCAGATCTTGGCGACCTGGCCGTTGCCCGCCGCGCCGGCGTGGAAAATGTTCTTGCCCATTTTCTCGAGCACCGGTTTGGCGCGCTCGAAGGCTTCCGGCTCGCCGCCGACCATGAAGGTGAGCGTCCCGCCGCTCGCCGCCGCCACGCCGCCGGAGACCGGCGCGTCAGTCATGGCGAAGCCTTTTTCCGTCGCCGCCGCGATCACCGCCCGCGCGCTGTCGACGTCGATGGTCGAGGAGTCGATGAACAGCGCGCCCGGCTTTGCGTTCGGCAAGACGCCGTAGCTTTCGAGATAGACCGAGCGCACATGCGCGCCCGCCGGCAGCATGGAGACGACCACATCGGCGTCCTTCACCGTCGCGGCCACCGTTTCCCCGCGCTTGCAGCCGCCTTCAACGGCGCGGTCGACAGCGCCGATGGAAAGGTCCGTCGCCGTGACGTCAAAGCCGCCCTTGGCGAGATTGACCGCCATGGGCCCGCCCATATTGCCGAGGCCGATAAATCCGATTTTCATTCTTCTTTCCTCCAGGCCGGCGTCTACCAGCCGATTTCATTGCCTTGATAATCAACAAGCCGCAGCGGCGCCCCGGCCTTCATTTTTTCAATCTGGCGGCGAAGCCCCGCAACGCTGTCCGTAACAGCGACCGCCGCTTCCGGCCCGCCCATGTCGGTCCTGACCCAGCCGGGATGAAACAGGGCGAAGGCCACGCCCGTATCGGCGAAGAGCGGCGCATAAGCCTTGAGCGCCATGTTGAGCCCTGCTTTCGAGGTGGAATAGGCCTGCGCGAAACCGCCGGCGTTGGAAATCGAGCCGAGGATCGACGAGATCGCCGCGAATTTGCCCTTGGCTTTTTTCAGATGCGGCGCAAAGGCCTCGAGCGTCGCCACGGGCGCCAGCGTGTTGACGGCGAGGAGGCGCGAGAACGCGTCATAATCGAGCGCGCCGAAATCGCCCACATCCTTGCCGCCGGCGCCGGCGTTCGCAATGACAAGGTCGAGCGGTTCGTCGATCTCTATTCCGAGCGCTTTCACGGCGTCGAAATCGGAGACGTCGAGCTTATGGACGACAACATCGCCCTTCACGGCCTTCAGGTCGCCGGCCTTTTCCGGCGCGCGGCAGCAGGCATGAACGCGCGCGCCCTCGCCCGCATATTGCTTCACGAATTCAAGGCCAATGCCGCGATTGGCGCCGGTGATGAGAACTGTCGTCAATTGTCTATCCTTCTCATTTGAGGCCGCCCATCTTGCGCACCAGCTTCCATTCGGCGGCGGTGACCGGCTGAACGGAAAGCCGCGCATTTTTAACGAGCTTCATGTCGGCCAGTTTTGCCTCGGCCTTGATCGCCGCGAGCGTTACAGGCTCCGGAACCGGCTCGACAGCGGCGACATCGACCACGAGCCAGCGTTCGTCATCGGTGGTCGGGTCCTGATAGGCTTCCTTGATGACTTTCACGATACCGACGATCTGCTTTTCGCCGCCCGTGTGATAGAAAAAAGCAAGGTCGTCCTTCTTCATCTCGCGGATGAAATTGCGCGCCTGGGCGTTGCGGACGCCCGTCCAGGCTTCGCCCTTCTTGCCCTTGGCGAGCTGCTCGTCCCAGTTCCAGTCGTCCGGTTCGGTTTTCAAAAGCCAGTAGGCCATGGTTCTTCCTAGGGCAGCTTCAGCTCTTCATCGCCAAGCGGTTCAAAATAATGGGCGATGTCGGCGTCGCTGACGTCTTTGAGCGAAGCCGGGCTCCATTTCGGATTGCGGTCCTTCTCGATGATCTGCGCGCGCACGCCCTCGAAGAAATCGTGGCCTTCCATGACGCGGCGCACCATGCGGAACTCCATCTTCATGACCTCGTCGAAATCATGCTCGTAGCCGCGCTTCATCTGTTCGAAGGTGAGCCGCATGGAGGTCGGCGACATGCGCGACAGGGTCTTCAGCGTGTCTTTCGCGAAGTCGCTGTCGTCGCTTTCAAGCGCGCGCATCAGCCCGTCCAGCGTGTCATGCCCCTGAAACATCCGCGCAATGGACTCGCGGATATCGTTCACCGGCGCATGGCCGGGATCGCCGGCATAGATGTCGAGCACGGTTTCGATATCCGCATGCGCATGACCGCCAAGTTTGGTCCCGAGGAGCGCCTTTTGCAGCTCTTCATATTTGTCGCCGGGCGCGTAATGGGTGGCGACGCCCGCCGCCATGCAGTCGGCGGCTTTGGCGCGCGCGCCGGTGAGCGCATAATAAAGCCCGAGCCCGTCATGAAGGCGCGGCATGAAATGCCCGCCGCCCACATCCGGGAACAGCCCGATGCCGGTTTCGGGCATGGCGAAGAGGGTCGCGTCGCCCGCCACCCGGAAATCACCATGTACGGAGATGCCGACGCCGCCACCCATGACGACGCCGTCGATCATCGCCACATAGGGCTTGGGATAGTGATAGATCAGGGAGTTGTTGCGGTATTCCTCGCGGAAGAACTCGCAGCCTTTGACGGGGTCGCTCTTGGCTTCATCGAAAAGCCAGCGGATGTCTCCGCCGGCGCAGAAGGCTTTTTCGCCCTCGCCCTTCACCAGCACGGCTTTCACGGACGAGCGTCCGCCCGCCCATTTGGTGAACTGCGCGCGCATGGCCGTCACCATGTCGAGGGTCAGCGCATTCAGCGCCTTCTCGCGGTTCAGGGTGACGACGCCCCAGTCGCCGATCTCTTCAAACAGAATGTCCGTCGTCATGTTTCTTTCCGCCATTCACAATCAGGATCACAACGCCGATGGCGATGAGAAGCAGCCCCACATAAAGAACACCCGTCGGTTCGGGCAGGTTTCCCGAGAAAATCAGGCTCATCGCCTTATTAAAGGCGGAGACCTCTTCGCCGCGCTCGGCCGTTTCCGCTATGTCGCGCCCGGCCGCCGCATAGGCTTCGAGATACGCATAAGCGATGGCCGCAAGCCCGGCGAAGAACAACCCTATGGAAGCCAGTATTCGCAATATGTTCCGTCTTTACGCCTGATACTCTTTCAGCATGTCCCGCGCGACGATGACGCGCATGATTTCGTTCGCGCCTTCGAGAATCTGGTGCACGCGCACGTCGCGCAGCATACGTTCGAGCGGATAGTCCTTGAGATAACCGTAGCCGCCGTGAATCTGCAGCGCTTCATTGACGACGTTAAACCCGACATCGGTGACGAAGCGTTTCGCCATGGCGCAATGGCGCGTCGCGTCCGGCGTTTTCTTATCGAGCTTCCACGCCGCCTGATAAAGCATGATGCGCGCCGCCTCGAGCTCCGTCGCCATATCAGCGAGCTTGAATTGCAGCGCCTGCTGCTGATTCAGAGGCTTGCCGAAGGCCTTGCGCTCATTCGAGTAATCGAGCGCGGCTTTCAGCGCCGCATTCGCCGTGCCGAGCGAACAGGCGGCGATATTAAGGCGCCCGCCGTCGAGCCCCATCATCGCGAATTTGAAGCCCTCGCCTTCCTCACCGACGCGATTGGAAACGGGAATGCGGCAATCCTCGAAATTGACGATGGCGGTCGGCTGCGCGTTCCAGCCCATCTTTTTCTCGTTGGCGCCGAAGGAAAGGCCGGGCGTGTCTTTTTCAACGAGGACCGTTGAGATGCCTTTGGGGCCGTCGCCGCCGGTGCGGACCATGACGACATAAAGATCGGAAACCCCGGCGCCGGAGATGAAGGCCTTTGAGCCGT
>JAUIMC010000022.1 GCA_030433215.1 Alphaproteobacteria bacterium
GCTCGCTTCCTATCTCCTGATCGGCTTCTGGTTCACCAAGAAGTCCGCCAATGACGCGGCGATCAAGGCGTTCGTCGTCAACCGCGTCGGCGATTTCGGCTTCGCGCTCGGCATCATGGCGATCTTTTATGTGTTCGGCACCATCCAGTTCGACGAGGTCTTTCAGGCGGTGGCCGCGAATGAGGTTCTGACGCCGTGGCGCGCCGGCGCCGGCGCGCCCATTCAGGAACTGACGATCCGGTTCCTCTCCTGGGATTTCCATGCGCTGACGGTCATCGGCGTCCTTCTCTTCATCGGCGCCATGGGCAAGTCGGCGCAATTCCTCCTGCACACCTGGCTGCCGGACGCCATGGAAGGCCCGACGCCGGTTTCAGCGCTCATCCACGCGGCGACCATGGTGACCGCCGGCGTCTTCCTCGTCTGCCGCGCATCGGTGATTTACGAATATGCGCCTGGCGCCGCCGCCATGGTGACGCTGGTCGGCGCGGTGACGGCGTTTTTCGCGGCGACCGTCGGTCTTCTTCAGGACGACATCAAGAAGATCGTCGCGTATTCCACCTGTTCCCAGCTCGGCTACATGTTCTTCGCGGCGGGCGTCGGCGCTTACAACGCCGCGATGTTCCACCTCTTCACGCACGCCTTCTTCAAGGCGCTTTTGTTCCTCGGCTCGGGCGCCGTCATCATCGGCATGCATCACGAGCAGGACATCAAGAAGATGGGCGGCGTCAAAGAGCTGATGCCCTTCACCCATATCCTCATGGTGATCGGCACCATTGCGATCACCGGCGTGGGCATCCCGGGCTCCTTGAGCTGGTTCGGCTTCCCGATCGGCACGGCTGGTTTCGTCTCCAAGGACATGATCCTCGAGAGCGCCTTCTTCGGCGGCGAGGCGGGCCTTGCTTTCGGCTATTTCGCCTTCGCGCTCGGCCTTATCGCCGCGGTGATGACGGCGTTCTATTCCTGGCGCCTGATCTTCCTCACCTTCTGGGGGCCGTCGCGCGCGCCTGAGCATATCCGCAAGCATCCCCATGCCGTCCCCGATGCGATGATGTGGCCGCTTGTGCCGCTCGCCATCGGCGCGCTTTTAGCGGGCGTCGTGTTTTACGGGTCGTTCGTTGGCAACAACGCCGACCGGTTCTGGAATGGCGCGCTTTATTCCGCCGAAGCGAGCCATGAAGAAACGACCTCTGAGGCCGATCATCTGAACGCGCAGGAAGTCGCCGCCATGCGCGACGATCACGCCGCCGAGGAAAGCCATGGCGAGGAGACCGGTCATGGCGCCGCCGCCGCCGACCATGCGGGCGACGAAGAGCATGCGGGCGGCCATCACGATATTCCGACCTGGGTCCTCTGGGCGCCGTTCCTCGCCATGCTCATCGGCACGTTCTCCGCAGGCTGGCATTATCTGCGCGGCGATCCGCTGAAACCCGGCATGTTGCGCCCGGGCGGCATGATCTACGCGTTTCTCAAGAACAAGTGGTATTTCGACGAGATCTACGACTTCCTCTTCGTGAAGCCGGCCTACGCCATCGGCCGCTTCCTCTGGAAGGACGGCGACGGCAAGACCATTGACGGGGTCGGGCCCGACGGCATCGCGGCGGTCGTCGCCGCCGGCGCGCGCCGCATCGTCAAGCTGCAGAGCGGTTATGTCTATCACTATGCGTTTGTGATGCTGGTGGGCATCGCGCTCCTCGTCACCTACATCATCATCCGGTCAGGGGGCGGCCAGTAATGACGGAAAGTTTCGCCAACCAACCCTGGCTCAGCTTCATCACTTTCGCGCCTCTCGTTGGCGCGCTGTTCATCATGCTGCGCCGGATGCTGACGGGGCGCAGCGAGGACGGCGCGGTTTCGCCGGAAGAACAGACGCAGGTGGACGCCGTCGCGCGCTGGGTCGCGCTGATCTTCACCTCCGCGACCTTCCTGCTGTCGCTTGGCGTTTACGCGCTCTACGATCCGTCCATCGCCGGCTATCAGCTCGTGGAAGAGGTTCCCTGGCTCGGCGGCGGCATCAATTACAAGATGGGCGTCGACGGGATTTCGATCCTCTTCGTCCTTCTGACGACGTTCTTCATGCCGATCTGCATCCTGGCGTCGTGGAACTCCGTCAAATCGCGCATCGCCGATTACATGATCGCATTTCTGGTTCTCGAAACGCTGATGATCGGCGTCTTCTGCGCACTTGACCTTTTCGTCTTCTATTTCTTCTTTGAAGGCAGCCTCATTCCGATGTTCCTGATCATCGGCGTGTGGGGCTCGAAGGGGACCAAGGAATTCGCCGGCTATTCCATGCCAAGCCGGGTTTACGCCTCGCTGAAATTCTTCCTCTACACGCTGCTCGGATCGCTCCTTCTGCTCATCGCCATGGCGTGGATGTATGCGCAGGCCGGCACCACCGACATTCCGACGCTTCAGGAATACGCCTTCCCGGCGGGGGCGCAGAAATGGCTGTGGATCGCCTTCTTCGCGTCCTTCGCGGTGAAGATGCCCATGTGGCCGGTGCATACCTGGCTGCCCGACGCGCACGTTCAGGCGCCGACGGCGGGCTCCGTCGTGCTGGCGGCGATCCTGTTGAAGATGGGCGGCTATGGTTTCCTGCGCTTTTCGCTGCCGATGTTTCCGCTGGCGAGCGCGGATTTTGCGCCCTTCGTCTTCGCCCTGTCGGTGATCGCCATTGTCTACACCTCGCTGGTGGCGCTGGCCCAGGAAGACATGAAAAAGCTCATCGCCTATTCCTCTGTCGCCCATATGGGCTTCGTGACCATGGGCATTTTCACCGGCACGGAGCAGGGCATCGAGGGCGGGCTCTTCCAGATGCTATCCCACGGCTTTATTTCCGGCGCGCTCTTCCTGTGCGTCGGCGTCGTTTACGACCGCATGCATACGCGCGAGATCGCGGCCTATGGCGGGCTCGTTCACCGCATGCCGCTCTATGCGTTCCTCTTCCTCTTCTTCACGCTCGGCAATGTGGGCCTGCCCGGCACCTCAGGGTTTGTCGGCGAAATCCTCACCATGACCGGCGCCTTCAAGCTCAATAGCTGGATCGCGTTCTTCGCCGCCTTCGGCGTTATCTTCTCGGCGGCCTATGCGCTTAGACTTTATCGCGCGGTGATTTACGGCAAGCTCGAGAAGGACGCGCTGAAGACGATCGCCGATGTCGATATGCGCGAACTCGCGATGCTAGGCGTCCTGATGGCCTTCGCGCTTTATCTCGGCTTCAATCCGGGCCCGGCGCTCAACGTCTTTAGCCCGGCGGTCGACCTTCTGATTGAAAATTACGATGCGGCGCTCGCTGCCGGCGGAGCAAGCTGATGACGCTCTTGGAAACACTTTCCTATGCCTGGCCGGAACTGGCGCTCGCTATCGGCGCCATGGCCTTGCTGATTACCGGCGTGTTCCTCGGGGACAAGGCGGCGCCGCAGATATCGCTCGCCTCGGTGGTGCTGTTGATTGTCGCCGCGCTGCTGGCCGCCTTCTCGCCCGGCGCCGCCTCGACCGTCTCTATTTTTGACGGCGCTTTCCGCATCGACGCCTTTTCGACTTTCGCCAAGGTGCTGGTCTTCGGCGCGGCGGCCTTCGCGATCTTGATGTCGGACAAATATCTCGCCGGGGAGAAACTCGGGCGCTTCGAATATCCCGTCCTGATCCTTCTGGCCTCGCTCGGCATGTCGCTGATGGTGTCGGCGACGGACCTGATTTCGCTTTACATGGCTGTCGAGACGCAAAGCCTTGCGCTTTACATTCTCGCCGCCTTCAACCGCGACAGCCGCCGTTCGACCGAAGCGGGCCTGAAATATTTCGTGCTCGGCGCGCTGTCCTCCTGTCTCCTGCTTTACGGCGCCTCGCTGGTCTATGGCTTCACCGGCTCGACCCAGTTCACGGAAATCGCGGCCGCTGCATCCGCAGGCGGCCAAAACGCCGGGCTCATCATCGGCCTCGTCTTCATGATCTCCGGGCTCGCTTTCAAGGTTTCCGCCGCGCCCTTCCATATGTGGACGCCGGACGTCTATGAAGGCTCGCCGACGCCGGTGACCGCCTTCTTCTCGGCTGCGCCGAAACTCGCCGGCATGGCGCTTTTCACGCGCGCGCTGATGATGTCCTTCCCCGGCGCCGTCGCCGACTGGCAGCCGGTGATCGCGATCATCGCCGTCGCCTCCATGGCCATCGGCGCCTTTTCCGCCATCGCCCAGACCAACATCAAACGCCTGATGGCCTATTCCTCCATCGGCCATATGGGCTATGCGCTGGTGGGCCTCGCAGCGGGGACGTCCTCGGGCGTTTCCTCGGTGCTGATCTACATGGCGATTTACATCGTCATGACCGTCGGCACGTTTGCGATTATCCTGATGATGCGCCGGCGCGGCGGCATGACGGAGAACATTTCCGATCTCGCCGGTCTGTCGCGCACCAATATGCCCATGGCGCTGATCCTCACCGTGCTGTTGTTCTCGCTTGCGGGCGTGCCGCCGACAGCCGGCTTCTTCGGCAAATGGTATGTCTTCCTCGCCGCCGTCGATGCGGACCTCATCTGGCTTGCGGTTGTCGGCGTCGGCGCGAGCGCGGTGTCCGCCTTCTATTATCTGCGCGTCGTTTGGTTCATGTGGTTTGACGAACCGGCGCCGGCCTTCGAACGCGATCATGGTCCCGCGCTCGCTTTCGCCGCCTGGGGCTCGGCGATCCTCATGTTCCCGGCGCTGACGGTCGGCATGGGGCTTTTGCGCCGGATTGCCGAAACCGCTGCGGCGTCTCTCTTCTAGGGCGTGGCGAAGCTTTCCTCCGGAACGGCGATTGAAGTTTTCGACACGCTCGATTCGACGAGCACGGAAGCGCGCCGCCGGGCAGAAGCCGGGGAGCGGGGGCCTATATGGATGCTCGCGCTCACGCAGACCGCCGGTTATGGCCGCCGCGGGCGCGGCTGGGAGCAGCAAACGGGCGATTTCGCTGGCAGCCTCCTTTTCAGGCCGGACGCCCCGCCGGAGCACTGGGGCCAGCTTTCCTTCATTGTTGCGCTGACGCTCGCCTCGGCGCTCGACGAAATCCTCCCGGAAGACAAGATCACGCTGAAATGGCCCAATGACGTCTTGCTGGACGGCGCGAAATGCGCCGGCATCCTGCTTGAAAGCCTGGGCTCGGTCCTTTCCATCGGCGTCGGCGTCAACATCGTCACCGCGCCTGAGGGGCTGCCCTACAAGGTTGCGCGGCTTGTGGATCACGCCCCAAGTCCGCCAGCGCCAGAAAAGCTCGCCGACCGGCTCGATCATCATTTCTGGACCTTTTACCGGCTCTGGCAGGTGCAAGGCTTCGCCCCGATTCGGGACGCCTGGCTCGCCCGCGCCGTCGGTCTTCACGAGAACATCATCGTGCGCCTGCCCAATGACGAGCTTTCCGGCGTCTTTGACGGGCTCGACGAAACCGGCGCCCTGGTGTTACGCTCGCCCGCCGGAAGGCGGACAATCGCCGCGGGCGAAGTGTTCTTCGCGCCTACAGGCAACTAAGAGACGTCAGGGACCGCTTCCATGCTGCTCGCCATCGATGTCGGCAACACAAACTCCGTGATCGCGCTGTTCGACGGCGACAAGACGCCGGCCGGGCAGTGGCGCGCGTCGACCTCGACGACGCGCACGGCTGATGAATATGCGGTCTGGATGTCCTCGCTGATGAGTTTCGCTGGCTACAGCCTCGATGACATTTCCGAATGCATCATCTCGACCGTGGTGCCGCAGTCGCTGTTTCATCTGCGTAATCTCTCCCGGCGCTATTTCAATTGCGAACCTTTCGTCATCGGCCATGACAATGTGCCGGGCGTCGCGGTGCGGATCCCGAAACCCTCCGAAGTGGGGGCGGACAGGCTCGTCAACGCCGTGGGCGCCTTCACCGCCCATGGCGGTCCGCTGGTCGTCGTCGATTCAGGCACGGCCACCAATTTCGACATTGTCGGGGCGGATGGCGGTTTTGAAGGCGGTGTCATCGCGCCCGGCATCAACCTTTCCATGCAGGCGCTGCATGAGGCGGCGGCGCGCCTGCCGCGCATCGCCATTGAAAAGCCGCCCAAAGCGATCGGAACCGATACGGTGGGCGCCATGCAGACCGGTGTCTTCTGGGGCTATATCTCTCTCATCGACGGGCTCGTAACGCGCATCAAGGACGAATACGGCGCGCCCTTGAAAGTCGTCGCGACGGGCGGCATTGCCTCGCTGTTCGAAGGCGAGACTGAAACCATCGATATCTTCGATCACGATCTCACTATTCGCGGGCTCTATGAAATTTCAAAAAGAGTGAAGGCGCGCTGATGTCCCGCAAGGAGCTTGTATTTCTGCCGCTCGGCGGCTCCGGCGAGATCGGCATGAACATGAATCTCTACGGGGTCGGCTCGCCCGCCAACCGCCAGTGGATCATGATCGATTGCGGCGTCATGTTCGGCGATCTGACGACGCCCGGCGTCGATCTCATCTGCCCGGACCCGACCTATATTCTCGAGGAAAAGGAAGCGCTGCACGGGCTTCTCCTGACGCACGGCCATGAGGACCATATCGGTGCGGTTGCGCTCTTGGCGCCGAAACTGGGCTGTCCGATCTATGCGACGCCCTTCACGGCGGCGCTGGTCGAGCGCAAGCTCGCCGAATATGGCGACGCCGATGTGGAGCTCAATGTCATCGACATGAACGCCCGTTTCACGCTCGGGCCCTTCGACATTGAATATGTGACGCTTACGCACTCGATTCCGGAGCCGAGCGGCGTCATTCTCAGAACAGAGCTCGGGACGGTCCTGCACACCGGCGACTGGAAAATCGACCAGTCTCCTTCGCTCGGGCCGCTCACCGACAGCGATACGATCAAGAAGCTCGGTAACGACGGCCTTCTCGCCATGGTCTGCGATTCAACCAATGTCCTGTCGTCGGGCGAATCCGGTTCTGAATCCGCCGTACGCACGTCGCTGACGAAACTCATTGCGGAGCAGGAAGGCCGGGTTGCGGTGACGACCTTCGCGTCGAATGTCTCGCGCGTCGTTTCCATTTGCGAGGCGGCGGCGGCGGCGGACCGCAGCGTCTGTCTTCTAGGGCGCTCCATGCTGCGTATTGTCGACGCGGCGCAGGAGGTCGGGCTGTTGCCGGAGGGGCTGCGCTTCGTCGACCCGGTCGACGCCGGTCACCTGCCGCGCCAGCATGTGCTTTATCTTTGCACCGGCAGCCAGGGCGAGCCCCGCGCCGCGCTGTCGCGGATCGCGCGCAACGATCATCGCGACCTCATCCTTTCCGATGGCGACACGGTCATCTTTTCCTCGAAGATCATTCCCGGCAATGACCGCGAGATTTACAATCTCCAGAACGATCTCGTCGAACTCGGCGTCAAGGTGATTACTGAAAAGGAAGAGTTCGTCCATGTCTCCGGCCATCCCTGCCGGGAGGAATTGCGGTCCATGTATGATTGGGCGCGCCCGGAAATCGCAATTCCCGTGCACGGCGAGGCGCGTCACCTGGAGGAACACGCCGAATTCGCGCTGGAGCTTGGCGCCCACAAATCCTTCGCGCCGCGCAATGGCGATCTCATTCGCATCGCGCCGGACGGGCCGGAACGGATTGATGAAGTCCCGGCGGGGCGCATCTATCTGGACGGCGATGTTCTGCTCCCCGACGGCGCCAAGCCCATGCGCGAGCGCCGCAAGCTGTCCTATGCCGGGATGCTTGCCGTGTCGGTTGTGTTGGATGGGCGCGGCGGGCTCGCCGACGATGTCTCCGTCACCGGCGTCGGGGTTGTCGACGAAGAGGAGGGCGAGGAGCCGGCGGACCTCGCCGACGACATTGAGGACGCGGTGCTTGGCCTGCCCAAGACCAAACGTCAGGACGACGAGGCGGTGATGCTGGCGGTGAAGCGCGCGGCGCGCGCTTATTACGACGATGTCTGGGGCAAGCGCCCGATCATCATCACGCATATTCACAGGACGGGCTGATGAACTGGGCCGGCGCGATCGTCATTTATATCGTCTGGTGGTGGGTGGCGTTTCTGGCCGTCCTGCCGATCGACATCAAGAGCCGCTGGGAGGCGGAAGATGACGGCGTCGAAGGCGCCGATCCCGGCGCGCCGACGGACCCGAAACTGAAAAAGAAAGCCTGGATTGCGAGCATCGCAGCCCTCGGATTGTGGGCGGTCACGGCGGCGGTCATCTTGAGCGGCGTCTTTAACTTTCGCGATTAACGTCCGGCTTTGAGAAGCCCTTGCCTTCGCGAAAAGGCTGGCTTAGCAACAGGATACGGCAATCCAAATCACCGCACCGAAGCTGTAAGAGCGAGGGGCAGCCATGAGCGACACCGCGCCCATCGAAGAACAAGCGCGCCCGGAAGGCGAGCCGCCCGAGAGCGATTCTCAGTTTGCGGAAGACCATACGCTGACGCCGGAATTCGTGCGTTCGGTCGCCGAAGCCATCGAGGCGGAAGACTCCGAAGCCTTCGAAGGCCTGACGCGCGAGCTGCACCCCGCCGACATCGCCGACCTTATCGGCCTCCTCGAAGAGGAAGACCGGGAAGGCATGATCGCCCTTCTGGGCGGCGCGCTTGATTCGGAAGTGCTGGCCGAACTCGACGAAGACCTTCTCGAAGGCATTATCGAGGCGATGGAGCCGGCGAAGGTCGCCAAGGCCGTCTCCGAACTCGACACCGACGATGCGGCCTATCTCCTGGACGATCTCGAGCCGGAGAAACAGGCCGAGATTCTCTCTTACGCCTCGGTCGAGGACCGGATGGCGCTCCGGGCCGCTCTCGACTTCGAGGAGGAAACCGCCGGGCGCTTGATGCAGCGCGAGTTTTTCGCGGCGCCCGCGTTCTGGACCGTCGGCCAGATCATCGACCGCCTGCGCGGCACGGAGGAACTGCCGGACCTCTTCTACGAAGTCTTCGTTGTCGACCCCGCCTTCAAGCCGGTGGGTTCGGTGCCCTTGTCGACGCTTTTGAAGTCGCCGCGGGACACGGTGATCGAAACCATCATGACCAGCCGCGGCATGCATCCCGTGCCGGCAGTGATGGACCAGGAAGAAGTCGCCTATCTCTTCGAGCAATATAACTTGATCTCCGCGCCTGTCGTCGACGACGCCGAACGGCTGATCGGCATGATCACTGTGGACGACGTCGTCGAGATGGTGCGCGAGGAAAGCCAGGAAGACATGCTCGCGCTCGGCGGCGTCGAGGCCGACACCGGTCTTTCCGACACGGTGTTCGAGACCGTGCGCTCGCGTTTTTCATGGCTTGCGGTGAACCTGGCGACGGCGATCCTCGCGTCGCTCGTCATCGCGCTTTTCGACGCCGCCATCGGCCAGGTGGTGGCGCTCGCCATTTTGATGCCCATCGTCGCCTCCATGGGCGGCAATGCGGGCACGCAGACATTGACCGTGGCCGTGCGCTCGCTTGCCACGAAAGACCTGACAGCCTCAAACGCCGCACGCATCGTTTTTCGCGAAGGGCTGGTGGGGCTTCTCAACGGCGTCATCTTCGCCGTGATCATGGGCGCGCTGGCGGGCATATGGTTTTACGTCAGCGGCTGGGGCGGAGAGGCGGCGGCGATGCGCCTTGGCGGCGTTGTCGGCGCGGCGATGATCATCAATCTTCTGTGCGCCGGTCTTGCCGGGATTCTGGTGCCCATCGGTTTGCAACGCGCCGGCGCCGACCCTGCGGTGTCGTCGGCGGTGTTCGTCACCACCGTCACGGATATCGTCGGCTTTTTCGTGTTTCTGGGACTCGCCGCCGTGGTCTTGCTCTGACGCGTGCGGTTTGGCGAGGGGGGAGACGTCAGGCGACGGCTTCGCTTCCGGCGGCCGCGTCTTCCGCCCTGCCTCTTAAGGCGTCATAGAGCGCCTCTGCCCGCGCCAGGAGCGTGGGGTTGCAGGCCGCCGCATCGCCTCGCTGAGGCGCCCTGAAAAGCGTTTTCGGCGCAGCGCCTTCAAGGCCACAAAGGCGTTCGAGCGACGCCCAGCTATGCGTTTCGGCGCAGAGCGCTTCATAGCTGACAAACACGCAATCGGCCGGGGCGTTTTCGTTCAGCCAGGAATAGGTCCGCACCCATAGATCAAGCCAGTAGTCGATGGATAAGGCGTCGCTTTCTAAAGCGCTCTCTGTCCCGAAGCGGAATGGGCGGTGATCGGCGCCGAATTCATGATGCGCGAGCCAGCGCATATAACTCAACGCGAATTCATCCTTTTCATGAATATCAAGAAATCGCCGGTGCTGGCGCAACAAGGACGTGGCGTGCGCGGCGGGCTTGCGGAACGGAATGAGGATCACGGCGTTCGGGAATGCGGCGCGGATTGCGGGAAGGCGAAGAATATTATTGTTGTTCTTGGAGAGATAGCGTTCCGCCGGCGCATCTGCGGATTTCAAAATCGCGGCCACATAATCACGGAAAGCGTTGATGTCATCCGTCGAAGGCGAATGCGGGCAAAGGCTTTCAGGCCTGATATAGGCGTCCGCGCAGAAAACCCGCCAGAAAACTTCGTCCAGGCATTCAGGCGAATCCGCATTGACGAAGACGCCGTCGCCATGAGCGCGTTCGCGCGGCGCATCAGCCTTGCCCTGTCCGGCAACGAGTTTCCACAGATTAGGCGCGAGGACAAACGGCATGTCGCGATATTGCAGGGAGCGGAACGCGCCGGTTTCGTGAAGACGGCGCATGAGCAGCGTCGTGCCGGAACGGGCAAGGCCGGAAACGAAAACATGCCGGCCGCTTGCGACGGCGGCGCCGTCCGCTTGGCTGATTTGCTGGTCGATGTCGAACATGGTTTCGCCCGCCGCGCGGTTTGCCAGCGCCAGCCGGTGCAGCAGCCTGTCGAGGGCGGAAAAATCATTCATGGGCAAGCCTGGCGCGCGCCATCCAGAAGACCATGGAAACGCCGGCGCATAAGACCGCGCCGAAGGGGGACAGAACAAACGCGCCGAACGAACCGGAAACCGCGTTCAGGAGGATGATAAGCCCGGCGGCGATCGCCAGGATCAAGGCCAGCAGGAGGCCGACGCCCACAGACGCGCGCAGCATCCGCCGCGCATAAGCCGGGAGAATTCTTTCTTTCCAGTGTTCGGATATGCGCCGGGAGCGCAGCGTCGCCACGGCTCTGCGCGACACGGCCAGGTAATCATGCAGGGGCTTTTGCAGCGGAAGCCTTGCCGCCGCTTCCACCAGCGCTGCGCAAAACAACAGCGCCAGCGCGATATTCATGAAACCGGGTTCCCGTCTGCGTCCGGCGCTGCGCTTTTCTTCCGGGTCTTTTTGAAGAGCCGTTTCAGCGGATACCAGATGACGGCGAGCACGGTCATGAAGAACGCGCCGATAACGCCGAGCACGACGGCGATTACGCCGGCGCCGGCGCCCGGCCCGATATAGGCGAGGGCGGGCGTGGCCGACATCAGGAGCATGAAAAGACATGAGGCTATAAGGCGCATTGTTCATCTCCGAGGTCGCTGACAGCATCCGGCGCCATCCACTGAAGCTCCGAAATCACATATCGGCGGGCCGGATCATCCGCATCGAGATTGACGGCTTCGAAAACCACATCGCCTTCCGGACCTGTTTCAAAAACGCGCCCTTGCTGCGGGCTTGTGATCGCGATGGCGCCGCCGGGCAGGCGTTGCTGTTTGCCGCGGATGCGCGTGTAAAATCCGTTCTCGCGGCCGTCGAAAGCGGTGCGCACCGCCATGGAGCCGGGGTCGAGCGTGACAATCTCGCTGTAGTCGCGGCTCATGCGATTGTTAAAAATCATAATATCGCCGTCCGGCCCCCAGTCGGGGTCATGCTGACGCTGGGTGGCGCCAATGCGCCACCATTTGATCTTCAGAGTGTCGGGATCAAGGATAAAGACAAGGTTAAGCGAGCGGGCGCTTAACAGGAGGTCGCCCGGCGTGAATTGCGGATAGGCGCCTGAATAGGCGGCGGGCAGCGGATCCACATCATTGAGATGGTGTTTCTGGGGCAGCCATTCGCCGGCTGTGTTCCGGTCATTGGCGTTGATGGAATTGTCGTGCAGCCTGCGCAGTTCGAGAATTTCGACCGACGGATTGGCTTCGATCATCTCGTCCGTCGTGATGGCGCGCAAGATCGCGCCGGTTTCGGCGTCAACCTGCGCGATCCCGTCGCCGAGCAGCGTCCAGACGGTTTTCTGAGCGTCATCGAGCGTGACCGCGCGATAAAAGCTTCCGGGCGTGCTCCATACAGACCTTCCGCAGGCGTCTATCCGTTGCAGGGAAACGCTGCCGTCGAAGGTGTAAATCAGGGAGCCGTCATCGAGCCTGGCGACGCCATGCACGAACTTGCGGTGTTTCGATCTCGGTTTGAATTCATCAACGCCGTATTCTTCCAGCAGTTGAACTTTGACGACTTCGAGATCCGGAGAGAGCAGGAGCGCTGCATTTTCGATCTCGCCGTTCAGTTTGAATGCGCCGGCGATGAGGCGCCATCCCGGCGTCAGGCGTTCGTGGTCCGCCCGGATCAAAAGCCCCTCGAGCTCAATGCCCGGGGCCGTCCGGATCGGGTCGAAAGACGTCAGATCGGTCTCGGCGTCCTGTTCCACATAGAACTGGGCGTCCTTGTAGGCGCCGCTCGCCAGGGCCGAGAGCTCGGCGTAAACCTCTTTGGCGGTGAACGGAAAAGCCGCGAACTCATAGGCCGCGTTTTCCAGAACGCCGCCGCGTTTGCCGACCCCGCCCACGGCGAAGGAAGCGAGCGTCATGGTGCTGATCACCCACAACAGGATGATCAGGATCGTCTGGCGCGTTTTCGGGTTTGAAATCACGGGGCGTTCGTCAATAGCCGCTGGAGGGGCGCCTGGCGAAGTCGGACCGTCAGCGCATACCGACCCGAACTGGCGTGGTCCGGCCAGCTTGCGCAAACATGCTGAATATGGCGTTAAATCCCGCGGAGTCCCGCTGGTCTGAAGCGCCAGTAGACAAGCCCCGCCAGGCCGAGAATCAGCGCCATGCCCGGTTCCGGCGCGTCCACGGGCGGTTCTTCCGGCTCCTCCGGCTCGTCGCACTCCTCGTCGTCGGGATTGTCCTCATCGCAGGGCGGCTCCGCCGGCGGAATGTAGACAGGCGGCACGATCACCGGCGGGAACCCGCCCCAATGGGGGTCGTAGAGCGGCGGGCGCGGCGGTTCGCTCTCACCTGCCGGCGGCGCCGTCGGAAGGGGGTCTGTTGGCGGAACCCGCCGCGTTTCCAGTGGGGCGACCGGATTATATCCGGCGAGCCGGGTCGGAACCGGACGGGGCGCTAAAAAGACTCGGCGGCGGCCCTCCGGGGCCCGTCTCCGCCACAGCAGCCGCAATTGACGACGATGTCATTGCGGATATCGCCCACGGCGCGCGCCTGCCAGGCGGCGAACTCCTCGTCGGTCATGACGCCGTCGTCGCGTCCGCCGCCGAATTCGCCCCCCGTCCACAAAAGCGCCGCCGCGATGATGATCGCCGCTATAATGTTATGGATGCCGTTGCCCAACATATCTCACCTCGAATCGCCTCTCCGCGCCGGTCTCCGGCATCAAGGCCGAACCGGCCCTGCCTCCGCTTCCCGGACAGGCTTTTCCGACAGCACTCACACAAGACTTGTGCCAGAATCGCCCGCCCCTCTGGCTAGGGCGTGAAAGGGAAAATGATTGAAAAACAATGCGTTGATATGATTTTGATGGGGCTGTGGAGAAAGGCGGGACAAGGGCGGCGACAGGGCCGGCGCCGCGGCTGTGCCGTTTCGGCGCCCCCGGAACCGGAAAATCCGCCGGATTCAGGGCTCCGTCTACCCAACCCGCCCCCGGCGTGATAGGAATCGTTAACGGCGTTTAACCAGGGGGGAAGTCGCGGAACGCGCCGGGTTTCGCGGGATAAGGCTTCCTGAGTACGGCTCCCTTCGCGGGGAGTGAAGGCCAGAGGGGTTCGAACGGGTCTGATGCGGACGGGAGAGACCGGGCTCAATCTGATCAAGGGGTATGAGGGCTTGCGCATGTCTGCGCATTACGCCCCGACGGAGCAATGGACCGTGGGCTACGGCCATACCGGATCCGCGCGCCATGGCATGAGCGTCACCGAAGGCGACGCCGAGCGCCTGCTGAAGGAAGATGTCGGGCCCATTGAACAGCTCATCGGCGACACGGTCCGCGCCCCGCTCAATCAGAACGAACATGACGCGCTTGTCTCGCTGATCTTCAATATCGGCGAAGACAATTGGCGCCGCTCCACGGTGCTCCGCAAGCTGAACGCCGGCGACAAGCTTGGCGCTGCAAATGCGTTTGAACTCTGGAGTAAAGCATTCGTCAGCAATGAGCTGGTGACGCTGGACGGTCTTGTGCGTCGGCGCGCGGCGGAGAAGTCGCTCTTTTTGATGCCGACCGATGCGGCGCTGGTTGTTCCGAGTTCGGACGTTCATCCGGCTGCGGAATGCGAACCGGAATATGTTTCCGAGCATGTCTTAAACGCCAAACCGATCGTTGATTTTGACGACTACAAGTCCGACGAGAAAAAAGCGCTGTCACCGGAAGAACGCGCGGCGCGGACCCGCGCCCTGTTTGCGGCGACCCAGGCGCTTGGCGGCGATCCCTCGAAGATGATCATTTCAAAAGCCGAAGAGCGCGCCGACATGGGCGTAACCGTCGGCGCGCTGCTGGCCGGGCTCCTTGCTTTCGCTATGACAGGCGTCGGCGCCATCCTGCTGCTCGGCCAGGAAGCGCCGGGCGTTGCGGAAGCTATAGGGCTCTCCTATGAGCGGTTCACGACGATCTTCGAGAATCTGCCGATCTGGCTTGCCGGGCTTGGTGCGGCCATGTCCTATTTCATCCTCTATATTCTCGTGAAGCGCGCCGCGCGGCACGATCTGAAGCGCCAGCGGGCGAGAGATCTGGCGCGGCTGCGCGTCGCGGAATAGGGCGGAAGACGGGGCTGAATACTGGACGGGACGCCCCTATATACGGGTCCATGACGCTGCATCTCATCAAGCTTTGCGCCGGCGCCGAGAGCGTCGACGATCTTGCCGACCGCATCGCGCATCGCGCCGCCGTCAATGAAAAGGCAGGCGCCGGCCGCATCCACGATCACATGACACGCATGCATCCGCGCCGCGAGACGGAGCTACTGGGCGGCGGCTCTCTTTACTGGGTGATCAAGGGCGTCATTCTCGCCCGGCAGAAAATCCTCGGCTTTGAAAGAAGAACGGGCAAGGACGGCATAGAAAGAACTGCGGTGCTTCTCGATCCGGCTTATGTGCTGACCGAGGCGCGCCCTCGCCGGGCTTTTCAGGGCTGGCGTTATCTTGAAGGCGAGGATGCGCCGCGGGATTTAAAAAAAGGCGCGCAAAAAGGGCCGCCGCCGGAACTGGGACGCGAACTTGCGGAGCTGGGGCTGTTATGATGTCGCCGTTGAAAATGAGCGTGATCGGCGCTGGCGCTGCTGCGGCGGCCGGCGTCACCGTGGTCACGCAGACGCTGCCTAATAAAGAGACGGAACGCCTTTCACATGCTTCGGCATGGGAGGTTTGCCTAAAAAGCGATCTGTCGTTTTTCGCGGACATACCGGCTGAGTGTTATTCCCATGAACAGGTCCGCAACATGGCGAATGCGCCGCTGGTGGACCGCCAGGGCGCGCGGGTGAGCGTTTCCATGACGCACCCCACCGATATGAGCGCCGACCCGGTCGAGGTCGGCACTTGCCGCGACTACCGCAAGGCTAGTTCCGACGGATGGTATGCGCTGACCTCCCGCGAGATGCGCCGGGAAGCGTATTTCATCCGCGCTTGCGGAACCCTCGCCATGCTGAGCGAAGCGCAACAGGCGGAACACGCTTATTTCGATAATGGCTCGCCGCGTTCGGAAGAGGTGGCGGCGCTTGCCTCGACTATGACATTCGGCGAGAGGGCGCCGTCCGGCGCGGTGCGCGCCGACAGGAGCGAGGACTATGTCTGGCGGGTCAGCGGCGGCGATTTTTCCGTCGCCATTCATGAAATCGCCAATGCCGATTTCGACAATGACGGCGTTGAGGAAATTCTCGCCTTTACCGCCGGCGCGCCTGAGGGCGGCACGGCGGCCTTTTATGAGACAGGGCTCTTGGAAAAGGACGCCGCCAATGCCGCGCTCGCCTTTACGCCTTTGTCTTTCAAAGGAAACGAGCCCGGCAGGGCGGGCGGCTGAAAAGTTCCCGCCCGCGGGTATTTTTTTGCTGGCGGCGGGGCTTGGTCTTGGACGCCCGGCGGCGGATGACTATGATGGAGCCGATTCTGGATTTTGAAGAGATTTCAGGGAGAAACAGGGCCTTGGCGCTTTTGAGAAACACCTGCGCAGCGATGGCGTTTGCGTTCATGGCGGCTTGCGCGTCGTTCCCGGGCGGGGGCGGCGGCGAAGAGCCGCTGACGGCGTCCGCGCAGGAAATCGAAGAGGCGCATATGCAGGTCGCGTCTCTGGAAGCGGAGGTGGCGCGCCTGAAGTCCCAGAATGCGCGTCTCGCCAATGAAGTGCTCGCCCTCCAGCGCGCGCGCGATCGCGTCTCTGCGGCGCAAGCGCCGGCGTCCTCCGTAGAGGATGCCGCGCCCGAGATTCGCGTCGATCCGAGACCGGAGAACACGGCCCGGACCGAAGAGGCGCCGCGTCCGAAAGCGGTGGTCGACGACGCCGCCTCGCCGGCGCTCGCCAAGACGGACGTTCCCGTGGAAACCTCGCCGCGACTCGTGCAGCCGACTTTTGCCTCCAATGAAACCGTCTTTGAAAACGAAGCGGAGAACGGCGACATCAAAACCGAGAGCGTTTTGTTCGGGGTTCATCTCGCATCCTACCGCCATGTGGAAGAGGCGAGGACGGGCTGGCGCAAGCTCCAGCGTGAAAACCCCGACCAGCTCGGCCTTCTGGAGCCGCGGGTCGAAGCCGTTATGGTTGAAGGCAAGGGCAAGTTCCTGCGTCTTATCGGCGGGGGCTTCGCGGCGCGCGACAAGGCGGAAGCCTTATGCGGTCAGCTCAAGGCGAACGGTCTGTTCTGCTCGGTTGAAAGTTTTGAGGGCGAGCGCCTCTCTCTGGCCGAAAACAGCGGCTAGTCTTCTTGCGGCGGCGAAATGTCGAAGGCGCGGCTGTCGAAGACGACGCCTTCAAATTCCGCGGCTCCTTCGTAACGCACCACAAGTTCGCCCGCGGCGAGGGACACGAAGCCTAGGGGAATGGTCGCCTTGCGCTGGTCGGCGTCGGTAAAGCCGGCGACGTTCTCCCGGATGCCGAGCAATTCTTTTTCGCCGCCCTCGGGCGTGTAGGTGACGACCATCCGTCCGTAGCTGGACCACACGCCCTGGGATTCGATCATGGTTTGCAGCATCAGGAGACCGTCATCGTCGCGCAGGAGTTTCACGTCCGTGATCTTTGCAGCGGCCTTGCCGCCATTCCTGAGGATGACCGGCGCCGACATGCCGAGGCGCACATCGACCTGAAGGCCGGTGTCGCTCGCCTTGCGCAGCGCCGTGCGCGAGGCTTCCGTCTCGATCAACAAATGCGAGCGGCGCTCTCCTTTCGGCGGCTTCGCGCCGGTCTTGATTTCCACGGTGATGGTCCGCCGTCCGCCGGGCTTCAGGCGGAAATGCGCGGGAGAGACGACGAGATAAGGCGCGGCGCTGAGATCGGCGCGCAACGCCGGTTCGGCCGGCTCGTATCCCGTCTCCGTCGCGGCGAGATCGACCCAGCTCACCCGGCCCTCGACGATGCGGTCGGACGGGTTGGAAACCGTAAATTCGGCGCGCGAATGCTCGAGATCCAGCACCTGGCGCAAGGGCGAAAGGCCCATATCCGCGGTCGCGGCGCCATGGGAGGCGAGCGCTGCGGCGCCAAGAGCCAGGGCCCTTGCGCGCCAGCTGCGCCCGAAGCCGGATGTCTTCACTATCGCCATAAGCCCTAGAATCGTCTCACAGTCGAAACTACGTGGGGAGAGTTTCCCAACTGTAAGCAAGAATGATGAAAAGCCGGTCCTTTGAGGGCCGATGAGAGACCTTTCCTATGACTCACGTAATCGTCCTCGGTAACGAAAAGGGCGGCTCGGGCAAATCGACGACGGCCATGCACCTCATCGTGGCGTTGATGCGGTCCGGCAAAAAGGTCGGCGCAGTTGATCTCGACCTGCGCCAGGGCAGCTTGACGCGATATCTTGAGAACAGAAAAAAATTCAGCGAAATCAAAGAGAAAGAACTTATCTTTCCGCAGATTGTAGAGGTTGAGCCGTCGAGCCTCGACAGCCGCGCGGAGTCCCAGAAGAAAGAGACGGAAAACCTTAAAAACGCGCTGAAAACCCTCGGCGAGTGCGATTTCGTGGTGATCGACTGTCCAGGCGCGAACACCCATCTGTCGCGGCTCGCTCATCTGCACGCCGACACCATCGTGACGCCGCTGAATGACAGTTTCGTCGATTTCGACCTGCTCGCGAAGGTCGATCCCGAAACCGGCAAGGTGATCGGGCCGAGCCTTTACAGCGAGATGGTCTGGGACGCGCGCAAGCACCGCGCCATGATGGGCGACCGCAGCGGCATCGACTGGGTGGTGATGCGCAACCGCCTGTCCGCTACCCGTGCGCGCAACAAGAAGAATATGGGCGACAAGCTGGACGAGCTCTCCTCGCGCATCGGCTTCCGGCTGGCGCGCGGCTTTGGCGACCGGGTGATTTATCGCGAACTCTTTCCCATCGGCCTGACGCTGCTCGATCTCGGCGGGGTCGATTCGCCGGTGCGGCTGTCGACCATGAGCCATGTCACGGCGCGGCTTGAAATCCGCTCTCTTGTGGCGGCGCTCAACCTGCCGGTGAATGAAAAGGCCGAAGAGGACGCCGACAAGGCCGCGGCGGCCTAGATCCCCCCGCCAAATTGCATCGCGATAGCGCCGTGAAGCGGCTATGCTTGCCTGATGGGTCTTGGATTTCTTTCCATTCTGATCGCCGTCGGCGCTGCGGGCTGGCTGTTGTTCCGGCTTGCGCGGGGCGGCGATGACAAAGGCGGGCGCTCCATGACGATCATGAAACTCGTTGTCTGGCTGGCGCTTGTCGCCGTGCTCTTGGCGGCGAAGCTTTGGCCGCTCGCTTTTATGGTGCTCCTGGCGGCGGGCGGGGTGATGGCGATCGAGGCCTGGCGTGCCCGCGCCGGCTCTTCGGAAACGGAAGAAGCACCGCCGGCGTCGCCGCCCGCGAAACGCATGAGCGAGGAAGAAGCGCTATCCGTGCTGGGCCTCGAGGCTGGCGCCGGTCCGCAGGAAATCCGCGCCGCGCACAGAAAGCTGATCTCCCAGCTTCATCCCGACCGGGGCGGTACGGATTATCTCGCCGCCAAGATCAATGAAGCGCGCGATTACCTGATGCGCCGCGCCGGCGCGGACTAAACGTCATTTCACGCTGAAGGGCGGCTTGTAGGTGCCGGGATAATGGGCGTTCGCCCAGACGGCGATTTCGCGCAGCACAGGCCCCAGCGCGTGGCCCTTGTCTGTCAGCGCATAAGCATGGCGAACCGGATTGTCCTGATAGGCGGATTTTGAAATCAGCCCGTGTTCTTCAAGGCGCTTCAGCCGCTCGGCGAGAATATTCGTTGTCACGCCTTCCGGGGACTTCAGGAAATCGCTGTAGCGCGTGACGCCGCGAAAGAGATCGCGGATGACGATCAGCGACCACTTATCCCCGAGAATGTCGAGGGTCACCGCCAGGGGGCAGGGCGAACGGGGGAAAGTCGGCTTTTTGGGCAAGGGGCTCCTCAGTCGCTTTTTTATTGCAAGTTACAGCCGTCGCCAGTAACTTGCAAAATTAAAGTGACTTGATCCAGCTGAAAAGGGAGAGATTCGATGACCGGCATTCGCGTTTATCACGGCTTTCGCAGTCCTTATTCGCGCCTGGGGCTTCACATGCTGGCCAGGGCCGGCCTGTCGGCGGAACTGATTCCTTTCACCGGCCCGCCGGAGGGGCATAAATTCGACGATCCGGCCGCGAACCGGTTGAAGCTTTCCTATTATCTTCTCGACGCGCCGCGCATGACCATGCGCCTCGGGCTGCCGATCCAGCCGCCTAATCCCTTCGAAGTCGACATGACCGCCGCCAACCGGGCCGCCGCCGCCGCAGAGCTTGAGGGCAAGGGGCTGGCTTTCGCCATCGCCGTGTCGGACGCGCGCTGGGGCAAGGGCCGCGACATTTCCGATTTATCCGTGCTTGAAAAATGCGCCGAGGAGGCAGGCTGGGACAGGGCGCGGATCGGAGCGGCGCAGGAAGATGGGGATGTCGTCGCCGCCATGCAGCGCCATCGCGACACGATCGCCGAAGACGGCGTATTCGGCGTGCCTTTCGCGGTTATGGGCGCCCGGAAATATTGGGGCCATGACCGCTTTCACATTCTGGCGGAAGATGCGGGCGTGTGAAGCGGGCGCTCAGGCGACGCCTTGGCGCGTGCGGCCTTCATCCGGCGTGCTCAATTCGCCTTCGTGGAAGACGCGGTTTCGCCCGGCGCTTTTCGCGCCGTACAGACAGATATCCGCGCGGTCGATCAGGCTTTCCATCGTGTCGTCGGGACGAAGCTGGGCGACGCCCAGCGACATGGTGACGGTGCCGAGGTCTTCATCCGTGCGGCGTTTGCGCAACCGCCGGGACTCGACGGCGATGCGAATCTTTTCAGCAACCTTTCGCGCATTCTCCATAGTCGTGCCGGGCAGGACGACAGCGAATTCCTCGCCCCCGTAACGCGCCAGCATGTCCATGCCTTTGACATTGGCGTTCATCATTTCGGCGACGAGGCGCAGCACCTGGTCGCCGGTGAGATGGCCCCAGGTGTCGTTGAATTTCTTAAAATGGTCGATGTCGCACAAGAGCAGGGACAACGGGTCGCCATTGATGCGCGCCTCGGTCATGTGTTTTTCCAGCGAGCGGTCGAAGGTGGCGCGATTGGCGACGCCGGTCAGCGCATCCTGCATGGCTTCGCGCTGGATCGCTTCCACATCGCGCTGTAGCGCGTTGACTTCATCGACGGACGCGGCGAGGCGCGATTCGAGATTCTCGTTTTCCTCGCGCATGGATTTCGCAACGGAGATGACGCCTTCCAGAAGCGCCCCCACTGCCGGATAGGTTTCCGTGGTCTCGCGCAGCTGTTCGGAAATGTTCGAAAGTTCTTTGGTGCGGCCTTGCGCGTTCTCGCCGGTCTCTTCGACGATGTCGTATAGCTCGCTGACTTCGTTATGGAACCGCGTCACCAGTTCGATGACGTCGTTGGATATGTCGGTCTGCTCAATCAGCTTTTTATAGAGCGCGTCCGCCTTCTCCTGGCTGACCTTGCCCTTGGCGTCCATCGCCTTCTGGATGTGCGCTGAAAGCGACGGGTTCTTGCCTTCCACATGCGCATACCAGAGTTCGTAATTGCGCGGGGTTGCGGCAAGGCCCGTCTTTTTCAACGCCGCCAGCGCAAGCTCCGCATAGCGGTGGCTCATATCCGTGTCTGGATTCATAGCTCCCCGAAATCCAAATGGGTGTTCTTCCCCGTTATGCGAAGGGAGCTTAAGGACGCGCGGTAAAGGATTGCCTAAGGTTGAGCGTACAAGGCCGTCCCAACAGCCCCGGTAAAGCGGGGCTGTTGAACGATCTCATTAACGCGCAATTAAAGTCTTAGCGGGCGACCTTGCGGGTCAGGAAGGCGGGCACGTGATCGCCGAGACCGACGACGGCTTCTTCGCGCCGGCGTGACGAGCGGGCGTCGCCGCCGCCGCGGCGGCGTTTGGAGGACCGGCCCTCGTCAGGCTGCTTGTTGGCCGGCGCCGCATTGTCATTGTCCACTTCGGCGTCAACCGGTTTTTCGGCAGCCGGCTGGTCGTTCGCGGGCTCCTTGGTCTCTTTGGCGTCCTTGGTCTCATTCCGGCCAGACCGCTCGCCAGAGGAGCGTTCGCTGGAGGAGCGCTCGCCGCGCCGTGAACGGCGCTTGCCGCCCTTGTCGTCGCCCCGGCCGCCTTTTCTGTCAGGCCGTTCGGATGCCGGATTCGCCTCGAAGAATTCGCTGAAATCGAGTTCCTCGATTTCCTTTGCGCCAATGGTTTTGAGGATCGAGTCGAGATGCTTGCCGTCCGCCGGCGTCACCAGCATCAGCGCCGCGCCCTTGCGGCCTGCGCGTCCCGTGCGTCCGATGCGGTGGACGTAATCGTCCGAATGGATCGGCACGTCGAAATTGAAGACATGGCTCACCGCGGGGATGTCGAGGCCGCGGGCGGCGACGTCGGACGCCACCAGGAACTGCAAGTCGTCGCTGCGGAATTTGTCGAGCGTTTCGGTGCGGAACGATTGTGCTAGGTCGCCATGGATGGGGCGCGCATTGAAGCCGTGCTTTTGCAGCGACTTGGCGACCACATCCACCGTCGATTTGCGGTTGCAGAAGATGATGCCGTTCTTGACGTCATCCTTGCCGATCAGCTCACGCAGGACGGCGCGCTTTTGCCTGTCGTCTTTCGACGGCACGCGCACGATATTCTGCTTGATGGTGTCGGCGGTGGTCGCTGGCCGGGAAACCTCGACGCGCACCGGCTGGTGCAGGAACTGGTCGGTGATGCGCTGGATTTCCGGCGGCATGGTGGCCGAGAAGAACAGGGTCTGGCGCGTCATCGGCGTCAGTTTGAAGATTTTCTCGATATCGGGAATGAAGCCCATGTCGAGCATGCGGTCGGCTTCGTCGACGACCATCACTTCAATGCCGGTGAGGAGGAGGCGTCCGCGCTCGAAATGATCGAGCAGGCGGCCCGGCGTGGCGATGAGAACGTCGACGCCGCGGGTCAGCTTGGCGTCCTGGTCGCCGAAGGAGACGCCGCCGATCAAGAGCGCCATGGAAAGCTTGTGGTTGGCGCCGTATTTCTCGAAATTCTCCGCAACCTGCGCGGCAAGCTCGCGCGTCGGGGCGAGAACGAGGCTGCGCGGCATACGCGCCCTGGCGCGGCCTTTCGACAGGCGCTCGATCATCGGCAGGGTGAAGGAAGCGGTCTTGCCCGTGCCGGTCTGGGCGATGCCGAGGACATCCTGGCCCTTGAGGGCGGGCGGGATCGCCTCTTTCTGGATCGGGGTGGGGTTTTCGTAGCCAGCCGCAGCAATAGCTTCGAGCAGTTTCGGCGACAGGCCGAGATCAGCGAACGACATTGAGTCTCCGTTTGTTTTTTGCTGGCGGGGCGCGCTTCCCGCGTCGCCCAAAAGCCAGTTTTCGCATCGGCGGGGTTGTTTGTACCAACGCCCCGCCCTTCCGCCGAGGAAGCGATGCGTCATCAATGCAATGGGCCTTGGGCCGGATGCGAATGCAAAATGTGCGCTGCGTCTTATGGTGGGGCCGGATCCCTGTGAGGGAAGGAGGCCGATTGCGCGCGCTGCATCGCAGCATTGCGAGGCCGGACGTAAGAGGCTTTCGGGCCTAAGTCAACGTGTGCGAGGGGTTTCGGGGCCTCCGGCGCTGGTCCGGCGGCGGATTGTTGCTTAAAATCATCACATGTACGGACGATTTTCAGGACGGATCGCGCTTGCCTGCATGGGCTTTGTGGCGCTCAGTGCGCGCGCCGCAGCGGATGAGGGCTTTAATCCGGACGCATGCGCCTATAACGGCTTGCCTCTTCATGGCGACATCCAGGTGGTTGAGAGCTTCCCCGATATCAAGGTCCAGATCGTGGAGAGCTTTCCGGACCTGAAGGTCGAGCGTGTCGGCAGTTTCCCGGATGATTGCGGGCAGTGGAGATTTGTCGACAGCTTCCCGGATATTAAAATTCAGTATGTGGACAGTTTTCCGGATCTGAAAGTCCAGTTCGTCGAGAGTTTTCCGGGCGTTCCGTAAGTTGTGGCGCTTTTGCGGCGACCGGAACGAGACGGTGAATCCGGTGTTAACCTTGCAAAACCGCAAGGAGAACGCCGTTATGCGATTACCCCGTAAACTTACGCTCATGACCACGTCGATGTTTGTCGCGCCGCTGGCGCTGTCGGTTGCGCATGCGCAGTCTGCTGATGATCTCAACGCCGATGCGCTGGCCGACTTCCGGACCGGCGCCGACGAGATGCTTTACGACGGTTCCGATCTCGATCCCCGCGGCGAAGGCGACATGGAAGCGGCTGCGAAACCAAAAGCCGGCGCCTCGGCAGAAGCGGCTGACATGAACTATCTCGACGCTACGGGCGAAACGGCGGAGGAAGCCTGGGAAGACACCAAGGATGCGGCGGAAGACGCCGCTGATTCGGTCGGCGATGCTGCGGAGGAAACCGGCGAGTGGATGGAAGATGTCGGCGATGACGTTGGCGACGATCTTGAAGAAGCCGGCGAGGAAACCGGCGACTGGATGGAAGAGGCGGCAGACAACGCCGACGACGCCATGGATGACGCTGATGATGAAGCGGACGACATGGCTGACGATATCGAAGACCAGCTGGAGGAAACGGACGAGCCTTATTGATTGCTGGCCCGTTTCTCTCGGGAGGAGAAGCGCCGCGCGCTTACGCGTTGCGGCGCTTTTTCATGAAACTCGACCACAACACGACATTGTCGCCGAAATTCGGCGGAGGCCGTCGCACCGGCGCAGGCTGGGGCGAGAAGAAAGCGGCGCCGGCAAGCGCGCTGACCATCGCCGCTGCGCCGAGCGAGGCGTAAAGACTGCCCTCGAGAAAGCCGAAGCCGGGCAAGTCCCCGGCTCGCCAGACGAGAAAGGCGGCGGCGATGAGCCCTGCGCCCAGGGGCGGGCGCAAGGCGGCGGCGTAGAGCAGGAGAAGCCCCATCAGCAGGAAATCCGGTGCGCCGAGCGGCGCCAGGGCGAGCGTTGCCGCAATGGCGATCATCAGATTGTCGACAGGCTTGAGCGCGCGGGTGCGTTTGCGTCCCGCCAGTCCGGCGGCGCAAACCGCCGCCAGGGCCAGCAGAACATAGAATACCGCGCCAAGATCCGGCGCGCCGATGGCTGCGAGGAGCCGGCTGAGGCCTGTCGCGGTGGCGGCGTTGGTCGGCTCGCCTCCGGCTGAGACCAGCGCGGCGGCGATGTCGACCCCTGGCGTCACCGCCAGCACCGGGACCGCCATCAGGAACGAAAAGATGCCGCCGAGAACGACGGCGCGGCGTCCATAAGCGGAAAGCCCCAGGGCGGCGATGAGAAGAAGCCCGATGGAAGGCTTCAGCAGCAACAGCGCGACCCCGCCGGCGCCAGCGAGATCGTGCTTTGCCGCCGCGCCGTAAAGGAGAAGGCTCGCGCCGAAATAGACAGGCGCCGACGCGCCGCTGAAGGCGAGCGCGGACCCGGTTGCGCCGGCGGTCAGGATGAAACCGGCATGAAGCAGGAACAGCGTCAGGAAAGAGAGCTCCTTGAGGCGGGCGGCGAGCTCGGTGTCGCCAAAGAGGGTCGACTGCGCCGCCATGTTCCGGAAGGCGGCGACATTGAGAGCGCTCGCCCCGAGAAGCAGCGCCGCCTGAAAGAAGAACCAGCCGCGCGAAGCCGCCAGCGGATCGAACAGCGAAAACAACGCGGCGAGGGGAAACCAGTTGGGCCCCGCCATCCACAATGCGTTTTCCGGAGCGACGCCTTGTGCGGCCGCAACAGCGGAAAATTCGTCTGTGTAAGGATTTCCGCCGCTGGTCCAGAAGTCGCCGGCGAGCCACAAGAGGCGAAACGCGTCCGCAGGCGCGGTCCAGTGCGCGCCTGCGAGCCAGGCGAGATGCGCCATACCGGCGAGAAACGCCGCGGGCGCAAGACAGGTCAGCAAGGATTTCGCCGCCGGCATATCCGGGCCCGCTTCATGAATAACGCAACAAAAGGCTTTCGAGCCTAGCCGCAGGCGGCTGAAAGCCGGGTTAAATTACGTCTCGCCTTGCAATTATCGGGCGACGCAAGCCCCGGCGCCCCGATAATTTTGACTTTATTTTATCGACGGGGCGGGCGGGCCTCTATGAGGCTGACTGGCTGGCGGCGGAACGGATATCGCGCCCCAGGCGTTTCAATCACAAGGTTAATCATCAGGAGAAAGGCCCATGGGCGAGGCGCATATCGCGCAATCAGAGCGCGCCCTGGGCGTTGCTGTTCTCGCGGGCGTAGAGGGCTTCGCGCTCTTCCTCAGGCATGCGCATGGCGTCGATCATCGCGCGGGTGGCCTTGAAACGCTCAAGCGCCGAGCCGTCGAGTTTCTTGCCGGTCGTCTTGATCTTCAGGCGCTGCGGGTTCACTGCCTGGCCGTTAAGGTGGACCTCGTAATGAAGGTGCGGGCCGGTGGAGCGCCCCGTGGTGCCCACATAGGCGATGATGTCGCCCTGGCGCACGCGCTTGCCGGCGCGCATGCCCCGGGCGAAGCCGTTCAGATGGGCGTATGCCGTCTCATAGCCGTTGGCGTGGCGGATTTTGACGTAATTGCCGAAAGAGCCGTAGCGGTTGGCGCGCTGGACGACGCCGTCGCCGGCGGCCTTGATCGGCGTGCCGCGCGGAGCGGCGAAATCGACGCCCTTATGGGCGCGGCGATAGCCGAGGATGGGATGTTTGCGCGTGCCGAAGCCGGAGGAAAGCCGCGCGCCGTCGATCGGGGTCTTCATGAGCAGGCGCCGCGCGCTCTGTCCGGTGGCGTCATAGAAATCCGACGTCTCGCCGTCTTCGGAAAAGCGGTAATAGCCTTTTTCCCGGGAGCGGCCGCGCCAGTTGAGGCGCGCATAAAGAATGTCTCCGACGGAGACCATCTTGCCGCGGTCGTCGTAATTGACCTCAAAAATCGCTTCGAATTCGTCGCCGCCGAAAATTTCGCGCTGGAAGTCGACGTCATAGGAAAAGGCGTCGGCGAGATCCGCAATGATCTGGTCGGGCGCGCCGACATGCTTGGCGGAGAGGTAGAGGCTGCCATTGATCTGGCCGGCGATGGACATGACGCGCGAGGTCAGCGGCACAGTCTTCTTTTCTGCAAGGATTTCGCCGTCGGCTGCGCGGTGAAGAAGAATGCGGTTTTCCGGGTCGGCGCGGAATTCAAGTCCGAGAAGCTGGGCCTGCGGTTCGGCGCCGGCCGAGGCGAGTTCGAAAAGCGTCTGGTTGCGCCAGCCGAGTGTCAGGGCCAGTTCCTGACCGGGCAGGAGGCGGCGGAGGTTTTGATGCTCCCCGAAAGCGTAGGCGGCCTGGTTGGCGTCCGCCGCGCTGACGCCGGCGCGTTTCAGCGCATCGACGAAATTCTCTCCGCGATTGATCCGGATACGGAGCTCTTGAGGTTCGCGCGCCATGTCGGCGGCCAGCGCAATGGCGGGCGGCGTGCGGTGGATTTCCTTGCGGTCGATGTCGCTGGCGAAAAAGAAGGGCGGCGGCTGGTCGTCGGGCGAGGCGTATTCGACGCCGCCGAGACGCATGGGGCGCGGCAACGGGGCGACAGGTTTGGGCGCCGGCGCTTCGGGTTTGAGGCTCGGCGCGACGCCGGCCGTCTGGATGAGGCCGTCCGGAACCGTCGCTGGTTCAGGTTTGAGCTGGGGAACAGGGCCATCCGGCGCGCCTGCCGTTTCCCCGCCGGCGAGCGCCCTGTCCGTATTGGCGGCGACGCTGGCGCGCGCGGCCCGGGATTCCGCCAGGGCCTCGGCGACTGTCATTTGCCCAGCGGGCGCGATTTCGGCAGGGGCGGCCTTGGCGGTCTGGGCGTCGGATGCGACAGAGGCCGGCGCAGGAACGGGGACGGTCGCGTCAGCGAGCCGGTCAGGGCCGGAAGCGGCGGAAAACATCAAAAAACCGCCGCCGGCGAGAAGGATGGTCAGCGCCGCGGCCAGCGCCGCCGGGCCGCGCCGCTTGCGCTCAAGCGGGCAGTAGGCGTCGCCTACGCCTGTAAAGGTTTGACCTGTATGAACAAACTCGCCTGTCATTCGCGCCTGGCCGCTGGTTTCCTGGGCCCATTCAAGTTTCTGGCCAGCCTGCCGGCCGTCGCCGTCCGCAATCCTCGCACGCCTCGCCAAAGCCCGCAATTTTTTGCATGCTTAACCGACGAGCCGCCGCATTAAACGAAATTGGCGTTAACTAATAGAGAAATAGAGCGGTCGTGTTTGAGGGAATGGGGTAACACCATGCGGGCGGCGCGTTTTCTGGCGATCTTGCTGGCGCTTGCGGCGATCCTCGCCGCACTCGTCTATGCGTTCCGGCTGCCTGTCGCGGGGTATGCCGTGCGGCGCGCGATGGCTGGCGCCGGCCTCGAAAATCCGGCCGCGCGCGTGACGGCGTTAAGCTTTGCCGGCGCGCGTTTGGAAGAGGTGGCGGCGGGCCCCTCCGGCGCGCGCGATTTCGATATTGAAGCCGTCGAGGCTGATTTTCGTCCCGGGCGCTTGTGGGCGGAGAGAAAAGCCGACGCGATACGCATCGGTCCTGGCGAGGCGCGGGTCACCGTCCATGACGACGGACATATTTCCCTTGCGGGCTTTGAAACCGGCGGCGGGGAGACGTCCGGCGGCGGCGCGCTGCCATTCGACCGTTTGTTTCTTCAAGACGTCACGCTCTTTGTGACGGCTCCTGAAGGAGAAGCGACCGGCGCCGTCAATGCGCAATACGACATCGCGCAAGGAGGCGCAGGGGCGGTTACTCTCGAGGCTGAGCGTCTTGTCTGGAGCGGCGTGACGCTGTCGGACCTAAAAGGAATGGCGAGCGTTGATTTGTCCGCAGAGGGACAGGCTTCGCTGACGGCGGATCTTGCCGGGAACGTCGAAACGGCGGATGCGGCGGCGCGCGATCTGAGCGTAACGCTGAAAGGCGAGGCCGCTTCCTGGCGTGATGCGGCGAATGGCGCTTTGGAAGCGCTGCAAGGCAAGGCGCGCCTGCGCGTTTCGGCGCCGACCATTGAAATCAAGAACGCCGACGCCCAAAAATTCTTGAGCGCCGGGCATATGCAGGCTGTCTTCGGTGAGGAAGTCCGCGAAGCGGCGGTCGCCGGCGCTGTCAACATCGACTTCTCGCAAGGAGCGGTGACAGCACGCCTTGCGGATGAAACGCCCCTCGAACTGGAAACGCCGGACGGGGCTTCCCTTACGCTTACGCGCCAAGGCGACGCGCCGCTGTATATGCGCGAAGGCGCAAATGAGCGCGCTTCCTTTCGCTTTGCCCTGGAGAGCGCCGGCGCTGATGTCTCCGGAAATGCGGACTTCTCGCGCGGAGATGGCGAATGGCGTCTTGCCGCGCCCATCGAGGTCGCGGAATTTTCTTCCGAGACTTTGTCCCTGGGCGGAAGCCGCCTTGACGTGTCCGCGACATCGCGCGACGGAGCCGTCGATGCTGAGATTGCGCTTAAGTCCGGCCTCAAACACCTGAAAGTCGGCAGACTGACCATATCCGACGCGCCTTTCTCCGGCGTCTTCGGCGTGAAAGCGAATATGAACGCCCGGCGTGCGAGCATTGTCAGCAAGAACGAGTGTTTCGCGATAGAGCGCGTACGCGGTCAGATCCCCCAGCAAAATCTGGAGACACGCCTGACCGCCGTCACCTTGTGCAATGGCGGCGAGGCTCTCGCTGTCGTCAACTGGAGCGACGCCGCGATTTTCACGCTCGCCGGGGAGCTTGCGGCGAAGACTGCGATGTTCCGAATGGGCGAGACCCGCGCCGAAGGCCGCCCGCCCACGATCCGTTTTGATGCGTCTTATTCGCCCAGCGAGAATACGACCTCCGTTTCGGGAACGGCGGCGCAGGGCGCCATGATATTGAATGACGCGCTCGACATGGCCGGCGTTGACGGACGGTTCGATTTCAAACTCGACGCCGAGACCTTAAGGGCGACGGCGAGCGTCGATCGGCTCCGCATCGCCCAGCATCTCAAAAAGGAAGGGGATGTGCGTCTGGTCGCGCCGGTGCTCGCCGCCGGAGAGGCGTCTCTTGAAGGAGGCGAGGCGTTGTTCGCCTATACGCTGACAACGCCGGAGGGCTATCGGCTTGGCCGCGGGGAGGGCGTGCACGCCATGCTCACGGCGACCGGCGAAACCGCTTTCTCCCTCGGCAGCCTTGTCTTCACCCCCGGCGCCTTGCAGCCCAACAGGATATCGCCAGCCCTCAAAGGCATAGTCGACGCCGCCGAGGGGGGCATGGACGGGACGGTTCGGTTCGCCTGGTCGCCGGACGGGGTGACCTCGGGCGCGGACTTCCAGTTCAACGAGATTTCATTCGCGGGACCGACCCGGGCCGTGACGCGCACCTCGGGTCTTAATGGAAGCGTTCAGCTTACAGACCTTCTGCCCCTAAAGACCGAGGGGTTGCAGACCATCACGGTGAACGCGGTCGACATGGACGCGCTCCAGCTCGAGCAAGGCGCCATCACCTTCGAAATGCCTGGCGACAACAGCATTCATCTCGCGCAAGCCGAATTTCCCTGGTTCGGCGGAACCCTCGGCGTCTATGACGCGAGAGCGGCGTTTTCAGGCGAGGCCGTGATTCCGCTGCGGGCGGACAAGACTGACCTGGCGAAGCTCCTGGACTATGTCGAGGTCGAGGGACTTTCGGGAGAAGGCATCCTGAGCGGCGAGCTGCCCATTCTTTTCGAGGAAGGAAGGGCGCGGATCGAAAACGGCTATTTCCAATCGGAAGGGCCGGGCGTCTTGAGATATGTAGGCAAGGGGACGGACGCTGCGTCCGAGCGCAATGAGAATGCGGATATAGCTTTCGATCTGTTGCGTGATTTTCGCTATCAGTCGATGAGGGTGGAGATCAGCGGTCCGCTCGACGGCGACCTCGATTTCGTCGTGGACCTCGAAGGCGCTGGCGAAATCACCCTGAAAAACCAGGCGATGATCAAGGAAGGCAAGGGCCGCATTCCGGCGCGCTATACAATCAGTCTTGAGGCGCCGCTGCTGGCGCTCATCAATCAGGCGCGGCTGTCGCAGGACTTCATGCTGCAATATGAACAGATGCAGGAGGGGCGCGCGTCTGACGACGGCCAGGCGGAGGATAGCCAATGAGGCCGAAATGCAGCGCTTCAGCGGCCGCCGGCGCCGATTTTCCGCCTATTTTTCGCCCCATGACTGGGCTAGGATCGGCGAAAAGTCAGATATGGCTCATTGAGCCGATTGGATAAACTTCAGGGCGGAGGGCGATCCCCTATGATGAGAGTGAAACAGTGGAGACTTGCGGTTCTGGCGTCATTTGCGGCGCCGGCCATGCTTGCCTGCACCACGGTGACTTTGAAGGGCGATAAGGACGAACCCATTGTCGTCAATCTCAACGTCAAGATCGACCAGGAAGTCCGCGTCAGGCTCGATCGCGAGATAGAGGATCTGATCGCGGACAATCCGGACATTTTCTAAGGGGAGCGACATGGAACAGTCATTGAAGAAAATTCTGGCGGCGGCCGTTCTGGCGGCCGGGCTTGCAACGGCCGCGGCGCCGGCTTTAGCAGCGAGCGCGCTTGTCGAGAACGCCAAGAACAATTGCGTGATCGGCGAGCAGGCCGACGGCTATCTCGGCGTCGTGAGCGGGGCTGACGCCAGCGAGGCGCTGCGCCGGGAAGTGCGCGACATCAACCAGCAGCGCAAGGCGGCCTATGCGCAGCTCGCCCGGCGCAACGGCGTCACGGTCGAGGTCACGGCGGCGCTGACGGCCGAGAAGCTGATGAATCAGGCGACTTCTGGCCAATGCGTGCGCCTCGACTCAGGCGAGTGGGTAAAACGCTAGATTCAATTTAACGCCTTGCGGCGGCGAATCAGGGATAAGGGGACTCCCGTAAAAATGAGAGTCCCCGCCCATGTCCGAAGCCCAGAATCTCACACCGCCGGATGACAACGAGCCGGACCCGCTCGCGCTGGCCTCGCTGCTTTCCTCGCGGGTCTGTCACGATCTCATCAATCCGGTCGGCGCGCTGCGTTCGGGGCTGGAAGTCCTGGACGATCCCTCCATGGAAGGGGCCATGCGCGATGCGGCGATGGACCTTGTGCGCGACGGGGCCCAGAAAGCTGTGGCGCTCCTGTCTTACGCGCGTCTTGCCTATGGCGCGGCCGGCGGCTTCGGCGCCCAGATCAGCCTAGAGGACGCGCAAAAGGCGCTTGCCGACCTCTTCGCCGTCACCAAGGCCGAACTCAAATGGGGCATCGGCACGGGGCTCGCAGCGAAAGAAAACGTGAAGGTCCTTATGGTGCTTGCTTATGCGGCCGCTGATTGCGTGCCCCGCGGCGGCGTCGTCACCCTCGAGGGCGACATTGAAAATTTCACGCTCCACGTAACCGGCAAGAAAGTGCTGCTCAATGAAAGCCTCGTGCGGGCGCTGGGCGGCGACGCATCGGAGATGACGCCGAAATTCACGCCGGCGCTCATCGCCTCGCAGCTTGTTGCAAGCCGCGGCGGCGCGATCCGCGTCGAACGGACCGAAGATTCGGTGACATTCAAGGCGTCCTTCGGATCGTAAAGGCGGGGTTAACGCGATCCCTGTCAGGACGTTAATCCCGTGCTAACGCGGGGGCGTCAGAATATGGGTCTGATCCACTGGAACGGACCCTAAGGCCATGACCTCCCCGAAAATCTGTCTTGTCGTCGATGATTCCGAGCTGATTCGCGAAATTGCGATCCGGATCATCAATGATCTCGGTCTTGAGGCCGACGGCGTCGCCAACGCCGCGCAGGCCGCAGAGTTCTGCCGCGAGAAGGCGCCTGCGGCGGTTTTTCTCGACTGGGACCTGCCCTCCATGGGCGCGCTCGATTTCCTGCGCGAAGCGGCGAGTCTCGAAGGCGAACGGCCCGCGATCATCCTGTGCGCCACCGAGAACGACCATCAGCAATTCACGCTGGCCAAGGCCGCGGGCGCGGCGCATCACATCCTGAAGCCTTTCGACAAGCATGTTCTGGCGGCCAAGCTCGCCGAGATCGGCCTGATCGAGAATCCGCCCGCCGCCGCCAACGCGTAAGGTAGGGCAGGCCAAAAAAGCACCCCGCCCGCACATTGTCATAGTGCGGCCATGGGAACGGGTTTAAGAGCGGGGCATGACGCTTCTTCAGCTTGTCGTTCTGGCGATCATTCAGGGGATCACGGAGTTTCTTCCGATCTCGTCCTCGGCGCATCTAATCCTGGCGCCGGTTGTCGTCGACGGCTGGGCCGATCAGGGCCCGCTGATCGACATCGCCGCCCATGTGGGTTCGCTCGCCGCCGTGCTTCTGTATTTCCGCGCCGAGACGGCGATGCTGGTTCGCGGCGGCGTCGATACGCTGCGCTTCAAACCGAGCGACGACCGCAAGCTGTTTCTTTTCATCGCCGTGGCCACCATCCCGACGCTGGCGCTCGCGGCCGTCTTTGTTCTGTTCGACATTACCGACGCCTTGCGCTCGCCCGTGGTCATCGGCTGGACCAGCATTATTTTCGGCGCGCTGCTCTGGCATGGAGACCGCTCGAAGGGAACCCGCGAGGGGCTCGGCGCCATCACCTGGCGCGACGCCGTCGCCATCGGCCTGGCGCAGATGATCGCGCTCATTCCCGGCGTGTCGCGGTCCGGGATCACCATGACCATGGGCCGGTATCTGGGGCTCGGCCGTCCGGAAGCGGCGCGTTTTTCCATGCTGCTCGCCATTCCGACCATTCTCGCGCTCGGATTTTTCGCCGCTATCGAGATCGCCAGGGAAGGCGCGGGCGCAACCATGGCGAGCGCCGCCATTGTCGCCGCGCTCTCCTTTGTTTGCGCTTACGCGGCGATCGCCGCGCTGATGCGGCTGACGCGCAGCATCAGCTTCACGCCTTTCGTGATCTACCGGATCATTTTCGGCGTCCTTCTTCTCGCCATGGCGGGTTCGCTGACGGCAGGCTGAGAACGCCGCGATAACGCCTGAAATAGGCCTTGGCCGCGGCGGAATTTGGCGTCACAAGTCTTCCTGACAATCTGCTTTTTGAGGTGTTTCATGGATGCGCCGGTGCTGACCGCCGACATGGTTTCCGCAAAGGGCGTGCGCGCCGCCGCGAAACGGCTTGCAGGCAAAGCCGTCCGGACGCCGCTGCTGGAAAACGCCGTGCTGAATGAGCGCGCCGGCGGGCGCATTCTTCTCAAGCCTGAAATGCTCCAGCACTATGGCTCCTTCAAGTTCCGCGGCGCCTACAATCTGATCGCGCAATTAAATCCGGAGCAGCGCAAGGCCGGCGTTCTCGCCTGGTCGTCAGGCAACCATGCGCAAGGCGTCGCCTATGCGGCGAAGCTCATGGGCGCCAGCGCGGTCATCGTCATGCCGGAAGACGCGCCGCGCGTTAAAATGAACAATGTCCGCGCGCTCGGCGCGGAAATCGTCACCTATGACCGCTATACGCAAGACCGCGAAGAGATCGGCGGAAAAATCATGGCGGAGCGCGGGCTCGCCCTCGCGCCGCCTTTCGATCATCCCCATACGATCGAGGGGCAGGGGACGGTGGCGCTCGAAACGCTTGAAGATGCGGTGGCCCTTGGCCTTTCCCTCGACGCGTTTATCGTCTGCTGCGGCGGTGGCGGCCTGACGGCGGGCTGCGCGGTTTATCTCGAAGACGCTTCGCCTGAAACGCAAGTCTGGATCGCCGAGCCCGAAGGGTTCGATGAGAGCTGGGCCTCGATCCGCGACGGCGTGCGCCGGCGCGCCGATGTTTCCCAGCACACGGTCTGTGACGCGCTCGCCTCGCCGACGCCGGGCCGGCTGACCCTGCCGGTCATGGAGCGGCTGGTGCGCGGGGGGCTCGCCCTCACCGAAGAAGATGTGCGCGAGGCGATGACATTCGCCCATCATACCTTGAAGCTCACCGTAGAGCCGGGCGGCGCTGTGGCGCTGGCGGCGGTGCTGTCGGGCAAATTCGACGCGCGCGGCAAGACCGTCGCCTTGACGCTCTCCGGGGGCAATGTGGACCCGGCGCTGTTCGCTGCGGTGCTCGAGGGCCGGCCTCTCCCGGTTTCCACAGGTTAATTTCACATTTCCGCGTGCGGAAAAACCGTCATTGAATGGTTACGTTTTGTTCTTAAATAGAGCGTGTCCGCGAAGTATGGCGGTCTTGCCATAAAAGGGGCGAAACTTCGCCCTTTGGCCCATAGAAGATGGGCCTGTGTAAAAAGACAGTCGAATTTCGCTTTCGGCGTTCACGCTTTGCTAGCCGTTTTCTTTGAAAATCAGCAGGGTCTGACGCCGGAAATGGGCCGAAAGGCAAAGAAAGAGAGAAGACGATGGCGGTAATGAAAAATGGCGCGATTTTGAATGACGGCGAAAGCAAGCCGTTGTCAGCGCGCGATTTTGCAGAACTCGGCGGGCGCAAGCTTGTCTATGTCCGCGCAGTTGCTGCGCGCGACGTGCTCGACGACCTTCTCGATGACGATGGCGAGCTTTCGATCGAAGTGGAAGCCGACGACGTTCTTTATTCGGTGCATTCCTCTTCGGGAGAACGCCTGGCCCTGGTGGGCGATCGCGACCTTGCTTTCGCGGCGGCGCGCCAGCATGAGATGAACCCGGTCAGCGTTCACTGACGAGCCCTCTGCAAATTTCTATCTTCTGAAAAGCCTTAAGCGGCGTGATGCTTCTGGTCAGCCGTGGCGATGGCGAACAAGGCTTCGGCTGAGTCCGCGCCGCGAAGCGCCTCGCGCGCTTCGGCATCGCGGAAGAGGCGGGAGACCTTGGCGAGCGCTTTCAAATGCGCCGCCGTGGCGTTCGCCGGCGCCAGCAGCATGAAAACGAGATCGACCGGCTGGTCGTCCACGGCGTCAAAGCTGACCGGCGTTTCAAGGCGCGCGAGCACGCCGACGATCTTGTTCAAGCCTTCGATCTTGCCGTGAGGCAGAGCGACGCCGTCGCCGACCCCGGTCGAGCCGAGCTGTTCGCGCTCAAGGAGCGTGCCCATGATGTCCGCCGCCGGGCGGTCCACGATCGCACTCGCCTTGTCGGCGAGCGCCTGGAGCGCTTCCCGTTTGCATTTGGCCCGTAGGTCATGGATGACGCCCTGAGGGCTTAAGAGGTCCTGAAGTCCCATACGCTCACGCAAACACAGCTTGCCGGTTCGCAGCCACTTTCACTCGCTCAATACCCTAAGGTTTCCGTTAATCATAACCCCTCCGGGGTTTGGCGAGCCTGAAGCTCGCCGGCGCCGGCTTTACTCTCAAGAGGCTCCCGGATCAACCCATCCGATATGGCCGTCGCGGCGGCGGTAAACGACATTGATTCGCCCATGAGCCGCGTTTTTGAACACCACCGCAGGTTGTTCGGCGAGGTCCAGCTGCATGACGGCGGCCCCAACGGTCATTTCCCGGAGCATGGTCTGGGTTTCGGCCACGATCACCGGGGCGGGGTCGGTCCCGTCGTCCTTGGACAAATCCTCGCCTTCCTCTTCGTCCCGGAAGGGTTCGATCAGGTAATAGGACGCGCTTTCGGCGGGCAGGGGCGGCTTGCCGTTGGTATGGTGGCTTTTCAGGCGGCGTTTGTAGCGGCGGACGCGTTTTTCAAGCTTGGCAAGGCTTTCCTCGAAGGCGCTGTAGGCGTCGCCGCCCTCGCCATGGGCCGCCAGGAACACGCCGGACGCCAGATGGGCCGTCAGATCGCAATCGATGAGATGGCGTTCCTTGGAGAAGGTGACGGACGCTTCCGCGCCGCGATCGAAATATTTGTGGACGCTGTCCTCGAGTTTTTCCGCTACGTGGGCCTGCAACGCATCGCCCAGATCCATGTTTTTACCGCTGACCTGAATGTCCATTGGACCTCCTGATATGGCGGCCCGTAAGAGCCGCTCCACCCGCCATTATATTGGCGCCGGGGCCGCGGATTAAAGGGTTAGATTGCGGTTTGCAACAACGCCCTTCGCCGCTGCACGGACGACGGAATATGTAACGTTTCCCGGTACTTGGCTACCGTGCGCCGGGCAATATCGACCCCTTCGCTGCGCAGGATCTCGACGATCTTGTCGTCCGACAAAACCGTGTCCTTGGTCTCGGCCTCGATCATTTCGCGGATGCGGTGGCGGACGGCTTCGGCGGAATGGGCCTCGCCGCCGCTGGAAGAGGCGATGGAGGCCGTGAAAAAGTATTTCAGTTCGAAAAGCCCGCGGGGCGTCGCGATATATTTGTTGGAGGTGACGCGCGAAATCGTTGATTCGTGCATCTCGATTGCGTCGGCGACGACCTTCAGGTTCAGCGGGCGCAGATGTTTGACGCCATAGGCGAGGAACGCGTCCTGTTGGCGGACGATTTCGCTCGCGACTTTCAGGATCGTCTGGGCGCGCTGATGGAGGCTTTTGGAGAGCCAGTTCGCGTTGGCGAATTGCTCGGCGATATAGGTCTTGTCTTTCTCGTCGCCGCCTTTGACCGAAGAGATCTCCGAATAATAGCGCTGGTTGACAAGCACGCGGGGCAGGGTCTCGCTGTTGAGCTCCACCTTCCAGCCGCCGTCCTGCGATTGCGTCACGAACACGTCCGGCGCCACCGCCTGCACGACGCCGCCGCCATAAGCGTAGCCGGGCTTTGGCGTGAGCGCGCGCACTTCCGCGATCATGTCGCGTACGTCTTCTTCATCTGCGCCGGTGGCGCGCATCAGGCCCTTGAGATCGCTTTTGGCCAGAAGCTCGATATTCTCGACAAAGGCCTGCATCGACGGATCGTAGCGGTCGCTGTCAATGAGTTGCAGGCGCAGGCATTCCTTCAGATCGCGCGCGCCGACGCCGGACGGGTCGAAGCTGGTGATCATCTTGTGCGTTTGTTCGACATCGGCGGGCTCGGCGCCGAGCCGCTCGGCGATGGCGTCGAGGTCTTCGCGCAGATAGCCGGCCTCGTCGATGAGGTCGATGATATAGGCGCCGATGAACAGGGCCTGCGGGTCGCGCGTCGCCAGATGGAGTTGCTCCGTCAGGTGATCGGCGAGCGAGATTTCCTTTTTCAGGGTCGCCCCGAATTCCTGGTCGTCGCCCTCAAAGCCGCGTCCCGACGACTGAACCGAGGCCCAGTCGCTGGGCTGGTAGTCGCCATAGGCGGCGTCGCTGCCGGAATCGCCCGGATTGACGTCTTCATACTGGACGTCGAGGGAGTCCTGGGCTTCTTTTGAATTCGCCTTGTCGACGCCTTCCCCTTCGGCGGGCTTGGCCTCGGGCTCTTCATTGTTTCTCTGGCCGCGCCGCTCTTCGGGGCCGTCGGCCGGCGTCTCGTCGCGTTCGAGAAACGGGTTTTGCTCGAGCTGGTCGTCGACATATTCGGCGAGTTCGAGATTCGACAGTTGCAGCAGTTTGATTGCCTGCTGCAATTGCGGCGTCATCACCAGCTGTTGCGACTGTCTGAATTCCAATTTTGGTGTTAACGCCACATGACCCCCGGGCCGTACTCAACTTTACATTTGGAAGCGGTCGCCCAGATAGACGCGCCGCACATCCTTGTCGCCGACGATTTCGCCGGGCGCGCCTTCGAGCAGGACCTCGCCTTCATGAATGATATAGGCGCGGTCGATGATATCGAGCGTCTCGCGGACATTGTGGTCCGTGATGAGAACGCCAAGGCCGCGATCTTTGAGATGCGCGACCAGTTCGCGGATTTCCGCAATGGCGAGCGGATCGATGCCCGCAAAGGGCTCGTCCAGAAGCATGAAGGAAGGCGCGGTCGCCAGGGCGCGCGCAATCTCGACGCGGCGGCGCTCGCCGCCCGACAGCGCGATCGCCGGCGCGCCGCGCAGATGGGTGATGTGAAACTCGTTCAGAAGATCGTCGATGATGGTCTGCTGCTTATCCTTGTTGCGCTCGATGAGCTCAACGACGGCGCGCAGATTCTGTTCGACGGTCAGTCCGCGGAAGATGGAGGCTTCCTGCGGGAGGTATCCGACGCCGAGGCGGGCGCGCTGATACATGGGCAGGTTGGTGACGTCATGGCCGTCGATCATGATGCGGCCGCGGTCGGCCGGGATGAGGCCGGTGATCATGTAGAAACAGGTGGTCTTGCCGGCGCCGTTGGGGCCGAGAAGGCCGACGACTTCGCCGCGCTTGACGCTCATGGAAACGCCGCGCACCACCGGCCGCCGCTTGAACGACTTGCCGAGATTCTCAGCCGCCAGCGCGCCGCCGCCCTCGATGACCTTGGGCTTCAGTTTGCGCGTCTGGTTCGCGTTGCTTATGGCGGTTTCGGTTTCCATATTGTCGCTCATTAAGCGCGCCTCTCTTTAACGTTCCGTGAAGTTCAGCTGTTAACCTTAATGCACTGTTCAGCTCTGCCGCCGGGGCGGCCATGGGTCAGGACTGGTCGTCTTCCTCGCCGGTGAAGAACAGGCCGCGAATGCGCCGGCCCGGTTCGGGCGTGAAGCGCACCTTGCCGGTGTCGACCCAATAGGTGACCTTGCCGGCGGACATGACCTGCTTGCCTTGGGTGACGATCACGTTCTCGGTCATCTCGATGGTGCGGCTCGCGTCATTGAAGACCGCGCGCTCGCCGGTGATGGCTTCCTTGCCGTTCGAATAGCGCACCGCGCCCGTCGCCACGATGGTTTCGATATCGCCATCGTCATTGAGGGTGGCTTCGAGTTTTTCCGAGGTCAGGATGGCTTCGCCCTGAACGACGCGGACATGGCCGGTCCAGATCGCGTTGTTGTCCTGAAACTCCGCCGTGTCGCCGGTGATGTCGATCGGCTCGTCGCTGTCGCCGGCGGCGGAGATTAGCTGCGCCTGGGCGGGAAGGGCGCCGGCGCAAAAAACGGCGGCGAACAGGAAGAGGGGTCTCATCACTTGGGTCAGTCTCATTGCGGCGTGTTGCTTTCGGGGTCTCTGAGGGCGGGTTTTTCCTGGGCGTCCTGTGGCGGGGAGGCCGGTGCGTTTTTCGGATAGATGCGCATGCGCACATTGCCTTCGAAAACGATGCGGCCTTCGCTGTTATAGGCCTTCATGTGATCGGCCTGAAGCGTGCTGCCGTCGGTGCCTTCGCCGCCGACGCCGGCGTCGCTGGTGACCACTTCGTCCTTGATTTCAACCGTCGCCGCCGGCGACTGGAAGATATAGCTCTCCGCGCCGACATTGTGTTGAAGGGTGACTCTGTCCTCCAGCTCGAGAATGTTGATGTCCGAGCGGTAAACGCCTTTCTCGGCGGTGACGACCGTGGTGTCGTCGGTTTCGCCCTGAATGGCGCGGGGTTTGTCGAGGGTGACGACATCCTTGACTTTGGTGTTCTGAATGGCGGTGTTGGCCGTGATTTCAAAGGGCTTGCCCTTGTTGTCAATGCCCGCGAAACGCGGATTGGCCATGCGCAGCTCCTCCGCGGAGGCGGAGACGTCCTTGAAGTCGTCGAGGAACGCCTTGTCTACGTCGTTGGATTTTGTGTTGAAGAAGAAGGCGGCGACCAGCACCAGCGCCAGGATCGGCAGGGCGAGGCGCAGGCGCTTGACCATGCGCGAGCGGGCGGCGGCCTTGTCGCCGGTGGTGCGCGCCTGCGAGGGCAGGCTGTCGAGCACGCGGCGGCGCTGCGGCAGCGGCGTCGGCGCATTGTCGGCGGGCTGATTCTTATCCGTGATGGCGGTCGTCATGACCCCTCAGGTTTCCTTATGGTTCGAACGCCTCGCCCCCGCCCGGCAGGACAGCCCGGGGCCTGTCCTTCATATAGTCGCGCGGGGGCGGAAGGGAAACAAGGCCCGGGGCCTTTTCGTTCGAAAAGAGGGGGTTACGAATGGGCGAAGATGTCGATTTCCGGCCATCCGGCGAGGTCGAGCGCCGCCCGGGTCGGCAGAAAGCCGAAGGAGGCCTCGGCGAGTTCGGTGCGGCCCTCCCGGGCCAGCATGGCGTCGAGCTTTTCCCGGAGGGCGTGGAGATGGAGGACGTCCGAGGCCGCATAGTCAATCTGGGCGTCAGAGAGGGTCTCCGCGCCCCAGTCCGAGGATTGCTGCTGTTTCGAGATTTCAACGCCCAGAAGCTCGCGGGTGACGTCCTTCAGCCCGTGCCGGTCGGTATAGGTGCGGCACAGCTTGGAGGCGATCTTGGTGCAGTAGACGGGCTCGGTGCGCACGCCCAGCCAGTATTGGAAAGCGGCGATGTCGAAGCGGGCGAAATGGAACAGCTTCAGGACCTGCCGGTCGGCGAGAAGCGCCTTGAGCCGCGGCGCGTCATAGCTCTTGCGGTCGAGCTGGACGAGATGCGCATCGCCGTCGCCGGCGGAAAGCTGGACGACGCATAAGGGGTCGCGCTGGGGGATCAGCCCCATGGTCTCCGAATCGATAGCCACGACCGGTCCGAGATCGAGCCCCTCGGGCAAATCGCCCTTATACAGATGATTGGTCATTGCGCCTGTCTTTTTCCCTCGCTGGTCCGCCGAGGCATAGCATTCTGGCGAATATTGTGAATACCGCCTTAAGCTGCTTTCCGAACCACGACCGAGCCTGCCGAATAGCCGGCGCCGAAGCCGCAGATGACGCCGATCTCCCCTGCGGCGAAATCCGCCTTGTTCTGATGGAAGGCGATGATCGACCCTGCCGAAGAGGTGTTGGCGTAGGCGTCGAGCACCACGGGCGCTTCCTCGCGGGTGGCGTCGCGGCCCAGCACCTTGCGGGCGATGAACTCGTTCATGGCGAGGTTCGCCTGGTGCAGCCAGAAGCGTTTGACGTTTTCCGGCGCGACGCCGAGATCGCCGAGATGGCTCGAGATCAGTTCGCTGACCATGGGCACCACGTCTTTGAAGACCTTGCGGCCTTCCTGCATGAACAGCTTGTCCGTCGCCGGATCGGTCTGCGGATCAGCGAGGGCGCCGGTCTCGCGCTCGCAATGATTGAGGAAGCCGAAATTGTTGCGGATATTGTTGGAGAATTTGGTTTTGAGGCGGGTGCCGAGAATCTCCCAGGCCTCGCCGGAGGGCGCCGCGTCGGCGCGCTCCAGGATCACCGCCGTCGCCACATCGCCGAAAATAAAATGGCAGTCGCGATTGCGGAAGTTCAAATGCGCCGAACAGATTTCCGGATTGACCATCAGGATGCGGCGCGCGCCGGCGCGAATAAGACCGAGCCCGGTCTCGATGCCGAAGGCGGCCGAGGCGCAGGCGACGTTCATGTCGAACGCAAAGCCTTCAATCCCGAGCGCGTCCTGAATCTCGACGGCGATCGCCGGATAGGCGCGCTGCATGTTCGAGGCGGCGCAGATCACGCCGTCAATGTCGCCGGGTTTTAAATCGGCGGCGCGCATGGCGTCTCGGGCCGCGGCGACGGCGATTTCAGCAAGCAGCGACAACTCTTCATTGGGACGCGCGGCGATGCGCGGCGCCATGCGGTCGAGGTCGAGAATGCCCTCCTTGTCGACGACATAGCGCGATTTGATGCCGGACGCCTTTTCGATGAATTCTGAAGATGAGGGCTGGAGAGGCTCGATCTCGCCCGCCTCGATCTTCACTGCGTTCTCGTCGTTGAACCTAGCGACATAGGCGTTGAAGACGGCGACGAGTTCGTCATTGGAGATGGCGTTCGGGGGCGTGTAGAGGCCAGTGGCGGCGATGCGCACGTCGGCGGCGATGGGGTCGGACATTGATGAGCGCTTCCAGCTGAGGGGTTTTCGGCCAATTTGCGCTTTTCGGTCCCCCCGCGCAACTACAGTGCGCTGCGCCCCCTGAGGCCCTGAGGGCCTAGCGGGCGAGCTTCTGGACGGCCTTCCAGCGCGGACAGTGCTGTTCGTGGTCGTTGACCATGCCCACCGCCTGCATGAAGGCGTAGACGATCACCGGCCCGCAGAATTTGAAGCCGCGCTTTTTCAGCGCCTTGGCCATGGCCTCGCTTTCGAGCGATTTCACCTGGTGCTGGCGGTAGTCGTCGAGCTTGTGGACGAGGGGCGCGCCGCCGACGAAGTCCCAGAGAAAGCCGGAGAACCCGTCCGGCTCCGTCTCCATGATGTCGAGATAGACTTTCGCATTGCCGATGGCGGCGTCGATTTTCGTCTTCGAGCGGATAATGCCTGCATCGTTCATCAGGCGGTCGATTTTCTTCGGCGTGTAGCGCGCGATCTTTTCCGGCTCGAAGCCGTCAAAGGCTTTGCGGAAATTGTCGCGCTTATAAAGAATGGTGCGCCAGGAAAGCCCGGCCTGAAACCCGTCGAGGATCAGCTTTTCGAAAAGCGCCCGGTCGTCATATTCCGGCACGCCCCATTCCGTATCGTGGTAGTCGCGATAGACGGGATCGTCCAAAGGCGCCCACAGGCAGGGCGCGGCGGCGGCGGCTTTCTTGGCCACGGAAACCTCTCATCAGCTTCCGCGACGTAAGACGACCGCCGATCAAAAATCAATATTCAAATGTCGGCAGGGTTTCGAAGTCCGGCGCCGAGACCACCGTGATGACGCCCGTATCGTGATTGATGTCGAGCGTCTCAAGATCGAGCGCTACCAGCCGGTTGCCGACCGCGCCGAGACCGCCCGTCGACAGGATGAAGGTTTCGAACCGGCCCGGCGCCGCCAGGATTATGTCGAAAATATCCGCCACCTTGTCGCCATTGGCGTTGACGACAGCCGCGCCGGTAAACTCGTCCATGCTGATGAGGTTGCCGGACTGTTCCATGAGCCCGCCGGTGGGATTGTAGGCGAGCGATTCGGTCATCTGTCTCAGCTCGCCGTCGCTCATCGCCGCCGTCACCGCGATCTCGCCGTCGCCGCCGATGGCGAATGCGAAGCGGTCCGCTGCGATGGTCGCCGGCTCGCCGCCAAGGCCCAGAAAGGCGCCGTCCTTCAGGACGACGGCGCGCAGCATGCCTTCGCGGCTGAAGAGAAGATCGTCGATGATGGCGAGCGCCGTGCCGTCGGAGCCGCGCACCGATTCGCCGATGATGTTGCGGACCGTGAAGCCGCGGGCGTTTGTCTGCGAGAGTTCGTTCTCGATGAAATCGCCCGTGGCGTCGGCCGCTTCCTTGGCTGCGGCGCTGACTTCCTCGCCGACGCGCGCTGCGCCTTCTTCGACGTCCTCGGCGCTTTCCTCGACGATTTCGCCGGTCTTGGGCTCGTTTTCGGTCGGCTGGTCGCGATCGCAGGCCGCCACAGCGCACAAGGCGGAGGCGGCCAGAAAGGCTTGCTTCATCATGGCTCAATCCCCTGATTCCTATCGCCTCAAAGAGGCGTCAAGAACCGAACAGCGCGGGGCGCGCCCGGTTCCCGCCGTCAGGCGGCGAGATAGGCGGGCAGGCGGAGGGAATGGGCCTGGCCCTCGCATTCCGTGGGCGTTTTATCCGTCTGCGCCTTTTCCCAGCGGTCGAGACGGATCATGGCGAGGGCGCCCGTTTCGGCGCCGCTCATGATCTCGCCGAGCGTGGAGCCGCCGGCGGTGATTGCGGCGCCTTTGGCCGGCGCCGGGCCGTCGGTTTCAGCGATCACCGTGCGCTTTCGCGGATCGCCCTTGCGCTTCATCCGGCTCGAGACTTCCTGGCCGATGAAGCAGCCCTTTTTGTAGCTGACGCCCGCCAGCGCATCGTAGTTGACGTCGAGCAGGAACATCTCGTCGCTGGCGAAGTCCTTGCCGAATTCGGGAACGCCGAGCGCAATGCGCCGCCGGTCATAATCGCCGTTTGGTTCATCGCCGCCGCTTTCGACGAGCGCGCGCCAGCCGAGCTCTGCAAGGCGCGGATCGGGAAACGCGGCGCCGTCCTTCAATTCGTTTTCGCTCGCCAAGACATGCAGGCTTTCGTCGATCTCGAGCGCGACCTTGGCGCGAAGCTTATAGAGAGACAGCCGCTTCAACAGCGCCGGCGCGGCCTCGGCGTTGCAGTCGATCAGCAGCGCGTCGTCGGCTTTGACGAGGAAGAAATCGAACAGGATCTTCCCTTGCGGCGTCAACAGCGCGGTGAAGATCGCCGGCGAGTCCTTCAGCTTTTCGAGGTCCTGGGTGACGATCCCCTGCAGGAAGGAGAGACGGTCTTCGCCGGTGAGACGAATGACGGCGCGGTCGGAAAGGCGTTCGGTTTTGGTCATAGGGCCGGGGATGTAAGCGCCTTTCGGCGGATTGCAAAGTCACGATTGGCGGCGGTCATGGCTCTTCCATCTCTTGTACATCTGGCGGCGACGGGCCTAAAAGGCGGACCATGACGCACCCGAAAGATCCCGCTCCCGCCGCCGACCGTCTCGTCCTGCGCCGTCCCGACGACTGGCATGTGCATCTGCGCGACGGGGCGATGCTCGAGGCGGTGGCCAATTACACGGCGCGCCAGTTCGCCCGCGCCATCGTGATGCCCAATCTGGCGCCGCCGGTGACGACCGCTAAGGCCGCCGAGGCCTATCGCGCGCGGATCATGGCGGCGGTGGACGACGGCCTCGACTTCACGCCGCTGATGACCTGCTATCTGACGGACACGCTCGACGCGGGCGAGGTGGAGCGCGGCCACGCCTCGGGCGTTTTCACCGCCTGCAAACTCTATCCGGCGAACGCCACGACCAATTCCGCGCACGGCGTCACCGACATCGCGAATATCTATCCGGTCCTTGAAACCATGCAGCGCATCGGCATGCCGCTCTTGGTGCATGGCGAAGTCACGGACGCCGACATCGACATCTTCGACCGCGAGGCGGTGTTCATTGAGCGGGTTCTCTCCAAAGTGGTTCGCGATTTCCCGGCGCTCAAAGTCGTCTTCGAGCATGTCACGACCGACGAGGCCGTGAGTTTCGTGATGGCGAGCGGCGCCAATGTCGCCGCGACGATCACGCCCCACCATCTGCGCATTAACCGCAACGCCATGTTCGAGGGCGGGCTTCGCCCCCATCATTACTGTCTGCCGGTGGCGAAACGCGAAAAGCACCGGCTGTCTTTGCGCCGGGCCGCGACCTCCGGCTCGCCGAAATTCTTTCTGGGCACGGATTCGGCGCCCCATGCGAAACACGCCAAGGAAGCGGCCTGCGGCTGCGCCGGGGTGTTCAACGCGCCTTTCGCGCTTGAAAGCTACGCCGCGACCTTCGAGGAGGAGGGTGCGCTCGACAAGCTCGAAGGTTTTGCGAGCGAACACGGGCCCCGCTTTTACGGCCTGCCCCTGAACGAGACCACCGTCACCCTGAAACGGGAAGACGCCGCCGTGCCGGATGTTCTGGGGCCGGATGACGCGCCGCTGACGCCGTTCATGGCCGGGCAGACCCTTGGCTGGCGGTTCTGCGAAACGGGCGCCTGATAATCCGTTTACGGATTATTGTTCGACGACCGGTTCTGTTTGCGGCGCAATCATGTAAGGCGAGGCGATGAAGGGGTCTTCCTCCGCCTCGTGCAGCGTTTCGGTAAGCCGCGCGATCAGCGCGTCGCCTTGCGCGGCCCGCCCGGCGGCATAATCGCGCGCGCGCCGGTCGCAGCCGGAAAAGCGGGCGCTGGCGCTGCGATAGCCCTTGTTGAATTCCTGCACCATGGCTTCGCGCTCGCTCTCCTGGGGCTCTTCGAGCTCGATCAGCTTTTTCATGCGGTCGCGCCAGACATCGCCTTCAAAACGCGGCTCGCAGGTGCGCCGGATATGGTGCAGTTCGCCGAACAGCCCCGAAAGCGCCGTCAGGTCTTTCTGGCGCTGGTGATAGGTGTCGAGATCCTGCGCCCCGGCAGTGCTGGCGGCGGCGGCGAGGGACAGGACGGCGATGGCGATACGGACAATCATGGGGCCTCTTTCCAATCGAAATATAGCCGGATTATGACGATGTGCGAGTTTGGGTGCGACTCTGGTTGCGAGCTTGGCGACGGTTCCGGCGCCATTCGGCGGCGCTGGCGACGGCCCGCCGGGTCGTATCCCAGGCGATCCGCCTTTCGGCCTCTTCCAGGCTGACGAATTCCGCCGCTTCCGCGTCGTCGCCGGCGCGGGGCTCCCCGGAGACCCATTCGGCGGCGAAATCGACCATCACATAATGGCCGTCTCCCGGGGCGGCAGGCAGGCTCTCGAACACGTCAAGCAGACCCAGAACCCGGATTTCGACCCCGGTTTCCTCGCGCACCTCCCGGGCGAGCGCCTCATGGAGCCGCTCGCCATAATCGAGCTTGCCGCCGGGGATCGACCACTGGCCCTTCAGGGGCGCTCGGCCGCGCCGGATGACGAGAACCTCCTCGCCGCGGAACACCACGGCGCCCACGCTGGTGAAAATATTTTCCCGGCCTGTCATGTTTTTATCTTAGTCTTTTCTCCATGTGCGGACGGTTCTACCTCAAATCGGCGCCGGCGGAAGTCGCGGCGGCGTTCGGCGTCGACGTGCGGGACAATTTTCCGCCGCGCTACAACATCGCCCCGACCCAGCCCGTCGCCGCGATCCGCATCGGCGAGCGGCGAAGGCGCGAATACGCCCTGATGCGCTGGGGCTTCGTTCCCTCCTGGGCGAAGGGCGAGTTTCTGGAGAACCTCGCCAAGCGTCCGCTGATCAATGCGCGCAGCGAAACCGTCCTTGAAAAAGCGAGCTTCAAAAACGCCTTCCGGCGCCGGCGCTGTCTCATTCCCGCCGACGGCTTTTATGAATGGCAGGCGCGGCCCGCGAAAACCAAACAGCCTTACGCCATCGCCAAGCGCAAGGAAGGGCTTGTGGGGTTCGCCGGGCTCTGGGAGACGGCGGTCGATCCGGATGGCGGCGAGATCGACACGCTGGCGATCCTGACGACCCCCGCCGGTCCCGACATGGCGCCGCTGCACGGCCGCGAGCCCGTCGTCATCGCGCGCGAATCCTACAAGCTCTGGCTCGAGGCGGACGAGCGCGACGCGGCGGCGCTGCAAGGGCTTCTCGCCCCGGCGCCCGCCGGCTTCTGGCGCGCCTGGCCGGTCTCCACCGAGGTCAACTCGCCCCGTCATGACGGCCCGCAGCTCATCGTCCCGCTCGCCGCGTAAAGCGCCTTCTGCGCGCGCCCCGCGCCTGGAACAGTTCGCGTGGAACAATTGTCGTAAATCTCTTTTCCCGATTTCTTTAAACGGCGTCTTTGCTGCGTTTCAGCGAAGTTTGGCGCCATTTGCGTCATTTGTTCCACGGGATGTTTCGCCTGATGTTTCACGGGGGGGCGATGCCTTCTTCGCATCCTTGCGCTCTAAGCATGGGTCTGCATTCCTCTCCGGTGTCATCGCCGGGCTCGTTCCGGCGATCCTGCCAGGGCTTTCTGGATGCCCGGGACAAGCCCGGGCATGACACACTCTCATTAAAGTGCGGAAGACATCATAAGGCCGATCTGCATCCCCGTGGATAAGTCCGCACCGAATGCGGGATTCCGTCAAGAATTCATGGGAAATGATGTAAGCCGCCGGCGCCGTTCGCGTTATGGGGGCGGGCTAGTCTCTGCGCACCGTCTCGTCCGGAAAACAGAGCTGTTCGCGGTCGCGCCAGTCGGTGGTGACGTAATTGAGGATCAGCGATTTCCGGACGCCCCTGATCTCGCGGCGCTCGAAGCCGTGATAGGTCTCGCCGCCGGGCACGAACGCCATCGCCGAATTCGCCGTGAAGGGGGCGCGCTTCGCCCAGCTTTTGTCGGCGGCGTAAATATCCGTGCCGAGATCGTCCTGGCCGCCGCCATTCGGCAGATAGAGGAGGATGGTGAGACGCTTGACCCCGAGATCGGTGTGGGGTTCGAGCCAGAAGCCGGTCATGTCCTGCGCATATTCGATGCGCAAAAAGGTTCCGTCGATGTCGGTCTCGAAAAACGCTTCGATGGCGCGGGCCATGCGCGGCGCCTGGAAGGCGCGGGCGAGGGCGGCGGCTTGCGGGCGGGCGGCGATGGCGTCGCTGTCGACATAATGGCGCGTCTCGTTGTGATATTCGCGCTTGCCGGATTTGCCGCCGACGCCGGCTGCGGGAAAGTCCAGGGCGGCGAGATCGTCGACCATGTCCGGGGGGAGGAGGCCGCTGATCAGCCAGTGACGATAGGGCTCGTCATGGCGCTCGGCCCGGGCGAGCGCGCCTGTGAAGCTGTCGAAAATCCGGTCTTCCGCCCGCGCGGGAACGCTTTGGGCGTTCGCCGCCATTAAATCGCGTCCCGGCCGGTCTCTCCGGTGCGGATCCGGATCGCGTCTTCGATGGGCGAGACGAAAATCTTGCCGTCGCCGATGCGGCCCGAATGGGCGGCGTTCTTGATCGCTTCGACGGCGCGCGCCACCGAGCCGTCGTCGATAACGAGCTCGATCTTCACCTTGGGCAGGAAGTCGACGACATATTCAGCGCCGCGATAAAGCTCCGTATGCCCCTTTTGCCGGCCGAAGCCGCGCACATCGGTGACGGTCATGCCCTGAAGGCCCTCTTCCTGGAGCGCCTCCTTCACATCGTCGAGTTTGAACGGTTTGATAATCGCTTCGATTTTCTTCATGTCGTCTCGCGCGGTTTTCGTTTCGGTCCGGGACCAGGCCAGGGTCCAGTCAAGTTTCTAGTCTGGCCGGAATTTGCTAACTCTCTTTTACAGGAGACGGCGCGTCAGGAAAGGTGTCAAGCGTGAACCCATTGATTGTCCTATCCGGGGACGAAATGCGCGCGGCGGAGGCCGCGGCGATCGCCGCCGGGACGGCCTCGGCGGCGCTGATGGAGACGGCGGGGACGAAAACCGCTGAAATCGCCATGCGCGCCTGGACGAAGCGCCCGGTCGCCGTCGTCTGCGGGCCCGGCAATAATGGCGGCGACGGTTTCGTCGCGGCGCGGGTCCTCGCGGAAGCGGGCTGGCCGGTCTCGCTGGCCCTGATCGGCGAGCGGGGCGCGCTCAAGGGCGACGCGAAACTGATGGCCGATCTCTATGAAGGCGAGATCGCCGCTTTTTCATCTGACTCAGCGTCTGAGTTTCTGGGCGGCGCGGGGCTGATTATCGATGCGATCTTCGGCACGGGGCTCGACCGCGATGTGGAAGGCCCGGCGAAGAACGCGATCGAGGCGATGAACGCGCATCCCGCGCCCGTGCTCGCCGTCGATCTCCCGTCCGGCGTTCATACCGACACCGGCGCCGTCATGGGCGTTGCGGTCGAGGCGGTGCGCACCGTCACCTTTCATGCGCGCAAGCTTGGCCATCTTCTGTTTCCCGGACGCGCGCTTTGCGGCGCCGTCGACGTCGTCGATATCGGCATCTCCGATGCGATGACGGCGGCGACCGGCGCCAAGGCTTATGAAAACGTGCCGGCCTTGTGGGGCGGGCTTTATCCGCGCCCGCGCTGGTCGGGGCATAAATATCATCGAGGCTCGGTGATGGCGCTGTCGGGCGGTCCGTTGAACACCGGCGCCATTCGGCTGGCGGCGGAGGGCGCCCTGCGCGCCGGCGCCGGTCTCGTCACAGTGCTGTCGCCGTCGGAAGCCGTGCCCGTTCACGCCGCGCACCTGACCGCGATCATGCTGCGCGTGTGCGACACGGCCGAGCATGTCGGCGCGCATCTCGCCGACGCCGAGCGCATTCCCATGTGCGCGATTGCCGGACCGGCCATGAGTGTCGGCGCCGGGACGAAAGAGAAAGTGCTTGCGGTGCTGGCGAGCAAGGCGGGCGCCGTGCTCGACGCCGACGCGCTGACGAGTTTCGTGGACGACCGCGAGGCGCTGTTCGGGGCCTTGCGTCCCGACGATGTCTTAACGCCGCATACGGGCGAGTTCGCGCGGCTGTTCCCTGAAGCCGCGCAAGCGCAAGGCAAGCTCGCCATGGCGCGGGCGGCGGCGGAGAAAGCCGGCTGCGTCGTCGTCCTTAAAGGCGCGGACACCATCATCGCCGCACCGGACGGCCGGGTTCTCATCAACGCCAATGCGCCGCCCGATCTCGCCACCGCCGGGGCCGGCGACGTCCTCGCCGGGTTCATCGCCGGGCTGAAGGCGCAAGGCATGGACGGCTTCGCGGCGGCGGCGGCCGGCGTCTGGCTCCACGGCGCCTGCGGCCAGGCGGCGGGGCCGGGCCTCATCGCCGAAGACCTGCCGCGCGCCGTGCCGGCGGTCCTGCGCCAGCTTTTCGCCCCCCCGCAACAAACCCAGCAGCAACAGCCCGGCGCGTCTGACCAGCAGGGCGGCGTCCAGCAATGAGCCTGCTGGTGCGCCGCGCCCTGGCCAGCGATCTCGAGGCGATCACCGCGCTTTACAATCATTTCGTGGAGACCACGGCGGTCACCTTCGATGTGGGCGCCTTCACGGCGGCGGAGCGCGAACCCTGGCTCGCCCAGTTCGCGGAGGCAGGCCCGCACCAGCTTTTTGTCGCCGAGGCGGAGGGGGCCTTCGCCGGTTATGCGGGCTCCATGGCCTTCAAGCCCAAGAAAGCCTATTCGACCTCCGTCGAGACGACGATCTATGTGGCCCCGGAAAAGGCCGGGCGCGGGGCGGGGCGGGCGCTCTATGAGCGGCTCTTCGCGGCGCTGGAGCGCGAGGACGTCCACCGCGCCTATGCGGGGATTGCGCTGCCGAACGAGGCCTCGATCCGCTTCCATGAGGGGTTCGGGTTCCGGGCGGTCGGGACCTATCGCGAGGTCGGGCGCAAATTCGGCCGCTATCACGACGTGGCGTGGTTCGAAAAAGGGGTATGAACCACCCGCGACGCCTCGACAGGCCGGTTTTCTCTGTTATAGAAGCCCGCTCTCGCATCGGGGGGCGCCGCTTTGGCTGCGGCCCGCTTTGCATATGGGAAATACGGATTTTCGCGTCAGGCGACGGCTTTAGCGGATGTGGCGGAACTGGTAGACGCACCAGATTTAGGTTCTGGCGCCGCGAGGCGTGGAGGTTCGAGTCCTCTCATCCGCACCAGCCTTCGCCAGCTTCGCTGGCTACGGCTTGGCAAGCCGGTTTCGGGGGACGCAACGGGAACAAGAATTTCACGGCCAGCCGGCCAGATAAGAGACGAGACGGAAGATGGAAGTCATTGAGAAAAGCGCCGAAGGGCTCGACCGCACATTCCTGGTGAAGGTGAGCGCCGCGGAACTCGACGAAAAGCTGCTTGCGCGCCTCAAAGAGGTCAAAGGCAAGGTCAACCTCAAGGGCTTCCGCAAGGGCAAGGCCCCGGTTTCCTTCCTCAAGAAAATGTACGGCAAGGGGATGATGAGCGAGATCATCCAGGAAGTCGTCAACGAGACGTCGCAAAAAGCGTTTTCCGAACGCGACCTGCAACCCGCGACGCAGCCGCATCCCCATCTCCTCTCCAACATCGAAGAGGTGATCGAGGGCAAGGCCGATCTCGAATATGATCTGCAGGCGGAGATTCTGCCGAGCTTTGATCCCATGGATGTCGCCGGCCTCAAGCTCACCCGTCCGGTCGCCGACGTGCCCGAGAGCGATGTCGACGAAGCGCTTCAGAACATCGCCGAGCAGCAGGTCAGCTACAAGGCCCGCGCCAAAACCGCGAAAGCCAAAGAAAAAGACCAGGTTGTCATCGACTTCGTCGGCAAGATCGACGGCGAGGAATTCGAAGGCGGCAAGGGCGAAGGCTTCGAGCTGGTGCTCGGCTCAGGCCAGTTCATCGCTGGTTTTGAAGACCAGCTCACCGGCGCCAAGACCGGCGACGAAGTGGAAGTGAAAGTCACCTTCCCGGAAGAATATCACGCCAAGGATTTCGCCGGCAAAGACGCGGTCTTCGACGTGACGGTGCAGGAAGTGCGCGCGCCCGAAGACGTGGAGATCAATGACGAACTCGCCAAGCAGGTCGGTCTTGAAAGTCTCGACGATCTCAAAGGCCGCATCAAGGAACGCATCGAAAGCGACTACAAGAACCTGTCGCGCAGCCATCTGAAGCGCTCGCTCCTCGACAAGCTCGACGAAGGCCACAATTTCGAACTGCCCAAGGGCATGGTCGATCAGGAATTCGAACAGATCTGGCGCCAGGTCGAAAGCGCCGAGCGCGACGAGGAAGACAAAGACAAGTCCGAAGACGAGCTGAAAGAAGAATACCGCAAGATCGCCGAGCGCCGCGTGCGCCTCGGGCTCGTCCTCGCCGAGATCGGCAAGCGCGCCGAGGTGCAGGTTCCCAATGAGGAGCTGCAACAGGCGATCCAGCGCCAGGCGATGCAGGAAGCCCAATATATGCAGATGCAAGGGCAGAACATCTCGCCGCAGGAAGTGCTGAAATTCTACCAGCAAAATCCGGGCGCCATTCAGCAGATCCGCGCGCCCCTGTTCGAGGAAAAAGTCGTCGACTACATCATCGAACGCGCCGAAGTGACGGACAAAACCGTCTCCAAGGAAAAGCTGATGGAAGAGCCCGAAGGCGAGGATGCGCTGCTCGAGGCCGGCCTCTAGGGCCGGCGCGCCGTCGCCTCTTCTTTCGGGACGGGCCGGGGGATATCCCGCGGCCCGTTTTCCGTTCCGGGCCGGTTCAAAAGACCGGGCCGGGGCCGTGCCGATCCTGCACTTTTCCGGAGAGCCGGGCCGGGCTTTCCGGCCCGTTTCGGGCCAGCACCGAAAATGCCTATCGCGCGTTAACCCATTTCCGAGGAAAATCTTGCATTTTCAAAAGAATAACCCTCGCTTAAGCGGGAGCCGCTAAAGTGGTGAAAAAGGGGGCTGGCGCTGCCGCGACGAGACCCCATCTTAAGGAAGGAATTTAACCAGCCGGACCCGCCTTGCCGCCGGCTGCCAAGGTCATGAACGCCGCAGGACCGCCTGCGGCCGAGTTTGAAAGAGGATGTCGATGAAAGACCCCAATGACGTTTACATGAACACGCTCGTGCCGATCGTCGTCGAGCAGACGAGCCGCGGCGAGCGTTCCTACGACATCTATTCCCGGCTCCTGAAGGAGCGGATCATTTTCCTCTCCGGGCCGGTCCATGACGGGATTTCGACCCTGATCGTCGCCCAGCTTCTGTTCCTTGAGGCGGAGAACCCCAAGAAGGAGATTTCCTTCTATATCAACTCTCCGGGCGGCTCCGTGTCGGCGGGCCTCGCCATGTACGACACCATGAAATTCATCCGCCCGGCGGTCTCCACCATGTGCGTCGGCATGGCCGCCTCCATGGGCTCGCTCTTGCTGACGGCCGGGGACAAGGACATGCGCTTCTCCCTGCCGAACTCGCGGATCATGGTCCACCAGCCCTCGGGCGGTTTCCAGGGCCAGGCCTCGGATATCGAGCGCCACGCCCAGGACATTATCAAGCTGAAGCGCCGGCTGAACGAGATCTATGTGGAACACACCGGTCAATCCTATGAAACCATTGAGAAAACCCTCGATCGGGACCATTTCATGGACCCGGAAGAGGCGGTTTCCTTCGGCCTGATCGACAAGGTGCTCTCCGAGCGCAGCGGCGGCGCCGAGGGCGCGGAGGGCTGATGAGGCGAATTCACCATATCCGTTAAGGCAATAAGGAAATGGTTCCTTGATTGGCCCCGGCGGAATATGGTCCTATGGCGGGAGGAGACGAAAAGCCTTGGCGCCATTCATGCAGTTTTGCCGTGGCGCGGCGACGCCGGTCCGGCCGGGACGCCCTAGAGGCAGGAAAACGAAGCGCGGCCCTGTTTTTGCAGGGAAATTAGCGCGCTGACGAAGGAGTGCGGTTACAGTGAGCAAGATCGGCGGCAAAAGCGGCGGTGACGGGAAAAACACCCTCTACTGCTCATTCTGCGGCAAGAGCCAGCACGAGGTCAGAAAGCTGATCGCGGGCCCGACGGTGTTCATCTGCGATGAATGCGTCGAGCTGTGCATGGACATCATCCGCGAGGAATCGAAGTCGTCGCTGGTCAAGGCGAGCGACGGGGTTCCGAGCCCGCAGCAAATTCACAAGGTTCTCGACGATTACGTCATCGGCCAGGCGCAGGCGAAACGCGTGCTCTCGGTTGCGGTGCACAACCATTACAAACGCTTGAACCATGCGGCGAAGAACAACGACGTCGAACTGGCGAAGTCGAACATTCTGCTGATCGGCCCCACGGGCTCGGGCAAGACGCTGCTGGCGCAGACGCTGGCGCGCATTCTCGACGTGCCCTTCACCATGGCCGACGCGACGACGCTGACCGAAGCCGGCTATGTCGGCGAGGACGTCGAAAACATCATCCTCAAACTGCTTCAGTCGGCGGACTACAATGTCGAGCGCGCCCAGCGCGGCATCGTTTACATCGACGAAGTCGACAAGATTTCGCGCAAGTCGGACAATCCCTCCATCACCCGCGACGTGTCGGGCGAGGGCGTTCAACAGGCGCTTCTCAAGATTATGGAAGGCACGGTCGCGTCGGTGCCGCCGCAGGGCGGACGCAAACATCCGCAGCAGGAATTCCTGCAAGTCGACACGACGAACATTCTGTTCATCGTCGGCGGCGCGTTTGCGGGTCTTGAAAAAGTCATCGCCGGCCGCGGCGAGGGGTCCTCCATCGGCTTTTCCGCCGAGGTGAAGAGCGCCGACGACCGCCGCATCGGCGCCATCCTTCAGGAAGTCGAGCCCGAAGATCTTCTGAAATTCGGCCTCATCCCGGAATTTGTCGGCCGTCTTCCCGTCATCGCGACGCTCGAAGACCTCGACGAGGAAGCGCTGATCGAGATTTTGACGTCGCCGAAAAACGCGCTCGTCAAACAATATCAGCGCCTGTTCGAGATGGAGGACGTGAAGCTCACCTTCACCGACGACGCGAAGATGGCGATTGCGCGCAGAGCCATTGCGCGCAAGACCGGCGCCCGCGGCCTCAGGTCGATCATGGAGGGCATCCTGCTCGATTCCATGTTCGAACTGCCGACCCTCGAAGGCGTTGTCGAAGTGGTGGTTAACGGCGAGGTCGTCGACGGCAACGCCACGCCGCTTTACATCTATTCCGACCGCGAAAAAGGCGCGGTGGAAGCCGACGCCAGCGCCTGACGCGCCGGACGGTTTTAAAGGACTGACCGATCTTGAAACGCCGCGTCCGGGTCCTTCCGGCGCGGCGTTTTCCCCATCTGGCGGGGGGATTGCGGCGGACGCTTGAAATCATGCGATTTAGCGCCACATTAACTCAGAATTCGCCCCGTTGTCCTATGACGGTGGTTCGTCTTTCAAGGCCCGCGGTGCCCTTCGGCCCCACCTGTTCGGCTTTGGGCGCAGCGGCTTTCACAAAGCGTTGCGCATTTGAACGAACCGCCGCCCTAATGGAGGCGAGGGCGAGAAGCGGGCGCGCGCCTGTTTAAAAGGGCGCGCTGACAGGAGTAGTTGATGAGCGAAACAGTTACCTATCCAGTACTGCCCTTGCGCGACATCGTCGTGTTTCCGGGCATGATCGTGCCGTTGTTCGTGGGGCGGGAGAAATCCGTCACCGCGCTCGAAAACGTCATGCAGAACGACAAGAAAATTCTTCTCGTCGCGCAAAAAGACGCCAGCGACGATGATCCGCAAGCCGAAGACATTTACGATCTCGGCGTCATCGCGTCGGTGATGCAGCTTCTGAAGCTTCCCGACGGCACGGTTAAAGTGCTGGTCGAGGGCGAGGCGCGCGCGCATATCCAGAACTATGTGCGTACGGACGAATATTTCGAAGCGGAAGCCGTCTATGTCGAAGAAGGCGATAGCGACGAGTCCGAACTGGAAGCGCTGTCGCGCTCGGTCGTCACGCAGTTTGAGTCCTATGTGAAGCTCAACAAGCGCGTGCCGCCGGAAGTGATCGTTTCGATCAGCCAGATCGAGGATTACGCCAAGCTCGCCGATACGGTCGCCTCGCATCTCAATATCAAGATCCAGGAAAAGCAGGATCTCCTCGAGATCGCCAATGTCGCCGAACGCCTGGAGCGCGTTTACGCGCTGATGGAAGGCGAGATGAGCGTCCTCCAGGTCGAGAAAAAGATCCGCAACCGCGTCAAACGCCAGATGGAGAAGACGCAGCGCGAATATTATCTCAACGAGCAGATGAAGGCGATCCAGAAGGAGCTCGGCGAGGGCGATGACGGCCGCGACGAGCTTTCCGAACTCGAAGAGAAAATCAAAAAGACCAAGCTGTCGAAGGAAGCCCGCACCAAGGCTGAGGCGGAGCTGAAGAAGCTGCGCCAGATGTCGCCGATGTCGGCGGAATCGACGGTGGTGCGCAACTATCTCGACTGGATGACCTCGATCCCGTGGAACAACCGGTCGAAAGTGAAGACCGATCTCGCCAAGGCCGAGGAAGTGCTCGATCACGACCATTACGGCCTCGAGAAGGTCAAGGAACGCATCGTCGAATATCTCGCCGTGCAAAAGCGGATGAACAAGCTGAAGGGCCCGATCCTGTGCCTCGTCGGCCCGCCGGGCGTCGGCAAGACCTCGCTCGGCAAGTCGATCGCCGAAGCCACGGGCCGCGAGTTTGTACGCGTGTCGCTGGGCGGCGTGCGCGACGAGGCGGAAATCCGCGGCCACCGGCGGACCTATATCGGCTCCATGCCCGGCAAGATCATTCAGTCCATGAAGAAGGCGAAGAAGTCGAACCCGCTCTTCCTCCTCGACGAGATCGAGAAGATGGGCCAGGACTTCCGCGGCGACCCGGCCTCGGCGCTCCTGGAGGTCCTTGACCCGGAACAGAACGCCACCTTCCAGGACCACTATCTCGAGGTCGATTACGACCTGTCGGACGTGATGTTCATCACCACGGCGAACTCTCTCAACATGCCCCAGCCCCTGCTTGACCGGATGGAGATCATCCGCATTCCGGGGTACACGGAAGATGAGAAGATCGAGATCGCCAAGCGCCACCTCATCCCCAAGCTCCTAGAGAACCACGGGCTGAAGGAAGAGGAATGGAAGATCGAGGATGACGGTCTTGCGCTCCTGATCCGCCGTTACACGCAGGAAGCGGGCGTGCGCTCGCTCGAGCGCGAGCTGGCCAAACTCGCCCGCAAGGCGGTGCGCGAGCTTGAAACGGGCGAGGCGGAAAAAGTCGTCGTCACGACGGACAATCTCGCCGATTACGCCGGCGTGCCGAAATATCGTTACGGCATCATCGACCGTGAAGACCAGGTCGGCGTCGTCACGGGGCTCGCCTGGACGTCCGTCGGCGGCGACATCCTCACCATCGAAGCGGTGAAGATGCCGGGCAAGGGCAAGATGACCCCGACCGGCAACCTCAAGGATGTCATGAAGGAGTCGGTCTCTGCGGCGTCCTCCTATGTGAAGAGCCGCTCGGTCGAGTTCGGCATCGAGCCGCCGGTCTTTGAAAAGACCGACATCCACATCCACGTCCCCGAAGGCGCGACCCCGAAAGACGGGCCGTCCGCCGGCGTCGCCATGGCGACGGCGATCGTCTCGGTGCTCACCGGCGTGCCGGTGCACAAGGACATCGCCATGACCGGCGAAATCTCGCTCCGGGGCCGCGTCCTCGCTATTGGCGGGCTGAAGGAGAAACTCCTGGCCGCGCTCCGGGCCGGCGTCAAAACCGTGCTCATTCCGGAAGAAAACGAGAAGGATCTCGCGGACATTCCGGACAATGTGAAGAACGATCTGAAGATCGTGCCGGTCGCTACGGTGGACGAGGTGCTGGCGCACGCGCTGACCCAGAAACTGACGCCCATCGAATGGACGGAGCCGGTTGAGCCGGCCCCGGCGGGCGATGCGGGCGACGACAGCGCGTCGGTTGTCACCCACTAAAGCCCTTCTTAGAGGGCCAAAACGAATCGGCCGCCCCCGAAAGGGGGCGGCTTTTTCATGAAAAACCCCGAAATTCCGCCATTTTCCGCATTTGCGAAAGAAAATTTCTTCATAAAATAACGCAAAGAGATCAAAGCCTTAGATGGTATGGGGAAAGGAAACCCTTATTTTACGCCATTTTTCCTTGGCTTTGGCCTCCGGCCCCGCCGTAAAATCCGCCGCAGGTCGCAGTTTTCAACTCCCGAAACAATGAAAGGCCGGAGGAATGAACAAAAACGAATTTATCGATCGTGTCGCCGACATGTCCGACATGAGCAAATCCGAGGCGGCGAAAGCCGTCGACGCCGTTTTCGACGCCATCACCAATGCGCTGAAAGCCGGCGACGATGTGCGCCTTGTGGGCTTCGGCACCTTCTCGGCCGCCAAGCGCAAGGCCCGCGAAGGCCGCAATCCGCGCACCGGCGAGACCATCCAGATCCCGGCGTCGACGCAGCCGAAATTCTCGGCCGGCAAGGGCCTCAAGGACGCCCTCAACTAGGCGCGAAGACCACGACTTTCTGAGAACGCCGGCGGGGCTCTCCCGCCGGCGTTTTCGTTTCAGGGCCTTGTGCGGGCGCCGCCGCGCCGCGGGGGGCCTTTTTCGCAGCCTCGCGCATTGATCCTGCGCGGGCCTCGCGCTAGGAGATGCGGCCCTTGCGGGGTGATCGGCATCGCCGCGAGACTAAAGGGCGGTTAGCTCAGCTGGTAGAGCATCTCGTTTACACCGAGAGGGTCGGCGGTTCGAACCCGTCACCGCCCACCATTCTTTGCTTAGGTCTGACCCGGGCTGTGCCAGCTTGAAAGGCTCGGCGGCGTTGACCACTTGAACTGGCGCATCATCTCTAGGGCGGCGGCATGTTCAGGACAGGGCTAATCAGCGGGGGGATAACATTCAGTTGCCTGCTGTGGAGCGACATAGGCGTATATTTTGACGGGTTGGCTTTCGAGAAATCGTGGCTTTACCCGATGGCGCTCTTTCCCATCGCATTGCTTGCGGCCTTGGTGTTTCTCGTCGCCCTGGCGATGACGCTTGTGCGCGTCTTGCGCGGGAAAACCGGTTTCAAGAAACTGTTGCTGCTGCTTGTCATTCCTGTCCTAGTTTCTGCGACGTTCATGGCGCCTTTGCCCGGCTTTAGCGACGGCATGCGCGACGCCGTAAGAAACAAGCTGGACCGCGACAAGCTGATTGAATTTTCCGAGCGGGCCAGGGAAATCGCCGATCTTGAGAACCAGGGGTTCCAGCGAGTCTGGATGACCGAGCCTAGCCATTCCTATCCGGAAAGCGAAACGGAAAAATTCGAGATGCTGAAAGACGTATATCCAGACGCTCTCGAGTTAAGCCGCTGGCCGGTTCGCGTCGAGGTGCGGTCCGACAAGGTTGCGATCTTGTA
>JAUIMC010000004.1 GCA_030433215.1 Alphaproteobacteria bacterium
TCTCCGCCGTCTGCGTGGAAGCCGAGGGCAAGGGCGAGTACGATATCCCCTGCGAGGCGATGCTGGCCTTTTACGGCCTCACCATGAAGCTCGGCCCCATCGCCGAATTCGGCCTCAACCTCGCCGAGAACCGAATCGAGGTCGACACGGAAAAGTTCGAAACCTCGGTCCCCGGCATTTTCTGCATCGGCGACATGGCCTGGTATCCGGGCAAGCTGAAACTCATTCTGTCAGGCTTTCACGAGGCGGCGCTCATGTCGCATGGGGCGTTTCACTACGCTTTTCCCGACAGGAAACTGAAGTTCCAGCACACAACTTCTGCGAAAGATTTGCAGACGCAAATCGCGCGTTAAACGCTTTCCATTCTAACGATTGAACGCGCGAAGCCGGACGGCGCCTTATGCCGCGCTGCAAAATGACCTTTGTCAGTGCCCGTGCTAAATCCCCCGCCGGGGAGGCAACAAAAAGCTGCGCGGCCCGCTACCGAAGCGCGGGCCAGAACGCGGATGCGCCGTCCCACGGAGGAAACGCCCGCAAGAGGAAACGCCCTCTGGACGGCGCCAGGCGCCGGCCAGTCCCGCTTAAGTCGGGGCAGCCGGCGCCGCCTTTTCCAGCCTATTGAAACGCTTGCAGATCCGTCATGGCGCGCCCGAGAATGAGGGCGTGAACATCATGCGTGCCTTCATAGGTGTTGACGGTTTCGAGATTCATGGCGTGGCGCATGACGTGATATTCATCTGAAATGCCGTTGCCGCCATGAATGTCTCTCGCGACGCGCGCAATATCCAGCGCCTTGCCGCAATTGTTGCGCTTCATCAGGGAGATCGCTTCGGGCACGTAAGCGCCGCCGTCCAGAAGCCGGCCGAGTTGCAGGGCGCCCTGCAATCCCAGCGCAATCTCGGTCTGCATGTCCGCGAGTTTTTTCTGAACGAGCTGCGTGCCGGCAATCGGTTTGCCGAACACGACGCGCTCCATGGCGTAGTCGCGCGCCGCCATCCAGCAATATTCCGCCGCGCCCATGGCGCCCCAGGAAATGCCGTAGCGCGCCTTATTGAGGCAGGAGAAAGGCCCGCGCAGCCCTTTGACATTCGGCAACAGCGCGTCTTCGGGCACCACGGCGTCGTCAAGCGCGATTTCCCCGGTGATCGAGGCGCGCAAGGAGAGCTTGCCCTCGATCTTCGGCGTCTCGAAGCCTTTTGTTCCGCGTTCGACGATAAAGCCGCGGATCTCCGGCTTTCCGTCTTCATTGGCCAGTTTCGCCCAGACCACCGCAATGTCGGCGATGGGCGAATTGGTGATCCACATTTTCGCACCGTTGAGCTTGTAGCCGCCCGAAACCTTTTCGGCTTTTGTCCGCATGGCGCCGGGATCGGAACCACCGTCGGGTTCGGTAAGCCCGAAACAGCCAACCATCTCGCCGGTCGCGAGCTTCGGCAGATATTTCCGCTTCTGTTCCTCCGTCCCGAAACTTTCAATCGGGTACATCACAAGCGAAGACTGCACCGACATGGCCGACCGGTAGCCCGAGTCCACGCGCTCGATCTCGCGCGCGATCAGGCCGTAGGCGACATGGCCGGCGCCGCCGCCGCCATAGTCCTCGGCCACCGTCGCGCCCAAAAGGCCCTGGCTCCCGAGCTCGGTCATAATCTCCTGGTCGAAACGCTCCTCGCGGTTCGCCGTGAGGATGCGCGGCATCAGTTTGTCTTCGGCGTAGCCGCGCGCCGCATCGCGGATCATGCGCTCTTCATCGCTGAGCTGGCCGTCCAGAAACAACGGATCGCGCCAGTCGAAGGTCTGTTTGGTCATTTCTAGTGCTTGCGGCCCATGGGCCGTCTCCTGAACAGTGGGAAAATTAGGCCGCTTGTAGCTTTCCGCTGGCGGTGCCGCAATGCGGCAAGCCTCGATTATAGGTCGATAAGCCGTTCTGGCCAGCGCTTGCGGTTTATGGAAATGTCACCTTCAATATAAACTGTTCCGGGACGAATCTCGGGGAAAAAGGGGCTTTCATGTCATTTTCATCCATTGCGCGCTGCTGCGCCGGCGCCGGGCTTGCCCTGGCGCTTGCCGCCTGTTCGCAAAACGCAGACGCGCCGGCGGAAAATTCCGCCGTCAGCGAGGCCTACGCCGTCATCATCGCCGGAACGCCGGTAGGCTATATGAATGTCGACCGGACGGGCGACGAGGTCGCCATCGACTATGATTACAAAAACAATGGGCGCGGGCCGGGCTTCAAGGAGACGCTGACCCTCGGCGAGGCGGGCGCCCCAGTCGCCTGGTCGATTGCAGGCAACACGACCTTCGGCAATGAGGTCAAGGAAAGCTACGCCTTGAAGGACGGGGAAGCCACCTGGTCCGACGCCGCGGGCGAAGGCAATGCGGCGGTCGGCGAACCGACCCTTTACATAAGCCAGTTCGGCAGCCCCTACGCCGCGTTCATTCAGGCGAACGCCTTGTTGAAAGACGGCGACCGGACGATGCCCGCGCTTCCCGCCGGGGAGCTGCGCCTTGCGGAGATGGAGACTCTGACCGTTTCCGGCGAGGGCGGCGATGAAACCATCACGACATACGCGCTGTCCGGCGCCGATCTCGACCCTGAATATTTCATTCTCGACGATGAGAACAAATTCTTCGCCTTTATGACCCCGCGCTTCATCACCATTCGCAAAGGCTATGAAGGAGAGGAAGAACGGCTCAGAAATCTGGCCGCCGATTACGGCGCGGCGCGCTATGAAGAGATTCAGGCTCGCTACGCCCGCCGCTATGACGGCCGCGTGCGCATCAGCAATGTGCGCGTGTTCCACCCGGAAACCCTCGACATGTCGGCGCCCGTCTCCGTCGTGATCGAGGACGACCGCATCGCCGCCATCGAGGCGGCGGACGCGCGCGGCGAAAACGAAACGGTTATCGACGGCGCGGGCGGCTCGCTCATCCCCGGTCTTTACGACATGCACGGCCATATGGGCGACGACGACGCGCTTATCAATGTGCTGGCCGGGGTCACCTCGGTCCGCGACATGGGTAATGAGATCAATGTGCTCGAGCCCTTGCGCGACAAGATCGAAAACGGCGTTCTCGCGGGTCCGCGCATTTCCATGAGCGGCTTCATCGAGGGCGAGAGTGAAACCAATAACTCAACCGGCGAGCTTGCGACGAATGAACAAGAAGCCGTCGATCTCGTACGCATGTATGCCGACCGCGGCGGCTATCACCAGATCAAGGTCTACAGCTCGGTGAAGGGCGAATGGGTCCCCGCCATGGCGGCGGAAGCGCACCGTCTCGGTATGCGCGTTGCAGGCCATATTCCCGCCTTTTCGACGCCGGATGAAATGATCGAAGCCGGTTATGACGAGATCACCCACATCAACCAGGTGATGCTGAGCTGGGTGCTCGGCCCCGAAGACGACACCCGCACCCTCGCCCGCCTCACCGGCATGGCGAAATTCGCCGATCTCGATCTACAAAGTGAAAAAGTTCAGCACACGATTGATCTCATGGTCGACAATGGCATCGTCGTCGACCCGACGACCGTCATCCATGAATTCGGGCTTTTGGGCCGGAATGGCGAAACCCGCATCGGCATGACCGATTATGTGGACCATATGCCCGTCGGCGTGCAGCGCGGGTCGAAAGTCGCGCTCCTCAATGTCGCCAATGACGAAGAAGACGCGGCCTACCGCGCCGCCTTCGATAAGGTGATCGAAACCCTGACCATGCTGCATGATCGCGGCATTTTCCTCGTGCCGGGCACGGATATGGGCGGCGCCTTCGAACTGCACCGCGAAGTTGAGCTCTTCCAGCGTTTCGGTTTTACGCCGGCCGAGGCGTTAAGACGCGCCACCTACGACATGGCGGACTATCTCGGCTTTGACGATCGCGGCGCCATCGAACCCGGCAAGCTCGCCGATTTCTTACTGGTTCCGGGCGATCCGACCGATGATTTAAAGGCGATCAAGACCATCGCCCTCGTTTCGCGCGGCGGAACGATCTATTTCCCCAGCGAGATTTATCCGGAATTCGGGATCACGCCGTTTACGACCATTCCGGACGTCAGCGGCCAATAGGCATTGAACATTCAGGAGGCTCTGTGACCAAAAACTGCTCCTCACCGCCGGTTCCGCGGCGGTCGTTTCTCATGCTCGGCGCCGCCGGCGTCCTCGCCGGCTGCGTCACCGATGGCGTGATGCTGCCAACCGTTCCGGGCCGCGCCGGGCCGCTGTCGGAAGCCGATGCAGCGGCGGGCATTCGCGCGGCGCTCAATAACGGGGTCGGATCGGCGATTTCAACCATCGGCGTGCGCGACGGTTTCCTGCGCAATCCGCAAATTCGCATACCCCTGCCCGGCTTCTTGCAGGACATGCAGTCGTCCCTGTCGCGTCTCGGCTTGTCCGGGCCGCTCGACAGGCTGGAAACGCAACTCAATCGCGGTGCCGAGACGGCTGTTCCGCGCGCGCGCAGCATTTTCGTCAACGCCATTTCATCCATGAGCATCAATGACGCCATCGGCGTGGTGCGCGGCGGCGAGAATGCGGCGACGACCTATCTGAAGAACAGAACCTTCTCGCCGCTCACCAATCTCTTCACGCCGATCATGTCAAACGCCTTGCAGGAAACCGGCGCCATCAGGACGCTCGACTCCCTGACCGCAAGCCTGAAATCAATACCGCTGGCGCCCCAGCTTGGCGCAGACGCCAAGACAGACCTTGTCCGTCATGGCGTACAGTACGGTCTCGACGGCATGTTCCTCTACATCGCCAGGGAAGAAGCGGCGATCCGCGCCAACCCGGCGAAGCGCACGTCGGAAATCCTGCGGCGCGTGTTTGGGTAATCTCCGGAAGGAGTCAGCGCGCTCTTCTTCGAAGAGCCGCAAGCAACTTATGCCGTCTAGTGGTTCTTTTCGGGCTTAAATCCGACTGGCGACATTGACATATAGGCCAGCGGTTAGCAGGTTCGTGCTTCAAGTTCTTTGGGGGCGACCATGAAATATGCAATATTTGCAACGGCGATTGCGCTGTGCTCGGCAACGGGCGGCGGCGCATATGCGCAATCAAATGCTTGGTCGCCCGGCAACTATCCTTCCTATTGTTCGGCCGCCGCTAAGAATTACGATGCGCTGCCTGAACTGACGCGCGACAAGACCTATCAATCGCCGGACGAACCGGTTCTCAACTATAACAGGCTCGACAGCGACGAACCGTCGGTTATGAATGAAGTCTCCAACGCCGTGAATGCGTTCGGCAGCATGGTCGGCTATGCAGGCGCCATGGCGACCGCCTATGACAAGGCGGCGAAAGCCTACTGGGCGCATTTCGACCGCACCGGGACGGTCGATCCTGCCCTTGAGCGCGAATACGCCTATTGGGTCTGGCGGCGCTGGCGTTTCTCGGATGAGGTCGGCGCGATCCGGGCAGGTTATTTTCAGACCGGCGCAGGCGCGGCGAAGTTCCTCGCGGACTCTCTGGGATCGACCTTCGCGACCCCACAAGGCGCCGGCACTATGAAAACCGCGCAACTCTACGACTGGAACAAATACAGCGAATGCACTCTCAAAAACGCCGAAACCGTCGACGCCGCGCTAGAATATGAGATCTTTCTCGATAACTATCCAGAATTCATGGAGCGGGTTTCCTACGTTCAGGAAGAGATCGGCGTCAATTCGCTGACGGATGAGCAGAAGGGCAAACTCGTCGTCGCCATGCGCCAGGCGCGCGAATATTCGACATTTAATCCGCCCAAATCAGGCCTCGGCGCCTCCCGCGAACAAGCGCTGGAAATGATCGGCTCCGTCAGCGCCGGGATTTCTGCGGTGCTTTCCGACTTTATCGACACCCTCTCCTGGCGCCGTGACAGAGCTGTCTCCAAAAAAGACCCCTATGAGCTTTTCGGAAAGAACGGCGGCGTCGACTATTCCATGTCCATCAAGGGCGCAGCCAGCAGGGTGGCGAAGCAGAACACCCATCGCGCCGCCATGATCGCCGGCGTGTTCATGGGCCAAAACGAACAATCGTTTCCTCAGGGCTTAACGCTCGCCGCTTATCAGGCCTGGCTCAATGGCGGACCGGCTCCGGCGCAATTCTCGGCGATGTCGGTCGAAGACGCCGCCATGTGCGCGCTCGAACGCTGGGAAGACGGGGCAAGTTATATTTATGAGCAGGCGCCGGAGCTCGTCGAATCCGCCGCGCAGGAAAAAGTTTTCCTCGACGAATATTGCACGATGTCGAAGGCGGCAAACTATCGCTCCGCCGCCAATCGCGCGGCGAGCCGAACGAAGATCTGCCTCGGGGACGACGCTTATCGCGCTGCGTTCTGGGCGTGCGCCTCCGGCAAGCCGGTCAACGCGGCGCACTCGATGATCGAGCAGCGCCTGTCGTTCTATCCCGCTCCCTGATGGAGCGGGATCGCAATTCCGCCGCCAATCAGAGCAGCTCCACCGCAACAGAAGTCGCCTCGCCGCCGCCGATGCAGAGCGACGCGACGCCCTTCTTGCCGCCCGTCTGTTGCAGGGCGTTGATGAGCGTCACGATGATGCGCGCGCCCGAAGCGCCGATGGGGTGGCCGAGCGCGATGGCGCCGCCATGGATGTTCATCTTCTCGGCGGGGATCTTGTGCTCGCGCATCACGGCCATGGGGACGACCGCGAAGGCTTCGTTGACCTCATAGAGATCGACGTCGGCGGCCGACCAGCCGACCTTGTCGAGCAACGTCTTGATCGACGCGACCGGCGCCGTCGTGAACCATTCGGGCTCCTGGGCTTGGGTCGCATGGCCGAGAAGTTTCGCGACCACTTTCGCGCCGCGCTTTTCCGCTTCCGACTGGCGCATGACGACCAGCGCCGCGGCGCCGTCGGAGATCGCCGAGGAAGAGCCTGCCGTCACCGTGCCGTCCTTCTCGAAAGCCGGCCGCAGGGACGGAATTTTCGACGCGTCCACGAGGCCGGGTTTTTCATCGTCGGAAACCGTCACGGTTCCCTTGCGGCCCACAACATCGACGGAAACGATTTCGTCCTTGAAGCCGCCGGACTTTATCGCTTCTTGCGCGCGGGTCACCGAGCGCATGGAATATTCGTCCTGTTCCTCACGGGAGAACTGCCATTCCCGGGCGCATTTTTCCGCGAAAATGCCCATGGCGGCGTGGTTGTTGTAAGGGTCTTCAAGCCCGTCATAGGACATGTGGTCGAAGACCTGACCATTGCCGAACTTGATGCCAGTGCGGCCGGAAGGAAGAAGATGCGGCGCGCCGGTCATCGACTCCATGCCGCCGGCGACCGCGGCGGAAATCGAGCCCGCGAGGATAGCGTCATGAGCCATCATCACAGTCTTCATGCCGGAGCCGCAGACCTTGTTGACGGTGACGCAGCCCGCCGATTTCGGAACGCCCGCGCCAATGGCGGCCTGACGCGCCGGCGCCTGGCCGAGCCCGGCGGGTAGGACGCAGCCCATGAGCACTTCGTCGATCCCGTCGGCTTTCACGCCGCCGCGCTCCAGCGCCGCCTTGATCGCCGTCGAGCCAAGCTCGGTGGCGGGCACGCTCGCAAAGGCGCCGAGGAAATTGCCGATGGGCGTGCGCGCCATGCCGGCGATGACGATGGGATCGGATGCAGTCATGACGGATATCCTTCTTACAGACTTCTGAGGCGCGGTTATTCCGCCGCGTTCACATTAGCGGCTTTCGGGCCGCGCGAGATGACTTCCAGCGCCATCTTGTCGGCGACCGCGCCCGTTGGCAGGTCTTCGGCTTCGGCGCGCTGGAAAATCTCCGCCAAGAGAACGCCGATCTTGTCGATGCGCCGGGTCATTTCCGATGTCGTCCACTCGCCGGTGATTTCAAGCCCGACAGAGATCACGCCCGCGCCATTGATCACATAGTCCGGGCAGTAAAGGACGCCCATCTCCTTCAGGCGGCGGTCCATGTCCGGCGTCTTGAGCTGGTTGTTGGCGGCGCCGGCGACGACTTTCGCCTTGAGGCCCGCAATCGTCTGTTCGTTGATCGCCCCGCCCAGGGCGCAAGGGGAGTAAATGTCCACATCGAGGCCCGGCGCGTCTTCCGGCGTCGCGCTTTCCGCGCCGAACCGGGCGACCGCTTCCTTCACGGCTTCGGCGTTGACATCCGCGACGACGAGCTTGCCGCCTTCCTCATGGATGAGGCGGGCGAGCTCCATGCCGACCGCGCCGACCCCGAGAATGGAGACGGTGAGGCCCTTCAGGCTGTCGGCGCCGAACTTATGCTTCGCCGCCGCCTGCATGCCGCGCCAGACGCCGCGGGCGGTGAAGGGCGAGGGATTGCCCCCGACCCCCTTGGTCTCCATGCCGGCGGCGTAATTGGTGACGGAGCGAATCAGCGCGAGGTCGGCTTCGGTGACGCCGGAATCCTCGGCGGTGTAATAAAGCCCTTCGAGGCTGTCGACGGCCTGGGCGAAGGCTTTCAGCATCTCCGGGGTCTTGTCTTTCTTGGGGTCGGCGAAGATCACCGCCTTGCCGCCGCCAAAGGGAATGCCGCCAAGGGCGTTCTTGTAGGTCATGCCGCGGGAAAGGTTTTTCACATCCTCAAGGCCCGCTTCGAAGCTCGGATAAGGGTAAATCCGGCAGCCGCCGCAGCCCGGCCCGAGGGTCGCGTCATGAACGGCGATAATCGCATCAAGCCCTGAGGCTTCATCGGTGAAATGAACGACCTTGCGCCAGCCCTCGACCGGCAACACCTCAGACTTCATGAGAATATTCCTTCTTGGGGGACGGCCGAACGCCGCCCCGGACGGATATCTTCCTAGCCAGTTTCAAGGAGTGCTTCCGGTCAAATATCGGGCCCCCCTCCTTGACGCTTAGCATATAATGCTAAATACAGGGGCCGTTAGCGAAAGCGGACCTATGAAGCTCGACCATATCGACCACAAGATCCTGAAACACCTTCAGGAAAACGCCCGGATCACCAACGCCGAGCTCGCCGAGCACCGAAATCAACCGCGAGGCGCTCGGCGTCAATGTGACGGTGATCATTCTCGTGAAGCTCGAACGCGAAGACGACAAGACGCTGCGGGAATTCGAAACGGCCATAAAGAATCGCGACGAAGTGATGGAATGCTATCTCGTCACCGGCAAGTTCGATTATTTCATTCGCGTCGTGGTGCCGTCCCTTGCGACCTATGAGACGTTCCTCTCCGAAACGATGCTCCGTATGCCGAACATCGCGACGGTGGAATCGAGCTTCACGCTGCGGGAAGTCTCGCGCAAGGTCGTCACGCCCCTGCCGCAATCGATCATTCGTTAAGCGACATTCGCCGCTTTTCCGGCGGCCGTCGCGGCGACCACGCGGTCGATCTCTCCATGCAGCGCCTGGGGACGGACGGGCTTGGTGACATAGCCGTCAAAACCAAGCGCGAGATAAGTGTCGATCTCATGTTTTATCGCATGCGCCGAAACCACGAGAACCGGCGCCCGGCAGCCGTCGCCGCGCTGTTGTTCGATCTCACGGATCTGGCGCATGGCCTCAACGCCGTCGAGGCCGGGCATGGAAATATCCATCAACACCACGTCAAAGACGCCGTCCCGGAAGGCTTCAACAGTCTTCAGGCCGTCCGCCGCAAAGATAATGTCATGGCCGCGCTGGTTTAAAAACGCGCTCAGCACCGCCTGATTGACCGCGTTGTCCTCAGCAACGAGCACGCGCAAGCCGGACGCAGGAACGGCGGCGCCCGGCCGCGCCGGCGTCAGACCCGTTTCCGGATCCGGGCCTGCATGTTCGAATTCCGCTGCGGGCGCATTGAGCTCGACCATGAAGCGCGACCCCGCGCCCGGATTCGAGTCGACCCTGATCTCGCCGCCCATCAGTTCGACAAGCTCCTTGGTGATGGCGAGACCGAGCCCGGTGCCCCCATATTTGCGCGTCGTCGTCACATCGGCTTGCACAAAAGGCTCGAAAATCCGGTCGATTTGCTCGGGCTCAAGCCCGATGCCCGTATCGCTGATGACGATTCGCGCGCGGTCCGAACCATCGGCCGGCGCCTCGATGGACACGTGAACGGCGCCCTTTTCGGTGAACTTGATGGCGTTGGAAACGAGATTGTGCAGCACCTGCAGGATGCGATGATCGTCGCCCATGCGCACCTTGTCGCAGTCGCCTTCGCAATGAACGGAAAAGTCCAGGCCCTTTTCCTTTGCTTTCAGCGCGTGAAGGCGCTCAACACGGGCGGCAATATCCCTGAAACGGTAAGGCGCATTTTCAAGCTCGACCTTGTTCGCCTCGATCTTCGAAAAATCGAGCAGATCGTTCAGCACCATCATCAGAAGGTCGCCGGAATCGCGGATGATTTTCAGCCGTTCCTGCTGGTCGGGCGTCAGCTCAGTGTCTTCAAGCGCCGCCGCCATGCCGAGAATGCCGTTCATGGGCGTGCGGATCTCGTGGCTCATATTAGCCAGAAAGGTCGATTTCGCGTGGTTCGCCTGCTCCGCCGCGATCTGTTTTTCGAGCGCGCGTTCGCGTTCCTTGCGCATGCCCGCGCTCGCTTCCTCATAGGCCCGGAACGCCACCAGAAGGTGAGAGACATACATCACCTGGGCGCAAAGAATAGCGAGACCGCCGACGCGTCCCGGCGCCTCGCCGGTGATCACCGAATAAAGCGGCAGGGCCAGGAAATAGACGGCATGCGGCGTAATCGCGGAAATGAAGGTGCGCTTTTCATGGTGCATGTGCATGGTGACATGCAAAAGCGCGCCGGCGAGCCACAAGATGGCGAAAATTTTTCCCGGCGCGCCCCACATGAACCACATCAGCACCGGGAAGAACGAATAGATCATCGTCGTCTGCACCGCCGAGGCGCAAAGCATGACCCATTCGGTTTTGGACGGCGGCCGCTTGCGCGCGGAGTCGGTGAAGCCGCGCCAGGCGTAAACGTCCGCGGTTTGGCTGACGATTAGCGCCAGAAACCATGAAACGGCATAGACCGGGCCTGCAACGCTCCACATGATGACAGCGCCGATCGCCGCAATAACAATGCGTGTTTTCAGTTCGTGGCGGCGCGTCTGCGCTGTGGCGATCAGGCCGGACAGGACTGTTGCGGGGGGCTGGGCGCCAGTTTCTGGTTCTTGAGGCGCGACATTCGTCATCAACATCACCGGATCAAACTTCGCGCGGCCGGGCCTTTCTCGTCGGCGGGCGCGAACCAAACTTACCGGTAAAATCTAGCTGAAAATTCTTAAGCCCCGCCTACCCGCGCCTGTTCCGGAATGGCACAGGCGGCGGCGCTTTCGCCCGCCGAATCAGCGCTGGAAATCGTAAAAGGCGCCCATGGAGAGGAGATCGGTCAGCGCCTCCATGGCCGCGAAACTCTCTTCCATCAGCGCCGGATCAGCGAGGTCGTCGGGGCTAAGACGATCGCGGTAATGGGCGTTGACCCAGTCTTCGAGTTTCGAGATTTTGGCTTCGTCGAGGAGGAAATGACCATCCGCCGCCGCCGCTTCCTCTTGCGACAGGACGACGCGCAGCCTGAGGCAGGCGGGCCCGCCGCCATTGCGCATGGATTCGCGCACATCCTTGTAGATCGCGCGGTTGATCGGATTGTTCTTCGCGAGCGTCTCATCGACAAAGGCTTTGACGCGCGGATTTTCCTGCGCCTCGTTCGGCAGGAGCAGCGCCATCTCGCCGCCTCCCCCATCACCAGCGGGGAGCGTCAGAAGCTGCGAATTGAAGAGATAGGAGCCGATGCAGTCTTCGAGGGAGACGTCTTTCGCGCTCGCCTCGATGATCTCAACGAAGGGCGCGGCTTCACGAATGTCCCGGTAGGCGGTTTCCTTGTCGGCGAAACTTTTCTCATGGAGGAACAGCACCGTACCATTGGCGACGCCCACGACATCATTGTGAAAGGCGCCGGCGTCGAGCGCGGCGCCGGACTGTTTGACGAAAACGGTTTTTACCGGATCGAGGAGATGATTGCGGGCGACGGCTTCGGAGGCGCGCAGCTTCTGGCGCGCCGGAAATTTCTCGCCGTCTTCGCCGAAGACGAAAAGATGCACGCCCTTGTCGCCATGGTTTTCGCAAAGCCGGCCATGGTTCGCAGCGCCCTCGTCGCCGAAATGCATGGCGCCCGGCAGCGGCGGGTGATGCGCGAAATATTTTTCGTCGCTAAAGATGTGCGCAAGCACGCGCGCCGTCGTCTCGGCTTCAATAGAGCGATGAAAATTCGCAGCGAGGTTCGCCGCGGTGAAATGCACCTTCCTGTCGAGCGTGTCGGGCGACGGCGCAACGGTTCCGGCGTTCGCCGTCCACATGGGCGAAGCCGCATAGCAATTGGCGAGAAGCTCCGGCGCGATGCGCGCGGCGTTTTCGATGATCTGTGTGTCGGTTCCCGAAAAGCCGAGGGCGCGCAAGGTTTTCAGATGCGGCCTGTCCTGCGGCGGCAGGAAGCCCTGCTTCAATCCGAGCCCCATGGCCTCGCGCATTTTCGCAAGCCCTTGCAGCGCCGCCTCTTTCGGATTCGACGCCGCGCCCGCATTCTTCGCCGAGGCGAGGTTGCCGAAGGAAAGCCCCGCATAATTATGCGTGGGCCCAATCAGGCCGTCGAAATTGTATTCGGCGTAGCTCACCGCACCCCCACCTGATCGTCCGCCATGGGGAGAAGCGCCTCGCCTTCCATGGAGGCCACCGGATAGGCGCAGTAGTCGGCGGCGTAATAGGCGGAGGGGCGATGATTGCCGCTGTCGCCGATGCCGCCGAAAGGCGCCGAGCCCGACGCGCCCGTGGTCTGGCGGTTCCAGTTGACGATGCCGGCGCGCGAGAGCGCCAGAAACTTGTCCCATTTCGCTTTGTCGTCGGTGAGGATGCCGGCCGAGAGGCCGAAGCGCGTCTTGTTGGCGCGCGCGATGGCGTCCTCGAAGGTCTTCACGCGATAGACCTTGAGGAGCGGGCCGAAATGCTCCTCATCCGGGACCTGGTCGGCGAACATGGAGACGTCGATAATGCCCGGCGAGACGAAGGCCTTGCCCTCGTCGATCACCGACAGATTTTTGATCGGCACGCCGTCGCGGTCCACGAGCTGATCGAAGGCGCGCTCAAGGCTTTCGGCGATCTTCGGCGAGATCACCGGCCCCATGAAGGGCTGCGGCTCGTCAAAGGGCGCGCCCACAATCAGGCGTTCGGTAAGTTTCGCGAGCGCCAGCAGCGCCTTGTCGCCTTCGGGCCCTTCGGGGAGGATCAGGCGGCGCGCGCAGGTGCAGCGCTGGCCGCTCGTGAGGAACGCCGACTGCACCACCGCGAAAGCCGCAGCCTGAACATCGTCCGTATCCCACCAGATCAGCGGATTGTTGCCGCCGAGTTCGAGCGCCAGAATGACGTCGAGACGGTCGGCGAACATCTTGTTGATGGCAAGGCCTGTCTTCGCGCCGCCGGTGAAGAGCACGCCGTCGACCTTGCCGTCCTGAGCGGCGCTGGTCAGCGCCTCGCCGGTTTCGCGCCCGCCCTGCACCAGATTGACGACGCCCTCGGGGACGCCCGCCTCGACCATGCGCTCGATGATGAAGGCGCCCGGCCCCGGCGTCATTTCGGAGGGTTTGAACACGACCGTATTGCCGGCGATCAGCGCCGGGACCATGTGTCCGTTGGGCAGATGGGCCGGGAAATTGTAGGGCCCGAGCACCGCCATGACGCCGTGCGGCTTGTGGCGCAGCACCGCGGTCGTGGGCCCCGCCGGGTTCGACTTCTCGCCGGTGCGTTCGTGATAGGCGCGGATCGAGATATCGACCTTGCCGGCGACGGCGGCGGCTTCGGTCCTGGTTTCCCAGAACGGCTTGCCGGTCTCGCGCGAAATGAGCCGCGCCAGCACTTCCGCATCGCGTTTGATGAGATCGCGGTAGCGCTCCATGATCGCGATACGTTCGGCCAAAGGCGTCAGCGCCCATTTCTCGAAGGCCGCGCGCGCCGCGTCCACCGCGTCGTCCACATCGGCCTTCGCAGCGCCCGCGCCTTTCCAGACGGTTTCGCCCGTCGACGGATCGAGGCTTGAAAATTCCGCCCCGGCGCCGTCGCGCCATTTGCCGTTGATCAGGATCTGGTTCGTCATGGTCTCACCATTTCGCCGCGCGGATTTCATCGCCCGCCTTGACGCCGAGAGTCGCCGCCGCCTCTTTGCGGATGATCATGCTTTCCCCGTCGATCTTCCCGGGCGCGCGCGTCACCCGAAACTGTTGAAGCCGGCCCGCCGCCATCAAATAGAGCGGCGCATCCCCCGGATCGCCAATCACAACCGGGAAAAGACAGCTTTCCTTCACGGTCTTGATGTCGTCGACATAGGCGTCCAGCAAGGGACCGCCGTCAAAGACGTCAATATAACGGTTAAAGGCGAAGCCTTCTTTTATCAGCATGTCATAGGCAGGCGCCGCGCTGTCATGCGGCTTGCCTAGACATTCTTTCGCGTCGTCCGGCAACAGCGCCACATAGATCGGATGGCGCGGCATCAAATCGGAAATGATCTGGTTGCCCATGGCGGAATTGGCGAGGTCCGCGTCTTCGAACTCCATATCGAAAAACAGCTTGCCGAGCGATTCCCAGAACGGCTGTTTGCCGTCAGGCGCGCGCCAGCCGCGCAGTTCCGCACAGACCGAATCCGCCACGAGGTCGCGATGCTGAGCGATAAAAAGATAGCGCGCCCGGGCGAGAAATTTTCCGAAACCGCCGCCGCGCGCATCCGGCGACAGGAACAGCGACCCGACCTCGGCGCAGCCCGTGAAATCATGGGTCGGCACGAGAAGGCGGCGCTCAACACGCTTTTTCAGCTGCTTCGAGGCATGCACCGTTTTATTGATGCGATAATTGACGAAGCCGTAATCGAGGCCCACGGCGGAAAAAACCGCCGACGTGCCGATCACTTTGCCGTCCTGTTCCAGCACCATCATGTAGACTTCGCCGGACGGCTCCGTCGGATTGGACGTAAAACTGTCGGCCGCAAATTCAACGCGCGGGCGCAAGGCCTCCGGCTGTGACGGCAAATTGGTCATGCCGCCGCCGGAAAGCTTGGCGAGCTCCAGGATCGCATCGAAATCCTCGCGCCGCACCGGGCGCATAAAGGCGAGCGACATTAATCCGTCTCCGAAGCGAGCGCGCCGGGATTGGGAAGATCCCCGGCCGCGATTTTCAAAAGCAGGAGCGCGGAAAGTTTCGCGCGCTCCACAAAGCTGTCGAGCTTGGCGATTTCCTGCGCGGAGTGAATATCGGCGCCGCGCACGCCGAGCGTGTCGATCACCGGAATGCCGGCGGCGGCGATATTGTTGCCGTCGCAGCACCCGCCTGTGGGCTTCCAGTCGATAGTAATCCCGAGTTCTTCGCCGGTGGCGCGCAGCGCCTGAAAGAACGCCTCTAATTGCGGCGTCATGGGCTTCGGAGGGCGGGTAAAACCGCCTTCGAGTTTCGCCGAATAGCCCTCGCGGGCGTTGATATCCGCGATCAGCTTTTGCGCCTCGCCGAGCAGCCAGTCGGAATCTTCCGGCTGTTCGAGGCGCACATTAAAGCGCGCCACCGCGAGGTCGGGCACGACATTATTGGGCCCGCCGCCGTCGAGCCGCGCGACATTGACGGTGAGCCCTTCCCTTTGGCCCGACAGCTTGTCGATCCCGGCAATAAACTCCGCCGCCGCGACAATTGCATTGCGTCCGAGATGATGTTCGCGGCCGGCATGAGCGCTTTTCCCACGTATCACCGCCGAGAAATTGCCGCTGCCCTTGCGCGCCCCGGCGAGCGTCCCGTCCGCAAGCGCCGGTTCGTAGACGCAGGCGAACTGCGCGCGCTTGGCGGCTTCGGTCAGCATATGCGCCGAACCGATGGAGCCGATCTCTTCATCGGCGTTGATCAGCACTTCATAGCCGATGCGCTCGGCGAGCGGCGAGCGTTCGACGGCTTTCAGCGCATTCAGCATGACGAGAAGCCCGCCTTTCATGTCGGCGGCGCCGGGCGCGTTCAGCGTGTCGTCATCGAGAAAGCGTTCGGACTGAAACGGATGGTCGGCGCCGAAAACCGTATCCATATGCCCGGTCAGCAGCACCCGAACGGGCGCCTGCGGGCGCTTCACGAGCCGCAGCATGTCGCCCACCGGCTGTTCCACGACCTCGCCTTCGCGCGTGACGATCTGATGGGGCCGCGAGGGCACGGTTTCGACCTCGGCGCCGAGTTCGGCGAAGCTTTCCGCGAGGGCGGCGTGCATCCGCTTCAGCCCGTCAAGGTTGGCGCTGCCGGAATTGATGGCGCACCAGGCGCGCAAGGCCTCCGTCATGGGCCCGCGTCCCTCATCGAGAAAAGCGAGATCGGCTTTATAATTATGGGCGCTGGTCATAGGCCCAGAGCAGTAGCGATCCTTGCGAATCCCCGCAAGTGAGGGCCACAGGCGAGGTCAGGGGGCCTTCCGGCGGGGGTCGTTTCTTCCCGGCCCGAAGCGGCCTATAGTCCCGCGCAACGCGAAACCAATATCAAGGGCCGATGCTGAAATTCATCGAAAGAGTGCTGGCGGCGTGGGCCGAGACGGCGCGCCGGGCGGGGCCTTTTCTGGCCGCAGCGATCCTAATCCTGGCCGGCGTCGCGGGCTGGTACGCGGCGACGCATCTGAAGGTGAACACCGATACGAGCGCCATGCTCGATCCGGACCTGCCCTTCCAGCAGCGCGCGGCGGAACTGCGCGACGCCTTTCCGCAGATAAAAGACGACGTCCTGATCCTGGTCCGCGCCCCGACGCTCGACGAAGCGGACGCCTACGCCGCGGACCTGCGCAACGCGCTCGCCGCCGACAAAGAGAATTTCACCGCGGTTTTCGCGCCCGCCGCCGAGCCCTTCTTCCGCAATAACGGGCTTCTCTATCTGCGCGCGGACGAGCTGGAATCGCGGCTGACCCAGATGTCGAAAGCCGCGGGACTGATCGAAACCCTGATCCAGTCGCCGCGGCTCGGGACACTGTTCACCACCCTCGCGGAGAATGACGAACTCGCCGAACGCTCCGAGCTTGGCCAGGAGACGCTCGAGCAGATTTACGCCGAGCTTGCGGCAGTCGCCGAAGCGAGCCTCGACGGCGAACGGCGCCCCTTTTCATGGATGGGCGCGCTCGATGAAGAGACAAGGGAAGAAGAAACCCATACGCGTCTCGTCTATGCGACGCCGGTTCTCGATTACACAAAGCTGAAGCCCGCCAAGGCGGCGATCAACGCCTTGCGGGCCAAGACTACACAGCTCGACGAGACCTATGGCGGCCGGGTCGAGACCTACGTCACCGGCGATCCGGCCCTGCGCATGGAGGAGCTTGAGGCGGTCACGACGGGCATCGGCCTGTCCTTCCTCCTCTCTTTCGTGCTGGTCAGTTTTCTTCTTCTTGTCTGCTACCGCTCGATCGGCATGGCGGCGTTGACGCTGCTCGGGCTCATCGTCACGCTGACGCTCACCTCCGGCTTTGCGGCGCTCACCGTCGGGGAGCTCAATCTCGTTTCCGTCGCCTTCATGGTGTTGCTGGTGGGGCTGGGACTCGATTTCGCCATTCACCTTCTGTTGCACATTCAGGAACACCGCGCCGTCGGCCGCAGCAATATGAGAGCTTTAAGGGGCGCGATCCATGAAGTGGGCCCGGCGCTGACGCTTGCGGCGCCGACGACAGCGCTCGCTTTCCTCTCTTTCGTGCCGACCCGCTTCGACGGCATCGCCCAGCTCGGGATTATCGCCGGCGCCGGCGTCGTCATCGCCTTTCTCGTTACGGTCAGCTTCGCCCCGGCGGCGCTGTTTCTGTTCAGGAAGCGCCCGCGCGCCGGCGGACACGGGGCCGTCCGCAAAATCTTCGACTGGATCAGCGTTCATTCGGCGCCTATCGCCGCGGCCACGGTGATTTTCGGCATCGCTGCGCTATTCCTGATGCCGCAGGTGCGCTTCGACGCCGACCAGATGGCGCTCAGAAACCCTAACGCCCAGTCGGTCGTCGGCTTCAGCTATCTTTTCGACGACGCCGAAACCGCGCCTTATCGCCTGAGCCGGCTGGTGGGAAGCGCGGAGGAAGTCGCCGAAACCGAAAAGCTCGTCGGCGGTCTTGAGACGGTGGCGAATGTGCGCGCCCTCACCGATTACGTGCCCGAAGATCAGGATGAAAAACTCGAGCTCATCGATTTCGGCGCCGGGACCTTGATCTTCGCCCTCGATGCGGAGCCGGGCTCGGTGGAAGGTCCGCCGGCGGCGGAAGGCATCGCGGCGTTGAAAACTCGACTCGACGAAGCCTATGACTCCGGTCCTGCCGCGCGGCTATCGGCGCTGCTCGGCGAACTTCAGGACAACGAAGCGGCGCAGGCGCGGATGCAGGAGAACGTCTTCGCGTTCTGGCCGCAGCTCGTTGCGCAACTGCGCGCCGGCTTCAACGCCGATTATGTGACGCTGGAGGACGTGCCGGGCGCGCTCAGCGAGCGTTATCTGAGCCCTGACGGGAAATGGCGGGTCGACATCTTGCCGAGCGAGGACGTGCGCGACCACCGCGCCCTCGATGCCTTCGTGGACGAGGTCGAAGCCGTCATTCCCGATCTCGCCGGCGGCGCCTATCAGGCGGAAAAGGCCGGGGAAACCATCTCCAACGCCATGCTTCAGGCGACGGGCATCGCCTTCGCCGCGATTGCGATTTTCCTGTGGCTGCTGGTGCGCAGCTTCAAGACCGTTCTTTTAATGCTGTTCCCGCTGGCGCTGGCGGCGGTCCTGACCGCAGCGGCGGGCGTTTTGTTCAACATTCCGTTCAACTACGCCAATGTCATCGTGTTGCCGCTCCTGATCGGCATTGGCGTCGACAGCGGCATTCACCTCGTTCTCCGGAACGAGCAGGTGAAAGCCGGCGAAGGCGTTTACGGCACCTCGACGCCGCGCGCGGTTCTGTTCTCGGCGCTCACCACCGTAGCGTCTTTCGGCAGCCTCATGCTCTCGCCGCACCGGGGCACCGCCTCCATGGGCGAGCTTCTTTCGCTGGCCATCGCCTTCACCCTCGTCTGCACGCTCATCGTGCTCCCGGCGGCCTTCCACTACGAAGAAAAGCGCGCGGCCCGGAGGCGCGCATGAAATTGCGTGCCCTCGCGCATTCGCTGTTCATGCTGCTGCTCGTCCTTTGCGGCTGTGCGCAGACGGGGGCGCAGGCGCAGGATATGCGCGCCTATATGGGCGGGCGCATCATCGACGGCGATGGCGGCGCGCCCATTGAAGACGGCGTCCTGCTGATCGAGGGCGCGCGCATCATCGCCGTGGGCGAACGCGGCGCGGTCACCGTGCCCCCGGAAGCGGCGCAGATCGACGTCAGCGGCAAAACCCTGACGCCCGGTCTCGTCAACGCACACGGTCATGTTGCGACAGACGCGGAAGAAAAACTCAAAACCTACGCCCGATACGGGATCACCACGGTCCTCAGCCTCGGCGACGAAGACGAAAGCCATGTGGCCTTGCGCGACAGTTTCAACACCGACCGGGGCATGGCGCGGCTGTTGCTGGCGGGGCCGATCCCCTCGCCGCTAAGCGCCGCCGAGGCGCCCGGCGTCATCGCCGATCTTGCCGCGCTCGGCGCCGACTGGGTGAAGATCCGCGTCCAGAACGGCTCCATCCCTCAGCCCGCCTATGAAGCGCTCATCAAGGAGGCGCATGCCGCGGGCCTGCCTCTCGCGGCGCATATCTACACGCTCGAAGACGCCAAGGGACTTGTCGACGCCGGCGCGGACATCATCGCGCACAGTGTTAGGGACAAGGAGATGGACGCCGGCCTTGCGAAGAAAATGGCCGAAGAAGAGATATGCCTGACGCCGACTCTGATGCGCGAAGTCTCGACTTATGTATACGCGCAAAGGCCGGCCTTTTTCGACGATCCGTTTTTTCTCGCCGGCGCGGTGCAGGACGACATCGAAACTTTACAGAGCGAAGAGGCGCAAACGCGCGCCGGTGAAAACCTTGAACAAGGACAGGCCGATCTCGCCATGGCCAAGCGCAATCTCGCGATTGCGCATGAGGCCGGCGTGAAGATCGCGCTCGGCACCGACAGCGGCGCCTTTACTGGCCGCTTTCCCGGGTATTTCGAACATCTGGAACTGGCGCACATGACAGACGCCGGCATGAGCGAGGCGGACGTTCTTCACGCCGCCACCGGCGCCGCCGCGGACTGCATCGGCCTCGCCGATGTGACGGGACGGCTGAAGCCCGGCCTTCAAGCGGACTTTCTCATTCTCGGCGCAAACCCGCTCGACGACATCGCCAATACGCGAAAGATCGAGGCCGTCTTCATCGCCGGGCGCGAGACCTTTGAGGCGCCGCAAGACTGATGCGCCCCCTCAGAAGCCCCCGAAAATACAACGGAATATCAATCTATTAGGGGTGATATTCTAAGCCCCGGCGCGCGGCGGCTAACGAATTTGTCATCCCCCTCGTCCGGCGCGGACCCAATGCTGCTGGAATTTGGCCGCAATCGTCCCATATTGATCGGACTTCATTTCCGCGCCGTCCGGCGCGCCGCAAATCTCGAGGGCTCATTTCCATGTTCATGTCTCGCGTCCGCATTCTCGCCGCGCTCATCGCCGCGACCTCCGCCGTTCCCGCCCTGGCCCAGGACCCGGCGCCGGCTGCCGAGGAATCGGAGACCGCCGCGGTCGACGGCGCTATTGCTTTCGCGCAAGCCCTGACCGCGGACGCCACAACGGCGCTGACCTCCGACAAGCCGGAAGCCGAACAGCTCGAGGATTTTCGCGCCGTGCTCGCCGACGGCATGGCGCTCGACGTCATCGGCCGCTTCATGATCGGCGAGGCCCGCAAGACCATGAGCGAGGATCAGCTTGCCCGCTATAACGCGATCTTCCCGCAATATCTGACCAAGCTCTACGCCGAGCAGTTTCAGGACATTGTCGGCAAGCCGCTGGAAGTGATCGAAGCCAAGCCGCTCGGCGCGCGCGACGTGATCGTGCGCACGAAATTCGACCGCAAGGACGGCGGGCCGATCATGGTGGACTGGCGGGTTCGCGAACTGCGCTCCGGCGAGCGCAAGGCCATCGACATTATCGTCTCGGGCGTCTCGATCATGCTGGTGAAGCGCGAGGAGTTCTCCTCCTTCATCGCCACGAACGGCGTCGATCCGCTGCTGGATCGGCTGGAGGAAGATGCCGTCTAAAGCGACCAATTAACGCCCGCTTAACCCATTGAAATAAAATAAAAAATCCCAACCAAACTCATTGACAATCGGTACATTTTGTCCCATATGGAAATTGGAGGTTCGGCCCAAGAGTAGTTTTATAGGCGTGCGCCTATACATATTGCGGCTTGGGGCTTTACCTCCTTTTATATTTTCTCAGCATCTCTCGAAGTAAACGGGTCCGGCACATAGACTATTCCGTGCGTGGAAAAAACTTTGTCATCACGATACCCTTCTCCCTGAAACTGCAGCCTATTTAACAAGGCACCATATTTTTGTTGAATCTCTATTCTTGCAGGGCCTTTGAAGTTCCACGCCTGAACTCGAAAACCCCAATTAATGCAATAAAGACATAGGTCTGCTGCTTGAACCGCGAGAGATAACTCAGAATCAACAAACATCGGGTATGGCACAATCCATTGAGTTCTCTGCCTTCCTACGTGAGTTTTTGTGTAATAATCGTGAAGCCTTTTCACAAAGCGCTTATCATTCTCCTTTTCAGTTTGGTCCATTACAAAAATTCCGTGGTCTGCTTTTTGTTCTAGAAAATAGAAGAACCTCTCTTGGAGAAAAATATGGTCCTTTCGGAGATAATGATGGAATGGGTAATCTCTAGGCGGCTTAACTCCGCATGCAATTAAACTTGCGAATAAAACTGCATCAGTATCCAAAAGAGCTTGAAAGATTAAATCCGCCATCAGCAAACTAGCTTGCCCATACGCAGTAAAATCTCGCCTTGAGGGTCCAGCTTTTTGCGATTTTTTCGTTAGAAAGCGCCGAACACCTGCGGCTCGCTCTATATCCGAAAGCAAGCCCATCTGAGATGACCACCGAAATCTATCGCGTGATAATAGTTTGCTTCCTTTTATCTCTGAGCCGTATTCGGAGAGTGTAACGCCAAAAGCTTCCTTTTCTGCCGCTTGTATTTTCTGAATTAAGAGCCAGACATCCTTGGCATGCACAGCGACGCCGCCACGCACTTCAAAAGGCATGTTTTTATGATCGTGGCCAGATTCATCCATAAATAGTAACCAAGCCACTATTGCCTCACTATCTTAACTCTTCCGTTCAAAAACAAAATCTGCGGCCCCTTTCAGCGGCTCCGCCACATCGCCGAAGCAGTCGAGATGCGACTTGCAGCGCTCGACGAGCTCCGCCGCCTTTGACTTGGCGCCGTCCATGCCGAGGAGCTTGATGAAGGTCGCCTTGTCCATCTCCGCATCCTGCCCGGCGGGCTTGCCCAGCGTTTCCGCATCCGCCGTCGCATCGAGAATGTCGTCTACGATCTGGAATGCGAGGCCGAGATCCTCGGCATAGGCCGCGAGCGCGGCGATTTCATCGTCCGACGCCTCGCCGATCAGCCCGCCCCCGACGGCGGAAAAGCGGATCAGCGCGCCGGTCTTCAGGCGCTGCAACTCTTCGATGCCTTCGAGATCGAACTCTTTCTGCTCGGCGTAGATGTCGATCATCTGGCCGCCCACCATGCCGATCTTGCCGGATGCGCGCGACAGCTCCAGCGCGATAGCGCAGCGCACGTCGCCGGACGGGTGCGTTTCTTTCTCCGCGAGAATTTCAAAAGCCTGGGTCAGGAGCGCATCGCCCGCGAGGATCGCGGTCGCGTCGTCGAACTTCTTGTGCACGGAAGGGCGCCCGCGGCGCAGATCGGAATCGTCCATCGCCGGCAGGTCGTCGTGAATGAGCGAATAGCAGTGGATCATTTCGACCGCGCAGCCGACGCGGACCGAGCGCGACCGGGGACAATCGAACATGTCCGCCGCGGCGACTGCCAGAAACGGGCGCAGCCGCTTGCCGCCGTCGAGCGCGCCCCAGCGCATGGCGTCGACGACCCGGCCCAAAGGTCCGCCCCGCGTCGGCAGAAATCCGTCGAGCGCGTCTTCGACAAGGGCGGCGGTTTCTTTGATGGTGTTCGCGAAGGCTGACATTCAAGCTTCTCTGTTTTGCCGCTCATCCCGGCGAAAGCCGGGATCTCAGGAAATACGGAAGGAGATTCCGGCCTACGCCGGAATGAGCGGATGAATATGCAGCATTTTCAGAAAACGCCACCCTCACCGCGCATTCACGAAACCCGAGCCGTCGCATTCGCCGCACAGGCGCGCAAAGAGGCCGCGCTTGCCGCGCCCGCCGCAATCGGAGCACAGGGCGCGCTTTTCCTTGCCGCCGAGGAAGCTCGCCAGCATGTCCACGGGCCTGCCCTCCACCGGCGCCGGGGCGGCGTTGACGGCGAATTCGCGCGCCGCTTCCATCCGCGCCGCCGGAAAGGCGTCCGCCATGGAGGCGCCGTCGCCGGAAATCCGCGCCAGCGTCATCATCAGATCGCGCTTCCAGCTTTCGAGCATCATCATGAACTGCGCATGATCGAACGCGCCCGCAACCTCGAGCCCCGCCATCAGGAAAAGATCGCCGCTGTCCTCGATAGAAGCGACGGAGATGTGGAGATTGCGGTTGATCGCCTCCACGATCGGATCGGTCACCGCGAAGCCGACAAAGCGGGCGAGAAAGCCCATCTCCTCGACCTTGCCGGAGCCTTCCGCCGTCTGCATCAGCGCGACGATAAAATTGATTCCATTATGCTGGATTCCATAGACCGAAAGCGGCCCGTCCTCGCCCAGCTTGTGAAGTCCGCCATATTGCGTCTCCAGCGCCGCGACAACCTTGTCGAGCGGCCAGGACGCCTCGCGCTCCCCGCCCTTGAATTTGCGAAACATGACCGTAGGGCCCCCTCACCCAATCGTTACCCAATCACACCCTCGCTTCAACGCTACACGAGGGGGCCATGGGAGCCAAGCAGGCCGAATCACAGCATCCGGGCGGGCTTTCGCGGGGCGTCCGGGGGCCCGCTCGGAGACGTGCCCGCAAGGCAACGCATGGCTGAAATCCTAGTAAGGCGCACTGGGTTCTTTTGCACTGCAGCGCAAGTCGCGATATAGGGGGGAGAATGAATTTTCCGGCCCCGGCGAGCCTTTAATCAGGCGGGCGCCCGGTTGAAGGCTGGCCGGGCCCATGAAATAAAACGGCAGCCGATTGAGCGTATATGGCGGAGGGGCGAGAGTTTATGGCGACGAATAACAAGAAAATCAAAGTCGTTCTGGCCCAGCCGAGGGGGTTCTGCGCCGGCGTCGAGCGGGCCATCGACATCGTCGAGCGGGCCCTCGAGAAATACGGCGCCCCCGTCTATGTCCGCCATGAGATCGTCCACAACAAATATGTGGTGGAGACCCTGCGCGCCCGGGGCGCGATCTTCGTCGAGGAAATCGACGAAATCCCGACCGGCGCAGTCACCGTTTTTTCCGCCCACGGGGTCGCCCGCAAGGTCGAGACCGGGGCCCTGGAGCGCGAGCTCGGCGTCATCGACGCCACCTGCCCGCTCGTCACCAAGGTCCACAAGGAAGGCCGCCGCTACGCCGAGAAGGGCTATGACATCGTCCTCATCGGCCATATCGGCCACCCGGAAGTGGAAGGCACGCTCGGTCAGATTCCGGGCACGGTGCATGTGATTTCAGAACCGGACGAAGTCGCTGGCCTCGAGGTCGCCGACCCGGACCGCGTCGCCTTCGTCACCCAGACGACCCTGTCGGTGAACGACACCAAGGACGTCATCGCGGCGCTCAAAGAACGCTTCGCGAAAATCGTCGGGCCCGACACGCGCGACATCTGCTACGCCACGCAGAACCGCCAGACGGCGGTGATCGCCATGGCCAAACAGGTGGACCTGTTGCTGGTGGTCGGCGCGCACAATTCCTCGAACTCCAACCGCCTGCGCGAGATCGGCGAGAATTTCGGCATTCCGAGCTATCTCATCGAAGATGCGCGGATGTTCGACCCGGCCTGGCTCGAGGGCGTTGAAACCGTCGGCCTCACCGCCGGCGCCTCGGCGCCTGAAACGCTGGTGCAGGACACCATCAGCCGCCTCAAGCAATATTGCGACGTCACGGTCGAACTGCTCGACGGCGTCGAAGAAAACGTCCACTTCAAGCTGCCGAAAGAGCTCGCCGACACGCCGCGTCCCAAGGACGCGCTGGAGGCCTGGGCCGTCAGCAGCGCTTAACTCATCCGACCTTTAACGAGAACAAAACCTCCGGAGACCCGCTCATGTCAGTATCGCTTCACCAGCAAGTCCGCATCGGCGCCTATGTGGCGAAGCAAACCCTCCTGGGCCGCAAGAAATATCCGCTGGTCCTGTTTCTGGAGCCGCTTTTCCGCTGCAACCTTGCCTGCCCCGGCTGCGGCAAGATCGATTATCCGGCGCCGATCCTCAACAAGCGCCTTTCCGTTCAGGAATGCCTGGATGCTGTCGACGAGTGCGGCGCGCCGGTGGTGGCGATCCCCGGCGGCGAACCCCTGATCCACAAGGATATGCCTGAAATCGTCGAGGGCATCGTGGCGCGCAAGAAATTCGTGTCGCTTTGCACCAATGCGCTCCTGCTCGAAAAGAAACTCGACCAGTTCAAGCCCTCGCCGTTCCTGTTCTTCTCCGTTCACCTCGACGGCCTCGAAGAAGAACACGACCGCGCGGTCGACCAGAAAGGCACCTTCAAGATCGCCGTTCAAGCCATCAAGGCGGCGCAGGACAAGGGCTTCCAGGTCAATGTCAACGCGACGATCTTCGACAATATGACGGCGGAGCAGGTGGCGGACTATCTCGACTTCGCCACCGATCTCGGCTGCAACATCTCGATCTCGCCGGGCTACGCCTATGAGCGCGCCGAAGACAAGGAGCACTTCCTGTCGCGCGAGAAGACCAAGAACCTCTTCCGCGACATCTTCCGCATCGGCAAGGAGCGCGGGCGCGAATGGAACCTGTCGCACTCTTCGCTCTTCCTCAACTTTCTCGCGGGCAACGAAGAATATCACTGCACGCCCTGGGGCTCGCCGACGCGCAATGTCTTCGGCTGGCAAAAGCCCTGCTACCTTCTCGGCGAAGGCTATGTCTCCACGTTTAAAGAGCTGATGGAGACGACCGAGTGGGAGAAATACGGCACCGGCAAATACGAGAAATGCTCGAACTGCATGGCCCATTGCGGCTATGAGCCGACGGCGGCCATGGACGCGGTGAAGAACCCGTTCAAGATGTTCAAGATCCCGAACATGTTCAAGATCAAGACCGAAGGCCCCATGGCGCCGGAGATCGATTTGTCGAATGCGCGCCCCGCCGAGGACATGCATGACGCGCTGGTCGAAAACGAGATGGAAAAGATCAAGCGCGAAAAAGAAGAAGCCAAAGCGCGCAAGACGACCCTGATCGACAAGAACAAAGAATACGCTGCCTAAAGATCGAGGCTCAGGAAAAGCCGCTCGAAAAGCGGACCGAGGCTGCGGCGCAGCGTCTTCGCCGCGGCTGACGAGTCGCCGCCGAGCTTCATCAACTCCGGAAACTGCTTCGGATCGCGCAGGGCGGCGCCCAGCGTCGCCATGACCCGCGTCGAGCCGTCTTGTGCAACAGCGTTCAAGGCCGCCGCCGGCAGCGCCCGGCCAGCGGGATCGGCGATGGCGCGGATGGCGAGAAAAGGCGCGCCGGCGCGCGCGGCCGCCCGCGCCGCGCCATGGCTTTCCATGTCGACAGCGGCGGCGCCGTGATTTTGAAACAGCGCGGACTTTTTCATGGTGCTGTCGACGATTTCATCGGCGCCGAACAGCGCCGCCACTCTTGCTTCCACTTTCCCCCGCTCATCCCCGCGCAAGCGGGGATCCATTTTTGCAGACTTTCCTGGATTCCCGCTTTCGCGGGAAAGAGCGGGGTTGAGGCAACCGAGAAGGTAACGGTCGCCCGAATAGACCGAGCCGTCATCGGCGATGATGGTCTCGCCAATGACAAGGTCGCCGGGCTTCAGCGCCGGATCGAGCCCGCCGGAAAAGCCGATGGAAAAGATCGCGCTCGCGCCTTCGTTGCAGAAGTCACGTGCAATCTCTTCGGCGCGCGCCGCGCTTGCGCCGGAAACGCCGATACGGATTTTCGATGCGTCGACTGACGCCGAAACCGCTTGCGCTTCGGATTTCAGGCCGCAGACAACGCCGATGAATTTGCTTGCAGTCAATGAACTCTCAGCTCCGTTCATCCCCGCGCAAGCGGGTATCCAGAATACCTATTTTCATGGATTCCCGCTTTCGCGGGAATGACCGGGGGCGGTACAATTATCACGACAAATTAAGCGACTTTATCGCCAGTTCCGCCGCCCTGTCCCCCGACCGGATCGAGCCTTCAATCGTCGCGGGCACGCCCGTATCCGTATGGTCGCCGGCGAGGAAGAGATTGCGCCACTTTGTTTCCGGCTTAAGGCGTTTTCGCGCACCTAAAGGCGACTGGTCGGGCGTCGCGCGTTTTTCGCGGATGACGCGCACGCGCTCATACTCCGCATCGCCTAAACCAAGCGCGATTTGCGTTTCACGCCAGATCTGCGAAACCACATCGTCATTGGGCTGATCGTCGGCGCCGATGGCGTTCGAGGCCGAGGTCGTCAGGCTGATCACGTCGTCGCGCACAAAGGCCCACTGGCCGAGGCTCGACACCATGCCGATAAACGGGCCGTCGCCCAGCGCCTCTTTCGGCACCGGACGGCCCATCCGGTAGTGCACGTTCAAAATGCTGGCGTCGTCATCGGGCGGATCGATGTCGGGAAGCAGGTCTTTCAGCCGCGTTGGCGGAATGGCGAAGATGACCTTGTCGCCGTCTTCGAGCGTCACGGTCTCGTCGGCGAAATTGAGCGTGGTCGCCTCGCCGCCTTCCATCCAGACGCCGCGCACCCGCGCGCCGAGGCGCACGGTCCCGCCATGAGCCTCGATAAACTTCACCGCCGGGTCGATGAAGGCGTGGCCGAGGCCCGTCTTCGCCGTCAGCGGCACGGACGCCTGTCCACCCAGAAGAAACGTCTCGCGAATGACCCGCCAGAGCAGTTTCGCCTGTCCCTTTTCCGGCGTCGTATTGAGCACGGCGAGGGTCAGAGGCTCCCAGAAGCGGGGGTAGAGAACGCTATTTTTATCAACGACTTCCGCGACAGTCTTTTCGTCATCGGCGAAGGCGATGCCCGACGCCCGCACATAATCCATGACTTTCGTGTCCGGCACGCGCCATTTCTTGTCGAAGACCCAGAAGGGAATGAACCCTTCATTGATCCGCACCGTCCAGCGCTGGCCGGTCTTCACATCCGCGAAGGGATACATAGCGAAGGGCGGCCCCGTGAGCGGGTCTTCCGCGCCGATGCGGTCCAGATAGGAAAGCGCCGACTTGTTGCCCGACATGATCAGGTGATTGCCGTTGTCGATCTCGCGCTCAAGATGGCGGTCGTAAAAAGTGCGGCAGCGCCCGCCCGCCTGGCCCGCGCCTTCATAGACCGTCACCGGCACGTCATGTTCGATGAGACGCACGGCGGCGGCGAGACCGGAAAGCCCCGCGCCGATAATATGAACGCGGGTCATGGTCCGGGCGCCTCGCGCGTCAGTTTCGGCGCCAGGTGCCAGCGCAGGGCGATCGCCGCTTTTTCGAGTTTCGAAAGCGTCACGCGGGGCTGGCCGTTGGCCCAGCCGCGCGCCGTCATCTTGTCGAGATAGCGCTCGTAAACGCCCATCATCAAAAGCGCCGGGCGCAGGACGCGCCAGTCGAGAAACTTCAGCGCCTCGCGCGCAGCGGCGAATTTCTCCCGCGCCATCGCCGCCAGATCCGCGCGCACGCCCGGCAGGCCGTCCGCATGAGAAATCTCTTGCGCGGTCAGGGGGCAGCCATGTTTTTCCAGAAGCTCGCGCGGCAGATAAAGCCGGCCTTCTTCGGCGTCCTGCTCCACGTCGCGCAGGATATTCGTCAGTTGTAGCGCGTCGCCGAGCGAGATCGCAAAATCGTCGGACGCCCTGCCCGCCGGCGCGCCGAACACCGGCATGGAGAGCTGCCCGACGGCGCCCGCGACCCGGCGCGTATAGGCGAACAGCGTTTCAAGGCTCGGCGCAACCACCGGCCCTTCGGCGTCCATTTCCATGCCCTCGATCATCAGGAGGAATTCTTCTTTGGGGAGATTGAATCGCTTCACCGGTTCGAGGAGCGCGACGCCTGTCGGGCTTTGCGGCGCGCCGTCATAAAGCCGGTCGATCTCTTCACGCCAGGCGGCGAGCCCGGCGCGCTTTTCTTCAAGGCTGCCGCCCTCGTCGGCGATGTCGTCAACCTCGCGGCAGAAGGCGTAGACCGCATACATGCCCTCGCGGCGCTCTTTCGTGAGAATGCGCATCCCCGGCCCGAAAGAGGTTTTCGAACGCCTGACGGTGTCTTCGGCGTGTTTGCGCGCCTCTTCCGGTGAAATCGTCGCAGCCAGCATCAGCGCGCGCCTTTGCCGGCCTGAAAGAATCCCGCCGCGCCGCCGCGCAGGCCGGCGGAGGCGAAATCGACCTTGTTGAGCGCCACGCGCCTGGCCAGCGGGTCGCCCTTGCGCAAGATTTGAATGAGACGGTCTGCAAGCCGCACGATCACCGCCGATTCCATGGCGAGATGTCTCGAGGTCAGCGCCGACGGCAATTTGCGCGCATCCTTCATCAACTCCTCACAGCCGTCGAGCATCCGGTCCATGACCTTGCGGAAACCAGGCGAGACCGCATCGCGCTCGACCACGGAAAAGTCTTCGCCCTCTTCGGCCAGCCAGTCGCCGATGACGTAAATGCGGTCGAGCTCGCGCTTGTCGTCGCTGCAATCCTGCAAGTGGTTGGTGATCTGCAACACGGTGCACAGCGCGTCGGAATAGCGGTAACCGGCTTTGTCCTCGCCATGGAGGTCGAGGAGATAGCGGCCAACCGGATTGGCGGAGAGCTCGCAATAGCCGATAAGTTCGTCCCAGCTCTGGTAGCGGCTCTTTTCCGCATCGAGAATAAAGGCGGCGACAAGGTCGGAGCCGTGCTTGGTTGTGACGCCCGTCTCAGCCAGGCTTTCGCGCAGGGCGTGGGCCTTGTGATAGGCCTCGCCGTAGTCGGCGGCGCCGTTCAGCGCTGCATCAAAGGCGGTGAGGCGCTTGATCTTTTCTTCCGGCGTGAGATCCGCATTGTCGGCGATGTCGTCGATAGCCCGGGCGAAGGCGTAAAAAATAGCCACATGGGGGCGCAGATGTTTCGGCAACAGGAAGGAGCCGACGGGAAAATTCTCGTCCTTGGCGCCTTTGCCCGACGGCGTTTCGGCTCCGGCTGAAGCGGGCGCATCCACAGCAATATCCCGTGCGGTTGACATGGGGCGCACCTTACGGATTTCGCCGCGCTTTCCAAGGCGGCTTTTGCCGCTCCCTGAAACCCGCTATGGGAGCCTTCATGTTGACCTTCATCGCCTTTCTGGCGCTCGCCGCCTGGGGCTGGCTGACCGTTCTGAGGGGCGGCTTCTGGCGCGCCTCGGAGCGCCTCGGCGATTCCCCGGCGCCGGAGACCTGGCCGGAGATCGTCGCGGTGATCCCTGCACGGGACGAGGCGGAGACCATCGGCGAGGTCGTCCGCGCCCATATGGCGGCCGACTATCCGGGCAAGCTCACGGTCATTGTCGCCGATGACGGCTCGAGCGACGGCACCGCGGACATTGCGCGCGCCGCCGCCGACGGCAAGGACCGCCCGTTTGAGGTCGTCGCAGTCCCGCCCCTGCCCGATGGCTGGACCGGCAAGCTCTGGGCGGTCGAAACCGGCCTCAAGCGCGCAAAGGAAATCGCGCCGAACGCAAAATACATTCTCCTGACCGACGCAGACATTGCGCTTTCCCGCGACACGCTCGCCCGGCTCTCCGCGAAAGCGGAAGCGGAAAACCTCGTCCTCGCCTCGTTGATGGCGCGGCTCGATGCGCGGGGACCGTGGGCGTCGTTCCTCATTCCCGCCTTCATCTATTTCTTCCAGAAGCTTTACCCCTTCCCGCGCGCCAACGACCCGGACGACAATATGGCCGCGGCGGCCGGCGGCTGCATGCTGGCGCGGCGCGAGGCTATTGATGCGATTGGGGGCATGCGCGCAATCAGAACGGCGCTGATTGACGACTGCGCTTTTGCAAAGGCGGTCAAGAACCTGACGCCGTCGACGAAGATATGGATCGGGCTCGCGCAGGACGAAGCCGTCTCCCTGCGCGACAATCGCGAGCTTTCCTCCATCTGGAACATGGTGGCGCGCACCGCCTATGCGCAGCTCGGCTTTTCGCCGCTGATGCTGGCGGGAACCGTGCTCGGCATGGCGCTGCTTTACTTCGCGGCGCCGCTGATCGTTCTCACCCTGTTTTTTCACTGGAATGCAGCGGCGCTCGTCTATGCCGCCGGCGCCTGCGCGATGATGGGCTACACCTACTGGCCGACCCTCAGGCTGTACGGCCGCGCGCCCTGGGAGGCGGCCCTGTTGCCCGTAGCGGCAGGGCTTTATACGGCGATGACGGTCTCCTCGGCCCTGCGTCACGCGCAAGGCGAAGGCGGGCAATGGAAGGGCCGGACCTATTCCCGGCCCGGCGCCTGAGGCCGCTTACGGCTTGTGCTTTTCGGCGAATTTCTTCGTTACGAGAAACACCGCGCAGGGCGCCTCGCGCACCAGCTCCATGGAAGCGCTGCCCTGGAACAGGGCGCCCCAGAAATTGCGCTGGTGCGAGCCGGTCACGATGACGTCGGCGCCGATCTTCGCGGCATAGTCGGCGACCTCGTCCGGCGCCTCGCCGTCGAGCATCACTGACTTCGCCGAGGGCGCAAGTTTCTCCGTCATCGCCTCAAGCTGTTTGACGGCATCCGCGCGGCCTTCCTTGTGCTGCTCCATAAGCGCTTCGGTGACAACGGATGAACTGGCCCCGAGCTCGGCGGAAAAACCGGGCGTCGTCGCCGTGAGCACCGGCCAGACGCTGACGATCTGGAGGCCAGAACCGTCCTTGTGGGCGAGACTGGCGGCGGCGGCGACGACGCCTTCCGCAAGATCGTCGTCGAGATCGATGGCGGCAATGATGGATTTGAACTGCATGAGCACGCTCCTTGATCCTGCTGACTTAATATAAGCATTCCGAGCCGCAGGTTAAACCGCCCGCGCGGGCGATCCCTTGATCCGGATCAAGAAACTCAATCGCCGAGGAGGCGCTTGGGGTGGCGTCCGTCCACATAGCCCATGAAAGGCGGATAAATGGAATAGCCGAGCAGTTCCTGCGCGCGGGGCGGCAGAGTCCGCGCAATGGCCGGCGGCACGGCGAGCGACATGTTTTCGAGCGTGCGCGTCCATCCCGGGCAATATTGCGGGGTGATGAGAAGGCGCTCCTGATCGGAACCATTCGCCCCGCCGCGATGCCAGAGCGTGCCCTTGGCGATCATCAGGGACCCTGCCGGCATCACCGCCTTCATGGCGTCGGACCGCGCGCCGGGGTCGCCCTCGCGCCTGCCCGTCTTCGAGAAGTCCCCCTCCCCGATAGCGCCTTCGATATGGTCCTCCGCCCACAGATGACTGCCGGGCAGGATTTCCGTGGCGCCGTTGGTCTCGGTGGTGTCGGTGATCGCCCAGAAGGTCGAAACGCCGAGCGAGCGCCGCGGGCGCGGCCATTGATAATGGCTGTCGTCGAAATGCCAGGGCTGCGCGGTCTCGCCGGGATGGAGATTGATGGCGAGACAGGCCGACAACAGGCAGTCCGGCCCGAGATCGGCCTCGACAAACGCCATGGCGAGAGGATGCGTCACGAGGTCTGCAAAGACCGGCGATTTCGCCAGCATGGCGTAAACGCGGTTCGACTCGCGGCCTTCGAACTCGTTGCGGCCCCTGATGTTCTGGCCGAGATATGGCGCGAGCGCGGCCCTGATCGCGGCGAGCTGGTCCTCGCTCAAGACATTCTGGAAAATGAGATAGCCGTTGCGGTCGAACTCTTCGCGCCAGTCGCCGAAATTGCGCCCGCCGAGCCAGCGCGCATATTCGACCGGGTCCTGTTCTTCAACAACGCTCATCGCATCATCTCCTTGGAGGCCATGATGCGGTCATTTTGTGACAGGTTAAACCGCTTTGCGCAGTCCTTTATCACGCGCCCACTCGAGCATGGCTCCAAGCGCCGGTTCGGCGGGCGCGGCGCGCCAGCCAAGATCGGTCGCGGCTTTTTCCGAAGAAAACGACACTTGTCGGCCCGCAAGGCGCACGCCGGTGAGCGGCGCTTTCGGCGGCTTGCCTGTGAGTTCTGCAAGGAGCCCCGTGTCGACGGCGCCGGCGGCGAGCGCCACCCAGTAAGGCATTTTCGTTTTCGGCGCGGGACGGCCGGTCAGTTTTTCGATCATCGAGAGCAGGCGCGTCATGGGAATGTTCTCGCCCCCCAAGAGATAACGCTCGCCCTTGGCGCCCCTGTCGCGCGCGGCGACCAGCCCTTCGGCGAGACTGTCGACCGGCACGAAATTCAGGATGCAGTCGATATAGGCCGGCGTTTCGCCATTGGCGAAATCGAGGATCATTTGCGTCGGCGGGGTGATGGCGTCGTCGCCCGGCCCCAGCGGTTCGGTCGGCAGGGCGATGACCGCGTCGAGGCCCGCTTCGACCTCTTCTTCAACGGCGCGTTCGGCCATGAGCTTCGAGCGCGGATAAGGCCCCAGCATGTCTTCCGGCGCCCAGCGCATGGTTTCATCGGCATTCGAGGCGCCCACCGGCGTCTTTTCACTGACCAGCGTTGTCAGGCTCGAACAATGAACGAGGCGCGCGCCCGCTTCGTACGCCGCAGCGGCGACGATCTTCGTCCCCTCGTAGTTCACCTTGTCGAAAACGGACGAGTCCGGCGCCCAAAGCTGCGCATTGCCGGCGAGATGAAACACGGAAGAAACGCCCGCCATAGCGCGCGTCACCGCCTCCCCGTCCGTGATAGAGCCTTGGACATCGTCCTCATGCGCAGGCGGCGCAAGGTCGAAGCTCCGGACGCGCTCGCCGCGCGCGCGCAAAGCCTCGACCAGCGCCTTGCCGACAAAGCCCGCGCCGCCGGTCACCAGCGTGACAGCGCTCATAAAGCCGCCTGACAGACCAGGAGCCCTTCGTCGGTCACCGAACCGGCGACAAGGCCGCTCGCGGTTTCAACGGCCACCGTCGCGGCGCTGAAAAGCGTCCCCTTCGCGTCGTCGAAGAGAATGTCGACCGCGCCTGTGTCGAGATCGGCTTTCACGATGCGCGAGGGCGCGGCGCCGATCCCGAGTTTGCGGGTCAGCATCAGCTTGAAGAGCGAAGGATGCGCGGCGGCGACAACGCCGCCGTCCTGCGCAATGGTGAGATTGTCGGGGCCGCCGGGCAGCGCGACGCGGCCGGCTTCCGTGAAATCATCGCCGAGCCGGATGAGTGCGTCTTCGCGGGTCGCCGCCATGACAAGGTCGCCGTTCGGATGACGGGCGAGGCCGTTGGCGAACCGCGCCTTGTCGTAAAGCGCCGCGCCGTGGCGCGCGACGCCGCTGCGTTTCAGGCCGAAGAGATTCTCCAGCCCGGCGCCGAAACCGCAGGAGGCGTGATCGAAACTCGTCACCACGCCTTCGCCGTCCGCAGCCACATCATTGGCGGCGCAATGGGCGTCTTCCGCCGCGCCCACATAGACCTCGCCATTGGCGCCGATGCGGCGCAGATGCGGCGTCATGGTCCATTTGCGCCCATCGCGAACGTATGCGCGGTTAATGAAGACAAGTTCATGGTTCGCGGCATCGAAGGAAAGCCCGTGAGGGTGCAACCCGCCGGCGAAATCCGACGGATTGGCGAGCGAAGCGGCGGTCATTTGCTCCGTCTGCGGATCGAAAAGAGCAGAAAGCGAAACGGCGTAGAGCCCGCCCTGGGGCAGGCTCGCCTGTTTCTTCCGGGCGGCTTTTTCCACGGCGCGGCGGTCATAGGCGGAGATGAAGAGCCGGCGGTTCTCAAGGTCGAGGGCGAAATCCTCCGCGCCGCGCACCACCTCGCCCGTCCCGGCGTCGATCAGCGCCACCCGGCGGCAGTCGGCATGCGCATAGGCCGCCGGACCGACCTCCCCGCGCTCGCAGGCCGCCAGAAAAAGCCCTGCAAAAACAGCGACGTACTTAAGCTGCGTCTTCCCCATGCGCCCCTTCGCCGGAGGACCCCGTTGCGGCGGCTGTTTCGGGCTTCCGGCCCGGCCGCTGGTATCCCCATCGCTCGATAAACGGCTTCAGACGCGCCTCTACTTTGGCCGCCGCTTCGTCGGAATAATCGAACTTATTTTTCTCGAAGCTCGCGACGGACGCAAGATAGGCTTCGAATTTATCCCGCGCCGCCGTGAAACCGGGCAGCGCCAGCTGCTCGTAGATTTTCTCGACCGAGGCGATCGGCTCGGCGTCGAGCTCGTCGTAACGTAGCTCGATGAGCTTGTCCGGCCCCATGCCTTCCGCATCGCGCAGATAATCATTCATCATCCGCTCATAGACGCAGAGGATGGTCTCATCGATATCCACATGGTCGTAGCCTTGTAGCGCGAATTCCTTCAGCAGCTTTTTGTAGAAATTCCGCATGGAGACGAATACGTCGTAAGGATTGCGGTGAATGTGGATGAATTTCGCATCCGGAAACATTTCCTTCAGCATCGCGAAGCGGCCCGTATAGACCGGGTTCTTGATAAGCAGCGGTTTCTCGCCCTGATAGAGATAGAGCTTCCTCAGGAAATAGGAGAACTGCTTGCGCCAGCCGCGAATGTCCGCCGTCGTGCAGCCGTCGAAAAATAGCCCGCGCGTCACATTCTGCGCGAACGCCTTCGGGAAATAGATGCCGTGATAGAACGAGACCTCCGACATATTGGCGATGGCGATCTCGTCTTCCTGGGGGCTCGTCGGGGTCACCGGAATATTGTCGATATAGCGGTGCTTGGGGAGCGCGCGCTCGAGCAGCGGATTGAAGACTTTGGCGAGCCCGAAGAGGTCCCAGGGAAGGCCCGTCGCGACTGGCGGCACGAAACCCCATTCGCCGCTCTCGCACATGATGTTGTAGAGATGGGTCGTCCCTGAGCGCCAATGGCCGAGAATGAAGACCGGCGCCGGCATGTCCTCGAGCCTGGGCAGCTTGGAGTCCATGATCAGCTTCTCGGCGGTCGAAAACGGCCAGCGCGCCAGCGCCGAGAGCCCGATTCCCGCCCCGGCGAGCGGGTGGCTCGGCGGGCCCGAGCGGGCCGTCACCGCCGCCAGAGTCCCGAGATTGGCTCCGCTCAGAGGATGCGCCATGGAATGTTTCGCCTTCCGCCCTGTTAATGGTTCAAGAGGGGCATAGCGCACCCCGCCCGCCCCCGCCAAGCTGAGGAGGCCAGGAGGACCGCCGGAAAATCGCCGCAAAGCCGTTGAATACCCTCATTCCGGCTCAAAAGCCGGGGTCCTCGGTCTGTTCGCAGCACATGGTTAACCATGGCGTGACAGGTTGGGCCGAATACCTCATGGATGGAGCGGCCGGCCCCCGTTGCGGGGCTCCGGATCAGGCGTGAATTTGAGCAAGGGCATGTTGCGTTTCCAGCGGCGATCTTATTGGCGTGCGGCGATTTTCTGCGGCTTCGCTTCCTGTCTCGTCCCCCCCGCCCAAGCCGCCGCTTTCGCCGCCCAGGACGGCGAAGACATCGGCGATCAGGGCGGCGACCAGGGCGGCGATCAGGGCGACGATCTGGATGATCTGCGCGAGGAGGCGGAAGAGACCAGCAAACCCGCGCCCGAGGACCTCTCCTATTCCACCTCCATCGAAGGCGCGCCCGACGGGCTGGAATCGAAGCTCGAGATGATTTCTGACCTCATCAAGGGCAATCGCGACTATCCGACCGCTGCGGCGCTCCGCCGCGCCGCGCGCCGCGATCTCGAAGCGTTCAATGACGCCCTGAAGGCCGCCGGCTATTACGCCGGCAAAGCCGACTTCGAGCTGGTTTACCCGGAGGACGGCGGCGATCCGGAAGTCGTGTTCAGGATCGAGCCCGGCGAGGCCTTCAAGATCGTCGAATATGAAGTGCTCTACCAGGACGAGGCCGAAGGCCGGCCGCAAACGCTCGAAGACGCGAAAATCAAGACCCGGGGCAAGGCCGACGGCGCGACTTTGCGCCAGCATCAGGAAGCCTTCGTCACCTATCTCCTCAATAACGGCTTTCCCGAAGCGCAGCTTGTCACGCGGCGCGCCATCGCCGATTTCGAAACCGGCGAAGCCCATGCGGTGTTCGTCTTCAAAAGCGGACCGCGCGCGCAGTTCGGCGAGGCGCGCGTCAAGGTCGAGGGCAAGTCCGACCCTTCTTTCATCGCGCGCATGAAAACCTGGGAGGAAGGCGAAGAGTTCGAGCGGCAGAAGATGACCGCCTATTACGACCGGCTGAGCAAGACCGGCCTTTTCTCCCGGATCGACGTTCATCCCGGTCCGCTGGAAGAGAACGGCGCCGCGCCGATCATCGTCAATCTCACCGAACGCAAACAGCGCACCATCGGCGGCGGCGTTTCCTATTCGACGTCGGAAGGCCCGGGCGGGCGCCTGTTCTTCGAGCACCGCAATATTTTCGGCCATGCCGAAAACGCCCGCATCGAACTGCGCGCTTCCGAGATCGAACAGTCGGCCAATCTGAAACTTTCCCGGCCCCTGCCCCGGCTTGACGGCGAGGCGTTCGGCAACGCGGCTTTCACCAATGAAACGACGGAGGCCTATAAGGCGCGCTCGCTGGAGCTGTCCGCCGGGCTTTCCAAGAAATGGATCAACGACAAGCTTGAAACCCGCGGCGCGCTGGCGCTCGAAACCTCGAATGTGCGCAATAATGGCGACGAGGAGCGGAACTATCTCATCTCGACCCCGCTCTCGGTGATCTGGAATTCCGAAGACGACCTGCTCGATCCGAAGGAAGGGTTCCGCGCCTCCTTCACGGTCGCGCCCTATACCGGCTCCAAGACCTTCACGCAGATGGATCTCTCCGCGCGCGGGCGCGTGCATGCCGGCAAGAACGATCTTCTGACCTTCGCGGCGCGCGCCGCCCTCGGCTCCACCTACGCCATCGACTTCGCCGATCTGCCGCTCAACAAGCGCTATTATGCGGGCGGCGGCGGTTCGGTGCGCGGCTATGGCTATCAGGAAGCCGGCCCGCTTGACGCCGACAGCGACCCCATCGGCGGACGCTCCAAGGTCGAGGGCGCCTTTGAAACGCGCGTCAAAATCATGAAGAACATCCAGCTCGCAGCCTTCGTCGACGCTGGCTCGGTCTCGACCCAGGCCGTCCCTGATTTCACCGACGAATATTTCGTCGGCGTCGGCGGCGGCGTGCGCTATCTCACCGCCATCGGCCCGATTCGCGTCGATGTGGCGTTCCCCATGGACAAGCGCGAGAGCGACGGCGACTTCCAGATCTATATCGCGCTGGGACAGCCTTTCTGATGCGGCGCGCGGTGATCATATCCCTCGCCGTTCTCGGCGGGCTTGCCGCACTTCTAGCGGGCGCGCTGGTCGGCCTTTTCTACACGCCGCCGGGACGCGAATTCCTTGAAGAGCTGGTTGAAAGCCAGCTTGGCGGCGCGCTCAACAGCCAGGCCGATATCGGCGCGCTCAAAGGCGGGCTGCCCGGCCATATCGTTCTCGACGGCGTCACGCTGCGCGATCCGGACGCGCCCAATGATGCGCGCCCCTGGTTCTCCGCAGACCAGGTCGAACTGAGATGGCGGCCCTTCGCGCTCATCCGCAAACGGATCATTATCAATGAAGCCTCGCTTTCCGGCGCCGAACTTCTGAACGCGCCGCCCGAAGGCGAGCCCAAGGATGAGGAAGCGCGCCAGTTCAGGATCTTCGGCGAAGCGCCCCATATCGACGTCCGGCGTTTTGCTATCAATGATTTCACCGCGCGCATCGACGGCCTTGAACGGCGCATCGACGGCGGCGGGGCCCTGCGTCTCGACGGGCCCGAGCTGTCCGTGGCGATCAATCTCTCGAGCCAGGACGGCGCCGACGAAGCCGACATCCTGTTCGACAAGTCGCCCTCGCGCGGCGAATTCAAACTCGACGCCACGATCAGGGGCGAACCCGGCGGCGCCTTAACGACGCTCGCCGGGCTTGAAAGCCCGCTTTCGATCCGGGCGACGGGCGACGGGCCCGTCGATGCGGCGGCCACGACCATACAAGGGACCGTCGGCGGCTATGGCGATATCGATGCGGAGATCGTCGCCAATCTCGACGGGTTCGACGGCGCCGACATCAAGCTGACGCTGGTTCCCGGCGCCCGGCTCAACACCATCACCGAGCTGACGGAACCCGTGACGCTCGATGCGCGCTATGACGTCAAGAACCGCGGCGGCGGCGGCGCCCTCGCCATCCGCAAGCTGACCTCGGCAGTCGGCGAGATTGAGGGCGCGCTTGACTGGGAGGCGCCGCGCGGCTTCGTGGACCTCCTCAATGCCGACCTCAATGCGCGGCTGGCGGAAACCTATCGCACGGAAATTCAGGACATCGCCGGCCGAGACCTGACGCTCGACGCCGAACTCGACTGGCGGCGCGACGATTACGCCCTTCAAGGAACGCTGGCCGGACCGCAGGCGAGCCTCACGCTTGAGAACGGCGCAACCGATCTGCGCCGCCTGCTATCGGGCGATGTGAAGCTTCAAGCCTCGCCGCGCGAGAACGCGCCGCTCTGGCTCGAAGACGGCGTTGCGTTCACAACGACGCTCGACGCCGATTTCGAGACCCGCGCGAGTTTCGAGAATGTCCGCTTCGAGACCGGCGCCGGCGCGCGCTTTACCGGCGCGGGCGCCTACAGCTTCGAAGACGGCGCACTCGCCATGAAAGGCGATATCGTTCTGCCCGCCGCAGTCGCCGAGAAACTGGCCTCCGGGTCGGACTTTGCGGGCGCGGTGACGGGAGACATCGATCTATCCGGCCCGCTTGACCGTTTCTCGCTGGAGACCGCGGTTGAAACCCCCGCCATCACGCTCAATGACAGCACGCTGCCGCCCATGAATGTCGAGGCCTCGCTCACGGGCCTGCCGCGCCTGCCCAATGGCGAGGTGCGCGCGCGCGCCTCGAACGACGCGCCGCGCCGCCTCAATGCGCGCTTCAGCTCCTCCGAGGACGGAACCGTGCGGTTGTCGCAACTGCTTTACGCCGGACGCGGATTTCAACTCGAAGGCACCGGCCGGGTCGAGCCGGACCGCCAGACCCTCAATCTCGACCTCGCCTATGAAGGCGAGGAGGAAGCCGAACCCTGGCCCGGAATCAACGCCGCAGGCGATCTCGCCATCAAGGGCGTTCTGTCCCGCGACGGCGCCCTCAGCCAGATGCAGGCGAGCGCCGAAACGCTGCGCGTCAACGACATCTCGGTGCGCAATGCCGAGGCGAGCGCAGAAGGCCCGCCGGGCGCCATGGAAGTCACGGTTTCAAGCGACAGCCTCACGACGTCCCAGACCGGCGCGATCACCGAGCTCTCGGCCCGCGGCCAGGTCGATGCGCGCGAAAGCCCGAAATTGACGCTCACCGCTTTCGAGGCGGTGATCCGCGACAGCCGCGCGGCGCTGACCTCTCCGGCGCGGTTCAACGTCGAGGACGGCGTCAATGTGAGCAATCTGCGGATGACCTGGGGCGCCGACGGCGTCATAACCCTCGACGGCGGCTTCAGCGACACGCGCTGGCGCGCCGACGCCGCGCTCACCAATGTCAATATTCCGGGTGCGGACAGCCAGGTGACGGCGACCATCGCCATCGACACCGATGGCGAGACGCCGGGCCGCGGCGAGTTCTATCTGCGCTCGCTTCTGATCAATGACGAGGAAGCCTCTATTGACGGCCGCTTCGTCTGGGATGGCGATGTCCTGCGCCTGACCGACCGCGGCGATGAAGCCTCCCTCGATATGGATGTACGCCTGCCGGCGAAGCTCGTTAAAAATCCCGGCATTTCCATCGACACCTCCGGCGCGCTTGACGGCCGGGTCAGCTACAAGGGCGACATCCAGGCCCTCGCCGCCTACATGCCGCCTGTCCTGCAAAGCGTCGAAGGCGATCTCGACGCCGATTTCAGCCTCGCCGGAACCTTTGCGGCGCCGGAGCTGTCGGGCGAGGCCAATCTCGCCAACGGCGCCTATACGGAAATCGAATCCGGGTTCTCTCTCGCCGCGCTCCATGCCGAGGCGCAGGCCTCTTATGGGAGCGGCGGCAGCACCATGACCTTCAAAGGCGGGGCGCGGGGCGCCGATCAGTCGCGCAACGACACCCTCACTTTCAACGGCGATCTGAAACTCGGTGAAAATTCCAATCTCGACCTCACCGTCACCCTCGACGGCGCGGAACTCTCCGCCCAGCCGGTGAACCAGCTTCGCGCCGATGGCGAACTTACGCTCTCCGGCGCGCTAGAGGCGCTGAAAGCCGCAGGCGAGATCACCGTCACCGAACTCAATGCGGAAATTGTGCCGCCGGAATCGACCGGCCTCGTCGATATCGAAGTCGTCGCTTACAATGACGGAGAACCGCCGCCGGAAACCAGCGCCGAACAATCCAGCGGGAGCAATCTCGAATACGACATTCACGTCGAAGCGGACGACCGCATCTTCATTCGCGGACGCGGGCTTGAAAGCGAATGGTCGGCGGACGTGCACGCCGTCACCGGGCGCGACGCGCCGCTTGTCCTCGGCGACCTCACCTTGCGCCGCGGCTGGCTCGACTTCTCGGGACGGCGCTTCGACCTCACCCGCGGCTCGGTATCCTTCGACCGGCTGGCGGCCAACAATCCGCGCCTCGACATCCGCGCCGAACTCAGCACCGCCGACGTCACCGCGGCCATCATCGTTTCCGGGCGCGCCGACAATCCCGATATCGAGCTGACCTCGACGCCGTCCATGCCCCAGGAAGACGTCATGGCGTTCATCCTGTTCGGCAAGCCGGCCGAGGAACTGTCGGAAACGGAATCGGCCCAGGCCGCCCTGGCGCTCGCCTCTCTCGGCGGCATCGGGCCATTCGGCGGCGGCGGGGGCGGCGGCATTACCGGCAAGCTGCGCCGCGCCGTCGGGCTCGACCTTTTGAATATCGACGTCGACCCGCAACGCGGCGGCGGCTCGCTCACCGTCGGCAAATATGTGGCGGAAGGGTTTTTCGTTTCCGCCAGCCAGGATGCGGAAGGGCGCAACGGCTCGGTCTCGGTCAAATACGAGATCACCGACAACATCGTCGTCGAAACCGAGCTCGAACAGAACGGCGACCAGACGGTCTCTGCAAACTGGAAGAAAGATTTTTAAGCGCCCCAAACCGAAAGCGCCGCCCCTGTAAAAACAGGGACGGCGCTTTGGGATAGTTGTGTGGGGGAGATGAAAAATCGCCCCGCGCGCCTCAAAAGGCAAATTACCAATCGGACACGAAGGCTTTCCAGAATTAACCTTTGGAAAGCCTCCGCCGCAGAACCCCTAGCGTTTCGAGAACTGGAAGCTTCTACGGGCTTTCTTGCGGCCGTATTTCTTACGCTCGACGGTGCGGCTGTCGCGGGTCAGGAAGCCGCCCTTTTTCAGGACCGAGCGCAGCGACGGCTCGTAAAAGGTGAGCGCGCGGGCGATGCCGTGACGCACGGCGCCGGCCTGGCCGGAAGGGCCCGAGCCCGTGACGGTGCAGACGACGTCATACTGGTCGTTGCGTTCGGCGGCGACGAGCGGCTGCTTGATGATCATCTGCAGAACCGCGCGGCCGAAATATTCGGTCTGGTCCTTGCCGTTGACGGTGATCTTGCCGGCGCCCGGCTTGATCCAGACGCGCGCCACGGCGGTCTTGCGTTTGCCGGTGGCGTAGGCGCGACCCTGGGCGTCGATCTTCGGTTCGGCCAGCGCGGCCTCTTCCGGAGCGTTTTCGATAACGCCGGCTTCCGTCGCGGCGTCTTTCAGGTCTTCAAGGGAAGTCGTGCTCATGGCTTAGGCTTCTTTCTTGTTCTTGACGTTCATCGCGGCGACATCGAGCTTCGCGGGGCTTTGCGCCTCATGCGGATGCTCTGCGCCGGCGTAGATTTTCAGATGCGTCATCTGCTTGCGCGCGAGCGGCGATTCCTTGGGCATCATGCGCTCAACGGCTTTCATCAGAACGCGCTCGGGATGCTGACCGCCCAGGATCTTCTCCATGGTGCGTTCCTTGATGCCGCCCGGATAACCGGTGTGCCAGTAGAACTTCTTGTTGGCGAGCTTGTTGCCGGTGAAGACGATCTTGTCGGCGTTGACGACGACGACATTGTCGCCGCAATCCACATGCGGCGTGTAGGCGGGCTTGTGCTTGCCGCGAAGACGCGTGGCGATGACCGTCGCGAGCCGGCCCACAACGAGGCCCTCCGCATCGATCAGGATCCAGTTCTTCTGCGCTTCCGCTTCCGCCGGTTTCATGGCGTAGGTTTTCATGGGTCCAGTCCTGGGGTCTTTGCCCGTTTCGGGCTTCGGTCGATTGAATTCTCGGGCGGAAAGCGCATTTTTCCTTGCGCGCCCGCCTGCTGAAGCGCGGCAGGTACCCCCCGCGCGCGTTTGCGTCAACACCTTCCTGAGAAATATATGGAAATCAGGGCTCTATTTATGTGGTAATAAATTACCGCCATCGTCAGGGTGGGTTTGCGGGCCCGAAAAACGCCCGAAAAAGCCAAGGGAGGCCTTTTGGGCCTCCCCCGCCGAACGCAAAGCCGGATGCGCCGAATCTCCCCCATAAACGCACCGAATCCGGATCGCCGCCGGATGCGCCAGTCCGGTTATTTCTTCCGGTCGGGTTTCGCGCCGGGTTTGCCGGCCGGCTTGGTTTCCGGTTTCTTCTCGCCGGGTTTCGGCTGCACAGACGGAGCCGGCGCCGCCGCTTTGGCGCCGTGGGCTTTGGTTTCCATGTTGGAATGTCCTGTTGAAAGCGGCGCTTATCGCCGCCGCCTCAAATTTACCATTAGTCCTTATAAAGAGGAATTACAAAATATCCAGAAACGGGCTTTGGATGCAGATTTAATCTTCGCCGTCCCACGCTTATAAAAACTGATGACCTGATTAGTTTTCCGCGCACCTAAATAGTTTCTATGGAAACTTTTGCGCCGGGCTGTAAAATGCGCCGCCGGCCTGAAACCGGTTTTTAAAACCGGGTAGAGGGCAGGAGGCCGTCTTGCTTGACGATGCGTTTTATTGGTTCGTGCTGATCGGCTTCGTCGCCCAGATGATCGACGGCACGCTGGGCATGGCCTACGGCCTGTTCTCGACCACCGCGCTGATTTTTCTGGGCGCGCCGCCCGCCGTCGCCAGCGCCAATGTCCATGCCGCAGAACTGGTCACTACCGCCGTTTCCGGCGCCTCTCATGCGAAGCTGCGCAATGTCGATTGGCGCCTGTTCCGCCGTCTTGCGGCGGCGGGGTCCGCCGGCGCCCTCGCCGGCGCGTTCGCCATCAGCTTCATCCATCTCGAGCACGCCCGGCCGCTGATCGCCGTTTATCTGTTCATCATGGGGCTCATCATCATCCGCAAGGCGGTCGCCCCGCCCCGCCCCTTCAAGCCGGTGGGCAAAGTGCGCCTGCTCGGCATGGCCGGCGGCTTTCTCGACGCCGCCGGGGGCGGCGGCTGGGGGCCGGTCGTCGTGTCGAACCTCATCGCCCGGGGCGGCGCGCCGGCGCAGATGATCGGCACGGTCAATCTCGCGGAGTTCGTCGTCACCCTCGCCGCCTCGCTCGGCTTTCTCGCCGCGCTCGGCCCCAATTTCGGCCGCGCCGCCCTCGGCCTCCTGATCGGGGGCATGATCGCCGCGCCGCTGGCCGCCATGCTGGTGAAGCGCGCGCCGCGCCGGTTCCTGCTGGCGCTGGTGGGCGCGGCGATCTGCCTGACCAGCCTGTGGAGTTTTGTCAGCGCGCTCAGGTGATTTGGAGACCGGGCCCGGCGGGTGCTAGAGACAAGCCAAACAACGGAGCCTTTCATGCGTTTTGCCGCCCCTCTCCTCGCCGGACTGTTTCTTTTCGCCGCCGCCTGCGAGCGTAACGCATCCCCGCCCGACCAGGAGACGGAAGAAAGCAGCCTCGTCACGGCGCCGATCAGCGACGAGTTGCCGGGCCTGCCCGCCCCGGCGACGGGCATCGCCTTCTGGGATCACCCGCGGCTCGCCTTTAACGGGCTGATGATCGTGGCGACAGAAGCCGGCGTCCTTTCCTATTCCATGGAGGACGGGACGGAAGTCTCGCGCATCGACGGCTTCAACGCCGAGGGCGTGGCGGCCAGCTATCTCGGGCTCGGCGCACCGGCGGCAGGGTTCGTCGCTTTCCTCGACGGCGATGAAAACACCTTCCGCTTTTACGGCGTCGACAATCAGAGCCGCGCCTTCCTGCCGCTCGACGCCGGCCCGGCCATTCGCGGCGCGGTGCGCGGCTTCTGCCTCGGCCGCGGGCAAGGCGTCGCGGCGCCGTCGCTCTTCGTGATCCAGAAAGACAAGATCCAGGTGTTCAATCTCGCCGCCAGCGACAGCGGCGTCGCGGTCGAAAGCCAGACCGAACTCTCTGCGCCGGACAATCTCGTCAGTTGCGCGGTCGATCTCGAGGGCGCGCTCCTCGTCGCCGCAGATGACGGCGACATCTACCGGCTCGCCGGCGGCGACAGCTTTTCCGCGCCCTTCGCCCAGGCCGCCGCGCAACAACCCGGCGGCCTCAGCGTCGTGCCAAGCGCCAGCGAAGACGGTCCCGCAACGGTCACAGGGCTGATCTTCCTTGCCGGGCTTGCCAATGGCGAGGTCCATGTCTTCGACAGCGAAACCGGCAAAGCGTTGGGCGTTGTCCGGCTCGAAGGCACGAGTTCGCTTCCGGCGGTCGGGAAAGCCGAGGCCTTCGGCGCGACCGGCGCCAATCTCGGCGCGGTTTACCGCAATGGCGTCATCGCCTTCGGCGTCGCCGAGGCGCAAGACGGCCCGGCGGTCCGCATCGCCCCCGCCAGCACCGTCAGGAACGCCCTCTCGCTGCCCGCGGATCAGGCCGTGTCGCCGCGCGGCGCCGCCGCGGCGGCGGCCAGCGAAGGGCTCATCATCCCGACCGATCTCGATCCGCGATAGGCCGCCCACTGCCGGGCCTGCCCCCGCAAACTGTCATTGAATTCGTGCTAGCCTTCCCGGCGGCGGACAGGACGTTCGCCGTCACCAACCAGGGGAGAATGGTTATGACAGCACCGGATCAGGGAAAACTCGAAGAGATGGCCGGAAAGGTCATCGGCGACATCGCCGGGGCGACCGGCGTCCTCATGGCTTATCTCGGCGATCAGGCCGGGGTCTACAACGCCATGGATGGCGAAGGGCCGATTACGTCCGAGGCGCTCGCCAAAAAGACCGGCCTTAATGAGCGCTATCTGCGCGAATGGCTCAGCGTCAACGCGGCGGCGGGGTATGTCGGCTATGACCCGAAAACCGAAACATTCGAATTATCGCCGGAACAGGCGACGATCTTCGCCCGCGAAGGCCAGCCCATGTGCATGCAAGGGTTCTTTCAGGCGATCATTTCGCAATTCGAGGCGCATGAAAAAGTCGTCGACACGTTCAAATCCGGCAAAGGCCGTCCGTGGAGCGACCAGCCGCCCTGCTGTTTCTGCGCGACGGACCGCTTTTTCCGGCCCGGCTATGCAGCGCATCTGATGGATGCGTGGATCCCGTCGCTTTCCGGCGTCAAGGAAAAGCTCGAAGCGGGCGGCTCGGTCGCCGACATCGGCTGCGGCTATGGCAGCTCGACAATCCTCATGGCGAAGAACTTTCCGAAGTCGAGCTTCACCGGTTTCGACTTCCACGAACCGTCGGTAGAGAAAGCGCGCGAACAGGCCGCGCAAGAAGGCGTGACGAATGTGACCTTCGAAGTCGCGTCGGCGAAAGATTTTCCGGGCTCGGAGTATGACCTCGCCTGCATCTTCGATGCGCTCCACGATATGGGCGATCCCGTGGGCGCGGCGGCGCATATTCGCGACACCCTCTCGCCGGACGGCGTCTTCATGCTGGTCGAGCCCATGGCGGGCGACGCGCTGGAGGAAAACTTGCATCCGCTCGGGCGCATTTTCTACGGCTTCTCGACAACCGCCTGCGTGCCAGCCTCGATGGCGCAGGAAGTCGGCCTCGGCCTCGGGGCGCAAGCCGGCGAAAAGCGTCTGACGGACGTTCTCAAGGAAGCGGGCTTCACGAAAGTGCGGCGCGCCAGCGAGACGCCCACCAACATGGTGCTCGAAGCGCGCGCCTAGGCCCGCTTGGCGCCATGGGCGGCGTAGAGCGCCGCGGCGAGAACCATGAGCGCGCCCGCCTGATGAAGAAGCCCGAGGGCGATGGGCGTCGCGGCGAGGACGGTCCAAATGCCGAGCGCAATCTGCGCCAGGACAGCCGCGAGGACATAACGTGCGCGCGGCTCATGCCCGTTTTTGCGCGCGGCGACATAGAACCAGACGGCGGCGCCCGCGAGCAGATAGGCGCCGATGCGGTGATTGAACTGCACAGCCGCCATGGTCTCGAAAGGATCGTGAAACGTCGCGGGCGTGTTGAAATAGCCGTCCGGGAAAAACTTGCCGTCCATCAGGGGCCATGTGTTGAACGTGCGCCCCGCGCGCAGGCCCGCCACAAAAGCGCCCAGCACCATCTGGAGAAAGACGCCGGCGGCGAGCGCGAGCGCGCCGGCCCGCAAAGCCTTGGGCGCTTCTCGTTTCTGTTGCGGCCAAAGATCGAGCGCCAGCCAGAACATCGCCGCGAACAACAGCACCGCCAGCGACAGATGCGCGGCCAGCCGGTACTGGCTGACATCGATGCGCTCGGCGAGCCCGGACGACACCATCCACCAGCCGAGCGCGCCCTGCATCCCGCCAAGCACAAACAGCCCTGCGAGCTTGATGGAAAGGTCGCGCGTCAGCTGTTTCGTCGCGGCGAAAAAGATCAGCGGCAGGAGGAACGCAAACCCGATGACGCGCCCGAGCAGGCGGTGACCCCATTCCCACCAGTAAATCTGTTTGAACTCGGCGAGGCTCATCCCGAAATTGACTTGTTCATATTCGGGGATGGTCTTGTATTTTTCGAATTCGGAAAGCCAGTCGGCTTCATTGAGGGGCGGGATCGCGCCGGTGACGGGACGCCATTCCACGATGGAAAGGCCGGAATCGGTGAGCCGCGTGGCGCCGCCGACGATGACCATGGCGGCGATGAGGCCGCACATGAAGAACAGCCAGATCGCGATGCGCCGGGATGACCGGGCGCCGCCGGCTGGCGAGGGCGTGGATGACATGCTAGAGGCCATGGCGGTCCTTTAGGCCATTTAACCGGATTCCGCCCGCGACCCCGCGTCGCGCCTTTCAAGAGTGGCCCCGCGCATGAGCCCGCGCATCAAGAAACTGATCGGCTTTCTGGCCTTCCTGCCGGCGCTGATGCTGTATTTTTTCGCGGCCGCGGCGCTCGGGGAGCTGGTGCCCAATAACCAGATCCTGAAAGCCCTCTATTTTCTCATTGCGGGCGTCGCCTGGGCGTTCCCGGCCCGCTATGCGATGCAGTGGATGGAGGCCGACCCCCGTAAAAAGGGCGGCCTCGATGGTTAACCGGCGCAAAGGTTAATCTGGCAAGCCGGTTGCAAGTCCCCTCCTGAAGCCGACCCGCGACGGGCGGCGAAACGGGGACCGGCATGAGCGCCTTCGATGCAAAACAGCGGACCTACCGCCATCGCAGCGAAATCTGCGTCACCCTGCGCATGTCGACGAGCCCGGAGCCGGTGGCCGCCACCGTGTTCGCCAGCCTTGGCGAGCGCGCTTCCGACGTGCTGAACGACGCCCGCAGTTTTATCCCGGTGCGCCTCGCCTCAGGCGAGACCATGATCATCGCGAAATCGCAGATCGCCTCGATCACGGAAAAAGACGCCGCCAGTCAGGAAAAGAACCAGGACAAGAAAAAGTCGAAACTCCATGGCGAGGATTTTTCCGAGGCGCCGAAACTCGAGGAAAAATCCGTCAAGCCGTTCGACGCCTACGCCGCCCTGCGCATCGCCCCGTCGGCGAGCGATGACGAAATCCGCACCGCCTACAAGGCGCGCATGAAGGCGGTGCATCCGGACCGTCTGTCGGCGCTCGGCCTCGATGAAGAGATCGCCAAGGCCGCCCTCCTCGCCACGCAGAAAGTCAATTACGCCTATCAGAAGATCATGCGCGAACGCGGCCGCGAGCCGCAGACCGACCGCATGGTTTAGGCGTCAGCTTTTCCGGCAATTATACTGGTTCCATTCCGGCTGGCTGGCGCAATCGGGCAGCGCCGGGTCCTGACTGCGCGTCGCGACGAAGGCCGCCAGCGCCACAAGCAAGAGGCCGATAACGACCAGGATCTGATAGGGAACGTGCTGGTGTTCGCCGGGCGCGCGTTCTTCTTCCTCGTCCTCATCTTCGTCTTCTTCATCGTCGTCGGTCTCAATCACCACCCTGGCGAAGGCGGGCGCCGGATCGGGCGGGCGCGTAAATGCCGGCGCCTCAGCGGCGCTTCTGCTTGCCGCCAGGCCGGCGCCGGATAAACCGGCATTGGAATTGGGGATGACGAAATCGGGCGTCGCCGTATCGGGCGCCTCAAACGGCCCCTCGCCGCCGGCGCCATGCGGGGCGCTTTGGCCGAATGATTTGGTCTGATTATCCGGCGGCACCGCGGCCGGAAGCCTCGATCGGCTCATTCACGCCCCCATTACTCTCCGGGCGAGCCTATAACATCCCGTGCAGCCTGAAAAGTTTGAGGCCGTCATATTCGCCTTCAGGACGATGCCGGGAAAGCTCGCACAACCCTATGTATGCAGGCGGATTTCTGTCCCCAGGGTGAGGCTCTTTCTCAACCGAAAAGGTATGTGATCACGTCGGGGCGCATGAGCACGGTCAGGACGACCCCGGCGATGGCGCCGGCGAGATGCGCCTCATGGGCGGTCTTGCCCCCGAAGCGGCCCATCATATTGGCGGAGATCAGGATGTAGAAAACGCCGTAAAGGATCGCCGGAATGCCGATGGGGATTAAAAAGAAAAAGATCGGCGCCAGCGGGTAGAAGAGGCAGAAGGACAGAACCACGCCCGAAACCCCGTCCGACGCGCCGAGCGAAGTGTAGGCGTTGTTGTGGCGGTTGACATAGAAAGAGACGATGCCGCTCGCCAGCACCGCCCCGAAATAGACCACGAGAAACCCGTCCGTACCCAGAATTCTTTCAACTTGCGGCCCGAAAAACCACAAGGTCATCATGTTGAACAGGAGGTGGAAATAATCGCCGTGCAGGAAGGACGAGGTGAAAACCCGGTAATGCTGCTTGGCGTTCGCCAGCGCGCCCACATTGAAGGCGTAAGAGCCGACAAAGCCGCGGTCGAAGGACAGCCCGTAAATGCTGGCGATCAGATTGGCGATGATCAGGGCGTAGGTGGCCGGCGCGCCGGGAAGTTCCATGACTGCTCGGGTCCCGCTCTGTGGCTAGGCCGCCGCTTCCGCGGGCGTCTGCGTTTTCATGGCGAGGGCGTGGACGGGACCGGCAAGCTCCTCGCTGAGGAGGCCGTTGACAAGGCGCTGGCGCGCGACGCGGCTCAACCCCTCGAAAGCGTCCGAAACGATCAGGAGCCGGAAGTGCGATTCGCCCCCCGCCGGGGCGCTGGCGTGGCCCGCATGGAGGTGGGATTCGTCTTTCACCTCGAGCCGCTGGGGCGCGAGCGCTTTCGTTAATTTCTGCTGGATGGAATCTGAAACCGACATGCGCCCAGAAACGACATAACAGCCATAGACGTCAAGATTGTGTCAAGCGGCAACCGGCCCCATATTGGCCCGATGTCTGAGAGAAATTACAAACCCCGCCTCGGTTTCGACATTCGGGTCAAACCGCCCGGCCAGGAAAAGAAGAAGAAGACCGCCTCCGCGGCGCAGTCCGGCGAAGACCCGTCGAAGCACGACTGCGCGGCGCCGGATTGCGAGTCGAAGGCGGCCTGTAGCCTGCCGAAATCCCCGCGCGAGCCCAAGGAGCGTATCTGGCTGTGCATGGCCCACGCCCGCGAGCACAACCGCAGCTGGAACTATTTCGACGGGCTCTCGGAGGGCGAGGCCCAGAAAGTGCGCGAGGCGAGCCAGTATGGCGACCGCCCGACCTGGTCCATGGGCAAGAACGACCGCGCCCGGGCCGCCGCCAACGCCCGCGGGCCGGCGGATATGGAGGACAGTTTCGGGGTTTTCGGCAAGGAAGCGAAAGTCCAGATCGAAACCCGGGGCCATTACCGGGGCGGCAAGCGCCTGACCAAGCTCCAGGTCAACGCCTTCGACACCATGGCCCTGTCCTATTCGGCCTCCTCATCGGAGATCCGGCGGCGCTATGCCGAGCTGGTGCGCCGGTTCCACCCGGATTCCAACGGCGGCGACCGCAGCGCCGAGCAGCAGCTCGCCGAGGTCGTTAAAGCCCACCAGATCCTGAAAAAAGGCCAGTTTCTCTAACCCCGGCGCCGCTATTTGTGGCGCCTTAAGCACTTGTCTTCGCCGCCCATTCAGGCGAGGTTCCGCCGCGAGTGCACTGCAACAGACGAAAGCCGCCGCCATGGCAGAAATGACCGACGAAGACTTTATGGACGCGCCCGACACGACCGTCTCCGCCAAGGAGACCTTCGGCGTGGCCATGGAAATCGACATCCCCGCTTTTTCGAAGCCGAACACCTATGTGCCCCCGGTCGACGAGGCCTATCGCTTCGATCCGGAGACCACCATGGCGATCCTCGCCGGCTTTGCGAAAAACCGCCGGGTCATGGTCCAGGGCTATCACGGCACCGGCAAGTCGACCCATATCGAACAGGTCGCCGCGCGTCTCAACTGGCCCTGCATCCGGGTCAATCTCGACAGCCATGTCAGCCGGATCGACCTCATCGGCAAGGACGCCATCGTCGTGGAGAACGGCCAGCAGGTGACGGCGTTCAAGGAAGGCATCCTGCCCTGGGCGTTCCAGCGCCCGGTGGCCCTCGTTTTCGACGAATATGACGCCGGCCGGCCGGACGTGATGTTCGTCATTCAGCGCGTCCTCGAAGCGGAAGGCCGCCTCACCCTGCTCGACCAGAACAAGGTGCTGACGCCCAATCCGTATTTCCGCCTGTTCTCGACGACCAACACCATCGGCCTTGGCGACACGACGGGCCTCTATCACGGCACGCAGCAGATCAACCAGGGCCAGATGGACCGCTGGTCGATCGTCACGACGCTCAACTATCTCGCCCATGACGAGGAAGCGGAAATCGTCGTGTCGAAAGTCCCGCTTTACGACTCGAAGGAAGGCCGCCAGGCGATCGACGCCATGGTCCGCGTCGCCGACATGACGCGCAACGCCTTCATCGCCGGAGACATCTCCACGGTCATGAGCCCGCGCACGGTCATCACCTGGGCGCAGAACGCCGAGATCTTCCAGAATATCGGCTATGCGTTCCGCGTGACATTCCTCAACAAATGCGACGAGCTTGAACGGCCCACGGTCGCCGAGTTCTATCAGCGCGCGTTCGGCGAGGACCTCCCCGAAGCGGCGCCGCAAGTCTCGGTCGCATAAACGGCGCCGCATTAAATTACGCACAGGCGATTCCCGCCGGTGCGTTTTCCTCTTTTCGTCGCCACATGGCGGGACTAGGCTGACGTGATCCGAGCATCAGCTTGAGGAGACACCTGCCCATGCAGCGCGTCTTCGCTTTTTCCATCCTCATCACGGCCTTCGCGGCGGCCGCCTTGCCCGCCTGCGCCTCTTCGCAAGTCCCCAAGCCGCCTATCTCAACAGCCGGCGATTATGAGTGCCGCATCGAGCGCGTGAACGCCGTTTCGCGCGCCGGAAAAAGCTATGACATGGCGGCCCCGCCGCACGCCTTCACCTTTTCCGCCTATGACACGCCGATAACGCCGGAAGAGCTGCAACGCCCGCCCCGCGCCCTGAACCGGTATCGCGGCGGCGAAACGGGCCGCTTCAACCCGGAACCCGTTCGCCCCGTCAGCGCCAGCATTTCCCCGGCCATCTTCGGCGTGCGCGCACATTCGTTGCGGTCATACGATCGGACAACCTACGAACAGTTCGGCGTCTCGATTTCATTCAAAAAAGATCTCAGCTTTTTCGCCTTCGGCCCTGCGCCGGAAGACGGCAGCGTCGCTTATGCAGGGTTTTGCAGCGCGCCAAATCAATAGCCGGTGATGTTATATCGCAACTCTTGCGCTGCGATAAAAGAATCATCCGTGTAATGATTTTATCATATAGAGAATAAAATTTGATCGGCTTTTAGCACAAGAAATTCTTTCAATTGCATTGTTCTTATATTTTTCTTGTAACAACGAAAGTTCACTTGCATGACATTTCGCGCTCATGATAGTGCTAACTTTGCTGGGGGAGAATGTCCCTTCACCCGGACGTTTTCCGAATAAGCAGCATACCTTGACGCCCTTACGTTTCTTTCATCACTGAAAGATGCACGGGCCGTTTCTGTCACACCGGAAAGGAATAGCGATGCTTAGAAATATATTTCTTAGCGTCGGCATGGCGGCGGCGTTAAGCGCCGCGCCATCGCTGGCGGCCGCACAAAGCGGCGCAGAAGATTCCAACATGCAGAAAATCGGCGGCGCCTTGAATGTCATATACAAGAAAAACCAGTCCGCCGTTGCGGCGCGCAGCGCGCGAAGCGCGGCGCCGCCCGTCAGAACGCGGCCCGACTGGTCCGGCGAAGGCTCAGCGCTGGGGCTCGCCCGCGCGCCCGGCGCGGCGGACCTCGTTGTCGCGAGCGTGAGTGAAGACGGGTATGTGCGCCTTGACGCCATTGCGGCGGGCGCAACCGAAGACCTTTCCGCGACCATGGCGGCCATGGGCGCGCGCAATGTGTCGAGTCTCGGCAAAACCGTCTCCGCCTCGTTTCCCGTCGACCGGCTCGGCGACCTCGCCGCGAGCCATTATCTCGCCTTCGCCCGGCCCGTCATGGCGACGACCAATGTCGGCCTGGTCACGTCTCAGGGCGACCGCTCCATGCGCACGGATATCGTGCGCGAGCGTTTCGGCTATGACGGCTCGGGCCTGACCATCGGCGTCCTGTCAGACAGCTTCGCCTGCGACCCCGGCCCGCTCAACGCCGCCGGCGTGTACACGACGCCCGCCGAAGACGTGGCCAATGGCGACATCCCGCCCGATGTCGGCATTCTCGCAGACCTGCCGACGACCGATCCCGATTGCATCGACGAAGGCCGCGGCATGACGCAGCTGATTCACGACGTCGTCCCCGAAGCGAAAATCCTGTTTCACACGGCCTTTGGCGGCGAAGCGGACTTCGCCGGCGGCATAGTTGAACTCGCGCTCGCCGGCGCGGACGTGATCGTCGACGACGTGATCTATTTCACCGAACCGATGTTCCAGGACGGCATCATCGCGCAGGCGGCGGACGAAGTCTCACGTCTCGGCGTTCCCTATTATTCCTCCAACGGCAATCGCGCCCGCGACTCTTATCAGTCGAGATATCGCGCGGTGGCCTTTGACGGGTCGACCTTCCACGATTTCGATCCGGGCCCCGGCGAGGATCCGCTGATGACGGTCCAGCTTGACGGCTCGCTCCAGACCAACCTGTCCTTCCAGTGGGACAGCCCGAACTTTTCCGTTTCGGGCGCGCCCGGCGCGCAGAACGATGTCGACGTCATCATGTTTGATGAAGCCGGAGACCGGGTCGACGATTGCTTCCCGGGCGGCGGCCCGCTTGTCGTTCCCCCCAACGGTCTGTGCCAGTTCATTTTCACCGATGGCGGCGTGCCGATTGACGGCGGCGGCGGCGGCGACGCCGTCGAGTTCCTGTCGCTTGTCGATTTCATCGGCGGCCAGACGGTGCAGCTCGGCTTTGAGACGCAGTCCGGCGATGCGCCCGGCTTTGTGAAATTCGTCATCGCGGGCGGCGGCATCGCGACGTCGGAATATGCGATCGACGCGCCCTCCGGCTATGGCCACAACAATGCGGCCGGCGCGGAAGGCGTCGGCGCCTCGGCTTTCTATTTCACCGAGGAGTTCATCGGCGATCCTTCGACCCTTCAATTGCGGGCGGAAGCCGGCGAACCGGAATGTGAGCCCGCCTGCCTCAACGACTTCTCTTCCGCCGGCGGGACGCCGATCCTGTTCGACACCGACGGCAACCGCCTCAGACGTCCCGACATTCGCCTGAAACCGGGCATCACCGCGCCGGACGGGGCCAATACCTCGTTCTTTTCCAACGACACCAGCCGCGACGACGATGACGGCGACGGCGTCTATAAAACCGGCGAGCCGGGCGAGTTCCCGAACTTCTTCGGCACCTCCGCCGCGGCGCCCCACGCAGCATCGGTGGCGGCCATGATGATCGATTCAGAAAACTCCCAGATCATCAAGGCCGGCTATGGCGGCAATGTCTATTACAGGCTGTGCATGCCCCGCAAAAAGCATCCGAGAGGATACGGCTTTTTCCGCAAGCGTTTTCCGTTGTCGGAGCGCAAGCACGGCCGCGACCTGCGGGTTTCCGCCGAAGACGTCGCGGGCCTTGTCGACGACGGCGCCCTGCTCGGTCCCTGCGACCGGACAGAGCCGGAAGATATCTACTGGGTCATGCGCGCCACCGCGCAGAATATGACGGTGCGCGCCAACAACAACACCGGCGAGACGGTGCAGGTGTTCGACGAAGTCGGTTTCGGCGGCTTCGACTTCGATTCCGGCTTCGGCATGGTCGACGCCAAGGCGGCGCTCAGGAAATTCGACCGCGGCCGCGGCGGCCATCATGCCTGGAGCCCTGGCTGGGGTTCCGGTTGGGGCCCGGGCTGGGGGAATGGCTGGGATGATGACTGGGGCGGCGGCTATGGCTGGAAAGACGACCACCGCCGCCGTTAATCCCGCAGCAAGTGCTGAAAAGGAAGAGCCCGCCGCTTTCGGCGGGCTTTTTCTTAAGGAAGATGAACCTTTGGAAGGGTTGGAACGCCCCCGGCCTTCGCCTGTTGGCGACGGAACATTGTGTTGTGCAACCTCCCGGAGGAGTTCCATGAGTAAGACAAAAACAATTCTTTTCCTTAGCGCCGCATCGCTGATGACCGCCGGCGCCGCGCAGGCCCAGGGTTACGGCTCCGGGGAGGAAAGCGTCGGCCCATATCTGTCCGCGGGCTACAACTATCTCGATTTCGACGAGGAAGTCGGCGGCGACGCCGATGTCAGCGCGATCACCGCGCGCGGCGGCTGGCAGTTCGCCCGCTTCTTCGCCATCGAAAGCGACATCACCTTCGGCGTCGACGACGGCGATTTCGACTTTGACGGCGACGAGGACGATCTCGATTTCGACGACAATGACGACGACGATTTCGACGACGTCATCGCCGGCCCCGGCGATCTCGGCCTCGACTATCTCGTCGGCGGTTATGGCCGCTTCATCCTGCCCGTCAGCGACCGCTTCGACGTCTCGGCGCGCGCCGGCTACGCCTTCGCGGAGATCGATTCCACCGTTCAGACGCTCGGCGGCAACGAGCTCATCTTCGGCGGCTCCGATGACGGCCTCGCTTTCGGCGGGTCGGCGGCGTTCGATCTCACCGAATCGCTGTCGCTGCGCGCCGATTACACCCACTACGATTTCAGCGACGCCAACGCCGAGAGCTTCGGCCTCAATCTGGAATACAAATTCGGGGGCTGACCTCTTCTCTCTCCCCTTAAGCCCCCGTGGGCGGCGCATCCCCCGATGCGCCGCCCTTTTTGCGTCTGCGGCAGGTTCCTTTATAGTCCCGGGCAGTCGCGCGCCGTCCGGCGCCGAAAGCTTACCGCAAGAGGATATTATTCATGCGCCGCGCTCTACTTTCTCTATTCGCCTTTCTGCCCGCCGCCGCCGCCGCACAGAGCGGCGACGTGCTGTCGGATATTGACGCCCGTTACGACGATACGGCCGCCGTCGCTCGCCAGCTCTGGGAATGGGCCGAAGTCGGCTATCAGGAGGAAAAATCGAGCGCGCTCCTGCAATCGAAGCTCGACGCCGCCGGTTTTAAAATCCGCAAGGGTGTCGCCGACATCCCGACCGCCTTCATCGCCGAATATGGCAAGGGCGGCCCGGTGATCGCCATTCTCGGCGAATTCGACGCCCTGCCCGGCATCAATCAGAGCGACGTGCCGACGCGCGAACCGATCGAGGGCAAGGGCGCGGGCCAGGCCTGCGGCCACAACCTGTTCGGCGCGGGCTCCCTGACCGCCGCCCTCGCCGTGCGCGACTGGCTCGAGGAAAGCGGCACGCCCGGCCGTATCCGGTTTTACGGCACGCCCGCCGAAGAAGGCGGCAGCGGCAAGGTCTATATGGTGCGCGCAGGCCTGTTCGATGATGTCGATATCGCGCTTCACTGGCATGCTGATGACGAAAACTCCGCCGCGGCGCGCACGACGCTGGCCAACCGCTCCGCGAAGTTCCGCTTCAAGGGCGTTTCCGCCCACGCGGCGGGCGCGCCTGATCGCGCGCGCTCGGCGCTGGACGGCGTCGAAGCCTTCAACATGATGGTCAACCTGATGCGCGAGCACGTGCCCCAGCAAACGCGCATTCACTATGTCATCACCCAGGGCGGCCTGGCGCCGAATGTCGTGCCCGATTTCGCGGAAGTCTTTTATTACGTGCGCCACCCCGACGCCGAGGGCGTTGAGAAAATCTGGACGCGCGTCGAGGAAGCCGCCCGCGGCGCGGCCCTCGGCACCGGCACGGAAGTCGAGTGGGAAATCATTCACGGCAACAACCCGCTGCTGATCAACGAGACGCTGGCGAAAATGATGGACTCAAAGCTGCGCGAAGTCGGCGGCGTCAAATACACCGCCTCGGAGCGCAAATTCGCCGAGAAGATCCGCGAAAGCTTTGACGGCGACATTCCGAGCCTTGAAAGCGCCAACGAGGTGACCCCTTATTCGCGCGCGCTCGGCTATGGCTCCACCGATGTGGGCGACGTTTCCTATGCGACGCCGACGGTCGGGCTCAGGACCGCGACATGGGCGCCCGGCACCTCCTCCCACTCCTGGCAGGCTGTGGCCGCGAGCGGCATGTCGATCGGCTACAAGGGCGCGCAGGTTGCGGCGAAAACGCTGACCCTCGCCGCCATCGAGCTTTTCACGAACCCTGAATTGCGCGAAACAGCGCGCGCCGAGTTCGACGCCGCGCGCGGCGAGGATTATGAATATTCCTCGCTGCTCGGCGACCGCGACCCGCCGCTCGATTACCGCAAATAAGCGGCGCTTTTTAAAGACGAAGAGAGAGCGGGCGCGAAAACGCCCGCTCTTTTTTTATGATGTCTCGCCGCCAACCCGTTGCGCAAGCGCGGCGCTCATGAACTTGCCGATGTCGCCGCCGAGGACGGCGTCGGGATCGGTGTGTTCGACGGCGGTGCGCGTGTCCTTCACGAGCTGATAGGGTTGCAGCACGTAAGAGCGGATCTGGTGGCCCCAGCCGATATCGGTCTTGCTCGAGGCTTGGGCCAGCGCTTCTTCCTCGCGCCGTTGCAGCTCGCGCTCGTAAAGGCGGGCGCGCAGCATGTTCCAGGCCGTGGCGCGGTTCTTGTGCTGCGAGCGCTCATTCTGGCACTGGACGACGATGCCCGTGGGTTCGTGCGTGATCCGGACGGCGGAGTCCGTTGTGTTGACGTGCTGGCCGCCGGCGCCCGACGCGCGGAAGGTGTCGACCCGGCATTCGGCTTCGTTGATCTCGATGTCGATTTTTTCGTCGACCACCGGATAGACCCAGACCGACGCAAACGACGTGTGCCGCCTTGCATTCGAGTCATAAGGCGAGATGCGCACCAGCCGGTGCACGCCGGATTCGGTCTTGAGCCAGCCATAGGCGTTATGGCCCTTGACCTGGATGGTCGCGGATTTGATGCCCGCTTCCTCGCCCGGCTGCTCCTCGATCACATCGACCTTGTAGCCGGCGCGCTGCGCCCAGCGCACATACATGCGCAACAGCATCGAAGCCCAGTCGTTCGACTCGGTGCCGCCGGCGCCCGGATGGATCTCGACAAAGCAGTCATTGGCGTCGGCTTCGCCCGAAAGCAGCGCCTCGATTTCGGCGACATGGGCGCGCTCGCGCAGCTCCGCGATCAGGCCTTGCGTCTCGTCGAGGCTCGCCGCGTCGTCTTCCTCCCAGGCCATACCGGCAAGCTCGGTAAGATCGTCGAGTTCGGACTGGATTTCGCCGACCGCGTTCATCTGGCTTTCAAGCGCCGTGCGTTTTTGCATCAGCGCCTGCGCCTCTTCCGGATTGTCCCAGAGTTTCGGGTCTTCGGCCTTGGCGTTTAGTTCGGCGAGTTCTTTTTCTGACTTATCCCAGTCAAAGACGCCTCCTCAGCAGTTCCAGCGACTGCTTGATATCGTCCGTGAGCGCCGTAATTTCCGCGCGCATGATGATTCTCCTGCTTTGACCGCGCCGGTTGGCCGCGCAGCCGTCTTTTCCCGTTTCGATATATTGAGATCGCGGGGCTAGTAAAGCCCGTTGAGGCCGTCGTCGCCTTCTTCCTCCTCGGGCGCGGCGCTGAGGAGCGGATCGAGCGCGAAATCCTCATCGACGGAGCGGCTCGCATTCGGGTCGTCCTCGGCCTTGAAGGCTTCGAGGATGACATTGCCGTCGCCCGGCCCCGCCGGCTTGCCGGTCTTGGCGTTGACCCGCACGAGACGCACGCCCGACGGCACGCGGAACGGAATGCCTGCCTCGCCCTTCAGCGCCGAGACCATGAAGTCCGCAAAGATCGGCGCGGCGACTGCGCCGCCCGCTTCGCCATGTCCCAGGGTCTGCGGCATGTCGAAGCCCACATAGACGCCGGCGGCGAGATCCGGCGAGAAACCGACGAACCATGCGTCCTTGTAGTCGTTGGTGGTGCCGGTCTTGCCGGCGATGGGCTTGTCGGTCACCCGGCGCACGGCCGAACCGGTGCCGCGGATCACCACCCCTTCGAGGATCGACGTGATCTGATAGGCGGTGCGCGGGTCCATCACCTGATCGCGCACATCCGGCAATTGCGGTTCCGACTGCCCCGACCAGACTTCGGTATTACAGGCGGGGCACGAGCGCGTGTCGCGCTTGTAGATGGTCTCGCCGGTGCGGTCCTGAATACGGTCGATCAGCACCGGATCGACGCTCTTGCCGCCATTGACGAAGACCGAATAGCCGGCGGTGATTTTCATCAGCGTCGTCTCGCCGGAGCCGAGGGAAATCGCGAGTTCGCGCGGCAACTGATCGGAGAGATTGAACCGCTCGATATATTCCATGATCCGGCCGATGCCGAGATCCTGGGCGAGACGCGCGGTCATGGCGTTTCGGGACTGCTCGACGCCGAGGCGCAAGGTCGAGGGGCCGTAATAGCGCCCGGCGATATAGTTGCCCGGGCGGTACCAGCTGTCGACGCTCGGCGCCACGAAAGGCGCGTCGAGCACGATCGAGGACGGCGTGTAGCCGGAATCGAGCGCCACCGAATAAACGAAAGGCTTGAAGGTCGAGCCCGGCTGGCGTTCGGCCTGCACCGAGCGGTTGAATTCCGACATCTGGAAGGAAAACCCGCCGACCATGGCGAGAACGCGGCCCGTATGCGGGTCCATGGCGATAAGGCCGCCATTCACCGCCGGCGTCTGGCGCAGGGCGTAGGCGTTTGCCGGCGCCGGTTTGGCCTGCACGCCCTCAGCCGCGTCTTCCGGCAGGGGCAGCGTCTCCTTGTCGTATTTCACGGTGTAGACGACATCGCCGCGTTTCAGGACTTCGGCGACAGACTGCACTTCCTCGCCGAGATCATTGGCGGAGATGTGTTCGCGGGCCCAGCGCATCAGCTCCAGCGGAATGATCGCGGTCTCGCCGTCCTCGAACCCGATCTCGGCTTCGCGCGCGCCCGCCGACAGCACCAGCGCCGGACGCCAGGGCGCCATGTCGTCGGCCACCTTGCGGGCGTTTTTGAGATCGTCGACTTTTTCCCGGAACGGCTCGACCCATTCGCCCGCGACCTCCATCTGGTCGATGGCGCCGCGCCAGCCATGGCGCTGATCGTATTCAACGAGCCAGCGGCGCAGGGCCTCGCCCGCCTGTTTTTGCAGATTGGGATCAACCGAGGTCCGCACCGCGAGGCCGCCGTCATAGAGGGCCTCGACGCCGTAAAGATCGACGATCTGTTTGCGGACCTCTTCGGCAAAATATTCCATGGTCCAGTCGCGCGCGCCGAGCGGCGGCGCGATTTCCGCGCCGAGCGGCTGCGCCTGGGCTTCGCTGGCTTCTTCCGCCGTGATGTGCCCGTCTTCGGCGAGGCGGCCGATCACCCAGTTGCGCCGCTCCACCGCCCGGTCTTCATTATAGACCGGGTGATAGTTGCTCGGCCCCTTGGTGATGGCGGCGAGATAGGCGGCTTCCTCGATGGTGAGTTCGTCGAGAGACTTGTCGAAATAGTTGAGCGCCGCCGCAGCGACGCCGTAAGAGCGGTTTCCAAGATAAATCTCGTTCAGATAAAGCTCGAGAATGTGGTCCTTCGTAAAGGTCCGCTCCATCTTCCGTGCAATGAGCATTTCCCGCAGCTTGCGCTCGATCCGCTGTTCGCTGGTGAGGAGGAAGTTTTTCGCCACCTGCTGCGTGATGGTCGAGCCGCCTTCAAGGCGCCGGCCGCGCAGGATATTGGAGACGTTCGAAAGCTGGGCGCGCACGAGGCCCCGGAAATCTAGCCCCGCATGCTCATAGAAGGATTTGTCCTCCGCCGAGACGAAGGCGTATTTAATGTGATCGGGCATCGCTTCGATCGGCACGAAAAGCCGCCGCTCGCGCGCGAACTCCGCGACCAGCGAGCCGTCGCCGGCGTAAACCCGGGTCGTCACCGGCGGCGCGTATTCCGCAAGCTGCTGGTAATCGGGCAGGTTCTTGTTGAGATTGTGCAGATACCAGGCGGAGAACCCGGCGACGCCGATGACGCCGAGCGCGCCCGCCGCGAAGACAAAGCCGATGAATTTCACCGCCGACATGGCGAAGCCCCCTCCGGATCCGCCTCCCCCGCCTGAGCGTTTTTCGGGCTCGTCCGGTTCCGGCGGCGGCGGGGTTCTGCGTTTCGGCGCGGAAAGCGGTTCGCTTGAAACCTCGTCCGCTTCACCGAGAACGACTTCCTCGTCGCGCGCGTCATCGTCAGAAGACGGATCGGCAGCGGCGGCTTTCACGGGGCGCGACGCCTTCGGCCCGGCGGCCGCGTCGCGCGCGAACATGTCGTTTTCGATCGGGCCTTCGTCCTTGCCGGAAGCGGAAGGGCGCCCGTCGCCCTCTTCCGGCTGATCTCCGAAAGACAGGCGCTCGCCGCCCCCCGGCGGCGTTTTTTTCGGCTCGTCGTCTTTGTGATTGCTCATCTGTCTTTACGCTTGCCGCCCGCCCGCGCGCCAACCAGGCTCGCGGCAGTCCATATCCCTCAAGGCCGCCGGGAGCGGCCCATGCTTCCTAACGCCTTTTACCGCATAAATTGGACGGCAGCGAGGCGCAATAGCCGCATAAATCCCTTATTTTCGTAAGGTTTTGATTACTGTCCGGCGACCGGCGAAAGCTGGGCGTGGCGTTGCAGGGTCACCCCTTCGAAATAGGCGTCGATCGAATCGGCGACCGCGCCCATGGCGCGTTTGCGCCAGACCGGCGATTTCAGATTGGCCTCGTCCTCGGCGTTGGAGATGAAGGCCATTTCGAACAGCACCGCCGGCACGTCCGCCGCCAGGAGGACGCGCAGATCGCCCTTGCGGTGCGAGCGGTTCAGGAGCGGGGTCTTGCCGGACAGGTTGTGGACCAGAAGCTCGGCGAATTTCGACGACTGGGTCATCGTGGTGTCCTGGGCCTTGTCGAGGAGAATGCCCGCAATCGCTTCGTCGTACTCATGCAGGGCAACGTCGAAGACATGATAATCGCCCTGGGATTTGGCGAGCTTGGCGGTGCGCGCCGTGCCTTTTTCGGCCAGCGTGTAAACCGACCCGCCGCGCAACTGGGACTGGCCGATGGCGTCCGCATGAAGCGAAATGAAGAGATCCGCGCCGGCGGCGCGGGCCAGCGTCTCGCGCGCATCCGGACGGATGGTTTCGTCCTCGTTGCGGGTCATGACGATCTTGTAGCCGCCGCGCGCCTCCAGCATCTCGGCGAGCGCCTTGGCGGCGGCAAGGGTCACGTTCTTCTCAAGGGTGCCGCTCTGGCCGATGGCGCCCGGATCGCGCCCGCCATGGCCGGGGTCGATAACCACGATTTTCGGCTCATCCGCCGCCGGGGCCGCTTCCTTGCGGCTCGGAACGGGCGGCTCGGCCAGGCTGGCGTTTTGGGTTGATGTCTGGTTTGCAGGCTCCTCATCGCCCGCCATCTGGGCCCCGGCCATCTGGGCAATGATGTCCGCAATGCCGTCGCTCGGCGTCGGCAGGCTGGCCAGGAAGGCGCTCTTGTCCGCCGTGACGACGTCGATCACGAGACGATGCTTGGTCACGGCGCCCGACGGGTCGAGCACAAACAACTCTTTGATTTTTGCGGTCTTTTTGAAATCCAGTACGGCCCGGACGCCGCCGTCGGCAGTTTTGGCGAAGCTGACGTCGGCGATATGGCCCTTGCCGCCCCGGGCCCCTAAGGCGCCCTCGAGGCTCGTAAAATCGACGAACAGCCTTCCCGCGCCGGTTTCGTCGCCGGAAACGCGATAGTCCGGCGCGCCCATGAGGTCGAAGACGATTCGGGTCTCATCGGCTTTCGGCCCGAAGCGCACATCGAGGAGATCGGAGGCGCGGGCGAGCCCGGACAGCGCCAGCGCAAAACCCGCCAGCGCCGCGATGGCTCTCGCAACCCTTTGTCCTGACTTGAAGAATCCGGCCATGATGCCCATCCATACGCCCGCTGGGGCCCGCTCGCCGCGCGCCGCCGCGATCAACGCCGCCCTGTCTCCCCGGATGCTCCGGCTCGACCCCTGGGGCGGTATTGTGATTTCGCCAGCGTTAACGCCGCGTTAATCATTCATTCGATTTTCATATGCAACACTGAGTCGGCGTTAACCATGGGTTTTCTTTTTCCCCGCACTCATGACAATATGATAATTCGCTTGCGCGCGGCCGGGTCATCGGCCAAACCGCAAAGCAGTTGATAAGTGGTCGCGCAGGGGCCATTTTAGAGGGTGACCGAAGGGGCGCCAGAGCCCTGCGCATGAAAAAGGAATTTTTCGGGAACGGCGAAACCCAAGCCTTTCCAGAAACTTGACGCCGGCAGCTCCCCCAGCCGGCCCGCGATTCCGGATCATTCCGGCGGCGCGCGGAGCAAACAAGCGGCGCAAGCGCGCCATGCATACGAAAAGCCGGATCGCCGGCAAAAGAACCTGCCGCATCGCGGCGCTTAAAACCCGCCGGCTTACCGGCAAATGGAACCCGCCGGATGACCGGCATGGAAAAACAGCTTTCGCTGATGACAGTGACCGCCCATAGACCCTCCCCCGCCGCCAGCCGTGAAGGCTGCGTGGCGCGCGGAGACGAGCGCGCGCGTCTCGACCAGCGATCCAACATGAGCAATGCGCCGGCCCCGCGCCCGCATTGCGGAGCCTTATTCAATGACAAAAAAAATGCTGATCGACGCGGCCCACCCGGAAGAGGTGCGCGTCGCGGTTCTCGACAACGACAAAGTCGAGGATTTCGACTTCGAATCCGCCTCGCGCAAGCCGCTTAGAGGCAACATCTATCTGGCGCGCGTCACGCGCGTCGAACCCTCGCTGCAAGCGGCCTTCGTCGAATATGGCGGCAACCGCCACGGCTTCCTCGCCTTCAGCGAAATTCATCCCGATTATTACCAGATCCCGGTTTCCGACCGTCAGGCCCTGCAAGCCGCGGAAGCGGAAGTGGCGGAACTCGCCTCGCAGCTCGAACTCTCCTCGCGCGGCGACGACGATCATGACCATGACGACGAGCATGACCACGATCATGACGAGGAAGAACGCGAACGCCCCCGCAAAGCGCGCAGGCGCCGCGGCGCCGACAGCGATGATCGCGAAGACGACGACGAAAGCGCGCCGAAACAAGCCGGCGCCGGCGATGACGCTTCCGGCGATCCCACGGACGAAATCGCGGGCGACGCCGCCAGCGACGAAGAGGAAGAAGAAGAACAGGACGGCGAAGAAAACGACGATGACGGCGCCGTTTCCCTCAAGGTGAAACCCGCCGAAGAAGAAGACAGCGCGTCCGACGACGACACCGCCGCCGAAGACGTCGAGGCCGCCGCTGACGACGCCAGCGACGAGGCTTCCGAAGACGACGCCGAAACCGACGAGACCGTTGAGGCGCGCGCCGCCGACGATGCTGACGATGACAGCGCCGACGACGAAGATGACGGCGAAGACGACGCCGACACCGAAGAAGAAAACGAAACGCCGGAGACCAAGCGCGCCAAAGCCAAGGAACGCGAAGCGCTGTTCGAGCGCTACAAGGAGGCCAAGCGCAAGCGCTCGCATCTCCTGCGCAATTACAAGATCCAGGAAGTCATCAAGCGCCGCCAGATCCTGCTCGTGCAGGTCGTGAAGGAAGAGCGCGGCAATAAAGGCGCGGCGCTCACGACCTACATGTCGCTCGCCGGGCGTTATTGCGTGCTGATGCCGAACACCGCCCGCGGCGGCGGCATTTCCCGCAAGATCCCGCATTCGGCTGACCGCAAGCGTCTGCGCCGCGTGGTCGACAGCCTCGACGTGCCCCAGGGCATGGGACTGATCATCCGCACCGCCGGCGCCAAGCGCACCAAGACCGAAGTCAAGCGCGACTACGACTATCTCCTGCGCCTTTGGGAAACCATCCGCAGTCTGACGTTAAAGTCGATTGCACCGTGCCTCATTTATGAAGAAGCGAGCCTCATCAAGCGCGCCATCCGCGATCTTTACGACAAGGATATCGGCGAAGTGCTGGTCGAAGGCGAGAACGGCTATCGCGAAGCCAAAGACTTCATGAAGATGCTGATGCCGAGCCACGCCAAGCATGTTCAACCCTATAAGGGCAATGCGCCGATCTTTCTCAAATTCGGCGTCGAGTCCCAGCTTGACGGCATGTATCAGCCGACGGTGCGCCTCAAATCCGGCGGCTATATCGTCATCCACCAGACCGAAGCGCTCGTCGCCATCGACGTGAACTCCGGCCGGGCGACGCGCGAGCGCAATATCGAACAGACCGCGCTGAAAACGAATATCGAAGCCGCTTACGAGGCGGCGCGCCAGTTCCGCATGCGCGACCTCGCCGGCCTCATCGTGCTCGATTTCATCGACATGGAAGAGCAGCGCAACAATCGCAAGGTCGAAAAGGCGCTCAAAGACGCCATCAAGCACGACCGGGCGCGCATCCAGCTTGGCCGCATCTCGAATTTCGGCCTTCTCGAAATGTCGAGACAGCGCCGGCGTTCCGGCATTGTCGACGGCACCACCCAGGCCTGCCCGACCTGTGCAGGCGCGGGCGCCATCCGCTCCGCTGAAATGGCGGCCCTTCGGATTCTGCGCGCCATGGAAGGCGAAGCGGCCGGCGGCAAGGCCGGCCTCCTGACCGTGCATGCGCCGACCGAAGTTGCGGTCTATGTGCTCAATCATCACCGCGAATGGCTGAAACGCGTTGAAGACCAGAACGGCGTTTCCATCGAGCTCATTCCCGATCCCGAACGCGCCGGCGACGACTTCTCGATCGAGAAAGCCGGCGTCCCGCGCGAGCGCAAGGAAACCGGGCAAGTGATCCGCGCCGACCAGGCCGACTTCGATGCGACGGACGACGTTCCGGAAGCCGAAGCCGAGACCGAGACCGCCCAGGCGGAAGGCGAAGGTCAGGACGGCGAGCGCAAGAAACGCCGCCGCCGCCGCCGCCGCAAGGACAAGGATCAAGACAGGGATCAGCTCGACGCCCGCGAGACGGATGACAACGACGACGAGTCCGACAGCGACGGCGATTCCGATAAGGACGACTCCGGCAAATCGGACGACCGGGCCGAAGCCAAAGCTGAAGGCGGCGATGAAGACGAAGACGGCCAGCCCAAGCGCCGGCGCCGGCGCGGACGCCGCGGCGGGCGCCGCAACCGCCGCAATCGCGGCGACGGCGCCGACGCGAATGACGGCGAAAACGATGTCGCCGCGCAGCAAAACGATGACGCCGCCGAGAATGACGCGCCGGACGCGAACAATGACGGCGCGCAGGAAGTCGCGGTCATGGAGGCCGTGGAAGTCGCCGTCGAAGAGGTGCCCGAAGACGCCGCATCAGCTGAGCCTCAGCCGGCGCCCGAGGAATCATCCCTCGAGACCGCTGAACAGCCGCATGCGGCGAATGGACATGACGCCGCAGCCGACACGGCGGAGCCCGCCGAAGAACCGGCGGCGGCAAAAACCGACGATGAGGCCGGAACCGATCTCGCCGAGGCGCCGCAGGCCAAGGACGACAAGCCGCGCAAAAAAGGCTGGTGGAGCCGCGCCTGAAAGCGCCTTGCCGCGACTTAGAGGGCCGCAATCGCCTGTTCCACCTCACAAATGCGGCGCCCCCATATCTTAGGGGGCGCGCGCATCTCGAAATCGCCGCAAAGCGCCCCTAAGATAGAGGCGCGCTGGGCTCTTGAGGGGACAACACATCCGCGGGGGCCGTGCGGAGAGGTTTGGAATGGCGTCTGGTCAGTTCTCGTTGCGTCTTAAGAAAGCCGTCTTGGCGTTGACGGCGGTGATGTTCGCCGCCGCGCCCATCAGCGCCAGCGCGCAGAGCATATCGCTCTTGCGCGATGCGGAAATCGAACAATTTCTCGACGATTACTCGCGCCCCATTTTCAGGGCGGCGGGTCTCAACCCCGACTCGATCGAGATTCTTCTGGTCAACGACCAGGCCTTCAACGCCTTCGCGGGCGGGCGCTATATGGGCGTCAACACGGGCATGCTGACCTTCGCCGAGACGCCCAATGAGGTCGAAGGCGTGATCGCGCACGAAGCCGGCCACCTCGCCGCCAATCACACGACGCGCTCCGCCGAAGCCATGGCCAACGCCAGCCGGCCGATGATCCTGGGGCTCCTGCTCGGCGCCGCCGCCATCGCGGCCGGATCGCCGGAAGCGGGCATGGGGCTCCTCGGCCTCGGCCAGAATGTCGCCATCGCCGACTTTCTCGTCTACAGCCGCAGCCAGGAAGGCACCGCCGATCAGCTCTCGATCACCTATCTGAACCGGCTCGGCAAATCGACCAAGGGCGCGATGAATCTGTGGAGCCGGATGCGCAACTACCAGATCATAACCGGCCGGCGCGCCAATCCGTTTCTGCAAACCCACCCGCTCGCGAATGACCGCTATTCGGCGCTCGCCGAGCGCGCGCAGGCCTCGCCCTATTTCGAGAAAGAAGATAGCCCCGAGGAGATCGCGCGCCTCAGGCTTATCCAGGGGAAGATCAAGGGCTTTCTCGTCGACCCGAACCAGGTGTTTCGGGATTATCCGCAGTCTGATCAGTCGGAACCCGCCCATTATGCGCGCGCCGTCGCCTATTACCGCTATTCCGACATCGACAAGGCGCTCGCGGAAGTGCGCACCCTGACCGAACAGCGCCCCGACTATCCTTATTTCCATGAACTGGAAGGCCAGATCCTGTTCGAATACGGCCGCGCCAGCGAAGCTGTCGAACCCAGCCGCAAGGCCGTGAAACTGTTGCCGGCGAATGCGCTGATGCGCGTTCAGCTTGGCCGGGCCCTCTTGTCGAGCGGCGGTCTGGAAAACATCCAGGAAGCCGCAACAGAACTGAAGCGCGCAACCGTGCTCGAGCCTGAAAACGGATTCGCCTGGTTCGAACTCGCCCGCGCCTATTCGCAATCGGGCGACGAGCCGCGCGCCCTCCTCGCCACGGCGGAGGCGCGCTATCATGGCGGCGCCAAGCCCGACGCCAACCAGTTCGCGCGCCGCGCCCTGCCCGGCCTCGAACGCGGCACGCCGGAATGGCGCCGCGCCATGGACATCATTCTCGCCACCCAACCCGAGGACGGCGCTCCGCCTCTTCCCCAATCGGCGCCGGAAGGTGAGAGCGCGCCAAAACCCGTTCCCAATGAAGAACCGAAAACCCCGGACGTGCCCGATCCGGTGGTCATCGACCGCAACACCAATTAACGCCACAAACACTGCGCGCGAGGGGGCTTCCAGCGCGCAATATGAAGGAGACTCTCATGCTGCAATCTAAAGTCGCCATCGGCGCCGCGCTTGGCGGCGCCTTTGTGCTGGGCGCGCTTGCGGTCGCCTATTCCGCCGCCCAGCCCGGCGCCGAACCGCAGCCGGAAGGGACGCAAACCGAAGAGGCCATGTCGCACGCGCCGGCGAATGTCGAGACCTCCTTTTCCGATCTTCAGGAAGAAGAGATTGGCGAGATCGTGCGCGCCTATCTTATGGAAAACCCGGAAGTCATCATCGAAGCCGTCAACAAATACAGCTTTGAAAAGCGCGCCGCAGCGGAGCAGCAGATGAAAACGGCGGCGGCGGACAGCCTGCCCGCGCTGCTCGATCCGAGAACGAGCTATATCGCCGGAAAAAACCCCGACAAGGCGAAGGTCGCCGTGGTCGAGCTCTACGATTATCACTGCACCTACTGCAAACGCGCCGCCGACGTCGTCAACGACCTCGTCAAGAAAGACGGGGACGTGAAAGTGGTCTTCCGCGAATTGCCGATCCTGCGCGAGGAATCCGATTACGCCGCGGAGATGGCGCTCGCCGCCCGCGAACAAGGCAAGTTCCTCGAGCTGCATTTCGCGCTTCTCGACGCGTCGGGCGTTCTCACCGAAAAGCGCGTCGACGACCTCGCCCGCAAGCAGGGCCTCGATGTCGCCAAAATGAAGACCGCCATCGAGAGAGACCGTATCCCCGACATGATCACCGACAACCACCTCATGGCGTCGGCGCTCGGCATCGAAGGCACGCCCGCCTTCATCGTCGCGGCGCTCGACGGCTCCTATGTGGATGTTGTGCCGGGCTTCGACCCGGAAACGCTCGAGGAAAAAATCAAGGAAGCGAAAAAGGCCGCCGGTTAATCGCGGTCTTCGCCGAGCCGGTCTTCTTCGCGCTTCGCCTTGTTGAACTCGCGCAGGCGCCAGAGGATCAGCGCGGCGATGGCGATAATCGACACGCCATAGGCGGCGAGAACGTAAGGCGTCGTGTGGGCGCTGAAATCCATTACACCGCCTCCGCCGGGGCCGCAGGCCGGCTCGGCGCCCGCGCCCCGCGCGCCTCGACCCGCCGCCGGGCGAGCGCCGCGCGCATGCCGAGAAACACCAGCCAGACAAACAGCGCTGTATAGGCGATGATCATCGCGAACAGCGGCGTCAGCATGCTCGGGTGAATGGTCGGTCCGTCGGCGCGGATGATGCTCGCGGTCTGGTGCAGCGAATTCCACCAGTCGACGGAAAACTTGATGATCGGCACATTGATGAAGCCGATCAGCGCGAGAATGCGTGCAAAGCGCGCGGCGCGCGCGGTTTCCGGCACCGCCTGCCAGACCGCCATGTAACCGAAATAGATGAAGAGCAGCAGCAGCATCGACGTGAGCCGCGCATCCCACACCCACCAGGCGCCCCAGGTCGGCTTGCCCCAGACAGCGCCGGTGAACAGGGCGAGCGCGGTGAAAACGGCGCCTGGCGCGGCGGCGGCGCGCGCCGCGACATCGGCCAGCGAATGACGCCAGACAAAAGCAATGAGGCTCATCATCGCGATGAAGCTGTAGGCGCCCATGGACATCCAGGCGGCGGGCACATGCATATACATGATGCGCGCCGAATCCCCCTGCTGGTAATCAGCCGGCGAAAAGAACAGCCCGACGACGAGCCCGAACGCAGCACAAAGAAGAAAGACGCCGCAGGCGATGGGCCCGCCCGTACGCGCGAGCGCTTCGAATTTCGCTGGATTGGAAAACCGGCTCCACATGATTGCGTTTCGTTCCCTTTTCGCGGCTGACCCGTCTTATTCCAGACTCACGCGCAGCGCCGCGATTGCAAAAGCAGGCGTCGTCGCCGCCATAAACAAGCTAAGAGCGGCCAAAATCAAGGCCTCGGGCGAAACCAGAACGCCGCCTAGCAGAAACGCCTTCGCCGCCATGACGCCGAAGACAAGGACCGGCGCGGCGAAAGGCGCGGCGATAACCATGGCGAGAAGCCCGCCGGCGCGCAGTCCCGCGCTCAAGGCGGCGGTCAGCACCGCGATGAAGACCAGCGCCGGCGCGCCGAGGAGAAGGAGGAAGGCAAGCCCGATCCCCCGCCCGAAGGGAACGCCAAGCATGGTCAGGAAAAACGGCGCCGCGACGATCATCGGCGCCGCAGCGGTGAGCGCCAGCAGCCCCGCCTTGGTGGCCCAGTAAGGCAGAAGGCTTTTCTGTTCCGCGGCAAAGACGCGCAAGGAGCCGTCGCCAAGGTCGCTTTCGAAGAGATCCGCCGCCGCGAACTGGATGGCGAGCGCCGCCGCTAGCCAGATCGCCGCCGGCGCCGCGGCCGCAAGCGCGGTCAGGGACGGACCGAAGGCGATCCCCGCCAGCGCGGTGAAGACCGCAAAGAAGAACAGCGCATAAAACCACCCGCCCCCGGACCGGAAGGCGAGCGCGAGATCGCGCGTTAGGATGGCGGTTCCAAGTTTCATCGCGCCAGCTCCAGCCGCTTGAAGCCGTCGCCGAGGTCGTCATGGGTCGCGACAATGGCGACGCCGCCGCGCGCGAGATGATCGTCAATCAGTCTGCGGATGATCTTCACGCCGTCGCGGTCAATGGCCGCTGTCGGCTCGTCAAGGAGCCAGACCTCGCGCTGCGCCAGAAGCGCGCGCGCGAGATCCACCCGGCGGCGCTGGCCAGCCGACAGGGAGCGCGCGCGCAGGCGCCGGAAAGCCATGGCGTCGACCGCTTCGAGCGCGGCTTTCACCTCCCCGCCGCCATAGGTCTTCGCCCAGAACGCCAGATTCTCTTCCGCGGTCAGGGCCGGTTTGACGCTCGCCTCATGGCCGAGGAAGAAAACGCTTGCCTCGGGCGGGCGGTCCGTCTCGGCCCCGCCCTCGCGCCAGCGAAGCGCGCCTTCCGCCGGGCGGATCAGCCCCGCGAACATGGAAAGAAGGCTCGACTTGCCGGCCCCGTTGGGCCCGAAAAGCTGCAATCCCTCCCCGGCTTTCAAGGCGAAACTCACCCCGCGCACGATCGCCGCCCCGGCGCGGTCGCACCCGGCGTTCTCGGCGGAAAGGCTGATGTCGCGCCGGTATCGGTCCATGGGGTCAAGGGTTTAGGGCAATTCGCCCGCGCTGGACAGGCGCGCCGGCGCCGCAAATGGCGCGACAATGAGCGCCTTGCGATTGCGTTTGGCGCCGGGCCCGGGACGTCCTAAATAAGGCCCCATGAAACCGATCCACCGGAACCGGCGTTTAGGCCTTGTGGCCGGCGGAGGCGTCCTCCTCGCCGCCGCGGCGGGACTCGTCTTCACCGCGCTCCAGCGCAATATTTCCTACTTCTATACGCCAAGCGAGGCCGAAGAAGCGGCCATCGCGCCGGAAACGCGCATCCGCCTCGGCGGGCTCGTGGAGACCGGCAGCGTCGAGCATGGCGACGGCCTCGCTATCTCCTTCCGGGTGACGGACGGGACCGCGACCATGCCGGTCACCTATGCCGGCATCGTGCCCGACCTCTTCCGCGAGGGTCAGGGCGTCATCGCGCAAGGGGCATTCAACGCCGAGGGCGTTTTCGTCGCGAGCACCATTCTCGCCAAGCATGACGAGAATTACATCCCGAAAGAGCTTCAGGGCATCAGCCACGAGATAAAGCCCGCCGAAGACGCGCCCCTGACGAATTAAGTTCTGCCCATTCCAAACAAAGCGGATTGTGTCATGCCCGGGCTTGTCCCGGGCATCCAGTCCTTAATGCTGGATCGCCGGCGTAAAGCCGGCGATGACACATCAGGTTGCGTGTATGCATTTCGTAAAATGAGGCACAAATCCCATTTTACCCCTTTGTCCCATAAATCCGGTCGCCGGCGTCGCCGAGGCCCGGCATGATATAGCCGACCTCATTGAGCTGGCGGTCGAGCGCCGCGGTGATGACCGGCACGTCGGGATGCGCCGCCGAGAATTTCTCGACGCCTTCCGGCGCGGCGACGAGACAGAGAAACTTCATGTTTTTTGCGCCGGCTTTCTTGAGTTCATTGGCCGCGTCGATGGCGGTGTTCCCCGTCGCCAGCATGGGATCGACGAGCACAACAAGCCGCTCGCCAAGCTTGTCCGGCGTCTTGAAATAATAGCGGTGCGCCTCCAGCGTGTCGTGGTCGCGATAGATGCCCACATGACCGACCCGCGCCGAGGGAATGAGATCCAAAAGCCCGTCGAGGAGCCCGTTCCCGGCGCGCAGGATTGACACGAAACAGAGTTTCTTGCCCTCGAGATAGGGCGCCGTCATTTTTTCAATCGGCGTTTCGATCTCCACCTCTTTCAGCTTCAGATCCCGCGTCACTTCGCAGCCGAGCACGAAGGCGACCTCGCGGATGACCTGGCGGAACTGCGCCGTCGAGGTGGTCTTGTCTCTGAGGATCGTCAACTTGTGCTTGATGAGGGGGTGATCGACGATGGTGAGGTTGTCGGACATGGCTTTGCGCGCCCTTGATTGTCATAATCGCTCGGCGCCTTTATCGATCATGGGGCGGAGCTTGTCCATCGGGAGGTCCAAAATGCTGGAAGACTGGGATAAGGAATTCATCGAGCGCGCCTTCCTTCAGGCAAAAAAGAGCTATGACGAAGGCGGCCTTCCCATCGGCTCGGTGCTGGCGCGCGGAAGCGAGCTGATCGCCGAGGGCCATAATCAGCGGGTGCAAAAAGGCGATCCCATTGCGCATGGCGAGATGGATTGCTTGCGCAAGGCCGGCCGCCAGAAAAGCTATCGCGACCTGACGCTCTACACCTCGCTGTCGCCCTGCATGATGTGCTCAGGCACTATCGTGCAATTCAAGATTCCGCGCGTCGTCATCAACGACACGGAAAATTTCGGCGGCAATGAAGCGTTTCTCAAGTCGCGCGGCGTCGCGGTAATCGACGTCGCGCATCCTGCCTCGCTCGACCTGATGGCGCGCTTCATCCGCGAAAAGCCGGACCTGTGGAACGAAGATATTATGGAGTGAGTTTTCCTCTCCCGTTTACGGGGGAGGTGTCGAAACCGGACGAAGTCCGGTTAAGACGGAGGGGGTTTAGACCCCCATCCCCGGCTTCGCCGGTACTTCCCCCGCAAGCGGGGGAATAAGTCAGCCAATCAACTCGCAAACAGCATCCGTGAACGACGCTGTGCTGTCTTCGCCGCCGATATCGCCGGTGCCGCGGCCCGAGGCGAGCGCTTTAGACACCGCCGCCTCGATGGCGTCGGCCGCCGCGCCTTCACCGAGAGAAAAGCGCAGCAACATCGCCGCGCTCATGATCGCGCCCACGGGGTTCGCCTTGCCCTGCCCCGCAATATCCGGCGCGGAGCCGTGGATCGGCTCGTAAAGCCCGCGCGTTCCTTCACCGAGCGAGGCAGACGGCGCGAGACCGATAGAGCCCGACAGAACGCTCGCCTCGTCGCTCAATATATCGCCGAAGAGGTTTTCGGTGAGGATAACGTCGAACTCCGCCGGCGCCTGGATCAATTTCATGGCCATGGCGTCGACGAGAACATGGGTGAGCTCGACGTCTTTGTATTCCGCTTCGTGCAGTTCCTTGACGGCGCTGCGCCACAGCCGGCTCGTCGCCAGGACATTCGCCTTATCCACCGACGCCACGCGGCCGCCGCGTTTTTTCGCCGCTTCGAAAGCGATGCGCGCGACGCGGATCACCTCGTCCTTGGTGTAAAGACACTGGTCGGTCGCGAGATCGTAACCCTCCGTGCGCTCCCCGAAATAGAGCCCGCCGGTCAGCTCACGGACAATCAGGAGATCAACGCCTTTGACGCGCTCTTCGCGCAGGGGCGAGAGATGTTCCATGCCCGACGCGACGGAAACGGGCCGGAGATTGGCGAACACGCCGAGGGCCTTCCTCATTTCCAAAAGCCCCGCCTCAGGGCGTTTTTTCGCGCCGTCCCATTTCGGCCCGCCGATCGCGCCGAGAAAAATCGCATCCGCCTCGAGGCAGGCCTGTTTGGTTTCCGCCGGGAACGGATCGCCCATGGCGTCAATGGCGGCCCCGCCGAAAAAACAGTCTTGATACTCAAGCGACAGCGAATTCTTCTTCGCTGCGGCGTCGAGCACTTTTTTCGCCGCATGAGCGACTTCGGGGCCGACGCCGTCGCCAGGCAGAAATGCGATTTTCGCAGTCATTCTTATTGTCTTTCGTAATCTTCGATGGCGGGCATCTGATTGATGAGATGGCCGAGCGGATCGACCCCGTCTAAGAGGCAGCGCCGGGCGAAAGCTTCGATCGGGAAGCTTCCCTTTTCGCCGTCGCCGAAAGTCACTTCGCAGCTTTCGAGATCGATGGTGACTTCCGCGCCCGGCGAAGCAAGCAGCTTTTTATGAGTCTCTTCGTCGACTTCGACGGGCAAGAGGCCGTTCTTCTGGGCGTTGCTCTTGAAGATGTCGGCAATGTCGGAGCTGATCACCGCGCGGAAGCCGAAATCCGACAGCGCCCAGGGCGCGTGTTCGCGCGAGGAACCGCAGCCGAAATTCGAGCCGGCGACGAGGATCTTGTGGGTCTCGGGATTAACGCCGTTGAAGACGGAAGAGTTTTTCGGGCGTCCGTCCTCATCGTAACGCCAGTCGAAAAAGGCCGACGCGCCGAGCCCTTCCTTGGTGGTCGTCGTCAAAAACCGCGCCGGAATGATCTGGTCGGTGTCGATATTCTCCTGGGTGAGAACTACGGTGCGCGATGTCAGCGTCTTGATCGGATCGAAAGACATTACGCGCTCTCCTTCGCGAACAGATAAGGCCGCGGATCGGTAATGCGTCCCTCAATGGCGGACGCCGCCGCCGTCGCGGGGCTCGCAAGCACGGTGCGGACGCCCTTGCCCTGACGGCCGATGAAATTGCGGTTCGAGGTCGAGACCACGAGCTCGCCCGGATTGCCCGAGTCGCCGTTCATGGCGATGCACATGGAGCAGCCCGGCTCGCGCCATTCGGCTCCGGCGGCGAGAAAAATCTCGTGAAGCTTTTCCGCTTCAGCCGCCTGTTTCACTGCAACCGAACCCGGCACGATGAGCGCGATAACGCCGTCCTTGACCTTGCGCCCGCGCATCACCTGCGCCGCCTCGCGCAGATCAGACAGGCGCGAATTGGTGCAGCTGCCGATGAAGACACGGTCGACCGCAGCGTCATGAAACGGCTTGCCGGCCTCGAATTTCATATAGTCGGCGGCGTGTTTTTCCGCTTCCGAATGGGGCTCCGGCGCAATCGCGTCGACCGGCGCGGCGGCGTCCGGCGACACGCCGAAGGTGATCATGGGACGGATAGTCGACGCGTCCACATGCACTTCCTTGTCGAAATGCGCGCCGAGTTCGCTTTTGAGTTCGGACCAGTCGGCGAGCGCCTCATTCCAGGCAAGGCCCTTGGGCGTGAAGTCGCGGCCATGCAGCCATTCGAAGGTCGTCTCGTCCGGCGCGACCATGCCGAAGCGGGCGCCCGCCTCAATTGACATGTTGCAGAGCGTCATGCGCCCGTCCATGGACAGCGCGCGCACCGCCTCGCCGGCGAATTCGATGGCGTAGCCCTGCCCGCCATCGGCGCCGATCTGGGCGATCATGGCGAGCGCCATGTCTTTCGCGCCGACGCCTTCCGGCAGGGCCCCGTCAAAGATGACGCGCATGGATTTGGGCTTCCTTTGAAGCACGCATTGCGTCGCCAGCACATGGCCCACTTCCGTGGTGCCGATGCCGAAGGCGAGCGCGCCAAAGGCGCCGTGGGTCGAGGTATGGCTGTCGCCGCAGACGATGGTCTTGCCCGGCTGCGTCAGCCCCAGCTCCGGCCCGATGACATGGACGATGCCGCGGCGCGGATCGCCCATGTTCAAAAGCTCGACGCCGTGTTCCTCGCAGTTTTCGATCAGCCGCTCGACCTGCGACTTCGCTTCCGGCGTCGCATAGGGAAGCTCGCCCCGGTCATTGGCAGGCAGGGTCGGCGTCGAATGGTCGAGCGTGCCGAAGGTGCGGTCTGGGCGGCGCACTTTAAGACCGCGCTCGGCCAGCACCGAAAAGGCCTGGGGCGAGGTCACCTCATGAATGAGGTGGAGGTCGATATACAACACCGCAGGCGCCTCCGCCGTCTCCTCGACGACGACATGACGCTCCCACAATTTGTCGAATAAGGACGTCGGACTTTCATTCGCAATAGTCATGACGCCGCGGCCTCGCTTTCCACAACAGTAAGGCCGGCGCGCACAGCCGCCGCCTGATTGATCGCGGCGACGAAAGCGGCGACCGCCGCGTCCGCGATGTCCACTTCCTTGCCTTTGCCGGCGAAATCGCGCCCGTCGACGGTGACAACGGCGTCAGCGCGCACGACGCCTTCTTCCGCTACGTGATGCAGATCGAGCGTCTTGATGACGCCGGAAACATCGGTGATGGCGCAGACAGCGGCGAAGGCGGCGTCGATAGGCCCGGCGCCTTCATGGGTCACCGTGTGCTGCTCGCCGGTGTCATGCTCGAGGGTGATGCGCGCATAGGGCTTCGTCCCCTCCTCCATGTCGATGCGCAGCTCCGTGCGGCGCATGCGCCAGGGGCCGACCCGTCCGTCGACGACGGAATTGCCGGTGACCAGCTTGATGAGCTGCGCGTCGCTGACCTCACGGGTCGTGTCCGCCAGTTTCTTGAAGGCCGGGAAGATGTCTTCCACTTTCTGCGGCGAAATCTTGAAACCCAGCGCTTCGGCGCGCGCGCGCACAGCGTGTTTGCCGGAATGCTTGCCGAGGACGATGGAATTGGCGGGCATCCCCACCGATTCCGCATCCATGATTTCATAGGTGCGCTTGTTCGCCAACACGCCATGCTGGTGAATGCCGCTTTCATGGGCGAAGGCGTTCTTGCCGACCACCGCCTTGTTGCGCGGGATCGGATTGTGCGTGACCCGCGACAAGGCGAGGCTCGCCGGATAGAGCTTGGTGGTTTCGATCTGGGTCGACAGGCCAAAGAAATCCTTGCGGGTTTCGAGCGCCATGACAGCTTCTTCCAGGGAACAGTTGCCCGCCCGCTCGCCGATGCCGTTGATGGCGCATTCAATCTGGCGGGCGCCGCCGCGCACGGCGGCCAGCGAATTCGCCACCGCCATGCCGAGATCGTCATGGCAGTGCGTCGAAAACGTCACCTTGTCGGCGTCCTTGGCGTTTTCCTTCAGGAACCGGAAGAGATCGGCGATTTCCTCCGTCGTCGTGTAGCCGACCGTGTCGGGAATGTTGATGGTCGTGGCGCCGGCCTCGATCGCCGTGTTCACCGCTTCGATCAGATAGTCGCGCTCGGTGCGGATGGCGTCTTCGGGCGAGAACTCGACCTCGTCGCACAAGGGCACGGCGAAGGCGACGAGCCGGCCGATCTTCTCGATGATCTCGTCCTTCGTCATCTTCAGCTTGGCTTCACGGTGAAGCGGGCTGGTGCCGATGAAGGTGTGGATGCGCTTGTGGCGCGCAGACTCCAAAGCCTTGGCCGACGCCTCGATATCCTTGTCGTTGAGGCGCGACAGAGAGCAGATCGTCGGCCCCCTGATTTCCGAGGCGATGGCGGCGATCGCCGCCGCGTCGCCGGGCGAAGCCGCGGCGAAACCCGCCTCGATAATGTCCACATTCAGCGCTTCGAGCGCGCGGGCGACGACCATCTTGGCGTCCGTCGCCATGGAAAAGCCCGGCGCCTGTTCGCCGTCGCGCAAGGTGGTGTCGAAAATCTTGACATGGTCGTCGGGCTTTGCCCGTACCCCGCCATCTTCTGTTTCTGTCTTGGTCACGTTTGAATTCCTTCGTTCTGTTCCTTGATTAAGCCGACTTCTAACGCGCGGAGATTTCACCGCGCGGGGCTAAGGAGCAGGCTCGTCAGGTTCAACAGAAGACGCGGAAACATGGGTGTCAGTCCTTTTCAGCGCCGCGGCGGATGGACAGAACGCCGGTGCGGGAAACCTCCGAAAGCCCCAGGGGCTTCATCAGGTCGATAAAGGCGTTGATCTTGTCGCGCGCGCCCGTGATCTCGAACACGAACGACTGATGCGTCGTATCGAGCGCGCGGGCGCGGAAAATATCAGCCAGACGCATGGCCTCGACGCGCTGGTCGCCCTCATTGACGACCTTGATGAGCGCCAGCTCGCGTTCGAGCGCGTCGGTCTCGGCCGACACGTCGATCACCCTGCGCACCGGCACCAGACGCCCGAGCTGCGCCTTGATCTGTTCGATCTTCGAGGGCGAGCCGCGCGTCACGACGGTAATGCGCGAAGTGTGCTTTTCCATATCGGTCTCGGCGACCGTCAGGCTTTCGATATTGTAGCCGCGCGCCGAGACGAGCCCGACGACCCGCGCCAGGACGCCCGGCTCGTTGTCGACGATGATCGCGAGAATGACCTCGCGCTCCGCGCCTTCGTCTCGGGTGACCGGATAGACCGATTGCGACTGAGCGCCGCTCTGTGAACTTTGGGCGGTCATACCAGCGTCTTCCCCTGTTCTGAAACGGAGTCTTCCGTCATCTCGCCGAACAGCATCTCGTTATGCGCCGCGCCCGACGGGATCATCGGGAAGACGTTTTCTTCCTGGGTGACGACGCAGTCGAACAGCACCGGCTTCTTGGACTCGATCATTTCCATGATCTTCTCGTCGAGCTCCGCCGGGTCCGTGGCGCGAATGCCGTGGCCGCCATAGGCTTCGGCGAGCTTCACGAAGTCCGGCAGGCTGTCGGAATAAGAATGCGAGTAGCGCCCGCCATGCAGGAGTTCCTGCCACTGGCGGACCATGCCGAGATAGGCGTTATTCAGGATAAAGATCTTGATCGGCAGATCGTGCTGAACCGCCGCCGACATCTCCTGCATGGTCATCTGCACCGAGGCGTCGCCGGCGATGTCGATGACCAGCGCATTCGGGTGCGCCGCCTGGACGCCGAGCGCCGCCGGCAGGCCGTATCCCATGGTGCCGAGCCCGCCGGAAGTCATCCAGCGGTTCGGCTCGTCGAAATGAAAGTGCTGCGCGGCCCACATCTGATGCTGGCCGACTTCCGTCGTCACATAGACGTCCTTGCCGCGGGTCAGCTGGTATAAACGCTCGACCGCATATTGCGGCTTGATGAACGTGCCGCTGTTCACATAGGCGAAGGATTTGCGCGCGCGCCAGCCGTCGATCTGCGTCCTCCAGGCGTCGTTGCGCGTCTTGTCATGGGTTTCCGTCTTGTCGCGGCGTTTCCATTCGTCGAGCATCGCCTGCATCACCGCGCCCGCATCGCCGACAATGCCGATATCGACGGGCACGTTCTTGTTGATGGAAGACGGGTCGATGTCGATATGGATCTTGCGCGAGTTGGGCGAGAAGGCGTCGAGGCGGCCCGTGACGCGGTCGTCGAAGCGCGCGCCGATGGCGATCATCAGATCGCAATCATGCATGGCGTTGTTCGCCTCGTAAGAGCCGTGCATCCCCAGCATGCCGAGCCATTGCGGATCGGACGCCGGGAAGGCGCCGAGCCCCATGAGGGTCGAGGTGATGGGAAAGCCGGTGGCTTTCGCCAGGTCGCGCAGAACTTTCGAAGCTTCCGGCCCCGCATTGATGACGCCGCCGCCGGTGTACAGCACCGGCCGGCGCGCATAACGCATGAGGTCGACGGCCTGTTCGATCTGGTGGGCGCTGATCTCCGGCGTGACGATGCAGTTGCGCTTTTGCGCATCCTCGCGCGTGGTGTAGCGCGCTTTTTCGAACTGAACGTCTTTCGGAATATCGATCAGCACCGGCCCGGGACGGCCATTGCGGGCGATGTGAAACGCTTCATGGACGATGGTCGGCAGCCCGTGCGCCGACGGCGCCAGGTAATTGTGCTTGGTGCAGGAGCGCGTGATCCCCGTGGTGTCGCATTCCTGAAAGGCGTCGGTGCCGATCAGCGGCCGCGCCACCTGCCCGGAGATGCAGACAACCGGAATGGAATCGAGGAGCGCGTCCGCCAGCCCGGTGACGGCGTTGGTGGCGCCGGGACCCGAGGTCACCAGCGCAACGCCAACCTTGCCGGTGGAGCGCGCATAGCCTTCCGCCGCGTGCAGGGCGCCCTGTTCGTGACGCACCAGAACATGGCGGATCGACTCGCGGGCGTAGAGCGCGTCGTAGATCGGCAAGACAGCGCCGCCCGGATAGCCGAAGATTACCTCCACGCCCTGCTCCTCCAGCGCGTCAAGGAGAAGTTCAGCGCCCGATTTTGAAATCTGAGCCGCCGTCTTGGTCTCTTGCTTTGCTTGAGGAGCAGTCATGACAGGTAAAGTCCTTTGGCCTTAGTTCTGTTTGGTATTGGCGCCCGGCTTCAACCAGGACATGCGCGCGCGCAATTCCTTGCCGGTCTTTTCGATGGGATGCTCCAGGTCGGCGCGCAGCATCTGATTGTAGCGGACCTTGCCCGCCTGGTTTTCGACGATCCAGTCATGGGCGAAGGAGCCGTTCTGGATGTCGGTCAGCACTTCTTTCATACGCTGTTTCGTTTCCGCGTTGATGACGCGCGGGCCGGAAACGAAATCGCCATATTTCGCAGTCTCGGAAATGAAGTCGTGCATGCGGCTGATCCCGCCCTCATAGAAGAGGTCGACAATAAGCTTCAGCTCGTGAAGACATTCATAATAGGCGATTTCCGGCTGATAACCGGCTTCCACCAGGGTTTCGAAGCCGGCGATGACGAGCTCCGAGGTGCCGCCGCACAGCACCGCCTGCTCGCCGAAAAGGTCCGTCTCCGTCTCTTCGCGGAAGGTCGTCTCAATGACGCCCGCCGAGGCGCCGCCGATCAGGCTGGCGTAGCCGAGGGCTTTTTCCTTGGCCTTGCCGGTAGCGTCCTGATGAATCGCGAAAAGGCTCGGCACGCCGCGGCCGCGCTCATATTCGGAGCGAACGAGCCCGCCCGGGCCTTTCGGCGCGACCATGATCACGTCGACGGTCTCCGGCGGCGTCACGCGGCCGTAAAGAACGGTGAAGCCATGCGCGAACAACAGCGCATCGCCATCGCTTAGGTTCGGCTCGATGTCGTTCTTGAAAATCTGTTCGTGGGTCATGTCCGGCGTCAGCACGGCGATCAGTTTCGCCTGACGCACCGCTTCGGCGACGGTCACGACCTCAAGGCCGTCTTCGGTCGCGCGTTTCGCGCCCGGGCCGTCGGGGCGCACGCCGACCAGCACCTTGCAGCCGGAGTCGTGAAGGTTCAGCGCGTGGGCCCGGCCCTGGCTGCCATACCCGATGACCGCAACCACATCGTCTTTGACGATCTTCGGATCGGCGTCATCTTCGGTGTAAATTCTCATCTCTCAAATCCCTCTTACGGTTCAGTCGTTGAATGATTGGATGGTGACGGCGCCTTTCGACGCCGAGGCAACCAGGGTTGCGTATTTGTCGAAAACCCCGCCCATGCGGTGCGGTTTTCTCGGTTTGAAGGCGGCGCGGCGCGCCTCCCAGTCGATATCGGCGTCGATGCGGCGCGCATCGGCGTCGATGGTGATCTTGTCGCCGTCCTGCAACAACCCGATGGGCCCGCCGGTCGCCGCTTCGGGCGCCACATGGCCGATGACGAAGCCGTGCGAGGCGCCGGAGAAACGCCCGTCGGTGATCAGCGCCACCTTGCCGGCAAGGCCCTGGCCCGCAACGGCGGCGGTGACCGCCAGCATTTCGCGCATGCCCGGCCCGCCTTTCGGCCCTTCATAACGGATGACGACGACGTCGCCTTCCTTGATCTCGCCGTCGGAGACCGCCTTGAACGCCGCCTCCTCGCCCTCGAAGACACGCGCCGTTCCCTCAAAGGCGCCGTCGCCGTAACCGGCGGTTTTAAGAACCGCGCCTTCGGGCGCGACATCGCCGTAAAGAATGCGCAAGCCGCCGGTTTCCTTGAACGGATCAGCGACGGAGTGAACGACCTGCTGGCCTTGCGTTTCCTCGGCTTTCTCGAATTCCTCGAACAGCGAGGCGCCGGAGACCGTGGGCGCGTCCTCGATCTTGGCGGCGTCCATCAGCTGCTTGCCGAAGAGGCGCACGCCGCCCGCCGCGTAAAGATCTTTCGCCAGATATTTGCCGCCAGGCTTCAGGTTCGAGATCACCGGCGTCGTACGCGAGAGCTCATCGAAAAGGTCGATGGAGAACGGCACGCCCGCCTCACCCGCGATCGCCGTCAGGTGCAGAACGGCGTTTGTCGATCCGCCCGACGCAACGACCGAGGTCGCGGCGTTGCGCATGGATGTTTCGGTGATGAACTGGCGCGCGGTCTTGCCTTCATTGGCGAGTTGCGCGGCGAGCTTGCCGCAGCGCACGCCCTCGGCGGCTTTTTCATCCGCGATCGCTGGCGGATCGCCCGCGCCGATGGGCGCGAGCCCCAGAAAGGCGAGCGCCATGGCCATGGTGTTCGCGGTGAACTGGCCGCCGCAGGCGCCCGCGCCGGGACAAGCGGCGCGTTCGATCTGGTCGAGCTCGTCGTCGGAATAATCGCCTTTCGAATGAGCGCCGACCGCCTCGAACACATCCTGAATGGAGATGTCTTTTTCCTCGCCGCGGAAGGTGCAGTGGCCCGGCATGATGGTGCCGCCATAGAAAATGACGCCCGGAATATCCATGCGCGCCAGCGCCATTGCAGCGGCAGGCAATGTCTTGTCGCAGCCGACCAGAATGACGGCGGCGTCGAGCGAATGGCCGCGCACGGCGAGTTCGATAGAGTCGGCGATCACCTCGCGCGAGATCAGAGAGGCGCGCATCCCCTCGCCGCCCATGGTGATGCCGTCAGAGACGACGATGGTGTTGAAATCGACCGGGGTCGCGCCGCCCGCGCGCACGCCCTCGCGCACCGGCTCGGCCAGCTTGTCGAGATGCATGTTGCAAGGGGTCACCGTGGACCAGGTGTTCACCACGGCGATGATCGGCTGGTCGAGTTCCTTGTCGCCCAGCCCCGTCGCGCGCAGCATCGCCCGGGCCGGCGCCTTGGCGGCTCCCTTGGTGATGGCGTCTGATCTTTTACTCGTCATTGTCGTCCGTTCATTTCTTCTCTTGAACGAACCTCCGGGCATGAAAAAACCCGCTCCTTTCGGGAGCGGGCTATGCGGAGGTCCGTGCTGCTAAGTTAGCGCGCGGGCTCCATGGCCGCTCCCCGGATGGGGCTAATAAGGAGTACGAGTACGAGCGAAAGGAGGCTTACAGCCATAAGCAGAGGCTCCGCGATCACGACCGCGCCCTCTCCCTTGATGCTGATATCCGCCAAAGCCCGCATTTCACTACCTTTTGCGCCGTTTTCGGCGCTAAACCCCGCTTACAGCCCGCCCTGTTAACAAACAAGCAAAAAATGCCCCAAAGGGTCTTTTTTTTCCCTCTGAGCGCTGGGTGCGCGCCATGAGATAGCACAATCTGCTTCAGGCAAAATCCGATATCTCTCCGATACGCCAAAATCCCGCAGAATTAGAGACGTCCGGCCAAAATAGTCGAGGACAGCCTGTCCGTTCCCACGACCAGCTCGGGGCCCGCGCCAACGGCCTCGAGTCCGTTCTTCTCGTAGAATTTCCGGGCGCGCAGATTGAGATCGGAAACCACCAGCCAAAGCCAGCGCCGGCCCCTGGCGCGGATAGCGTCGAGAGCCCCTTTATATAGCGCCTCGCCGAGCCCCGCGCCGTAATGAGCTTTGAGGACATAGATCTGCTTCAATTCCGCGGCGCCGCCTTCGAGCGCGCGCAAGGGACACTCGTGATCTTTGACGACGAAAAACCCCGCCGCCTCGCCATTTTGCCGGGCAATGACGCAGTCGGCTCCGGGATCGGCGATCACCGCCCGGGCCGCCTCCAGCGAATAATGATTGGCGCAATAGCGGCTGAGATTTTCCGGGCTATGGACACCCTCATACGCCTCCAGAAAGGTGCGGGTGAAAAGCGCCTGCAAATCCGCCGCGTCAGCGCCTGAAGCCCGCTTCAAATCCGCCATTTCCCTCAGCCTTTGCCGCATCTGCGGTTTGTCACACCCCTCAAGGGCTGTGAAGCAGTTTACATGCGAATGATTATCATTTACGGAGCCGCCCAAGCCGTCAGATCAGGCAACCAGAACAAGTAACCAAGTCAGGGCGTTTCCCATGCAATCCACTCTCCTGAAATCGTTTTTCCTGGCCGGCGCGGCGACGGCCGCCCTCGCCGGCGCAGCCTTCGCTCAAGACCGGGAGATCGACGAAATCGTCGTCTATGGCGACGGCTCGCAGATCGAACTGACCGACCCTTACGCCGGCGGCCAGGTAGCGCGCGGCGGACGCGCCGGCCTCCTCGGCAATCTCGATTTCCTCGACGCGCCCTTCAGCGGCACAGCCTACACCCAGGAAATCATCGAGGCGCAGCAATCGGAAAGCATCGGCGACGTTCTCCAGAACGACCCCGTGGTGCGCGTCGCCAAGGGCTTCGGCAATTTTCAGGAAGTCTATGTGGTCCGCGGCTTCCCCGTCTTTTCCGACGACATGACGCTGAACGGCCTTTTCGGCATCCTGCCGCGCCAGTTCGTGGCCGCCGAGCTTTTTGAACGCGTCGAAGTGTTCCGCGGCGCCAACGCCTTCGTCAATGGCGCGGCGCCCGGCGGATCGGCTGTGGGCGGCGCCATCAACCTCGTCCCCAAACGCGCGCCGGATGACGGCGTGCGCCGCCTGACGCTCGGCTATGAAAACGCCGGCCAGTTTTACGGCGCCGCCGATCTCGGAACGCGGCTCGGCGACAGCGGCGAATGGGGCGTTCGCTTCAACGCCGTCTATCGCGACGGCGAAAGCTCCGTCGAGGATCAGGACCGCGACCTTAAAGTGTTTTCTCTCGGCACGGACTATGCGGGCGATTATTTCCGTTTCTCCGCCGATATCGGCTATCAGGACAACCGCATCGACAATCCGCGCCCGCAGGTGACGCCGCCCGCGACCGGCGTCCCGGCGGTTCCGGACCCCGACGTGAACTACGCCCAGACCGGAACCTTCACCGATGAGGAACAGCTTTTCGGCGTGGCGCGTGCGGAACTCGATATTTCCGACTATGTCACGGTATGGGCCGCCGCCGGCGCGCGCAGCGGCGAGGAAAACAATATCCTCGCCAACCCCACCGCCGACATTGACGGCGATACGAGCGCCTACCGGTTCGACAATGCGCGCGAGGACCTGGTTCTCTCCGCCGATGTCGGCGCGCGGGCGGAATTCGAAACCGGCGCCGTCGGCCACAATGCGGTTGTCTCGGCGTCGATCATCGATCTCGATTCCAAAAACGCCTACGCTTTTTCCGCCTTCTCCGGCTTCCCCGGCAATCTCTATAACCCGGCGCCCATCGCTGTGCTTCCCGAGCCGGACTTTTTCGTCGGCGGCGTGCTTTCCGATCCCTTATCAACCGAAAAAGTGACAAACAAATCCGTCGCCTTTGCCGACACGCTGTCGCTCTTTGACGACCGCCTGTTGCTTACCGGCGGTCTGCGCTACCAGGCGATCAAGACGCGCACCTTCGATTATAATTCGGGCGCGGAACTCTCGCGTTATGACGAAGATGCGGTGACGCCTGCCTTCGGCGCGGTCTTCAAACTCTCGCCGGCCTTTTCGCTCTATGGCAATTACGCCGAAAGCCTGCAGCCAGGGTCCGTCGCACCGGCCTCGAGCGGCGGCACGCCGATTACGAACGCCGGCGAAATTCTCGACCCGTTCAAGGGCGACCAGATGGAAGTGGGCGCGAAATTCGACGGCGGAACATTCGGCGCGACAGTCAGCCTGTTCTCGATCTCGCGCCAGAACGCCATCGTCGTCGATCAGGTGTTCCAGGCCTCCGGCGAACAGCAAAATCGCGGGGTCGAGCTTTCCGTCTTCGGCGAACCGGCCGAGGGCGTGCGCCTTCTCGGCGGGCTTACCTATGTGGACGCCGAGCTCGAGGAAACCGAAGGCGGCGTCAATGAAGGAAACACCGTCATCGGCGTTCCGGAAGTTCAGGCCAATATCAACGGCGAATGGGACCTGCCCTTCGCGCCGGGCTTCACGCTCGACGGGCGCGTCGTCTATACCGGCGAGCAATATGTCAACGAGACCAACACCGTCGAGCTCGAAGACTGGGCCCGGCTCGATCTCGGCATCCGCTACAAGACGCAGATCAGCGAAGTCCCCCTCACCTTCCGCGCCCGCGTCGACAATGTCACGGACAAAGGCTACTGGGCCTCGTCGGGCGGCTATCCCGGCGCCAACTACCTCATTCAGGGGGCGCCGCGCACCTTCATGGCGACGGTGTCCGCCGACTTTTAGGGAGCCTGCGCGCCCGTGAAGACAGCGACCATCCGCGGCTGGGCCTTCGTCCATAAATGGACGAGCCTCATCTGCACGCTCTTTCTTCTGATGCTCTGCGTCACGGGACTGCCGCTGATCTTTCACGATGAAATCGACGGCGCGCTCAACAAGGAAGTCTGGACGCCCGCCAATCCCGGCGGGCCGCATCTCACGCTCGACGAAATCCTCGCCATCGCCCTGGCGCGGCGAGAGGGCGACGTGCCGATCTTCCTCAGCTTCGATATCGACCGACCGGTGGTGAACGTCACCAGCCTGCCGAGCATCGACGCGCCCCCGAGCGACATGCTGTTCGCCTCTTTCGACCTGACGAGCGGCGATGTGGTGCCGCCGGCGGATGTCGGCGAAGGCGTCATGGAGTTTCTGCTCCAGCTTCACACGGACATGTTTTTAGGGCTTCCGGGGATGCTGTTCCTCGGCTTCATGGGGCTTCTCTTTGTCGCCGCAATCGTCTCCGGGGTCGTTCTTTATGCGCCCTTCATGACCAAGCTCGATTTCGGCGAGGTGCGGCGGGAAAAATCGGCGCGCCTCAAATGGCTCGACTACCACAATCTTTTAGGCGTCGCCGCGACCGGATGGCTGCTCGTCGTCGGACTGACCGGCGTCGTCAACACGCTTGAAAAGCCGATCATCGACGCCTGGCGCTACACCGAGCTTGCCGACCTTGTGTCGGAGCATCAGGGCCCGCCGCTGACCAAGGCGCCCGCTTCGCTCGACGCCGCCGTCGCGCGGGCGGTCGAGGCGGCGCCGGGCATGGAGCTGCAATTCGTCTCCTTTCCGGGGAGCCCTTATTCGACGAACGCTCATTACGCAGTGTTCCTGCACGGCAAGACGCCGCTCACCGAACGCATCATCACGCCCGTTCTTATCGACGCCGCCGACGGCTCTTTCGAAGGGCGGCGCGAAATGCCTTGGTATGTAAAGGCGCTGTCGCTGTCGCGGCCTTTGCATTTCGGGGATTATGGCGGGCTCTTTTTGAAGATTCTCTGGGCGGCGCTCGACATCTTCACGATCATCGTCCTTGGAAGCGGCGTTTATCTGTGGCTCGCCAAGAAACGCGTCGGCGAAAAACGCTTCCTCAGCGAAGCAGCAGTCCCCGCAGAATGAGCCCCGCTATATGAACAAGCCGCGTAATTCCCTTGCCCGGATTTTCCGGGTTCCGCTCATCCTCCTGGCGGTGAGTCTCGCGGGACTCGTCACGGCGCTCCTCGTCGAAGGCCATGGCGACGTCATCGCGGCGCTTGCCGTCGCAGCGCCGGTCGCGACTATTCTATTCGCCTATTTCCGCCGCAGGCGTTAGGGGCGGCGGCAAGACTGCATTACATTCCCATTTCCCGCTCATTCCGGCGAAGGCCGGAATCTCCATCCATATGGATAGAGACCCCGACCTTCGTCGGGGTGAGCGGAGTTGTTGGTTGTCTCGCAGCCTGATCGGCCGATATTCTAAGGCCTGACCTGTCCGGTCCCGCGCACGATATTCTTGTAAGTCGTCAACTCCTCGACGCCTGCCGGACCGCGTGCATGAAGCCGGCCCGTGGCGATGCCGATCTCTGCGCCGAGGCCGAACTCGCCGCCATCGGCGAACTGGGTCGAGGCGTTGTGCATGACGATGGCGCTGTCGACTTCCGACAAAAAGCGCTGCGCCGTCTCCTCATTCTCGGTGACGATGGCGTCCGTATGTCCGGAGCCGTATTTGGCGATGTGCTCGATTGCCCCGGTGACGCCGTCGACAAGGGCGACCGACAGGACCGGCGCCAGGTATTCCGTATAGAAATCCTCTTCCGTCGCGGGCATGACCGTGGGATCGATCTTGCGCAGCGCGTCGCCGCCGCGGATTTCGCAACCCTTCTTGCGCAAGGCGTCTACAATCGGCGGCCAGACAGCCTCCGCAACGCTCGCATCGATCAACAGCGTTTCCATGGCGCCGCAGATTCCAGTGCGCCGCATTTTCGAATTGACGGCGATCTCCACCGCCTTTGCGATATCCGCATCGCGGTCCACATAGACATGGCAGACGCCATCGAGATGCGAGAGGACGGGCACGCGCGCCTCCTCCTGCACGCGCGCGACGAGGGACTTGCCGCCGCGGGGAATGACGAGGTCGATGCGCCCGCCGAGCCCCGACAACAGCGCGCCCACCGCCGCGCGGTCGGTGGTTTCGATGAACAGCGCCGCGTCTTCGGGAAGTCCCGCAACGCCGAGCGCGTCATGGAAACAGTCGTAAAGCGCCTTCGAGGTTTTGATGCATTCCGATCCGCCGCGCAGGATCACGGCGTTGCCGGCCTTCACCGCAATCGCGGCCGCGTCGACGGTCACATTGGGTCGGCTTTCGTAAATCATGGCGATGACGCCGATGGGCGTTCTCACCCGCTCGATCTCGAGCCCGTTGGGCCGCCCCCATTTCGTAATCGACTTGCCGACAGGATCGTCAAGCGCCGCGATGTCTTCGAGCGCTTTCGCGATCCCTTCGATGCGGCCCGCATCAAGCGCCATGCGATCGAGAAAGGCGTCCTCGACGCCGCGCTTTTTCGCAGCGGAAAGCTCGGCGGCGTTGATTTCGAGGATTTCGCCCGCGCGTTCGCGGATCAGGTCCGCGGCTTTCGCCAGCGCGGCGTTCTTGCGCGCGGTCGGGGCCGACGCCATGAGGCGCGAAGCGGCGCGCGCCTTTGCGGCAAGGCCTTCCATATAGTCGTCAAGCGATCCGGCGTCGGTCATCACTCGCTCCTCAAAATGAGATCGTCTTTTTCAACCATGGCCGGGCGGCGGCGATAGCCGAGCCGCGCCTCGATCTGGTCCGATTTGGCGCCGGCGACCTTGCGCGCATCGCCCGCATCGAAAGCGCTGAGGCCCTGGCCGACCACCCGCCCCTCAAGCGTCACGATCTCCACCGCGTCGCCGCGCGCAAAGGCGCCTTCGACCTCGCGGACGCCAGCGGGAAGAAGGCTGGCGCCGCTTTCGAGGGCTTTCGCGGCGCCTTCGTCGATGACGATGCGGCCCGCCGGTTTCAGCCGCCCGGCGATCCATTGCCGCCGCGCGCCTTCATGGGTGGTCGAGGCGCGAAAGAGCGTCGCCGGCCCGCCGTCGAGCATGGCTTTCAAGGGATGATCCACGAGCCCCGGCGCGATCACCGTATCGCAGCCGGCGCCGCCAGCGATCTTTGCCGCCGCAACTTTGGAGGCCATGCCCCCGGACCCGACGCCGGCGCTTTGGTTGACGCCGCCGGCGGCGCGTTCGATCTCCGGCGTGATCGCCTCGACGAGCGGGATATGTTTCGCTTCGGCGTCTTTCCTGGGATCGGCCGTATAGAGACCGTCAATGTCAGACAGAATGACGAGGAGATCGCTTTCCATGAGCTGCGCCACATGGGCCGCCAGCCGGTCATTGTCGCCATAGCGGATTTCGCTCGTGGCGATCGTGTCGTTCTCATTGACCAGCGGCAGGGCGCCGAGCGCCAGGAGGGTGCGCACCGTCGCGCGGGCGTTGAGATAACGCCGCCGGTTTTCCGTGTCTTCAAGGGTCAGGAGGATCTGCGCGATGGCGACGTCATGGGGATTAAATGCCGCCTGCCAGCCTTGCGCCAGCGCCGCCTGGCCCGCCGCCGAGGCGGCCTGTTTCTCGTCAAGGCGCAGGGCGCCCTTAAGCCCGAGCCGGCTGCGCCCGAGCGCAATCGCCCCCGACGTGACCACCACGACCTCGACGCCTTCCTTGCGCAAAGCCGCGATATCGGCCGCGAGCGATGCAAGCCAGGCTTCGCGCACGCCCTCGGGCCCGCACAAAATCGCGGAGCCCGCCTTGACCACAAGGCGTTTTGCAGCATGCGCGGCCGCCGACGCGGCGCCCTGCGCCGCGTCCGGGTTCAAATTCGAAGACATGAGGTTTGTCTTAGCTGAACGTCTGGATGCGGCGCAAAGATTTTTCGCCGCCTGGCGGCGGCGTCAGGGCGATGCGTTCCAGATCGGAGAAGATGCTGGCGACCGTCGGCGCGCGTCCGGCGCCTTTCCCGGTGCAGGTGAACTCCTCGCCATTGGTGTTGGTGACGCGCACGGCGTTGCCCTCGCCCTCGACGCCGGCGAGGAAGGCGTCGTCATCGACGCGCTCGAAGCGGACCCGGGCGGTGATGCCGCCGTCCGGCGATTTCTTCACCGTGGAAAGCTGTTTCCAGACGCCGCCGAGCCTCACAAACTCGTCGGCGCGCTCCGCCGTTAAGGGTTCGATGCGAATCGAATCCTGCGGAAACTCGCGCCCGAACGCCTCATAGGTGAGGATCGAGATCTTCGCCCGCGCATCCTCGCCGGAAAGGTCAGCGGTCGGATCAGGTTCGGCGAAACCGGCCTCCTGCGCGGCTTTCACAGCACCCTCGAAGGACGCGCCGTCCTTCATGGCCGAGAGAATGTAGTTCACCGTGCCGTTGAGGATCGCGGTGATGGAGCGCACGTCGCCCGCCTCGCGCGCCTGGCGCACGGTCTCGACCATGGGCGAGCCGCCGCCGACCGACGGCGAATAGGAGAGCGTTGCATTGCCGGCCTGCGCCAGCTTGTGGAGATCGGCGAGATGGCCGGCGATCGCCTGCTTGTTGGCGGTCACGATATGAACGCCCCGGGCGAGCGCCGCCTCGATCAGCTTCAGCCCGGCCTCGCCGGACGGCAGCGCGTCGATAACCACATCGGGCTGCTCCACCAGGAACACATTGGGATCGGAATAGGCGCGCAGCCCCTTTAACCGCTCATGACGTTCCTTGTCAGGATTGTTCACCAGCGCGGCGCACAACACATAAGCCTCGGGCTCCTCGACAAGGCGCAACGCCGCGCCCTCGCCGATTACGCCAAGCCCAGCCATCGCCACGCGCAGCCGGCGCGGCGCATTTACTTTATCACCGCTTACCACTTTAACCTTGTCATCTACGTTTACGCACATTTGCTCGCCGCTCCACCCGACAGATACGCGACCTTGCCAGCCTCGCCGCCGCTTGCCGCGTCGAGCGCCTTTTCTATATCTCGCACAAGATCATCGGCATGCTCAAGCCCGATCGAGAACCGCACGAGCCGGTCCGAAATGCCCGCGGTCTCGCGTGCTTCCGGGGTCATCGCTGCATGGGTCATGGTCGCCGGCGTACAAACGAGGCTTTCAAAGCCGCCCAGCGATTCGGCGATGGTAAACAGGTTCAGATTGCGCAGGAGCTCGATCACGTCGACGCCTTCCGCGAATTCAACGGAGAACATCGAGCCGAAGCCCTTCTGCTGGCTTTTGGCGATCTCATGGCCCGGATGGGATTCCCTGCCAGGGAAATAAATATCGCCAATACGCGCATCGCTTTCGAGACGCGCCACGATTTCCGCCGCTGTCGTCTGCTGGCGCTCGATGCGCGGGAACAGGGTTCTAAGGCCGCGCAGGGTCATGAAGCAATCGAACGGCGCGCCGGAAACCCCGGTGCAGTTCGCCCACCAGGCGAGATCGTCGCCGAGCGCCTGGTCCTTGGCGACCACCGCGCCGCCGACCACGTCGGAATGGCCGTTGATGAACTTCGTCGTCGAATGCACGACAATGTCACAGCCGAGATCGAGCGGGCGCTGCAAAGCGGGCGACAGGAAAGTGTTGTCGGCGGCGACGATGGCGCCGCATTCCTTCGCCAGTTCGACCACCGCGCGAATGTCGGTAATGCGCAGAAGCGGGTTGGACGGCGTTTCGACGAGGACCAGTTTCGGCTTGCGCGCGAAAGCTTTCTTGAGCTCTTCGGGCTCGGTCTGGTTGGCGTAGACGAGCTCGAACTGGCCGCGCTTGGCGCGGGCCGTCAAAAGCCGGTGCGTGCCGCCGTAACAGTCATGGGGCGCGATCACGATCTCGCCCGGATCGACGAGGTTCAAGATCAGGTCGAGCGCGGCCATGCCGGAAGAAACGACGACGCCCCGCGCGCCGCCCTCAAGCTTGGCCAGCGCTTCTTCAAGCTGTGTGCGCGACGGGTTGCCGGACCGCGCATAATCATATTGCGGCTTTTCCAGCGGATCGCGCCAGGCATAGTTCGCCGACAGGTGAATCGGCGGCGACACGGAGTTGAACGCCGGATCTTCCGCGACGCCCGCCGCCGCAATCAGGGTTTCAGGGCGCAAGCCATCGGTACGCTGAGCGTCGCTCATGATGTTTTCTCCTCAAGGAATTTTTTGATGTGCGGGCCCATGACGTCGATTTCCTTCAGGAAGGCGTCATGGCCGTAAAGGGAAGAAATTTTGACGAAGCGCGCGCCGTTAATGGCGCCCGCCAGGCGCTCCAGATCCGCAAGCGGCGCCAGCCGGTCGGTTTCCGCAGCGATGATGAGGCTCTCGGCCGAGATTTTCACCGGATCGGCGCGGTGACGGTCGATGGAGTCCGACAGCGTCACATAGCGGCGCGCATCCATGCCGTAGGCGTCGCCGCGCGCGATCAGATAATCGCAGACATCGTAAGGGTCGCCCGCCGCCGCGCCCGGCGCGCTTTCAAACCGTTCGCCGAACTCTTCAGCCGTTCTGTAGGTGATCATGCCGATCTGGCGGGCGATGGCGACGCCGCCCGCGCCATCGCCGTTTTTCAGCGCGAAATCGATGATCCGGCGCTGCACGCCGCGCAGGGCGGTCGCCGCGGGATGGGGCCGGTCGGGCGCGGAAATCGCGCAGAGATTTTCGATGCGGCCGGGAAAGAGCTCCGCGAAAGCGAGCCCCACCATGCCGCCATAAGAGGCGCCGACAAAGGCGTGGAGTTTTTCGAGATTGAGCGTGTCGAGGGCGTCGGCGAGCGCGCGCGCATGATCGCGCGTCGTGACGGTGCGCGCCGTTTCGCCGGCGTTCGGCAGGAAGTCGAAGCCGATGACGCAGAACCGGTCGAGATCGATGAAGCCGCCGGGCGCGACCATGCCGCGCCACCAGCCCTCGCCGTCCTTGCAGGTCGCGACGACGCGGCCCGCGGAAATGCCGCCCGCAACCGCCACCGCCGGTTTTTCAAGATCGCCATAGACGCGGACTTTCAGCTCCGGGCGGCTCAGGCTTTCGCCGCTGTCGAGCGTGAAATCCGGGGGCAGGAATACGGTGACGTCGCAAAAAGGCTGGCTTTTCAGCCCGTCTTTGCCGCTCCGTTCTTCCGTTGCTGCTGACATTCTTAGTCTCTCCGCGTCAAACCCGTTCAACTCGATCAGGAAATTCGCTTGAGAGACCTCATCGGACGATCATCGCCATTCGTCGTCCGACTCATCTCTCGGAAAGAATTACCTTTCCGCAGGAATTGGCACCTTTCCTAAAAGCCGGTCAGGCTTTTCGGCGGTTGCCCCAGCGTCAACGGGCCTATCCCTCAGCTGGTCTTGATGAGTTGGCGAGGGTGATACTTTGGGCGCGGGGCGCCGTCAACCGGATATTGTAAGCGTTGCCTAATTTTAGCAGATATCGCTGTTTTGATGACATTATCGGGCAAATGCGCCCTCACCGCCCCTCACCGGTCCGGCGCCTGCCAGTCAGCCGGCGGAACCTCGCGGCGCTGGAGCCGGATGGCGAGGCCCAGCGAGACCCCGACCCCGATGGCGATGGTCAGATCCGTGGCGACGGTCAGCACCAGCGTCAGGATGAGCAACGCCCGATCCGACCGCCGCCCTTGGAGGAAATGAGCCTTCCATTTGTGCGGCTCGCTCATGTTCCAGGCGGTGATCATGAGGAGGCCCGCGAGCGCCGGCATGGCGAGATAGCCGGCGAGCGGCGCGGCGACCAGCATCACCGCCAAAATGGTCAGGGCGTGAACGACCCCCGCCACGGGGGTCTTCCCCCCCGCCCGGATATTCGTCGCGGTGCGGGCGATGGCGCCGGTCGCGGGCAGGCCGGCGAACAGCGCCGAACCGACATTCGCCGCGCCCTGCGCCAGCACCTCCGCATTGGGGCGATGCCTGCCCTCGCCGCTCATCTTGTCGGCGACCATGGCCGACAGAAGCGATTCAACGCCCGCCAGAAAGGCGATGACGAAAGCCGAGGGCAACAGCTCGAGCACCCGTTCGTAGGAGAAAGCCGGCAAGGACGGCGCCGGCAACGTGTTCGGCAAGGCGCCGAAGCGCGAGGCGATGGTGTCCACCGGCAATCCGAGCACCACGACCGCACCGGACGCGGCGGCCACGGCAACGATGAGCCCTGGCAGTTTCGGCGCCAGCCGGCGCAGCGCCGTGATGAGGACGATGGTCAACAGCCCGAGGCCCAGCGCGGCGGCGCTGAAGCTCTCGCGCGCTTCCCAGAGGACGGACAGCTTTTCAAAAAACTCCGCCGGGACGTTTTCCGCCGAAAGACCGAAGAGGTCCTTCAGCTGGCTCGAGGCAATGATGATGGCGATGCCGATCGTAAAGCCGTTCACCACCGCTTCGGGCACGAAGGCGATCAGCTTTCCGGCCCGCAGGAAACCGGCGATGAGCAGGATGAGCCCCGCCATGAAGGTCGCGAGCACCAGCCCGTCATAGCCGTGATTGGCGATGACGTCGTAGACGACGACGATGAAGGCGCCCGTGGGCCCGCCGATCTGGAAACGGCTGCCGCCGAGCGCCGAAATCAGGAACCCGCCGACAATCGCCGTGACGATCCCTTTCTCCGGCCCGGCGCCTGACGCAATCGCGATGGCGAGGCTTAAGGGCATCGCCACCATGGCGACCGTGATCCCGGCGAAAAGGTCGGCCCAGAAAAGCTTCAGCGAATAGCGCTCCAGGGTCGTCAGCAGTTTGGGCTTCATGAGCTGTCTTCCGCCCGCCGTCAGCCCACAAGGCTGAAGGGCGAGCCGTGATTGATCTTGAGCCGTTCCTCAAGGGTCATGCGGACCAGGATATGCGGTCCGTTGATGAAGTCCTGCGGCGTGCGGCCGTTAAACTGTTTGAACTCGCGAATGAAGTGCGCCTGATCATAATAAGCGGCCCGGGCGATGTCGCGCCAGTCGGAAAGATTCATCCAGGTGAGCCGGTTCGCCGCATGCAGCGCGCGGAATTTCCGGTGAAGCTTCTTCGGCCCCGCCCCGAAATAGGTCTTGCACAGACGTTCGATCTGCCGGTGCGAGAGGTCCACATGATCGAGAAGATGCTCGATCTCGTTGGGCTCCGGATCGACGATCCATTGCGTCGCCTGTTCGATGAAGTCGTCATGAACGAGACGCTTCTCGGAGACGAAAGACGAAAACAGCGCATCCGCCGCGCGCACCACCGCTTCGTTGTCCTTACCTTCAAAGACCGCCGGGATCAGCGGCTTTGCGCTCTGGGGCACAAGCTCTTCAAGGGGAACATGCGTATCGGCGAGTTCATTGGCGCTGACCGAGAACAGCCGCCGCCAGCCGAGCGGCGTGATGGCGGCGCCGAAAATGCGCGCGCCTGGCTCAAACTTGATCCGGCTCCAGCGATAGGTCGGCCCGCAAAGCGGCGCCTCGCCGGCGCCGACCTCGACATCCTCCCCGCTGAGCCCGGTGGTGACGCGCCCCTGGAGCACGAAACGGGCATTGGCGATTTCCGCCCGCATAATGTCGGAGACTTCAAAGGGAAACGAGACAAAATAGTAACTGCTGACCAGCGCCCTGAGGGCCGGCGCGGGCTCGTAATAGGTGAACTCCACTCACGCGCTCCTTCTGGCGCATCGCGCGCCAGTCTTCTTTCCCTTTTCTAAAAGACCGTGTCGAGAATTTACAATCCTCCGCATGGGATTAAAGCGAGGATGAGCGCAATCGCCGGCGGCAAGGCGGCGATCATAGTGGTTTTCGAGTTGCCGGATAGCAGCCGCGCTGCGCCTCGTCAGGCGTTGGCGGATTTGCTCGCGCCGTTCTTCAGTTGCCCTGAAAGACCCGGCGCAGATTGCGCGCCGCCTGACGGATGCGCTGCTGGTTTTCGACAAGCCCGATGCGCACGAAGCCTTCGCCATATTCGCCAAAGCCGAGGCCCGGCGCAACGGCGACGTCGGCGCGTTCGATCAGCATCTTGGCGAACTCAACCGAGCCCATGGCTTTGTATTTCTCCGGGATCTCGGCCCAGGCGAACATCGACGCTTCCGGCGCCGAAATGTCCCAGCCGGCCATGGCGAAGGAATCGATCAAAACGTCGCGGCGGCGTTTATAGATTTCGCGGATTTCCTCGACACAGTCCCACGGCCCGTCGAGCGCGGCGACGGCGGCCACCTGGATCGGCGTGAAGGCGCCGTAATCGAGATAAGACTTCACCCGGGCTAGCGCCTTGATGAGACGCTCATTGCCGACCGCCATGCCGACGCGCCAGCCGGCCATGGCGAAGGTTTTCGAGAGCGAGTTGATCTCGACCGCAATGTCTTTCGCGCCCTCGACCTCGAGGATCGACGGCGGCGCCTGATCGCCGAAATAGATCTCGCCATAAGCGAGGTCGGAGAGAATGATGATCTCGTGCTTTTTGGCGAGCGCCACGGCGTCCTTGTAAAAGTCGAGACCGACGGTCTGCGCCGTGGGGTTCGAGGGATAGTTCAACACCATCGCCCGCGGCTTCATATGCGCCTTGCCGATGGCCTCGGACAAACCGGAGAGATAAGCCTCCGGCGACGGCGCCGGCACGGGGCTGATGACGCCGCCGGCGATGATGAAGCCGAACGCATGGATCGGATAAGCCGGGTTCGGCGCAAGAATAACATCGCCCGGCCCGGTGATCGCCTGGGCGAGGTTCGCAAAGCCTTCCTTCGACCCGATGGTCGCAACGATTTCCGTTTCGGGATTGAGCGAGACGTTAAAGCGCCGCTCGTAATAGCGCGCCATGGCGCGGCGGAGCCCGATGATCCCGCGCGAGGCGGAATAGCGGTGCGCCTTCGGATTGCGCGCGGTCTCGCAGAGCTTGTTGACGATATGCACCGGCGTCGGCATGTCGGGATTGCCCATCCCGAGATCGATGATGTCGTGCTTTTCGGACCGCAACTTGGCCTTGAGCTTGTTCACCTCCTCGAAAACGTAAGGAGGCAGCTTCTGGATGCGGTAAAACTCTTCTTCTGTCGGCATGATGGCTAGGCTCGCCCGGGTCCTTGAATGCAGGAATGCTTATCGTGGGGGAATGGAGCAGTTTCAAGGCGCCGCCGGGGCCTTGCCGCGATTTAAGCAGGGCCTCCGGCGAGGTTCAGGCCATCATCAGGCTGATTTGGCTTCGGCTTCCAGTTTTTTCTGGCGGGCGAGAATTTCGCGCGGCTCAATCACCCAGAACTTCGCCCGGGCGTTGGCCCAGTCGTCGAGAAGGCCGCGGGCCTTGGGCGACTTGGTCTCGCGCCAGTGGCGTTCGATGAGCGCCAGGCATTCCTGATCGTCTTCACCGTCATTAAAGCCGCGAATGACGACGCTTTCCGGGTTTACGGATTCCTCGAAATCGCCCTTCTCGTCGAACACGTAGGCCTTGCCGCCGGTCATGCCCGCGCCGAAGTTCGCGCCGACGCTGCCGAGGATCACGGCGACGCCGCCGGTCATATATTCGCAGCCATTGGCCGAGCATCCCTCGACCACCGTAAGAGCGCCGGAGTTGCGCACGCCGAAGCGCCCGCCGGCCCGGCCCGCGGCGAACAGGGCGCCGGCCGTAGCGCCGTAAAGGCAGGTGTTGCCGATGATCGCGTCGCTGGAATCGGCGGTCTGGTCTTCCGGCCGCACGACAAGCGTCGCGCCGGAAAGCCCCTTGCCCACATAGTCGTTGGCGTCGCCGTCGACGATGATCTTGAGCCCGTAAGCTGAGAAAACCCCGAGCGACTGACCCGCCGAGCCTTTCAGCCGGATGGTGACGTGATCTTCGGTGAGGTCTTCCTTCTTGTAATTGCGCGTGATGAAGGAAGAAGTGCGCGCGCCGATGGCGCGGTCGGTGTTCTTCACCGGATAGGAAAGCTGGACCTTCTCGCGGCGCTCGAAGAACGGCGCGAGGTCGGGCGCGATGCGCTGGTCGAGCGTGTCGGTGACTTCCTTGCGGCCCGTGCGGGTCGAGCGCATGGGCCGTTCGCCCGCATCGACCAGGGTCAGGATCGGATTGAGGTCGAGATCGTCGAGATGCTGCGCGCCGCGCGAGACCTGATCGAGAAGGTCGGACCGGCCGATGATCTCCTCGAGCGAGGTGGCGCCAAGCGAGGCCAGAATCTGGCGCGTCTCTTCGGCGATGAAGGTCATCAGATGCACCACATGCTCCGGCAAGCCGGTGAAGCGCGCGCGCAAGTCCCCGTCCTGGGTGCAAACGCCCACGGGACAGGTGTTCGAATGGCACTGGCGCACCATGAGGCAGCCGAGCGCCAGGAGCGAGACCGTGCCGATGCCGTATTCCTCGGCGCCGAGCATGGCGGCGATAACGACGTCGCGGCCGGTGCGAATGCCGCCATCGGTGCGCAGCGTCACGCCGTCGCGTAAGTTATTGAGCGTCAGCACCTGGTGGGCTTCGGAAAGACCGAGCTCCCAGGGAGCGCCAGCGAATTTGATCGAGGTCTGCGGGCTCGCGCCGGTGCCGCCGACATTGCCGGAAATGAGGATGATGTCGGCCTTGGCTTTCGCGACGCCCGCCGCGATGGCGCCGATGCCGGTCATGGAGACGAGCTTCACGCAGACCCGGACTTCCGGGTTGATCTGTTTCAGATCGTAAATGAGCTGCGCCAGATCCTCGATGGAATAGATGTCGTGGTGCGGCGGCGGCGAGATCAGCGTCACGCCCGGCGTCGAGTGACGCATCCGGGCGATGAATTCGGTGACCTTGAAGCCGGGGAGCTGGCCGCCCTCGCCGGGCTTCGCCCCTTGCGCAACTTTGATCTCCAACTCTCGGCATTGATTGAGATATTCCGCGGTCACCCCGAAACGGCCTGAAGCGACCTGTTTGATCGCGGAGTTGGCGTTGTCGCCATTCGGCAGCGGCTGGTAGCGCTCGGGCACCTCGCCGCCCTCGCCCGACACCGACTTCGCGCCGATGCGGTTCATGGCGATGTTGAGCGCGCCGTGCGCTTCCGGAGACAAGGCGCCGAGCGACATGCCGGGCGTCACGAAGCGGCGGCGGATGTCGTTCGCGGTTTCGACCTTGTCGACGCCGATGGGATCGCGCAGCGGATGCGGCGCGAGGAGATCGCGGATCTGCGCCGGGCGCTGTTTCGCAAGCTCTTCGGAATAGCGCGCATAGGCCGAAGCGTCGTCATTCCTGACCGCCTTGTGCAGATGCTCGATCAGGTCGGCTTCGAGAATATGCTGCTCGCCGCGGCGGCGGTGACGGTAGAAGCCGCCAACCGGCAGGCGCGCGACGCCGCTTTCCCAGGCCCGCGCATGCAGCGCCGCCGATTGTTTTTCGAGACCGGCAAGACCGATGCCGGAAATCCGGCTGGTCATGCCCGGGAAGAATTCCTGCACCAGCGTGCGCGAAAGCCCCAGCGCCTCGAAATTGCAACCGCCGCGATAGGCGGAGATCACCGAGATGCCCATCTTGGAAATGATCTTCAAAAGACCTGCCTCAAGCGCTTTTTTATAGTTATAGGCGCAGCGCCCGACGGACATGCCCTCGAAGCGCCCTTGCGCATGAGCCTGGGCGAGCGAGTCGAACGCCAGATAGGGGTTCACCACCGTGGCGCCGACGCCGACCAGCACCGCCGCGTAATGGGAGTCGATGCACTCGGCCGAACGCACGACGATCGAGCAATAGGTCCGGGTGCCGACATTGGTGAGGTGCGCGTGAACGCCGCCCGCCGCGAGGATCATCGGCACGGCGACGCGGTCCGGCCCCTGATGTTCGTCGGTCAGGACGACGGACCCGGCGCCGTCTTTCACCGCGTCTTCGGCTTCCTTGCGAATACGGTCGAGCGCGGCGGCGAGCGCCTCGCCATTATTGGTGATGCCGGCGACGTCATAGGTGCAGTCAATCTCGACGATCTTGGTGTCGAGATAGTCCCACAGCCGCTTGAACATGCCGTTGGTCAGGATCGGACTTTCCAGCACGAACACGTCAGTCTGGGTTTTGTCCGTGACGAGAATATTGCCGAGGTTCTTGAACCGGGTCTTGAGGCTCATCACCCCGTCTTCGCGCAACGGATCGATGGGCGGGTTCGTGACCTGGCTGAAATTCTGACGGAAGAAATGCGACAGCGGGCGGTAATTTTCCGACAGGACGGCGATGGGCGTGTCGTCGCCCATGGACCCGAGGGCTTCCTTGCCGTCTTCCGCCATGGGCCGGAGAATAAGCTCGAGCTCTTCGATGTCGTAGCCGGCCGCGCCCTGGCGGCGCAGCAGCTCCTCGCCGTCATAGATCCGCTCTTCCGGTCCCGGCCCGACTTTCTGGTCGAGCTCGACAATGTTCTCGAGCCATTCCGTATAGGGATGTTTATCGGCGAGAAGATCGACGATGGAGCCGGAGCCGTAAAATTCCGCATTCTCAAGGTCGACCGCGATCATGCGGCCGGGTTCGAGGGCGCCGCGCTTTTTCACCTTGCGCCCTTCGAGCGGGCACATGCCGGTCTCCGACCCGACGGCGAGAATGCCGTCTTCGGTGATCGCATAGCGCATCGGGCGCAGGCCGTTGCGGTCGAGGCCCGCCACCGCCCATTTGCCGTCATAGGCGGCGATCGCCGCCGGCCCGTCCCAGGGCTCCATCACGGCGTTGCAATATTCGTAAAGGGCGCGCCATTTCGGCGGCATGGTGCTGAGGCGCTTCGACCAGGCCTCGGGGATGAGCAGCGTTTTCGCCATGGGCGCGGTCCGGCCGGCGCGCACCAGAAGCTCGAACACCTGATCCAAGGTCGCGGAATCCGACGAGCCAGGCTGGATCACCGGCTTGATGTCCTCGCCGTCGTCGCCAAAGACTTCCGCCGCCATGGGAATCTCATGGCTCTTCATCCAGTTGACGTTGCCCTTCAGCGTATTGATCTCGCCATTATGGGCGAGCATGCGGAAAGGCTGGGCGAGCCGCCATTCGGGGAAGGTGTTCGTCGAATAGCGCTGGTGGAAGATCGCGACGCGCGACACAAAGCGCGGATCTTTAAGGTCCGTATAGAAATTATCGATTTCCTCAGCGAGGAACATGCCTTTGTAGACGATGTCCTGCGAGGAGAGCGAGCAGACATAAAGCTCGTGCAGGCCTTTTTCGCGCGCGCGCTTTTCGATGCGGCGGCGGACCACGTAAAGAATACGGTCAAGCTCTTCCTGGCTGCGGCCTTTCGGATCGCAGAACAAGATCTGTTCGATGGCGGGGCGCGTGGCGTTCGCCTTCGAGCCGAGGACGCGCGAGTTCACCGGCGCCTGGCGCCAGCCATAGATGTAAAAGCCGCGATGCAGGATTTCGGACTCGACAATCGCGCGCGCCGCATCCTGGGCGCCGAAATTGGTGCGCGGCAGGAACACCATGCCGACGCAGATGTCTTCCTCGCCCGCCTTGTGGCCGGTGCGCTCCACGAAGGAGCGGAACAGATCCTGCGGCACGTTGAGCCGGATGCCCGCCCCGTCCCCGGTCTTGCCGTCAGCGTCGACGGCGCCGCGGTGCCAGACGGCTTTCAGCGCCGAGATCGCCATGTCGACGATCTCCCGGCGCGGCTGGGCGTCGAGCGCCACCACGAGGCCGACGCCGCAGGCGTCGCGTTCCGACGACGGCTCATAGGCGTTCGCCTCGATCAGGCGGTCGCGGCGGCGCAGATAGGTCGATACGCTGTCAGTCATCGGCTTGGTCTCTATTCAATTGTTGCTAGGCGGATTTTTGCGGCGGTTTACTGGGCGGCGAGAGGACGCGTTCGCGTGTCCTTCAGCCGCTCCGTAATGGCCGCGGCGGCTTTCCGCCCGTCCACAATCGCCCATACTACGAGCGACGCGCCGCGGACAATATCGCCGGCGGCATAAACTCCCGGCAGCTCGGTTTCGAGCGTTTGCGCATCGACGCGCAAGGTGCCGTAGGGAGTGGTCTTCAGTTCCGGCGCATCGAACATGGCCGGCATGTCTTCGGGTTCGAAGCCGAGCGCCTTGATGACGAGGTCGGCTTCGAGGTCGAATTCAGCGCCGTCGATCTCAACCGGCGCGCGGCGTCCGGACGCGTCCGGCGCGCCGAGCTCCATGCGCGCAACGCGGATGCCGGCGGCCTTGGCGGCGTCGCCCATCACCGCCTTCGGCGCGGCAAGCCATTCGAAAATGACGCCCTCTTCCTCGGCGTTGGCGGTCTCGCGGGCCGAGCCCGGCATGTTCTTGCGGTCGCGGCGGTAAAGGCAGGTGACCTTGGTCGCGCCCTGGCGCACGGCGGTGCGGACGCAGTCCATGGCGGTGTCGCCGCCGCCGATCACCACGACATTCTTATCCTTGGCGTTAAGCTCGCCGGACTCGAAAGCCTCGACCTTGTCGCCCAGCCCCTCGCGGTTCGAGGCGGTGAGATAGTCGAGCGCGGCGACGACGCCGGTATTGCCCGAGCCGGGGCAGACGAGATCGCGCGCCTTGTAAACGCCGGTGGCGATGAGCACCGCGTCATGCTCCGCGCGGATTTCGCCGAAGGAAAGATCCTTGCCGATATCGACATTGCGCACGAACTGAACGCCGCTCGCCTCGAGATGTTCGGCGCGGCGGGACACGACATCCTTGTCGAGCTTGAAGTTCGGAATACCGTAAACCATGAGGCCGCCGGTGCGGTCATAGCGGTCGTAGATTTTGACCTGGAAGCCTTCCTTGCGCAGCTCTTCAGCGGCGGCGAGCCCGGCGGGTCCGGCGCCGATCACGCCGATCGATTCCGCGCGTTCGACGGACGGCTTGACGGGCTTGATCCAGCCCTCTTCCCAGGCGGTCTCTGTAATGAACTGCTCGACCGCGCCGATCGTCACCGTGCCGTGGCCGGATTGTTCGATGACGCAGGAGCCTTCGCAGAGCCGGTCCTGCGGGCAGATGCGCCCGCAGATTTCCGGCATGTTGTTGGTGGCCGAAGAGACTGCATAGGCCTCTTCGAGACGGCCTTCCGCAACGAGCTTCAGCCAGTCGGGAATGTCGTTGCCCAGCGGACAATGATCCTGACAGAACGGAATCCCGCATTGCGAACAGCGCGCGGCCTGCGCCGCCGCACGATCCCGGGCGAAAGGCGCATAGATCTCGTCAAAATCCCGGCGTCTGTCGCCGGGATTTCGCTTCTTGGGGGTCTCGCGGTCCCGCGAGACGAATTTTAGCATGCGCTCAGTTATTTGAGCCTCCCAGAGTTCAAAATCACCCTTTAGAGAATTCTGGATAAGCTTCAAGTCCAAGCTCGACTTTGTCGAGGCCTGTGCGCTCGTCTTCTTCGGTGACGCGGATGCCAACCGTATATTTCAAGGCAAGCCAGCAGATTAAGCTAATCACGAAGACGAAAATGCCAATCGCAACAATACCCAGGAGCTGAACGCCGAAATTCGCATCGCTATTCGACCAGGGGACGATGAAAGTGCCCCAGATGCCGCAGAAAAGGTGCGCCGGGATGGCGCCGACGACGTCGTCGATTTTCAGCTTATCGAGCACCGGCACGGAGAAGGTGACGATCACGCCGCCAATGGCGCCGATGATGATCGACTGCCAGATCATGGGGGCAAGCGGTTCTGCGGTGATGGAGACCAAGCCGCCGATGGCGCCGTTCAGCGCGATGGTGAGATCGACTTTCTTGTAAACGAGCTGCGTCGCGATCATCGCCGTCACCACGCCGGCGCAAGCCGCCGTATTGGTGTTGACGAAGATCCGGCCGACGGAGATGGCGTCGTCGATGGTTCCGAGCGCCAGCTGCGAACCGCCGTTAAAGCCGAACCAGCCCAGCCACAGGATGAAGGTGCCGAGCGTGGCGAGCGGCAGGGACGACCCCGGGAACGGATGCACCTTGCCGCCGACATATTTGCCGATGCGGGGCCCGAGAACGATGGCGCCCGCAAGCGCCGCCCAGCCGCCGGTGGAGTGCACCAGGGTCGAACCGGCGAAGTCGGAGAAACCGCGCGCGTCGAGCCAGCCTGCACCCCATTCCCAGGACGCCTGGATCGGATAGATGAAGCCGGTCAGCAGCGCCACGAAGATCAGAAACGGCCACAGCTTGATGCGCTCGGCCAGCGTGCCGGAGACGATCGAAGCCGCGGTCGCCACAAACACCATCTGGAAGAACCAGTCGGAATGCGCGGCGTAGCCGACGCCCACGGGATCGGAATCGTCAGGACCCCACGGCACCCAGGAGCCGGAATAAGGATTGTCCGGCGCGCCATAGATGAGGTTGTAGCCGATCAGGTAGACCATCAGTCCGGCCACGGAATAAAGCGCGATGTTCTTAAGGCAGATCGTCGCCGCGTTTTTCGAGCGCACGAGCCCCGCCTCGAGCATGCAGAAGCCGGCCGCCATGAACATGACGACCATGCCCGACACCAGGAACAAAAGCGAGTTGAAGACAAAGACCGATGTGTCCGAGGCCGCCGCCGGGGCGGCCGCTTCTGCGGCTTCCTGCGCAAAGGCCATGGCCGGCGTCAACGTGGCCAAGGCTGCGCCGCCGAGAGCGGCGAGAGACAGTTTCTTTTTCATGATGATTTTCCTGTTCTTTTTCTAAGTCTACAGCGCCGCCGCGCCGCTTTCGCCGGTGCGCACCCGCACCGCGTCCTCAAGCTCCAGAACGAAGATCTTGCCGTCGCCGATCCGGTCGGTTTTGGCCGCGTCGCGAATCGCCTCGACGACTTTCGCCGCCTGACTCGCCTCGACAGCGATCTCAAGTTTCACTTTAGGGACGAAATCGACCTGATACTCAGCGCCCCGATAGACTTCGCTATGGCCTTTTTGACGACCAAAGCCTTTCACTTCGGACACAGTCATACCTTCGACGCCGATCGAGGTCAGAGCGGTCCTGATCTCGTCCAGACGATGCGGCTTAACTACAGCTATTATGTATTTCATCGTTTTAGCCCCTTTCCCGCACTCTTATTGACGGCTTTTTTTTGGCTTGCGCCATTTGACGAATGTTAGTGTACGGCGTTTTTCCCGCCGCCCCAACCATGAACCGACGCCGCCGATTCGGAAGCAACGCTAACAATCATAATTTTGTCACGCAATAGAATTTTGCTGCAGGGGCGAAAATAACTCGTCTAAATTAGAATAATCCTTCACAAAATTAGCATTCTATCCTATAATTGGGTGTAATTGTTGCGTTTTCTGCGGTTAAATGGCATCTGTTGCAAAAATGCTATTGTGCGTCGCAATAATCTTGGACAGTCTTTCTCCGTAAACAAACTTATGTGTTCCGTATACCTCGTTTCCAAGAAGACGAGCAAAAAAAGGAGGAGTTTATGCTGCGCTCACTCGCCACTGCACTAGCCCTGTCAACAGTCGCCCTTCCGGCGGCCGCCGAGTCCATTGAGGTTTCCACCACGGTGGGTTTTGAATCGCGGTATCTGTTCCGCGGCATTCAATTCGCCGAAACCAGTTTCCAGCCTTCGATCAACCTCAGCTATGGCAATTTCTACACGACCGCCTGGCTGAACCTGCCGATCGGCGATGACGATCTTGTCGTGACGCCCGGCGGCGAAGAGCTCGACCTTGTGGTCGGCTACAGCGCCCCGCTTAGCGAAATCGTGTCGTTCGACGTCGGCTTGACCTATTACACCTTCCCCGACCTCGCGAGCGGCTTCTTCGATCTTTACGAAGAAGACGGCGACGGCATGGGCGCCAACACGCTCGAGCCTTATCTCGGGCTGTCTTTCGACATTCCGCTGTCGCCCTCGATCTACGTCTATCATGACTTCATGTTCGACACGACGACGGTCCAGGGCAATGCGTCCTACTCCGTCCCGCTTTCCGAGAAGACGAGCTTCGATCTCGGCGGCTATATCGGTTACGTGATCGACGACACCGGCGGCACGGACTATATCTACGGCACCGCGTCGGCTGATATTTCCTACGCCATTTCCGACAACGGCTCGTTCTATGCGGGCGTGCGCTACGGCGGCTCCGACCTGCCGGGCGGCTCGGTCATCGACGATTCCATCGCCGGTACGAGCAAGTCGAGTGCGATCTGGTGGGGCCTCGGCTTCAGCGCGTCGTTCTAAGACCCTGCGTTTAGAGTTCGGGCGCATCGGGGGCGTCCGGCGCGAGGCATGAGCATTCCTTGCGCAAACAGCATGGCCGGCGGGCGCCCGCCGGCCATGACTCTGTCCGGGCCGCGCCCGGAACCGACGATCCATCCGCAGAGCCGATCCATCCGCCCAATCGTCCGTATAAAGATATGCTGCGCGGATCGCGAACACCGCCTAGGTGAGAGAGTTCCCGCTATTGTTTTCAGTCCGCAGCGCCCGACGCATTTGCCATAAACCCCGGAATGATTTAGACATTCGCACATGAAGAAGAACGACGCGTTTCAGGGCTACGACCCGAACGGCGACTTTTGCGAGATCTTCGGCCCCGCGGACGGCAAGCAGCCTCAAAACGCGCTTGCGAAAAAGCTTTCAAAGTACAACATCCGCACGCTGAACCAGCGCAACCGCGCCGCCGAGCGCGAGTTGCACAATCTCGGCATCACTTTCACCGTCTATTCCGATTCAGGCGCGATCGACCGCATCCTGCCCTTCGATCCGATTCCAAGGCAGATCGGCCAGGCCGACTGGAAAGTGCTGGAAAAAGGCTGCCAGCAGCGCGTTCAGGCCCTTAACGAATTTCTCGCCGACGTTTACGGCAAACAGAAGATCTTCAAAGACAAGATCATCCCCAAGGCGCTGGTCACCGGCAACAAGAATTTCCGCAAGGAAATGGTCGGGGTAAAGCTGCCGCACAACACCTACACCCATATTAGCGGCGTCGACCTGATCCGCGACGAGCATGGCGAATTCCTGGTGCTCGAGGACAATTGCCGCTCGCCCTCCGGCGTTTCCTACGTTATCGAGAACCGGCATCTGATGATGCGCTCCTTTCCCGACCTCATGGAAGGCGTGAAAGTGATGCCGGTCTCGGATTACGGCAAGCGCCTCAAGGGCACGCTGATCGAGACCGCGCCGGCGCGCTACCAGAACCCGAATGTGGCTCTCCTCACGCCGGGCGTGTTCAATTCCGCCTATTTCGAGCATGTGTTTCTCGCCCGGGAGATGGGCGTGCCGCTGGTCGAAGGCCGCGACCTCGTGGTCGACGAGGAAGACCGGGTCTATATGAAGACCATCTCCGGCCTTGAACGCATTCACATGATCTATCGGCGCATCGACGATGCGTTTCTGGACCCGGAAGTCTTTCGCAAGGATTCCATGCTCGGCGCGCCCGGGCTGATGCGCTCCTTGAAAGCCGGCAAGGTGGCGATCGCCAACGCCGTCGGCGCCGGCGTCGCGGACGACAAGGCGGTCTACGCCTATATGCCGCGCATCATAGAATATTATCTGGGCGAGGAGCCGATCCTCAACAATGTGGAGACCTGGATCTGCCGCGAGGCGGAGGCCCTCGCCTATGTGCTAGACAATCTCGAGGACCTGGTGGTGAAGCCCGTGGGCGAAAGCGGCGGCTACGGCATCGTCATCGGCCCCATGGCGACCAAGGCGGAGCTCGCCGCCGTGCGCCGCGAAATAAAGAAGAACCCGTCTAATTATATCGCTCAGCCGATGATCCGCCTTTCGGTCTCGCCGACCCTGACCAAGGCGGGGCTTCGCCCGCGCCATGTGGATCTGCGTCCCTTCGTTCTTACCGGCAAGGAGCCCTGGGTGCTGCCCGGCGGGCTGACGCGCGTCGCCATGCGCGAGGGCTCGCTGGTGGTCAACTCCTCGCAAGGCGGCGGCTCCAAAGACACATGGGTGATGCGCTGATGCTGCTCTCGCGTTTCGCCGATAACGCTTTCTGGATGGGCCGCTATATGGAGCGGGCCGAAAGCCTGGCGCGCCTGTTGATGGTCACCGAAAGTTTCGCCGCCGATCAGGAAAGCGACGAAGCCTGGGCGCCGATCCTTCAGGTCTTCGCGGATGCGGAGGCGTTTGCCGAACGTGACAAGCCGCTGACCGCGCTCAATGTGGCGCGCTTTTATCTGTCCGACGCCGCAAACGCAAACTCGGTGATTTACGCCGCGACCATGGCGAAGGAAAACGCGCGCTCCCTGCGCCATCTCCTCAGCACCGAAAGCTGGCGCCAGGTTTCGCTGTTCCAGAAAAGCGTCGCCGCCCTGCAAAAACGCCGCTTCGCGCTCTCCAAGATGAGCGAGATCTGCGCCGATATCCGCGACGGCTCCTGCACCTTGCGCGGCGTCCTCGACGCCACCTGCTACCGCGACGAGGTCTGGCGCTTTCAGCAGCTCGGCGCGGCGCTGGAGCGGGCGGACCAGTCGACCCGCCTCATCGACATCAAATATTTCCGCTTCGACCGGGAAGACGACGACGAGGCCGCGCCGCCGGACGTCGCCTGGTGGAACACCCTCCTGCGCTCGGCCTCCGGCTATCACGCCTTTCAGCGGCGGTACTCTTTTAATGCAGACCCTGCGGATGCGGCCCGTTTTCTCATTTGCGACAAGCACTTGCCGCTTTCTGTGACGAATGCGGTCGAGGCCGCCTGCACCCAGCTCGCCAGCCTCGACGAGGATTTCGACGCCCGGCCGGGGCCCTTCGTCGCCCGGGCCGCCGAGGCCCTGCGGGAGCGGCTCGCGGCCCCGCCGGCGCGGCTTTCCGGGCGCACGCTCCACCGCTATCTCGACCAGATCCAGCGGGAGATCATCGCCCTCGCCAACGCCCTCGATGACCGCTATTTTTCGCCGGCCTGAGCCCTTTCGGATCAGGCGGTGTTAAGACATTAGTGGGCGGGCGCCGTTAAAAGCCCCCCGGCGGTAATCGAGAGTAAATACGCGAAGATGAGCGTGCCCAGACCCAACGTATCCACCGATCTTCTGCAGGTCCGTCACACGACCCGCTACAGCTATACAAAGCCGGTGACCTTCGGGCGCCACCGCGCCATGTTCCGCCCCCATGAGTCGAACGATCTCAGACTCACTTCCTTCGAGATCAGCGCCAATCCCACCGCCGCCCAGCACTGGGTGCATGACGTGTTTTCGAATTCAAAAACGATCCTCGATTTCTCCGCCGCGCCGCCGTCGGACTTTCTCGAAATCACCTGCACCTTCAATGTTGTGCGCAGCAGCGTGCAGGTCCCGGTATTTCCGATTTCCGTGAACGCGCAGCGTTTTCCTTTCGACTATCCGAAAGAGCAGATCCCCGATCTCATCGCGCTCATCCGCCCGGAATACAATCTGCCAGACGAAGCCGTGAATGAATGGGCGAACAAGCTCAAGAAGTCCGCCGGCGACGACACCTGGACGATCCTGACGACCATCAACTCGGAAATTCACAAAAGCCTCGCTTACAAGCGCCGCGAAGAGCCGGGCGTTCAGCCGCCGCGCAAGACGCTGGACATGGGCGAAGGCTCCTGCCGCGATTTCGCCGTCTTGATGATGGAGGGCGTGCGCCAGCTCGGTTTCGCCGCGCGCTTCGTCACCGGCTATCTCTACGATCCGCTGACGGACCAGAAAGACGGCGACGCCATGCAGGGCGCAGGCGCAACCCACGCCTGGGTGCAGGTGTTCCTGCCCGGCGCCGGCTGGATCGAGTTCGATCCCACCAACGGCCTCGTTGCGTCTGGCAATCTCATTCGCACGGGCGTTGCCCGAACCCCGAGCCAGGCGGTGCCCCTCGACGGGTCTTTCCGGGGCTCCATGGACGACTTCCTCGGCATGGACGTCGACGTTCAGGTAAAGGCCCTCGCCCCGACCCTGCGCAGCTGAAGCGCGCCCTAGTCTTCCTTTGGCTTGATGGGCTTGACCGGAACCGGCCTTGTGAGCGCCGGTTTTTTCGGCGCGAGGTCATAGGCCGGCTTTTTGTCTTCCTTCTTGTCGTCCTCGGCCGGGCGGATCGGCGCCGGCGAATAGCGGATACCGCCCGGCGCGAGGCGCATGCAATCGACGCCGCCCATGATAGGGTAATTGTTGAGGCACGCGCCGATTTCCTTCACGGCGCCGGTATTGAGCGGCAATGAGATCTCGCGGTCTTCGCCGACACTGAGACTAAGGTCATCATTCTCGAAGACCATGCCATATTGCGGGCGGTCGCCGCGCTTGAAGGCGTAGACCTTCGCGCCGCCGAGCTTCCACGCCGCTCCGATTTCGCGCCCCAGCTCGTAAAGATACTCGCGATAATCGCTTTCGCTCGCCGAGGTGGTGCCGGTCGAGAATTTCTCGAACAGCGCCGTGCGGTCGCGCCCGCGCTCCTTGTCGCTCTCCCAGGCTTCGACCGCAAAAGTCGCGACGCCCTGATAAGGCAGGCGGAACGTGTTGAACGTATGATTGAGCGCCATGACTTTCGTGTCGCGCCGGTCGGTGCCGATATCCGAGAACGGTCCGAAGCGGACATTCTCGTTCGGATTGACGCCATAGGTGCTGAGCGAGGCGAAGAAGAACGGCTCGTCCGTACGCGTAATGCCGTCCACATCAGATTCACGCAGGACCCGCGCCTGGGTGAGCGTGATGCGGTATTCCGCCCAGTTGCTTTCAAGCCCGGCGCCGCGCCAGGGCGTTTTTTCGACCAGCAGGGTGAACCGGTAAACGCCTTCCGCCCCGCCTTCGACGATGACATTTGCATAACCGGGGGCCGTCGTGTCACCACGGCTGTCCGTATGGCCGCGGGCGATGATCGCGTCGAGTTCGGTGCGGGTCGGCGTCCATTCAGCATAGCCCACATAATCCTGATCGTTGCGCAGGGCGTGACGCGCGCCCTCCCAGACGGCGACGATTCTTTGCTTTATCTTGCGCTTTAAGGCGTCGCGGCGGTCGCGCTTCGAGGCCGCGTCATTGAACAGCGTCAGCTCCGTCGGCATTTCGTAAAACGGCCCCACCGTATAGACGGCGCGGTCGCCGCGTTCGAAGTCGTTATAGGTGATGGCGGGGTTGCGGATCGGACTGTCGGGATCAATCACCGGCAGATAGTCGAGCAGGTAGAGCCTGCGATCAGAGGCCGTGACATCGCCGTCGCGGACCACCTCGCGCGGACCGCGCACATAGATGTCCGCCCCGGTGCCCGAGCCGCGGTCATTCGATGTCTTCAGTTCCACGCGCAGATACCAGCCCTCGTCCTGAATGGGATCGGCCACGGGCTCGTGATGGCCGGCGGAAATGAACTGGAAGGGAAAGGCGGTGTATTTCTCGAACTGGTTGGTAATCGCCGAAGGCGGGCGGCGATAGTTGAAATCTTCCGCGCAGCCGGCGCCGCAGCCTTTCACCTCATCCCAGAAGTCCGGATCGTAATCGCTCATATGCTTGTCGATCATGCGCACCCACTGGCGCGCGGCGACAATGGCGAGGTTCTTCGACTCCGCGAAAAGATAATCGGACTCGCGCACGCAGTCCGAGCCGTGCCGGGTGATCCGGCGGCAATTCTCACGCGGATTGGCGAGCTCAGCCTCCGTCGGCTCCGGCGCCGGCGCATCGAGATCAAGCGCGCCCACATCGATATTGCCGAGCACCCGGCCGAGCCTTCCGGCGCGCGCAATCTGTCCGGAGACGTCGCGGGAAATCGCCTGCCCGTAATTTTCCGTGAGGCCGCGCTGATCGGCGCCGACGCGCGCCAGCCAGGTCGTGTCCATGGCGATGCCCGGCGGCGTTAATTGCGCAATGTCGGCAGGCAAGCCGACGATCTGCACCGTCGTCTGTTCGCCCGGCCGCTGGCGGCATTCGCGGTATTTCTCGCACATGCGCATATTGGAGGTCGGGAAGAAATCCGAACACACCGTATTCAGCGCGCCTTTCATGGGCGCGCGGTCATTGTTGAGCACCGAACAAGCGAGATTGTATTTGCCGTGCTGGACCGGCGCGATATCGCGTTCATAGGCGCCGGTGAGCAGCGTCATGCCGGTGCGCTCCTGGCGCGTGTAATCCATATAAATGCGCTTGCGGCGGATGCTTGAGTTGATCCAGGTGGAGTGGGAGTAGAAGTCTTCCACCGCATGCATGGAAACGCCGAGAATATTGTAGGCGGCGTTGATGTCTTCCTGTTCCGCCGCCCAGTGGAGGCCGATCAGCGTGCCGGCCATATAGCGCTTCCACGTCGCCTCGACCTCTTCGGTGGATTTCAGATCGTCGAAGTGAAGGCTCGCCAGGTGCCAGTAATTGGCCATGCCGGCCTTGAAGCGGCTCAGCACTTCCAGCGGGCGGCCTGCGCTCGCCCACCAGATCGGGCTGTAAAGATAGCTGTCGATGTAATCCGCGTGCCAGGCGATGGCGTGGGCCGCATTTTCGGAAAAGCCGAGCGACGCGTCAGCGTAAACGATATTGGCGCCGGCGGCACTGTAACAGCGCGCGTCGCCGATCAGCGCCCGGCAGGTGATGTCTTCATGGTGCCAGGGGTCGCCCTTGAGGACGTCCTCGCCGCCATAAGCGAAACCCGGCCCCGGAAAGGCCGATGTGAAAAACATCGACGCCGCGCCCAGCAACGCGGAAATGCGTTTCAAGGTCATAGCTCTCTCCCCTTAACGGAAGAGCAGGGTAGCAGTATTTCCGCCGGAAGCGAGATAGCCGGATCCCGTTGCGAAGCCCCCTCTGTTCTGGGCGCGCCCTGCCGATATCTGTCACTTTGCCTGCGCTGGCGCCCCGGGAATCTACACTTTTGCAGTGCAGTAGTAAGAATTATTCCCCTCTATACTTGGGTGGCGGGAAATATTATTATTTGGTTATGATTAAATATTGAAAACCAAGCCATAGCGGGGGCGGCGGATGAAACGGATTGCACTGGCTCTGTTGATACCCATTTTCGTCACAGGATGCGGATCGCTCACAAAGGCCTATGTGCCGCTGAAGGAAAGCACGCTTTCCCCTGACAAAGAAAACGATGGCGCCTTCGACACATTGTTGACGGAGATCGGCGCGCATCGCGCAACTCTTACGAACAAGGCGGCGATATGGACACAGGCGGAAGCCGGTTTTGGCGTTGCGGTGCTCGCCGCCGCCGCCTACGGCGCCTTCAACTCAGTCTATGGCGGCAGCAATTTGAAAGACGCCGCTTTTGCAGCCGCGTCGATTGGCGCATTGCGCAGCTACTCTTCTCCCACGGAAAGGCGGAACGCCCTTCTAGCGGCCTCAGATGCGCTCAACTGTCTTTATAAACACGGCAGCGTTTTTAAAGGACCCGCCTCGTCTCAAATGACAAATCTTGTAAGTAGCGCCAGGGGAGGCGCCTCCTCCATCGCAGCGGTGTCAACGACCTTTAGTCTGTCCAGCTCCTTTGCGGCGCCCAGCCTGCTCCCATTCGACACCACAAAGACTTACCCTGGAACGGATGCGAATACTATTTTCGCGCGGAACCTGGGCCTGCAACGTCTTCAGGACCGGATGGAAGTCGCGGCGGTCGGCATCGTGGCGGCCGCTGAGACAGAGGAGAAAATCCATAGTCAGCGCTTCATGATCGTGTCGACCAAATATGTTTCGATCGTCAACACGCTTCTTGAAGAAATGAAGTATGAAATCCCCGACTATCAGGCGGCCCTTGGCGATTTGAAAAAGGCCGCCGAAACCGCCGCCAAATCAAAAATGCAGGCGGAGGGCGTTGCGCTGTTTAGCGCAGTCAATCCGGGCGTCTCCCTGAGCAACGTTGAAGAAGAGCTGCAAAAATACGCCCAGGCGAAAGCCGACATTCAAGCTTGCGGAAGTTAGGACCGTTGCCGTCTTCAGCCTGCCCGGCCTCTAACGCTGCGGGTCTTCGTCTTCGCCGGCGACGCCGGTTTCTTCTTCGTCTTCCGGCGCATCGATGTCGCCGGTGAGCACAGCCTCGCCTTCCGGTATGGTCACGTCGAGCGGGTCTTCATCCGGCTCGCGCGTCCCCACGCCCGGTTCGATGGTTTCGGTCTCAAGCGCCGGGTCGCCGGGCTGCGGATTGACCTCCATTTCGGCGTCAGCCTCCGGGGCGCTTTCCAGCGCCGCGCCCGGCGCATCGGCAGCCGGCAGGTCGGTGCGCTCGGCGGGGTCCTCTCCGGTGAAGAATACGAAAATGAGGATAAGGGCGGCTATGGCGGCCACAGCCGCAAGCAGGCGGGTCATGACGGGCTCCTTTCTCCTTTGCCGGGGCAACACGAGGGTCCGGGGGCCGGTTCCGCCTCACGCCCGGCGCGGTTCCGCCGGTCGCAGTTCTGTCATTTGCGCGCCGCGCCCCCCGGGCCCATAATCGGCGGCGGCCCGGGGAAGCATGAGGGGGGAGATCGTCATGCGTTTTTTCATGGCAGTTGCCGGTCTTTTGTTTTTAGCGAGCGCCGCAAAGGCGGATATCATCGATGAGGCGCGCCTCGGCGCGGCGATCCATGCGCTCGATTTCAATGGCGGCGAGCCCGCCGTGGAGGACGGCGTCAACATATCCGGCGAGATCCTTTTCGCCTCGCCGGGCGTCTTCCGGTACATCCTGTCGCCGCGCCCTTTCGTCCACGGCTCGCTCAACACCGTCGGCGACACCAGCTTTTACGGCGCGGGCCTCGCCTGGGAGCAGCATTTTCTCGGCGACCGCTTCATGGGCGAGATCGATTTCGGGATTGCGCGCCATGACGGCGTCCTCGAGCCGCCGCCGCTCGGCGATCCCCGGCGCGACGCGGTGATCGCCGATCACGCCCTCCTCGGCTCGCGCTATCTTTTCCGCGTGGCCGTCGCGGGCGGCGTAAAGCTTGGCGAGCGCTGGCGCGCGCAGGTGTTTTACGAGCACCTCTCCAACGGCCAGATCCTCGGCGACGGCCCGCACAATCAGGGCCTCGACAATCTCGGGGTGCGGCTGGGCTATCGCTTCGGAGAGTAGCGCCGGTTATTGGCCCGCCGCGACATCATACTCGACTTCGTGCTCGTCCCCGGCCCGGCTGACGGCGTTGATCTTGATGGCGCCGTAGGAAAACCCGACCGCCTCCGAGGACGCCCCGTCTTCGGAAATCATGTTTTCGACGCTGCTGATGCGCACATTGGACAGCGTGATCGTAAAATATTGACGATCCGCGCCGCTGGAGCCGGGTCTGGTCATCACGATCTCGATCTCGTCGAACGCTTTCTGCTGGAACGCGGCGAGCGCGATATAAGGGCTCGCCGCATCGGCCTTCTTGACGACGGTGAAATCGCCCGGCGTTGCGCGCATGCGCATTCGGCCCGACCCCGCGCCCGCAGCCTTCGGCGCGCTGACGGCGTAGCTGACAGTGTCGATGTCGATCTCGCCTTCATGCCCCCTGTCCCGCGATTCCCCGGCGATGTCGGGAATGGTCATGTAGCCGCTCGCATGGGCGGGGCCGGCGGCGGCAAAACAGATGGCGGCGGCAAGCAAGTGGACTTTCATGTTTCTCCCTCCTCAACATGGTCAGGCGGCCATGCTCTCCCGGCCCGCAAAGCTTGGCAAGCGTTTCCGCCCCCCTTCCCTTTCGCCGGGTTCGCATTATGTTCCTGTTTCGGTGGTCGCATTTTCCAGCGATCAACCGGCAGCCACTTGATCGGAAAATGCGCCGCCCATGCCAGCCAATAAACACCGCCCCGGATACGACCCGAAAGCCAAGCGCCCGGCCGCGCAGCCCGTCACCGCCAGCACGGAGGTGACGCCCGGCGGCTTTTCCGAAGCCGTCGCCGCCTATCACGACCGGCTGGCGACGCCGCTCGACGAATGGGTCCCGCACCGGCCCGAGCGCCCGGAGACAAAGCTCCGCCGGCCGCTGAAAGTGGTTTCGGACTATGAGCCGGCGGGCGACCAGCCGGCGGCGATCAAGGAGCTCTCCGAAGGGATCAAAACGGAAGAATGGGACCAGGTCCTGCTTGGCGCCACCGGCACGGGCAAGACCTTCACCATGGCGAAGATCATCGAGGCGTGCCAGCGCCCGGCGCTCATCCTCGCGCCAAACAAGACCCTCGCGGCGCAGCTCTATGGCGAGTTCAAGGCGTTCTTCCCCGACAACGCCGTGGAATATTTCGTCTCCTATTACGACTATTACCAGCCGGAGGCCTATGTTCCGCGCACGGACACTTATATCGAGAAGGAAAGCTCCATCAACGAGCAGATCGACCGCATGCGCCACGCCGCGACGCGGGCGATCCTCGAGCGCGACGATGTGATCATCGTCGCGTCGGTGTCCTGCATTTACGGCATCGGCTCGGTGGAGACCTATACGGCCATGACCTTCTCCCTGAAGGTCGGTCAGGAACTGTCGCGCAAGAAACTCCTCGCCGATCTCGTGGCCCTGCAATACAAGCGCAACGACAACGCCTTCGCCCGCGGCGCCTTCCGGGCGCGCGGCGACACCATCGAAGTGTTCCCGGCGCACTATGAAGACCGCGCCTGGCGCGTCTCCATGTTCGGCGACGAGATCGAAAGCCTTACAGAGTTCGACCCGCTGACCGGCCAGAAGACCGGCGATCTCGAGGAAGTGACGCTCTACGCCAACTCCCACTATGTCACGCCGCGCCCGACGCTGCAGCAGGCGATCACCGGCATCAAGAAAGAGCTCAACGAAACCCTCCCCATCATGCGCGAGGAAGGCCGCCTGCTCGAAGCCCAGCGTCTCGAACAAAGGGTGCAGTTCGACCTCGAGATGATGGCCGCCACCGGCGCCTGCAACGGCATCGAGAACTATTCGCGCTATCTCACCGGCCGCCTGCCGGGCGAGCCGCCGCCAACCCTGTTCGAATATCTCCCGGAGAACGCGCTCATCTTCTGCGACGAAAGCCACGTCACCGTGCCGCAGATCGGCGCCATGTTCCGCGGCGACTTCAACCGCAAGAAGACGCTCGCCGAATACGGCTTCCGCCTGCCCTCCTGCATGGACAACCGGCCCCTGAAATTCGAGGAGTGGGAGAAGATGCGCCCGCAGACGGTGCATGTCTCCGCGACGCCCGGCGACTGGGAGCTGAACCGAACGGGGGGCGTTTTCACCGAACAGGTGATCCGCCCCACCGGCCTCGTCGACCCCGTGGTGGAAATCCGCCCGGTGACGGGAGAGAAATCGAACCAGGTCGACGACGTCATCGCCGAATGCTTGGGCGTCGCGAAGAAAGGCGGGCGCGTGCTGGTCACGACGCTGACCAAGCGCATGGCCGAAGACCTCACCGAATATATGCATGAACAGGGCGTGCGGGTGCGCTACATGCACTCCGACATCGACACGCTGGAGCGGATCGAGATCATCCGCGATCTCAGGCTCGGCGCTTTCGACGTGCTGGTGGGCATCAACCTGTTGCGCGAGGGCCTCGACATTCCCGAATGCCAATTGGTGGCGATCCTCGACGCCGACAAGGAAGGCTTCCTCAGGTCCGAAACCTCGCTGGTCCAGACCATCGGGCGCGCGGCGCGCAATGTCGACGGCCGGGTCATTCTCTATGCGGACAATATCACCGGCTCCATGGAGCGGGCCATGGGCGAGACCGAGCGCCGGCGTGAAAAACAGCTCGCCCACAACAAGGCGCACGGCATCACCCCGGCCACGGTGAAGGCGAAGATCGCCGAAATCGCCGAGAGCGACGACGAAGGCGCGAAAGCCGCCATGGGCCAGACTTTCGTTGGCCACCGCAATGTCCGCAGCGCCCATGGCGGCGAAATGGCGGCGGGCTTCGCGGAAGAAGGCGCCGCGTTCGCCGGCGCGGGCCACAATCTCAAGGCCGTCCTCTCCCATCTCGAAAAGGAAATGCGCGAAGCGGCCTCCAACCTCGAATTCGAAACCGCCGCCCGCCTCCGCGACGAAATCAAGCGCCTGCAGGAAGTGGAGTTGGCGGTCGCCGACGATCCTTTAGCGCGTCAGTCGACCGTAGAAGCCCGCGTCGAGCAAGCTTCGGAGGGCCGGATCAGGAAGTCCGAGGGCACGGTGAGTAATATTCGGAGCAAGCCGAAGAGCAAAAAAGTCAGAATTCGTAAATAACCGGGATGCACCAATGTAATGGAAAACGTTTCACCAGATGATGAATTAGACCTTGATGATATTCACGAAATCATCGAGACGCTTGAGTATTCGATAAACGCTTTGCGAGCCGAAGCAGCTACTCAGAATGCCCATATCTATTTGTCGGACTTTTCAGCTTTATGCAGCGTTATTACGGAACTAAACGATTGGGATAAAACCGCCTACGGAACAGACCTATCAAACAAGCTAGGGATAGCACCAAGTTTAGTCTCAAAATTCTTGCGCTTTTTAACGTCTTCTGGAGAAAAAGACATCCGCATGAAGGCTTTTACAGCCCTTAAAGTTGCAGAGCGTGCGCTCTCCTACGCCAAGTCACTTGAATCAGAAGCAACTGATTGGCGCTACAAAAAACCAAAAATGGATATTTCGGAGTTAAATTCTGAAGATTCAGCGACAAAGCAAATACTACACTTCTCTGCCACCACATGGGCTGCAGTTCCAAAAACTTCAGAAATTCAGGAAAAAATTTCGCTAATAGCTGAACTCTTGGATTCTTTAATACTCAACATAAATAGTGCAAACTTACCCCCCTCCGAACAAGCTCTTTCAGAAATTGAAAAACAACAATTAATCGCAGTTCTGGAAACCGCTCTGCAGATGCTGCAGGCACCCTTAGTCGAGAAAAACCTTCTCGAAGAAACATCGGATTTACTTGGGAATGCAACAAGGAAGGCAGCGGAGAAGAGCGTACAAGAAGCCTTGGAAACTTTAGGAAAAAAAGCAATATATCATCTAATCGAACTTATTAAGCTAATACCTTGGGACTAAATTTTATTGGCGTAAGCCAAGGCCGAAAATCTTCCAAAAGACTCAATTGCATCATCAATCATTCCTCGTAGCTCCAAAGCAGCGACAATTGCACAGGAGCGCGCCTGACAATTAATCGATTTCAACGGATTGAATTCAATATCCGAAAAGGCTTCCCATACTACGAGCTCTTCTCGAATATCCATCTTGGAATAAATCGCATTTAAGTAGAGCCAATCATAAAAGGCAGACTTTGGTGATAGCGGAAATATTTCCGAATCAAACTCAAAAGCTATTAATTTTCCAGAGCTCTTTACTCGTGTATCTCGCTTGGCTGACCTACCATCAAGGCTATATATATCAGTGTATGGGCCACCAGATTCGAAGACTTTACTGCCCTGGAACGCTGATTCGAGACATACACTCCGTTCATGATAGCGAAGGGTAAGATTAAAAGCGCTCAGTTGACATCCTAATTCCTGATCGGATTTGGTTGATACCTCCAATACTTTTTCAAACCCACTATTCGCCGCCGCTTCGTGCAAAGCTTGAATATTACGCTTTTTTTGAACCGGCGCAAAACCAGGATTCCAATGGAATGAAAACCTCTCTTCGCTGTAAAAAGAATTACCGGTGGTTAAAGGTACAAAAATTGGTCTTTCAGCCATCTCTTTTCACATAACCATCAATATATTCTCGGGCGACGGTATCAGGAATAAGAAGTTCATATTTCCGAGCAATTTTTAATCTTTCCTGAATTTCTTTGTCACGCCAGTTTGTTCTAGTATAGATTATATCTAAATCGATAGCGTCGAGCATCTCCGAGATAGGTCGAGGTTCGTTTCCTGCTTTGTTGGAAACTTCTTGGCTGATTAGCACACCTTCAGAAAGGATTATCTCAGGCTTAATTCCAAACCAGACCGATTTTTGAATACGCCCGTCCTCTTTCGCACGATATTCCATGGGATGCTGATCAAAAAAGCATAAGTGTACATAAGCGTCCATGCCGCATCGCTTGTCTTGTTCTTGACTCCAGTCATTACCCCCAAAAACAGGGTTTTCGATTCCGCGTTTCGCGATTTCCTGCGCAGACAAAAGCCCATGCTCAAGAATAGATGCTTCATTTCGCTGGTCAGTGAAATGATAAAAATACTTATGCTGACAACTTGGCCCAAAAACCTTCTCTAGGAAATAATTAATATCCATGACAAGCCTCCAAAGGAAATACATGGGGGCTGCATTATTCACTTCAATAGTTCATATATATATTTGTCTATACTGAAATAGTCATTAAGCTTCTATGTGATTGTTTCCTGAAAATTAAACGCAGACCAATACGCAAGTTGGCAATTGTGCCCAAAAACAAGCAGCGCGGTTTGCCCCCCGGTCGAGCCGGAGGCCCGCCCGAGCATAAATCCCGCGATACCCGCCATTCCAACCCGCCACTGACACGCTATTGGCGGGTTTGCGCCTTCGGCTTCAACCCGCCCTACGGGGCTGGCGGTTTCTCCGCCCTTCCTGCGTTTAAGCCCTGAAGGGCCCCGCCACACCACGCGCTGGCCCTTCGCACTGCCCGGGACAGGGGTCCTGAAGACGGGAGAGAGGAAGCCGATGACCGACATCGCCAACAAGAGCTGCGGGGAGAACATCCGCGACAGCGTGAAGCCGGGGGTGGTCGTGCTGGCCGTCTTTCCCCTCCTCTTTGCGCCGCTGATCGAGAAGACGCCGCAGCCTCTCCGCTGTCGCTTCCCCACGCTTTAAGCGTGGGATCCAGCCTTTTTATCTCAACGAACGCTATTTCTGTTCGCACACGAACAGACGGGCCCCACGGTCAGGCCGTGGAGAGTCGCTTACGGCGGGCGCCCAGCGGAATGACCGCCGCCGGGCGGGCCGAAGGATAAGGCCTAATCAGAAGGCGGGGATAGAATTTCATATATGAAATTTCGTCCCCGGCTTTTCCGGCGGGCGTAGGATATGCGCCCGGAAGTTCTGCGCTCGCGATTTTCTTGGCGCGGCGCCCTGAACGCCGTTCGTACGGATACGGACAGAAAGGAGAGCCCGCCCCCCGTGGAACAATTGTCGCAAATGGCGCCATTTGCCTCTGAAAGCCAGCAAACAAGCCGTTTAAAGACATCGCGCGATTGGGTTGTCGTAAAATGTTTCACGGGAAAACCGCCCGGGCGCGACGGGAGAACTTCCCGCGCGGGCCGGTGTTTGCAGGGCAAGGAAAAGGAATTTCATGATGATCGCCGCACACACCGCCGCGCCGCGGGCCTCTTTCGCGCGCGCCGTCAATACCGCACTCGCCGCCGCGCTATCGCTCGGCCTTTGCGCGCCGGCCCTGGCCCAGGACAGCCAAGCCGATCAGGCCGATCAGGCCGATATGGCGCAAACGCGGATCGCCGCCGCGCCGTCGCAGGCGGCCGCTTCCCATGCGCAGGGGGCGCGCCTGTCTGCGGGCCCGGTCAATCTCCTGCCTTACGATGTCGGCGGCGCGCAGAACGCGCCGGTCTATCGCCTCGAGCCGGTTTCGATGGAGCGCGTTGGCGCCGCAAGCAAGGACCGGGAGGAAGCGCCCGGCTTTGCCGGCCTGACGCCCGCCGCCGTCATTCAGGCGCGCTGCATTTCCGGCGGCTTCCTGAAACGTCCAGGCTATGGAGCGGCGGCGCCCGCCTGCGCCCCGGCGAACCGTTCCGGCGCGACATTGGTCAGCGGCCTTTAACCGCTTCCAGCGCCGCAACGACTGAGCGTCCAACAAAAAACCCCCGCCGAAGCGGGGGTTCTTTCAAGAGACTTGCGATTAAGCGCGGCGGCTTAGGCCGTTTTGCGCTTCCTGCGGCCGGCGAAGCCGAAGCCCGCGACGCCCGCCAGGAACAGCGGCAGCGCCGCCGGCAGGGGCACTTCGCTGACGCTGACCGCGTCGATGAAGCCGCCCAGCGAGGTTTCAAGACCTTCCGCCGCGAAGCCGATGCCGTTGACGCCGGCCAGCGCCGTGTAGGTCACCGAGTAGACCATCCAGTCGGACAGGGTCGACGTGGTTTCGTTGACGGTGAGAAGCAGATCGCCGCTCACGCCGCCGCCGCCGCCATAGGTCAGCGCATAAAGCGCGATGATATTATCGTCGGCGACATCGGTGCGCGGCTTATAGGCGAAAGAGATCTCGTAGGTCTTGCCCTCAACAAAGGGGATCATCGCTCCCATGCCGGAATTGGTGCCGGACGCGCCGGCGTCGCCGCCGCGGTCGAAGTCGCTGTCGAGTTCGACATATTGTTCGCCGTCATAGGCGTCGGTGATGCCGAGACTTTCGTCCTGGATCTCGATGCCCGTGCCGAATTCGGTGGTCCAGTCGGCGCCGTCGCCGGCGACGGCGAACACCGCCCAGTCGGCGACGTCAGGCGCTTCGAAGCTGTCGAAGAAGATAGGCGCGGCGGAGGCGGGGCCTGCGACCGCGAGCGTCGCCGCACCGGCGGCAACGGCAAGTTTAAGACGAGAAAACATGGCAATCCCCCAAATACTGGTTGCCGCCGATATTACGCAAAATTTAGGCCAGCATACAAGCGCGGGTGTCGTTCCGGGACCGAAAAAGATGGAAATTTCATCCCGCGTCCCATGGTCAGAGGCGAACCCCGTCTCCGGCCGCACGCATGAGGCGAACTTTCCGCGGCGCCGGGTCAGGCGGCCTTGCGCTTTTTCGCCCGGGCGACCCCGCCGACCGCCCCAAGCCCTGCGAGGAAAAGGGGCAGCGCGGCCGGTATCGGCACCTCGCCCACATGCGTCGTGGAAATAAGCGTCAGCGCTGTGATAATCCCCCTATCGGCAAGAAGCGGATCGTCAGTCCCCGTGGACAGAGACGGCGCCTCCCGCCCGGCGATCTCGGCGACCGCAAAATCCGTGAGCGTCAGCCCCGCCGGCAGGGAATCGTCCGTAAACGCCATGTCAAAAGGCGCCTCAAAGCGAAGGCTGATGGTAGCGTAGTCACCGAGATTGACGCCAAGCGGAATGACCAGCGAGTCCTCGCCGTCATCCGGCGGCGCCGGCGGCAGGGTAGAGACCGGCGCCTTATGGGTCACGATCGCGCCAAAGGCCGGGATGGGTCCCAGCGGCGCGAGCGTTCCGTCAAGTCCCGCCGACTGAACGGCGTACTGACCGACAGCGGCGTCTCCGGGCTGCATGTCGGGATTTCCCGGCCCGACCACATAGCTGAAGGTTCCCGAAAACGCATCGCCGATTTCCGTGTCGGCCGCCGCGCCGAAGAGACCATCGTCGAGGCCAAGCTCGACGATCTCGCCGGAATAAGCGAATGTGTAGAGAACGCCTGCCTGAGCCGGCGCCATAGCAAGCGCTGCGAAGGCCGCAGAAAAAATAAGAATGGTCTTCATCATCATCTCCCCATGACAACGAAAAACTCATTATGCGCTACTGAGCGCGGCTTGTCGATGTCGGGGCCGGAGGCGGCGCGTCTGGATGAAACCCTGCGCCGATCTTGCTGTTAGGCCGGAAAAATGCGCGCGCCCTAGGCGCCTGCCGAAGACAACGCCGCGCCGAAGCATGAAAGGAGGCCCCTCATCGCCAATATCGTCAAAACCCTCGTGCAGGATTTCGGCTGGATACATCTCTCCCTCGGTCTTCTCGGCAATGCGGCCTTTTTTATCGGCAGCATCCTGTTCCTGCCGGCGCTGGAGCCCTATAAATCTCTCGGAATATGGCTGTTTATCAGCGGTTCTTTCGGGATGCTGATCGGCGCGCTCGGACGGCTGCTCGTAACCCTCTACGAGAATGAGGAAAACTGACCCGCAGGCGCCGCGAAAGATTGATGCAGATCAACCGCCCTTGCGGGCCCGGCGTTAGTTTCGCTACCATCTTGAAGCGCTTTTTGAGGGAGGTCCGAGCATGGCCAAATCCGTAAAGCCGAAAGCCGCCAAAACCAAGCCTTTACATCATACAACGCCCTTCCCGCTGTTCGATCCCGGCGATTTCGCCGAGACCGGCGCGCGCAATGTCGAGTTTGCGAGCCGCGCCGCCAGCGCGTGTCTTTCCGGCGCCGCGCAACTGAACTGGGAAATGATGAACTTCATGGGCCGGCGCTGGCTCAAGGACATCGCCTGCGCGCAAGGTTTCATGACCGCGAAGACCAGCAGGTCCGCTTTTCATTCGCAGGCGGAATTTGTGGAAGACGCGCTGCGCGATTACGCCGACGAAGCCTCGAAGCTTTTGCACATGGCGGCGGACATCGCCAATTCGACGCTGGAGCCTGTCGGGAAGCGCGCCGAAGAAATGCTGAACGAGCTCGACGAACACGCCGCCGAAGCGGGTGAAGCCGCCTGACTGCGCCTCATGACCGCGAAAAAGAACGGCGGAAACTGACTCATGGGCTATGTGAAACACACGCTGGCGCCGGGTGAGGAGTATCTCTACCGCGCGCATTTCAACTGGACCTATGACGTCCAGAGCTGGTTCTGGCTTGCCCTGTCGGCGGTTCCTACCGGGATGTGGCTCTATGCGCTGACGGCCGACGGACTTGGCCGGGACTTCCTGAGCCAGAGCTTCGGCTATCTCTCCGGCGCGGCGCTGGCGGTCGGCGCGCTCTTGTGCCTGTCGCGCTTCGTGCGCAAATGGACGACGGTGATCGCCGTCACCTCGGTGCGGCTGATCCTGAAGACCGGCATGATCGCGCGGTCGAGCCACGAAGTCATGCTGGATGAGATTGAGGAAGTGCTGGTGGATCAGAGCTTTCTCGGCCGCATTTTGGGCTATGGCGTCCTCAAGGTGCGCGGCACAGGCGACGCCGTCGTCGAGTTTCCGATCGTCGGCCAGCCCATGAAAGTCCGTAAGGAGATCGAAACCGCCATCGTCCGGGCCCGCGGCGGGGCGCGCCCCGCCTGAACCGCTTCCCGCCGATTTGCCGGAAACGCTGAAGCGCGATATATTTTGCGGTGCAATAGGGATTCGGGAAGGGGCTTGCATGGGGCGACTGGCGGAACACTCCCTGGGAGCCGCCGCAGCGGCGGCGCTTTTTCTCGGGGCGTGCGCCGGCGAACAGGACGCCGATCCGCCCCCGCCATCGCTCGATCTCGACCGCTACCGGATTGTCGATCTCACCCACGCCTTCGGTCCGGATACGGTTTATTGGCCTACGGACAAAAATGGCTTCTCCAAAACCGCCGCTTTCGAAGGCGAGCGCGAAGACGGCTGGTACGCCGCCTTCACTATCGCCACGGCAGAACATGGCGGCACCCATCTCGACGCGCCTTATCATTTCGACAAGGGCGGCGATGACGCGGCGTCCGTGCCGCTGTCGCGCCTGATCGCGCCGGCGGTCGTCATGGACGTCACGGAAAAAACCGCAACGGATCGGCTCTACCGCATCACGCCAGGCGACATTCTCGCCTTCGAAGCCGCCCATGGACGCATCGCGCCAGGAACCATCGTACTGGCGCGCACCGGCTGGTCGCGATACTGGCCGGACGCGGCCCGCTATCTCGGCGGAACTGACCCGGCCGCGCTCGCCTTTCCGAGTTTCGGCGCCGACGCCGCGCGCTTCCTGATCGAGGAGCGCGGCGCGGCGGCGATCGGCATCGACACGGCGTCCACCGATTACGGTCCGTCTACGGACTTTCCGGCGCACCGCGTCATGGGTGCGGCGAACACGCCCGGCTTTGAAAATCTCGCCAATCTCGACCAGCTGCCGCCTGTCGGCGCTTATGTCATGGCGCTGCCCATGAAGATCGAGGGCGGCTCGGGCGGGCCTTTGCGCGCCGTCGCGCTCGTGCCGAAAACCGACCAGGCGCCCGTCAGCATTCGACCACATTGACTGCGAGACCGCCTTCGCTCGTCTCTTTATATTTATTCGACATGTCGATGCCGGTCTGGCGCATGGTTTCGATCACCTGATCGAGCGAGACCTTGTGCTCCTCGGAAGCGCGCAGCGCGAGACGCGCCGCATTCACCGCCTTCACCGCGCCGATGGCGTTGCGCTCAATGCACGGGATCTGAACGAGCCCGCCCACGGGGTCGCAGGTGAGACCGAGATTGTGCTCCATGCCGATTTCCGCGGCGTGCTCCACTTGTTCCGGCGTTCCGCCCCAGACCGCGGCGAGCCCGCCCGCCGCCATGGAGCAGGCGACGCCCACCTCGCCCTGGCAGCCCATCTCGGCGCCGGAGATCGAGGCGCGCTGCTTGTAGAGCATGCCGATCCCCGCCGCCGTCAGGAGAAACACCCGGATCTGCTTCAGGTTTTCGCCCTCGACGCAGCAATAATGTTTGAGCACCGAAGGGATAATGCCCGCCGCGCCATTGGTCGGCGCCGTGACGACGCGCCCGCCCGCGGCATTCTCCTCATTCACCGCCATGGCGTAAAGATTGAGCCAGTCGAAAAGCTGTTCGCGTTCATTGGCGAGCGGCGTTTCGGTCAGCTTGGCATAGAGCGAGGGCGCCCGACGCTTCACCTTGAGACCGCCCGGCAATTCGCCGCGCGTTTTCAGCCCGCGCTCGATGCAGTCGCGCATGGCGGCCCAGATGCGGTCGAGCATGATTTCCGTTTCGGCGCGCGGCCGGCGGTCGTCCTCATTCTCGAGAATGACGTCATGCACCGCGAGACCGGTCGCGGCGCAGACCGCCATCAGTTCCGCCGCGCTGGCGAAAGGATGCGGCCCCTGCCGCGCCCCGGCGATAAGGTCGTCCTCGGCGGGCGCCGCCAGTTGTTTTTCGCTGGCGATAAATCCGCCGCCCACGGAATAATAAACCTGCGCGAAAATCTCCGCGCCTTGCGCATCGAGCAAAACGAGGCGCATTTCATTGGGATGCAGCGACGGGACGATATCGCCGCGAAGCTCGAGATCGCGCGCCATGTCGAACGGAACTTCGCCGCCGCCATGAAGCGCCAGCCGGCCTTCGTTTTTCACCCGCGCGAACGCGCTTTCCGCCTCGTCAGGATCGACCGTTTCAGGATCGAAGCCCAACAGCCCGAGAATGGCCGCCTTGTCGGTGCCGTGGCCAACGCCGGTGAGCGCCAGCGAGCCGTGGAGATCGACCCGGACCCGCGCGGCCGCCGAAAGCGCTCCGGCCGCGCCCGCCTCCTCGAGAAACCGCACGGCAATGCGCATGGGCCCCACCGTATGGGACGAGGACGGTCCGATCCCGATCTTGAAAATGTCGAAAACCGAAAGCATGGCGCGCTATTTCTTCTTCCGGTCTTCCATCTCCGGCTCGAAGCCGAGCGCGCGCATGGCCGCCGCGACCGCGTTGATCGCCTTTTCGGCGGTGTCGCGGTCGGCGGAACGCGCCACGACCGTGACGCCTTTTTCGTCGCCTTCGATGGGATAGCTGCCGAGGCTGACATCCTTCAGCGCCGATTGAATATCGCGCAACTGATCGGCGAGCGCCGATTCCGGCAGATCGCGCGCCGTCGCCGCCAGAGAATGGAGCAGCGCCCCGTGCTCGACCTGGCCTTCGACGGCGTTCAGCATCGCCTGAAAGATATTCGGCACGCCCGCCATGATGAAAACATTGCCGACCTTGACGCCCGGCGCGCCCGAAACGGGATTCTCGATCAGCTCCGCGCCTTCCGGCGTGCGCGCCATGCGCAGACGCGCCGGCGTCACCTCATCGCCCTTGGCCCGGTAATAGGCGCGCACCATGGCCGCAGCCTGCGGGTGTTCGATGACGGGGCGCCCGAGCGCGGCGGCGATGGCGTCCACCGTGATGTCGTCATGGGTGGGGCCGATGCCGCCCGAGGTGAAGACATAATCATAGCGTTCGCGCAGGGCGTTCACCGCCTCGCCGATCATATCCGCATCGTCGGGCACGACCCGCGCTTCTCTCAACGAAACGCCCCGCGCGGTCAGCCAGCCGGCGAGATAATGCATATTAGCGTCGCGCGTGCGCCCGGAAAGGATTTCATCGCCGATCGCCAGGATCGCCGCGGTCTTCTGCATGGCTTGTCCTCTTGGTTTTCAACGGTCTTAGCCGGTTTTCCCGGCGCCGCCAATTGAAAAGAATGGGCGCCTTTCCCTTGAAATTCATCCGTATGCTTCCTTTATGGAAAGATGCGGCAAGGGGTCGAAAACGAAAACAGTAAGGAGTATCTCATGAAAACCGTCACCGCCCATCAAGCCGCCCGCAATTTCGGCGCCCTGATCGACGACGCGCGCGCCGCGCCCGTCACCATCACCCGTCACAACCGCCCGGTCGCGGTCGTCCTCTCCCCGTCCGGCTATCGCGACTTCGCGCGGCTGAAACAGGAGACGCTCCTGGCCGAAATTCATGAGGCGCTCGCCGACATCGAAAACGCCCCCGCCCATGACGACAAGGCAGTGCGCGTGCTCGCCCGGCTGATGGCCCGCGCAAGGCGCGGCTGAACCGCCGGCGCCTTTTGCGTCAAACAAATTCCTGACCTCGTTCAAATGGCGTCTTTCCTGGCTTTCAGCCAAGTTTGGCGCCATTTGCGACAATTGTTCCACAGCATGTTTCACGGCGACGGCTTGCTCCTTACTTTGTCATCCCGTGCGCGCTGCGCGTTTTCATCAAGCTGCCTTGAATGTGTCATGCCCGGGCTCGTCCCGGGCATCCAGAAATGTTGACTGGATCGCCGGGACAAGCCCGGCGATGACACAGCCTATGCGGACAACATCATAAGCCGGTTTCGAAACCCGTGGATAACTACGCACCGAATGCGGGATTCCGCCAAGAATTCATGGAAAGTGATGACGCCGCCAGAGTGCGGTCAACTTATGGGTGTGGCGTCTAAGGCCCGGCCTCTTCCTCCCCCGTTTACGGGGGAGGTGTCCGCGAAGCGGGCGGAGGGGGTGTTTAAAAGCTCTGGCCTTACCCCCATCCCCCGCTTCGCGGGGACTTCCCCCGCAGGCGGGGGAAGAAAGAAGGCCGCCTCTCCAAACCTTGCCCTTCCTTGCTTCCCCGGCTAACCCATGCCGCATGCGCCTTCCTTCGCCGCTCGTCGCCGGCCTTCTTGTCAAACGCTATAAACGCTTTCTCGCCGATGTCCTTCTGGATGACGGGCGCGAGGTCACGGCCCATTGCGCCAATCCGGGCTCCATGCTCGGCGTCGCCGTGGAAGGCGCGAAAGTCTGGCTGTGGGAGCATGGCGACAAGAAACGCAAACTCGCCTTCTCCTGGGAGCTTGTGGAAGTCGGCGGCGTCCTGATCCCCGTCAACACGACGAACCCCAACCGCATCGTGCCCGAAGCGCTCGACAAGGGCGTCATTCCCGAACTTTCCGGCTATGGCGAGGTCGCGCGCGAGGTGAAATACGGCGAGGGCAGCCGCATCGACCTCCTCCTTTCCGGGGGGCGGCGTAAAAAGCCCTGCTATGTGGAGATCAAGAATGTCCACCTGTCGCGCAGCCCCCGCCTCGCGGAATTTCCCGACAGCGTCACCAAGCGCGGGACCAAGCACCTGGAAGAGCTGGAGCGCCTCGCCGCCGCGAAGGAAGCCCGGTCCGTGATGCTGTTCGTGGTCCAGCGCACAGACTGCGCCCGCTTCGCGCCCGCCGCCGATCTCGACCCGGCCTATGCCAAGGCCTTGAAATCGGCGGCTTCCGCAGGGGTTGAACTCCTGTGTTATGATTGCGAAGTGACCACGTCAGAGGTAGTGCTGCGCAAGGCGCTTGAGATCGATCTGGAGCTGACATGACCGACACCACGCTCGATGGCGACGAAACGGAAACCCGCACCGGCGCCATCAAGATTCACGGGCCTGAAGCCTTCGAAGGCATGCGCAAGGCCGGGCGCCTCGCCGCCGAAAGCCTCGACATGATCGCTGGCGAAGTGAAGCCCGGCGTCACCACCGGCGCGCTCGACGACATGATCCGCGAATTCGTGCTCGATCACGGCGCCCTGTCCGCGACCATCGGCTATCGCGGCTACCGCCACGCAAGCTGCATCTCGCTGAACCATGTCATTTGTCACGGCATTCCCGGCGACAAGCTGTTGAAGGCCGGCGACATCATGAATATCGACGTCACCGTCATCGTCGATGGCTGGCACGGCGACACGAGCCGCATGTATTACGCGGGCGAACCGAAAGTGAAGGCGCGCCGCCTTGTCGATACGACCTATGACTCGCTGATGGCGGGGATCGCGGCGGTGAAGCCCGGCGCAACGCTGCGCGATATTGGCCGCGCCATCCAGACCCTTGCCGAGGGCCAGGGCTTTTCCGTGGTGCGCGATTTCTGCGGCCACGGGCTCGGCCGCGTCTTCCACGACGCGCCCAATGTCGTTCATTATGCGGAATATAAAGACCGCTGGGGCGGCGTGCACCAGGCGCCGGACACGGAGCTGAAACCCGGCATGTTCTTCACCATCGAACCGATGATTAATGAAGGCAAGCCGGACGTGAAGCTGTTGAAGGACAACTGGACCGCCGTCTCGCGCGACAAGTCCCTCTCCGCCCAGTTCGAGCATTCGATTGGCGTGACGGAAGACGGCGCCGAGATCTTCACCAAATCGCCGAAAGGCCTCGACAAGCCGCCTTATTGATTTCTTGTTGCGTTCTCTGGCCGCTCATTCCCGCGAAAGCGGGAATCCAATAAAGTCGGCATGCTCAAAGCAAATCGCGCAGGAAACATGACTGAAACAAGCATGCTTGCCCTTCCTGTAAAATTCCGGGATTCTGGATCCCCGCTTTCGCGGGGATGAGCGGACGGGGATAGCAACGTGAAACCAAACGCCCTTCAGAAAGGAACGCAGAACCACGCCGCGGGGCATCGCGAGCGGCTGCGCGCGCGCTTTAAAAAAGCCGGCGTCGACGGGGTGCAGGACTATGAACTGCTGGAGCTCATTTTATTCCGCGCCATTCCCCGCCGGGACGTGAAGCCCCTTGCGAAAGACCTGATCGCGGCTTTCGGCGGTTTCCCGCAGGTGCTGGCCGCGCCGGTTGAACGCCTCGTGGAAATCAAGGGCGTCTCTGAAAACGTCGCCCAGGAGCTGAAGATCATCCACGCCTCGGCGATCAAGCTGTCGCAGGCGCGGGTGTTGAAGCGCCCGGTGATTTCCTCCTGGGACGCGCTCCTCTCCTATTGCCGCGCGGCGATGGCCGACGAAAAGACCGAACTCTTCCGCATTCTCTTTCTCGACAAGAAGAACATCCTCATCGCCGACGAGGTGCAGCAGCGCGGCACGGTGGACCATACGCCGGTCTATCCCCGCGAAGTCGTCAAGCGCGCCCTCGAACTCGGCGCCTCGGCGATCATTCTCGTCCACAATCACCCGTCGGGCGACCCGACGCCCTCAAAGGCGGATGTGGACATGACGAACCAGATCGTCAAAGCAGCCGCGGCGCTCAATATCCGCGTGCACGATCACCTTGTCATCGGCCACAAACGCCATGCAAGCTTCAAGACTTTGGGATTGCTCTAAATGACCCGCATCATCACCCTCACCCCGAATCCGGCGCTCGATTACGCCGTCGCGGCGGATTTCGTCGAGCCGAACCGCAAGATCCGTTGCCGCGACCCGCAAATGCATCCGGGCGGCGGCGGCGTCAATGTGGCGCGCGCCTGTTCGCGGCTCGGCGCGCATACGCTGGCGATCGTCACCGCGGGCGGGGTCTATGGCGACGCGCTCATCAAGGCGCTGGCCTCCGAAAACGTTCCCATGCGGATGATCCCCATCGCCGGGGACACGCGCCTCGCCTTTCATGTGAACAACCGCAAGGAAGGCAACGAATACCGCTTCAACCTGCCCGGCGCGGAAATGAGCGAAGGCGAGATAAGGCGCTTTTTCAACGCCGTGCGCGAAGAAGCCGAACAGGGCGACTTCGTCATCGCCAGCGGCTCGCTGCCGCCCGGCGCGCCGGAGGATTTCTGGGCGGAGGCGGCGCATCTCGCCAAGCAGGAGGGTGCGCGCTTCGTCCTCGATTCGATCAGCGGGCTCGACGCGGCGCTGGAGGAAGGCGTCTACATGCTGCGCCAGAACGAGCACGAATATCAGGCCGTCGCCGGGGAGACCCTTGCCTGGCCGGACGGCATCGAGGCCTATGCGAAAGAGATGGTCGCGAAAGGCCGGGTCCAAAACATGGTGGTGAGCCATGCGGGCGACGGCTCGCTCCTCGCCAATGCCGACGGCGTTTTCACCGCCCCGTCCTACAAGGTGCGCGCCTCAAGCGCGGTCGGCGCTGGCGACAGTTTCGTCGGCGGGCTCGTCACGGCGCTGTGCCGCGGCGAAGCGCCGACAGACGCCCTGCGCTTCGGCATGGCCGCCGCCGGCGCCACGCGCATGAGCGAAGGCACGGCGCTGTTCGACGTCGCGGACGTGAAGAAGCTTTTCAGCGGCGGTTAATTATTCCGCGGCCGCCTCGCCATAGATCGAGACGCTTTGCATGTCCGCATTCTTGACGCCGCGGAACATGCCCTTGGTGTTGAAGGTCATGGCGTAGGACCCGTCCGGGCCTAAAACGATGACGCCGCCGTCGCCGCCCGCATCCGGCAAGCGGTGATGAATGACGTCATCGGCGGCTTCCTCAACCGTCTTGCCGGCATATTCCACCTGCGCGCAGATATCGCGCGCAATCGTAAGGCGGATGAAGAACTCGCCCCAACCGGTGGAGGAAACGGCGCAGGATTTATTGTCGGCAAAGGTCCCGGCGCCGATGATCGGCGAGTCCCCGACCCGGCCATAGCGCTTCATCATCATCCCGCCCGTCGAGGTGCCCGCCGCGAGATTGCCGTTCGCGTCGAGCGCGACGGCGCCCACCGTGCCGTATTTGAAATCATGCGGCAGGGCGGCGTCCTTGTCTTGCTTGGCCGCTTCCTTTTCGGCCTTGAGGGCTTCCTTGTAAGCCTTCCAGCGGCGCTCGGTGCGGAAATATTTCGGCTTGACGGTCTCGATCCCCTGCTCTTTGGCGAATTTTTCCGCGCCGTCGCGCGCGAACATCACATGCTCGGAGTTTTCCATCACCGCGCGGGCGAGCCGGATCGGGTTTTTGACATTGGTGACGCCCGCCGCCGCGCCGGCGTTGAGAGTCGCGCCGTCCATGATCGAAACATCGAGTTCGTTCTTGCCCTCGCGGGTGAAGACAGCGCCTTTGCCGGCGTTGAAGAGCGGCGAGTCCTCCATGAGAACGATCGCTGCTTCGATGGCGTCGAGCGCCGTCCCGCCGCTTTCGAGGACCGCATAGCCCGCGTCGAGCGCTTCGTTCAGTTTCGCTTCGTAGGCGTCTTCTTCCGCGGGCGTATAACGCCCGGGCGCGAGCGCGCCGGCGCCGCCGTGAATGACGATCGTCACGGGCGCGGACGCGTGCTCATCCGCCGCAAAAGCCGAGCCCGTCAGGAAAAGCGCTGCAAGAAAACCGGTGAATAAACGCATGAATCGCCTCCGTTTCGCCCCATCTTGCGGGCGGAAAAGAAGCGGATCAAGGGCGGCGGCTAGTCGATGTCAGGCGTCATCATGCGCTGGGCGCGCCATTGCTCGACAATGCGGTCGATGAAGCTGTTGTCTTCGATATCCACGGACCAGCCGTCGGTGAAGCAGGCCGTGAGGCTGCGGGGCACCGCGTCGGCAGGCAGCGCGTCGAAGCGAATGCGGGTCGGCATGGGCACGCCCTCGCCGACCGCAATCGCCTCGCCAAGGCCGAGCGAGGGCAGACAGCTCAGGAGGCTTGTCGAAGCGTCAGGAACAGCGGCGCGCAACGCATCCTGATCCGCCTGGTTCGCAAGGCGCATGGCGAAAATCGTATTGCACTGGGAAAGGATCGTCGGATCGAGTTCGGTCGGGCGCTGCGAGGCGATCCACAGGGAAACGCCGGTCTTGCGGCCTTCCTTGGCGATACGGATGAGGGAACGGCGCGTCGGTCCGAACCCTTCTTTGGGGTCAGCGGGCGCATAGCGATGCGCATCCTCGACGAAAAGCGCGATGGGCGCGGCGCCCTTGCTCCACAGCCCGAACTCGAAAGCGAGCCGCGAGACCACGGACACGACAACCTGCACCACGTCCGCCGGCAGGCCGCCAAGCTCGATAACGCTGACGGGCCGGCCGTCCACGGGAATGCGGAAAAGCTCGCTCAGCATGTCTTTCAGCGTGTCCTGCACGGTGAGGCCGCCAAACATGAAGGCGTAGCGCGCGTCCTGGCTGATCGTGTAGATGCGGCTGCGAAGGCGCTTATAGGGCGCGCCGGAGCGCGCGGCGTCGAGCCCGCCCAGCGCCTTGTCGATCAGCCCGAGCAATTCGGAAATGCGATACGGCATGGGCGTATCGACCGTCACGGCGGAGGTGTCGGCGCGCAAGCGGCTGCCCCGTCCCGGCCCGCCGAGATTCATCTTCTTGGCCGCCGGCAGGAGGTCCGCAAGGATTTCGATCTCTTCGGAATCGCGCGCCCGGCCCGGATAAAGCACCTCGACGAGTTCGTCGAAGGTCAGCATCCAGTAAGGCAGCGAGAAATTCGTCGGGTCGAACACGACGGCGCCGTCGCCGAAGCTGTTCGCATATTCATTATGCGGATCGAGAATGACCATATGCGCATGCGGAAAACGCTGAAGCACCGCGCGCAACAAAAGCGCCGCCGCGCAGGACTTGCCCGCGCCCGTGGTGCCCAGAATGGCGCAATGGCGAGAGAAGATCTCGTCCACATTGACGGTCGCGGGGATTGAGGAATCCTGTTTGACGACGCCGACGCGCACGCTCGCCGCGCCGTTGACCGCAAACAGCGCCGTAAGCTCGTCACGCGTCGCCACATGCACATTGTCGCCGAGCGTTGGATAGGCGGAAACGCCCCGGCGGAAACGCGCCGGCGCGTTGATGGTCGGCTTGGTGAACTCGCCGATGAGCTCGATCTCGATGATGCGCATGTCGAGCCCGCCTGCGTCGAGGCTGGGCGCGGGCATGCTCATGGCCGAGACAAGCCCCAGGACGATAGACGAGCCCGCGTCGACGCTCATGATCGCGCCGAGCTGCGGGCGCGACGCGCGGTCGGAATCGGCGGTCTCTTCATCGAGCATGACAAGCGCGTGGGAGCCGGTGACAGAGACCACCGTTCCGACGCGCGGCTTGTCCTGGAAGGCCTGATCGAACGCCTCGGCCGTCGGCGAGGCGCCCCCCTTGCGCGCAAAAGGCGATTTCTTGTGCGATGATTTAGGCGGCGTCATCGTTACGTTCCCCGGCGCGGTCTTCTTCCGCTTCAGGCGCCTCGTCCTCTGCGCCGCCTTCCTGACCGGCTTCCGCCGGCGGCAGCGCGATGGTCGCGCGCGTCCCCTGCCCCGACCGGCTTTCGATAGAGAACCGGCCCCCTTGCATTTCGACAAATGTTTTCGCCACCGCATAGCCGACGCCCGGTCCGAGGAAGGACCGGTCGAGGCCGCGATGGATTTCCGTAAAGGCTTCGAGCGCCTCTTCTAGGTCTTCTTCGGTGAAGCCGTCGCCCTGATCGCGCACGGTGATTTCCGGCCAGCCATTGGCGCCGGCGGAAGCGCGCAGATACACTTTCGAGCCCTCGTCGCTGAGCTTGATGGCGGTGTGGATGAGATGATCCACGGCCTGCGCCGTACGTTCCGGGTCGCCCCAGCCGACGATTTCGTCTTTTTCGCTCTGGCGTTTCACTTCGACGCCGGCGGCTTCCGCGCGGATCTGCGCGCGCTCGATGGCGTCGTCGAGAAGCGCGCGCAAATCGATGGCCGCGGCGTGAATCTCCACCCGGCCGCTTTCCAGCGCCGCCACTTCCAGCAGCGTATTGATGTGACCGAGCAAGAGGTCCGCTGACTGAAGGATATATTCGGAATAGGTGCGGCGCTGCTCCTCGCCGATCTGATAGTCCTCGCTGTCGCGCAGCATGGTCGCAAAGCCGATGATCGCATTCAGCGGCGTTCTCAATTCGTGATTCATATTGGCCAGAAATTCCGATCGCGCCTTGATGGCGAACTCCGCTTCCATGCGCGCGGCGCGGGCCTCCAGCTCGGCCCGGCGGCGTATCAAAAGATCGCTGACGCGCGCGCCATAATCGGCGAGCCGCGAGCCCTGAGACGCAGTGAATGACCGAAAGGTGCGCATGTGACTGTTCCTGACGGTAAAAACTATCCGCCAAGCGCTAATGCGCCGTTAAGCAATCATGCATGAAATTTATGGTTAACCGAGGGTAAAGCCGCTTAGATGACGTCGTCGGGCGGCGTCCTGGACTCGGCCGCGGGTTTGTCCGGCGCGGGCGTCTTTTCCGCTTCCTTGCCGGGGGCTTTTTCCGCGTCCTCTTTGGTCTCCGCCCCGGCCTTGTCTTTCGCTTTGTCCTTGGCTTCTTTCGCTTCTTTTTTCTTGGCTTCCGAAGGCTTCGGGATATAGGCGAGCGCGATGTCGCCGGTCTCCGGCGTCACCGGCGCTTCCGGCGAGGCGAACATGATGACGCCCTTGCGGATGACGAGGACCAACTCGCCTTCGGCGCCGAGATCCTTCTTGTACTGCTCGGGCGGATACTCCTCAGACAGTTTGGTGCGCTGGAAGATCCAGCCGGAATAGTGACGGCGCACCAGCTCGTCAAGCGCCGGACCCGACTTCATGAAGGTGCGCCCCTGCAAAGTATAGGAGAGCGCCTTGCGGTCTTCCTCATCCTTGCCGCGGGCGTTCACCTGGAAGATAGCGGCGCGGCCGAGTTCGGGCGCGAGATCGGTGGCGACCAGCGCGTTGTGGGATTCATTGCCGCCAAGCGCCAGGAGATAGCCGAAGCGGTTGAGATCGAGATGATGCTCGGTCACTTCGGAGAGAATTTCGCCGTAATAGGTCTGCACGTCGGCGAGGCGCGCGGGCTTCAGCCGGCGCCAGCTCGTATCGGCGACCATTACCGCGATTTCCATCTCCTTCAGCTTGGTCGCGAGCGCGATGGAAAAGGGCGAGGCGCCGACAATCAGCACGCCGGGGCTGTCGCGCGAGGCGAGCCCCAGCGCCTTGGCGAGCGGCGAGATCGTGAACCCGTGCAGCGTCACCGTCGCGAACACCATGGCGAAGGCGAGCGCGATCAGCTTGTCGCCGTCGAGATAGCCGGCCGCCGTCATGGAGGCGCCGAAGAAGCCCGTCACCGCCACGGCGACGATGCCGCGCGGCGCGATCCAGCCCACCAGCAGGCGCTCCTGCCAGGGAAGCCCGGCGCCGATGGTGGCGATCAGCACCGTCAGCGGGCGCACCACGAACAGCATGGCGATGATGAACCAGAAGGACCGCCAGTCGAGCGCGGAGATGTCGGTCATAGTGAGATTGGCGGTGAGGATGATGAACACCCCCGAGACCAGCATCACCGTGATGTTTTCCTTGAACAGGCGCAGATCGTCGATGGACGCGATGCGCGAATTGGCGAGCGTCACGCCCATGGCCGTCACCGAGAGGAGCCCCGCCTCCTCCTGCATCAGATTGGCCATCTCGAAACAGACGAGCACCAGCGCAAGCAGCACCGGCGGTTTCAGATATTCCGGCGTCCAGCCGCGCCGGAAGGCGGCCGCCGTGAACCGCCCGAAAGCGTAGCCGAGCCCCGCGGAGAGCGCCGAGGCCAGGACGAGCGAACTTATGATTTCCGTGGGGCCGCCGCTGTGATCGCCGATGACTAGGAATTCGTAGACGAGCACCGCGAGCAGCGCGCCGATGGGGTCGTTGACGATGCCTTCCCATTTCAGAAGCGTCGCCGGGCGCGGATTGAGCTTTGACTGCCGCAACAGCGGAATGATCACCGTCGGGCCGGTGACCACCATGATGCCGCCGAACAAGAGCGCCGCCTGCCAGGTCAGCCCGGCGATGAGATAGCCTGCAATGGCTGCAAGAAACCAGGCGATGGGCACGCCCGGAAAGACCAGCCGGCGCACGCTGCGCGTCAGGCCCCGCAATTCGGAGAAATTGAGCTGCAACCCGCCTTCAAAAAGGATGACCGCCACCGCAACGCCGATCAGCGGCCGGTAGAAGTCCCCGAAAAGCGCCTCCATGGGCGGCGTGCCCGGCGCCGCGTCGGGCGCCGAAAAGATATTGAAAACCGGCCCCGCCAGAATACCGGCGACGGCCATGAGCACGATGGCCGGCAGGCTGAACCGCCAGGCCAGCCACTGCGCGCCGATGCCCAGAACGCCGATAATGGCGAAGGCGAGGACAAGATTTTCCATTCAGTCTCCCGAGGGAGGAGCAGCCCTTACCGGTTCTTGAACACCGGTTTGCGCTTTTCTGCAAAGGCGGCCATGCCCTCTTTCTGGTCCTCGAAGGCGAAGATCGAATGGAAGACCCGGCGCTCGAAGCGCACGCCCTCAGAGAGCGTGGTCTCATAGGCGCGGTTCACCGATTCCTTGGTGAGCGTCACGATAGGCCGGGAGAAGCCGGCGATCTGTTTGGCGACGCGGATCGCCTCCTCTCTCAGCTCGCCCTTCGGCACGATGCGGCTGACAAGACCGCAGCGCTCGGCCTCCTCGGCGTCCATCATGCGGCCCGTCAGGCACATTTCCATGGCCTTGGACTTGCCGATGAAGCGCGCGAGGCGCTGCGTGCCGCCGGCGCCCGGCATGGCGCCGATGGAGATTTCCGGCTGGCCGAATTTCGCATTGTCCCCGGCGATGATGAAATCGCACATCAGGGCAAGCTCGCACCCCCCGCCAAGCGCATAGCCGCCGACCGCCGCGATGATCGGTTTGCGGGTCCGGCTCACCTCTTCCCAGTTGGCGGTGATGAAGTCTTCGGAAAGGACGTCGATGTAATCCTTCGAGGCCATTTCCTTGATGTCGGCGCCGGCGGCGAAGGCTTTTTCAGAGCCTGTCAGCACCATGCAGCCGATGGCGTCGTCGGCCTCGAATTTTTTCACCGCGTCGGTCAGCTCATCCATGAGCTGCCGGTTGAACGCGTTGAGCGCGTCCGGCCGGTTCAGCGTGATGACGGCGACGGCGCCGTCGGTTTCGGTAAGAATGCATTCGTAAGCCATGATGTTTTCCTGACTGCTGTTGTCGTCACTTGATGCCGATAAGCTTGATGACTTCTTCGCGCGCTTTTTGGTCTTCGCGGAAGACGCCCATCATCCGGCTTGTGGTCATGGTCACCCCGGGGGTGTTGACGCCGCGCGCCGTCATGCAGGCGTGAGTCGCCTCGATGACCACCGCGACGCCCTGCGGCTCCAGCACCTTCTGGATGCAATCGGCGATCTCCGCGGTCAGCCGCTCCTGCACCTGAAGGCGCCGGGCATAGGCCTTCACCACACGGGCGAGTTTTGAAATGCCCACCACCTTGTCGGTCGGCAGATAGGCGACATGCGCCTTGCCGATAATCGGCGCCATGTGGTGTTCGCAATGGGAGTGGAACGGGATCTCCTTCAACAGGACGATCTCGTCATAGCCGCCGACCTGTTCGAAGGTGCGGGTGAGATACTCTTCCGGCGACTGGTCGTAGCCCTGGAAATATTCCAGATAGGCGTCGACCACGCGCCGGGGGGTGTCTTTCAGCCCCTCGCGCGCGGGATCGTCGCCGATCCACCGGATCAATTCGCGCACCGCTTCGAGCGCGCGTTCGCGCTGTTCCCCGGTGCGTTCCTGTATCTTGTCCGCCATGACGCCTCCTATCTGCCTGTTATCGGCGTCACCTCGCGCTGGGCCGGGCCGACATAATTCGAGAGAGGCCGGATAAGCTTGTTGTTGGCCAGCTGCTCCATCACATGCGCCGTCCAACCGGTGATCCGGCTGACCACGAAAATAGGCGTGAACATCGGAATTTCAAAGCCCATCAGGTAATAGGCCGGGCCGGCCGGGAAATCGAGGTTAGGGTAAATGCCCTTTTCCGCCACCATGGTCTCATCGAGAATCCGGCTCATCTCCCAATACTTTTTCGCCTCGTCGGTTCCAATGACCTCGACCATTTTTTTATAGGCGTCGGTCATGGTGGGCACCCGGCTGTCGCCCGAGCGGTAGACCCGGTGGCCGAAGCCCATGATTTTCTTCTTGGTGGCCAGCGCGTCGAGCATCCACTCCTTGGCCTGTTCGGCGGTGCCTACCTCTTTGAGCATATGCATCACGGCCTCGTTAGCGCCGCCATGGAGCGGCCCTTTCAGCGAGCCGACGGCGCCCGTCACCGCCGAATAGATGTCGGAGGTCGAGGACGCGATGGTGCGCGCGGTGAAAGTCGAGGCGTTGAAGGAGTGCTCGGCGTAGAGCGTCATGGAAATGTCGAAACATTTGACGATTTCCGGGGCCGGCACCTCGCCGAAACACATATGAAAAAAGTTTTCCGAAAAGGCGAGATCGTCGCTCGCCGGGATCGGCTTCTTGCCGTTGCGCAGGCGATAGGTGGCCGCGACGATTTCCGGAATTTTCGCATACATGCGGATGGATTTTTCCATCAGCGCTTCCGGCGAGGAATCGTCCGTGGTTTCGTCTTCCTGACCGAGAAAGGAGATCGCGGTGCGCAGCGTGTCCATGGGGTGCGCCTTCGGATTGAAGAGGCCCATCACCTTGTAAAGATCGTCGGAAAGACCGCGCTCTTTTTTCTCGGCGGCATTGAACGCATCAAGCTGGCTTTGCGTCGGCAGCTCGCCATTCCAGATGAGATAGGCGACTTCCTCGAACCGGCAAGCCGTCGCAAGGTCCTGCACCTTGTAGCCGCGATAAGTCAGCGAATTGATCTCCGGCATCACTTTCGACACTGCCGTATCGTCTGCGATCACCCCCGCAAGGCCGTATTGAATTTCCGCGTTGCTCATTTCTTTTTTTCTCCTACCTTGCCTTTACACCGGCTTGCGCCGCGCACTTATTCCGTCGGCGTGTCGCCAACCTGAAAATTGTAAATCGACTCATCGAACTTGTTGTATTCGTGGTAGCGCAAGAGATCGTAGAGATCGCGCCGGTGCTGCATCTCGTCGAGAATGCCGTTCTGGTCGCCGTCGCGCAGAATGGCGTCGAGCCCGCGGTCGCAGGCGCCCATGGCGAGGCGCAGCGTCGTCACCGGATAGATGACGACATTGAAGCCGAGATCCTCGAGCTCTTTCTTGTTCAACAGCCGCGACTTGCCGAACTCGGTCATGTTGGCGAGGATCGGGACGTCGATGGCTTTGCGGACCGCCTCGAATTCCTGTTCGGATTTCATGGCTTCCGGGAAGATCATGTCGGCGCCGGCGTCCACATAAGCTTTCATGCGGTCGATGGACGCCTCGAGCCCTTCCACCGCGCGCGCATCGGAACGCGCGATCAGGACGAAATTCGGATCGCGCTTGGCTTCCGCCGCGGCTTTCACGCGCTGGACCATCACGTCGGTGGACACGATCTCCTTGCCGTCGAGATGACCGCAGCGTTTGGGCATCACCTGGTCTTCGATGTGACAGCCGGAAAGCCCCGCCTCCTCCATCATCATCACCGTGCGCGCGGCGGCCATGGGCTCGCCGAAGCCGGTGTCGATGTCGATGAAAGACGGGAGATCAGTAACGCGGGCGATCTGCCGGCCGCGTTCCACGAACTCGGTCATGGTCGCGATGCCGATATCGGGCAGGCAGAGATCGGCGGCCATCACCGCGCCTGAAATATAAACGCCGTCAAACTCCTTGCGCTCAATCAACTGCGCGCAGAGCGGATTGAAGGCGCCCGGAAACTGCAACAGCTTTCCCGACGCCAGCCCTTTTCGGAAGTCGGCGCGTTTTTCCGCCGCGGATTTTTTCGTGAACAACATGTCTTTGCCTCTATTTCTTACCTTAACCCTTAAGCCGTGGCGGACCGGCAGCCATGGGTCTTGTGCATGGTCGCTTGTCTCAGCCAGTTCCAGCCGAACGCCTCGTCGCTGTCGCCGTTCTGTTTCAGGAGCTCGAGCCGCGCCAGGCCTTCGTCGAGCGTCGGCTGATGGCCGGCGGGCACCCGCCACATGACGAAGTGCATCTGCCCCAGCACCTCGAACCATTCCTCGCGGCGCTCATAGAATTTGCGATGGATGGTGCCCCAGACGAAGCGTTCGAGGCTTTCGACGTCTTCCCAAACCGTCAGGTTGGAAACGAATTGCGGATCGCCGCCGATCTTGGCTTCGGTGTTGCCCGTGCCCGGCTCGCCCGAGCCTTCCATCATCCACACGAAACCCGGCATGCGTTTGCCGAGACCGTTGATGCGGTCGAGATTATCCATGAATTCCTTGACGCGGGGATCGTCCGTCGGCGCAAGCAAACGGCCGATGTTCAACTCGGCGAGATGCATGGTCATGTCCTGCTCCTTGTCGAACGGCTTACCGGTCATTGCGCTTCAGGCCAGCCTTCGGGCGGCTCGCTGGCGCTGGCGACTTCGCGATAAAGCCGCCACCCTTCCCCGTCATTCCGGAAAATGACGAGAAAGGCATCGCGCAGTGCGATTTCGTCGCCGCTCTCCGGGTCCGTATAGGTCACCAGAGAGGCGCCGCGCTCGAACGCCCATCTTTCATTTACAATCACCGTCTCCAACGGCGTGATTTCAATCTGCGCGCCTTGCGGAAAAGGCGCGCCGGCGGCGAGTTGCTGCATGGCTTTCCAGTCGGCGGCGCCGGGCTGAAGAATAACCGCATCGGGCGAAACAAGCGCGCCGAGGGCGGCCATGTCGCCAGCGGCGACCGCCTCTTCAAACTGCGCGCGCAAAGCGTCGAGCTCAGCAAGCGCCGTCTCGCGATCAACAGCGGGCGCGCGCTCCGATTGATCGGCGCACGCGGTCAGCAACGCCGCTGCAACAAAGGGAATGAGCCACATCTGCTTCATCACGCATTCTTCCCTTTTAAAATGTCGAGCTTGCCTTCAAGCTTTTCACCCATGGCCTGGCCCAACGCCATCAGCCCGCTCGCCGGACGGATCATAACCTCGAATTCAGCGATGAGACCGTCTTCGTCGAATTTGATGAAGTCGCAGCCCTTGAGATCCTTGCCGCCTGCCTGGGCGCTGAATTCAAGGGCCGCGCTCATCCCGTCTTCGCTGATGAAATGGCGATGATAGGTGAAGTTTTCAAACACCTGGATCACCGTCGTCAGCACCAGCGTCAGCGCTTCGCGGCCCTTATAGGGCGTATGGGCCACGGGGGAGCGGAAAAGCACGTCCTCGCGGGCGATCTCCCCGACTTGTGAAAGGTCGCCGGAAGCGGCCATTTCATGCCAGCGGGAAAGCGTTTCGGACGCCCTGGTGTTTTTCAGCTCCATAAGTTCCGCCTCTTAGAAAATGCCTTTCGCCGGGTTCTCTTCGAGATAGCCTTTCGGCGCCACCGGATTGAGCAGCTTGACCTGCTCGGCGGAGAGGTCCGGCAATTGCTGGACGAGATCGAGGAAGCGTTCGCTTTCGGCCTTGTCCAGAATATCGTCCGTGAGCGTCTTGAACTTCTTGATATATTCAGGCCGCGCAAAAGGCCGCGCGCCGAAGGGGTGCGCATTGGCGATGCCGAGCTCGTCGACGAGTTCCGAGCCGTCTTCGAAAGTCACCACGACGCGCGCGCCAAAGGCTTTCTCGTTCGGGTCCTGGCTGTGATAACGGCGGGTCCATTCCGGATCTTCCGTCGTGGAAATCTTGTGCCACAGGCGCACCGTGTCTTCGCGTTTGGCGCGTTCCGGCGCGTAAGAGCGGACATGGTGCCACTCGCCGTCCTGCAATGCGACCGCGAAGATATACATGATCGAGTGGTCGAGGGTTTCGCGCGAAGAATTCGGGTCCATCTTTTGCGGGTCGCCCGAGCCGGTGCCGATGACATAGTGCGTGTGGTGCGACGTGTGCAGAACGATCGACTTCACCTTGTCGAAGCCGCCGCGCCCCTCGATTTCCTTGCCCATGCGGAAAGCAAGGTCGATCAGCGCCTGGGACTGGTACTCCGCAGAGTGCTCTTTCGTGTAGGTCTCGAGGATGGCGCGTTTGGCCTCGCCCGAGCCCGGCAGCGGCACATGGTAAGCCGGGTCGTAAGGGCTCTCGCCCTTGTCGCGCGCCGTGCGGCCGTTGAGGATATAGGCGATCACCGAGTCCTCGCCTTCATAGATCGGCGACGGGGCGCCCTCGCCGCGCATGCAGCGGTCCACGGCCTCGATCGCGAGCTTGCCCGCATAGGCCGGCGCGAAGGCTTTCCATGAGGAGATTTCGCCCTTGCGCGACTGGCGCGTCGTCACCGTGGTGTGCAGGCCCTGCTGCACCGACTGGAAGATCACTTCCGTCGGCAGGCCGAGCAGCGTGCCGACCGCCGCCGAGGCCGACGGGCCGATATGGGCGATGTGGTCGATCTTGTGTTCGTGGAGGCAGATGGCTTTGACGAGATTGACCTGGATTTCGTAGCCGGTGGCGATGCCGCGCAGGAGATCGCGCCCGCCTTTGCCGCATTGCTGCGCCACCGCCAGCACGGGGGGAATGTTGTCGCCCGGATGCGAATAATCGGCGGCGAGGAAGGTGTCGTGATAATCGAGCTCGCGCACCGCCGTGCCGTTGGCCCAGGCCGCCCATTCCGCGCAGACCGCGTGCTCGGCCGGCAGACCGAAAAGGCTCGCGCCGCCGGAGCGCATATGCGCGTTCGCCATGGCCCGCGCCGACTTGATCGGCCCGCGATTGAGCGAGGCGATGGCCACCGACGCGTTGTCGATGATGCGGTTGATGATCATGTCCGTCGCTTCGGCGTCGACCTCGACCGGGTCGGCGGCGACGGCTGCGATCTTCCAGGCGAGCTGGTCTTCGCGTTTCAGATTGTCCTTGGAGCGATGGGCGCGGACGTCATGGATTTCCATGGGGGCAAAACCTCTTTTGGGGCCGGGTAACGGGGATGGGCGGGGTTCGGGGACCGCCCGGATAAACTCGGCGCCCTCCTACTCCCCGCTGCGACAAGCTGTCCACTGCCTGGGGCCCTGTGGAAAAGCGTCATAACGCCTCTGGAAAACTTTTCCAGAAAAATCAATTCTTTAGAAGAAAGGCGAGAATCCCTAGCCGCGCAGGGCGGCGATCAGGAGCCCGCCGGCCGCGCCCGCAAAAACCAGCCCATAGGCGGCGTAAGCGGCGAGCCGTCCCCGCCCCGGCGTGAACCAGCCATTGCGGCGTTTACGGATCTGATCGTCGATCGCCAGATAGAGGATCGAGGCGATGACGAGATTGCCGGCCCCGCCCACCGCGGTTTTGAGGAGCCCGGACACGAAGGGCAGCATCTGGCCGATTTCATTAGCGATGAAAATCCCGAGCCAGTGATTGAGATAGAGCGGATAGGAAATGCCGCCCACAAAGACGCCCACCGGGTTCTGGCTTCCGCGCCGCGCCAGGAGGAGCACGATGGCGACCGAGGCGAAGGGCGCGACATAGATGTAAGTTTTCGACCAGGTGAAATAGATCGCGAAGCTGGCGACGGCGATGACGGCGAGCGCGATCACCGCCGGGGTTTTCAGGAACCAGTCGCCGAAATGGCGTTGCAGGACGACCGCGAGCACGCCGAGCGCGATGGAGCCGTAAAAGCCCCCGGTCGCCACGGCGAGAAACGCCACCGCCGCCCACATCCATGGCGAGCGGCCCCATTTCAGAAACAGGATCAGGAGCGGCGCGAAGAGATAGAACTGTTCTTCGACGCTGAGGCTCCAGAAATGGTTCATGGTGCCCTGGAGCGGAAGGTCTGACGCAATCTCCGCAATCCGCGGCGTGATGAACCAGTTATGGGTGTAGGTGACGTCGTAAAAGAGATATTCGAACCAGTGCGCGTCGAGCGGCTCTTTTAAAAGACTGACCGCGAAGACGAGCGCCACCGCGAAATAATACGGCCCCCAGATGCGCGTCGCCCGGTTGAAATAAAAGCGCGGCAGTTTTGACTTTTCGCTGTCGAAAAGAATGCCGCCAATGAGCCATCCGCTGAGCGCGAAGAACACCTGCACGGCGAAATTGCCCATCTGCGGATCGAGATGGAGCCCGCCATGCGACAGCGCCACCATCATGGCGAGGAGCAGCCGCAGCCAGTCGAAGGCCGGGAAATAGTCCGGCATGGGGGATTGGATCTTGCTCTGGCTCATGCCGGTCTGTCTCGAATTTTGCGCAGGGAAAGCGCCGCCTCACCCGGTCCAAGCAAGTTCAGCGCCAATCAGGATTTCGACTCTCTTCTAGAAAAACAAGAGCTTAACCGCCATGGCGACAAGCGCAAGATAGAACACCTTGCGGATCAGCGCCTCGCCGCGCGAGACCGCCGAATTCGCCCCGAGCCAGCCGCCGAGCGCATAGCCGAGCCCGAGGGAAACGCCGAGCCCCCAGCGGATTTCCACCTGCGCGGCGAACACCGCCAGCGAGACCAGCGAGAACATCAGCGCCACGAACACCTTGTGCATATTGGCGCGGACGAGATCGAGCCCCATCACGCGGTTGAGGATCGGTATCTGGATGAGGCCGACCCCGATCTGGATGAAGCCGCCCCAGAAGCCGGCGCCGATAAAGAGGAGATGACCGAGCAGGAGGTTTTTCGGCTTGTCTTCCGGGGAGACGGTTTTCTGGCCGAGGCCGGTCATGGTGATAATCAGCACGCCGATCATGATCATGGCGAGCGTGCGCTCAAACCAGACGCCGTCGAGCCGGACCCCGGCATTGGCGCCGAAAAAGGCGCCGATTGAGGCGCAGGCGGCGAGCGACGCGCTCAGTTTGAAATCGGAAAAGCCCCGGCGGAAAAAGCCCCACACCGCCATGACGTTCTGGGCGATGATGCCGATGCGGTTAGTGCCGTTGGCGACCGGCCCCGGCAGGCCGAGAAACACCATCACCGGCACGGAAATGATCGAGCCGCCCCCGGCCATGACATTGATCCAGCCCGAGACGACGCCGGCGGCGAACAGCAACAGGGGCGTCCAGAGTTCCATAGTGTCAGCAGCGCGGAGTCCTGAGAGGTGTCAATAAGAAACGTCAGTCCGCCGCGATCACGCCTCCGGCGATCCCAGTGGCGGAAAAGGGCGCCGCCGCGCCGGGCCGGAATTCAACGAGGGTCGCATCCGGCAGGCCGTAATGAAAACCGGCTACGGTCGTGCCGTGATCGCCGGCGGCGTTCAGAACCCAGAGATTGTCCGCTTCCGCGCCCGCGAAGGCCTGGTTCAGGGTGAAGGGCGCGGTGTCGCCATGGATAAGGAGCGTCGGCCCGCCGAAGGAGACGGCCGCATCCCGCACCGCCTGGCGTATGGCGACGAAGGCGTCGCAGGTTTGCGCCTTATCGGCCGCGGCCCCTTCGCAAAGCGTGCCTTTCGCCTCGCCGCGCACATCGCTCATATCGGCATGGACAGCGATGACGAGCGCCTCCGCCTTTTCCGTTTTCGCGGCGGCCGAGACCGCTGCAATCCAGTCGAGGGCGGCGGCTTCTCTTGCGTCGGCGCGCTTTCCGGCTTCGACCGGATCGTCGCCCATGACCGCCCGGCGGCCATTGCCCGTGCCCACGACATGAACGGTCGCAAAGCGCAGGCCGTCATGGCGCCACATGACGTTCTCCGGCATGTCAGGCTGTGCGGTCGCCTGCATAGCATCGGGCGCCGCAACAAGCGTGTCGAAAAACCGCGCGCGGATAATGTCGAGCCGCGCGAGCTCCGATTGCGGCTCGCCGGTCTCGGGATCCTCGAACCGGTCGCAATCCGTCCATTCATTATCGCCGGGCGTGTAGAATACGGGCGCCGGGGCGATCTCTTCGACGAGCGCCGCGAAGGCGTCGTCTTCTTCAGCGGTGCAAGGGGCGCCGCCGCCTTTATAGTCGCCGATATGAATGACGAAGGGATAGCCGGCGCGTTTTATGGCGGGCACGACTTGTTCTTCAAGGACGTAACGGTCTTCATCGCTATACGGAATGTCCCCGATGACGGGGAACGAAAGCGCCGCCGGCGCCGGCTCGCTCTCCGGCGCCGAAACGCAGGCCGTTATCGCCATGAGAAATCCGGCTGAAATCAATAAGCGCAAAAAATGCATCCCTGTCCCCGACATCCTTGCTTCTGAAGTGGCGCAGGGGAAGGCATACGCGGTGCGCGCGGTCATGACAATCGCGCGCGCCCTGACCGGGCTTTCTATTAGCGGGGGCCGCGGTCTTTTTTGCGCGGCGAGCCGAAGACGTAAAAAGCGAGCCAGCCAAGCCCGAACAGAACGAGCGCGATCTCGATAAAGACCAGCGGCGCGGCAAGCAGGCGTGGCGGCAGGTCGAACACCGGCAGCAGCACCGGCGCGATCATGTAAAGCAGGAAAACGCCGATCAGCGCGCCGATCCAGAAGGCGTAGGCGCGGCGGCGATGATAGCCGGCGGGTTTTTCCGGCGCTGCATTGGACGGATTGTCATTGGCGGAGGTCATGAGCCAAGCCTCCCTGTCATTGCCTCACAAGGAAAACAGGCGCCGGATGCTAAAGTTCCGGCGCGCGCCGCCCGAAGCTTTTCCTGAAGAGAAAGCGCAAGGTAAAACTCGCCGCCATGCCGAGAAGGCCAAGCGCAAGCGCGCCGCTCCAGTCGTTGCGCTCCATCACCAGCAGCGCCGCGAGCCCCGGCGGAACCGGCGCCAGCAAGGCGAGGCCGTAACCGAACCGGCCTTCCTTTCCAGAAAAAACAGCGAGGATAAGCCCCGTCGCCGCCGCCTGAAGTCCGCCGAAGAGATAGCTGAACATGATCACGAAGGGCGTTAAGGCGAAAACGCCAAAAACCGTTTCCAGCGGAGTTCCGCCGGACAGGCTCTCCCCATGGCCGGCAAAGAGCGAAGAACTCATCGAGAGAAGAACCGCGCCGATCAACAGGAGCCCGCCGACCGGCGGCCCGAGCACGAGATAAACGCCGAAAATCGTCAGCCGCCTCCCGGTGCTAGTTTCACGCGGCGCTTCGGCTGCTTCGGTGGGGGTTTGCGCGTCGGTCATGTCGCCGCTCCCGTGATGGCGATGACGAAGGCAAGCTCGATGAGCACCGTCAGCGGCAGGCGCGTTGCGAGATACCAGGCGGGCGCGCCGGAGCCGCGCGCGGTCGCTTTGAGATCGTCCAGAAGAAGGATGGCGATGACCGCCATGATGACCGGGAATTTCCAGAAGACGCCGCCGATCGGCGCCAAGAGCGGCATAGCGGCGGCCATCGGCAGGACGGCGCCGAAAAGCGCGGCGTTGGTCGGCCCGCCCTCTTTCATGACGGCGACGCCCCATCGGACGCCGCCGAAAAAGACGATCAGCGCCGCGCCGTAAAGGGTCATGACATAAAGCGAGGCGCCCGCCGCCTCTTCGCTGCCGGCGACGATCACCAGCGAGGCGGCGATCAGCGGCGCGGCCGCGAGATAGGCGAGCAATTGCGCAGCGCCCGTCTGAACGCCCTGCGGCGCGGCGGAAGGCGCATCGCGCGTCGTTCCCTTGCGGTTTCCAAAACGGCGAAGCTCGAGAACATCTGCATGGTTCATACTCGCCTCCTCTGGCTTTCGCCGCCCGCGTGCTTCTTCAGGGGCGGCGCATCATTCTTTTGGCGGACGCGGCGTCTTGCCCTTCCCCAGCAGGGGCGAAATCAGGTCCACCGCTTTGGTTCCCATACGGATCAAAGGAAGCAGGCGCGATTTCGGCAGCTTGTTCATCTGCGCATACCAGCCGTCGAGAAGCGCGATCAACTCCTGCAGATCGGAAAGGCGTTTCACCGCCGCCTCGCCCGAGGCCGGGTCTTCCTTCGCATCGGTGAGACAGGCGTTCAGCACTTTCGCGGCCGGGTCGAGCTCGCGGGCTTTGCGCATGGCGACGATACGCGAGACCATCTCCCACATGTCGCTTTCCGCCTCGAAATGGTCGCGGCGATCGCCGGCGACCGGCGCGCGGCGAATGAGATTCCAGGTCAGAAGCTCTTTCACGGAGTTCGAAACATTGGAGCGCGCGAGGCCGAGCGCCTCGGCGATCTCTTCGGCGTTGAGGGGCCGGTCGCTGACCATGAGCAGCGCATGGATCTGCGCCACGGAGCGGTTCACGCCCCACTGCCCGCCGAGATCGCCCCAGTGAAGCACAAAGCGCCTGATAGCAGGGCTCAGCTCGACATCATTTTCAGTAATTTCTGTCATGACAGAAATTTAGGAAATTAAGGCCCTGTTGTCAATCAAAGTCCTATGCAGAAAGCCGCGTTGGAAATTTCCCACGAATTTTCACAAATTCGGCAGGGAACTTGCAAATCCCACGCGCTTATGCTGTGAAACGTCGCGAATGCGGACAGAAACCGAATAAAGTCGTGGGGCAATTCCCAAATGTCGGAAATCACCAGTCTTCTCGCCGAGGCCAAAGCCGCCGCCGAAACCACCGGCCTTTCCCTTTCCACCGTGAGCCGCAAGCTCTTCAATGACGGCAAGGCCATCGCCCGGCTCGAGGCCGGCGGCCAGTGCACGCTGAAGACGCTGGAAACGGCCCGCACGCGCCTCGCCGAGCTTCAGTCCGGCGCGAGCGCGAAAACCGCCGCCCCGGCGGCGCCCGAGCTCGAAACCCCGGGCCTCGCCGCCAATGACGAGACCGGTCTTCTGTCGCCGGCGACCATGACCCATCTCGACCGGCTCGAGGCGGAGTCGATCCACATCATGCGCGAGGTCGCTTCCGAAGCCGAAAATCCGGTGATGCTCTATTCCGTCGGCAAGGACTCGGCGGTGATGCTGCATCTTGCGATGAAGGCGTTCTATCCGTCGAAACCGCCCTTCCCGGTCATGCATGTGGACACCACCTGGAAGTTCCGGGAGATGATCAAGTTCCGCGACGAGATGACCGCGAAGCTCGGCCTCGATCTCATCGTCCACATCAACCAGGAAGGCGTCGAACAAGGCGTCGGCCCGTTCACCCACGGCTCGCAGCTCCACACCGACATCATGAAGACGCAAGGCCTGAAACAGGCGCTCGATAAATACAAGTTCGACGCGGCTTTCGGCGGCGCGCGCCGCGACGAGGAAAAATCCCGCGCCAAGGAGCGCATCTTCTCCTTCCGTTCGCGCGAGCATCGCTGGGACCCGAAAAATCAGCGCCCGGAGCTCTGGAACATCTACAACACACGCATCAACAAGGGCGAATCGATCCGCGTCTTCCCGCTCTCCAACTGGACCGAGCTCGATATCTGGCAATATATCTACCGCGAGAGCATTCCCATCGTGCCGCTTTATTACGCCGCGGAGCGTCCCGTTGTGGAGCGCGACGGCGCCCTCATCATGGTCGATGACGACCGCATGCCGCTCGACGGCGCGAAACCGAAACTGGAAATGGTGCGCTTCCGCACGCTCGGCTGCTATCCGCTGACCGGCGCCGTGCGCTCCACTGCGACGACGCTGCCCGAGATCATCAAGGAAATGCTGGTCGCCACCACCTCCGAGCGCCAGGGCCGGGTCATCGACCACGACCAGGCCGCCTCCATGGAGAAGAAGAAACAGGAAGGGTATTTCTAATGTCAGTTGCGGCCCTCAAACCCTCCGACGACGTCATCGAATATCTCGCGGCGCATGAGAAGAAATCCATGCTGCGCTTCATCACCTGCGGCAGCGTGGACGACGGCAAGTCGACCCTGATCGGGCGCCTGCTCTACGATTCGAAGCTTCTCTATGACGACCAGATTTCGGCGCTCGAAAGCGACACCAAGAAACACGGCACGCAAGGCGAGAAGATCGACTTCGCGCTGCTCGTCGACGGCCTCGCCGCCGAACGCGAACAGGGCATCACCATCGACGTCGCCTACCGCTTCTTCTCGACCGAGAAACGCAAATTCATCGTCGCCGACACGCCCGGCCACGAACAATACACCCGCAACATGGCGACCGGCGCCTCGACGGCGGATCTCGCGGTCATCCTTGTCGACGCGCGCAAGGGCGTCCTGACCCAGACCCGCCGCCACTCCTTCATCGTCTCCCTGCTCGGCATCCGGCATATCGTCGTCGCCATCAACAAGATGGACCTCGTCGATTATTCCGAAAGCACTTTCGACAAGATCGAGGCCGATTACCGCGCCTTCGCCAAGGATCTCGGCTTCGAGTCCATCACCTGCATCCCGATGTCGGCGCTCGAAGGCGTCAACATTACGAAGCAGAGCAGCGAAACCGGCTGGTATCAGGGCTGCGCGCTCCTCCCCTATCTCGAAACGGTCAAGGTGCGCGGGCGCCTCGACGAAAAGCCCTTCCGCCTGCCCGTGCAATGGGTGAACCGGCCCAATCTCGATTTCCGCGGCTTTTCCGGCACCGTCGCCAGCGGCGCGGTCCGCCCCGGGGACGAGATTGTCGTCCTGCCCTCGGCCAAGCGCTCGAAGGTGAAGTCCATCGTCACCAAGGACGGCGATCTCGCCGAGGCGCGTCCCGACATGGCGGTAACGCTGACGCTTGAAGACGAGATCGACATTTCCCGCGGCGACGTCATCTGCGCCGGCAAGGCGCCGGCGGAACAGACCGACCAGTTCGCCGCGCATCTTCTGTGGATGGGCGAAGACGCGCTCTATCCCGGCCGGCAATATCTCCTGAAGACCGCAAACCGCACCATCCCCGCGACGGTGACGGAGCTGAAGCATAAGGTCAACGTCAACACGCTGGAGCACATGTCCGGCAAGACCATGGCGCTCAATGAAGTCGGCTTCTGCAATTTCAACCTGGCCCAGCCCATCGCCTTCGACCCCTACAAGGACAATCCGAAAACGGGCTCGTTCATCCTGATCGACCGGCGCACCAACGCCACCATCGGCGTCGGCATGATCGACTTCTCCCTGCGCCGGGCGAAAAACGTCCACTGGCAGGATCTCGACGTCAACAAATCGGCGCGCGCTTCTGCCAAGCACCAGAAGCCATGCGTGTTGTGGTTCACCGGCCTTTCGGGCTCGGGCAAATCGACGGTCGCCAACCTCGTCGAGAAACGCCTCCACGATATGGGCCGGCACACCTATACGCTCGACGGCGACAATGTGCGCCACGGCCTCAACAAGGATCTCGGCTTCACCGATGCGGATCGGGTGGAAAACATCCGCCGCGTCGGCGAAACGGCGAAGCTGATGGTGGACGCCGGGCTGATCGTCCTCGTTTCCTTCATCTCGCCCTTCCAGTCGGAGCGGCGCATGGCGCGCGAAGTGGTCGAAGACGGCGAGTTCGTCGAGGTCTATGTCTCGACGCCGCTCGAGGTTTGCGAACAGCGCGACGTCAAGGGGCTCTACGCCAGGGCGCGGCGCGGCGAGATCAAGAACTTCACCGGCATCGACAGCGGGTATGAAGCGCCGGAGAACGCCGAACTCGATCTCAACACGGCCGAGATGTCCGCTGAGGACGCGGCGAACCGCATCGTCGAGTATCTGGAGGCAAACGGCTATCTGGCGGGGTAAGCGGCCTTACCGCGCCAGCATCCATAGCCCCATGGCGACCATCATCAGGTTTTCGGTGAGCGAGACGGCGCCAAGCGGCACATTCGAGTCGCCGCCGACGCAGGCGCATTTGAGCTCGCGCTTGTCGAGATAGACCGCCTTGAAGACCGACACGGCGCCGACCGCGCCGATGAATATCGCCAGCGGCGCGGCGAACCAGATTAGCGCGCCCGCGATCATCAACACGCCCGCCACCCCTTCCGCGAAGGGATAGACATAGGCGTAGCGCACGAAACGCTGCGCCAGGAGATCGTAGCCGAGAAACTGGTTCGTGAAACCTTCAAGATCGCGCAGTTTCTGAACGGCGAGAAGGCACATGCTGAAGGCGATGAACCATTCAACAACCCGCATGCTGAAAAGACCGCCCGTCAGCGCCCGGTGCGCCGCCAGCGCCATTAACAGGGCCATGGCGAAAATCACGAGCACCGGCGTATAGGTCGTCTCGTCCGCATCGGATTTGGCGCCGCCGAAATAGGCTTTCAGCGCGTCATAGCCGCCAATCCGCTCGCCGCCGATAAAAGTCTGCGGCGTCGTTTCCACATTGTGCTTTTCCTGAAAAGCGTCCGTCGCCGCGCGCGAGCGCAGATGATAGTCCTCGATCTCATAGCCCTGGCGCTCCAGAAGCGCTTTCGACTTCAGCCCGAACGGGCAGATATGATCCGGGGTCACCATGCGGTAAAGCGCGGCGCGTTTTGTTTTTGCCTGTGTTCCCTCAAGCGCTGCGTCACTCATCGGAAGCCTGCCTTTCCGTCAGGGGGTGCTCTTCTTTCACCCGGCCCTCGAAGACCGGAACCGCGCGCGCTTTGGCGTCGGCCTCTGTCGTCGCGGGCCCGTTGCGGCGGATGTCCTGGATCAGCCAGTTCATTTCCTTAATTTCCTTGCGCTGGGCGCGGATGATGTCGTCCGCCAGCTTGCGCACGCGCAAATCCCTGATCTGCGCGCGCTCGCTCGTCAGAATGGCGATCGAGTGGTGCGGGATCATGCCTTCCATATAAGCGCGGTCGCCGACCAGCGCCTGGCTTCGCACCAGCCATGTCGCGGCGAGCAGCATGATTGCGGCGCCTGCATAGATCGCGATGTTGAGCTTCTTGTTCTGATACATATGCAGCATGAAGCTCAGCATGACGAAGATCATGCCGGCGCCCATGATGAAGGTCATGTAGACCCGCGTTTCGCTGAAGCGCGCATGGCCCGGCGCATAGGTGTGAAGATACATCAGGAGAAACATCACCGTCATGGAGACGGCGATCATCGCGGCGAACCGCAGATATTTGGCTTTGTCGGTCATTGTCAGCGCCAGCTCCCTTCCACCACCAAAAAGAGTGATGTTTATGGGAACGGCGTTGGGCGGCGGGAAGTTCCGTCCTTGAAGAAGAAACGCCTCAGGCGAAGGCGGCGGCGGCCCTGTCCCAGGCGTCCCGGCTTCCCGACACCAGAAGCGGGCGCCCGACGGTGAGCTGCGGCGCGTAAGGGCTGTTATCGTCGAGATAGGCGGCGCGCCCGCCGATTTCCCGCAGCAGGAGAACGCCGGCGGCGTGGTCCCAGGGATTCACCCGCGAATAGACGGCGAAATCTTTTTCTCCGCGCGCGAGATGAATATAGGCGTAGGCGGAGCATCGGGCCCGCTCGCTCTCGAAGCGCGCTTTCAGGACCGCCATGATGCGGTCTTTCCAGGCCGGCGCCATGGAGTTCATGCCGCGATAGGCGCTCATCCGCTCTTGCGGCGCCGGCAACGGTCCTAACGGTTCGCCGCCCCATGTCGCGCCGTCGCCTTTCGATGCGATCGCGCAAGCGCGGTCGGGAATCGCGTAAATCCAGCCCTGGCGTATTTCGCCGTTTTCAACGAGCGCCACAATGGTGGCGAATTCGCGCTGCCCGTGGACGAAATTGCGCGTGCCGTCGAGAGGATCAACAATCCAGAAGGCGCCCCTTTCACGGTCAAGCCGCGAGACCAGCGAAGGATCGGCGGCGGCGCTCTCCTCGCCGATGAACGCCGCGCCCGGATAAAGCCCGTCAAGCGCCTTTTCGAGCCGCGCTTCGGCGGCGTGATCGGCGGCGGTGACGAAGTCCTGCGGGCCCGACTTCGTCGCGATGTCATGATCGGCCAGCGCCCCGAAACGGGGCATGATCTCTTCTTCCGCGATCTCGGCGATGAGCGCCGCGGCTTTGTCGGGATCGACGATCATGCGCGCTTTTCTGCAAGGCCGTCTTCAGGGGCGGCGACCGCTTGCGGATGCAGTTTGAGGAATTGCCCTTCGGTCTTTTTCGACATGCGCGCGGTGATAATGAGGTCTTCGCCGCTCGCCGCTTCGTCAAGAATGTCGGCGCGTTCATGAAGCCAGGCGCGCGCCGCGCCGAAGGGCGACGGCAGGCGAAGGGTCACGGTCTCGTGCTCGGCCGTCAGCGCCGCTTCGATCAGCGCCAGGAGGCGCTCAACGCCGTCCCCGGTCACGGCGGAAATCGCGGCGCCCACCGGCGCGGCGAGCGTGCCGATCCGGCGGATTTCGGAGAGGCGCGCCACAGCCTCGGCGTCGAGGCGCTCGTCCTCATCGAGAAGATCGATCTTGTTGAGGGCTTCGATCACGGGCCTTGCATCATCGTCCTCGATGCCGAGCTCGCCGAGCACTTTCACCACATCGGCGCGCTGGGCGTCACTGTCGGGATGGGCGATGTCGCGCACATGAACGATGACGTCGGCCTCGAGCACCTCTTCAAGGGTCGCGCGAAACGCCGCCACCAGCTGCGTCGGCAGATCGGAGATGAAGCCCACCGTGTCGGAAAGGATCGCCCGCACGCCCGACGGCAGGTCGATGGCGCGCATGGTCGGATCGAGCGTCGCGAAAAGAAGATCCTCCGCCATGACACCCGATTGCGTGAGGCGGTTGAAAAGCGTCGACTTGCCGGCGTTGGTGTAGCCGACGAGCGCAATCACGGGGTGCGGCGCTTTTTTACGCTTGGCGCGCTGAAGGGTGCGCGTGTGCTGCACGTCTTCGAGTTTCTTCTTGAGGCGGACGATCTTGTCGTCGAGGGCGCGCCGGTCGCTTTCGATCTGGCGTTCGCCCGGACCGCCGAGAAAACCGGCGCCGCCGCGCTGGCGCTCGAGGTGGGTCCAGGAGCGCACCAGCCGCGAGCGCTGATAATTGAGATGGGCGAGATCGACCTGCAGCCGGCCTTCCGCCGTCTGCGCGCGGTCGCCGAAAATTTCCAGAATGAGCGCCGTGCGGTCGAGCACTTTCGCATCCCATTCGCGTTCGAGATTGCGGTGCTGCACCGGGGTCAAGGCGCCGTCGACAATGACCAGCGCCGGACGCGGCTCGAAACTGTCGAGTTTCGTCCTGATCTCCTCGACCTTGCCGGCCCCCATCAGCGTCGCCGGGCGCGGTTTCACGACAGGCGCGACGTCGGCGGCGACGATCTTGAGATCGATGGCCGCCGCGAGCCCCACGGCTTCTTCCAGCCGCGCCTCGGGATCGCGCAGGCCCTCCTCCCCGCGCAAGGCGGGGTGAACGACGATCGCATAGAGATTTTCAGCCGTTTTGGGGTCGGTCATATCCAATGCACCAGCGCGCGGCCCGCGCAAGAACGGGGGCCGCTAAAGGGCTCACCATTTTCCAGTATCGAACGCCGCGCAAGCCTCACGCGTTCCGGCAGGGATTATTCACCCTCTTCGCCGTCCCAGAGCGTGACCGGGGACTGCGGCATGACCGTGGAAATCGCGTGCTTGTAGACAAGCTGGGCGTGGCCGTCGCGTTTCAACAACACGCAGAAATTGTCGAACCAGCTGACGATGCCCTGCAATTTCACGCCGTTAACGAGAAAAATCGTCACCGGGATCTTCGTCTTGCGAACGTGATTCAGGAACGTGTCCTGTAAGTTTTGCTTCTTTTCCGTCATTTATCCCGCTTCTCCGAGTCGGTTGGTTTTTATTGCAGCGCAGCAATCATACTGACTTGGAAAATCCGGGCTTGCAACTGGTTTGACAGCCGGAAACGCCAAGTTGCGCATTTTGACGCTAATTTGGGGACAAAAGGGCGGCTTTTCAGCCGTTTGCGGCCTTTGCCTTGTAGGCTTCCCGAAGCCGCCGGGCGACCGGGCCGGGGCTGCCTGAGCCGATTCGGGTCCCGTCGATGGAAATGACGGGCATCACGAAAGAGCTCGCGGAGGTCAAAAACGCCTCCTTTGCGGCCTTCGCCTCCTCCAGGGTGAACGGCCGCTCGATCACCTTGATCTGGAGCTCCTCGGCGCAGGCGATGACGGTCTGGCGGGTGATGCCCCCGAGGATCGCCTCGGCTTTCGGATGGGTAATCAGCGCCCCGGTCTCGTCGATGATCCAGGCGTTGGAGGACGAGCATTCGGTGACATGGCCGTCGCGCACCAGGAGCGCCTCATAGGCGCCGGCCTCGCTCGCGGCCTGTTTGGCGAGCGCGTTCGGCAACAGCCCGGTGGTCTTGATGTCGACCCGGCCCCAGCGGATGTCGGGCTGGCTGATGACGGCGACGCCTTTTTCGGCGCGGGCGTCGCTCTGGCGAATGTCGAAACGGCGCGCGGTGACGACGAGAGACGGCGGCGTTCCTTCCGGCGGGAAGGAATGATTGCGCGGCGCGACGCCCCGCGTCACCTGCATATAGACGAGCGCGTTTTTCAAACGGTTGCGCCGCAGGATTTCCTTCATCACGACTTGCAGCGCGGCGCGGTCCATGGGCGCGGCGATTTTCAGCGCGCCGAGCGAACGCTCCAGCCGCGCAAGGTGGCCTTCGAGGTCCCAATAGCCGCCGTCCATGACGATGCAGACTTCATAGACGCTGTCGGAAAACTGATAGCCGCGGTCTTCCACATGAACGCTTGCGCGCGATTGCGGAAGATAACGGCCATTGACGTAAGCGATGCGCGGCATGAGGTCACCATTTCCAGAAGGCGCGATTGACGAGAGCGAGCGCCACCGCCGCCTCGAGCCGGCCGAGAATCATCCCGCCCAGCAGCAGCCAGCGCAACGGCTCCTGAAAGACGGCGTAGCCGTCCGCGTGATCCGCCGCAAGCCCGATCAACGGACCGGCGTTCGCCAGCGCCGCCGTCGCCGCCGCCGCCGCAAGATCGAACGAATGCCCGCCGAGCGAAAGCGCCAGCAACAGGCCCGCGAGCGTCAGGGTGAAGACGATGAAATGCATCCACACGCCGAATTCATTGGCCACGCGCCGGGCGCCGAACACCGCGCTCGGCGTGATCAGGCGGCGGATCTCCTCGCGCGCGCGGCGCATGATCACCAGCCAGCGCAGGATCTTGAAGCCGCCTGCGGTCGAAACCGCCGCGCCGCCAATGATCGCGGTAATCAGCGCCACCAATAGCGGCGGCGCCTCGCCTATGAGATAGCCATTGGTGGTGACGAGCGACGCGGCGTTGAACAATTGCGGCGCCAGCAGGAGCATGTCCCCCGCCCCGGCGGTGATCCAGAACAGGACCGCCGCCCACAACACGATCATCAGATAGGCGCCGGTTTCGATGTCGCGCAGTTTTTCGCGCTCGCCCTTCATCACCCGCGCCAGCAGAATGAAATTGACCCCGCCCAGAAGCGTGAAAAGGAAAATCGCCGCCTCGACGCCGGTGGAATAACCGGCAAGCCCCTCGTCATGGGGAATGAAGCCGCCTGATGCGGCCGTGGTCATCGCCATGATCACCGCGTCGAGCGTCGGCGCTCCAGCGACCGCGATCGCGGAGAAAGCGGCGAGCGTCACGATCAGATAGACCCCGGAAAAGGACACCACCGCATTGCGCAACGGGCGCAGATAGGAGTCTTCTTCGCCGCGGGAAAAAGGCGGCAACAGCGTGTCGATGCCGATAAAGGCGGGGCGGATGAAAATCGCCGCCGCGATGGCGAGCGAGCCGAGCCCCCCCAGCCATTGCAGTTCGGCGCGCCAGAGCGCGCCGGCGCGCGTCGCGATGGCGCTGTCATGAGACAGCCAGGCGCCGGTGGTGGTCATCGCCGACACGGTTTCAAAATAGGCGTCGGAAAAGTTCAAGCCTTCCGCCATGATCGGCGGGACGGCGAACAGGGGCACGACGATCCACCAGATCAAAATCACGACCATCGCGCCGCGAAACCCGGCGGGACGGCGCTTGCCGAGCCCGGCGGCGTAGGCGCCCGCCCCGAACAGCACGGCTGTCGACAAGGCGAACAGATAGGCGCCCGCCGTCTCCTCGCCATCGGAAAACGCCAGGACGGTCGGCGCAATCATGGCGGCCGCCAGGATCAGCAGCAACGCCGCCGTACTGCGCAGAATGCTCGTCAGCGCCATGAAGCCTTAGAAATATTCGATGCTGACGCGGAACATCTGTTCGACGTCTTTGACGTTTTCGCGCATGGACATCAGGACCACCCGGTCGCCGGCGTTGATTACCATCTCGCCCGTGGGCATCTGCACCTCGTTGTCGCGGTAAACGGCGCCGATCATCACGCCTTCGGGCAGTTGCGCCTCGCGCAAGGGTTTGCCCACAAGCGGCGATGTTTCGAGCGCCACGGCGTCGATCAATTCGGCCGCGCCGTCGGAGAGGGAATAGACGCCCTTGATGCGGCCGCGGCGGATATGCTGGAGGATCGTCGAAATGGTCGTCGCGCGCGGGTCCACATAGCGGTCGACGCCGACGGCCTCGGAGATCGGCCCGTAATCCTGATCGTTGATCAGCGCCATGGAGCGGCGCGAGCCTTCGCGCTTGGCGACGACGCCGGCGAGAATGTTCACCTGGTCATTGTCAGTTACGGAGACCACGGTTTCCGCTTCCGCGACGCCGGCCTCGCGCAGGATCTCGCGGTCGAGCCCGTCGCCCTGCAACACAATGGAGCGCTCAAGCTCTTCGGCGATCATTTCCGCGCGCTTGCGGTCCTTCTCGATGAGACGGATTTTCATCGCGCCGATTTTCTCAAGCCCCTTGGCGACAAAAAGCCCGATATTGCCGCCGCCCACAATGATGACGCGCCGCGCCTGGCGCGCCGCCTCGCCCATGATTTCAAGGGCGCGCGAAACATCGGCGCGGTCGGCGATGAAAAACACTCGGTCGCCGGCTTCGAGCATGTCGCCGGAATGGGCGCGCCACATATTGTCCCCGCGCTTCACGGCGACGATGGTGATCTTCAGATCGGGAAACAGCTCGGCGACCTGGCGCAGCGGCGTGTTCAGGATCGGACAGTCGTCGCGCAGCTTCACGCCCACCGCCCAGACCCGTCCGTCAACGAAGGTCTTGAGTTCGAAAGCGCCCGGCGTCGACAGCCGCTGGATGATCGCTTCGGACACTTCGCGCTCCGGCGAGATGACGACGTCGATGGGCAGATGGTTGCGCGAGAAGATGTCGGAATAGCGCGGGTCGAGATAGCCCTGCGCGCGCACCCGGGCGATTTTCGTGGGCACCTTGAACAGCGAATGGGCGATCTGGCAGGCGACCATGTTCACTTCGTCGGAGAAGGTGACGGCGATCACCATGTCCGCTTCGCGGGCGCCCGCCTCCTCCATGGTTTCGGGATAGGCGCCGTTGCCGACGACGCCGCGCACGTCGATGCGCTCGGTGACGGCGCGGATCAATTCCTTCGACTGATCGACGACGGTCACTTCGTTGTTCTCGCGCGACAGGCGCCGCGCGATGCCGACGCCCACGCGGCCGGCGCCGCAAACGATCACGCGCATGATCCGATCCTCTTCCTTTTCGCTCCGCGGGTCTTAGCCGGGGTCCTACGCGCTTTCAACGCGGGCCTGGCCGTTGACGCCAAGGGCTTTCAGCTTGCGGTGCAGCGCCGAGCGCTCCATGCCGATAAACGCCGCCGTCCGGGATATATTGCCGCCGAATCGGTTGATCTGCGCAATCAGATATTCCCGCTCGAAGCGCTCGCGCGCCTCGCGCAGGGGAAGCGTGATGATCTGTTCGAGCCCCTCGCCCGCCGGGATCGACAGGCCGGAATCCATGACCTCGGTCGGCAGGTGCTCGCAGGTGATCTCGATCTCCGGGTCGCGGCCCATGAGAATGAGCGTCCTTTCGATGACATTGCGCAACTGACGGACATTGCCCGGCCAGGCGCAGGCCTGAAGCGCCGCCATCGCTTCCGCCGAAAGCGGACGCTTGGGCAGGCCGCAGGACTTGGCGATGCGGTCGACGAAAAAGGCGGTGAGCGCGGGGATGTCCTCGCGCCGCTCGTCAAGCCCCGGGGCGTTGATCGACACCACATTGAGACGGTGAAAAAGGTCTTCGCGGAAACGGCCTTCGCCGGCGAGCCCCAGAAGGTCCTGTGACGTGGTCGAGACGATGCGCACATCGACCTCCACCGCTTTCTGGGCGCCGACGCGCTTAAAGCGCTGCTCCACGAGAACGCGCAGGATCTTGCCTTGCGTTTCAAGCGGCATGTCCGAGATCTCGTCGAACATCAAGGTGCCGCCATGGGCTCTTTCCATCAAGCCGACGGCGCGCGCATCGCCGTTCTCATCCTCGATGCCGAACAGCTCCTCCTCCATGCGGTCCGGCGCGATGGAGGCGGCGCTGACCACTACGAAAGGCCGCGTCGACCGGCCCGAGCGCGCATGCAAAAGCCGCGCGATCATTTCCTTGCCGGAGCCCGGCGGGCCGGAGATAAGGACGCGCGAGCGGGCGTCCGCAACGCGCTCGATGACATTGCGCAGGGAGGCGACGGCGGCGGACGAGCCGATAAGGCCCCAGTCGGGGGCGCGCTCGCGCAGCTCCGAAACCTCGCGGGTGAGCCGCGCCGCCTCGAGCGCGCGGGTCGTCGCGAGGATCAGCCGGTCTGCGTTGAACGGCTTTTCGACAAAGTCGTACGCGCCCTTCTTGATCGCCGCGACCGCGGTCTCGATCGTTCCGTGCCCGGAGATAATGACCACGGGAATTTCCGGATGCAGCTTTTTCAGGGCCTCGAGAATTTCGATCCCGTCCATCTCCGAGTTCTGCAGCCAGACATCGAGAATGACGAGCGAGGGCAGCCGGTCGCGCACCGCCGCCAGCGCTTCGGTGGAATTCGCCGCCGTGCGGGGCGCGAAGCCCTCATCCTCGAGGATGCCCGAGATCAGATCCCGGATGTCTTCCTCGTCGTCCACAATCAGAACATCGACACTCATATACGCCCTTCCCTGAGCTTATTCCGCAGCGACCTGCGCCGCCGCGGTTTTCTGCCGCAACAATGAAATGGTGATCCGCGCGCCGGTCGGTCCCAGCGACTGATCGTCGGCGAATTCAAGCGATCCGCCATGTTCTTCCGCGACCTTCTTGACGATCGCCAGCCCCAGCCCGGTGCCTTTGGCGCGGGTGGTCATATAGGGCTCGGCGAGCCGGTGACGCTCCTCCTTCGGGAGGCCGACGCCGTTATCGGTGATCACGACCTTCGACAGGGGGCCGTCATTTTCGATGCGCACGACAATGCGGCCTGCGGGGCCGTCTTCATCCTCGGCGACGCGCGCGCCGATAGACTCCGCCGCATTCTTCAGGAGGTTCGACAAAGCCTGCACGATCAGGCGGCCGTCGCAATCGACCTGCACCGGTTCGGCGGTTTCCTTCACCATGAACTCCACATCGGGAAACGCGACCTTCTGCGGGAACACCGCGGCCTTGACGAGTTCGTGCAGGTCCTCGGTGTTAATGACCGGCTTTGGCATGCGCGCGAAGGACGAGAACTCGTCGACCATGCGCCCGATATCGCTGACCTGGCGGATGATGGTTTCGGTGCAGCGCTCGAAGACGTCCGGGTTGGACTGGATTTCACTGCTGTATTTGCGCCGCAGCCGTTCCGCCGAAAGCTGGATCGGCGTCAGCGGGTTCTTGATCTCATGCGCAATACGGCGCGCCACGTCGCCCCAGGCGGCGTTGCGCTGGGCAGCGATCAACTGGGTGATGTCGTCGAAGGTGGCGACATAGCGCCCGCCCTCGCCGGCCTTGTCGTTCACCACGCGCACATTGAGAGTCCGGACGCGGCCCGCGCGGGTGAGGTCAATCTGGTCCCCGACTTCGGTGTAAGAAGACTGCTCCGATTGCTCGAGCAGCGCGGCGAGCTCCGGCATGATCTCTTTGATGTTCTGGCCGGTGAGCCTGCCGGGATCTTCGCCGAGGAGTTCGGCGGCGGATTTGTTGGCGATGGTGATGCGCCCGTCGGCGGCGAGGCCGATGACGCCCGCGGACACGCCCGACAGCACCGCCTCGGTGAAGCGGCGGCGTTCGTCGAACTGGCGGTTGGTGTCGATGAGATCGTCGCGCTGGGTCTGAAGCTGCGCGGTCATGTGGTTCATGGAGCGCGCCAGCGCGCCAAGCTCGCCGTCTTCCTTGTGCACCTCGACGCGCGCGCCGAGCTCGCCGCCGGAAACGCGCTCGGCCATATTGACGAGACGCCCGATGGGCTGGACGAGGCGCGTCGCCGCCCACAAAGCGAGCCAGATCGCGCCGAACAGAATGATGATCGCCAGCACCACATAGCCGGCGAGGAACACCCGTTCGAGGCGGGCGCGGCCGAGCTTGGCTTCTTCCCAGTCCTCGACGACCTGCCTTGCGGAAATGATGCGCGCCGTCGTCTGCGGATCGATGCGGTAATAGGCGATCAGAAAACCGCCGCCATAATCCTCGATGGGGAGCGTGCCCCGGAACATGTCGTAGGTTTCGTCATTATTGACGCCGAACACGAACTGCCCGCCGGGGACGGGGTTTTCCCTGATCTTGTTGAAGATCTCGGCCGAAGGCAGCGTGTAATTGGCTTGCTCGAGCTCCGCCCGGACGAGGAGGTTCATATCTCCGTCCATGAGATAGAGCGCCGAGAGGCCGCGCACCTGGCCTTGCGCGAAAATATAGCGCCGGAAGGAAATGGGCGTCTGTTCAAAGCCGATGCCCGCCTCTTCCTGGCGGTGAATGTCATAGGCGATTTCGCGGATCGTCTGCTGGGCTTCCGCCGAGTTGAAATCGATAAGACCGCGGGCGAGGTCGCGCGCCGTTTCCTGATAGCGGTCGATCCGTTCACTGAAGACATCGTTGAGGCTGGCGCGCAGGATAGTAAACGCAAACAGAAACGCGATCACCGCCGGCACCACGGCGAGCGCGGAGAAGATGCCCACAAGCTGGATATGCGTGCGCGAGCCGGCGAGCTGGTTGCGGCGGTTCGACCAGACATGGAAAAGCCGCACGCCGACGAGCAGCGCAAAGCCCAAGGCAATGACGATGTTGCCGATGATCATCCACATCAGGAAGGTGCGGTCGATGCGCTCGACCAGCGGCGACATCAAAAACCATGTGGTGAAAAAGGCGACAGCGCCCGCGCCAAACAAAGCCGCGGCGGCGGTCGTGTTCGAAAGCGCCCATTGCGGGATGAACCGCCGGGAGGCGGCGTCCTTATCGCCCTGGTTTTGAGTCAGACTGCTCAACTCCACGCCATCCTGAGGGGCGTTTCACGCCGGCCTCGCCTTCGCCTCTCGCTCCCTGCCGATTCGCCCTTCCCTGAGCCACGGCAGACCAGACGCCCCCAAACCCGCCGGATGGTGCGTCTGTTGTTGCCGAAAATCAACACATTTGTTGCCAAAATGAAACAGCGTAAATTTTCGCCGGTCGGCTGTGGAAAAGAGGCGCGCCTCGCCTGCCTGACTTAAGCGGCGGATTTCCTGGCCGCAGCTTCGTCAGCCAAACCGGTCTCGCCCTCGAAAAACCCGGCCAGCGCGTCCAGCGCCCGCTCCGGCGAGGCGATCCGGCACAGCGCGCTGCGGAAGGCGCGGCGCCGGGCGGGGTCGAGATCGAGGGCCAGATGATCCACCGTCGCCGCCAGATGCTTCCGCGCCATGCGCACGCCGAGCGGCGCCCCGTAATGCTCGATGGTCTCTTTATAATGGGCGAGCGCGGCGTCGCGCTGCGCCTCGAGCACCGGCGGCGTCATCGCCCCGCCGGTTTCGAGCGCCTTCGCTACCGCGCCCGGCAGCCAGGGCCGGCCCGTCGCCGCGCGGCCAATCATGACGCCGTCGGCGCCGGACTGTTTCAGGGCTTCGCGCGCCGTGATCTCGTCCACGATGTCGCCATTGACAATCACCGGAACCGACACCGCCTCTTTCACTGCGCGCACCGCCGACCAGTCCGCGGTTCCCGTATAGAAGTCGTTGCGGGTGCGGCCATGAACCGTGACCATTTTCACACCGGCGCTTTCGGCGCGGGACGCAAGCTCCGGCGCGTTGAGGCAATCCCAGTCCCAGCCGAGACGCATCTTGAGGGTCACCGGCTTTGCGGTCGCCGCGACCGTCGCCTCGATCAGCGTCAGGGCGTGATCGAGATCGCGCATCAGCGCCGAGCCGGAAAGAACGCCGGTCACCTGGCGCGAGGGACAGCCCATATTGATGTCGACGACATCGGCGCCGGCGGCTTCCGCAAGCCTTGCGCCTTCGGCCATCCAGCGCGCCTCGCGGCCCGCAAGCTGGACGACGAAGGGAAAGATCTCGCCGTCGCCCTCGGCCCGGCGCACGACGTCCGGGCGGCCCCGCGCCAGCTCCTCGCAGGCGGTCATTTCCGACACCACCAACCCCGCCCCGAACCGAGCGACCGCCCTGCGGAACGGCAGGTCCGAGACGCCCGACATGGGCGCCAGAGCGACGGCGTTCTTCAGCGTGATGTCGGCGATCGAAAACATTCTTCAGGGTTCATGTTGGCGGCGGCCGTGTTTAACCGCTAAACCATGGTGTTACAAATAACTTTGGGATTCCATGGTTAAGCTGAACACTATCGCTGTCATCGTCGCCGCAGGCCGGGGCGCGCGCGCCGGGGCCGGCGGGCCGAAACAATACCGCCAGCTCGCCGGACGGGCCGTCCTCGCCCGCACGGCGGAAGCCTTCCTCTCCCACCCCGATATCGACGGCGTGCGCGTCATCATTCATCGCGACGACCGCGCCGAATACGACGCGGCCATGGGCGCGCTCCTCGAAAACAAGAAACTCATGGAGCCCGTCACCGGAGGCGCCGAGCGTCAGGACTCCGTGCGTCTCGGTCTTGAGAGCATCGCCGAGAATAAACCGATGCGCGTCCTCATTCACGACGCGGCGCGGCCCTTCATCGACGCCGCCGCCATCACCCGGGTCATCAACGCCCTCGACACCGCCGACGGCGCCATTGCGGCCCTGCCCGTGCACGACACGCTGAAGCGCCAGGACGCGGACGGGCGGATCGCCGCGACTGTGCCCCGCGATGCGCTGTGGCGGGCGCAGACGCCGCAGGGCTTTCACTTCGACAAAATCCTCGCCGCCCATCGCGCGGCGGAGGGCAAGACCCTCACCGACGACGCCGCGGTCGCGGAAGAAGCGGGCCTTGCCGTGACGCTCGCTCCGGGCTCGCCAGACAATATGAAACTGACCCAGGCCGAGGATTTCGGCATGGCCGAAACCCTGCTCGGCCGGAAAGACAAGCACATGGAATACCGCACCGGGCACGGCTATGACGTTCACGCCTTCGAGGAGGGCGACGCCGTGATGCTCTGCGGCGTCGAAATTCCTCATACGCACAAGCTCAAAGGCCATTCCGACGCCGACGCCGGGATGCACGCGCTGACCGACGCGATTCTCGGCGCCATCGGCGAAGGCGATATCGGCGATCACTTCCCGCCTTCCGATCCGCAATGGAAAGGCGCGCCCAGCCATGTCTTTCTCGAAAAGGCGCGCGACCTCGTCGCCCGCTACAAAGGCAAGATCGTTCATTGCGACGTGACGCTGATCTGCGAGGCGCCGAAAATCGGGCCCCATCGCGACCGCATGCGCGCGGCCCTAGCCGTCATTCTCAACATTGACGAGCTCCGCGTCTCCGTAAAGGCGACGACGACGGAGAAACTCGGCTTTACGGGCCGCGGCGAAGGCCTCGCCGCCATGGCGACGGCGACTGTCGCACTGCCGGTCACGGAGTAACCCATGAAAGAGCTTGTCCGCACCAACAATCCGGCGCTCCTGAGTTTCGTGCAGAGCCTTCTTGCCGAAGCGGAGATCAACTTCCTCCTCGCCGACCAGCATGCGAGCGTTATGGACGGCTCCATCGGCGCCCTGCCCCGGCGCATTCTCGTGCCGGACGAGGATTTCGATGAGGCCCGGCGCATCATGCGCGAGGCGGATATCGGCGACGAGATCAGCCGCACCCACAATAAGGACTGACCGCATGACCCAGACCCATCGCATCTGGTCTCTCGCGCAAGCCATCATCGACAAGGCCGGCGCTGAAGGCATGATGGTGGCGACGGCGGAATCCTGCACCGGCGGGCTGATCGCCGGCGCCCTCACCGACGTGCCCGGCTCCTCCGCGGTGGTGGAACGCGGCTTCGTCACCTATTCCAACGAAGCCAAGAACGAAATGCTCGGCGTGCCCATGGGCGTCATCGAGCGCCATGGCGCCGTCAGCGCCGCCGTCGCGCGGGCGATGGCGAAAGGCGCGCTTTCACATTCGCGCGCCGACATCGCCGTCTCCGTCACCGGCATCGCAGGACCCGACGGCGGCACCGCGCGCAAGCCCGTAGGCCTCGTCTGGTTCGGCCTTGCCGTAAAAGACGGTCCGACGCGAATCGAACGCCGCGTTTTCGCCGACGGCTCGCGTGATTTCGTCAGAACCAAGGCCACCGAAACAGCCCTGCATCTCATTCTGACCGCACTCAGCGCGTAACGCCGGAAGCCTTCGCGCAACCCGTGCGCCATCGGGATAACTTTTTTGAAAACGGCGCCGCGCGCTAACGCGCGAACGCTTTTCTAAAAAGGCAAATTCTTACCACAGCGCATGCACAGTCTTCATCAAATCAAACAAAACAGTATCCTTGATAGAGACGAGAATAGTTCGTCTGTTTACGGATTATTTTGAAACGCGCACAAAGCGCACATCCGCAAATTGTAACACCAGCGATAAAAAACCGACATTAAACTGACGCATCTTTGTGTTTGTTCCCTCCATGTTGCGCCGCGCAACAAAGTTAATTCCTGCTGAGGGGTATATAGGCATGTCTAAACAAACGCGTTCACGCGTCGAATCCGCTCGTTCAAAATTCAGCGCCCGCTTCATGCGCACCTGTTGCGTCGCCGCGCTCGCGGCCTGCGTGAGCGCGCCGGCGTTCGCGCAACAGGCCGACGAAGAGAGCACAGATGAAATCGTCGTTTACGGCCAGGCGCTGTCGATGCAGCGCTCCGTCGACGCCAAGCGCAACGCAACCAACATCATCGACGCCACCGTGCAGGACGATATCGGCCGCCTTCCGGACCTCAACACCGCCGCCGTCATCCGCCGCATCACCGGCGTCGCGGTCCAGAACGACCAGGCCGAAGCGCGCTTCCCGATCATTCGCGGCCTCAACCCGACCTATAACCGCACCACCATCGACGGCGGCATCGTCTCCTCGCCGGAACGCGGCGGCTCGGGCCGCTCCGTGCCGCTCGACGTCATTCCCGCCTCGCTTCTGTCGCGCCTTGAAGTCGTGAAATCCGCGACGCCGGAACTCGACGCCAACGCCATCGGCGGCACCATCAACGTCATCACCCGCAGCGCCTTCGACGAAGAAACGCCGTTCTTCTACGGCTCGGCCTTTGTGGGCTTTCACGAACAGTCGGGCGACGGCGGCACGCTGAGCGACGGCGAGCGGGTTCAGCCCTGGCGCGCGAATTTCGCCGCCGGCACGCGCTTCGGCCCGGATGACCAGTTCGGCGTCGTCATCGGCTTCGACTATTCGGTGCGCAATTTCGAAATTCCGCAGATCGAAGTCGACGACGCGGACTACACCGAGTTCGACGACGACGGAAACAATGTCGGCATCGGCAATGGCAACGGCATCATCGTGCCCACCAATAACCGCCTGTTCTTCTACAACAACACCCGCCAGCGCGTCGGCGGATCGGGCAAGGTGGAATGGCAGCCTTCCGAACAGTTCGAGCTGGCGATTTCCGGCCTTTACACGCAATTCAACGACGACGAGCGCCGCGACGAGTTCACTTATGAGCTCGGCACGTCTCACGTCGCTTCGGACCAGCCGGACACCATCACCGACCAGACGCCGACTTCGGGCGTCACCGAAGACGGCTATGGCGTTGTCGGCCTCGGCCGCTTCATCCTCGACCGGAAAATCTACAACGCTCAGGCCGAAGCGGTCTGGCGCCCGAGCGCGTTCGCGACCTTTGACGGGCGCGTCACCTATTCCGGCGCGAAACTGCACAACCCTGAATCGACGGAAGCCTTCTCCACCGACCCTGTTTTCGGCGCGCGTTACGACACGACCGATTTCTTCAACCGCTTCGCGCCGCTCGATCCCGAAGGCTATTTCAACCCGGAAAGCTATTCGCACGACAACCGGGGCGAGCTTGACCGCTTCGTCGACGACGAAATCTTCGAGGGCGCGATCAACGGCGAATTCGCCTTTGAAAACTTCACCGTCAAGGCCGGCGGCGTTTATCGCGACCGCAGCAAGGACGAAGGCTTCGACTTCATGCGCTATGTCTCCGACGGCCCCTACACGCTGGCCGACGCCTTCGACAAAAAACTCGCTGATGTCGATTACCAGGGCAACTACCAGTTCCTGTTGCGCGTCGACAGCGACAGCGCCAACGACTTCTACGCCAACAACCCGTTCACCCAGACCTTCTCGACGGGCTCGGGCTCGTCGGCGACGGAAGAAGTGATCGCCGGTTATCTCCAGGGCGATCTCGATTTCGGCTTCGGCTCCATCGTCGGCGGCGTGCGCGTCGAGCACACCTCCTGGGAAGGCGGCCCCACGGGCGCCGATCAGGTGTCGGGCGAATACACAAACTGGCTGCCGAGCGCGATCGCACGCTTTGAACTCGCCGAAGACGTGATCTTCCGCGTCGCCGCCTCGCGCACCATCGGGCGCCCGGACATTACGAGCCTTACCCGCGGCCTTTCGATCAACGTGGCGGACTCCAGCGTCACCCGCTCCAATCCGGATCTCGAGCCGCGCAAATCCACCAATGTGGACGTGTCCTTCGAATGGTACATTCCCGACGGCATTCTCGCGGTCGGCGCCTTCTACAAGGACATCAAGGACGAGATCTTCAACCTCACCACCACCGACGCCAACGTCATGATCGACGGCATCGCCTTCGACACGGTGAACCAGCCGGAAAACGCGGCGAACGCCGAAATCCTCGGCCTCGAGGCGCAATACCAGCAGGTCCTGTCCTTCCTGCCCGCGCCCTGGGACGGGCTCGGCCTCGGCGCCAACGTCACCTGGCTCGACACCGATTTTGTCGTGCCGCTCGGCGGCGGAAACACCCGCACGACGACGCTCTATCAGCAGCCGGATCTGATCTACAACCTGACCGCGTTCTACCAGAACGAAAATTTCGAGCTGCGCGGCTCTTACAACTTCACCGGTAAATTCCTTGACGCGCTCAACACGGGCGATCCGAACAAGGACGAATATTGGGAAGAGCGCGGCCAGCTCGACCTTCAGGCCCGCGTCAATATCAGCGAGAACCTGTCCTTCGTCGCAGAAGCGGTGAACGTCACCGACGAAGGCCGCACCGAGCTGACCGGTCCGGACGAACGCTTCCTCCAGGAAGACGCCCGCTTCGGCCGCACCTTCTGGCTGGGCGTGAACGCCTCCTTCTAGCCACGACCAAAAGAAGGGCGCTCTTCCATCCGGAAGAGCGCCCGTTTTTTTATCAGAGGACCCATCATGAAAAAGACCGCCGCTCTCCTCTTCTCCGCCCTTTGCCTCGGCGCGGGCGCGCTGGCGCAAACCGATGACGCCGAAGACAGAGAGGCACGGCGCGAAGCCCGCCGCGCCGCCTGGGCCGCGATGGGGATCGAGGAGTACGTTCCCCCTGAAGTGAAAACGGGAACAGCGGAAGAGCTCGGCGCCTGGGACGCGCCCGACGCCACGCAGGGCGTCGCCGCCGACGAAAAACACTTCTACGCCGTCGCGAATTTCGTGATCGGCAAATATGAGCGCAAAAGCGGCGAACTCGTGAAGCGCTGGCTCGGCAAGCGCGGCGGCCTGATCGGCCATCTCAACAGCTGCTACGAGGAAGCGGGCCGGCTTTACTGCGCGAATTCCAACCATCCGAACCTGCCCATGGCGAGCTCCATCGAGATCTTCGACACGAAGACCATGACCCATGCCGACTCAAAGAGCCTTGGCATCATGGACGAAGGCTCGCTCGTTTGGTTCGATCATTATGAAGGAGGATGGATCGCCGGCTTCGCGCAATATGACGACGAAACCGGCCTTCCCTACAAGGACCACACCTATGCGACGGTCGTGACCTTCGACAAGGACTGGCGCAAGACCGGCGGCTACGCCCTGCCCGCAAGCATTCTGGAAAAGATGGCGCCGCAGGCGGCGTCTGGCGGCGCCATCGGGCCGGACGGCAGGCTCTACGTCATGGGCCACGACCTGCCGGAGATCTATGTGCTGGATTTCCCGGAGATGGGGCCGATCCTCGTTCATGCGGCGACCATCGCGGTTCCCGCCGAGGGTCAGGCCTTCGATTTCGACCCGAATGATCCGGACCGCGTCTGGGCGATCAGCCGGCCGCGCGGCAAGGTCATCTCCTTCCGCCTGCCGCCGATGGAGTAGGCCTAGCCGTAGACTTCCTGCGCGCGCTTGACGAAAGCCTCAGACATGCGCGCGAAGGCCTTGTCGAAGACCGCCTGCGCCGTCGCCTGCAGGAGGAAATTCTTGAACTCGAAAGCGATGTTGAAATCGATTACTGACCCGCCTTCGGGCTTGTCGGTAAAGCGCCAGCGGTTTTCGAGATTGCGGAACGGTCCGTCGAGATAGAAAACGTCGATGCGCTTTTCGGCGCGGTCAAGGCTCACTTCGCTTCGGAAGCGCTCGCGAAACACCTTATAGGCCACGACCATGTCGGCGGTCAGCGTCCCCGCCGCCGCGTCCCGCTCGATGACGCGCAGCGCCACACACCAGGGCAGGAAGTCGGGATAGCGTTCCACATCGGCGACCAGATCGAACATCTGGTCGGCCGTGTAGGGAACCTCTGTCTGCGTATGCCGGGCGGTCACGAGGGGCGCTTCGCCTTTCTGGCGTAGCCGTCGAACAGATCGAGCATGCGCTCTGTCCAAGCGGCGACCGGCGCGGGCGCTTTATAGATATCTTCCGGCGTCGAAAGACGCGGCCACATAAACGCGCCCATGACGAGATAGTCGCAAAGATTGGGTGTCTCGCCGCCGAGATAGGAATAATGCGACAGCGGCCCCGAGAGCATCTCGACCGATTTTTCGACCTTTTCCTTTTGCCCCTTGGCGGCGTGGAGCTCCTCGAGCGTCTTGCCGAAGCGTTCCTCGCGCGAAGCGCGGAAATAGGGCTTGTCCTCATTTTTCGCGAGGGCGTGGATGCGCTTCACCAGCATCGGCATCACCGCGGGAAAGTACGACGCGAACAGCCAGGCCTTGTAGAACTCCGCCGCAGCCGCCTCGCCCGGCGTCCCGGTGAGCGGCTTTTCCGGATAGGTCTTGTCGAGCCAGGCGGCGATGGCCGCGCTGTCCTTCACCATCTCGTCGCCCGCGAGCAGCACCGGCACCCGGCCATATTCGGGGTCGGGATAATCCTGTTTGTTGGAAAACCCCACGGGGATCGTCTCGAAGTCGAGCCCCTTATGGAGCAGCGTGAATTTCGCGATCCAGCAGAACGGGCTCGGCCGGATGTCCCGGTCGGCAAGCGCGAGATCGTACAATTTCAAGGACATGGGTCTTTATCCGTCCGAGGGTGAAGGCGGTGTCATAGACCCGCCCCGCCCCGGCGGGCAAGCGCCCCCGCCTTCACTTTAGGACACAACTTTTCCTCGAAAAGACTCGACAACCATAAAGCATAGGTTGTAGTGAATGGATGTTTTTTATTTGTTCTTTACTTTGAGTGGAGGGGATAATGTTTTCGGATACACAACAACGATACCAGGATATTGCCTTTTTTCACATCGAGAAGTCCTCGCCGCCGCCGAAAAAGTCGCATCCCCTCGCGACGGCGGCGGCGGTTGTCGTCGTCACCGTGATTCTCATCGGCCTTGGCTACTGCATCGGCTGGAAGGCCGGCTATTTCGCCGAGCCCTGCTGCTTCCCGCTCGGCGCTTCGCAGGATTGGGATTTCGACTTCAATTTCAGCGCCTGACGGACGCTTACGTCCGTGCGCGCCGGTTTTCGCTCATCGCCTTAGACGATCATCACCCAGGGGGAAGTCATGAAACACGTCCTTGCCTTATGCGCCGTCGCAACCGCTCTGATGGGCTGCGAACACAATAATTTTCACAACTATTCCGTCCGCAAGGACGCCGCGCACGAAACCTGCGAAGCGCGCTATGAAGAAGGCCGGCAGAATTATCTCGCCGCCATCGAAACGATTATCGAAGACGTCGGCGTTCCCGACGCGCCGCAAGCGCCGCTCGACGCGTTCCGCGCAGAGGTCAACGCCGCCTATAATTCGGTCGTGCAGCGCTGCAAAACCCATACGCATTGCCTTGAAGCCAATCATTATAATGAAGCGAAATGCTATATGGCGGCGACCGACCGCACCAATGCGGAAAACCGTTTCGCCAGCCTGTCCGTGGAACTGCGCATTATTCAAAACCAGATGAACATGTTCGCCGGGGCGGTCATCAACTCGCCTTCGGTCAGCGTGACCACCAGCGTCAACAACACCAACAAACAAAAGCAGGGCCAAAAGCAGAAGCAGAAGGCGAAAGCCGACGCCCATAACGGCCACGACATCGATCAGGACGTGCTGGCGATCTGCGGAAACGCCGACGGGCTTCTCGACCGCCGCTGCCGGGGGCGCTGCCCAGGCTGTTAGCGTTTCCTGGCGGCCCGCGCGGCCTGAAGCTTCGCGAAGTCCTCGCCCGCATGGTGCGACGAACGCGTCAGCGGCGAGGACGAGACCATCAGGAATCCCTTGGCGCGCGCCGTGATCTCATAGGACTTGAACTCGTCCGGCGTCACGAAGCGGTCGATAGGCGCGTGCTTCCTCGTTGGCTGGAGATATTGGCCGATGGTGATGAAGTCGACGCCGGCGGACCGCATGTCGTCCATCACCTGCATGACTTCCTCGCGGCTTTCGCCGAGCCCGACCATGATGCCCGACTTCGTGAACATCTGCGGGTCGCGCTCTTTCACTTTTTCAAGGAGGCGCATGGAATGAAAATAGCGCGCGCCGGGACGGATCGAGAGATAAAGGCGCGGCACGGTTTCGAGATTGTGGTTGAAGACGTCCGGCTTTGAATCGATGACGATTTCCGCCGCGCCACCCTTGCGCAAGAAATCCGGGGTCAGAATTTCAATCGTCGTGCCCGGCGCCGCGGCCCGGATGGCGCGCACCACCTTCGCGAAATGCTCGGCGCCGCCATCCTCGAGATCGTCGCGGTCCACCGAAGTAATGACCACGTGATTGAGGCCCATCTCCGCCACCGCCATGGCGACGTTTTCCGGCTCGTCCGTATTCAGCGCCGCCGGCAGGCCGGTCTTGATGTTGCAGAAGGCGCAGGCGCGGGTGCAGGTGTCGCCCATGATCATCATGGTCGCGTGCTTTTTATCCCAGCACTCTCCGATATTCGGACAGGCTGCTTCCTCGCAAACCGTGTGGAGGTTCTTCGAATGCACGATCTTGCGCGTCTCGGCGTAGCCCTTGGAAACCGGCGCCTTGACGCGGATCCATTCAGGCTTGCGCAGGACAGGGCTGTCCGCCCGCTTCTGCTTTTCCGGGTGGCGCGGCTTGTCGCTCAGACTGTCAATAAGGGTGGCCATATCGCCCATGTAGCAGCGGCGCCCCCATTTTGTAAGGGGGCGCCGCCTCAACGCCGAAAACCGCTAAAGGCATGAAAGCTCAAAGGGTTAGAACATCAGGCGGTTCACGTCGTCGATCACTTCATCAAAAGGCCGGTGAATGATGGCGCCGTCCATGGGCTCGCCGAGGGAAACGTTAATCGCTTCCCACGCCTCGATGGAGGGAATGACCGGCGCTTTTTCAACCCGGGCGAGCCTTGCGCCTTCGGTGGAGAACTTCACCACCTCGCGCGAGACCGGCAGGCGCAGCCAGCGCCACACCCGGCGGCGGATCTCGCCGCTCTGGTAAAGCGCCCAGCGCGGATCGGAGCCGTCCTTGGAAATATCGAAGAACAGCGTTTTCAGATCGCCCGCATCGGCAAGCGCCAGAACGCCGTTGGCGTGTTCGTAGAATTTCGGCGCGCGGCCATTGCTGAGGAAAGACGACTCGCCAAAGCCGCAGCGCAAATCCGCGATGGCCTTGCGCTTGGTCATCACGCAGTCCTGGAACTTGGCGACGATGTTCGGCCATTCCTGGCGGCCGATGACATAAATGCCGAACGCGACCATGAGAATGATCGACAGGCCGAGCTGCAACACCATCATCGGCCCGCCGGCGTAATAGGCGAAAGCGAGCGTCAGCGGCAAAAGCAGGGCGAAACTCGCCGCGAGGGGGCGCTTGAAGCCGATCAGGTCCTCGCGGGCGTAATCATTGACGTTGTCCGAATAGTCAGCGGCATGTTTCAGGCGCGCGACAACCGGGGCCGGAATTTCAACACGCGCAGTCGTGAGCATGGCGTCCTCTTTTCAAAAGCGTTTCGAGGACAGGCTGGCGCATAAAATTTGCCGTCCGTTTAAAGCCTTAACGGCAAATTGAATTTCATTGTCGGACCCAAGGCCACACAAGGCGTTCTATTGTTAACGCCGCCGCAATGTCGCCACATTTGGGCGCCGTTTCGCCGCAATGTAGCGCCTAAAGCGGCACCGCCGTACGCCGGATGACCTTGCGGATGGCGAAATTGGTGATGACCCGGTCGACGCCCGGCAGGCGCGTCAGAATTTGCGTGTGAATGCGTTCATAGTCGGCGCCGTCGGCGCAGAGGATGCGCAGCAGATAATCCGACAGGCCCGCCATCAGGTAACACTCCATGATTTCCCGGTGCCGGGCGACCGCCTCCTCGAAGGCGGTCAGCGTCGCCTGCTGCTGGTTTTTCAGGGTCGCCTGAACGAAAACGGAGGTTTCGAGCCCCGCCGCCCGCTCATCCACCAGCACCACCTCCTGGGTGATGACGCCGGTCCGCCACAGCTCCTTCACGCGCTTGTGGCAGGCCGAAGGCGAAAGGCCGACCTTCTCCCCCAGCTCGGTGAAAGGCGTCTGGGCGTCTTCCTGGAGGACTTTCAGGATGGCTGTGTCAAAGCGGTCCATAAGAGAAATCCCGTTTCGTTTAATAGGGCCAATAAGAAATATTATCCGTTCTATTTCCTAATACGCCGGAAAATATCAAGAAAATACTCTGAAATCCGAATATGATGCGCCAAGAACAGCCGCAGGAGGGTTCTCATGCTCGTAGGCGTCCCCAAGGAAATCAAAAACCACGAATATCGCGTCGGCCTGACGCCGGGCGCCGTGCGCGAATATGTGCAGAACGGCCATGAGGTGCTGGTGGAGACCAACGCCGGGGCCGGCATCAAGGCGAGCGACGAGGCCTATGTGGCCGCCGGCGCGAAGATCGCCCCGGACGCCAAGACCGTCTTCGAAAAGGCCGACATGGTGGTGAAGGTCAAAGAACCTCAGCCGACCGAATGGACGCAGCTTCGCGAAGGCCAGATTCTCTACACCTATCTTCACCTGGCGCCCGATCCGGATCAGGCGCGCGGGCTGATGGAGTCGGGCGTCACCGCGGTCGCCTATGAAACCGTGACGGATTCCTTCGGCGGGCTTCCGCTTCTGGCGCCCATGAGCGAAGTCGCCGGACGCCTGTCGATCCAGGCCGCCGCCTATGCGCTGACAGCGCATCAGGGCGGGCGCGGTCTTCTCATGGGCGGCGTGCCGGGCGTGCTGCCGGCGAAAGTCCTCGTCATCGGCGGCGGCGTCGTCGGCACCCATGCGGCGCGCATGGCCGTCGGCCTCGGCGCGGATGTGACGATCCTCGACCGCTCCAACCGGCGCCTCGCCGAACTCGACGAAGCCTTCGAGGGCCGCGCCAAGACGCGCTATTCAACCTTCGAAGCCCTCGACGAAGAAACCGACGTTGCGGACATCGTTGTCGGCGCGGTGCTTATTCCCGGCGCCTCGGCGCCGAAACTCGTCACCCGCGAAATGCTGAAAGGCATGAAGGAAGGCGCCGTCCTCGTCGACGTCGCCATCGACCAGGGCGGCTGCTTCGAGACCTCTCATGCGACGACCCATGCGGACCCCACCTATGTGGTGGACGGGGTCATTCATTATTGCGTCGCCAACATGCCGGGCGCGGTGCCCCTCACCTCTTCGCACGCCCTCAACAACGCGACCCTCTCCTTCGGCCTCGCCCTCGCCAATAAAGGCCTCGATGCGCTGAAGCAGAACCGCCACCTTCGCGACGGGCTCAATATCCACAAGGGTCATGTCACCTATAAGGCCGTGGCGGAGGCGCTCGGCGTCGATTACGTCCCGGCCGAAGAGGCGCTGAAAGCCTGAGAGCCCGCCCGCCCTCTCGGAATTATTACCTGATAGTAAGGTATTCCGGGCAATGACGCCGCTTTCCGCCCTTGCCGCCAGGCGGGCATCAGGCGCATAGTCGCGCCCGGGAGAGAGGGCTTTTCTCATGCGCAGACCCATTCTGACGAGCATCGCCGCAATCAGCGCTCTTAGCGCGGCTGCGGGCGCATCGCTGGGCGCCGCTTATGCGGCCCCCGAACCGCTTGCGGCCAAGCCGCAGGCCGAGATCCTGCTCGCCGAAAAAACACCCGCCGCCGACAAACAGGCGCCCTCCGCCCTCGCCGCCATTCTTGCGCATTTCGTGATGATCGAGATGGACACGCACGTTACGCAAACGGCTGCGGCGGAAACCAAACCCGCCAGAGGCGAATGCCCGGAAAGCGCGCGCAAGCCCGCCGAGCCGGAAGGCGCCAGCGAAGACGAAGCCAAGAAGAAACAGCTCGTCGGGCCTGAGCCGATCTACTTCGCGTTTTAGATTTCAATTTTTGAGACTGACGGACGTAGCTCTTAATCGCGCTGCGTTTTTCTTTTCGGGCGCCTGCCCGCGAAGAGTTTCAAATCGTTGCCGTAGCGCCCGCGCGCGAGGCGCAGGATGACGATGACAATGCCCGACAGCGCGAAGACGAACCCCGCCGCGGACGCCGTCATGACCAGCGGATTGTTGAAGTCCTTGCGGTCTTCGTAATCCATGATGTGCAGCATCCAGAAGAAATCGTAGAACCGCCAGACATCATTGCGGCGCGCGCGCACCTCGCCTGTATCGGGCGAGATGTAAATCCGGGTATGCCGCTTGTCGTCGAAGTCGACGCGCCAGACCGGCGTTGGCCCACGATATTCCTGCGGCGGAAAGGAAATGAGCGCGGCGCGGTCGATCTCGCCCTCGCCCACATAGTCGCGCCGCGCCACGCGCCGCGCATCGTCTTCCGACAGCGGCGTCAGTCTTTCGCCGCTGGAGGCGTCGAAAACGGCGGTCGCCGCCTCGCCGGGACCGCGCGTGACATAGACCGTGCGCCCAAGAAACTGCGTCAGCTCCACCGAGGTCGCGCCCTCGACCTGGGCGATGACGCCGCCGGGCGAGGCGTAGGTTTGCGCGGCGAGCGGGCGGACCGGCGCCGTGTAAGCAGACGTCTCGCCGCGGACGAGCTCGATGGGCAGCCAACTCATGACGACGCCCGACGCCATCCAGAGCAGCACCTGGACGCCAAGCACGAGGCCCGCCCATAAATGGATGCGCTGGACGAGGGGTTTCAGTTTCATTCGCCGGCGCCGCCCGCCGCCGCAGCGATATCCGACGCCGACATGGGCGTCGTCAGCAGGGTTTCAAACGCCGCCCAGCGCTCGGCCGCCTCTTCGCCCGCCGTCCTCTCCACATAGGCGCCGACGAGATCGCGCCCGAGATTATAGTTCAGCACATAACCGCGATAGGTTTCGATGAAGCGCACGCGCTGTTCGGCGCGCTCGCGCGAAACGAGCTTGTATTTCTGAATAAGCCCGACAGCCTCTTCGCGCGTGATGCGCCCGTCGAGATAATCCCGCGCCACATGATTGTCCGCATGGGAAAGCGCGCGGCGCAGATCGTTCAGCTTTTCAAGCGTTGCGGCTTTTTGCGGGTCGAGGCCGGCGAGCGGAAACAGGACATCGCGCTCGAAGGCGATCTTATCCTTGCCCGGAAAGGCGAGCTCGATGCCGTAATTGCCGGAGCCTTCCGCCGTCACCGACATGGGCGAAAACAAGGGGTAGACGGAATATTCGATCCAGCCCTTGTTTTTCAGAAGATCGCGCTCGATGAAAATGTTCCAGGTGTGATGACCAGGATAGCCTTCATGACAGCCGAGATCGACGGCGCGGTCGATGATGATCGGGAAATCCGTATTGACCTGGATGAGGCTCTCATAACCGCCCTGATACCAGTTATAGCCGCTCCACGCCTTGTCGGTGACGAACTCGAGACGGAAACGCTCGCCCTCGGGCAGGGCGTAATGGGCGAGCGTGCGTTTTCTGCATTCGGCGATGGCCGCATCGAAGACGGCGCCCAGCCTGTCTTCGGGAATGGCCAGCGATTGCCGGAAGACGTCGACGCGCTCGCTCAACGCCCCCTCGCCCGGCAGCAGCGCGTCGATCTCTTCCAGCGCCGCATCGAACTCCGCGAGGTCGTATTCAGGCGCGACTACGTCATAGAGACGCCGCGTTTCTTCATCGAAGGAAAACGTCTCGCCGCCCGCCATCTGGATGCGGGTCAGCGCGGCGCGAATATTTTTCTCGAGCATGGCGCCGCGCACGGTCGGTGCATCGCCATTCGCGCGGCGGACGGAAATCAGGAGGCCTTGCGCCTCCTGTTCAAGCTGCTCAAGGGAGCGCGGCTCGGCCTCGGCCATCTCGCGCCAGTCTTCAGGCCCGTGATAGGCGTCCACAAAATCCGGATCGTGCTGACCAATTGAGAGCGCCAGCTTGACGAAGCTCTCGCCGATGGCGTTGAGGCTCGCCGCGTCTTCCTGCGCCGCCTCATAACGGGGCTCCGCGGCGAGCGCGGCGGCGCCCTGCGCCGCCGTCTCGGAGCGTTCGCCGCCGCAGGCCGCAAGCACGGCGCTGAGGCCCGCAAGCACGGGCAGTACGGCGGCGGCTTTCCTCATGGGCCGTGTCAGGCGGCCGTGCCGGAGAAGGTGGAGTTCCCGAAGGAGCCGAGTTGGACGTCGCCGGAAATCGTGTCGCCCTCGGCCTTGCCCTTGAAGGACAGCGTGATCGGCATCGGGGTCGTCACCTTGGCGTCCCAGGAGGCGACATCGCCCTCGACCTTGCCGTTTTCAATGGGCGTCGCGCCGGCCGCGCCGACCATTTCGCCCGTCAGGGCGTCGCCGTCCTGCTTCAGGGTGAGCGTGGCGTTCTGATCGCCCATGGGGGTCTTGATCGTGATGTTCCACTTGCCGTCAATCGCCATGATAGTCTCCTGTAACGCCCTCATTCCGGGGCTTTCGCGTCGCGCCGACCTTAGCGATTGCACCCGCCCGCGCAAGGCCGGGATGCAGGGGCGCTGGTGTGGCGCCGGAGACTGGCGGGGCGGTGAAACGACAGCCTGGCGCGGCGAGCCGAGTTTGACTCTCCTCTTGGGGGAGACCCTAAAGTTCGCCCATGAACAGTCTGGTCCAGATCGGCGATTTTGCGCGGCTCGGCGGCGTCACGGTAAAGGCGCTGCGCTTTTACGACGAACAGGGCCTCCTACATCCGGCCTATGTCGATCCCCAGACGGGCTATCGCTATTATTCCGTTAACCAGGCGGCGGCGCTGGCGCGAATCACCAATCTGCGCCTCGTCGATTTCTCCATCGCGGAGATCGCACAGGTGCTGGCGCAGGACGCGCCGGACGAGATCGCCGCGTCGCTGGAAACGAAAAAACAGGCGCTGCGCGCGGCGAAGGCCGCGCTCGACCGGAAGCTGCGCCTTGCCGACATTCTCCTCCAGGCGGCCGGCCGCGCGGATGACGCGCCCTCCGTCAAGCTGGCCCCGAGCGAAGACCTTCTCGTCTACGCGATGGAAAAGCGCGTCGCCCATCTCGGCGCGCCGGTAACGGACATGTTCGAGACCGCCGAAGCGCATATCGCGTCGTACCGGGCGCCGGTCTCGCCGCTGCTTGTCTTTCATTCGCCCCCGACGCAAAAGCGCAATCTCGATCTTGAGGTCTGCATCCCTGTTGTCGGAGAAGCGAGTAACCGGGACGGCGTCAAAACCCTGCCCGGCGCCGAGCTCGCCTGTTCGCTCGTCTATGAGGGCGGCTATCACCAGACCGGCCCGCTTTACGAGCAGATGATCGAATGGATCGAGCGCGCGGGACTTATGCCTGCGGGACCGTTTCGCGAAATCTTTCACCGCTTCGGCGCCGATCAGGACGGCTATTCCTTGCCGCAACGCCTGACCGCCGGCCCCCGGGAAACCTATCTGACCGAACTTCAGATTCCGATCGCTGCAACAGACAAAAACGAGGGAGACGTAACGTCATGAAAACCAGCGCCCGCACTTTCGCCTTCAGCCTTTCGGCGGCCCTCGCCCTCGCTCCCGGTCTTCACGTCTGCGCAGCGGAAGGCGACATGGTCGGCGGCCTTGCGCGCAAGACCGAAAGGCCTCTTGAAAACATCGACGGCTTTTCTTCGGACTACGGCGCCGTTGAGGCGAGCGACGGCGCGAAACTGCGCACCATCGTGACGCGGCCCGACGGCGCCAGCGGCGCGCTGCCCCCCATTCTCTTTACGCAATGGGTTTCCTGCGGCTCGCTGGAATTCCGCAATGGCGACAATATTCTTGCGACATTGGCGAGAGACTCCGGCCTTGCGCTGGTGCGCGCCGAACGCGCTTCCGACGGCGACAGCGTCGGCCCCGCCTGCGAGGAACTCGATTACGACACGGAAGTCGCCCACTATGTCGAGGCGTTTTCGCAGATCCTCGAGGACGACGGCGTGGATGCAAGCAAGGTCTATCTTTACGGCTCAAGCCTCGGCTCGACGACGGCGCCCCTGGTCGCCAAGGCGCTGCAAGATCAGGGCTACAACATGGCCGGCGTCGCCGTGCAGGGCGGCGGCGCGGAAACCTATTACGAACGCATGCTGACCTTCGACCGTCATTATCTCGAACGCCGGCCCGAGGAGGTCGCGCCCGGCGACATCCATGACGAAATGATCGCCCGCGCGCGCTTTCATTACGAATATCTGATCCGCGACCGCCATCCCGATGAGATCGCAAAGGACAGCGCCGGGATGGCCGCAACCCGCGCCGATATTATGGGGCTTGCCGAGACCAGCCATTACGGGCGGCCCTTCGCCTGGCATCAGCAGGCGGCGAAACATAATTTCCTCGCCGCCTGGGCCGCCATCGACGCGCCCGTCCTCGTCATCTTCAATGAATATGACCAGTTCGAAGCGCGCTACGGTCATCAGGTGATCACCGACATGGTCAACCGCCTGCGTCCGGGCACGGCGACTTTCGTGGAGCAGAAGGGCCTCGGACACAGCAATTACCGCTATGACGACATCGTCGCGGCCTATCCGCGCGAAGGCGGCGAGCCGGCCTGGGCCCAGACGGCGGCGGTCATTCTCGGCTGGCTCGAGGAAATCCGGAAGTAAGCTGTCAGCCTTTCGGGACAACACGCCGCCGTCCGTGTTACGCTTGGCTTTTTGGAGAGGATGGCGCCATGACCGACGCGACAAAGCTGGATCTGCACTCGATCGACGACGTCGTCACCGGGCTTTACGCCGCGATTTCCGGCAAGCCGGACGAGCGCGACTGGGACACCATCGCGATGCTCTACGCGCCGGACGCGCGCATGGTGCGCACGCGCCTCGGCGAAGACGGCAAGCCGGTCGCGTTCTCCTTCTCCATTGACGAGTACCGGGAGAACGCCCGCGAGCTCTTAAAGGACATTCCGTTCTACGAATATGAGATCGCGCGCCGGACCGAACGCTTCGGCAATATCGCCACGGTGTTTTCCGCCTATGAGGCGAAATCCGATCCCGATGCGCCGGGGCTGTTAAAGCGCGGCATGAACATGATCCATCTTTACGACGACGGCGCGCGCTGGTGGATCATGCACATGATCTGGGATGACGAACGCGACGGGCTCGCCCTGCCGGCGGATCTGTTCGAAGCGGCGTAAGCGGATTTCGCGCAAAGGCGCTCAGCGTTTGCGGTGTTCGCGCCGCCAGCTTTCCATGGCCTGGGAAATGGCGAAGGTCTCGCGGTATTTCGGCGAGTCCGAGGGACGCGGCGGCCGGTCGCGGGTGAGCTCCATGATCTCGGCGAGCTTGTTGTGCGCCGCACCCGACTGGCCCGCGCCGATATAGGCGTGGAGCTCGATCAAGGCGTCGGACAAGGGGTCGTCGGCGCGGATCACGAAATAGGGCTCGTCCTCGGCGAGGTCGTTATAACAGTCGAATTGCGACGGGTTCGATTTCGATCCGATCGTGGAAGACATGGGGGCTCACTCCGAAGGCAACAGCCTCTTTTCCGGTGATTCGACGCCGCCCGTCCCGGACTTTGTTTCGCCCTCGCATTCATTGAATCTCCCGATGCGCCGCATCAAGACAATCAATTGTACACGAAGCGCGGAGACCGGTATTTCTTAAGTACAGGATAAGCCTCACTTTGAAGCCTCGCGGTCTAGATTGAGGGAAAACAGGGAAAGGGAGTGAAGAGAAATGAACCAGTGTGCCAAATCAATGCTGCTCGCCAGCGCCGCCGCGGCGACGCTCGCCTTCGCCTCGGCTTGCTCCAACGAACCGTCTTCAAGCGCCAGCGACGATGGCGCGGGCGACGTCGTCGTGGAGGAAAGCGAACAGACCATGGAGCACCAGGCGGCCGCCGTCGCGATCGAGCCCGGCGAGCCCAAATCGAACCAGTTCTGGTGGCCCGAGTCTCTCGATCTCAGCGCGCTGCGCCGCAACGACGCCGCCTCCAACCCGATTGACGAGGATTTCGATTACGCCGCCGAGTTCGAAAAGCTCGATCTCGCCGCGGTGAAACAAGACATCGAAGCGGTGATGACCGATTCCCAGGACTGGTGGCCGGCGGATTACGGCCATTACGGTCCCTTCTTCATCCGCATGGCCTGGCACGCCGCCGGCACCTACCGCATGTATGACGGGCGCGGCGGCGCGGGCGGCGGCCAGCAGCGTTTCGAACCGCTGAACAGCTGGCCCGACAATGTCAGCCTCGACAAAGCCCGCCGCCTGCTCTGGCCGATCAAACAGAAATACGGCCGCGCCCTTTCCTGGGGCGATTTGATGGTGCTGACCGGCAACGTCGCCATGGAGTCGATGGGCTTTGAAACCTTCGGCTTCGCCGGCGGCCGCGAAGACGACTGGGAAGCCGAACTGGTCGATTGGGGCCCGGAAGCGGAAATGCTCGGCGACGACAAGCGCTTCCACGGCGAAAGACAGCTCGACAATCCGCTCGCCGCGACCCAGATGGGCCTCATCTACGTCAATCCGGAAGGCCCGAACGGCGATCCCGATCCCCTCGCCGCGGCCCATGACATCCGTCAGGCCTTCCGCGGCATGGCGATGACCGATGAGGAAACCATCGCGCTGATCGCCGGCGGCCACACCTTCGGCAAGGCGCACGGCGCCCACAAGCCCGATGAATGTCTTGACGCCGAACCCGCCGCCGCCGGCGTGGAGCAGCAAGGTCTCGGCTGGGCGAACAAGTGCGGCAAAGGCAATGCGGAAGACACCATCACCAGCGGGCTCGAAGGCTCCTGGACGATGAACCCCACCGAGTGGACGCACCAGTATTTCGGCAACCTGTTCAACTTCGAATGGAAGCAGACCCGCAGCCCGGCGGGCGCCGTCCAGTGGATTCCGACCGACGAAGCCGCAGCGCAACTGGCGCCCGACGCCCATGATCCGGACAAGCGCCATGCGCCGATCATGTTCACCACGGACATCGCGCTGAAAGAGGATCCGGAATTCCGGAAAGTCTCCCAGCGCTTCTACGAAAACCCGGAAGAGTTCGAACTGGCTTTCGCGAAAGCCTGGTTCAAGCTCACCCACCGGGACATGGGCCCGCGCGCCCGCTATCTCGGCTCCGAGATTCCCGATGAAGAGCTGATCTGGCAGGACCCCATCCCCGCCGTCGATCATCCGCTGATCAATGCGCAGGACATTGCGGCGCTAAAAGCCGACATTCTCGCTTCGGGCCTTACGGTGCCCGAACTCGTCCGCACCGCCTGGGCGTCCGCCTCGACCTTCCGCGGCACCGACATGCGCGGCGGCGCCAACGGCGCGCGCATCCGTCTCGCTCCGCAAAAGGACTGGGCGGTCAACGACCCCGATGAACTCGGAAAAGTCCTCGAAACCCTGGAGACGATCCAGACGGACTTCAACGAGGCGCAGTCGGGCGGCAAGAAAGTCTCGCTCGCCGACGTCATCGTCCTCGGCGGCGCCGCGGCGATCGAAAAGGCCGCGAAAGATGCGGGCCACGCCGTCACCGTTCCCTTCAAGCCGGGGCGCATGGACGCCTCGCAGGAGCAGACCGACGTCGAGGCCTTCTACGTGCTCGAGCCGACCGCGGACGGCTTCCGCAACTATCTTGGCGAAGGCCATGAGAAAGCGCCGTCGCAATTGCTGGTCGACCGGGCGAGCCTTCTCGACCTCACCGTCCCTGAAATGACAGTGCTGGTGGGCGGCATGCGCGCCCTCGACGCGAATGCCGGCGGAACCGGCTATGGCGTCTTCACCGATGCGCCTGGAACGCTGACGAATGATTTCTTCGTCAACCTGCTCGACATGTCGACCAAATGGGCCCCGTCCGATGAGGACTATGTCTTTGAAGGCCGCGATCGTCAGACCGGCGATCTCAAATGGACGGCGACCGAAAACGATCTCGTCTTCGGTTCCAATGCGGAGCTGCGCGCGGTTGTCGAAGTCTACGCCTTCGACGGCGCCGAAGAGAAATTCGTGAACGACTTTGTCGACGCCTGGACCAAGGTCATGACAGGCGACCGTTTCGACCTCAAGAAGTCATAATCGGTCAGTACACGAAAAAAAACGCCCGGAGCCTTGCAGGCTCCGGGCGTTTTCATTGGGCGTTTGTCTACCGCGCCGGACGCCGGCTCTAGCCGCACGCGCCCGTGCGGCGCGCCTCGATGACGAAGCGGGCCTGTTCAAGCGCCTTCATCGCGAGCTTCATCTGGGCGTCGCTCACTTCCGCGCCGCCCGCGCCCTCTTTCAATTGCGCGTCGAGCTTCATGCGCACTTCGACCCGGGTCTTCTCCCGGCCCACGGCGCCCCGATAGACGAAACGGTTGGCGCCCGAGGCGAGCTTCGGATCGGCGGGGCACGAAATCTCTCCGGCGACGGCGTTGCCTTCGCGCGCGCCGCGCCGCGTCGTGCAGCTATAGTGCAGCTTGTAATAGTTCTCCGCCAGGAGATGCGGGAACGAGGCGCTTGCGCTTTCGCGAAGACAATAGGTTTGCGCGGCGTCCTCGGGACCGGCATGCTTTAACAATCCGGCCCCGGAAAGGGTTATCTCGTAAAGGCCCGGCGCCGGATCGACCGGCGTTTCGCTCGCCGGGTCGGCGCGATCGGAACAGGCAGCCGCCGTCCCGCAGATGACGGCCGCGATGAAATACCGACGCCGCCTGGGAAATCCGTTCACAGCGCTTGCCTCCTCCGCCACGCCCCAATGGCGAGAGACTAGCCCGTGAGCGTAAAGAGGGGATTGATGGAAAAGGGAGAATAAACAAGGCCCCTTCCCGGCCCGCCCTCACTTGGGACGGCGGCGCTCGAGCCTACAGGGAGGTGCTGTAGTCGATATCGTCATAGTCATCGACCGCCGCCGGCTTCGGCTTGGTCACGGCGTCGCCGTGCGCCGGCCTGTCCTCGCGCTTCAGCCAGTCGCTCTTGCGCCGGTCGAGCACGACGACAAGCTGGTCGCCAGCCTGAACATTCGTCTGGGTGATGCGTTTGCCGATGACTGTGCGGAAATGATAATCGAAATCGCCGGTCTGATTTTTCAGCGCCTTGCGTTGCGTGACCGGCAGCCAGCCGATCAGCCGGAAGCCTTCGATCCGCGATTTCAGGATCGCCGCATAGGGCTGCCCGCAAATGCCGTCCGTTTCCTGCACTTCAAAAGAATAAAGATGAACGCGGTCGGTCACGTTCAACAAGGCGACCACATAATCGAGGATCTGGCTTTTCTCGTAAATCTCCTTGGTCAAGAACCGTTCAACCAGCGTGAGGCTGCAAATAATCCCGGTTGCGCCAGCGGTTTTGAACATTTCCCGGTTCTTGGCATTCAGCGCTTCGACGGTGATCTGAACCGGGTGATCCGGCTGGCGTTGCTGGAAATATTTCTTGAGAAGGCGCGTGTTCAAGATCGTCGTCGCGTCAATCTCGTTCAGATCAACATCATTGCTGCACGAACTGCGCTGTTCCTTGTTGGTGAGGAGAATGATGTGGCTGTAAATCACGTCCGGGTTCAGGCAAGCGGTAATCTCCTGATGGGTCATCAGCCGCGTTGGGGCCGGGTGTCCGTCGAGATGGGTCTGATCGTTCAGGACATTGAGGCCTTCGTGGATGGTGGGAAACTCCTCTTCGCCGAACAGTAAAATGCCGGCAGGTTTTTTCCGGTGAATGCGGATGTCGTCCGCCGTGACTTCCTTGCATTGCTCAATCGCGGAAATGTCGCGGCGCTGCTCAATCGCGTTTCTGTTTCTGGCGCTGAAGATCAGGACATTGTCTTTTTCGAGAACAGTCGACCGCCCTTTCAGCGTCGTGAGCGGCAGGAAGAACGGCTTGTCTTCGCCCTCGCCCGCCGCGCCGCCGCCGAAGGATGAATCGAAAAGCCCCCGCTCCCGGTCCTGGCCGAGAACAAGGCCGATGAGATTGGCGCCGCGGCGGATGAGGTGCTGATGGGCCTTATAGGCCTCCTCGCCGGCGATCTTTTCGCCCGTCTTCTTTTCAACATTCTCAACGGACTCCGCTATGAACTGGTCCTGCGAGTTATAAGTCAGCACATCGAAGATAAAATCGACCAGCAGCGGGCTCACGGTCGACAGCACGGCCATTCTCGCAATCAGCTTGTCGGGCGATATCAGCGTATTGCATCCGCAGGCGACGAAATGCGCGATGTTCTTGTCGAACGCCAGCTCGGCGCAGATATGCATGTCCTCGCGGATTGTGCGCAAATTCATCACGGTCAGAACGCCGGTGAGATTGCCTTTTTCCCTATGCTTGCAATCGCACAGCACGATGGCGGTTTTCGCCTTCTGCGCGTTGGCGCTTTTCAGGCTGTCGCGGTCGGAGCTGTCGCCCTGGCAATAATGCACGAAACGCTGGTCGAAATTGTATTTTTCAACCGGCGATTCATCGCCGCAATCGGCGATGATGGTGATGTCCCGCTTTGCGTCCACATCCTCGCCGGTCAGATTGAAGATGATGCCCGGCGCCTTTTCGTTCCATCCGCAGATCAGCACATGCTCGCTTTGCGTTGAGCAGGTTTCGCCCTTCATGCGTTTTTCACGCTGGCGGTTGCTCTGCGCGATCAGGAAAAAGATAAAGGTGATCGGCCCCATAATGCCGACCAGCGCCATGAAGTTGGCGATCAGCAGGCCCCATGTGCTTTGCGGCAGCGTATCCTGCAAGGTCAGACCGCTGACCACGAAGGAGAACAGCCACAACGCGCCGTCCCACAAATTCATGCCGATGAATTCGTTGTCGATATTGTAGGTTTGCGAATAGGCGGCCTCGGTCAGCTGCACCAGCCAGAAAGAGATGATGAGCGTGATGACGGCGGCGCTGATGGCGATAATGCCCGGCGCGATCCTGGCGACGAAATCGACCGCTCTTTGGCTCAGGCTCAATTCGCCGCGCGCGGCCGTCTCCCCAAGGCGGTTATAGGTGGTGCGATACCGCACCGCGAGATAACAGACGAAAAGAATGGCGAACCAGGCCAGCAGCGATAGGCTGATCAGAGCCCTTATGGGCCACATCGCTTCCAGATAGCCGGCTCTTGCGAGCTCGGCGGGAACGGCGTTGTGATAAGGGATCGGATGGGACACCAGCGCCGTTTCCAGATCGCCCAAGCTCGGCCATTTCTCCTTTAATTGCGGCCAGGCGGCGATGATCTCGCGCGTGATGGCGACCGCATCGTTCCGCGACACGCTGTCCGCAATCACAAGATAGGCCGTCACGCTCAGATGCGGGTTGCTGACGTCATCGGGGCCGACGACGGTTGTCGGCTTGTAATAGGGGTATTGTTCCGACAGCGACTGGATCACGCGCAGCGGCAGAAAGAGGCGGCGAACAATGTCGTCCTCATTCAGCGCCACCAGCTGTCCCGTCATGAAAGCCGCGTCAATGTCTCCGCTGCGCAACTGGGCGAGGCTTTCGGCCTGCGCAAGATATCTGGAGTTGAAATCGACGCCTTCGGTAAGCCCCGCCTCGTCAAGAATATGCGCCGCATTGTAATAGGTGCCGGAGCTTCGCGGACCGACGCTCACTTTCTTCCCGCGCAAATCGCCAAGCAAACTGATGCCGGCGTCGGCCCGTACGACAACCTGGACATATTCCTCGAAAAGCGGAAGGAGGCTCTGAAAATCGGAAAAGCGCGTCAGGCCGTTCTCACCGCGATAGACATAATGCGCCAGGTCATTCTGGACGATCGCCGCGTCGACCTCGCCGCTGGAGAGTTTGTTGAGATTGTCGAGCGTGCCGCTGGTTTCGACGACCGCGATCGGCGCATTGAGTTCCGCCGCCAGATCGCCCGCAAGCGCATGATAAGCCCCGCCCGGCTGCCCGGACCCGAGCCTCAAGGACCCGCCGCCTGATTGCGCGTGGGCTGTTGGCGCGGCAAATAAAAGCGCCAACAGGAAAATAATGCGCAAGGCCTTTTCTAGTGTAGCAATGGTCCCCGCCCCCGTTAGTCAAGGAGAAGACTAGCCCCATGAGATCAATAGAGGCAAGCCGCGGCGGATTTACTAGCCTTCAGGCGGCTTTTTAGTTGTCGAGGACGCTTCTGAGCTTCCGCAGGCGGCTCGGGCGCTTCAGTTTCCGGAACGCCTTTTTCAGGGAACGCCCCCCGCACTGACCGCCCTTTCTTTTCACTGGCGCCGGCGCAAGAGCCCCATGCTGGCGAGGCCGCTCAGCAACAGCCAGCCCGCCGCCGGGAGCGGGACTTCCGAAGGAGGCTCCCAGCCGTCGATCCGCGACAGCTCATAATCGAGCGTCAGCTGCGCGACGCTGCGATCGAAAAACCCTTCCAGCACCAGCAGAATTCCAATGGAATAAGAAAAACCTCGATTTCAGGAATTGTTGGCGCCGGCTTCAGTCAAACCCGGCGTTTCCAAACTATTCCACTCACGCTCTGCTTGAACCCGCTGCGCAAACATTGTCGTGAATTAGACATTCACACCGCAAAGTGCAAAAGTCCTCTTGCAACAGCTTGCTTGTGAATATTCGCAAGCCTCGCCGGGGTGGTTCAGGGGCGGCGAATGAGCAGGCCAGGTTATCGGCGGGGGAATCGATATGACTTGTCTCAAAAGGGAAAAGGACAGGCTCGGCGCAACTGCGGAGCGAACGCCGCGCCGGGACACGCGCCTTCTAAGCGTTTCCTTGACGGCTCTGGCGGCCGCCATTCTTAACCCGGGCCACGCTTTAGCGGACTGCACCGGCAACAACACGGATATCGTCATCTGTGACGGAACCGACAGCGCCGCCATCGCCGACGGATCGACCCCGCCCGGCGAGACCGGCAACCGGCCTTTTTTGATCAATCTGCTTCCGGGCGCTGATGTGGGTGTTGTCAGAGGCATTCTTCAATCGGGCAGCCCCAGCCTCAACCTTTCGACGCTTGGCGAAAAGCCGCCGGGGGTCGGCCAAATCAATATCGGGACGGGCGCCCATGCCGGCTTTATCGCGGTAGAAGGCCCGGGCGAAATCACGATATCCAACCAAGGCGAATTATCCGATAGCGGAAGCATCTTTTTCGACCCCGGCCAGGCGAAACTTTCCGACGGGTACGGATTTATCAAAGCCTCGGTCACCAACGGAACTGACGCCGTCCTCGCCGGGGGGATCGGCGGCGGGGGGCCGGTGCTGGTCTCTTTCACCAATTTTGGCGAGGCCTCCGGCGCGACCCAAGTCACACAATTCACCAACAAAGCCGGCGGCGTTTTCAATGGCGAAGTCAGAAGCGGGTTTGCCGAATATCTGAGTCTTGTCGGGGCCGAGACCGTAAATTTTATCGACGGCATGCCGGTCGTCGATATCATTCCCGTTTCATTTCATAACGAGGAAGGCGCGACCATTAACGAAGCCGGCGGCGGAGTTTTCCCGACCGATGCGGTCGTGTTCGAGGATTTCACATTGCTGAATGCAGGGGGAGCCCGGCGCTCCGTCGCGCTGGAACAGACGGCGATCAATGACGGGCTGATCGCCGGCTCGGTTCGCATCATGAACGGCTCAAACGCCGATCTTGACAATGACGGCGAGGCGGACCCGTTTTACATTCGCGAAGAGGGGCTGTTCACCTTCGTCAACAATGGCGACGTGACCGAAGGGATATCCGGTCTCGACACTGTCCTGAGCATTGAGAGCAAGGGCGATATTCGTATCGAAAACAACGGCGCCATCGGCGCCGTCGCGCCAGACAATGCGTTCGAAACGAACGGCATCGTTCTTGGCGGCGGCAACGACACGGTGATCAATGGCGGGACCATTATTGGCGATGTAAGGCTCGGCGGCGGCGACGACAAATTCCTGCTCGATCTCGATGCTGACGGCACGCCCATGGTGGACGGCAATATCGACGGGGGCGCCGGCAACGACGCCTTCGGGGTTATCAGCACCAGAGGCGACAAGACGGCGATCATTGGCCCGACGCCGGGATCGTTCGAAAAAATCGCGGCGGAGGCTAAAGGCGACGGCGTAAGGCTCACTCTGAACGCGCTAAATCCGGGTCAGGTGATGACGGAAACCCTCGTGGCTTCGGGCGACGGCTCCATTTTCAGCAATCTTGACTTCAACGTCACGGGAAAACCACTTCTGGAGATCGAAGATTCCGGCACATATGTTCAATTGAATGGCGCCGGCGTCGTAACCAACGGTTCAGTTGCACGTTTTGGGGACGCGGGGCAGAGCCTTGTCATTGGCGGACCGCTGCATCATGAGGGCGAAACAGGCTCGGTGTTTGAATTCGAGAGCCCCGGCTTATCGGAAATTCTTCTCATCGGCGGTGTTTTGACCACCTCCAGCCTGACACCCATCGAAAGAATTGGCGCGCCGGCGACCGACGGCCTGGTCGTCAGACTCACCGGTGGAGAAATCAGAAGCGGAGGAACAACGGCGATTTCTTCAAATGTAGCGTCGAACATCCACAATGTTAGCGGAAAAATTATCGGAAACATTCAGCTCCTGAACGCGTCAGCCCTGGGGTCGGGCGACTTCATGAATGAGGTCAGTTCTGTTTCAGGCGAGATATTCGGCGACATTACCTTTGGCGGACGCAGCCGGTTAGAACTCTTTGGCAGCAGCGTCGCCGGCGATATCGACTTCACCGCCAACCAGTCGGATGTCGTCTTGCTCACGAGCGCACAGATCAACGGCAACATTCAACTGCGCGGCGCCAATGACTTTCTCGCAATTGATGGCGTTGGGTTTGAATCCGGTGACGTTCAGATCGGCGGGGTCGTCGACGCCGGCGCCGGCGTCGACACGTTTCGTTTCTTCGCCCCTAGCTTCGGTGGAGCTGCCACATCCACTATCAACAACGCAGATCAGTTCCAGAACTTCGAATTCTTTGAAAAAACCGGCGATGGAAAACTGATTGTCGCGGACGGCGATTTAAAATTCATAGACGGGATCATCAGAGAAGGCTCAATGTCCCTTGCCAAGGACGCCAACAGCACCTTCAACTTTCTGATTATCCAGAGCGGCGCCAGCTTCGCCGGCAACGGCAAGCAGACAGGCACGGTTAGGACGCAAAAGGGCGGAACCTACACGGCCGGGGACTCCATCGGATCGAACACGCTGATCGGCGATCTCCTCATTGAGGAAGGCGGCTTCCTCGAGGTCGAGTTCGAGCTCACCCCCGACGGCGCTATTTCGGACGAAATCAATATCGACGGCGATCTTTTCCTCGACGGCTTTCTGAAACTCGTCTTTCTCGACGGCCTGTCGCCGGACGCGGACTTTTCGTTCGACTTCCTGAATGTCAGCGGCGGCGTGACGCTCGGCGACAGTTTCGACATCATCGTCGAGGGACTGATGGATGTCGCCTTCGGTCTCGACTTCGACCCTGTGACGGGACGGATCGCCTTCAGCGGCATTGGCGACCCTACGCCCTCGGAAGTGCCGCTGCCCCCCGCCCTGTTCCTGTTTCTCGGCGGCGCCGGCCTGCTGGCGGGCGTCCGGCGGAAAAAGCGCCTGGCGCCCTGAGCGGTCTTCGCCAAGAATGGGCGGCCTTCGCCAAGAAAAAGCCCCGGACATTGCCGGGGCTTTTTTGATTAGTTGTCGAGGAAGCTTCTGAGCTTCCGCGAGCGGCTCGGGTGCTTGAGTTTGCGGAGCGCCTTTGCCTCGATCTGGCGGATGCGTTCGCGGGTGACCGAGAACTGCTGGCCGACTTCTTCGAGGGTGTGGTCGGTGTTCATGCCGATGCCGAAGCGCATGCGCAGGACGCGCTCCTCGCGCGGCGTCAGCGAGGCGAGGACGCGCGTCGTCGTTTCGCGCAGGTTCGACTGGATCGCCGCGTCGATCGGGAGGATCGTGTTCTTGTCCTCGATGAAATCGCCGAGATGCGAGTCTTCCTCATCGCCGATGGGCGTTTCGAGGGAGATCGGCTCTTTCGCGATTTTCATCACCTTGCGGACTTTCTCCAAGGGCATGGAGAGTTTTTCCGCCAGCTCTTCCGGCGTCGGCTCGCGGCCGATCTCGTGCAGCATCTGGCGCGAGGTGCGGACGATCTTGTTGATGGTCTCGATCATGTGCACCGGAATGCGGATGGTGCGCGCCTGGTCGGCGATGGACCGGGTGATCGCCTGACGGATCCACCAGGTCGCATAGGTCGAGAACTTGTAGCCGCGGCGATATTCGAATTTATCCACCGCTTTCATCAGGCCGATATTGCCTTCCTGAATGAGGTCGAGGAATTGCAGGCCGCGGTTCGTGTATTTCTTGGCGATGGAAATGACGAGGCGCAGGTTCGCTTCGACCATTTCCTTCTTGGCGATGCGCGCTTCGCGCTCGCCCTTTTGCACCATGGAGACGATGCGGCGGAAATCCTGAACGGTAAGGCCGGTTTCGGTCGCGAGCTCGCCGATCTCCTCGCGGATCGCCATGACCTGGTTCTCGCCCTTCTTGACGAAATTCTGCCAGCCCTTGCCGCTTTTCTCGCTGATGCGGTCGAACCATTCGGGGTCGAGCTCGGCGCCGATATAATCGGAGAGGAACTCCTGGCGGTTGACGCCGTAAGAGTCCGCGAGACGCACCAGCTTGCCTTCCAGCGCCATCAGGCGGCGGTTGATGTCGTAAAGCTGTTCGACAAGCGCTTCGATGCGCTGATTGTTGAGCCGCACGGAACGCACGCGCTCGACAATGTCTTTCTGGAGCTTCTTGAAGCGGCGCGACTGTGAGGAGGAAAGGTCTTCGCCCTTCAGCTGCTCCTCGATCATGATGTCCTGAAGACGGCGCAGCTTTTTATAGTCGCTCGAGATCTCGTCGAAGGTCGCCATGACGCCGTCGCGCAGCTCGGCCTCCATGGCCGACAGCGACAACGCGCCCTCGTCGAACTCGTCCTCGTCTTCTTCCTGGTTTTCGGCCTTTTCGGCTTCCTCGCGCTGGACGCGCTCGGCGACTTCCGGCTGGGTCATGTCGGGGCGCGCTTCCGGCCCGCCGCCATAGGTGGCGTCGAGGTCGATAATGTCGCGCAGAAGGACCCGGCCTTCCTGAAGTTCGTCGCGCCAGACGGTGATGGCCTCGAAGGTCAGCGACGACTCGCACAGGGCCTTGATCATGGTCTCGCGGCCGGCCTCGATGCGCTTGGCGATGGCGATCTCGCCTTCGCGCGAGAGCAGCTCGACGGTGCCCATCTCGCGCAGATACATGCGCACGGGATCGTCGGTGCGGTCGCCGGACGAGCCGGTGTTGGTCGTAACGACCTGGCCGCCCTTTTTCTCGTCCTTGACGGCGACGGCGCGCGTCTTCGGCGCGGCCTCTTCCTCGTCGTCGCTGGAATCGTCATTGGCGGCGCCGCTGTCGTCGTCCTCGTCCTCGTCATGTTCGATGACATTGATGCCCATCTCGGAAAGCTGGGCCATGATGTCTTCGATCTGTTCGGAGGAAACCTCTTCGGAGGGCAGAACCTTGTTCAGCTCGTCATAGGTGACGTAGCCGCGCGATTTCGCCGTCTTGATGAGTTTCTTTACGTCCGCATCGGTGAGATCAAGGATCGGACCGTCGCTGGTTTCGGCCGTTTCCGTCTCTTTCGTCGCCGCCGCTTTTTTCGCCATGTTGAAATACCTCTACCGACCGAATTTTTTGTCCACGGTCTGTTTCATTCTTTCAAGCGCGTCGGTGAGCCGTCTGGGGGAATCGCCCTCGTCCCCTTCGGCCTCCTCGGGCTTGCTCGAATTGATCAACTCCTCGCGCGCCGCCGCCGCGGCTTTCCACGCGCCATCGCCTTCCGTGAATATCTGAGATGCGGATCGCGCGACCTCCTGTTTGAGGGTCGATTCAAACAGATGATGCGCCAAGGCGTTCTGGAACCCCAGCTCGACCTCGCCAATCTCAGCCTCGGGGCGCAGGCGCCAGTGTTTCTTGAGCTGGGGATCCTGTGTCACCCGCTCCAATATGCCTGCCGCGCCGGTCTGGCTCAGATGGCTTTTAAGCCCCGCACTGTCAAGGGTTGGGTCTGTGGAAATCGCCGCCAGGATCTCGCCCAGAAGGGCTTTCAGGCCCGGATCGGCCAGCTCCAGCCCGAAAAAGGCGTCCTCATGGCGCTCCACGATGGCCGGATGGTTGACGGCGGCGAGGATAAAGCTCGCCTCCCGGGCCCATTGGGAGGGCCCTTTGAGCCCCGGGGTCGGCCGCGCCGGGGCCGCATAGCGGAACCCCTGGCCTTTCTGGTTCGGCCCTTTCTGGCCGCGCCAGCCGGCCTGTCCCCCCGGCCCGCCGCCCCGGAACGGATTGCCGCCCTGCCGGGCGCCCTCGCCATAGGCCGGGCGGCGCTCGGGCGGGCGGAATTCCGCATCGAGCCGGCGGGAGAGCTCCTCGCCATAGGCGCCGCGCACATCCTTGTCGGCGATCTCTTTGACGAGCCCGCGCAGGTGCGAGCGCAGGGCCGCCCGGCGCTCCGGCGTGTCGAGGGGGCGGATGGAGATTTCGCGCGACCACAGGACGTCGACCAGCGGACGCGCCTTGCCCAGCACCTCGGTCATGGCGGCGGCGCCTTCGGCCCGGATCAGGTCATCCGGATCCTGACCTTCCGGCAGAAAAGCAAAGTTCAGGGACTTGCCGGGTTTCAGCATAGGCAGCGCCCGGTCGACGGAGCGATGGGCGGCGCTGACCCCGGCGCTGTCGCCGTCGAAGCACAGGATCGGCTCGTCGGAGGAGCGCCAGAGCAGCGCCAGCTGGTCCTCGGTGAGCGCGGTGCCGAGCGGCGCGACCCCTCGTTTGATCCCCGCCCCCCACAGCGCGATCACGTCCATATAGCCTTCGCAGACGATCAGCGGCTGTTTGTCTTCCGCCGAGGCGGCCCGCGCGGCGTTGAAATTGTAGAGCACCGAGCCCTTGTGAAAGAGCGGGGTTTCCGGGGAATTGAGATATTTCGCCCGCGCATTGGGATCGAGCGCCCGCCCGCCGAAGGCGATGACCCGGTCGCGGCCCCCGAGGATCGGGAACATGATGCGGTTGCGGAAGCGGTCGTAGCTGGCGCCGCCGTCCTCCGGCTTGATGAGCAGCCCCGCATCCACCAGCACGTCTTCGGGGAAGTCCTTGTTGAGAAGATAGTCTTTCAGCGCGTTGCGGCCCGAAGGCGCGAAGCCGATGGCGAAGGCCTCGATCTGCGCATCGGTGATCTCGCGGCCGCGCAGATAGTCCATGGCCTCGCGCCCGTCCGCCCGGTGCAACATCGCTTGATAGAATTTCGCCGCCGCCGCGCAGGCTTCGGCGAGGCCCTTGGCCTTTTCCGCGCGCGCCGCCGCCTCGGGGTTTTCCGCCGGCAGCTCCAGCCCCGCATCGGCGGCGAGCCGCTCCACCGCTTCGGGAAAAGTCATCCCCTGGGTCTCGATCAGGAAGGTGATGATGTCGCCATGGTTCTGGGTCGAAAAGCAGTGATAGGTGCCGCGCCGGTCATCCACGGAGAAAGACGGGGTCTTTTCCGGCTTGAAGGGCGACAGGCCCCACCAGGCGTTTCCCCGTTTTTTCAGCTTCACAAAGCGCCCGATGACGTCGGACGGCCTCAGCCGCGACTTCAGCTCATCGAGAAATTCCGGGGTGAAACGGGGCATAGGGCTCATATAGAAAGGGCGGCCCCGAGATATAAGCGCATCCCCCGCAAGCGCATAGCGTCCCTATTAACCCCTTTTCCCCATCTGCCCCCTTGCCAAGACCAAAGAAAGCGCGCACTTGCCGCCCCCATGACGCAACGCAATATGAACCTCCGCAACATCGCCATCATCGCTCACGTCGACCATGGCAAAACGACGCTCGTCGACGAGATGCTGCGCCAGTCCGGCGCCATCCGCGACAACGCCGAAATGGCCGAGCGCGCCATGGATTCCAACGACATTGAGCGCGAGCGGGGGATCACCATCCTCGCCAAATGCACCAGCGTCGTCTGGGAGAAAAGCGACCCGCCGGTGCGACTCAATATTGTCGACACGCCGGGCCACGCCGATTTCGGCGGCGAGGTGGAGCGCATCCTCTCCATGGTCGACGGCTGCCTGCTTCTCATCGACGCCGCCGAGGGGCCGATGCCCCAGACCAAATTCGTGCTCTCAAAGGCGCTGGCGCTGGGCCTTAAGCCCATCGTCGTCCTCAACAAGGTCGACCGGCCGAGCGCCGATCCGGACGCGGCCCTCGACGCGGCCTTCGACCTTTTCGCCGCGCTCGGCGCCTCAGACGAACAGCTCGACTTCCCCGTCCTCTATGCGGCGGGACGCGACGGCTGGGCCGATGCGAGCCTCGAAGGCCCGCGCGAAAATCTCGACGCGCTGTTCGAAACCATCCTCGCCCACGTCCCCGCGCCGGACATTGCGGCCGAGGCGGCGGACGCGCCGTTCCGGATGCTGGCGACAACTCTCGAGGCCGATCCGTTCCTCGGGCGCATTCTGACGGGGCGCGTGATCTCCGGCGTCGCCAAGCCTGGCGTCACCATGAAAGCGCTGTCGCGCGACGGCGGCGTGATTGAACAGGCGCGCGTTTCCAAGGTGCTCGCTTTCCGGGGCCTGAAACGCCAGCCGGTCGAAGAAGCCTATCCCGGCGACATCGTCGCCATCGCCGGCTTTTCGAAAGCCTCCGTCTCAGACACGCTCTGCGATCTCGCCGCGACCGAGGCCCTGCCCTCGCAGCCGATCGATCCGCCGACCCTGTCCGTTACCATTGCGCCGAACGATTCCCCGCTGGCGGGCCGCGAAGGCGACAAGGTGCAGTCCCGCGTCATCCGCGAGCGCCTTATGCGTCAGGCGGAGGGCGATGTGGCGATTTCCGTGACCGAGACCGAAAGCAAGGATGCGTTCGAAGTCGCGGGCCGCGGCGAGTTGCAGCTCGGCGTCCTCATCGAGAATATGCGCCGCGAAGGGTTCGAGCTCGCCGTTTCGCGCCCGCGCGTCGTCATCCGCACCGGCGAGAATGGCGAACCGCTCGAGCCCATCGAGGAAGTGGTGATCGACGTCGATGACGATTATTCCGGCGTCGTCATCGAAAAGCTGTCCCAGAAAAAAGCCGAGCTTGCCGAGATGAAGCCGGCGGGCGCAGGGAAAACCCGCCTGATCATGCATGTCCCCTCGCGCGCGCTGATCGGCTATCACGGCGAATTCCTGACCGACACGCGCGGCACCGGCGTCATGAACCGGTCTTATCTCGAACACGCCCCGCACAAGGGCGCGATCGAGGGCCGGCGCAACGGCGTCCTCATCGCCAATGGCGACGGCACCGCGGTGCCTTACGCCCTGTGGAACCTCGAAGAGCGCGGCGTCATGTTCATCGAGCCGGGCGAAGCGGTCTATGAGGGCATGATCATCGGCGAGAACGCCAAGCCGGACGATCTCGACGTCAATCCCCTGAAAGCCAAACAGCTCACCAACATGCGCGCCTCCGGCAAGGATGAAGCGGTGAAGCTGACGCCGCCGCGCCGGCTGACGCTGGAAACGGCGATCTCCTATATCGGCGACGACGAACTGGTCGAGGTGACCCCGAAATCCATCCGCCTGCGGAAGATTGCGCTGAAGCCGCATCTGCGCAAGAAGCGCGCGAAAGAAACGGCTTAAACTTTCTCCCCGCGCCGGAAACCAGCTAATCCGGCGAGAGTTTTTCGAGCGGATCGCCTAGCGTGCCCGCGACCATGGACGCCAGCAGCTTCGGCATGAACCAGAAAGACGACAGCGGTTCGGCGAAGCGGTCGCGGATCGCCGGCAGCAGCTTCGAATCCGACTGATAGACCGGCGTGAAAAGACGGCTCATCGTCTGATAAAGCTTCACATGCCGCCCGCGCATCAGAGCGAAAGCGTCGAGCGCGTCGGCAATCTCATCATGGCGCTCCAGCGCGCGCGCCAGCGCCCAGGCGTCGAGCAGCGCCATATTCGCCCCCTGCCCCAATTGCGGGCTCGCGGCATGCCAGGCGTCGCCAATATGCACAACGGGGCTTTCCACCGGCCGCGGCGCGGTGTGATGGGCGTAATGGGCGAAAACGAACTGATCGTGATGAGTGAAATGCTCCAGCACGGGCGCCGCTTCCGGCCACAGCTTCAAAACCCTGTCTTTCCAGCGCTGGAGCGGCGTCATCCGCCAGGCGTCCACATGGTCGGCGCGCAAGGTCCAGAAAAAAGCCGCGAGCGGCGGCCCGCCGTCACGCATGGTTCCGATCGGCATCACCCCGGCCGAAACCTCCGCGCCGCGATAGCGCTGAGAGAGCACGTCTTCTGAAAAGTCGCTGCCGAACGGAAAAGGCGCATTCGCCCACAAGGCGCCGTAGTTCAGGAACGCATTGCTCCGCTCGATGAAGGGCGAGCGCACGCCGAGCGCATCGATAACAAGGCTGAAAGGTCCGGCGGCGGGCGCGCCGTCAAAGGTCAGGCCCGCGCGCCCGCCCGCCGCTTCGACGCCCGCCACAGCATGGCCGTAGCAGAACTTCACCCCGGCTTCCTTCGCGGCGTCATGCAATATGTCGAAAAGCGCCGCGCGATGAACGGCGAGACCGTAAACATCCGGCCCCAGCGCGTCGTAATGAACGTCGAGAACCTTGCGCCCGCCATCTTCGAGGCGTCCGTCAAGACGTTTCAACCGCGCGCCGCGTTGCGCAAGAACATCCGCAAGACCGAGCGCATGCAGCGCCGCCTGCCCCGTCGGCTGAAGGATAAGTCCGGACCCGACGGGCGCGGGCTTTCCCGCCTTGTCGTAAACCGTAACAGAATGACCTGCGCGGCTAAAAAAAATGGCTGCGGCAAGACCAGCCACGCCGGCGCCGGCGATTGCAATATTATGATGATGATTGATGGCCGGCGTCCCGAGATGCAACTGCGATAGACAAGTCCAATTTGCGACCGCCGTCTAGCGCGCGATAACGGAACTCGTTTTTTATGTCGTTGAAGACCGGGTCACCATAATCAATATGAATTAGACTGCAACGTTCCATGAGCCGTAAATCATCCTTATGCGGTCATTGTCGTCAAAACGACAAACAACGCCAACCCAGACATTATCATGCGAGATGATAAGAAATGTCGTGAATCCGACTCTTGCGGGATGGCCGGCCAGGCAGGCGCAGCCAGCGCGCCGGATCTATCGAGAATCAAAAATACCGTGGTAAAACCGCCCCCTAGATTGCAGCCTTCAGACGAGGCGCACGCCGCAAGGCCCGCCAGCTGGCCAGCTTGACATCATCAAAGAACATGACGGAATGTTATATCCGTCATAACCGCGATCCGGCTGCATGCTCATTTCGATCATCACGCCTTTTTATAATGAGCAGGAAAGCGTCAAACCGCTGTTCAATGCGCTTTTGCCGATTCTCGAAAGCCTTGACGCAGATTATGAACTCATCTGGATCGACGATGGCAGCCGCGATGAAACCTGGCGCGAGGTCGAAGCCTGCTGCGCCGCGGAGCCGCGCCTGCGCGCCCTGCGGCTGAGCCGGAATTTCGGCAAGGAGGCGGCGCTTTCGGCGGGGATCGATCACGCCAATGGCGACGCGCTGGTCTTGATGGACGGCGACCTTCAACATCCGCCGAAGCTCATTCCCGACCTGCTCCGGCGGCTCCGCGAAGGGTACGACATGGTTTACGCGGTGCGCGACAGCCGCAAGACCGACGGGCCGGCGCGCGCTTTGTTCAGCCGCCTGTTCTACCTCATGTGGGACCGTTTCGCGGATACGAAAATCCCCCGGGACGCGGGCGACTTTCGCATCATGAACCGCAAGACCGCGAACGCCCTGAAGCAGCTTCGCGAACGCAACCGATTCATGAAAGGGCTATATTCCTGGATCGGCTTCCGCCAGACCAGCATTTCCTATGAAGTCGCGCCCCGCAGCGCCAGCAAAAGCTCCTTCTCCCTGCGCAAGCTCATGTCCTACGCGCGCCTCGCCTTCATTTCCTTCAGCGCTATCCCTTTGCGGATATGGACGAGCATCGGCGCGATTATTGCGCTCCTTTCCTTAACCTATGCGGCCTATATCGTCATTGAAACCATGATCGCCGGCCGCGACGTGCCGGGCTATGCAACCATCATCACGGCGATTTTCTTCCTGGGGGGCGTTCAATTGTTCAGCATCGGCGTGCTCGGCGAATATCTCGCAAGCGTTTTCGATGAAGTGAAGGCGCGCCCCATCTACATCGTCAGCGAGGAACGCGGAGCGCTGCCCTGATGCCTTTTGCAGCCGCGGGGCCGGTTCGCGCTTTCCTTGAAGAGCGCCGCCCATTCATCACGCGCCTTATGCGCTTCGGCCTTGTCGGCGTCGCGGCGACGCTGGTGCATGGCGGCGTGCTCGCGGCGCTGGTGGAAATCGCGGGCATCCATCCGACTCTCGGCAATATCGGCGCCTATCTGACGGCCTTCCTCGTCTCCTATATGGGGCATTTCTACGTCACCTTCCGATCGCGGGAGACGCATCTGCGCGCCGCGCCGCGCTATTTTCTCGTCGCCTGCACCGGGCTGGCGGCAAATACGGTGATCTTCTTCCTTGTCGTCAACATCTTGAAGCTGCACTACACCCTCGCTTTCGTCGCGGCGATCGCGACAACGCCATGGCTTGTCTATTTCCTCTCGCATCGCTTCGCCTATGCGCCGGACACCGACAAACCCGCGCCGCAATTACAGGCGGTGCTGCGCGATTACGGACACTTCGCGCCCGCGCTCGTCTTTTTCGCCATCGCCGCCGTTTACGGGCTGATGTTTCACTACGCCGCGCCGCTGACCGACCATTGGCATCTCGTCACGCTTTATATGCAGATGGAAAAGGGCGTGCTCAGCTTTCAAGAGCTCTTTCGGCTGCACGGCGCGCATTTCCACGCCAGCGCTTATGCGGTGCTGTTGCCGCTGGCGAAACTGACCGGGATGAATCACGGCGCCGAAGTCATCGCCTCGCTGCTGTTCAGCGTCGCCGGCTTTGCAGGTCTCGCACTCATGCTTTCCCGCGGCGCCAAGGAACTCAACACGCCGACCGCGCTCCGGTTTTGGGCCTTCGCCCTGGCCGCTTTTTTCTGGTGGTCGCTTGATCAGTCGACAAACTGGCTATGGGGCTGGCAGGTCGCGGTTTTCATCAATACGGCCGGCGCGGCCTGGTGCATCCTGCTGTTGAGCGCCCCGGCGCTCACCTGGATGCGGCTTGCCGGCGCCTGGATCGCCGCAACCCTCGCGCTCCTCGGTTTCGCCACCGGCGCCGCACTGTTTCCCGTCGGCGCCGGGCTGCTTGTCCTAAGGGTTTTTGCAGCAGACCGGCCGGCGCGCCGGCGCGCGCTTGTCTTCACCGGCGCCTGGTGCGCCCTTTCCGCGCTCGCACTCGGCTATTTTCTGTATGCGAATTATCGCGGCGGCGACACCTATGCGAGCGAAACGGCGGGCATCGAACTCAGCATCGGCTATCTCTGGCAGACGCTGGTCTTCACCCTGAACTTCCTCGCCAGTCCCCTGACGCGGTTTGCCTCCGACATCGCCATTCCCGTTCTGTTTCTGGGCATCGCCGCCCTGGCCATGCTTTTGCGGCGGCGCGGGATTTCCCGGCGAATGCTTTCGCTTTATGCGCCGTTTTTCGCCTTCATGGCCTATGGCGTTGGGGCCGGCCTTCTCACGGCGCTCGGACGCAGCGGGGCCTTCGGCACGGACCAGGCCTTTGTCGGGCGCTATATCAGTTTCGGCAATTTCTTCTGGATCGGGCTTTTGTGCCTCATGCTACTGCTGTTGCGGCCGGCGCATATGCGCGCCTCCCGCCGCTATGCCGCGGCGGGCTTTTTCGCGCTGACCGTGGTTTTGAAAATCGGCAACAGCATCAATGTCGCCAACGATTTCATAGAAAACTATCCGGCCCGCCGGCAAGCCGCCGCAACGCTGCGCGAGGCATGGCCGCGCATCGACGAAGACGCGCTCGCCCATTACGCAGCGCCGCAACAGAATGTGAAAGCCAGACTGGATTTTCTCGCGGAAAACCGGCTCAGCCTTTTCGCAGGGAAAAGCGAGGCGCCCTGACGGCGCCTTCCGCAAAACCTAGATCAGCTGCTCTTTCATGAGCTTGCCGGCCTTGCCGAAATCCATGGCGCCGTTGAAGCGCTCTTTAAGCGCGCCCATGCAGCGTCCCATGTCTTTCAGGCCGTCGGCGTCATATTCCTCGATGACGTCGGAAACAGCGGTTTTGATTTCCTCGTCCGAAAGCTGGCGCGGCAGAAATTCGCTGATGACCTCGATCTCCGCGCGCTCCTGTTCCGCAAGCTCGGGGCGCCCGCCAGCCTCGAAAGCCTGGGCGCTCTCTTCGCGCTGCTTCACCATCTTGGTGAGGATCGCGAGTATCTCTTCGTCCGTCGCGCCCTCGCAGCGATCTTCCGCCCGGGCCGCAATGTCGCGGTCCTTGATGGCGGCGTTGATCAGCCGCAAGGTCGTCACGCGCACTTTGGCGTCGCCGGCCTTCATGGCCGTTTTCAGCGCCGTATTGATCTGCTCTTTGAGCATCTGATTCTCCGTTGCGGGCGGCCGCAGAGATTCAAAATCCGCGCCGTCCTGTTCAGCCTACCTTAGATAACTGATTTCGCTGGATAATTCCTGGCTTATCCGTTATTGACCCTTCAGGTCCCTTCGCATAGCTTCCGGCCAATTTGCGCGCGGCCGGACCCTTTCACAAACGGGGCCGCAATCGCCAGCGCCGCCGCGCAATCTTGCAATGCAACAAGGCCGCGAAGAGATAGTTATCAATGAAGATTAGTCAAGCGCCCGCCCCCCGCCCCACCGCGGTTCTGGTTTTGGCAGATGGAACAAGCATTTACGGGCAAGGGCTCGGCGCCGCGGGCGAGGCCGTGGGCGAGGTCTGCTTTAATACGGCGATGTCGGGCTACCAGGAAATCCTGACCGACCCGTCCTATGCCGGTCAGCTGATCACCTTCACCTTCCCCCATATCGGGAATGTCGGGGTCAATTCCGACGACGTCGAAAACGCTTCACCGGCGGCGTCGACCGCAGCGCGCGGCGCTATCTTCCGCGCCGATGTGACGAGCCCGGCGAACTACCGCGCGCAGCTCGACCTTTCCGCCTGGATGCGCCGGCGCGGCATTGTCGGCATCGCCGGCGTCGATACGCGCGCCCTGACGGCGCGCATCCGCGAAAACGGCATGCCCCACGGCGTCATCGCCTACAGCCCGTCGGGCAGTTTCGACATCGAGGCGCTGCAAAAACGCGCCGCCGACTGGGCCGGGCTCGAAGGCCGCGATCTCGCGAAAGACGTCACCACCCTGCAAAGCTATCCGCATACGGAAAAAGGCTGGGAATGGGACAAGGGCTATCTCCAGCATGACGGCTCGGGCCCGCATATCGTCGTCATCGACTATGGCGTAAAGCGCAACATCCTGCGCCGCCTGGCGAGCGAAGGCTGCCGCATCACCGTCGTCTCGGCGCAGTCGAGCTATGAAGACATCATGGAGAAAAATCCTGACGGGGTGGTGCTCTCCAACGGGCCGGGCGACCCGGCGGCGACGGGCGAATACGCCGTGCCGGTGATCCGCCAGCTCATCGACCACAAGGTGCCGACTCTCGGCATTTGTCTCGGCCACCAGATGCTGGCGCTCGCCGCCGGCGCCAAGACCAAGAAAATGCCCCAGGGCCATCACGGCGCGAACCACCCCGTAAAAGACCTCTCCACGGGCAAGGTCGAGATCGTCTCCATGAATCACGGCTTCACCGTTGACAGCGACAACCTGCCCGGGAACGTCACGGAGACCCATGTCTCGCTCTTCGACGGCTCGAACACCGGCATTGCGCTGAAAGACGCCCCGGCCTTTTCCGTGCAGTACCACCCGGAAGCCTCGCCGGGCCCGGAAGACAGCTTTTATATCTTCAAGCGCTTCCTTGAGAGCGTTCGGCCGAAGGCGGCGTAATGGGCTTAGAATTAAGCACGAGTGAATTGGAAGTGCTTGCCACGCTTACTGAGTTCGGAATTACAAACAGCGAATCTCTCGATCTTGATCAAATTTATGAGCTATGTGGCCAAAAATACAGGAAACATACAATCATACTAATAGTTGGAAAACTATATGGTTTGGAGCTTCTAGACAGAGATTCTTTAGTAAATGGAAAATGGGTTTATTACATTAATGAACAAGGGATGATCCACACAGCCACCCAAACCAATAACACTAATTTCAGCTTACAAATTCCTGCTTCCGATCGATATGTTAGTATCAAAGACAACCAAAAACCGTTTGACAGAGTAGAAAAGTCTTTAGATGAAATCGTCGCAGAGTTTGCCAAAGCCCACAACAAGCACAACTCTTCGCAAAGTGATGAAGCCCATTTCCTTAGAGCCTCGATAGCAGCCTTTAAAGCCCAACTCCGGGAGGGTTATGTATCAATAAAATTGCTGAAAGAAGATCTTTTGGAACGACTTAAAGCGTCTCAAGGTTTCTTCTCCTCTCTTCCAGGCATCAAGTTATTGATAGACGAAGCAATAAAAGCTTTGCGAGCACTACTCGAGCTGCTGGGTTAAGACCTCATAGACTGGCGTCTCTGGAACTCCGCCCCTTTTCCCGTGTTCTCCCTCCAAAATAAGGAGGCGAGACAATGGATATTTTCGAGCGGATCAAGAAAGATCACGACGACGCGCGCGCGCTCATGAAAGAGCTCAAGGACACCACTGCGCGCGCCGAAAAAACCCGGCGCAAGCTCTTCGATGAATTCAAGCTCGACATGTGGGCGCATCACAAGGTCGAGGAAGCGGTGTTCTATTCTTATCTCCGCGACGACACCAAGATGAGCAAGGACTCCTACGAGGCGCTGAACGAGCACCATGTGGGCAACGGCCTTCTCGAAGAACTCGACACCTTCCCCGTGGGGAGCGAGGAATGGGGCGTCAAATTCGGCGCGCTCTCCGAACTGATCGAGCACCACATGGACGAGGAGGAAGAGGAGTTCTTCCCCAAAGCCAAGAAGCTGCTCTCGAAAGATCAGGCGACGCTCATGGGCGAGCGCTTCGACGCCCGCAAGAAAGTCGTGCTGGCGGCTCTGAAGCCGCTCAAAGAGAGCGAAATCGAGGCGGCGGCTTAAAGCGCCGGCCATGATCGATGTCATTCAGTGGGCGGCGAGCCTGTTTGCGATTGTCGCCGCGAGCCTCATCGCCGCCCATATCAGCCAGAAAGTGACGGGGATCGCCTTCGTCATCTTCACGGTCTCGTCCGTGATGTGGGTCTATTTCGGCGCCGTTGAAAACGACCACGGCCTGCTCGTCCAGAATGCCGTTCTGACGGCGATCAACCTGCTCGGCATTTACCGCTATCTGATCCGCAGCAAGCCGGCCTGACCGGGCGACGAAAAGCAGCTTCGACTGCGCATGACGCTGGCGCAGGGATGAACGCCCGGCTAGCGTTTCGCCATGCGCCAGGACCTTCGCGACACATTCGAGCATTTGACCACCGCCCGCGGCTTCACCAAGGAGTCGGGCTTTCGGGTGCGCGATTTCGAGGAAGGCTATGTGGCGCTCGAGGTCGCGCCGAAGGAGTCCCTCGTCCAGTTCATGGGCTATGTTCATGCTGGCGTCGTAACCGGCCTCGCCGATCACGCCGCCGGCGCCTGCTACGCCTCGGTGCTGCCGGAGGGCAAGGCGTGCCTGACGATCGAGCTCAAGATCAATTTCATGAAGCCGGCGCAAGGCGACATGCTGGTCGCGGAAGCCACCGCGCTTTCCCGCGGCGCCTCCATCGGCGTCGTGCGCTCCGACGTATGGGCGGAAAAGGACGGCGCGCGCGTGATGGTCGCGACGGCGCTCGTCACGCTGAAATCCATCTCCCTTTAACCCCACCAGTCTTAGCCCCTTGGCAAGCCGCCCCTCGCGCGCTTAGGTAGGCGTCATGAGCCAAGCACAAGCACAACCGCCCTTTTCCGTGCGCGTCGTTCCGGTGACGCCGTTCCAGCAGAACTGCTCAATCATTCGCGCGCCCTCCGGCAAGGCGGCGGTGGTCGATCCCGGCGGCGAGCCGGAAAAGATTATCCAGGCCGCGAAAGACTTCGACGCGACCATCGAACAGATCTGGCTGACCCACGGCCATCTCGACCATGCGGGCGGCGCCGAGGCGGTGAAACGCGAAACCGGCGCGCCGATCATCGGGCCCCATGAAGAAGATACGTTCTGGCTCGACGACATCGCCAGCCACTGGGCGCAATACGGCCATCCCGGCATGGGCGAGGACTGCAAGCCGGACAAATGGCTGCATGACGGCGACGAGCTCGATCTCGACGGGATCAAGTTTCAGGTCGTCTATACGCCCGGCCACACGCCGGGCCATGTGGTGATCTACAACAAGGACGCGAATATCGCTTTCGTCGGCGACGTCTTGTTCGCAGGCTCGGTGGGGCGCACGGACTTTCCCCGCGGCGACCAGCAGACGCTGGTCAATTCCATCACGCAAAAACTATGGCCCTTGGGCGACGTGCAGTTCGTGCCCGGTCACGGGCCGACCTCGAGCTTCGGGCGCGAGCGCCAGTCGAATCCCTTCGTCGCCGACAAGATCACCGGCTATCAGGGGGCCGAGACGCAAGCGCCCAACGCCATGGACCAGAAGCTTTCGAAGCGCTGGCAGTAATCGCTGACCGGTCCAACCGTTATGATCTTGCGGTAATCGCCTGAACAGTTCCCACAAGTGTCATCACCGGGCTTGTCGCGGTGATCCAGTTTTCCGGAAGTGATACAACTTTTCTGGATGCCCGGGACACGCCCGGGCATGACACTCCAAATTGAATTGACTGTGCCTGTTCTCCGCAGCGCCTAATCCATCATCGGCGGCTCGACCACGGCGCGACCCACATAATTGGTGTCCGTGCCGAACCAGATCGCGCCTGCGGGCTGATAATAATGCATGTGGCGGATCGTGCCGCCGCCGGACGGAACATCGGTCGCGGAGAAGAATTCCTCCGTTTCCGGATCGAATCCTAAAAAGACGTTGGGATCGACGCCGGTGGCGACCATCCAGATCCGGTCCTGGCTGTCCACGGCCATGCCATAAGGGCGCGCGCGTTCGCCCTGGGGCATGTCCCATTCCTTGAAGGTCTTCTGATCGGGATCGTACACGCCGAGGACACCCTTGATGTAGTCGCCATACCAGACGCGCCCGTCGCTGGTGATTTCAAGACGGCGGGGCAGCGCGCCTTCGCGCGGCAGATCGATTTCCGTCAGTTCCAGCGTCTCGGGGTTGATATGGGCGAGCTTGTACGTGCCGAACAGCGCGACCCAGATCGACCCGTCCGGCGCCATCTTGATCCCGTAGGGGCGCGAGCGCTCGGTCTTTGACGGGATGAGGTCCACATCGCGGCTTTCGATATTGAGCCGGCCCATGAAATTGCCGCCCTGCACCGTGAACCAGATGTTCTCTTCGCCTTCGTCGAAGATCAGCGTGTGCGGATCGCGCGCCGCTTCGTCGGGCATCGGGATTTCCTCGATCTCTTTCGTCTTCGGATCGAAGCGGCCGATGACGCCGGTGCGGTTGCCGGCATACCAGACAATCCCGTCCTTGCCGACGATCAGGTTATGCGGTCCCTCGCCATCGGGCAGATCGTATTTGACGATCTCGCCGGTCTGTGTATCGAGATGACCGACATAGCCGCCGACCTGGCCCACAAACCAGACGGACGTCGCGCTTTGCGCAAAGGGATCGCGCGGCCGGGTGTTCTCGTAAGGCACTTTCCATTCGCGGATGTCGACCGTCTCTTCGGCGAACGCCGATGCGGCCGTCATCATGCCTGCAAGAATCGCAGCCCCGATAATCCTCATGTCCATCTTTCCTTATCCATCCTCCGGCGGCGCGCGGGCGCCACAGTCCTCGCCGCCAAGAGCTACTATAGCCGCGCCGGCGCCGCATCGGACAGAAGATTAAAGATCGGACATCGCTGCAGCGCAGCAAAGGCGGACATGCGCATTCTGTCCGCCTTTATCTGGGCGAAAGCGCTTACCCCGCCACGCGCCGCAGGCGCGAGAAATGCTCGTCCCAGCCTTTGTCATGGTTGGACGCCATGCCGAAGGGATCGTCTTCGTATTTCTCCCAGCCGTCATGGACGAGCGTCAGGATGGTGCCGCCCTTCACCGCTTCCAGCGTCCAGGTGCAGGTGGTCTCGGCGCCGTTCAGGAAATTATGGGTGAAGGTGTGCACCAGCCGTTCCGGCTTTTTCATCTCGATGACCTTGCCCCAGCACATGCGCTCGCCGTCCTTGCCGTAGCTGTTGGTCTCGAGAACATAATCGCCGCCCTCTTCCAGCTTTGCGCCGCCGCGGTGAAACCACAGCGCAAGCTGGTCGGGTTCGGTGAGAAACTTCCAGACATGCTCCGGCGGCGCCTTCAGAAACAGGGTCTTCACGATCTGCATCTTGCTCATGATGTTTTCTCCACAACGTCTTTGAGGCTGGCGAGGCGCGCATCCCAGAACCGGTCGAAATAGCTGAGCCAGTCGGCGGCGGTCTTGAGCGCGTCAGGGTTAAGGCGGTTGATCCGTTCACGTCCCTTTGCTTCCACGGCGATGACCCCGCCCTCCTTCAGGATGGCGAGATGCTTGGCGACAGCGGGGCGCGTCATGTCGAAGGCCGAGGCGATCTCGGCGATGGGCCGGGGACCGTCCGCCAGCATGGAAATGATCGCCCGCCGGGTCGGATCGGCGAGCGCCCGGAAGACAGGCTGGGCGGGATCTGCGGAGGGGGGCGGCAGGGACATGGGGGATCTCTACATAAAACCTTTTGGTTTCTTTTTATATGAAACCTTTTGGTATTATGTCAAGCGCGACAATGAATCCCGCCGAACTTGAAAACTCTTTGCCTTGAGGTCTTTCGCTTGCCGGTCTCATCCCCTAAGACAACGCTTTAATCGACAATTGATTCTTCGCCTCTCCGCGTGTGTGCGGCCGCCTTCACGGCCTGCCTGCCCGGCGAGGCTGCGCGCGAGTAAGTGATGCCTAAACGCACAGATATTTCCTCCATTCTCATCATCGGCGCCGGGCCCATCATCATCGGGCAAGCCTGCGAATTCGATTATTCCGGGGTCCAGGCGGTGAAAGCCCTGAAGGAGGAAGGCTACCGCGTCATCCTCGTCAATTCGAACCCGGCGACGATCATGACCGACCCGGAGCTGGCCGACGCCACCTATGTGGAGCCGATCAGCCCGGAATTCGTGGAGAAGGTCATCGCGCGCGAGCGCCCGGACGCGCTCCTGCCCACCATGGGCGGCCAGACGGCCTTGAACTGCGCCCTCGATCTCGAACAGTCGGGCGTTCTCGAAAAATACGGCGTCCAGATGATCGGCGCCCGCGCCGACGTCATCGAAAAGGCCGAAGACCGCGAGAAGTTCCGCGTCGCCATGGAAAAGATCGGGCTTGAAAACCCGCGCTCGGCGATCGCCTCTTCTCCCGCCATCAAGAACGATCAGGGCCGCACCGTCGGTTATGACCGCGCGTCGGGCGTTTCCAACGCCATGGCCTATCTCGAGGACATCGGCCTGCCCGCGATCATCCGGCCGGCCTTCACCCTCGGCGGCACCGGCGGCGGCGTCGCCTATAACCGCGAGGAGTTCGAACATTATGTCCGCTCCGGCATCGAAGCCTCGCCGGTCGGACAGGTGCTGATCGATGAGAGCCTTCTCGGCTGGAAGGAATATGAGATGGAGGTCGTCCGCGACAAGGCGGACAACTGCATCATCGTCTGCTCCATCGAAAACGTCGATCCCATGGGCGTTCACACCGGCGACTCGATCACCGTCGCCCCGTCGCTGACGCTCACCGACAAGGAATTCCAGATCATGCGCAACGCGTCGATCGCGGTGATGCGCGAGATCGGCGTCGAAACCGGCGGGTCCAACGTGCAGTTCGCGGTCAATCCGGAGACGGGACGCCTCGTCGTCATCGAGATGAACCCGCGCGTGTCGCGCTCTTCCGCCCTCGCCTCGAAGGCGACGGGCTTTCCCATCGCCCGCATCGCTGCAAAGCTCGCGGTCGGCTACACCCTCGACGAGCTCGACAACGACATCACCGGCGCGACGCCCGCTTCCTTCGAGCCGACCATCGACTATGTCGTGACAAAGATCCCGCGTTTCGCCTTCGAGAAATTCCCCGGCGCGGAGCCGACCCTGTCGACCGCCATGAAATCCGTGGGCGAGGCCATGGCCATCGGCCGCTCGTTCAAGGAATCCATGCAAAAAGCCATGCGCTCCCTCGAGACCGGGCTTTGCGGCCTCGATCCCATCGAGATTCCGGGCCTCGGCGAAGGCGACGACGCGAATGCGTTCAGAGCAGCGCTCGCCGCGCCGACGCCGGACCGCCTGCGCGTCACCGCCGAAGCCTTCCGCCACGAATTGCCGCTGGAGCAGATCCGCTCCATCACCCAGTACGATCCGTGGTTCCTCGAACAGCTTTCGGAAATCGTCGAGACCGAGAAGCAAATCGCGCGCGACGGCCTCCCCGATGATCCCGACGCCCTGCGCGCGCTGAAAGCCATGGGCTTTTCAGACAAGCGCCTCGCGCAATTATGCGAAGGGACTGAAAAGCAAGTCCGCGAACACCGGCGCACGCGCGGCGTGCGCCCCGTCTTCAAGCGCATCGACACCTGCGCGGCGGAGTTCGAGGCCAAAACCCCATACATGTATTCCGCCTACGAACCGTCTTTCGCCGGCGCGCCGGCCTGCGAATCGCAGCCTTCCGACCGCAAGAAAGTGATCATTCTCGGCGGCGGGCCGAACCGCATCGGCCAGGGAATTGAGTTCGACTATTGCTGCTGTCACGCGGCCTTCGCGCTCGCCGATATCGGCGTCGAGTCGATCATGGTGAACTGCAACCCGGAAACGGTCTCCACCGATTACGACACGTCCGACCGGCTTTATTTCGAACCGCTGACCGCCGAGGACGTCCTCGAGATCGTCGCCAAGGAGCGCGAACAGGGCGAGCTTCTCGGGGTCATCGTGCAGTTTGGCGGGCAGACGCCGCTGAAACTGGCGCGCACGCTCGAAGAGGAAGGCGTCCCCCTCCTCGGCACGCCCTATGACGCCATCGACCTCGCCGAAGACCGCGAGCGCTTCCAGAAACTCGTTCAGAAACTCGGCCTCAAACAGCCGAAAAACGCCACGGCGCCGAGCCGCGAGGCGGCCCCCGCCATCGCCGAAGAGGTGGGCTATCCGCTGGTGACGCGCCCCTCTTACGTCCTCGGCGGGCGCGCCATGGAGATCGTGCGCGACAAGGCTTCGCTCAACCAGTATCTGGCGACAGCGCAGATCGAGATCAACGAAGACGAACCGCTCCTCCTCGACCATTATCTGCAAAACGCCGTCGAGGTGGATGTAGACGCGATCTCGGACGGAAAGGACGTCTTCATCGCCGGCGTCATGGAGCATATCGAGGAAGCCGGGGTTCATTCCGGCGACAGCGCCTGCTCCCTGCCGCCCTACACGCTGTCCGAAGAGATCATTGAAGAGCTGAAGAAAGAAACCCGGCGCATGGCGCTGGAGCTTGGCGTCGTCGGGCTGATGAATGTTCAGTATGCGATCAAGGACAACGATATCTACATCATCGAGGTCAATCCGCGCGCCTCGCGCACCGTGCCTTTCGTGGCGAAGGCCGTGGGCCTTCCCGTCGCGCGCATCGCCGCGAAAGTGATGGCCGGCCACAAGATCAAGGATCTCGATCTGAAATGGCCGGCGCTCGATCATGTGGCGGTGAAGGAAGTCGTCTTCCCCTTCGCGCGCTTCCCCGGCGTCGACACCGTGCTGGGACCGGAAATGCGCTCCACCGGCGAAGTCATGGGCATCGACGTCAATTTCGAGAAGGCGCGCGCGAAAAGCCTCATTGCGGCGGGCGCGCGCATTCCCATGAAAGGCTGCGTCTTCATCTCGCTTAAAGACAGCGACAAGGAGCACATGGTCGGCGCCGCGCAAAAGCTGCTCGATATGGGCTTTACGATCATCGCCACGGGCGGCACGGCGGACTATCTGAAAGGCCAGGGCCTCGACGTCGCCAAGGTCAACAAGGTCCTCGAAGGCCGCCCGCATATCGTCGACGCCTTGAAGAACGGCGAGGTGCAGATGGTCTTCAACACCACCGAAGGCGCCCAGTCGATCAAGGACTCGCGCTCCATCCGGACAACGGCGCTGGCCCAGAAAATCCCCTGCATCACCACCGCGGCGGGCGCCCGGGCGGCGGTCCGGGCCATTGAGGCCATGCGGGCCGGCGACCTCGAGGTCGCCCCGCTCCAGGCTTACTTCGCGGTTAATTAGGAAAACTCATTCGTTTCCAAAGGATTATGGGGATAGATCGGGTCCGCCCGGTCTTGAAATTCCGGCGCGCGCTGATTAAATATCCGGCTGGCAAATCAGCGACGGCCCGACGCAAAGGCGCGGGCCGCGTTATTTTTTTAGCTTGAGAGTCCGAAACGCGACCCGAGAGCGTGCAGGAAGGGGCGGCCAATCCGGGCCGGTCCCGTCGCCAGGAGAAAGGGCGGACCCATGGAGAAATTTCCGATGACCCTCGCCGGCTATCAGAAGCTGGAAGAGGATTTGAAAAAGCTCAAAAACGAGGAGCGCCCGGCGGTGATCCAGGCGATCGCCGAAGCGCGCGCTCATGGCGACCTCTCCGAAAACGCCGAATATCACGCCGCCAAGGAGCGCCAGGGCTGGATCGAAAGCCAGATCCTCGACCTGGAAGACAAGTACAATCGCGCGGACGTCATCGACGTGGCCAAGCTGAATGGCGACACGGTGAAGTTCGGCGCCACCGTCACGCTGATCGACGAGGACACCGAAGAGGAAAAAGTCTGGCAGATCGTCGGCGATCTCGAAGCCGATGTGAAACAGCGCCGGATATCCATCTCCTCGCCCATCGCCCGCGCGCTCATCGGCAAGTCCGTCGGCGACTCGGTCGAGGTGCAGGCGCCCGGCGGCGCGCGCTCCTATGAGATCGAGAAAGTGGTCTACAAGTAAAGGTATTTTCAGCCGCCGCCTCCCCACGCTTTAAGCGTGGGGTCCCCCCTGCAAAGCACAAGCAGATCTTGGGGCGGCTCAGAAGTATAGAACGCGCCTTTCGAAAGAGAGGCGCGTTTTTGTATAATAATATCTATTTTGATCCTTCTGCCCGCCCACATTGGCGAAAACCGATATCCAACAAGATTGCCCTATGCTCTGTGTCACGCCCGAGCTTGTCCCGGGCATCCAGACCGGAAGACTACCGGATCGCCGTCATAAAGCCGGCGATGACACAAGGGACGCCGCCTTCTTCGGAATGAACTAAATATTTTGGCTTCACTCCCCGCGCACCATCTCTTTCACAATCGCGGATAGGCCGATCTGGCGGCGGCGTTTTAGGCGTTCGGCAAACAAAATCGAGCGCAGGAGTTCTTCGGATTCGTCGAGGTCGTAATTGACGATGACATAGTCGTATTCAGCCCAGTGGGACATTTCAGCGTCGGCTTTCGCCATGCGCCGCTGCACCACGTCTTCGGGGTCTTGCGCGCGCTGGCGCAGGCGCCGTTCAAGCTCCTCGCGCGAGGGCGGCAGGATGAAAACCTTGACCACGTCCTCGCCCGCGACCTCGTCGAGCTGCTGCGCGCCCTGCCAGTCGATGTCGAAGAGAACGTCCTTGCCCTGACGAAGCACGTCTTCGACGAGCGAGCGCGGCGTGCCGTAATAATGGCCGAAGACATTCGCCCATTCGAGGAATTCGCCGTCATCGCGCATGCGGGTGAATTCGTCTTCCGAGACGAAATAATAATCCTTGCCGTGGGCCTCGCCCGGGCGGCGCTGGCGCGTCGTCGCGGAGATCGACAGCACCATTTCATCGTCTTTGGTGAGAAGGCGGTCGGCGAGCGTCGTCTTGCCGGCCCCCGAGGGGCTCGAGAGAATGAACATCAGGCCCCTTCGGGCCACTTTGAGATCGCCGCCGATCATCACGCCTGCCTATTCGATATTCTGCACCTGTTCGCGCAGCTGGTCGATCACCCGTTTAAGCTCAAGGCCGATACGCTTCAACTCCATATCCTGCGCTTTCGAGCATAAGGTGTTGGCTTCGCGGTTAAATTCCTGCGTCAGGAAGTCCAGATCGCGGCCCACGGGCCCCTCCCGGGCGATCAGCGCCCGGCCCGCCGCCACATGGGACGAGAGCCGGTCGAGCTCTTCCCTGACATCGGCCTTGATGGCCAGCAGCGAGGCTTCCTGGGCGAGACGCTCTTCCGGCACGGCGCCGTCGAGCAGCTCTTTCAGTTGCGCCGAAATCCGGTCGCGGATCGCGGCGGGCATGGCGGCGGCGTTCGCGGCGGCGTCGGCGGTCAGTTTCTCGATGGTCTCGAAATGCCCGGCGATCACCGCGCCCATGGCCGCGCCTTCGGAGCGCCGCGCGGCGACCAGCGCGTCGAGCGCTTCGCCGAAAGTTTTGAGGAGCGCCGCGAACAGCGCCGCGCGCGCCTCCTCGCTCAATTCTTCGTCCGCCTGTTCGATGACGCCGCGGAGGTTCAGCAAGCCGTCGGCGCTCGGCGGCGCGCATTCCACATTGAGGCGCAGCTTGTTGATCATCGAGACCGCCTCGGCGAGCATCGCTTCATTGATGCGATAGCCGGACTCCGTCTTGTCCGAACTCAGGGTCAGCGCGATATTCAGCGAGCCGCGAGAGAGTTTCTTCTTCGCAAGCTTGCGCATCTCCGGATCGAGGGCGTCATAGCCGGAGGGCATGCGCGCGCGCCATTCGAGCCCGCGGCCGTTGACCGAGCGCACTTCCCAGACGAACCGCCAGCCTTCATGCGCGCCTTCCGCGCGCGCAAAGCCGGTCATGGAGGAGAGCGCCGCCGTCATTGCGCGCCGTTTCGCTGGCGTTCGATGGTCCGCCATTTCGCGACATTGGCGTTATGTTCGCGCAGGGTTTTGGCGAAGACATGCCCGCCTGTGCCGTCGGCGACGAAAAAGAGATCTTCCGTTTCTTCGGGGTTGAGAACGGCCCGGATCGACGCCTCGCCGGGATTGGCGATGGGCGTCGGCGGCAGGCCGCGGATGATATAGGTGTTGTAAGGGGTTTCCTTGCGCAATTCGCTGACCCGGAGGCCGCGCCCCAGGGGCTCGCCCTCCGTCAGGCCGTAAATGATGGTCGGATCGCTCTCGAGGCGCATGCCGCGTTTGAGGCGGTTCACGAACACCGAGGCGATGCGCGCGCGTTCTTCGGGGACGCCGGTCTCTTTCTCGACGATGGAGGCGAGAATGATCGCCTCTTCGCGCGTCGAGAAAGGAAGTTCGATGGCGCGGTCGTCCCAGATGGCGTCGAGAAGCGCGTCCTGATCCTTCATCATCCGCCTGAGGAGCGCGTCGCGGGTCTCGCCGCGGGTGAAGGCGAAAGTTTCAGGCAAAAGCTCGCCCTCGCCCGCCTCGACGGTGACCTCGCCTTCGAGCACTTCATCGGCGATCAGCAGGCGGACGATCTGCGCCGTGGTCAGGCCTTCCGGCGCGGTGAAGTAATGGAGAATGCTCTTGCCTTCGCGCAGCTGGTCGATGATTTCCATGACGCTGGAGCGCGCGGCAACCTCGTATTCGCCCGCCTTGATCTCGCCCTGCACGCCGCGAATGCGCACCGCCGCAATGAACACTTCCGGATGCTTGATGACGCCTTCGTCTTCGAGCTGACGGGCGATGGTCGACACCGCGCTGCCGGGCGGCAGGAGAACGATGGTGTCTTCAGCGGCGGGGCCGGGTTCGGTCGCGGCGCGATAGCCGAGCCAGGCGCCGACGCCGATGGCCGCCGCCGCCAAGAGCGCAAGCCCCGTCATGAACAGAAGGAAGGATTTCACCGCCCCGCCCCGCTGGCCGGCGCGCCGCTTCTGGCGCCTTGATTTCAATGCGTTTTGTTCGCCGCCCGTCATGCCTCTCGCTCGCCCTGCCCGCCGATTCCGGGGCAGTCTAGCCGTCAACGCGCCGCATCACCAGAGAGGCGTTGGTGCCGCCGAAGCCGAAGGAATTGGAAAGCGCGACATTGATCGGCTTTTTAACGGCTTTCTTGGCGGCGAGATTGATCGGCGTTTCCACCGACGGGTTGTCGAGATTGAGCGTCGGCGGGATGACGCCGTCGCGCATGGCGAGTAGGCAGAAGATCGCCTCCACCGCGCCGGCGGCGCCGAGCAAATGGCCGATAGAGGATTTCGTCGAGGACATGACGAGCCCGTCCGCCGCGTCGCCGAACAGCCGCTCCACGGCTTTCAGTTCGATCTCGTCGCCCACCGGCGTCGAGGTGCCGTGGGCGTTCACATAATCGATGTCTTTGGGCGCAAGGCCGGCGCGCTTCAGCGCCATTTCCATGGAGCGATAGCCGCCATTGCCGTCTTCGGCGGGCGAGGTGATGTGATAGGCGTCGCCCGATAATCCGTATCCGACGATTTCGCCGTAGATCTTGGCGCCGCGCGCTTTCGCACGCTCATATTCCTCGAGCATGACGAAGCCCGAGCCCTCGCCCATGAGAAACCCGTCGCGGTCCTTGTCGTAAGGGCGCGAGGCCTTTTCAGGCGTGTCGTTGAAATGCGTGGTCAGCGCCTTGCAGGCGGAAAAGCCGGAAATGCCGATGGGGCAGATCGCGGCTTCCGCGCCGCCCGCCAGCATCACGTCGGCGTCGTCGAGGGCGATCAGCCGCGCCGCGTCGCCGATGGCGTGGGCGCCCGACGAACAGGCCGTCACCACCGCGTGGTTCGGACCCTTCATGCCGAGCCGGATCGACACCTGGCCGGAGACGAGATTGATGAGATTGCCGGTGATGAAGAAGGGCGACACGCGGCGCGGGCCCTTTTCATTCAAGACCAGCACTTCGTGCTCGATCCCCGAAAGCCCGCCAATGCCGGAACCGGTCATGACGCCGGCGCGGTCGCGTTCTTCTTCGGTTTTGAGTTCAAGTCCGGAATCGTCGAACGCCATCTGCGCGGCGGCGATTCCGAAAATGATGAATTCGTTGAGGCGGCGCTGTTCGCGCGGCTCGATGAAGTCGTCCGCGTTGAACGCGGCGTCGCCCGCCTTATCGCCGCCGCGCGTCCCGTCCGTGCGCGGCACCGACGCGGCGATGCGGCAGGGAAGGTTCGAGGCGTCGAACTGTTCGATGGGCCCGGCGCCGGACTCGCCATTGATGAGCCGGCGCCATACGGGCTCGAGCCCCGCCCCGAGGGGCGTGACCAATCCCATTCCAGTAACGACGACGCGGCGCATCAGACCAACTCCGGACATCTGGGGAGCCGCAGCTTTCGCCCGGAAACCGGCCGGCGCCGATGCGGTTTTTTAAACCCGTCAAACAGCGCCGCCGGGAATCCCATGCGGCTCGTTATCGGGAAGAACAGCGGTTTAAGACTTTTGTTCTTCGATAAACTTGATGGCGTCGCCGACCGTCTGAATGGTCTCGGCGGCGTCGTCGGGGATCTCAACGTCGAATTCTTCTTCGAACGCCATCACGAGCTCGACGATGTCGAGGCTGTCCGCGCCCAGATCGTCGATGAAGCTCGCCTTCGGCTCAACCTTGGCCGCATCCACGTCGAGATGTTCGACAACAATTTTTTTCACGCGTTCTGCAAGATCAGACATTCAACGCTCCTTGGTAAAAACAGTTCTTTACGATTTTCTGCCGGCGCCAGAAAGACGGGTTCCCGGCGGGGGTTAAACGGGGCCGCTAAACAGCGGGTTCGGGGCGCAATTACGGCATATTGCAGATTGTTGCAACGTCAAAACCGGACAGTGTGCGCTCCTGCCTGCAAGGCCTTGCGCGACCTAAACCATCGCCATCCCGCCATTCACGTGCAGGGTCTGGCCAGTGACATAGCGCGCCTCCCCCGAGGCGAGATAGACCGCCGCCGCCGCAATATCCTCAGGCGCGCCCATGGCGCCAGCGGGAATCTTGCCGAGAATCGCCTCTTTCTGCTGATCGTTCAAGGCGTCCGTCATCGCCGTGGCGATAAAGCCCGGCGCGATGCAATTGACGGTGACATTGCGGCCCGCGACTTCCGCCGCCAGCGATTTCGACATGCCGATCATCCCGGCCTTGGAGGCGGCGTAGTTCGCCTGGCCGGCATTGCCGGTGACGCCGACAATCGAGGTCACGCCGATGATGCGCCCGTAGCGCTGCTTGGTCATGCCTCTGAGCGACGCCTTGGCGAGCCGGAAATAGGCGGTGAGATTGATCTTCAGGACCTCGTCCCACATGTCGGGCTTCATCATCATCATCAGCGTGTCGCGGGTGACGCCCGCATTCGAGACGACAATGTCGAGCCCGCCCATGGCTTCCGAGGCGGTTTTCGGCAGCGCGTCAACGGCTTCGAGATCGGACAGGTTGCAAGGCGTTACATGAACGCGCTCTTTCAGATCGCCGGCCAGCGCTTCGAGCTTTTCAGCGCGCGTGCCGGAAATCGCGACGCTCGCGCCTTGCGCGTGCAGCGCCCTGGCGACGGCTTCGCCTATGCCGCCCGTGGCGCCGGTGACAAGCGCGCGCTTGCCCGTGAGATCAAACATGAAGCATCCTTTCCTTCAGCGGCGAAGACATTGCGTCTCTTGCGCGTCTTACGCCTTGGCGAAAGCGTCGATGTCGCCGGGCTCGCCCACATTCACGGTCTGCACATCGCGGTTGATGCGCTTGACGAGGCCGGACAGCACTTTGCCGGCGCCGACTTCCACAAACAATTCGCAGCCTTCTTTGGTCATGTGCGTGACGCTTTCGGTCCAGCGCACGCGGCCCGTCACCTGACGCACGAGAAGATCGCGGATCGAGGCCGGATTGGCGACGTCTTTGGCGGTGACATTGGCGACCAGCGTCGTCGCCGGCGCGACAATTTTCGTTTCAGCGAGCGCTTCTTTCATGCGCTCGGCGGCGGGCGCCATCAGCGAGGAGTGAAACGGGGCCGAAACCGGCAGCAATTTCGCGATCTTGGCGCCGAATTCTTTGGCGCCGGCGCAGACCGCCTCGACGCGCGCCTTCTCACCGGAGATCACTACCTGGCCCGGCGCGTTGTCATTGGCGATTTCGCACACGCCCTCGCCTTCGGCGGCGTCGATGGCCTGTTGCGCGCCTTCCAGATCGACGCCGATCAGCGCCGCCATGGCGCCTTCGCCCACGGGAACCGCCGCCTGCATCGCTTCGCCGCGAATGCGAAGGAGCCGCGCCGTATCGGAAAGGCTGATGGCGCGCGCGGCGCACAGCGCTGAATATTCGCCAAGCGAGTGGCCGGCGACGAACATGGCGTTGGAGATGTCGGCGCCCGCTTCCGCTTCGAGGACGCGCATGGCCGCGATGGAATGGGCCATCAGCGCCGGCTGGGCGTTGGCCGTGAGCGTCAGCTCCTCCATGGGGCCGTCGCGCATCAGCTTCGACAGCTTCTGGCCGAGCGCCTCGTCGACTTCCTCGAAAACCTCGCGCGCAGCGGGAAAGGCGTCGGCAAGCGCCGCGCCCATGCCCACGGCCTGGCTGCCCTGCCCCGGAAAGATATAAGCCCGCGTCATCGGCCGGCGGCGCTCCTTCATGATTAATCTGGCCCGCGGACATAGCGAGGCCCGCCCGTCAGGGCAAGGCGGAGAAAATAACTTCCTGCGCCCTTTCTGGGGAAGCGCCGAAGCGGCTGACGGCGGCGATTTTTTTCCAAACCGCCGCTTCGCCCAAAAGGGTCAGCCAGATGCGGCTGGACACCCGCCCCGCAAACGGGAGAAGAGAGGTGAAATCGCCAGATTGACGAGACCCAGATTGCCGAGATCATGACCGAGCCGCCGATCCGCATCGCCAGCATTTCCAACAATCCACGGCCCGGCTGGGCCTGGATTCGCGACCTCATGGGACCGGATTTCACGGTTGCGGGCCGGCCTCTCGACTGGCGGATCTATTCCATGCGCGGGGCGTCCCGCCCGGAGGCCCTCAATCGCTGGCGCGCCGCGCGCGCCCTCGCCCGGGACGCCGCGGCCGAGCCCTTCGATCTCGTGGTCAGCCACGGCCCCTGGGCCACGGCCTGGACCGAATGGGTCGCCAGCCCGAAAAAAACAGGCGCGCGCCACTTCGCCTTCGCGCTCAATTTTACCGACCTGCCCACCGGCCCCCGCAAGGCCATGATGGCCCGCGCCTTCAGGCAAGCTGACGCCCTGGCCGTATTTACTGATGCAGAACAAAGGCTTTACGCCGATTATTTCAAGCTCCGGCCCGAGACGCTCATCCGCGCGCCCTGGGGCGTCGCGCCGCCGGTTTCCGCCGAACAGCCCCGTCTGATCGAGGGGCCCTATTTCGCCGCCCTCGGGGGCGAGGCCCGCGATTACGCCGTCCTCTGCGAAGCCGCCCGGGCCCTGCCGGACACGCGCTTTGTCGCCGTAGCCCGGCCCCACAGCTTCGAGGGGCTCGATCCCCCGGCCAATCTCGAGGTGCGCTTCAATCTGCCCTTTGACGAGGCCTGGGGCGTCGTCCAGCACGCGACGGCCGCCCTGGTTCCCTTGCGCTCGCGCGAGACCCCTTGCGGGCTGGTCACGCTGGTCGGCGCCATGCATCTCGGCAAGGCGCAGATCGTCACCGACGCCGCCGGGGCGGCCGACTACCTCAAGGACGGGGAAACCGGCCTTCTCGTCCCGCCGGGAGACGCCGGAGCGCTCGCCGCCGCCATTGGCCGCCTGCAAGCCGATCCGGCCCTGGCCGCCCGCCTCGGCGCAGCCGCCAAGGCCGAGGCCAGCGCCCATTGCAGCGAGGCCGCGACGGTCGATTTCTTCGCCGGGCTCCTGGCCCGCTGGTTCGGCGAAAAATAAGGCTTTTCGGCTTGCCACAGCCGCGTCAGTCGGTTATGTCCGCCGCCTTCACGAGCGACGGTCAGACGCGCCGGCCCGGAATTCAGGTTCGGGGTCCGGTTTAAGGGATGGTCCCTTAGCGTCTCGAGCCGAAGGCGTTTCCCGGTCGCCAGCAGACAGGGATCAGCGTCTCCGTCGCCCAGACGAGGAGCTGGCTTCAATGCCGCTATACGAACATATTTTTATCGCGCGTCAGGACATCTCGCCCGCGCAGGTCGAGGGTCTGACCGAAACGCTCGCCAAGGTCGTCACCGACCATGGCGGCAAGATCGAGAAATCCGAATATTGGGGGCTTCGCAACCTCCAGTACAAGATCAAGAAAAACCGCAAAGGCCACTACAGCCTTTTCAATATCGACGGCCCCGCCGACGCGGTGCACGAGCTTGAGCGCCAGGAACGCATCAATGACGACGTTCTGCGCTGCCTGACCGTGCGCGTCGACGAGCTGGACGCCGAGCCCTCGCCGGTTCTCTCGCGCCGCGACCGCAATGATCGCGGCGACAGGGGCGACCGCCGCGACAGAGGCGACCGGGGCGATCGCGGCGACCGTGGTGATCGCGGCGACCGCGGCGACCGGCGCTAACGAGGAAAGGGATAAATCATGGCCAAACCGTTTTTCAGACGCCGCAAGACCTGCCCGTTCTCCGGCGAGAACGCGCCGAAGATCGATTACAAGGATCCCAAGCTCTTACAGCGTTTCGTGTCCGAGCGCGGCAAGATCGTGCCGTCGCGGATTTCCGCCGTCTCTCACAAGAAGCAGCGTGAACTTGCGCGCGCCATCAAGCGCGCCCGCACTCTTGCGCTTCTTCCCTACGTTTCGGAGTAAGCCCGATGGAAGTCATCCTTCTCGAAAGGGTCGAAAATCTCGGCCAGATGGGCGACGTTGTGAAAGTGCGCGCCGGCTATGCGCGCAACTTCCTTCTGCCCCGCAAAATGGCGCTGCGCGCCAATGACGACAACAAAAAGGTGTTCGAAGCCCAGCGCGCCGACCTCGAAGCGCGCAACCTCGAGCGCAAGAACGAAGCCGAAGACGCGGCGAAAAAGATCAACGGCGCGTCTTTCGTGCTGATCCGCCAGTCTTCCGAAATGGGCGTGCTTTACGGCTCGGTCTCCACCCGCGACATCGCAGAAGCGGCGTCGGAAGGCGGCGTGAAGATCGAACGCAGCCAGGTTCGTCTCGACAAACCGTTGAAGTCGCTTGGCGTTTTCAACATTCGCCTGATGCTGCACCCGGAAGTCGACACCCGGATCAACATCAACATCGCGCGTTCCGAAGACGAGGCCGAACGCCAGGCCCGCGGCGAGAACGTCCTCGCGAGCCCTGAGGAACAGGAAGCCGCAGAAGAAGCCGAAGCGGAAACGCCGGAATTCTTCGACGAAGGCGCCGGCGCCGCTGTCGCTTCCGACGAAGAAGCGGCAAGCGAAGAAGACGCGAACAAGACCGAATAACAAAAGCGATTTTGCAACCGCTAAGTCGCTTTCCCCTTACGGGGGAAAAATTAACGCGCCGGCTGACTTCTCAGCCGGCGTTTTTTTTGATCTAAGAGCCTGATGGCAGACGGCGCAACCAATGCACGCCCCGACAATCAGGGTACGGAGGAGAAGCTCCCCGTCAGCCTTGACTCAGAACAGGCGCTTCTGGGCGCGATGCTGTTCGACAACGAGATCTATTACCGCGTCTCGACCTTTTTAAAGCCGGAACATTTTTTCGATCCCGTTCACCAGCTTATCTATGAAGCGGCGGGCGATCTCATCAGTTCCGGTCGGCTCGGCTCGCCGGTGACCATCGACACCTATCTCGCCAACAAGCAGGGTTACGCTGACGCAGGCGGCAAGCGCTATCTCGAACAGCTTGCGGCGAATGTGCCGACGACGGCGGGCGCCAGCGACTACGCCAAGATCGTTTTCGATCTGTCGGTGTGCCGCGGCCTTATCAATATCGGTTCCGAAATGTCGGACCGCGCGAAGGTCGCGACGCTCGACGACTCGCCGGCGGAACAATTGCAGGACGCCGAACAGGCTCTCTACAAGCTTGCGGAAACCGGCAAGTACGGCGGCGGGTTCAAAACTTTCCGCTCGGCCATCACCGAAGCCATCGAGCTGGCGAACGCCGCCGTCAAACGCGACGGCGGGCTTGCGGGCGTGTCGTCGGGCTTGCGCGATTTCGACCGCATGCTCGGCGGGCTTCACCCGTCGGACCTGATCATCCTCGCCGGGCGTCCCTCCATGGGCAAAACCTCGCTCGCCACCAATATCGCGGTGAACGCGGCGAAGGCGCACAAGACCGAAAAACAGGCCGACGGCAAGATGAAGACGGTCGAAGGCGCCGTGGTCGGCTTTTTCTCGCTGGAAATGTCCGCCGAACAGCTCGCCACCCGCATCATTTCCGAAGTGGCGGAGGTGTCCTCCTCGGCGATCCGCCGCGGCGAAGTCACCCAGGACGAGTTCGACAAGGTCTACCACGCCGCGCGCGAGCTCGAAAAACTGCCGCTCTATATCGATGACACCGGCGGCCTCTCCATCGCGCAGGTGGCCGCGCGCGCGCGCCGCCTCAAGCGCCAGCACGGGCTTGGCCTTCTGGTCGTCGACTATCTGCAGCTTCTCACCGGCTCCTCGCGCCGTAATGACGGCCGCGTGCAGGAGATCACGGAAATCTCGCAAGGGCTGAAGACGCTGGCGAAGGAACTCGACGTGCCGGTCATCGCCCTGTCGCAGCTCTCGCGCCAGGTCGAGGCGCGCGACGACAAGCGCCCGCAGCTTTCAGACCTTCGCGAGTCCGGCTCCATCGAACAGGACGCCGACGTCGTGCTCTTCGTTTACCGCGAGAAATATTATCTCTCCCGGGCCGAGCCGCGCGAAGGCACCGAAGAGCACATGAAATGGCTCGCCCGTCTCGAGGAAGTCGGCGACACGGCGGAAGTCATCGTCGGCAAGCAGCGCCACGGCCCCATCGGCAAGGTCGACCTCCACTTCGAAGAGAAATTCACGAAGTTCTCGAACCTCGTCGACGACCGCTATGGCGGGGGCGGAGGCGGCGGCTATTAGAGCGGAACGCCGCCCTAGGCTTTCACCGCCGCCGTCGCTTCGATCTCGATCATCATCTCCGGCAGGGCAAGCTGCGTCACGGGAATGAGCGTCGCCGCCGGGCGGTGCTCCCCGAAGGCGTCATATTGGACGCCATGATAGGCGCGCATGCGCGCCTCGTCATATCCGACGATGAAAACCGTCAGCCTGACCACGTCTTCGATGGCCGCGCCGGCGCTTTCAAGCGCGATCTCGATATTGCGGAAGACCTGGCGCGCCTGGACCTCGAAATCGGCGGGCAATTCCCCGTCCCCGTCGAAACCGCCCTGCCCGGCCAGAAAAATCATGCGCGCGCCGGGCTCGACCACCGCCATTTGCGAGAAATGATAATGTGTCGGGTCGATGAGCCCCGGGGGATTGGAAAAACGCGCGGCGCGCGATGCATTGGCGGACATGGACGGCTCCCCTTTGATTTCTTGGTTTCGGCCGCAAGCCACGGCGGCCGGCACGCTATCATGAAACCAGGGCCATGAAACCAAAGCGCGGGAGAAACGCCTACTCGGGAAAGGGCGAGGCCCATTTCTGATCGGCGTAGAGCGCCGTTCCGCCCAGCGTCAGGAGAAACGCCTCGAGCTGGGTCTTCTCCTGCTCGGTAAGATTGAGCTGTTGCGGAACGCCGCCGGTCTGGAGCCGCGGGTCAAGCGCCGCCATGAACTCCACGGGATCGGCGTGCGTCGTGATCTGGAGATCGTCATAATGATCGATGATCGACCGCAAGGTCTCGAAGGCGCCGTCATGCATATAGGGCCCGTTAAGATCGCCGTCGCTGCTGGCGAGGTCTCTCAAGGACGGCGCGCGGGTGTTTTCGTAATCGAAGGAAAAATCGTCGTCGAGCACCGTCACGACGCCGTTGTGGCGCACGTCCGGATCGATGTCGAATTCCGGCGGCCGGTGGCAGGCGGCGCAGCCCGCGCCCCCTTCCGCCGGGGTGCGCATGAACAGCGTCTTGCCGGCGTTTTCATCTGCCGTGAAATTCGGAAACGGCGCGTCGTCGGAGGCGACCTGCGCGCGGCCCGCATCCCAGCGCGAGTCGAAAGAGACGATGGAGCGCATGAACTGGCCGATCGCGATCTGCAACCGCTCTTCCGTAATGGCCGGATCGAGAAACACGAAGCGGAAAAGCTCGTCGTAATAGTCGATGCCTTCCAGCCGCGCGACCAGATCCTCGAAATCGGGCTGGCCGAGGCGCCCGCTGAAGCCGAGCTCGTTCGGGTGATGAATGGGTTCGCTGACCTGTTCCTCAAGAGAGGCGACGCGTTCGTTCCAGAAGAAATTCGTCTCTTCCGCATATTGCATGTTCATGAGGCGCGGCGTGTGTCGCTGCAACTCGCCGGCGACGCCGAAGGTGTAGTCGACATTGTCGCCGAAGGCGAGCTCCTGCCGGTGGCAGAAGCCGCAGGAGAACTCGTTATTGTGGGAGAGATTGTTGTCGTAGAAGAGGACGCGCCCGAGCGTTGCGGCGGCGTCTGTCACGCTGTTGCCGCCCTGGAATTTCGTGATGTAGGCCGGGATGTCGGGATCGGCGTAATTGGCGAGCTCGGAAAGATTGACCGCGCCGTCAAAAGCCAGAAGAACCGCATCCTGATCGATTCCGATGTCGATAGTGAATTCATCGCTCGCCGTGTTTCCGGCGCTGTCCCGCGCCGTCACCGTGATGGTCAGCTCGCCCGTGCCTTCAGGCACGCCTGAAATGACGCCGCCCGACGCAGAAAGACCGCGGCCGTCGGGCTCGAAGACGAAAGAATAGGTCAGCGCGTCGCCGTCCGGGTCGGAGAATGTCGCGCCGGTCTGCGTCGTGTCATACTCGAACTCATAGCCGACAAAAGCGGACTGGTTTGCGTTGGCCGACGCGAGCGTGGGCGCGCTGTTCGCGCCGCCGCCGGCCTCGTCCCCGCCCGCGGCGCCGCAAGCGGCGAGAAACACGAAACCAAGAAGCGGAAAGCTTTTCTTTAAAATTATCACAACCCAACCCGTGCAAACACGCCTTTAGAAGAAAGCGAGCCATGGGAATGATCGTGGCGAAAACTGATTAATTTACTATTTTGGACACGGTTCAATCTGTGCGTTAACGCCGCCCTGACCATTACATTTAGGTGAATGTCACGCCTTGAGACGCGAAACCGGCGGCGGGCGCCAGGATAAAGCCAAACCGGCGCCGGGGGATAAAATTTCATATATGAAATTTCGTCCCCGCCCTTTCCCGCAGCTTTATGATTGCGCAAACCAGAAGACCGAAACGGAGCCCCTAACTCCCGTGAAACATTTTACGCAAATGGCGCCAAACTCGCCTGAAAGCCAGAAAAGACGCCAGGGAAAGACATCGCGGGATGAGGTTTACGCAAAATTGTTTCACGGGGGACGCGACCGGGAGAAAGAACGCAAAGGCTGGCGCCCGCGCCCTTCCCCCGCCCCTGAAACCCGCTTAAGGCTGACCTGATGAGCGACCGACAAATGGAAACACCAGAGCAAGCGCCGGGACATAACCCGATCGCACAAGGCCCCCGGGTTGATATCGACCTTGGCGCCCTCGCCGCCAATTTCGCCATGCTGGCCGAAACGGCGCCGGGCGTTCCCCTCGCCCCGGCGGTGAAATGCAACGCCTACGGCCTCGGCGCGGGCCCCATCGCCCGCGCGCTTCGCGACCGCGCCGGGGCGCGCGCGTTTTTCGTCGTTTATCCGGAGGAAGGCGCCGCCCTGCGCGAAAGTCTGAACGACGCCGAAACGGCGATCTATTGTTTCGGCGGCCCGTCCGAAGAAACCCTGCCGCTTTTCGAGAGCGCAAAGCTGACGCCTGTCCTCAACACGCTCGACCAGGCGCGGCTGTGGGCGGCGCGTCATCCGGGCGCGGCGTCCGCGCTGCATGTGGATACGGGGTTCAACCGGCTCGGGGCGCCGTCAAGCGCGCTCGCCGACATCGCGGCGGTGAAGGGCCTTGCCGTCACGCTTGTCATGAGCCACCTCGCCTGCGCCGCGACGCCGGACCACAAAATGAATGGGGAGCAGCGCGCGCGTTTCATCGAGGCCGCGCAGCATTTCCCCGGCGCGCAGCTGTCGCTTGCGGCGTCCGGCGGCGCGCTCATGGGCAAGGCGTATCATTTCGATCTTATCCGTCCGGGGATCGCGCTTTACGGCGGCACCCCTTTTGCGCAAGACGATGCCCGTATCAAAACCGTCGCCGCCTTCCGCGCGCCGGTCCTCCAGATCCGCCACCTCGCGCCGGGCGAAACCGTCGGCTATGACGCTGCCTTCACCGCCGACCGCCCGACCCGAATCGCCACGGTGGGCGCCGGCTATGGCGACGGATACCCACGCGCCGGGACCGGCCGCGGCGCCGCAATCATCCATGACGAACGCGTGCGCATCATCGGCAAGGTTTCCATGGATTTCATCACGCTTGATGTGACGGATATGAAAAAACCGGCAGAACCCGGTGATATTGTTGAATTTTTCGGGCCGGCGTTACGGCTTTTCGAGGCCGCCGCAGCCGCCGACCGCACCGCCTATGACTTCCTGACAGGGCTTGGCGCGCGGGCCCATCGCCGTTACCTCTAGGGTTCAGAAGGGGATCGGACGCGCATGAACATCTTCGCCCTCACCGGCAGCCTCACCATCGAGGGCCTGCGCGAGACCGGCCGCATGGCGAACTTCGCCGGCCGCGGCGCGCTCTCCGGCATTCTCGGTCCGTTTTACTGGCGCGCCTTCTTTTCCTCGCTGATGCGCATCGGCTTCACCTCGCTGCCGGTGGTGGGCCTCACCGCCGTCTTCACCGGCGCCGCGCTGGCGCTCAACATCTATGACGGCTCCCTGCGCTTCAACGCGGAAACCTTCCTGCCGCAGATTTTGAGCGTCTCGATCGTGCGCGAACTCGGCCCCGTGCTCGCCGCGCTGATGGTCGCCGGGCGCTGCGCCTCGGCCATGGCGGCGGAGATCGGCACCATGCGCGTCACCGAACAGATCGACGCCATGTCGACGCTCGCCGTCGACCCTTACAAATATCTGATCGCGCCGCGCATCGCCGCGACGACGCTCGCCCTGCCGATCCTTGTCCTGATCGCCGACATTATCGGCATTTACGGGGGCTATCTGGTCGCCGTTTACGGGCTCGACTTTTCCGGGCCGGTTTTCATCCGCAATATCGCCGAGTTCATCGAGAACCGCGACACCATCAGCGGGCTGATCAAAGCGGCGGTGTTTGGTTTCCTGATCGCGGTGATGGGCTGTTATTACGGCTTTCGCAGCCGCGGTGGCGCGCAAGGCGTCGGCGCCGCGACCCGCACCGCCGTCGTCGCCGCCGCAGTCGCCATTCTCGCCTCGAACTATGTCATGACCTCTTTCATGGTGGAGTTTTAAGCGCGCATGACCGAGACGACCCCGGCGATATCCGTGCGCGATCTGCACAAGGGATTCGACAGCAATCAGGTGCTGCGCGGCGTCGATCTCGACGTCAATACGGGCCGGTCGCTCGTGGTGATCGGCGGCTCGGGAACCGGCAAGTCCGTGCTGCTGAAATGCATCATCGGCCTCATGCGCCCCGACCGCGGAACCATCGAGGTCGACGGCCGCAACATTTCAAGGCACACCGAAAGCGACCGGCGCTATATGACGCGCATGACCGGCATGCTGTTTCAGGGCTCGGCCTTGTTTGACAGCTTGAAAGTCTGGGAGAACGTCGCCTTCCGGCTTCTCAACGCCGAAAAGAAATCGCGCAAGGCGGCCCGCGAAAAAGCCATTGAATGTCTCGGCCAGGTCGGCCTATCGCCGGAAGTGGGCGATCTACAGCCAGCCGCGCTCTCCGGGGGCATGCAAAAGCGCGTCAGTCTCGCGCGCGCCATCGCTTCCGATCCGCAGATCCTGTTCTTCGACGAACCGACGACGGGTCTCGACCCGATCATGGCCGACGTCATCAACAACCTCATTGTCGACCGGGTGAAAGCGCTCGGCGCCACGGCGGTGTCGATCACCCACGACATGGCCTCGGCGCGCAAGATCGCCGATGAGATCGCCATGCTTTACCAGGGCCGCATCATCTGGCGCGGCGCGCCCGACGAGATCGAAAATTCCGGCAACCCCATGGTCGACCAGTTCGTTCACGGCCGCGCCGAAGGTCCGATCAAGATGGCGGTGCGCAAGAGTTAGGCGGAAATCATGGGCTCCGACCTGCCCCCGAAACAGCGGCTGAAACTTGTCCGCCAGTCGCTCTATGCGGCCTTTTCCTTTCGCGGCCATGTGCCGGTGAAGATCCGGGACCACCCGCTCGGCGCGGTTATCGGCGTCTCGGGCAGGCGGATCTATGTTCCCTCGGCCTTGCGCTGGAAGCTTTATAAAAAAGGCTGGGCCGCGCGCCTCGATCAGCTCGAACGCGAATATGGCGTCGGCCGGCATATCGATTTGCAGCGCGGCGATGTCATCGTCGATATCGGCGCGAACGCCGGGGAGTTCGCCCATGTCGCCGCTCGCTACGGCGCTAGCATCCATTGCCTCGAACCCGACCCGCGCGTCTTCGCCTGCTTGCTGGCGAATATCGAAGGCCTGCCGGACGTTTCCGCCCATGACGCCCTGATCTGGAAGGAGAATGCGGAAATCAGTTTCTATTCCGCGCCCGAACGCGCCGACAGTTCGGTTTTCAATGAAGGTCAGGGCCCGGAAAACCGGAAGCAGGCCGTCACGCTGGAAAGCTTTTGCGCCGACAAAGCCATCACGCATATCGACCTGCTGAAATGCGATGCGGAAGGCGCCGAACCGGAAGTGCTTGAGGGGATCGGCGCGATGTTTGCGCATATCCGCGTCATCGCGCTCGACACCGGCGCCGAGCGAAACGGCGAGAGAACTCATGAGGCGTGCCGCGCGCTCCTCGAAGCCAACAATTTCGAAGTCTTCGATGAAACTGTCGGCAAGAGACTGATGACCTATGGCGTGAACCGCCATGACTTGGAGAAAAACGAAACCGTTCCGGACAATAGCGCAGCTTTTCCCAAATAGCCGCTTCTGGGTTACTGTCCGGAGGCGCAGCGCAGGCGCGCACCCTATGAACTGGCGAAAAGCAAAACAGGGCGGAAACAATGAACAAGTTCGAACAGGCCGTTTACAACTGCATGGATGCGACCGACGCGCTTTACCAGCGCACGGAAAACCCCTTGCACAAGGCGATGCTCCTGAATTTCTGGCGGCATGTGCATCTGGAAGGCTCCGCCCAATATGACAAGATCGTCGCGAGCGACATGATGGCCGACCATCCGGTCTATCGCGTGACCTGGGGCAGCAATCCGGCCGTCATCGAAGGCAAACAGGGCGTTCTCGACTTCTATAACTCGGTCGGCGAGATCGTCCTGTGGAACTCCGACGACAAGCTCGCCGTCAGCGACGACGGCATCTTCGACGAGCTGACTTTCCACCTCATGGCGGAAGGCGCGGGTCTTCAGGCCATGGGTTATGACGCCAAAGACCCGGACAAGATCTATCACGTCTCGAGCCGTCAGGCGTTTATCTGGCCCTATGATGACAAGGCGCGGCTCGCCGGCGAGCATCTTTACGAGGACGTGACCAGCGTCAAGATCGAGGAAGTCGACCCCGCTGAAGCCATCACGCCGGCGCGCGTGCGCGAAATCCAGAAGGATTGCCTCGCCGCTCTCGACGAACGGTTCGGACCAAACTACTGGGTCTATAAGGGCTGACAGCCCCCCTTTCCCGTTTTTCATCCGGCGTTCACGGGACGCAATAAGCGTCATTACGTTTCGCAACTCGACTGTGCAGCGCTTCCCGGTAGGATTGACCGATCAAAAAACCAATCCGGAACCGGGAGGACCAGGACATGACAACGAAATTGAAGGGCGCGCTCATCGCGCTGATGGCGGGCGCGTCGGCGCTTACGATGAGTGCGGCGACAAGCACCGCCGCGGCGCGCCCGCCCAGCATCAGCCAGGATCACATGCTCGATCACTTGCAGATCCAGCAGATGATCATCGATTATTATCAGGAGCTCGGCTCCGGCGCGCATTCCGATCTCAGCGAATATTTTACCGAGGACGCACTCTTCATCGTCAACGGCAAGCGCTATAAAGGCCGCAAGGCGATCGACGACATCTATGCCGAGCTCGGCGAAGGCGGCACCGAGCTTTACGATGGCAAAACCCACATGCTCATGACCAATCTCAGCGTTCAATTCGAGGACGCCAACACGGCGACGGCGCGCGTCATCTGGACCGGCGTCAAGAACGACACGCTGAAAGGCCCGCCGCGCCTCTTCGAACAGGGCCGCGAATATGACACGCTCAAGAAAATCGACGGCGTCTGGTATTTCAGCAAGCGCAACATCGTCAGCGACAGCGCCATGGCGAACCAGTATGACGACACCTATATGAAAGACCGGCCGGAACACTAAGGCCAAAGCGTTGGCCGGGCGCGGGTCCGGCCAACGCCTTACTTATCGCCGCCGCGCAACGGCCATTCGCCGAGCGGTTCGTAAAACGTCTTGCCGACATGGCTCTTGATGAGCGCGAAGCTTTTCACTTCCCAGCCTATGGGCGGGACTATGGGATAGCCTTCGGGCAAGCGGACCTGATCGTAAAGCAGGGTAACATGGGGCGTAAAACCGGAAAGCCGCCGCTGGCGCAAGCCGGCTTTTCTGAGGGATACGATCAGGCGCCGGCGAAGCTCTTTCAATTGAACAAGATCGTCATCGCTTACAAGCACTAGGGGGCTTTTGACCGCGCCCTTTCTTTCAAAGCTCTCCACCCGATTGAACTTTACCGCGAACGGTTGCGCCGTCACGTCCTGCGCCGCCCGTTTTGCTTTTTCGGTGACGCCGTTCAGGGGGCGGCCATCGGGCTCCAGACCGCACAGCGAAACATGAAAGCGGTCGGTCTTTTGCAGCCTGCCTTTTAAGCCATGATGCCTGCGCTGGCTTGCGGCGAGATCCCTGATCCGAAGCGCGGCTTTCAAGTCCGGCAGGATCGCGAAGAACAGGTTGAAGCGGTCTTCGCTCATAATGAGCCCAATCCAAAATGGATTACGAAAGCCGGGTGACCTCGAGCCCCGTGCCGACGGGAAGCAAAACGCTTTGAACGCCCGGCTTTGCGCGTACAGCTTTCCCGTAGCGCTCGACGCTCTCGCCGCCGGGATAGATCATGTTGTCCGCGACAATAATCGCGCCCGGATTGAGCTTCGGAAAGAACGCTTCGAGACAGGGCGTATACATATCCTTCCAGAGATCGAGCAGCACGAAATCAACGCCCGGAGAAAGCGCGCCGATGAGCTCCTCGGCGTCACCCACCTGAAACTCGATATAGTCCGCAAGCCCCGCTTTTTCGGCCATCTCTTTCGCGTGCGCAGATTTCGCCGGGTCGATCTCGAGGGTCGTGACGCGCCCGCTGGCGGCGCGCGCCGCCTCGGCGAGCCAGACGCCGGAATAGCCGAAAGACGTGCCGATCTCTAGAATATGCGGCGCGTCCATGCTGCGCGCGATCAGATTGATAAACGGCCCCGTGTCCGGCCCCACAGACAGCATATGCCGGTCATGAAACTCGGCGCTGTTCTTGCCTTCGCGCTCCTTGCGCTCGCGCTGCATGCGCGTGTGATACGCCGCGAGAACAGCTTCCACCTTGTCATCCATGAGCTTACTCCTCATTTGGCGCGCCTCATGTTTGCCTGTCGCACGCGCATTTGTTAGTCGTCTCTTCCGGGATAAATATGTACTCTCTTGGGGCCGAAAGAGAAAATGGGATCAATGCTCAAAGCCGGTATCAAGAAAATCGCCTGGGCTGTCGGAATCGCCTTGATGGCGATTCTGGCGGTTTTTGTATTCAGCGTGTGGGGCTTGGTCGGATCGCTGGCGCTGCTCGCTGTCTGGCTGCTCCTCTATATAGGCTCCATGTTTGTCATGCGGCGCAACCAGCAAAAGCTCAGAAATATGTTTGCGAAAATGAGCGAGGAACAGCGCCAGGCGACGCTCGCCGCCTTGAGCGAAAGCGATCGCGCCGAAGTTCTTGAAGCGCTCAAGACGAGAGAGCGAAGCTAACCCTACTCCCACTCAATCGTGCCGGGCGGCTTCGAGGTCACGTCATAGACGACGCGGTTGACGCCGCGGACTTCGTTGATGATGCGCGTGGCGCAAGCCCCGAGAAAGTCGTGCGGGAACGGGTAATAATCCGCGGTCATGCCGTCGGTCGAGGTGACAGCGCGCAGCGCCAGCACATGATCGTAGGTGCGCTCGTCGCCCATGACGCCGACCGTCCGTACAGGGAGCAAGACGGCGAAAGCTTGCCAGATGGCGTCGTAAAGGCCGGCCTTGCGGATCTCGTCGAGATAGATCGCGTCGGCCTTGCGCAGGATGTCTGCCTTCTCTTTCGTGACTTCGCCCGGAATGCGGATCGCAAGGCCCGGCCCCGGGAAGGGATGGCGCCCGACGAAATGCTCGGGCAGCCCCAGCTCCTGGCCGAGCGCGCGCACTTCGTCCTTGAAAAGCTCGCGCAAGGGCTCGACCAGTTTCAAATTCATGCGCTCGGGAAGCCCGCCCACATTGTGGTGCGACTTGATCGTCACCGAAGGCCCGCCGTCGAAGGAAACGCTTTCGATGACGTCCGGGTAGAGCGTCCCCTGCGCCAGGAAAGACGCGTTCTCGATCTGCGAGGCTTCCTTGTCGAAGACATCGATAAAGAGCGAGCCGATGATCTTGCGCTTTTTCTCCGGATCGTCGACGCCGGCGAGCTTGCCGAGGAACAAATCCTCCGCCTCCACATGGATCAGCGGAATGTTGTAGCTGTCGCGGAAGAGGCGCACGACCTCCTCGCCCTCGCCGGCGCGCATCAACCCCGTGTCGACAAAGACGCAAGTCAGCTGCTCGCCGATGGCCTCGTGGATCAGCACCGCCGCAACGGAGGAATCGACGCCGCCCGACAGCCCGCAGATGACGCGCGCGTCGCCCACCTGCTCGCGGATCTTGGCGATCGCTTCGTCGCGGAAGGCGGCCATGGTCCAGTCGCCGGAAAGCCCGGCGATCTTGTGCGTGAAGTTCTTCAGGAGCTTCGCCCCGTCCGGCGTGTGCATCACCTCCGGGTGAAACTGTACGGCGTAGATGTTGCGCGTCTCGTCAGCGATGGCGGCAAAGGGCGCGCCGTCGGATTTGGCGATGATCTCGAACCCGTCTGGAATGGCGTTGACGCGGTCGCCATGGCTCATCCACACCTGATGGCGCGAGCCCGGCTCCCACACGCCTTCGAAAAGGCGGCTCGCCTTCACGACATCGACCATGGCGCGGCCGAATTCGCGATGGTCGGAGCTTTCCACATCGCCGCCGAGCTGGGCGCAGATCATCTGTTCGCCGTAACAGATGCCAAGCACCGGCACGTCCTGTTCGTAAATCGCCGGGTCCGCCTTGGGGCTCGTGTCGATCTTGACGCTGGCCGGCCCGCCGGAAAGGACGATGGCGCGCGGGGAGAAGTCTTGAAGGAAGCCCTTGTCGACGCGGTTGAAGGGGTGGATTTCGCAATAAACCCCGTTCTCGCGAAGGCGGCGGGCGATGAGCTGCGTCACCTGGCTGCCGAAATCGACAATCAGGACGCGGTCGTGCACTTGGGCGTGGTGAGAATCGAGCTGCATGTTGAGCCTTTAGCCGACTCGCGCCCGCGCGTCACGCCCCGATTTCGCACATGCGAGCAGGTGCCTGCGCCGCCGCCCGGACGCCCGTTCCCACATGCCGGCCCCGTGAAACAATTTGTCGTCATTCAATCGCGCGGCTCGTTTCATTGGCTTATTTCCTGGGTTTCAGCGGAGTTTGGCGCCTTTTACGTAGAATGTTTCACGGGGGCTCAGGCGCAGGCTCAGTCACGTCTCCGGCCTCTCCGTCAGCGATACGCCACGATTTAATCGTGGCGTCCAGCCATGACAAAAACTCGGAACTGGCCCCCACGCTTAAAGCGTGGGGAATCGGCGCGGATAAGCCAGATACGCCATATCCTAACCCCGCCGCCGGAGGCGGGGACGAAATTTCATATATGAAATTTTATCCCCGGGCGCCGGTCTGGCCTTATCATGGCGCCCGCCGCCACCCCCATCCCCGGCTTCGCCGGGACTTCCCCCGCAAGCGGGGGAAGAGGGACAAGCCGTGATGACGCGGGAAAATGGAGGCCAGCGCGTTTAGCTGCGCATGATCCCGAGAAGGCCGCCATCGACGGCGAGCGACTGCGCGTTGATATAGGCCGCGGCGTCGGAGAGCAGGAAGGCGGCGAGCCAGCCAGCCTCTTCGGGTTTGCCGATCCGCCGTTGCGGGACCATGGCGTCGAGAATCTCCAGCGTCTTGTCCATATCGCCGCCGGCGACATGCTCCGCCAGCGGCTCAAGGAGCGGCGTATTGATGACGCCCGGCAGGAGACAGTTGACGCGGATATTGAGTTTCGCAACTTCCGAGGCCGCCGCGCGCACAAGCCCGACAATGGCGTGTTTCGACATCACATAAGCGGGGGTCATCGGCGCCCCGCGCTCCGACGCGATGGAGCCGGTGCACACGATCGAGCCCGAGCCCTGTTCGATCATCCCCGGCAGGACACGCTGAATGAGAATGAACATCGACTTCAGATTGACGTTCATGACCTCGTCATAGGCCTCGAGCGGATAATCCTGGATCGGCGCGGCAAGCCCCGAGATGCCGGCATTCGCAAAGACGCCGTCGACGCCGCCCCAGAGCGATTTCGCCTTGTCGACCAGCGCGAGGATATCGTCTTCCTTACCCATATCGGCGGCGAGGTAATGGCCCTCCCCGCCGGCCTTGGTGACGCTTTCCGCGACTTTCTTCAGCTTGTCTTCGGACCGCGCGGCGACCAGCACTTTCGCGCCGAGGGAGCCCATGATTTCCGCCGCCGCCGCGCCGATGCCGGTCGAAGCGCCAGTGACGATGATGCGTTTGTCTTTCAGGGAGAGCGCGCTCATCTCAGCCCCAGGAGTTTCGCCGCGTTCTCCTTCATGATCAACGGCATCACTTCATCGCGGAAGCCGGCGGTCTTCGCCGCCTCCATCCACTTGTCCGGTTTGATCAGCGGGAAGTCGGAGCCGAACAGCATCTTGTGCTTCAGCCGCGAATTGGCGTCGGCGATCACCTGTTTCGGGAAATATTTCGGCGACCAGCCGGAAAGGTCGATGTAAACATTCTCCTTATGGAGCGCCATGGACAGCGATTCATCCGTCCACGGCCATGACGGGTGGGCGAGAATGATCTTCATGTCGGGGAAGTCCACCGCGACATCGTCCACCATCATGGGCTGGCCGTATTTCAACCGGATGCCGCCGCCGCCCTTCATGCCCGTGCCCATGCCCGAATGGCCCGTATGGAAAATGGCGGGCAGGCCGTATTCGGCGATCACTTCATAGATCGGCCAGGCCATGGGGTCGTTGGGGTGGAAGTTCTGGATCGGCGGGTGGAACTTGAAGCCCTTGACGCCGTAATCCTCGATCATGCGCCGCGCCTCGATGGCGCCGAATTTCGACTTGTGCGGATCGATGGAGGCGAAGGCCATCATGATGTCGCTGTTGTCGGCGGCGAACTGCGCCACTTCCTCGTTGCGGATGCGTTTGATGCCGGTGCCGGCCTCCATGTCGACGGTGAACATCACGAAGGCGATGTTCTTTTCGCGGTAATAGTCAATCGTCTCGGGGATCGTCGGGCGCTGGCGGTCGGCCTTGAAGTAAACGCTCGCCGCATCGAGGAACTTGCCCATGATCGGGTCTTCCGGGTCGTTGCACGACACCTCCGCATGGGTGTGAATGTCGATGGCCTGAACTTTATCTACGTCGATCATGAGAAATCCTTTCCGCGCGGGGTCCTTTCTAGGACAAACCGGCGGGTCAGGGACAGCCTATCGTGCAGACTTTCACGCCCCTTCGCGAAGGAGCTCATAGAGCTTGTCGACGCCGGAAAGCAGGAGTTCGGGCAGTTCCTGCGGGTCCTCGCGGTCCTTGAAGTCGTCCGCGCCGTAAATCCCGGTGGTCACCGCCACCGAATAGGCGCCGCCCATATTGGCCATTTTCGGCTCAAGCTGGGGATCGTCGCCGACGACGACGATTTTCGCGTCGGGGGCGAGCCCCATGCGCGCTTTCGCGACGGCGAGCGCATCGACAGACGGCTTGCCGAGGACATGCGCCGACACGCCGGTCAGCGCCTTCAGCATGGCGTTGATCGCAAAGCTCGTCCCGATGCCGCGCTTGTCGGCGCCAGCGGCCGCGAAGAACGGGACGTCCGAAGCGGTCGTCAACGGCGCGCCCGCCCAGATGGCGTGGGTCGCGGCCTCGAGATCGGGAAAGGTGAACTCGCGGAACCAGCCCACATAGATCGCATCGTAAGGCCCGCCGTCGCCGGGCGACTCGATGGTTTCAAGGCCGAGATCGGCGAGCGGCTTCCACACCGGCTCCTTGCCGAGCACCAGAATGCGCTTGGCGCCTTTGTCCTTCAGATAATGCGCCGCGGCGGTCGAGGGCGTCATGAACTCCTCGTCGCGCACGTCGAGCCCGGTCTCGCGCATGGCGTTGGCGTACCATTCGGGCGTGCGCGCCGTGCCGTTGGTGAAAAGCTGATAGGGAACGCCGCGTTCGCGCAGGAGCGCCAGCGTTTCAACGGCGCCCGGCAGCGCCTTCTGGCCGGCGCTCGTCTTGTCGCCGAGGACCAGCGTTCCGTCCATGTCGAAGACAAAGCCTTCGGCTTCTTTCAGTTTCTGTACCGGCGTCATGAGGCGAGGCCCGCTCCCTTGTAAAGCGCCATGCGGAAGCCCTTGCGCTCCACGGCGATGTCAGGCGCATCAGGACGCGCCGCGAGGTCTTTCAGCAATTTCATGATCGGCGCGGCTTCGGGCGTGTAGCTGTCGCGGCTCCTGCCCGTGGCAAGCATCGCGTCCACCTGTTCTTCCGGCATCACCGCGCGGAACAGGAACTCCTCGTCGTCCATGTCCTCGCCGAACTGCTTGCGCAAGTCTTTATAGGCCGGGAACATGGGTTCGTTCTCGAGTTCCTTGACGCGCGGGCGGTCGAGAATGACCTGCTTGATGTCTTCCTGGATGGGGCTCGTGGGGCGTCCGAACTTGCCCATGACATAGCGGATCACCTGGTCGGAAACCTGCGCGTAGCGCTTCGTGCCGATAACATTAAACAGCGCCTGGCTCATCACCATCTGCGGGAACGGCGTCACCATGATCGGATAGCCGAGTTCGGCGCGCACGCGCTCGGTCTCCTCGACCACCTCGTCGAATTTGTGTTCGAGATTGAGCTCCTGAAGCTGGCGGCGCGTCGTCGTCATGACGCCGCCGGCGATCTGGTGCCTGAGGAAGCTCGCGTCGAAGCTCTGCGGCTTGCCGGGCGGCAGACCTTCGGCTTTCGCAAGCTTCGTCCAGTAGCCTTTGACTTCGGCGAGCGCGGCGTCGTTGATGTTCACCGTGTGCCCCGCCTCACGCAAATTCGCGACCATGCGCGTCGCCTCCGGCAGCGATGAGCCGTCGCCAAGCGGGCCGACGCCCACATGCACCGCGTCGATAATGCCGAGATCCGCCGCCGTGAGCGAGGTCAGCGGCCCGTAGCCGATGGTGCAGTGCGCGTGAATCTCGAGGGGCTTGGCGCCGATGGCGGCTTTCACCGCCGGGGCGAGCGTTTTCACCCGGTCCGGGGACATCAGACCGCTCGGGTCTTTGAGATAGAAAAGGTCGATGTGATTGCTCTTCGCAAGCCGCCCTGCGAAGTCGGCGTAAAATTTGTCGGTGTGAATGTCGGAGAGCGTGAAGGTGAGCGCGCCCATGACGTCGGCGTCGCCCTCTTCCTTGATGATGCGCGCCGCCTCGATCACCGCGTCCGGGTCGTGCATGGGATCGAGGACGATGAAGCGGCGAATGCCCGCCATCTGCAAGCGGCGATAGGCGAGCCGCATGAATTCCGGGTCCGCCTGCTGCCACGCCACGAAACGAAGGCCCGTCGTGATGAACTGCAACGGCGTTCGCGGCATCGCCGCGCGCATGCGCTTGATCCGCTCCCAGGGATTGTTCTGGAAATAACGGATCGCCACCGCCATGGTCGTCGACGACGTGAAATCGCAGGCGTGAAAACCGACGCGGTCCATGGCCCCGGCGATACCGAGGATCTGCGCGGTGTTCAGCCCCGTGGCGCCCCAGAGCGACTGATTGCCGTCGCGGATCGAGACATCGACAAGTTTGATTTCAGCCATCTTGCAGTCCTTCAAAAAAGCGCGTGTCGACGCCCCCCTTTTTGAACCGCGCGTCGTCCATGATCCGCGCATGCAGGGGCGCGGTGGTTTTCACCCCCTCGACATTGAGCGTTGCGAGCGCCGCGGCGGCGCGCGCCACCGCCTCCTCACGGGTCGCGCCATGGACGATGAGCTTGCCGATCAGCGAGTCGTAAGTCGGCGGAATGGAATCGCCCGAACGGATATGTGAATCGACACGCACGCCAGCCCCCGCCGGCCATTCGGCCTTTTGAACGAGCCCCGGCGACGGCCGGAAATCGGCGTCCGGGTCTTCGGCGTTGATGCGCACCTCGATGGCCGCGCCCTGAATCTCGATGTCGCGCTGTTCGTAGCCGAGCGGCGCGCCGTCGGCGATCAGCAATTGCTGCTCGACAATGTCGACGCCGGTGACTTCTTCCGTCACCGGGTGCTCCACCTGAATGCGCGCATTCATTTCGAGGAAGAAGAAATCGAAGGTCTCGGCGTCGACGAGAAACTCCACCGTCCCGGCGCCCTTATAATGAAGATGCTCGGCGATTTTCACCGCCGCGTCTTCGATGGCGCGGTGCTTGGCGTCAGGGATGTTCGGCGCCGGCGCCTCTTCCACCAGTTTCTGGAAGCGCCGCTGGATCGAGCAGTCGCGGGTGCCCAAATGAATGGCGCGCGTCCCGTCGCCGATTACCTGCACTTCAACATGGCGCCCGCTTGCAATGAACCGCTCCACATAGATGCGGCCGTCGCCGAAAGCGGCTTCGGCTTCCGACATGGCGTAGCCGATCTGGCTCTTGAGTTCGTCCGCCTTGTCGACGCGCTTCATGCCGCGCCCGCCGCCGCCGGACACGGCTTTTATGAGAAGCGGATAGCCGGTCTCTTCGGCGATTTTCGCGGCCTCTTCCGCCGTCTCCGCCTCGCCGCCGGGCACAACCGGCAAACCGGCTTCAATCGCCACGGCCCGCGCCTTCAGCTTGTCGCCCATGGCTTCGAGCGCTTGCGGGTCGGGCCCCACAAAAACCATGCCGGCCTCAGCCACGGCGCGGGCAAAGTTGATGTTCTCCGAGAGGAACCCGTAACCCGGATGCACCGCATCGGCGCCCGCCTCTTTCGCGGCGGCGACGACTTTCTCGATATTAAGATAGGATTGCGCGGACGGCGCGGGGCCGAGCCGGATGACATGATCAGCTTCCGCCGCCGCGCGCGAGCCCGCATCCGCATCGGAGACGCCGAGCGCGGTTTTGAGCCCGAGCTTTTTCGCCGTGCGGATGATGCGCAGCGCAATCTCGCCGCGATTGGCGATGAACAGCGTGTTGATGTTGTTGCGCACTATTGAAGTCATCAGCGCGCTCCCTTCTCCTCCCCTGCGCTTGCGCGGGGGAGGTGTCGGACCGGGCGCAAGGCGACCGGAACGACGGAGGGGGTGTGCTTGTAACTTAGCGCAAAACCAACCCCCATCGCCTCGCCCTTCCGGGGCTCGGCACTTCCCCCGCAAGCGGGGGAAGAGAAGGCGCCGCAAGCAACAAAATTCATGCCGGCTTCACTTTCATGAGCACCGTCGTCGCCTCGATGGGCTCGGCGTTTTCGGGGACGATCTCCACGATCTCGCCTTCGACGCCCGCATGAACGGGGTTCATCAGCTTCATGGTTTCGATGATCGCGACGACCGTGTCGGGCTTCACCTTATCGCCGACCTGGACGAAGGGCGGCGCGCCGGGCTGCGGCGCGCGATAGAATGTGCCCGGCAAAGGCGGCTTGATCACGAGAAGCCCGTCTTCTTCCGCCGCGACTTCCGGCTCGACCGCCGAGGCGACTTCTTTCGCCTCGCCGCCGATCGGCGTCCATTCCTGGGTGAAGCCCTCGCCGGCGCGCTTCACCCGCAGGCGGAAGCGCGCGGTCTCGATGTCGAGGACGTCATAAGACGACTTGGAAAGAATCGAGGTGATTTCCTCGATATCTTCGGGGGTTAGGGGAAGATCATCAGCCATTTTTCAAACTCAACGCCGGCCGCCGAAAATGCTCATAACGTGCTTTTTCGCGTCCGTTTCGGGCTTCGCGACGGGGGCCGCATCCTTCGCGGACCAAACCGTTTCGGGCCGGCTCTGGAGCAGGAAAATGCTCCCGTCTTTATCGACCGCCCATTCAATGTCCTGAGGCCGTCCGTAATGCTTTTCGGCCTTGCGCCCCACATCGCGGAGCTTTTGCAACTCTTCGTCGCTGAGGCTCGCCGCCGTCTGTTCTTCTTCGGGCAGCTCCACATCTTCAATGCCGCCGTCGGCTTTCGGCGACTGGCGGATATGTTTCTTGGAGATATCGCGCGTAGTGATTTCGCCGGTCAGCTTGGCGATCACCCAGCGGTCGGGCGTCACCTCGCCGGAGACGACGGCGGAGCCGAGGCCCCAGGCGCCTTCGATGGTAATCACCGACCGGTCGCCCGTGGTGGGGCTGCGGGTGAACATGACGCCCGCCGTCCTCGCATCGACCATGCGCTGGACGACGACGCCCATGGCGACCCCTGCTTCGGGAAAATCCTGGCGGCGGCGATAGCAAACGGACTCAACCGAATAGAGGCTCGCCCAGCAGCGGCGCACCATCTGCAAGGTTTCCTCCGCGCCGAGCACCCAGAGATAGGTGTCCTGAAGACCGGCGAAAGATGCGTCTTCGGCGTCTTCCGTGGTGGCGGAGGAGCGCACCGCCACCGGCGCTTTCGCGTCGCCTTCGCATAGCTCCGCATAAGCCGCCGTGATTTCAGCCTCGACCTCGGCGGGAAGCGGTTCTTTTTCGATGCGCTCGCGGATCGCCGCGGTCACCTTGCCGACATTGTCGTAATCGTCGGGATCGAGCGCTTCGATAAGCGCGCGCAAGGGTTCTTCCTTGTCGAGTTTTTGAATGAAGCGTTCGAAGCCTTCGGTCCTCACGACGAAGCCCGGCGGCACGTCGATGCCGGCTTTCATGAGCTCGCCGAGGCTGCCGCCCTTGCCGCCAACGGTCGGGCGGTCGGAAAGACCAATGTCGGAGAACCAGGAGATGTTTTCTGTTTCAGTCATAAATTTTCTGTCGCTTATGCTGATCGTTCAAGTCGTTTTCCCTGTTTCCTTCCCCGCTCATCCCGGCGCAGGCCGGGATCCAGTCAAAACAAATGACGGGCGAAGCCCGACTTTATTACTTGTGCTGGGCCCCGGCTTTCGCCGGGGTGAACGGGGTTGGGACATATGAGGTCCTGCCTCGTCATCTACAACAACGTAACGACGCCGCGCGCGCCGTCGACGCGCACGCGCTGGCCGTCTTCGATGCGCGACGTCGCCTGCCCCGTGCCGACCACGGCGGGCAGCCCGTATTCGCGCGCGACGATGGCCGCGTGGCTCATCGAGCCGCCAATATCGGAAACGGCGGCGGAGATTTTCTGGAAGACCGGCGCCCAGGTCGGGTTCGTCACCTGACAGACGAGAATGTCGCCCTCTTTCAGCCGGTCGATCTCCTTGACGGATTTGATGACCCGGGCCGTGCCCTCGACAACGCCGGAGGACGCCGCGAAGCCTCGGATCTCGTTGCCGTCGGCGTCGGAGGGACCCTTCATCCAGATATCGAGATTTTCGCGCGTGATGCCCCAGAGCATGACGATGGCCGGATCGTCGATAATGTCGGGCACGGGGCCGAGCGCCGGGGGCGTGTCGAGCTCCGCCCATTTGTCGATGGCCTGTTTGCGCTCGGCGATCATCCCCTTGAAGTGCGCGCCGCCGCGGGTCGGCGAACCGGCGGACCAGCTCGTCATCACGTCGATGATCGCCTGCTCCACTTCGTAACGGGAAAGATGGAAAACGTCTTCGGCGTCGTCCATCAGCCCGTATTCGACGAAGAGCGCGCCATATTCGCGGATCTTGTTGAAGAAGAGATTGGTGTACCAGTGCTCGCAATAGAATTTGTGGCCTTCCACATAAGGGAAGACGCGGCAGGCGAGTTCGATCATCTGGTCGTAGGCCGCGCGCTCTTCATCCGTGGACAGAAGCTCGCGATAGCCGTCGATCAGCTCCTGGCGTTCTTCCTGGAGCTGATCCATGGGGCGCTCGATATTCTCGCCCGCCTTGATCTTGGAAATGTAACCGGGAAGCGCCGAGAACGGCAGTGAAAGATCGTCGTTCCAGGAACGGTGATAATGATAAAAGCCGTCGCCCACATTGACGTTGAACCAGGGGTTGCGAGACTTTTCGAGTTCGTCGAGCCACTCCTTGCCCGGCGCGCCCATCTGCTCGAGCGAGGCCATAAGATCATCGGCGGAAACGCCGTCTACGAACTTGCCCTCGACGCCGAGCTCCACGGCTTTCCTCGCAAGGCGTTTCACCTCCTCATCCGGCCGGAAGATTTCGGCCTCGAAGCCCGCCACCATGCGCGCAATGGTCTGGTCGGTGATTTCCGGGAAAGCTTTCTTGCAGAAGTCGAAGAAGACCATATAGGCGCCGTATCCGAGCAGTAGAAACTCGAAATGGTGGTGCCACATGCGGAAATAGCCCTCGAGCGTTTTCTGATAGGTTGTCAGAAGCTCGTGGTTCGAGGCGACGCCCTTGCCCGCATGGACATTCTCAAGCGGCTCGAATTCGGGAAGCGCCGGTTTGGGAAGCTCTTGCGCGTCGGCAATGAGCGTCTTCATCTTGTCTTTCCACTGATCGTAAAGACGCTCCCAGTTTTCGTAATAGTAAAACGCGCGCTGTTCGAATTCCTTGGTGCGCCGCTCGATCTCGTCCGGGTCCGTCACCGCATTGCCGCCGATATAAACCCGGCCGTTGATGATGCGGTAATCGATGCCGAGCGTCGTCGGCAGGCAGTGAACGCGCGTGTTGGAAGAGCCGAGCGCGCAATAGGCCGCTTCCGCCGTCACCATGTCGAAAGTGTGCATGGGTTCGGGGAAGTGCATGGAATTGTAGAACCAGAAGCGCTCGTCGTCGTCCGGCGAAAACTGCATGTAATAGGGATAGGCGGCCTGGGCGCCTTCGGTGCCTTCAGCGACTTTCAAGGAACTGGGTTTCGGAAAACCGGCGGGCTTGTCTAGCATGAGATCCTCGTTTCCTCCCGATATCGACCGATAGAGCCGATACCGTCATGGGGGCGCAGCCTCTTGGCGGGCGTTTCGCCGTCATGGCGCGCCGCGGCTGGGTTTCCGCCGGGTCTGCGCTCACTGGACAGAAGCATACAGCCCCCATATCTTCTCGAAAAGCGGAATATTTAGATCACGTCATTCGATTTTTATTATGAGCATCGGGACCCGGGATTTCAAATTGCTGACCGTTCTCGCGAACGAATTGCACTTCGGGCGCGCCGCGGACGCGCTCGGCATGCGCCAGCCGCAATTGTCGACGCGCCTTGCGCAGATCGAGCGCGCCCTCGGCGTCGATCTCTTTGTGCGCCGCCCGCGCGTGGCGCTGACCCCGGCGGGCCGGATGATCGTCGACGCCGCCCGGCGCGCCTTCAGCGAGTTTGACGCCGCCGTGGAGCAGGCGCGCCGGGTCGAGCGCGGCGAAGTGGGCTCCATCGTCACCGCCATCGGCTCAAGCGTGATGCTGTCCAGCATCCCCCTGTCGATCCAGAATTTCCGCAAGAACTATCCCGAGATCGGGCTGACCTTGCGCGACATGCATTCGGCGCAGCAGGGCGAGGCCTTGCGCAACGGGCTGATCGACGTGTCGATCACGCGCGAAATCATAGACGGCAAGGCGATCCGCAGCGAAATTCTCGGCCATCAGCGCTTCATCGCGCTCATGCCCGACGGACACCGGCTTGCCGGCCGCAAGAAAGTCGCCTTGCGCGACCTTTCAAGCGAGCCTTTCGTCCTCTTCCAGCACGCCATCGCGCCGAGCCTCCACCACCAGATCAACGCCCTTTGCATCCGCAACGGCTTTACGCCGAAAATCGTGCAGGAGGCGGACGAATGGTACACGGTGCTGGGCTTCGTGCGGGCCGGCTTCGGGGTCACCGTCTCCCTCGACATGGAAGGCGCGCCGGACTGGCCGGGGGTTCACGCGGCCCTGCTCGATGAAAAAGACGCCGTGGCGCCGATCTTTCTGTGCTGGGACGAGGACCGCCAGTCGCCCTCGCGCGATCTCCTCCTCGACTGGCTGCGCCAGGATTCCAAACTGCTGCGTAAAAAGTCAGGCAGGCCCGTGAAGCCCCGCGCGCCGGCGAACGCCTGAGCGCGCCCGACTGCATCAAAGTTTTGCTGAAAGCGAACTCGCGCCTCTTTGATCGATTCCGGCGCATTATCCCGTTATGATGACGCGCAACGGACATCGTTAGGGCAACACGGGAGCGGACGGCATCTCATGAAAAAATATGTTTTGAAAGCGGGCTCGACCTCGCTCGACAGCCTTGTCAGCATCGAATGCGACACCCCGCAGGTGAAAGCCCATGATGTGCTGATCCGGGTTCACGCCTGCTCCTTGAACTTCCGCGACCAGGCGGTCGTCACCGGCAATTATTTCGGCGGCGTCCTCACCGAAGACACGGTGCCGCTCTCCGACGGCGCCGGCGAAGTGGTCGCGGTCGGCGACGAAGTATCGGAATTCAAGGTCGGCGACCGCGTTGCGGGCCTGTTCTTCCAGAACTGGCATGACGGCCCCCCGAACCCTACCGCCGGACCGGCGCTCGGCGCGTCCGGCTGCGACGGCATGCTCGCCGAATATGTCTGCCTGCATGAAAAAGGCGTCACCAAGATCCCCGACAGCCTCACCTATGAAGAAGCCTCGACCCTGCCTTGCGCGGGCGTCACGGCCTGGAACGCGCTGATGTGCGGGCGCAACCCGATCAGGGCGGGCGATTGCGTCTGCGTCCTCGGCACCGGCGGCGTCTCGATGATCGGGCTCGGCATCGCGCACGCCGCGGGCGCCCATGTGGTTGTCACGTCGTCGTCCGACGAAAAGCTCGAGCGCGCGAAAAAGCTCGGCGCGGCGGCGGGCGTCAATTACAAGTCGACGCCGGAATGGGGCCCGGCGGTCGCAGCGGCGAGCAATCGCGGCGGCGCCGATGTCGTGGTCGAGGTCGGCGGCGCCGGCACGCTCGCCCAGTCCATGCAGGCGGTGAATTTCAACGGCGAGATCGCGCTTATCGGCGTCTTGACGCGCGACGGCGATACAACCCCGCATCCCCTGATGCTGAAAGGCGCAAGCATTCGCGGCATCTTCGTCGGCAACAAGGCGATGACGCAGGATTTGGCAGCCGCCATCGACGTCAACGGCGTGAAGCCGCCCATCGACAAGGTCTTCCCCTATGAAGACGCCGCCGAAGCCTTCCGCCATCAGCAGACGGGCGCCTTCGGGAAAGTGGTGATTAAGCTTTAGGGCGCGTACACATTAATATGATGGTCGTACGAGCCTCATTCGTTTGAGGGTGAACTAGGCGTGTCTGGAATTTCGGTGGCAGCGGGTAATCGTTTTTTGGCTATTGAAATCGCCCATTCAAGTAATTCAACCGGGATGTCCTGTTTGAATGCGTTAAGCGACATTTTTTGGGTGAGGTCAGAATAGAAAAATTCAAAAAGTGCGTTTTTATCGCCTGGCTTCTCAGCCACTTCTAGATACATGCCATCACGATCAACATCACTGCCAACAGTATAAACGTATTCGACCCCATTAAGCTTGAATGGCATCTATTGTCCTTTCGTCGCCTCCCCACGCTTTAAGCGTGGGGCCCAGCTCCCAACCTTACCGCAACTCCAGCGCGTAAAGACCATTCAGGAGATGGGCGCCACGGTCGAGCCGTGGCGAGTCGCAAGTTGCAAGCGTTGAGCGCCTAATTCACTGACCTGCCCGCGCCGCCCCAGAACGGTTCGCGCAGTTTCTTCTTGTCCATCTTGCCCACGGGCGTCCTCGGAATGGCGTCGATGAAATGCACGGCCTTGGGCGCTTTCACCGAGCCGATGCGCGCCTTGGCGTGGGCGATGATCGTCTCCGCGTCGATCTCGGCGCCGTCGCGCTTAACCACCATGGCCGTCACCTGCTCGCCCCATTTCTCGTGCGGCACGCCGATGACCGCGCATTCGGCGACTTCGGCGAGCTCCATCACCGCATCTTCGACTTCAGCCGAGAAAACGTTGAAACCGCCGGAGACGATCATGTCCTTCTTGCGGTCGACAATGTAGAAAAAGCCGTCTTCGTCGCGCTTGCCCACATCGCCGGTGTGATGCCAGCCATGGGCGATCGCCTCGGCGCTCGCTTCGGGCAGTTCGAAATAGCCGCCGCCGACAATGCCGCCGCGCCCGACGATCTCGCCGACCTCGCCCACGGGCAGAAGATTGCCGTCATCGTCCATCAATTCGACGCGCACGGAATAAGTCGCCTGACCGCAGCTCGTGAGGCGTTCCGGGTGATCGCCCTTCGCCGCCGCCGCGACCACCTCCGGCGAGAGCCAGGTGGCGACAAGGTGAAACTCCGTCTGGCCGTAGCTCTGGCACATGCAGGGGCCGAAGGTCTCCACCGCCTGTTTCAGCTTTTCCCCGGCGACCGGCGAACCGGCGAGCAGGAAATATTTGAGGCTCGAATAGTCGTGGTCCTTCACCTTGGGATGACCGAGCATGGAATAAAGCGCGGTCGGCGGCAGGAACATATGGGTGACCTTATGCTCCTCGATGGCCGCCATCACCGCTTCGGCGTCAAAGCCCGGCAGCACGACCACGGTCGCGCCCATGGCGAGCGCCGCCATGGTCACCGGCCCGGCGGCGTGGGTCAGCGGCGCCGTCGCCAGCGAAACGGGTTTCGTGTCCGCGTCCACCGGCATGATGTTGCAGATCGTCTCCAGCATCGCGCCCCATGAGCGGTTCATGACGCGCACGCCCTTGGCGGGGCCCGTGGTGCCGCCGGTGGCGATCAGCGCCGTCAGCTCTTCCGGATTACCGATGGGATCGCCAATATCGGGGAAATGATCGGACGGCGCGGTCGCCATGAACTCCTCGAGGGAGGGATGGCCGCCTTCCGGCTTGTCGAGGCAGATCATGTGCCGGACGCTCGGAACCTGGCTTTTGATCTCCGCCGCCTCCTTGGCGTAGCTCGAATGGTAGAAGATCATCGCGACGCGCACATATTTCAGATAGGCGATATTGGCGTCGAGGGCGTTGCGGGTGTTGACCGGCACCCAGATCGCCCCGGCCCGCCAGCAACCCAGCATCGCCGACAAAACCGGCCCGTCATTGGGCGACATGACGGCGATGGGCTCCTGGTTCTCCATCTCGGCCGCGCGCAGGGCGCCCGCGACCTTGTGGGTCAGCGCCTCCATTTCGCGATAGGTGACGCGCGTCTCGCCCGCGATCAGGACGTCCCGGTCCGGATAGGTCTTCGCCATCTTGTCGAAATAGTCGATCGTCCTCATGTCCCACCTTGCCTGCCGGCCTTGCGCTGAAGCTTTCCGCCTTATCCGAAGCGCCCGTCTTTTTGACAATGCGCCGCTTCGAAGCGGCGTTTCATGTTGGCGCCCTTCGCGATAGCGAAAAGCTACAAAAGCGAAATCAGACTGTCAGCGCTTCGCGCAAGCATCTGATTTTAATGACGCCGTCCTGCCGGGGCCGGCGACGCGCCGCCGCCCATTACGCACATGCAGCAAAACGCGGGAACGATGCGCCCTCAAAAGCGGAATTGGAAGCGGGCGCCCGAACTTCCTTTTTCAGCCTTTTTTTCTGCGCTGGAACAGGGTTTTCGCGACACATTCGGTCACGGTTTGCAAGCGCCGAGAGTAGACCGGCGTCTTCAAAAATTGTAAGCAACATAAACAATATCGGGCGCCCTCATTCTGCGGACGTCCCTTTAATTCTTGAAAACACGAGATCGAGGAGGATTCCGCCGCAATGACAGCCAAGAACCTGGAAGAGAAGCTCAAAGCCGCCGGCAGCACGGTGGACATGCTCCGCAATTCGAAGATCGGCGCCTATGTCTATCCGGTTGTGCCGACCGAATTTCACAACTGGCGGGACGAACAGCGCGCCTGGCGCGAGACCGCGGTCCTGTTCGACCAGACCCACCACATGGTCGACCTGTTCCTGAAAGGCCCTGACGCGATCAAGGTCTGCTCCGACACCGCGATCAACACCTTCAAGAATTTCCCCGTCAACCGCGCCAAGCAATATGTGCCGGTCTCTCATGACGGCTATGTCATCGGCGACGGCATTCTCTTCAACCTCGAAGAAAACCACGTCGTCTTCGTCGGCCGCGCGCCGTCCGCCAACTGGCTCCAGTTCCATGCGGAAACCGGCGGCTATGACGTCGAAGTCACCTATGACGACCGCTCGCCGTCCATGCCCATGGGCAAGGCCGTCACCCGCAAATTCTACCGCTTCCAGATCCAGGGCCCGAACGCCCAGCAGGTGATCGAGAAGCTGAACGGCGGCCCGTTCGAAGACATCAAGTTCTTCCACATGGGCTACATCAATATCGGCGGCAAAAAAGTCCGCGCCCTGCGTCACGGCATGGCCGGCGCGCCGGGTCTCGAAATCTGGGGCCCCTATGAGGAATATCTCGAGGTTCGCGCGAAGATCCTCGAAGAAGGCGCCGAGTTCGGCATCGTCCCCGTGGGCTGCCGCGCCTATGCGACGAACACGCTGGAATCCGGCTGGATCCCCTCGCCGCTTCCCGCCGTCTATACCGGCGACGAGATGAAGAAATACCGCGAATGGCTCCCGGCCAACTCCTACGAGGCCATGGGCGGCATCGGCGGTTCCTACGTCTCCAAGAACATCGAAGACTATTACGTGTCGCCTTACGACATCGGCTACGGCCCGTTCGTGAAATTCGACCATGACTTCATCGGCGCCGACGCCCTGAAGAAAATGGAAAAAGAACAGACCCGCCGCAAGGTGACGCTGGCCTGGAACGACGAAGACGTCCGCAAGATCATGGGCTCGGTTGTCGGCGAAGGCACGCCGTACAAATATTTCGAACAGCCGCTCGCCAACTACGCCTCGTCGAACTACGACTCGGTGCTCGCGAACGGCAAGAACGCCGGCTTCTCGATGTTCACCGGCATCTCCTACAACGAGCGCAAGGCGCTTTCGCTGGCGACCGTCGACAACGACGTCGAGATCGGCAACGAAGTCAAAGTGCTGTGGGGCGAGCCCGATGGCGGCACCGAGAAGACCACGGTCGAAAAGCACCAGCAGATGGAAGTCCGCGCCATTGTGAGCCCGGTTCCTTATTCCGAAGTCGCCCGCAAGGAATACGCGTCCGGCTGGCGCACCGGGAAATAAGCTTTTCCCATCTCGATCTGGAAAGGGCCGGCGTTTCGCCGGCCCTTTTTCTTTGGCGCGCCCCGTCTTTGACCCCACCATTGACCCCATGGGGCGGCGGCGCCAAACCATGGCCCTCGCCAGGAAAGAGACATGCCATGCGCCAGGATTTTTACGATCGCGTCGCCGCGACGCTTGAGGACATTCGCGAAGCCGGGCTCGAAAAGATCGAGCGCCAGATCACCTCGGCCCAGGGGCCGGTGATCGAGGTCGACCACAAGGGCCAGCGCAAGAAAGTCCTCAATTTCTGCGCCAACAACTATCTCGGCCTCGCCGACAATCCCGAAATCGTCGCCGCCGCCAAGGCGACCATGGACGAATACGGGTTCGGCATGGCTTCGGTGCGCTTTATCTGCGGCACCACGGACCTGCACCGGCGGGTGGAAAAGGAAATCGCCGACTATCTCGGTTATGAAGACTCGATCCTCTTCGCCGCCTGTTTCGACGCCAATGGCGGCGTCTTCGAGCCGCTGCTGGAGGCCGATGACGCGATCATTTCCGACGCGCTCAATCACGCCTCGATCATCGACGGCGTCCGCTTGTGCAAGGCCAAGCGCTACCGCTTCGCCAACTCCGACATGAGCGATCTCAGGCGCCAGCTCGAAAAGGCCGATCTTGACGGCGCGCGCACCAAGCTGATCGTCACCGACGGCGTCTTTTCCATGGACGGCTATATCGCCAAGCTGGATGAGATCTGCGCCATCGCCGACGAATATGGCGCGCTCGTGATGGTCGACGACTGCCACGCCACGGGCTTCATGGGGCCGCATGGCGAGGGCGCGCCGGCCCATTGCGGCGTCGCGGCGCGGGTCGACATCCTCACGGGCACGCTCGGCAAGGCGCTGGGCGGCGGCATGGGCGGCTATATCTGCGCCTCGAAAGAGGTCGTGCACCTGTTGCGCAACCGGGCCCGGCCCTACCTCTTCTCCAACGCCCTGCCCCCCGCGCTCCTCGGCGCGACCCTGAAGACGCTGGAGCTGGTGCGCGACGGCGGGCATTTGCGCGAACAGCTCTTCCGCAATGCCGGGCGTTTTCGCGCGCAGATGACCGAAGCCGGCTTCGATCTCCTGCCGGGCGAACATCCGATCATCCCGATCATGATCTACGACGCCAAGAAGGCGGGCGCGATGGCCGCCGCGCTGATGGATGAAGGGGTCTACGTCACCGCCTTTTCTTTCCCCGTGGTGCCGCGCGAGAAAGCGCGCATCCGGACGCAGATGTGCGCGGCCCACAGCGACGAACAGGTTGATCAGGCGGTGGAAGCGTTCATCAAGGTCGGAAAGTCCGTAGGCGTCATATAAAGGCGCGCGCGGCGGCGGGTTAGATAATTTTCTCGTCTTTCGCCGCGCATGTCCACCGGCGGCGTTTGCGACAATGCAAAAATTTTTAAATTGTAATCTCACGCGCGCCTGAGATGACAATTTAGAAACCTCCCTGATTTTAACGCGCAAGCGCCTTATGTTAGTCGCCCATTCAGAAGCGACGACAAAAGGAACACGACATGACCCCCATCAAGATGACGAAGATCCTCGCAGCCGCCGCTGCGACCGCCACTGCGGCCGCAAGCCCGGCCGCCATGGCCCAGGACGCCGCCGCCGCGCAGCAACAAGCGCAGGAAGCCGCGCCGGTCAGCGACAAGGAAGTCAAAAAATTCGTGAAGGCGGAAAAGAAGATCAACGCGATCATTCAGGAATGGACCCCGAAAGTTCAATCCGCCGAGTCGCAGGAACAGGCGCAGGAAATGCAGCAAACAGCGCAGACCGAAATGATCGCCGCGATTGAAAAACAGGGCCTCAGCGTTCAGCGCTACAACGCCATCGCCCAGCAGGCGCAGAAGGATCCGCAACTCGCCCAGCGGCTGCAGCAGGAAGCTTAAGCGGGGCACGCCCCCAAAAACAAACGCCCCGGATTTCAATCCGGGGCGTTTTTGCATCGTTTCTTATTATTGCAGCGTGACGGCCTAGACATTGCCCGCGTGAATGCTGTCGACCCGCGCGTCGTTCACTTTCGCAACGAGCTCGTCGACGACATTGGAAACGCAGCTTTCATGCACGGCGCGATACTTCACGACGCTGTCATGCTTCAGACGCGCATCGCAGGTCTGGACCGCAACGTCCTGAATGCGGCGATACACATCCATGGCGCCGCTCTGTGTCGTCAATTCCGCCGAGGCGTAATGCAATTTGGCGTCATCGGCGAAGCTCGCCGTGGTGAAACCGATGCTCAGCGCCGCGGCGCCGGCTGCTGCCGTAATAATTTTTTTCATCATGATCAGACTTCCTTGTTCCTGGACGCCCACCCTTAAAACGGCGCATCTTTTTTACGTGCGCACACGGATTGCATGTCGCGTAAGATCAAAAACCGCAACACCTATTTTCCCATCAAGTTTATGTGACGAACGGTGCATAAAGTCCGCTTCAGCGCGGCGTTTTTTGCAGCGCGCAATGCCCAATGCGCGCCATCAGCGGACATGCTCGGAAGTTAGAGACTTCCGCTCTGCCTGATCGGTTATTTTAGTGAAAAGCGCTCGTGACGACCGCAGCGCACAAAAGAAGAGCCGCCGGCGCCCATTAAAAATCCGCTGAAAAAATTTTTGTGACAACCGGAAATCGCGCGGCGCGCGCGCCGGCTGCGGGCCCGGCGCGGTCAAAGGGCGCGCGGCGACTCAGGCGGCGGCCCTGTTCAAGCCGGCAAAATCACCGGCATTCCGCGGGCGCCGCGCCGGAACTCACGGGACCCGGCAGGCGTTAGTGCTGGACGATGAAATTCTCAAGGAGTGACCCGATGGCCGCCTCCCCCAAGACGGAAAACAAGAAGCCGACCAAGGAAGAGCAGGAGGAGCTGGACGAGGCGCTGGAGGAATCGTTTCCGGCCAGCGACCCGCCGTCTCCGGTTCGCGATCCCGATATCGACACTGATGACAAAGAAAAGGACCGCTAAGCGGTCCTTTTCCAGAGCCTTTTTACGCCGCGCGCCTTAGGGCGCTTCAGCGAGCGCGTAGAGCATGTCCACATAGGCTTTTTCAATATCGGCGAGACCAGCCGCGCCGGTGTCGCCCGCCGGTTCGATCAGCATGATCTCGTTCGGCGCATGAGCGCCCGTGCCGAAGCCGAAACCGGTCGGCACCATGGGCAGCCCCAGTCTGTCCGTGAACTGATAGAACGGCGCGCTGCCCGCGAGACGCGGATTGACCGTCGGCGTGTGGCCGTATTTGTTGAACACGCCGATCACCGCCTGCACCAGCGTCGTCTCAACCGACGTTTGCGCCGCAGGATAGCCGGAGAGTTTTCTCAAAACGATGTCTTCATAGCCTTCGGCGTCGAGATGCGCGCGGATTTTCCCGAGCGCCTCATCCGGGTCCAGCCCCACCGGCAGGCGCGAGTCCATTTTCGCCGTCGCCATGTGCGGCAGGATGGTTTTGACGCCTTCGCCCGTATAGCCGCCATAGATGCCGTCGATATTGAGGGTCGGCGTGTAGATGAGATTGCGCAGCACTTCCTCGCCGCTCATGCCCTCAATCCACTGCTCGACCTTGAAGATGTCCTGCAACCGCTCATCGTCATGCTTTTTCAGAAGGCCGGCGATGAGCGAGGCTTCCTCCTCGGTCGGGGGGCGCACGCCGTCATAATAGCCCGGGACGAGAATGGTGTTGGCGTCCTCGGAAACCAGCGTCGAAAGCGCCTTGACGAGCCGCCAGACCGGCGAGTCGACCACCGCCTTGTAAGACCCGTGGATCTCTGCCTCGGTCGGGCCGCCCCAGGCGCCGCCCGTCGCTTCCGCCTCGAAATAGACGATGCCCTTGACGCCGAGATTGAGGTTCGCGTCGCCTTGCGGGTTCTGGGAGTTGAACGGAAAGATCACGCCGTCGGCGGTTTTGAGTCGATCTTCATACTGGTCGATGATCTGCGGATAATGCGGCGAGCCGAGCTCCTCCTCGCCTTCCGCGGCGACCATCAGATTGACCGGCAGGGTTCCGTCGACCGCGATGATCGATTCGATCGCATTCAACAGCGCGCGTTCGGGCCCTTTCTGGTTGGTCGCGCCGCGCCCCATGATGACCTTGCCGAGCGGGTGGTCGATGACATTCGCCTCGAAGGGCGGGCTTTGCCAGTCTTCCTCATTCACCGGCTGCACGTCATACATCATGTACAGCATCAGCGTGCGTTCGGCGCCGGCGTCGTAGAAGCCCCAGACGCCCGGATGGCCGTCGGTTTCCACCAGCGCCGTTTCCTGAAAGCCGATCGCCTCGAGATCGCCGCGCATCATCTCGGCCATTTCGCGCACGCCGACATTCTGGGCGCTAATGGAAGGCTGGCGCAGCCAGCGCTGGATCTTGCCGACATGGCTGTCGAGATTCTCGTCGATATAGGCGTAAACGGCGCCGTGATCGCCCCCATAGGCCGGAACAGACGCCGCGTCGAAGGCCTCCGCTTCCGGCAGGGTGAAATCCGGCCGCGCCGCCGCCTCGCCGCTTGCGGCCCCATTGCCAGCCCCGTCTTCGGCCTCGTTCGCGCATGAGGATAGAGTGGCGGACAGAATGAAAGCCGCCGCCGCGGTCAAAATCCGTATTTTCATGAGGAGCCCCTGAAATTTGCTTTTGCGCCAGCTTGCGATATTTCCCCCCTGCTGGCCAGCCCCGCCCGGGAGCAGGTTACGGCGGGCGCGGAGCCTGATAGAAGAGCTTCAAAGCCGAGAGGCGAGGAAACGGCAGGTAAAGGATTGCGCATGAAAGCCCTGGTCAAAGCCAAACCCCAAGAGGGCATCTGGCTGGTCGATGCGACGCGGCCCGAGATCGGCCCCAACGACGTGCTGATCAAAGTGAAGCACTCGGCCATCTGCGGCACGGACATGCATATCTACAATTGGGACGCCTGGGCGCAGCGCACCATCCCCGTGCCGATGACGGTGGGCCACGAATTCTCCGGCGAGGTCGTCGAGATCGGTTCGGAAGTCCATCCCGAACATGCGACCTTCAAGATCGGCGACCGGGTTTCGGCGGAAGGCCACGTCACCTGCGGCTATTGCCGCAACTGCCGCGCCGGCAAGCGCCACCTCTGCCGCAACACGGTGGGCGTCGGCGTCAACCGTCCCGGCTCCTTTGCGGAATATGTCGCCGTCCCGGCCTTCAACGTCTATCGCCTGCCCGAAGCCGTCTCCGACGAGATGGGCGCGATCTTCGATCCTTACGGCAACGCCGCCCATACCGCGCTCGCTTTCGACCTCGTCGGCGAGGACGTGCTGATCACCGGCGCCGGCCCCATCGGAATCATGGCCGTCGCCATCGCGCAGTTCGCCGGCGCCCGGCATGTGGTCATCACCGACGTCAACGACTATCGCCTCGATCTCGCAAAGACCATGGGCGCGACGCGGGCGGTCAATGTCACGAAGGAATCTCTCAAGGACGTCATGGCCGACCTGAAGATGACGGAAGGTTTCGACATCGGCCTTGAAATGTCCGGCGTGCCGTCCGCTTTCGAGTCGATGCTCGACACGATGAACCATGGCGGCAAGATCGCCATGCTCGGGATCATGCCGAACGGCGCCGGGATCGACTGGGAGAAAGTGATTTTCAAGGGGCTCGACATCAAGGGGATTTACGGCCGGCGCATGTTCGAGACCTGGTACAAGATGGGCGCCATGCTGCAGGCGGGGCTCGACTTGACGCCGATCATCACGCACCGTTTCCCGGTCGAGGATTTTCAGGCCGGGTTCGACATCATGCGCTCCGGCCAGTCCGGCAAAGTCATCCTGGAATGGTGACAGGCCGTAAGGAAACGACCGGACACGCAGCATGACCGCCTTCCTGAAATTCCTCGCCGCGCTCGCCGCTGTCGCGCTCCTCGCTGTCGCCGCATTTCTCATTGACGGCGCGCCGGGATCGGCGGCCTCGGCCGAGCGCCGACTCGAAGAGAGCGCCCGGGAGGCTCTCGGAGATGACGCAGCCGCCTGGGCGTCGGTCACCATGGACGGACAAAAAGCGATCCTTTCCGGCGAGGCGCCCGATGACGAGGCGCGCGCGGACCTGATTGCGCGGATTGCGGCGGCGCAGGGCGGCGGCGGGCTCGTCTCCGGCGGCGTCACCGCCGTGGACGCCGGCGCCCTGACCGTGGTGGAAGCGCCGCCGACCGCCGATCCGTTTTTGTTCATCGCCGAATATGAAAACAGCGTGCTCGCCTTTTCCGGCCATGCGCCGGATCAGGAAACGCGCGACGAGATTTTCCGGCTCGCGCACAATCTTTTTCCGGACACGGAGATTTCCGGCGGTCTCGAGATCGCCCGCGGCGCGCCCGCCTCGCCCGAAAGCTGGGGCATCGCCGCGGAAACCTCGCTGCGCGCGCTTTATTATCTGCGTCACGGCGCCGTCTCGGCCGAGAATGAGCGCTTTTCGGTTATGGGGGAAGCGGAAGACACTGTCCGCGCCGGCGCCGCGCGCATGTTGATGACGGCCTTGCCGGAGGGGCTCGCCGGCGAGGCGGAGATCTTCGTTGACGAGGAAACGCCGGTGCAAGCCGATCCTGCGCCGCGCGCGGACGCGCCCGCGCCGGCGTCGTCCATGGCGGCGCAGGACAATGCGCCCGCCGCCTCAGCCGCCCCAGCCGTGGACTGTCTCGCCCCGCTTCGGAACGCCGTTTCAGTCTTGAACATCCGGTATTCCAGCGCCGACTCCGGCCTCGATGACAATGAAAAAAGGCGACTGCGCGAGGTCGCGACGCTGCTCAGCGCCTGCCCAGGCGCCCGGCTGCGGATCACCGGCCATACGGATTCGCTCGGCAGCGCGCCGGGCAATCTACTCCTGAGCCGCGAGCGCGCCCGCATCGTCGGCGAGTTCCTGGTCTCCGCCGGGGCGGCGCCGTCTGCCGTCGCCGCAGACGGCGCCGGCGAATCCGAACCTCTCGCAAACAACGCCACCGAAGAGGGGCGTGAGCGCAACCGGCGCATAGAATTTGAAATAATTTCCGGCTAACAAAGCCGACTAAGCTTGGCGCGCCGGTTGGCAAAGCTGCAAAAAGAAATCAAACTGCAACAAAAATCAGGAGCCTTCATGTCCCGTATCGACGACCGCCTTTCAGAACTCGGCATCGTTCTCCCTGAGCCCGTCGCGCCCGTGGCGAACTATGTGCCCTTCGTCATTACGGGAAATCTCGTTTTCATCTCGGGTCAGGTGTCCATCGGCGCCGGCGGCCTCCTCACCGGCAAGCTCGGCGCGGATCTCGATCTCGAAAAAGGCGTCGAGGCGGCCCATGCCTGCGGCGTCAATCTGATCGCGCAACTGCGCGCAGCCTGCGGCGGCGATCTCGACCGGGTGAGCCGCGTCGTCAAACTCGGCGGCTTCATCAATTCGACGCCGGACTATACCGACCAGCCGAAAGTCATGAATGGCTGTTCCGACCTCATGGTTGAGGTGTTCGGCGACAAGGGCCGGCATGCGCGGGCCGCAGTGGGCGCGCCCGCCCTGCCGCTGAACGCCGCGGTCGAAGTGGACGGGGTTTTCGAGATCGACTGATGCCCGACGGATCCGATGCTGCGCTGGCGCGAACGATCGGTTCGATCAAGGAGATCGAGCCGGCGCAGTGGGACCGTCTCGCCAATCCCGATCCCTCGCGGTTCAATCCGTTTGTCAGCCACGCCTTTCTTTCGGCGCTGGAAGAATCGAAATCGGTCGCGCCCGAGGCGGGATGGGCGCCCCTGCACCTTATCGTCGAGGAAGCAGGCGCCGTCACCGGCGCGGCGCCGCTCTATGTGAAAGGCCACAGCCAGGGCGAATATGTCTTCGACCATCACTGGGCCGACGCCCTGGAGCGCGCAGGCGGGCGATATTACCCGAAGCTGCTGAGCGCCGCACCCTTCACCCCGGTTCCGGGTCCGCGCCTTCTGGCGCATGGCGACAGCGCGAAACGAACGCTCGCCGCCGCCCTGCGCCAGGTCACCGAGCAGGTCGGCGCCTCTTCCGCGCATGTGAATTTCATCCAGAACGACGACAGAGCCGCGCTCGAAGCCGCCGGCTTCCTGCCGCGCATGGGCGAGCAATATCACTGGTTCAACCGGGGCTATGAAACTTTCGACGATTTCCTGGGCGCGCTCGCCTCGCGCAAGCGCAAGGCCGTCAGGAAAGAACGCCGCGAGGCAGGCGACGGCCTTGTCATCAAAAGGCTCGTCGGAGCCGAGATCACCGAGCGTCACTGGGACGCGTTCTGGCTTTTTTATCAGGACACCGGCGCGCGCAAATGGGGCTATCCCTATCTCACCCGGACTTTCTTCCGCCTCATCGCGGAGAGCATGGCCGACAGCCTTTTATTCATCGTCGCCGAACGCGATGGCGAACCCATCGCCGGGGCGCTCAATTTTATCGGCGGCGACGCGCTATACGGGCGCTATTGGGGCTGTCTTGAAGACGTGCCCTATCTGCATTTCGAACTGTGCTATCATCAGGCGGTCGACTTCGCCATCGAACGGAGGCTCGCCCGCGTTGAAGCCGGCGCGCAAGGCCAGCACAAGATCGCCCGCGGCTACGAACCGGTCGCAACCTGGTCCGCGCACTGGATTTCGAATGAAAGTTTTCGCGAGGCCATCGCCCGCTATCTTGACGCGGAACGCGATCAGACCGGTATGGAGATCGAAGCCCTGAAAGACGTCACGCCCTACAGAAAAGCCTAGACATCACCGAACAGCAAAACGGAACCAGCTCATGTCGCTTCAACAGACTTACGACCCGGACAATATCTTCGCGAAAATCATTCGCGGCGAGATGCCATCCGTGAAACTCATGGAAACCGACAATATCCTCGCTTTTATGGATGTCTTTCCGCAGAGCAAGGGCCACTGCCTTGTCATTCACAAGAAAAGCGAGGCCGTGAATTTTCTCGACGTAGAGCCCGAGGCGCTCAACGAGCTGATCGGCGCGACGCAGGTCGTGGCGGCCGCCGTCGAAAAGGCGCTGAAGCCCGACGGCCTGCGCATCGTGCAGTTCAACGGCGCGCGCGCGGGCCAGACCGTCTTCCACCTGCATTTCCATGTGCTGCCCGTTTACGAGGGGGTGGTGGTCGCCGCCCACGCCAGCGGCAAGCCGGCGAGCCATGAAGAGCTCGAGCCTATCGCACAGTCGATCCGCAAGGCGATCCGCTAGCAAGGCGCTGCTGTAACTTTATCTCATAACGCCCTCGCGCAGTCGTGTTTTGCCGCGCACGGCCCCGCCGGCTATGAAGGAGAGGCAACATATGCCCCCCTTGTTGCCTGGAGCGTCATGGTATCCCCGCCTTTGCTCCAGAGTTTATGAGCAAACCGCAAGGCGCGCCCCCACCCCTTGCCGCTTGGGCGCCCTGCACCAAGAAAGACCGTTGCGATCCCCTTCCCTCGCAGCGGTCTTTTTTTATGCCCTCGGTCTGTGCGCTGTTTCCATGCGCAAAGCGGCCGCAAGAATCGCCTAAACTCAGAAAAATTTCATGACCAGTGCAGTGATCGGCATCGCATCGGGAAAGATGAAAGCGGAACTGGCGCCGGCGCTGGGCGGAACGGTCCTGTCGCTTCGCTTTGACGGGCGGGACGTTCTGCGTCCCGCGCGCAGCGAAGAGGCGGTGGCCGCCGATCCCCGCGAGGCGGCGTGTTACCCGTGCGTTCCCTGGTTCTCGCGCCTGCCCGGTGGTCTCGATTTTGACGGGCGCCATTACGATCTCGGCCCCACCCTGCCGGCCTGCGATCCGGAATACGCGCTGCACGGCCATGGCTGGACCAGCGCCTGGGAAATAACAGCGCAAACGCCGGACCGCCTCGCCTGCGCGTTCGACTATGCGCCGGCGGCGCTCGGCTTTCCGTTTCCGTTCCGCGCGCAGCAGGACTTTTGCCTCTCCGAGCGCGGTTTCGAAATCGCGCTTTCGGTGAAAAACACCGGCCCGGCGCCGATGCCCGCAGGGCTCGGCTTACATCCGTTTTTTCCGTGCACGAAGGAAACGCGGCTATGCTTCACCGAGCATTTCGCAAAACCCAAACAGTCTGGCATGCTGGTCCCGACGGAAGGGCTCGATCACAAGGGCGCCATTCCCGACGATCCTGTCGATTACACCGTCAAGATATGGGATGGCGAAGCTGTCGTCATTCATGACCGCCTGCGGATCGCCCTGAACAGCAATGCTCGCATTCTGCATCTTTATTCTCCGGAAGAAGCCGATTTCTACTGCGCCGAGCCGGTCACCCATGCGCCCGGCCATTTCGGGGAAAAAGTCCTGGGGTCCGAAGAAAGTTTGAAACTTTTCTTGAAAATTGAAATTATCCAGAACACAGAAAAACTATCGTAAAGGCCCGTTTACCAACCTTCATCTTGAAAAGCCTGCCTGTTCAGGCGGGCCCGGCCCGCGGCGCATTGTTTTCTTTATTTCATGAAGTGCGCAAAACGTGCGCGCAAATTAACAGTCTGTATACAGTCATATGTAAAATTTGAAATAGTAACAGGGGCCGCGTACCGGCCAGGCAGACCTATGCGTATTTTAAATCGTCTTTGTAAGGACAACGCCGGTTCGGTGGCTGTCGAATACTCTTTGATCGCCGTTCTCATCGCTGTCGCGATCTACGCCGCCCTTGAGGTGACAGGCGAGACCACGAAAAGAAAATTCGAGAACGTCGAATCCTCTCTCAATGACGAAGGCCCGAACGGCCCCGCCCATGGCGGCGGCGGTTCGCTCGGCGGCGCCACTGGCGGCGGCTCCGGCGGCGGGTCTGGCGGCGGCTCAGGCGGCTCAGGCGGCTCGGGTGGAAGCTCCGGCGGGTCCGGCGGCTCTTCCGGCGGCGGTTCAGGCGGCGGCGGAGGCGGCAGCCCCGCGACACCGCCGGGCAATAATGGCGGCGGCTCGGGCAATAACGGCGGCAGCAATAGCGGCGGCAACTCCGGCGGCGGCTCCGGCAATAATGGCGGCGGCAACGGCGGCGGTAATGGCGGCGGTGGCGGCAATGGCGGCGGTGGCGGCAATGGCGGCGGCCAGGGCAACAATGGAAATAACGGCAATCATGGGGGCGGCAACAATGGCAATGGCGGCGGCAATGGTGGCGGCAACAGCGGCGGCAATAATGGCGGCGGCAATGGCAACGGTAATGGCAACGGGAACGGGAATGGTAATGGCCAGGACAACGGTCAGGGCGGGGAAAAACCTGCAATCTGCTCGATCCTACCCTTCCTGTCCGCCTGCCAATAAGGCCGCGCGCTCTTAGGGCGCGACGCCGAAAGGCAATGCTGGAAGACAATGGCGCATGTAAAAACGCCGGGCTCTAAGGGCCCGGCGTTTTTTCACGTCTCGTTTTACGGCTATTCCATCAGCGCCGGCACATTGGCGTCGCCGCCGCCGTCGCCAGGCTTGTCCCCGCCTTCTTCATCGGCAAGATATTCGAAGGCGAGCTTCGTCTCGTCGGCCGCATCCACCATGACGCGCACGACGCCGCCGTCTTTGAGGGCGCCGAAGAGAATTTCGTCGGCGATGGGTTTCTTCACATGCTCCTGGATGACGCGGGCGAGCGGGCGCGCGCCCATCTCGTCGTCGAAGCCGCGTTCCGCGAGCCATTTGGTCGCCGCCTCCGTGAGCTCGAAGGTGACCCCGCGATCGGCGAGCTGGGCCTCAAGCTGCAGGACGAACTTCTCAACGATGCGGTTGATGATCGTCGGCGACAGCCCGGCGAACTCGATCACCGCGTCGAGGCGATTGCGGAATTCAGGCGTGAACATCCGCTTGATCGCTTCTTCGGTCTCGTCGATCTTCTTGCCGCCGGCAAAGCCGATGACGTTCTTGGCCGCATCCTGGGCGCCGGCATTGGTCGTCATGATAACGATGACATTGCGGAAATCGACCTTGCGGCCGTTGGCGTCGGTAAGCTGGCCGTTGTCCATCACCTGCAGGAGAATGTTGAAAATCTCCGGATGCGCCTTCTCGATCTCGTCGAGAAGGAGCACGCAATGGGGATGCTGGTCGATGGCGTCGGTCAGGAGACCGCCCTGATCGAAGCCGACATAGCCCGGCGGCGCGCCGATGAGGCGCGAGACCGTGTGCCGCTCCATATATTCGGACATGTCGAAGCGCACGAGCTCGACGCCCATGACGAGGCCGAGCTGCTTGGCGACTTCCGTCTTGCCGACGCCCGTGGGGCCGGCGAAGAGATAGGAGCCGATGGGCTTGTTCGGTTCGCGCAGACCCGCCCGGGACAGCTTGATGGCCGCAGCGAGCTGGTCGATCGCCTTGTCCTGGCCGAAGACGACGCGGCGCAGATCCTCGCCCAGCTTGGCGAGCCGTTCGGTGTCGGATTTCGACACGGATTTCGGCGGGATGCGCGCCATCTTGGCGATCACTTCCTCGATCTGCTCCTCGCCGATGATCGCGACGCGCTGGTCGGCGGGGAACAGCATCTGCCGCGCGCCGGCCTCGTCGATGACGTCGATGGCCTTATCGGGCAGCTTGCGGTCGGTCATGTATTTCGACGACAGCTCCGCCGCGGCGATGATCGCCTCGTCGGTGTATTTCAGCTTGTGGTGCTCTTCGAAATAGGGCTTCAGCCCCATGAGGATTTTCACCGTGTCGTCCTTGGTGGGTTCGACAACGTCGATCTTCTGGAAGCGGCGGGCGAGCGCCCGGTCCTTTTCGAAATGCTGGCGATATTCCTTGTAGGTGGTCGAGCCCATGCAGCGAAGCGCCCCGGATTGAAGCGCCGGCTTCAATAGGTTCGACGCATCCATGGCCCCGCCGGAGGTCGCCCCGGCGCCGATCACCGTATGGATCTCGTCGATGAAGAGGACTGCGTCCTCATGTTCCTCGAGTTCCTTCAGGACCGCCTTGATGCGCTCCTCGAAGTCGCCGCGATAACGCGTGCCGGCGAGCAGCGCGCCCATGTCGAGGGCGTAGATGGTGGAGTTCGCGAGAACTTCCGGAACCTCTTCGTCGACGATCTTGCGCGCCAGCCCCTCGGCGATGGCGGTCTTGCCGACGCCGGGATCGCCCACGAGCAGCGGGTTGTTCTTGCGCCGGCGGCACAGCACCTGGATCGACCGCTCCACTTCCGCTTCGCGGCCGATCAGCGGGTCGATCTTGCCGGAACGGGCCTTGGCGTTGAGGTCGACGCAATAGGCCTCGAGCGCGCTTTCCTGCTTGCCGCCCGGCGCGGCTTCAGGCTCTTCATTGGCCCCGCGCGGGCTTCTCGGCTGGCTTTCGCCGGGGCGCTTGGCGATGCCATGGGAAATGTAATTCACCGCATCGAAGCGGCTCATGTCCTGGGCCTGGAGGAAATGCGCTGCGTGCGACTCGCGCTCGGCGAAAAGCGCCACCAGCACATTGGCGCCGGTGACTTCCTCGCGGCCGGAAGACTGAACGTGAATGACCGCGCGCTGGATGACCCGCTGGAAGCTCGGCGTCGGTTTCGCCTGTTCGCCGTTCTCCAGTTTCAGGTTCGCGAGATCGTTCTCGATAAATTCGTAAAGCTGGCGGCGAAGCAGCTCGATATCCACATTGCAGGCGCGCAGGACAGCCGCCGCGTCGCGGTCGTCGGTAAGCGCCAGAAGAAGATGTTCGAGGGTCGCCAGTTCGTGGTCGCGCTCCGTCGCCAGCGCGATCGCGCTGTGCAGGGCTTCGTCTAAGGTTCTACTGAAGGACGCCATGGAGCCTACTCCCGTTCCATCGTGCATTGCAGCGGATGCTGATTGCGCCGGGACAGCTCCATCACCTGCGCCACCTTCGTCTCTGCAACTTCATACGTATATACGCCGCAGACGCCGACGCCGGACTGGTGGACATGCAGCATGATCCGCACCGCCTCCTCCGGCTCTTTCTTGAAAACGGCCTGAAGCAGCCACACGACAAATTCCTGCGGCGTGTAATCGTCGTTCAGGAGCAGCACCTTGTAAAGCGAGGGCCTTTTGGTCTTCGGCGTAGTCTTGGTGACAACCCCGACGCCCTGCCCCGGGCCGGTTCCGCGTTCCTGATCCTGATCGTTATCTTCAGCCATAGTCCTTCAGTGTCTGCATTGAAATGGCGCTTTGCAACCGCAAAACGCCGCCTGAAACATTAGATAAGTAGTCGCTCGAAGTTGAAAAGGCGGAAATTTTTTCCGGGCCGGTAAACTTAATGTTCCCATAACGCACGAATCGAATGGGCCCGGCGATACGCACCGGGCCCATTCACGCAACAGTACTGAGAAACCGAGGTTTCAGGCCTTACGGACGGTAAGACTGAATTTTTTCGACAAGCTCGGTGTAGCGCGCCGTCAGGGGCTCCACCGTGTCTTTCGCCGTCGACGCCCAAATGTCGGCCACCTTGTTGATTTGGCCGAGATTTTTTTCAACGGAGGCCTTCATGAAATCGCTGTTGAGCTCAAGGGCTTCCTGCAGCGTTTTCGCCGACGCGGCGGCTTTCGCCGTCGCGACCGACTCGTCAAACGCGGCTTTTGAAAAGGACGTGCTCTCGCTCGTCAGCTTCTCGAAGCCTTTCGCGAACGCGCCGGCCGAAGCCATCATCGCATTCAGCGACTCTTTGTGGAAATCCGCGAGGGACGACATGCCCTCGGTGATTTTTTCATAGCCTTCCTTGAAGGATTCCGGGCTGAAGGCCGTCATGTCGAAGGCTTCAGCGCCATTGGCGGTTTTCTTGGCAGCGGCCATCTTCATCTCCCTGCGATTCTTATCGCTAAGCTATTGAAAACACTAATGCTCTATACACAAGAGCGCCTTTTGTGCAGCGCAACATATGGACCGTTGCCGGCTTCGTCAAGAGATTTTTTGCTGCACCGCACAAAAATATCTTAGCTGAAACGGTAAAACTTTCGTTAACGCTCCGTTTACCGCGATCCCCGATGCTTCTTGTGCCGTCCCGAGACATCGGGCCGGCATGTGAGGCGACGGGGGCCGGCGGGCGGCACAACGTTTGCTCCTGATGAAGGCGGATGCCCGGCGGCGATGTCCGGCAATGGGGCGCAAGCGGGTTTTTGGGGCGAGAGGGCGATCTCAGCGTCGAATTTTCCGGGGGCGACGCCTTCCGAATATTGAAAACGGCTTTGGAATGAGCGAGGCTCGTCGAATGGTCATGGCGTTTCGTAGCGTAACAGTTCTAACGCTTGCGGTGCTCGCAGCGTTCCTTTTTGCACCACAGGCTTCGGCGAATTCCAAATACGCCGCCTATGTGGTGCATGCCGACTCGGACGACGTGTTCTTTGATCGCTATTCCACCAGCCGGCGCTACCCCGCCTCGTTAACCAAAATGATGACGCTTTATCTCCTCTTCGAGGAGCTGGAAGCCGGGCGCATGACGCTCGAGTCCAAGATCAGCGTTTCGGCCCATGCGGCCGGCCAGCCGCCGTCGAAGCTTGGCGTTTCGGCCGGCTCGACCATCGATGTCGAGACCGCCATCAAGGCCCTGGTCGTCAAGTCCGCCAATGACGTCGCCGCAGCGGTGGCGGAAGAAATTTCCGGCTCGGAATGGCGCTTCGCCCTGAAGATGACCGAAAAGGCGCGCGAGCTCAGCATGTGGCGCACCACGTTCCGCAACGCCTCCGGCCTGCCGAACTCGAAACAGGTCACCACGGCGCGGGACATGGCGGTGCTCGGCCGCCGCCTCATTCAGGACTACCCGCAATATTTTCATTATTTCTCGGTCGAGAGCTTTTCCTGGGACGGGCGCACCTATCGCACCCATAACGCGCTGGTGAAAACCTTTGACGGCGCGGACGGCCTCAAGACCGGCTACACCCGCCGCTCCGGCTTCAATCTCGTCACCTCCGCGACACGCGACGGCACCCGGCTGATCGGCGTGGTTCTGGGCGGGCGCTCCTCGCGCACCCGCGACGCCCATATGCGCGAGATCCTCGACGAGGCCTTCGCCGAGATCGACAAGAAACCGGCCCTCGTCGCCGCGCTTTTCCGGAACAAGCCGACCCCGCGCCTGAAGCCGACCCTCGTCGCCGCGCTCTCCGCCGAACACGCCGCGCCCACCATCGCCGGCAATGCGGAAATGCGGGCCCAGATCATGACCGCCGCCGCGACCTTCGGCGACGGGGATGAGGCCGGCGGCGCCGACAGCATCGGCGCGCTGATCGCACAAGCCGCGCCCGGCGCCGACCCCGACGATTTCAATGAGTTCCAGCGCAACCGCCTCGCCTCCATCGACGCCTATGGCGAAATGATCGGCCAGGGCGATACGGACAGTTTCGCCGACTATCACTGGAGCATCCAGATCGGCGCCTACTCCACCAAGGAAATGGCGCAACACGAACTGGAAGACGCCGTCGCCAAGGCGGGCATGAGCGAGCGCGAGCGCATGGTCATGCCGACGCCCATGGAGGAAGGCAAAATGCTTTATCGGGCGCGCATCATCCGTCTATCGGAAATCGAAGCCGCAGCGGGCTGCGAGGCGCTGAAGGACAAGAAGGTTTCCTGCTTCGTCGTCTCTGACGGCGCCGCCACGGCCAATGCGCAAGGCGCCGAAACCCCGAACAGCAACGGTCCCTAAAGCACGTCTCTCAACTTGCTTTAGGTCTTTGTTTGTTGCGCGTGTCTTTTGCGCATAACCGGAAACTACTTATGCGCGACACGCTCTGAGCCGCCGCGCTTAGTTCGCCGGCGCCGTTTCCCCGGCCTCGATCAACGCCCGGATTGCACGCCAGTCGACAATCTTGAAATTCTGCGCCGAGCCTCTCGGCGCGTTAAACCCGTCCTGGGCGACGAAGACGCCTTCCGGAAAGGCCGGCCCGAGATTGGCGGAGACCGCTTCGACGCCGTCGGTTTCCTCCGACCCGTCGACGCCCTCGCCGGGCGCAATCGCGAAACGCCCGACAAACGCGTTGGCGCCTTCGCGCTCATAAACGGCGAAGGAGTTGTTGCCTTGCGATGATGCGATGAGATAGCCGGTTTCAGGTCCCGTCTTGTAAAGCGCGAGGCCTTCGACGTCGGCGGCGACGCCGCTCGCGCCCCCGACTTCGTCGATGAGAGACGGCGCGGCAAACGCCCCGCCGTCGAATGCCGCCTTCCAGACGCCTTTCGCCTCTTCGCCGATATAAAGAACGCCCGTATCGTCGTCGAAGACGCAGCCCTCAAGCTGGGTTTCAAGCTTCAGGCGCGCGGTCTCTGCGCCGCCGCCCGGACCCGCGAGCCGGTAGGCGATGAGATCGCCGGTCTTGTGCGCCACGAAGGCGAAGACATCGTCTTTCCAGACGCCAAGACAAAACCCGTAAGGCTCGTCGATGAGAGACGGAAAGGCGCCGCTTTCGGCGACCGCGCCGTCTTCGATGGTGAAAAGCGTCACCGTATTGTTCGTGCGGTTCGAGGCGGCGGCGATGTCGCCGGTCCAGCCCTCGATGGAAACGCCCTGGCGCAGATCCACATTGTTGAGCTCGCCCGAGGGCAGGAACTGAACCACGCCGCCCGAGAGATCATAGACGTAAAGCCCCGCCCGCTTGTCGGTGCCGAGAATGAGGCTGGAGGCCGGATCGTCCGCATTCACCCAGATCGCCGGATCGTCTGCCGCGTCATCCGTGGATTTCACGGGCGCGGTTTCAAGCGCCGCATAAACGGGCGGCGCGGAAGGCCCGGCGGAGATGCAGCCGGCGGCAAGCGGCAGCAAGGCGAACGCGTAAAAGGTCAGTCTCATTCAATCCTCGTTGGAAAAAAAATGCAGCGGCGGACAATCTACGCGTCCGCCGCCGCTACACAACTAACTTCCTCCTTCGCGAACTCATGCGAAACGCGGAGGAACACTCCCGATACTTGCCCCTAATACTTAAAGGACACGCCGAACTTCGCCGACCAGCCATATTCCTCATACTGGGAATTGAGTTTGCCGTAGGCGGGGCTGCGCACGAAAGCGGCGAACGGCTCGTTGTTGACGTTCTTGAACTCGGTGAAGAGCTGGAACTGATCCGTCAGACGGTATTTCGCCGACACATCGATTTGCAAATGGTTGTCGACG